>CAVVRN010000016.1:0-343958 GCA_963750605.1 Candidatus Bathyarchaeota archaeon
TCAGAGCAGTTTTTCTCTTACATCGCTCAGCATATTTGTTAGTTGTAAGGGGCCATCGTCTAGCATGGATAAAGCTATGGCTGGCCAAATCTCCAAGCTCACTTTTCTGCGTTCTTCCCTTTTCTTTTTTCGTTTCAGAAGACATGAGGTTTCTTTAGTCATGAACGATTTTAACAAGAATCAATTCTGCGTTGTCCAAGTTGGAGAATTTGGGCGAGATTTTTGCAGTCTTCAGAGGATAACAGGGCTTTTAAGTAAATTGGTTGATTCAGAGCCATTGAAGCTGCTGGAGTGGCTAAGGGTTCTGGCGGTAAAGATTATGAAGCAATAGTCTGTCAGTGCTCATCAAACCGCAATTCCTATGATTCGAGTTTTGTTTGTCCGTATGCTCCCGTTTTTGTTTCCGCCTATGTTGGCGTATTCTGTGTATTGTGCGAGCATATGATGATGTTATTGTTTTTTCTTTTAGATATTTTAGAGTCGTTTAGAGTGTGAAAAAAACTTTTCTGTGATAGTAAAGTATAATTTAGATAAACTTAAGTATAACACAGAGTTAATTTTCCACGAAGGCAATGGTTATGGTTGGGTGTTTAACTAAAACAAGAAAAGTGGGCGGTTCATTAGTTGTTACCTTACCTAAAGAACTTGTAGAAACCCAAAACATCAAAGAAAATCAATGCGTAGAAATAATGGTGAAAAAATGCCGTAAAAATGGCTTCGGCATGTTCAAGGGCATGTCTTCATTCACCGCAGAAGACGAGCTGAAAGGGCAACTTGAATAAATATATAGTTGATGCATGGGCTTGGATAGAGTATTTCAGAGGCTCCGAATATGGGGCAAAACTAGACGACCTCTTAGAGGATTCCAACAACGAAACATATACATGTGCAATTACCGTTGCTGAAATAATCAGCAAAACCGCAAGAGAAGGCCGCGATGTTGAGGCAGCATACGAGATGCTTCTGAGTAATTCTCAAATCATAAAGTTGGACGAGCAAATTTCTAAGCAGGCTGGCATTTTCCACTTTAAGATGCGACAAACCACCAAAGATTTTGGCATCGCTGACGCGTTTATTCTAGCTGCTGCGGATAAGCTTGAAGCAAAAGTCTTCACTGGCGACCCGCATTTCAAAGGCCTGAAAAATGCTATCATGATTAAATAAAATCATACAGAACACATCAACAGCCGACTTTGTTAAAGACGCAGTGAAGCGGATGATAAATGCTTAGAAGGGAACAAGCCTCAAAACAAAGTCTCGGATCTTTTCCGAATTTGCTCCTTCAATGGCCAATTGAATTAAGCCCTCAAAGCTGTCTGATGTAATAATAGCTATTCTTTCTTTCGCGGCTTTTTCCTTATCTGAATCATTGAGAATTGCGCTTGGGAACTTTGTTACTATGACTGGAAAAACAGAAATATTTGGGGTTGCAGCAACTAAAAGCTTTGTTCTTGTGGCAAGTTTTGAAAGTTTATTGCTTATATCAATCTCTTGCTCTGTGCATTCTACCGCCAGCATCCATTGGTTATTACTAGGAAAGACAAGAATGTCCAGATTGTCTGGATACGCACGACCGTAATGTCCAGAGGAAAACCCAAGAACATGAAAAAGCAGAGATACCTTGTCCTCAAAGAACTTATCCTTCTCTGTTCTTAGGGAATTCAGGAAATTTTCCAACTTTTCTTTATGCAAGAGTGCTAATCTTGGATTTATTTCGCTTCCTGGATCTTCAAATATCTTTGATCTATCGACACTGATATCATGATAAGTCAAGATCAAGTCGACGGAAACAAGTTTTTGCCCAAAAGAAACCTCTATGCGAAAGTTAGATTCATCGTAAAAAGTCTTTTCGGCGTTGCGTAAACGCATTCGCGAACCATCTGCCAGAAGCCCAATTGATGAAAGAGCGACAAATTCTCGTGCGATTAAAGGATTCGCCTCAACGTTGACGAGAACTGTGTTATCCTCATAGAATGCACACATTGAAATCTTAACATTCAACGGAGCTATTATCTCAACCAATTTGGTATTCACTTGAGAGCTGAAGTTGGGTGAAACGCCTAGAAAGTTTGTCAGCAAATCACGCACTCCATCCCATGGAGGATTACTTGACTGCAACAAGCTGTCCACAGCCTCATTATTTCCTTCAAACATGGAAATTCCCGCCCAATTTTGAAGATAAAATGAATAATTGTTTAGTGCAAAGCGCTGAAAAGACCACTGTCTGTCCATTCGCTGAAATGAGTAATTTATTTTTGGATTGCAATTTGCGTTTTCCACAACCACAATCTTTCCGTCGATATGTATCTCTCCTGAAGAGAGCGAATCTAGAAGCTCGTCTAACCTGTTAATTTCCCACCGCTCATGAGCAACCAATAACCCATCTATAGAAGGCAAATCTTTTCGAGTTTCTGTTGATGGCTCGCTTGTGTCCAGAACTATCCGTATCGCTCCATAGATCCACTTATCAGCTGAACGAGATGCAATTACCCGAAGGTCAATTGACCTCCAATCGCTAACAAACGGTTTTATCTCATTCTTAAAGCGCTCAATATTTGCTTCCACAAAAAGTTCTCCGAGCAGTTACCTCTTAAACCTATTGGTTTCCAGCTCTCACTATCGCGTTCGAACGATTTTTTCACTTTTAGTTAGCCATCCAATGATGCAATCATTAGTTTCAACAATTGCCTTTTAAATTGTCGAAATGATATGCTTAAGCCCCCGTGAAAGCCTATGAACAAAAAGAGTGGGAGTCGAGAGCAAAGACATGGTTAGGATTCAGACAAGGACCATTCGCAAAAAATACAAACGCAACAAGCCTCCCTACACCTGCAAGAAGCATCTTTTGCCTTTTCCTTTAACCCAAAACGGCAACATAGAGGCTTTCCTCAAAAAAGAATTGAACCTAAACATGGCCATCACTGATAAAGACACAATTAATTTTACGCTGAAAAAGGCTTTCAGAAGAATGCGTCAACGAGCTATTGCAAAAACAGGTAACCAAGAACTTCGCAAAATACACTTGTACACCTGCCGATACTGGCGAGCAACCGGTGAAAGACACAAAAAAGGCAACCCAGACAGCGTTCAATACCTGCTAGGACACAGATCGCTGATGTACGTTGGATTATACGCTAGACTAAGCGTCGATTACTTTGGTAACGTGCAAGAATACGACGTACAAGAAGTTGACCCCACTGACAAGGCACGGGTAAAATATTTGCTGAGTCAGGGGTATGAGGACAAAGTGATTGGAGGAGTCACATATTTCCGAAAAGCTAAATAAACTTCGGTCAATATCTCAATGCGGTCGCAGCTTCAGGCTAAAGACAACTGTACCCTCATCTAGCAAAAAAGCATGTACATGGGGCCGTCGTCTAGCATGGTTCAGGATACATGCCTGGGGCGTATGCGATCCTGGGTTCAAATCCCAGCGGCCTCACCACAACTCCAGCGTAGCGTTATCTTTTTTCTACGATGGTCCAATGTTGGATGTTGTGTGCGCGGCAAGGTTACTACAAACTTTTTAATAACTTTCCGTTGATAATGGGTATCTGCGAGTAAGTCTTATCCGAGTTAATGATGCCGCACTTGTAGGATGGGAGTACTATGATGGGGTTCGCACTTCTATTTTTTCCACAGAAATTTGAATTGCCCTCTTATTGCGCGATTGGAACTTGTACTTTGTTGCATGCTTCTAGCAACCCTCGAAATGTTACTTTTTGAATAGTGGTATGTTGAAAAATGTTCTGTGCAGACTTTTTTAAACTTTTCTAGACTTTCCCAGACTTTTCAAGACTTTTTTAAACTCAACCTGCAAACGAACAAAGCCCTGAATCAAGAAAACAAACTAAAACAACAACTCACTGCAAAAACAATTCAGATTTTAATGAAGACAGTAAGCTAAATCTGTATTAGTTCAGGCAGTTTGTGTTTAAACAAGTCGCACCCACAGGTCATTTCAAGCCTCAATGATTTTTAAATGATGTATCCTGCCTATTGTTTCAATATAGTTGGGTATATTCTACTTAGATAATGCAATTTAACCTCAGCACCGAAGAAAGTTCACTGTACAGGTGTTTGAGGGGCAAGTGATGAAAGAGAAAGCAGGCTTTTTCTCCGTTGATTCATTGGAATTGAAGACTTTCGTTCAATTAGTTTGTTTAGGTGAACACCGGTGACCGCGTTTCTTAGCGGGTTGCTTTTCGGTAGAGGTTTACCAAGTCACGGGTATGAGTACTTAGTCAACAAGTTAAGGATGATAACTGTTTTCATTGTTATTTTAGCTTTACTTGGGTCAATGGTTTATGTAGCGTTCCCAAAGAGGCGACGAAATTGATTAAAAAAAGACAAAAAATTTTCGCTGTGGTTTTGGGCGGTTTTTTAGTTTGTTCAATGTTTTTGGCTTTCAATCCATCAGCTGTGAAGGCACAGTCAAGCCAGATTTATTGGGGTGCTTGGGTCAGTGATGCATCTGATGGACATATTGGAAGTTACAGTGCAGTTACAACTTTCGAAAATCAAGTAGGCAAAGATGTTTCAATATGGGATTGGATTCAACTTTGGAATAGACCTGACGATTCAAACAACATCGCTGAGTTTGATACAGCGCAAATGACTGAATGTAGAGACGCTGGAATAATTCCTATGATAAGCTGGTCACCTGAAAGTGCATCTTCTAATTCAAGTGATACACCGGCGTTTAATAGTCTTCAAGACATTCTTGACGGAACTTTTGATTCTTATTTAACTGCATGGGGTGACGCAGCTAAAGCGTGGAATCATCCATTCTTTGTACGTTTAATGTGGGAATTCACTGGTGTATGGTCTGGCAGCTGTTATCCTGGGGGAAGCGGCAACACGCCAGCTTTATTTGTTCAAGCATGGCAATACATAGTGAATAAAGTTCGAGCTACAGGTGAAACAGACATATCTTGGGTTTGGTGTCCAGCAGCCGTTGGAGACTCTGAAAGTACTTTGCAGTCAGTGTATCCCGGAAACAATTATGTTGACTGGACTGCCACAGATATTTATGCTGGCCTAAACGAAGTGTCAATTTCACAAGACACACAGCAACAAACTGAAATCAACAGTATTCAAGCAGTTGCACCAGGTAAACCAATGATGTTCGCAGAATTAGGCGATAATTTTGCATCTTGTGCCACTTGGTGGAATAATGTGCTAACGAATGAGCTCCCAAATGAATATCCATTCGTTAAAGCATTTTGTTTATGGCAACAACCCACCGCAGGATTAGATGTTACTTCACCCTCAGGTATGTTAGCAACTTTCCAAAAGGGCATTTCCTCAAGCTACTACAGTTCAAACGTTTACAGTTCTTTAAACAATTCACCGATTCCAGTGTTAGGAAGCTCTGTTACATCAACGCCGACTCCTATACAACCGCCTTCAAATGTTGTGGTTTCTAACGTTAAGTTGGGGCAATCTTTTGTGGAGTCAGGTTTCGTTTTACCCATCAACGTAACCGTACAGAACAGCGGCAGTGTTTCTGAGCAGGCAAATATTGAACTATTTGCAAATTCTACTTCAATATTTAATGGGACTATTAGCATTGCGAACTTAGCTTCGGGGACTTTGGTTTGCCAAGTAAACACACAAAACTTGCCCATTGGGAACTACTCCATCAGCGCGTCAGTTACACCTTTAGATGAACCCACTGCAACCCCAAGTACCATGTCTGGCGGAACAGTTGGGGTGACGTACGTGGGCGATTTGACCTGCGACTTTAAAGTTGACGGTACCGACTTTTTCATGTTTATGAACGATTACGTCGCATATTGGACTACAGGATTTGTTAACCCGGCAGCTGACTTCGGTCATGACGGCAAAATAGACTTCAGCGACATTCAACTGTTCATAAATGCTTACATAAACTACTATGGAGAGCAAACCACATAAATGCCAAACGACCAACAATAAAACAACCTTTTCACTACTTTCTAGAATGTAGAAAAAACCAAAAACTTTAACGCTGATGTGATGGTGATGAAAGTAGTGGTTTTATGTCTTTTTTGGAGTCAATAGATGTTAACGGTATCAGGTTAGGTTTTGTTGAAAAAGGAACTGGGTCGCCAGTGATTCTTGTCCATGGGATTCCCACAGATTATAGAGCATGGGAGAATCAAATGAATGTTTTGTCAGAAAGTTTCAGAACATTAAGCTATAGCAGAAGATGTTCTTATCCCAACCCGAACAAAGATTACTCGAACAGTTCAATCGAAAATAACGCAGAGGACCTGAGCGGCTTCATTAACATGAAAAACGCTAAACCCACGCATTTGATCGGTCACTCATATGGCGCATTCGTCGCTCTTTATTACGCCTATAAACATCCCGAAAATGTCCGCAGCCTTATACTAATAGAACCATATATACCAAGTCTATTAATCGCAGACCCTCAAAACCGCGTTCAAATGTTATCGCTCCTGCTCAGAAAACCTTCCGTTGCATTAGCAGCAAGAAACTTCCTAACCAAGTCCCTCAATCCAGCACTAAAATATCTTGAACAAGGAAACGAAGAAAAAGCAGTTGAAGCATTTCTCAAAGGGGTTCAAGGAAAAGCAGACGCAATAAATCAACTCACAAACCCAGTCAAATTAATGATGCTAAACAACGCAGGAACAATCAAAGAACTCACCTTGAAACCTCCGCCCTTCACAAATAAAGAAGCCAAAACAATCTCCTTTTCAACATTATTAATCAACGGGTCAAACACACAAAAAGCCCTCTCTGCAATCGCACAAGAGCTTTCAAAAAATATCCCCAAAATTCAAATCGCAAAAATTCCCAATTCAGCACACTTTCCACATTTTGAAAACCCAGAAGCGACTAACGCAGCAATTACAAAATTCCTTTCTGTGAAAAACTCATAAAACAAGAACCAGTAGTTTAATATTTAAAAGTGCTAACTTTAAACTATGATTTTGAAAATTATTAGCGGTTGATTTGATGGCGGATAACCAAGAACTTTTGTCTCTGCCTGTTGAGGACGTTTTAGCTCGTCTAAAGACGTCCCAGTCTGGGTTAACCTCACAGGAAGTTCAAAGCCGCCTTGCAACATACGGACCAAACGAGCTCGCAGAGAAGCAAAAACGTACTGGACTTATTGAAATTCTGTACCACTTGAGAAATCCGCTTGTGCTTATCCTTCTGATTGCAGCTGTTATTTCTGGATTTATTGGAGACGTAACCGACGCAATTATAATTTTCTTTATCGTGCTTCTTAGCATTGTTCTTGATGTTTATCAGGAATCTAAGGCTCAGAACGCCGCTGAAGCTCTTAAAGAAAGAGTAACCACAAAGGCAACTGTTCTCAGAGACGGCGTTAAACAAGACGTGAAGCTTTCTGAAATCGTTCCTGGAGATATAGTTTATCTTATCGCGGGAGATCTTGTTCCCGCAGATTGTAGATTAATCAGCGCGAAGGACTTGAACCTTAACCAATCAGCATTAACAGGCGAAGCATTTCCAGTTGAAAAGAATGCTAATCCACTTTCAAATGTCACTTCTGAATTAACGAGATGGAATAACTATGTTTTCTTGGGAACCTCGGTTGTTAGCGGAACAGGAACCGCAGTCGTGGTAAAGACAGGTAGCTTAACCGAGTACGGAGGAATTGCCAAAGAACTTGTAGCTAAGGCGCCTGAAACAGAGTTTGAAAAGGGACTTAGGCGATTCGGAGCTTTAATGACTGAAGTCACACTTTTCCTTGTGGTTTTCGTCTTTTTTGCGAACGCATTTTTCTTTTCAGGAAGCCGCGGCATTTTGCAGTCACTTCTTTTTGCGGTAGCTCTTGCGGTTGGCTTGACGCCTGAGCTTTTACCCATGATAATGTCAATTAACCTATCCAGAGGTGCCGTGGCGATGTCCAAAAAAGGTGTTATCGTGAAACGCTTGGCATCTATTCAGAACTTTGGTAACATGGACATTTTATGCACGGATAAGACTGGTACGCTCACTGAGAACAAGCTCACATTAAACGATTATGAGGATCTTGAGGGAAAGGAAGCACAGAAAGTTTTGATGTATGCTTATTTTAACAGCGTTCTTGAAGCTGGATTGAAAAGCCCTCTTGACGACGCAGTAGTTCAGTATAAGCAATTCGACGTAACTGGTATAAAAAAAATTGATGAGATACCGTTTGACTTTATACGAAGACGCGTTTCGGTAGTAGTCGAATATGAAGGACAAAGACTCATAATCTCCAAAGGAGCCCCTGAAGAAATCCTAAAAATTTGCTCGTACTGCGAAACTGACGAAAACCTGACCGATTTCACAAATGTTTGCCAAAACAAGTATGAGCAACAATACAATGACCTAAGCGCACAGGGATACAGAGTTTTAGCCAGTCGCATACAAGAAAGTTAAGGATGACAAAACGCACTACTCCATTGGCGACGAAACCGACATGGTTTTTCTGGGTTTTCTATCTTTCTTGATCCCCCTAAAGAAAGCGCAAAGGAATCTATTGGTTTGCTTGCCAGAGACGGAGTAGAACTCAAAATAGTCACTGGCGACAATGAGTTGGTCACAAAAACAACCTGTGAACAATTGGGATTCAACATAAAAGGGATAATTCTAGGAAATGATATTGCCCAGCTCCAAGATGATGCTCTATGCCCGGGTTGTGGAAGAGAACAATATTTTTGCTCGTGTGAACCCAGCTCAAAAAGACAGAGTGATTAAGGCTTTACGATCCAACGGGCATGTTGTTGGATACATGGGTGATGGCATCAACGATGCTCCTTCCTTGAAAACGGCTGATGTGGGAATATCGGTTGAGAACGCTGTTGACGTCGCAAAAGAATCCGCAGACCTAATATTACTGAGACCAGACTTGACTGTTCTTGATCAAGGAGTTTTAGAAGGACGAAAAACATTCGGCAACACCATGAAATACATCATGATGGGGGTCAGCTCAAACTTCGGCACTATGTTTAGTGTGGCTGGGGCATCTTTATTTCTGAGCTTCCTACCAATGACAGCTATTCAGATTCTCCTAAACAACCTCCTCTACGATCTTTCTGAAGCGACAATACCAACTGACAACGTGGACGAAGAGTACATTCAAAAACCAAAGAAACTCGATATTTCCTACATAAGAAGATTCATGTTGGTTATGGGACCAGTAAGCTCGATTTTTGATTACTTGACATTTTTCTTGTTACTGTTTGTCTTTCTGCCAATTTTTCCTGCGTTTGTTCCTGAACTTCAAAGGCAACATCTGTTTCAAACAGCTTGGTTTGTGGAGTCTCTTTCAACACAAACACTCGTGGTTTTCGTGTTAAGAACCAGAAAAACGCCGTTTTACAAAAGCAAACCTGGAAAATATTTGATCATTAGCAGCTTATCCGTTGTGGCCGTTGCATTTGCACTACCTTACACGCCGCTTGGCGCCATATTCGGATTTTCGCCTCCTCCAGCAGCCTTCTATCTAGCCCTAGTGGGACTGATAGCTGCTTACTTGTTCTTAGTTGAAGTTGTCAAGAAATGGTTCCTCAAACGATACGCGTATCGTCTGGAACAAAGCTATATGCCGAAAAAAACAAAACTGAAAAGCTAACCAACCAATTAATTTGATTGGTAAGAAATTTTTAGTACAATTTTGCTAATTACGAATTATTATGGGAGTGTTGCATTGTTAGGATATCCTCTGCTTTCCCAATAGCCTAAGTAATTCGTATTGTTTGAAACTTCAATTTCTGTTAACCATTTTATCCATTTGTATCCGTATTGACTTTGGGCTACCAGCATGAACGGCCACCCTATTTGTGGTGTCAAGGCAACACCGTTCATTTTGTAGGCAATCATTATGTTGTTTTGAATTATGTAGTCAATTGGAAGAGCCGTCGTGTATCCATCCGAAGCATGGAAAATAATGACTGTTGCATTGTTTGAGATTCCAGCGTCTTGCAACAAATCTTTTACGAGAACGCCTTCCCAAAGAATTTTAGCACTCCACCCTTCAACACAGTTAATTGTAACAACCTGCTGGTAGTGCTGGTAATTGTTCACCACGTCGTCGTAGGTGCTTAGAATTGTTTTGTTCACAAGTCCAGTGATAGTTAACTGATATGTTGTTTGGTTGATGTATTGTGTTCCTTTAATCGCGTTTTCATAAACATCGTTAATTGAGGAGAGGTTTTGGCCTTGATATTGGCGAATCTCCGTAGGATAAAGTGTTTTGGTCGAGGCAGCTTGCATAGATAGCGCTATCCAGGCACCAAGCACAATAACGATTGTTATAGCCCCAACAATAACTATGGTCTTATGTTTTCTTATTTTCTCCATTCTGTATTCACATCAAAGAAAATTAACATCTCATATTTTTGAGAATACTGCAATTGAAAAATTTATATGCATTCTATATTTTTCAACGATAAACATGCTTAAATTAGTTTTTGTTCAAACCAGAATTTCACGTGAATTTGCGAACAGGATCAGTTAATAAGAGCTTTAGTTACGGTACGAGGTTTTTCATTTTCAACTTAAAGCAGATAGGTGCTTAAAAAAATGGTGAGACCATAACGATAAATTAAACCAAATCTTAAACTAAAACTCCGACAATTTTCATTTTTTCCATGACGTCTTCACCATGAGGCGCAATTTCCATCTCCATGGTTAAATCTTGACCTGCCGAATGGCCTATATGGTCACCATCAATCCACTGAGGTGAATCGGTTACATCATATACTTTGCCTTTGTAGGCAAGATATGCAGGCTTGCCATCTTTTCCGTCAAAAGTGCTAAGCTCCTGGACTGGTAAATTTTTTTGTTTCCAAATGTTCCTACCTTCAATAATATTATTTTCGGAATAAAACTAAATAATGTTTCTCTTCGCGGCTGTAACTTTCTGTGATGGCAAATTAACAGCCGCACTAAACTAAGCTTTTGGAAATATTAACTGCAAGACTTAGACTTTTCCTATCTTTAAGAAAACAAGAAACTTCGCTTCTCAAGTTGATCACGCTTAAAGAAATAGGAAATGTGCTGAGAAAGGAAAATGGGTTACGCCAGTCAAGATGTATTGGGTTGCTATTGCAGCAATAAGTAGAGCCATAACCCTTGCAATTACCAAAGAACCTGTTTTGCCTAAAAACTTGTAAATACCGTTTATGTATCTAAGAATGATCCATGTTAATGATAATACTGCTACAACTGCAACAATCGCTATTATTGTACCGTACGCTTGAAGGTTAAAGATGGTTGTGGTAATGGCTCCAGGACCAACCAGCAAAGGTATGGCAATTGGAACCGCGCCTATGCTTTCTGGAGATTCAACGTTTTCATGACCACCTGAAATTAAAATTCTGATGGCAATTATCAGCAGAAGAATTCCTCCAGCAACTTCAAAACTCCAAATTGACAAATCAAAAAGTTGCAAGATTACATTGCCTGTGAACGCAAAAACAAGCAGCAGAATAACGCCAACAAGAACAGCTGTGTTGTAGACTTTTTTTCGATTATCAGCTGCCATATTTTCGGTTAAGCCCGTGAAAATGGGTATGTTACCCAAGGGGTCAACTATAATGAACAGAGCTACAACGGACTTAATTAATTCTGAAATGAAATCCAAACAGCATTCTCCAAACTCAACGACACATTGGAATGATTAGATTACAACGTAACCACAACAGGAATAAAAAAGTTATTTAAATAAAATTTACCTTAAAAGACAACTTTACCATTTAGTTGAATTCGATTTTGGTCTAGTTGACTTTGACCAAGTATTTTCATCATTTGAATTAATGTTGATTTTTTTAACATTGTTTTTACGGGAAAATGTAAATTTGTACTAAGTCACCTGGACCTGAATGTTTTCCATGGTCTACAAACTTTCGGTTATGGGCTTATTTTTGAACATTTTTTTATAATCAGGTTTGTTTTGATGATGAAATTGAATGAACTTCAGTAATGGTTGGTGATTAAATGGACAATTGGTTATTGTAAAGGTAAAATGCACTTCATATGCGTAGCTTTTAAATATAACTGTGAGATACGTGTTAAGGTAAAAATTGAATCAGGTAACAAATGTCAAATTAGGAGAGATGAAAAAATGGCGGCAGGAGACATAGCGTGGGTAATAACTGCAACAGCATTAGTCATGTTAATGACACCAGCACTAGGATTCTTCTACGGAGGCCTAGTGCGAAGGAAAAATCTAGTATCAACAATCGTCCAATGCTTCATAATATTCGCAGTCATAAGCATTATCTGGGCGCTCTGGGGCTACTGCCCTAGTCTTTGGAACCAGTATCAATGGCTTAATCGGCTACAGTCCAAGCCTGATAGGATTAAATGGTTTAGATATACATGCTGTTAACACGGCAATTGCACCACAAATTCCAGAACTACTGTACTTTGCATTCCAGCTAAAGTTCGCGGCAATCACACCAGCATTAATCATTGGAGCATGTGCAGAACGAATCAGATTCAAATCACTCCTTATTTTCATGGTTCTATGGTCGACACTTATCTACATGCCAATAGCCCACTGGGTATGGAACCCGAACGGTTGGCTTCACAACCTCGGCGCCATCGACTTTGCAGGAGGAATAGTAGTCCACATTTCAGCAGGCATTTCAGCATTAGCAGCGGCACTAGTGGTAGGCAGACGAAAAGGATGCGCCGTTCCATGGCAAAGTCATATGAAAGCTTTAGATCAAAAAAGACAATTCAACCGAATTCAAACCAACAAACATTCCCTACGTACTTTTAGGTGCAGCATTACTATGGTTCGGATGGTTCGGCTTCAACGCAGGCAGTGCATTAGCCGCAAACGACTTAGCAGTTTCAGCACTTGTAACCACAAACTTGGCAGCAGCCGCAGCTGCCGTAAGCTGGATGCTTGCAGACTGGGTAATCAAAGGAAAACCATCAGCAACAGGTATAGCTGTTGGTGCTGTGGTTGGGTTAGTCGCAATTACACCTGCGGCAGGCTACGTTAGCGCATCATCAGCATTAATAATTGGTTTAGCAGCAGGAGTTATCTCAAACTTAGTGGCTAACTGGAGATCAGGCAGATCACGAATAGATGATTCATTGGATGTATTTGCATGCCACGGTGTCGGCGGAATATGGGGTTCAATCGCAACAGGACTCTTTGCTTCAGCAGCAATCAGTGCAACAGTAGGCGTTCCAGGCGTTAACGGTGCATTATTTGGAAACCCACATCAACTTGCTTGCTCAATTAGTTGCAGTTGGCGTAGTAGTGCCATTTGCATTCTTCGGTTCCTACTTACTGCTTAGACTGGTGAACATATTCTCACCATTAAGAGTTAGCGAGGAAGCAGAAGACGCAGGCTTAGACCTGAGCGAACATGGCGAAGAAGCATACCAGCTTGACTAAAACATTAGGGCTATAGCCTAAACCAAATCTTTTTTTTTAATTTAATTTTGTAATTAATTTTTGAACATTCAACAGTTTTAATCCCGTTTTTTTGGACATGTTTCCATAAAATCTATTCAATTCTAAATGAATGTTGAAAGAATGCATTGTATATGCAAGTGCTTTTTTGTGCATTTATCCATAATAACAGTCGAATATCAATGCGAATGTATAGTTTAAATATTAGTTTTGCCAACATGCAAGAACAAACAAACAGTAATAACGCTAAAGAGGGAGAAGATAGTGGCGGCAATTGTACCAGCTGACATTGCATGGGTACTAATGTCAACAGCCCTAGTAATGCTAATGGTTCCAGCTTTAGCTTTCTTTTACGGCGGTTTAGTTCGAAGAAAAAACCTTGTTTCAACACTAGTTCAATGCATCATTATTTTTGCAGTAGTTAGTCTTGTTTGGTTCTTTTGGGGCTATAGCTTCGTTTATGGAAAAAGCATAGGTGGAATCATAGGGTTCAGCCCAAGCTTATTTGGATTAAATGGAATAACCATAAATACCATTAGTCTCTTACGCGCCAGCTATTCCTGAAATATTATTCTTTGCTTTCCAACTAAAGTTTGCAGCCATTACACCCGCCCTAATTATAGGTGCATGCGCAGAAAGAATCCGATTCAAATCATTGCTTATCTTTGTTGTTTTGTGGTCAACCCTAATTTATTCACCTATCGCCCATTGGGTGTGGAACGCTAACGGCTGGCTTCATGTTTTGGGCGCGGTAGATTTTGCAGGCGGCATAGTAGTGCACATAGCGGCAGGATTATCTGCGTTGGCGGCAGCGCTTGTTGTTGGCAGAAGAAAAGGCTGTGTTTACTGGAAAGATCAGCTTAAAGCCTTAGACCAAAAAGGCGCAAGCAAACTAGCATCTGAGGCAGCGGAATTTAAGCCAACAAACATTCCGTATGTAATTTTAGGCGCAGGGTTACTTTGGTTCGGATGGTTCGGTTTCAACGGTGGCAGTGCATTAGCAGCCGATAATATTGCTGTATCTGCCGTTGTAGTTACTAATTTGGCAGCTGCCGCAGCAGCTGTAAGCTGGATGATAATGGATTGGGTAATCAAGGGCAAGCCTTCAGCAATAGGCATTGCAGTTGGTGCAGTCTGTGGTTTGGCAGCTATTACAGCGGCTTCAGGGTACGTTAGTTTCATTGGCGGCAGTGATAATTGGTTTAGTTGCAGGAATAGTTTCCAATTTGGTAGCTAACTGGCGAGCAGGGCAGATCAAGAATAGATGATACTTTAGATGTTTTTGCTTGCCATGGTATCGGCGGAATAATCGGTGCAATCGCAGTTGGTTTATTCGCAACTGCTTTGGTTAATCCTACTGTTCAAGGACTATTCTATGGCAACGCTGCTCAGCTTGGGGTCCAAGTGCTTGCAGTATTGGTTGTTTCTGCTTTCGCGTTTGCTGGATCTTACTTCTTCTTAGATTGGTGGATCTGTTTTCTCCTTTGCGAGTAAGTCCTAAAGAAGAAGAGGATGGTTTAGATCTTAGCCAGCACGGTGAAGAAGCATATCATCTTGAATGATGCTGAAGGTCAGAAAGGAAAGTATCAACTAGCCATCCTCTAATGTAATTAGACATTGTGCTGCTTTTGCTTGAGGTCATCTAATTCCTTCTGTAACCTCGCCAAGCGTACCTGCTGCGACACCAGCATCGACATCAACATTGGTTCAAAAGGTAATGGTTGAGTAGCGTTACTTCCGGCTGACGCATAACTTCTGCATGCATCCATCAAAACTTCGAAGGCTTCTCTATCTTCTTTACGTAGTACTTTTGCGAAACCGTTCCAACGCCGTATTTCATCTTCAATTACCATGCGATATGATTCAACTGTTTTACCCACGTCAAGCGCCCATGAAGTCTGTTAATTTTAAATTTTCGGATGGAAGTTCAGCGGTCCCTAAAACAAAATATGGGTGCTTTTCTAGCGTTACTTCTCGCGTGAAGGGTGTTTTGCTAAACGATAGTACGGTGTTTGCTTTTGAGCAGGTTATTTCTTGAAATAAACTGTTTCTTTTGTTGTCTGAGTAAGGCAGGTAAGTTGCAATTAGTACTATTTGGTGTTTTTTTGCAAAGCTTGAGAGGTAGCTGATAATTTGGCTGTAGACTCTTTGAGCTTCTTCATGAGGTACGTCATTGTCTAAGAAGAATCCTGCTATGTCTGAAATCACTACGAGTTTGGCATTGCAGTTTTTTATAGTTTCTTCTAACTTATCAAGTATAAGGGAAGTTAACTGATAAGCCGTAAATGCTCTTGAAATAAAGATGCGTTCAAGCACTTTCTGAGGGTTAAGCTGGTGAAGTTGGGCTAAACGGGCGATTTTATAAAGTCTAAACGTGTTTCCGCCATCAATAAAAACAACGTTGCTTCCTAAGCCCCCAAGCTGCGCAGGTAACTGCGCTCTTATGCAGAGTAAAGAAGTTAACGACATAATTGATGGCGACCCATAAAGAACAGCGAAGTCGCCTGGTGCAAATCCTGGAAAAAGGTCATCTACGTCTGGCATGTTTAAAGAA
Source organism: Candidatus Bathyarchaeota archaeon (assembly GCA_963750605.1). GTDB lineage: Archaea > Thermoproteota > Bathyarchaeia > Bathyarchaeales > Bathycorpusculaceae > Bathycorpusculum. The sequence continues at coordinate 15,942 of CAVVRN010000016.1, forward strand.
AATAGTTGCTGAGCTATTGTAGGTTTGACGACTAAATTTTGAAACATCTTACTTTTTCTCCCTTGTCCAGCAACTACGTTCATAACCCTTTTTAAAGGATCGATGAAACGACATTGCCGAACAGGGGAGGGTAGAGTGAAAGTGAAAACCTAATGCCTAATGGTTAGGTTGCAGTGGCTCGCTTGACTTCTTTTTGTTGGGTAAGGATTTGAGTTGCTATTGTAATCAGAAAAATCACTGCAAACACTATGGCTCCAATGCCTACCTTATATATGAGGTCCATGTTAACGTAGAAAAGCGCAAAAACAGTCACAAGCATTAACGCTAAAACTAACGCTTCTTGAACACCACTAAAGATTTTTGTACCAAAACTCATTTTAACTCATCAACGTTTCCTAAATCCATGCACAAGCGTCCGATATTAATTTTCTGTTTAAAGATTTCCAGTAATCCCTGAAATGAAAGAAGTTATAACATATCAAGCAACCAATTGGTTATACAGCAAAAGTGCGCTTAATTGTTGTCCTGATGATTGACATAGCTCTATTCTACTTTAGCACGGCCACGTTCCGCAGAGAAGAGATTCTATCAAAATGGAAATAGGTTCCAATCGCAGATTATAAAGACTCATGCCCAAACTTAGTTAGCATTTAACTTTATTATTTGCAGGATTCATAGTTACCATGAGTTTATCAGCCTTTAGTTGCACTCTTGAGGAGTTTTTCTAAATTATGCAGCATGAAAACGATAGCGAACCCATGGCAATGGACATGCCTGAAATGAAGCAGGGACAGACAGGACACGTTATGCATACAATGGGGTTAAAGAGTCGTTTCATTGTTTGCCTGGTGCTTACTGTTCCTGTGCTGGTTCTTTCCCAAACTATCCAGACTTGGTTCCACTACACTATAACGCTTCCCTATCAAACTTTCATTCTCCTAGGTTTAGCTGGAGTCATTTACTTTTACGGCGGCTGGCCGTTCTTGACCGGCTTGATGAAGGAGTTGAGAAAACCACAGCCTGGAATGATGACGCTTATTGGCACAGCAATATCTGTTGCCTTTTTCTTTTCAGCGGCGACCGTCTTTGTCCCCGTTGGAAACGATTTCTTCTGGGAACTTGCTACTTTAATCGATGTTATGCTTCTTGGGCACTGGGTTGAAGCAAGAAGCGTTCTTGGCGCGTCAAGGGCGCTTGAGGAACTAGTGAAAATCTTGCCGACAACAGCTCACATCGTGAAGGATGGAGAAGTCGTCGATATGTCCGCCTCCCGTTTGATGGTGGGTGATGTAGTTTTGATTCGACCGGGCGAAAAGGTGCCCTCCGACGGCATTGTTCTTGAAGGTGAGTCATTTGTAAATGAGGCCCTGCTTACGGGGGAATCCAAGCCAGTCCATAAACAAGCAGCTGACAAGCTTATTGGTGGAGCCATAAATGGTTATGGAGCTTTAAAGGCGCGGACCGAGAGGACGGGCGAGAAAACCTATCTTTCACAAGTGATTAACTGGTTAGACAGGCGCAGGAGAGCAAGTCTAGAACGCAGGACTTAGCGAACCGGGCAGCGGCTCTACTGTTCTATGTTGCCGTGGTTGTCGGTGTGGTAACTTATGCAGTTTGGGCGGTAGTTGGAAACGTTCAATTCGCAATTACTAGAAGCGTTACTGTGCTTGTAATCGCTTGCCCTCATGCGCTTGGCTTAGCAATTCCGCTTGTTGTTGCGCTTTCAACCTCCATTACAGCTAAAAAGGGGATTCTAATTAGGGACAGAAAAGCTTTCGAAGACATGAAAGACATCAACGCTGTGGTTTTTGATAAGACAGGCACTTTAACTATGGGAAAGTTCGGTGTGACTGAGGTTGTTCCGTTTATTTCTGAAGATGAGCTTTTGAAAGTGACCGCTTCAGTGGAGCGGAATTCTGAGCACATAATAGCCAAAGCAATAGTTGAATACGCCAAGACGAAAAGAACGAACATTCTTAATGTGAATGATTTTGAAGCTATTCCGGGGAAAGGTGTGCACGCCAAAATTGACTCTAAAGAAGTTTATGTTGGAAGCTCCAATCTTTTGAAGCAATTAAATGTTAAAGTTGATGATAAGCGAATCTTGCAGCTTCAGGAGGAAGGAAAAACCGTTGTTTTTAGCGTTGTTGATGGCAAATTGATTGGCGCGTTTGCTCTTGCCGACAAAGTTCGCGACGAATCACGCGAGACAGTTAAGATTTTGAAGTCAAATGGGGTGAAAGTTTACATGTTGACTGGTGATTCGGAGGATGTTGCAAAGAGCGTTGCTAATGAGCTTGGTATTGATAGTTATTTTGCCGGCGTACTGCCTAGCGAGAAAGCAGACAGAATCAAGCAGCTGATGGCTCAGGGTTATCGTGTCGCTATGGTTGGAGATGGATTTAATGATGCACCAGCTCTAGTTACAGCTAATGTTGGTATTGCAATCGGTGCGGGAACCGACGTTGCAATTGAGAGTGCGGACATAATTCTTGTTAAGAATAACCCAATGGATGTGCCAAGGATAGCTGCGATTTCAAAGAAAACTTACTCAAAAATGGTTCAGAACCTTTGGTGGGCAGCAGGCTACAACATCTTTGCTATTCCCCTAGCTGCCGGTGTTTTCTCAGGGGTAGGTATTATCATAACCCAGCCATTGGAGCAATCTTGATGTCGCTCAGCACGGTTTTAGTTGCAATTAACAGTCAGACTCTTCGAAAATATGAAAAATAAAAAGAAAAAAAATGGTATCCTGTTAAAAGTCAATATAACTTTTTTTATTGCATGATCAAACTATGGGTTCATTTGCATCAAGCGTTACTTCTATAAAGCATTTTTTAAGCTCTGGCGAGTCAAGATGCAACATAACAGCTGCTATTCTTGGAATAGTTATGCGCCCGTCTGACCGCATCTTGGCTAGAAAACTCTGGCTTTCGCCAAATGAACCTATGACACTTATGGTGACTTTTAGGATCTGTGATGATTCAAGCTTGTATTGCCAGCGAACCAGTTTTGGGATTTGGAATCGATTCTGATTATTCACCTGTGCATCGAAAACAACTTTATCGTTTAACGGCAATCTTTCATAACCTTTTCGGGCCTTTTTGGTACGATTCTAACCTTTTCTATACTTTTCCAGTCGTTTCTGTTCTTTTCTGTACGCAACCTGCAGTTATCCCACAAGCCAAATCAAAAAAGCAACTTAAAACAAGTTGATAAAAATATCGCGGAAAACTAGACAATGTGCATATACGATAAATCCAACCGTCAAGAATTTGCACAGAGCCTAATGCGTGAATGACGTAGATTTATATTATGTAAATATCTTGGATACTTACAAGCCCGTTATCTCCAACTATCAGCTTCAGCTCGGGAAGAAGAGGCTCAAGTTTTGACTGCTCATCAATAACTTCAATAAGCAAAGGCATGTTAACTGTGACGCCTTCAAGTTTAAGAGTTGATTTGCCCCGTTTCCCAAAACCGTCAACTCCTGTCCAAACCGTTGCTCCACTGACCCCTGCCTTGATAAGAAAGTCCATAATGAGAGCTTCAAGACGTTTTCCGCCTAGTTCGTCATTCTTTTTTATCCTAATTGTTACATTCCACATTTTTCTGCGCATCACAGCACCTTCGCCATTACGGTTTCTCCAACCACTTTACCAGAGACAACAGCGCCTAAAGATAAGCCAACGTTCGCTAGTATGTTTAGTGCTACAAGGATAAAGCGGTTGCCATCCATTAAATTGCTGGTTTCAAGCGCAAAAGACGACATAGTTGTGAATGCACCGCAGAAACCCGTGGCAATCAGCAAAGTGTAATTTGAGTTTAAGTTTAAAGCGATCGCTAAAACTGAAAATAATCCTAGAATAAAACTTCCGATGACGTTAACAGCTAAAACGTTGACGGGAACCCCAGCAATTGTCTGTGGAGAAGCGACCATGATATAGCGTAGAAAAGCTCCGACTACTGCGCCAACCGCTAAGAGGACGAATTCAATCATTTTCATGTTTACCTACCTGTGTACTTTTGGGTAGGCATTATCAGCATCCAGAGGAGCGGTTCTGACATTGGTCAAGGCTAATGCCATAGCCCGTTTCCCGTCAAAATGTAAAAGCCGCTTTTAAGCATGTCGAAGGCGAAAGAGGATTTTGTCAAAAAAAGTAGGTTGAAATTAATCAAGAACTCTAAACCGGGAAAGCTTACGGCTCTCTTTTCTCTCCATATATATCCTTATAACATTTGTTAAAGAAGTATGACTAAGGCTCAAATCTTAAGAAGAAAAGACAAATGAAAATGATTTTTGTTACTTGGACAAAAAATGGTTGAACCTTCATTTCATAAAAAAGAAAAGGATGGAGGTTAAGGTTTCCTCCTAAGCAGAAGTGCGCCCACTATTGCTATTGCAATGATTATAGCGATTATGCCTGCTACAAGGTAGGTTGCTAAGTCACTGTTGCTTACAGTTTCTCCGCCGGCTGTTGCTGGTGTTTGCGTCGGTGACGTTGTGGGTTGTACTACTGAAGCGTATGCTTGTGCCCATGAGCTGCCGTATGAATCGTCGCCTGCGAAGGTAGCGGTTATTTTGTATTCTCCAGCTATTGTTGGTGTCCAAACGTAGCCGAATGTGCCGCTTGCTCCGTCTGACGTAACTGTAGCAATGTGTACAAAGTTTCCGTTAGGGTCAACTGCATCTATAGACATTGGAACTCCTGTGATGTTTGCCGGCACTTGCTGTTGCATGTGCAGGTAATCCATCCAGGCACCCATTGATTGCGCTGACACACACGGTGTTCCGGGTTGAGCTGGGGATTGATCCAAGACGCTGCCTGATATCACCGCGGTGTGTCCAGTATCGAGTTCTGTTTGTGGTACCGATATTGATGTGGATGATAGACCTTTGCCAAAGGCGTACAAGTATCCATCATATGAGTTGCCTGCGGTAAGATAGCCGTCTGATATTGCTCCTGGCACCATAGGACCGATCACGCTCCATATACCTTGGCCTGTTGTGGCATTGATGCAGTAAAGTCCCCAACCTCTCGTAATAGGCTGGCTTGGCGTGTGCTCTGTGTTGTATGTGTAGAGTTTTCCATCGGCTACCTTGGCTGAACCGAAGAATGAGTATTCGCCAGTGCCATTTGACATCGTATAAGGTGTTTCAAACGGTGGTGCGGGTGCTTGGAATTTCCAGGCGCGTTGTCCTGTGCTATCGTTGAAAGCTACTACGCCGTCGTATGTTGGCCAGTAATACAAGCCATATGCTACTGTAGAACTGTATGCTCCGAACTGTCCCCATGGATAGTCAAATTGGGTTGAGCTCCAAACGAGTTTTCCAGTGATTAGGTCGAAGCAGTCAAGAATTCCTGCATCCATCGGAATGAATATTTTTCCATCGCCAACTGAGTCTGAGGTAGGATAGAATGATGTGTCGTCTGTCGTAAAGTTGTAGAGTACTTGTCCAGTTACGATGCTAATTCCAACTATGCGAGTTCCATAAGCTCCACCGGCTAATCCAAATTCCGCTCCTGTGATGGCAGTTCCATTAGACGCTGACCCAAATATGCCCGCAATTGTTCCTACTGCCACGCCAGTATCAAAATCAGCTGCCATTCCTGTTCCGAATGGTGCCATGCTTACTGGCCAGCTTACGTTGCCAACTATTCTTGTGGCAAAGTTAGTGCTGGTTCCGGCGGTTGTCCAGTTTATCATTCGCCACGCTGTCGAGTTAATAGTCTGTACACTTATTACATAATTGTTGTTGTAGAATGTTCCCGATGTCAACGGAGAAGTCGAAACATTAAGCGTAACCGCGCCAGTGAAAGCATTTATCTTGTATAGCCGACCACCGCTTAAATTGATTAAATCGACCGTTTCGCCGTTCGCTGCTGTACCGAGGTCTTGGGCTGAAGTTGTTGCCGGCGTAATGTATGAAATTGCTGTGGGGGTAATTCCGCCTTGTGAAACTGGTATAGCATAATACTGTTGTCCTGTTTGTAGATCATAGCACACTGCGCAGCTTGTGGGAACTCCACTGATTGGTACTGTTTGAGTTTGGTAACATCGGCCAAGATAGATTACGCTTGGAGTGCCCGCCGAAGCTTGTATGCTGTATTGTCCTGCTTCACCGCCTATTATGCCACCTACGGCTTCTTGTTGTCGCCATACGATGTGTGCTGTGTTTGGAGCCGTAACGTAAGGACCACAGTAGTTTACGATACTGTTGTAGTAAGCCCATGGGAAGTTTCCTGCAATTGACGACCATTCTCTATTATCGGGGGATATCGGTCTAGTCCAATAGTCCGTTGGTAATGGTGAATACCATGACATCACTGGTTGTTCTTGTACTACAAGAGTTTGTACCGGCGTTTTGGCTGGCTCATAATATGTTGATGGGTAATCGCGTTGGTCCATGAAGCTTGATCCTGCTGGTGCTGAATTGTTTAGAATGCCGTTGACATATCGTCCTGCTGGGTAGTAATCGCCTGCGTAAGTAAACTGTACTGTCCAGTTGCCTGCTTGGTCAGGGGTATAGGAGAAATAATTCGTTCCATCAGCTACGAATGAGTTGAAAGGCCCAATTACATCTTTTGTTCCGTCTGGCTTAGTGAATGTAACGGTGTATCCTGTGTGCGCTCGGTTAGCTCCAATTGGTGGTATGATCCAAACGTTGACTAGTAATGTTTGACCTACCCCGATTGGGTTAGGACTGAAACTTAGGTATACAGTGTCTTGATAAGTATAAGTGGGGGTAACTCCTGAAGGTAAAGGTCCGCCTGCAGTGTTGGGGTCTTGGTTTTGTTGAGCTTTAACGGGCAGTGCTATTATAGCGATTGAGGATAGCAGAAGTAGTATCGTAACTATGGTTTCGACTAGAATTCTATTTTTGGTATGTATTTTTGATGTGTTAATTTGTTTTTCCTCCTCTCAGAAAGAGATGCCTTGTTATTGCCTTTTAAGATTTTTCATCTTTTGGCAAAAAATATTGCAAATGTTAGTTTTTCCATGAATTTTATGAATTTAACGCAATAATTTTTAAGGTGAGATTTTGCTTGCTAAAATTAGCTTTTAGAGCTGCTTTTTGAATTTTTTGCAGCCCATTATGCTCGTTGAACAATAAAAAATAAATGATTCAAGTCGCTTTTTTACAATCATGGGCGTTCGTAAGGGGAATGGTAAGGGCGCTAAAGTTGATAGCATGGACATTGAAATTTTAAAAATTCTTTTAACGGATGCGAGAGAGAGTCAAAAAAGCATCGCGAAAAAATGCGGGATACCAGCTGTTTCAGTTCTTAGAAGGATCAAAAAATTGGAAAATGAAGGCGTTATTGTTGGAAATAGTTTAATAGTGAACAAAGAAGTGCTTGGAAGTCCATACGAGGCTACAATCTTAATAGACGCTTGTAATACACTCGAAGAAGACATAAAAAATAGAATTAGGCAAATAAAGAATGTTTTGGTTTGCTCCGAGAGCATCGGAAGATACAATTTGTGCGTACTTATTGTTGTCCATGACCTTAACGAGATAAATGAAACTGTTGGTAAAATAAGAAACATTAAGGGAGTAAACAGTGTCAACGCCAATATTTGGACTGGTAATAGATATGGCGATTTTGCAAGAGACCTAAAGGTCGCTGGAAGCTAATGGAAATAGACTCTACCGATATGCAAATCTTGAATGAATTAATGATAAACGGTCAAATGCCTTATTCAAAAATTAGCCAAAAAATTGGGGTTTCACGGGAAACCGTGAGGAAAAAATTCGAAAGAATGAAAAAAGAAGGCATCATAGAGAAAATTACAGTTCTTATTGACGGTCACAAGATTGGAGAGCAAGGTATAGCTTTCTTGATGATAATGTGTTTAAGAGGCGCAAACAAAGCAGCAATCTTTAACAATCTCAAGATTACACCAGACGTCTGTTTGGTTTCTGAACTGATGGGCGACTTCGATTTTTTTGTTTGGGCAAGAGTAAGAAATATGCAACAAATAGCCGAGCTTATCAATGACGTCAGAAAATATGAAGGAATTAACAGAATTGAGACTCTTTTATTAAGTCAGACCTATTTTGGCTTTTCTTTAATTCCAAAAGCCTCAGTGAGATGTGACGGAATAGATCTTCCTAAAAGGACTATAAACATTTGTTGATTTACAATATTACCAACGGAACCTTTAAGATGCCCGGAAAAGGTAGTTCTAAAACAGACTTTTTTTAAGATTAATTGCTTCTGCTAGCCTGCAGTTTTGAGTATTCCGAAACCTAAAATAAGCCGGCGACAAAATTATAGCCATTTGAGGTTTAAAAGAGTGTCATCTGTTATCGAGGACCTCATTGCTAGAAAAATTTTCAATAATCGCGGAGAAGAAACAATCGAAGTAGATGTAATCACCAATGGTGGTTTCGGGAGAGCCTCTGCTCCCGCAGGGAAAAGCCGCGGAAAAGCCGAAGTTATCTATTACCCACAGGGTGGCGTTGAAGCAGCCATCAAAAAAGTTGATGATTTGATTGCTCCTGAACTTGCAGGATTAAACTCGGATTTTCAAGAAGAAATAGACAGCACACTTCATGAACTTGATGGTACTTCGGACTTCAAAAATATTGGCGGAAACACCGCATTCGCCATATCACATAGCTAATGCTGAAGCGGCGGCAAATTCTCATGGGGTACTTTTATTCCAGTTTCTTGGCGGAAATGCAGCAACCACATTGCCTTATCCATTGGTAACTGCATCAGCGGCGGCCAACATGCAAGAGGCAAAGCACCCGACATTCAAGAATATCTTATCCTTGCCACATGGCGCCGAAACTTTTCTTGAAGCCCAAACAGCCAACACTCAGATTCATAAGAAAATCGGCGACAATTTAAAAAAGAAAAGCACTACCTTTAACGGTGGCAAAAGCGATGAGGGCGCTTGGATAGCCAATATCGATACGGTTGAAGCATTTGAAGTTATTGCTAAAGCATGCGAAGAAGTTGGCAACGAGTTGGACTTTGAATGTGGCTTCGGGATAGATGTTGCTGCTTCTTCATTTTGGAAGCCTAAAGAAGAAAAATACGTTTATGAATCTGAAGGCAAGAAACGTGATACGGCTGAACAACTTGAGTTTATGCTTGAGTTAATTGAGAAGTATCATCTTGCTTATGTTGAAGACCCATTTCATGAGGAAGATTATGATAGCTTCGCTGAACTTACCCGCAAAGCCAAAAACTGCTTAATTTGCGGCGATGATTTGTTTACAACGAATACTGAAAGGTTAAATAATGGAATAAAGATTAACGCTGGAAACGCAATAATCATTAAAGTCAACCAGATAGGCACACTGTCTGATGCAGCTCAAACAATTGAAACTGCTCAACGGTATGGTTATGATCCTGTCATGTCGCACCGTTCAGGAGATACATGCGATTGGCATATAGCTCATTTGGCTGTAGCCTACAAGTGCCCTATAATAAAAACAGGTGTCGTTGAAGGCGCACGCATAGCCAAACTAAACGAGCTCATAAGAATCGAGCATTTCCTTGGTAACCGAGCCAAAATGGCTGACTTAAAAATACGCTAACAGAGAAAGTGGAAAAAATGTCGAAGACGAAAATAAAGAAAATCAACCAGTAGAAAATGAAGAGGAAAACCAGGCAGAACCAGTAGAGGAGCCTGTGCAAGAGGAATCAGCTGAAGAGGTCCAAGAAGAAGACACAGAAGCGCCCGCAGAAGAAGAAAAGGCTCAGGAAGCCCCACCTACAGAGGAACTTCTCTTACCAAGAGACACATTGCTCAGCGCAGGCATCCACATTGGAACCCGAATGAAAACCTTAGATATGGAACCCTTCATCTACCGAGTTCGCCCAGACGGATTATTCGTACTTGACGTTAAAAAAACAGATGACCGAATAAGAGTCACCGCAAAATTCCTATCACGTTACGAGCACTCAAAAGTAGCTGTTGCAGCAACAAGGCTTTATGCTCAAGAACCAATCAAAAAATTCTGTCAATTAACAGGCGCAACACCGCTCATAGGCAGATTCATCCCGGGACAACTAAGTAACCCACAGTATCCAGGCAGAATTGACCCAGAAGTCATACTTGTCTCTGACCCAAGAGCAGATGCACAAGCAGTCAAAGAAGCCTCCAAAGTAGGCATACCAATCGTTGCATTATGCAGCACAGACAACGAGTTTGCAGGCGTAGACCTAGTTATTCCAACAAACAATAAGGGCAGACGCGCATTAGCAGTCATATTTTGGCTCCTAGCAAGGCAGGTCCTAAGAGAAAGAGGCGAATTAGGTCCAGATCAGAGATCCACCAGCAACCATTGACGATTTCGAAGCAAAAGTCACACGTGAAGAGGAGGAGGAACCCTAAACCGTTGCCGACGATTCGGCGTCCAACTGTTGCCTCTCAATTTTATGAAGGCACCGCCGAAGCGCTTAGAGCACAAATTAAAAGTTGTTTCCTCCACCCAATTGGTCCACAAAAACTTCCCAACGATAAATTCTCTTACTCACCCACGAAACATAGTGGGTTTAATTTGTCCTCACGCTGGTTACGTTTATTCTGGTCCCGTGGCTGCGTCAGCTTATTTTGAGTTAGCCCAAGATGGCAAACCAGACACTGTAGTGCTTTTAGGTCCAAACCATACAGGTTACGGTAGTGCTTTGAGCCTAATGTCTGAAGGCGTATGGCAAACACCGCTTGGCGAAGTTGAAATCGACTCTAAGATGGCAAACGAAATATTGCATGAAACCAGCGTTGTTGAAGCAGACGAACTGGCTCACCGCTACGAGCATTCGCTTGAAGTGCAATTGCCCTTTCTGCAGTTTCTTTACGGTGACACATTCAAGATTGTTCCCATATGCTTTCTAATGCAAGACTACGACAGCGCAGTTGAAGTTGGTAGGGCGCTTGAAGAAGTCTTAGACGCAACAAACACCGTCGTTATCGCTTCATCAGATATGACACATTACGAACCGGCCAAAAAAGCGGCTGCAAAAGATCAAGCAGCACTCAAAGCTGTTACAGACCTAGATGCAAAACTCTTCTACGAAACAGTCGAAAACCAAAACATCACCGCTTGCGGCTACGCACCCATAACAGCGCTAATTACCTACGCAAACGGCGTATGTGCCAAAGCTCAACTTCTTAACTACCATAACAGCGGCGACATAACAGGCGACCACACAAGCGTAGTCGGCTACGCAGCAGTAAGCTTTAAAAAATAACCTTTAATTGCAAGTATAAATCCCATTCTGGTAATTACAGTCTTCAATAAGGCTAAAGAATAATTTAACTCAGCGGTTGTAACATCAAACTGTTACAACATTATTTTATATTTTGATAAATCGTAATCACCACCGAACACGGAATGCATAAAAGGTAGCCACAAGTTGGGCGGTTTGGCTGCTAACAGCGGTAAGGTTATCTCCCCACCACTATTTTCTGCCTTGCGTTGTTAGCGTATGGCTTGACCCACCCAACATCACTTATATTAATTAGAATCATTAAGAATTTCTTTTTTTCTTTTTTTCAATCAAACGAATGTTTTTATTTAATTGGTGTAATAGCTACCCTTCAAGGTGCAACACTATGGGTAAAGGGTCAGGTTACGGTAAAGTAATTTTATTTGGCGAACACTTCGTCGTTCACGGTTTACCAGGCATTGTCTCAGCAATTGATTCCACAACCGATGCGGAAGTAAAAAAAGCGGCTAAAGGAATCAACGTTAACGACGAACGGAAAACCGCTAAAGGCTACAGCGAAGAAAAACGCCTCCAACAAATTGAATCAATCGAGCGAATGCTAAAAGCCATGGGTATAGACCCCAAAATTGGTTTAAACATTTGGATTGGCGGAACACTTCCAGGCTTTAGCGGATTGGGAGCTTCTGCAGCAAGTAGCGTCGCAATCGCGAGAGCTGTTGCACAAGAACTCGACATGCAAATTTCTGACGCAAAAATTAACCAAATTGCTTACGAGGGAGAGAAAGCATATGCTGGAAATCCATCAGGAATCGACAACACCGCTGCTACTTTTGGTGGGTTGATGTGGTTTAAAAAAGACCCAGCTGGCGGTCCAGATAAAGTAGAAAAACTGCATGTGCGCAGACCAATCGAAATCGTCATCGGCAGTACAGGTAAAGTGGCGAACACCAAAGCCATGGTGGAAGGGGTCGCTGAACGCAAAAACAAAAACCCAGCGAAATACGACCCAATTTTCAAGCAAGCAGAAAACATATCCATTGCAGGACGAAGAGCACTTGAGGCTTATGATATTAAAAAAGTCGGCGAACTTATGAATGAAAACCATCGCTTGCTTCAAGAAATCGGCGTATCTAGCAAAGAACTTGATCTCCTTGTTGACTTGGCACGGAAAAAAGGCGCTTTTGGGGCAAAACTCACAGGCGGAGGCGGTGGAGGATGTATGGTGGCTGTAACGCCAGGCAAAGATTTGCAAGGTCAAGTTCTTAGCGCCATTAAAAGTTTAGGCTTCGAAGTTATAGCGACAAAGATTGGTATTGAAAAATATTAGGCGATGCAAATTGGGGTTAAGAAATTTCATTAACGCACTCGATAATAGCGGAGAATTAACCAGAATAAAAAAGCCTGTTTCAACGGAATTTGAAATTGCAGGAATAATTAACGCTCTTGGCGAGAAACCCGTCTATTTTGAAAAAGTCAAAGAATCGACCTATCCAGTGGTAGCTGGTCTTGTATCTTCCAAAGAATTAATCGCACGGTCACTTGGCATAGAAAAAAATTGTCTATTACCAAAATTGTCTAACGCAATTGAACATCCAATTCCTTCGCAAATAAGAGAAAAAGCGGCTTGTCACGAGGTTGTGGAGACAAACGTTGACTTAACAAAGTTGCCAATCATGCATTATACAGAGAAAGATGGTGGAAAATACATAGCATCAGCAGTGACCATCATCAAAGACTCTGAATTTGGAAGAAACATGTGTTTCCACCGACTCATGCTAAAAGACAAAAACCATTTTGTTACACGAATTGTTGAGAATAGGGGCACCGATACCGCGCTAAAAAAAGCTGGGGGAGAACTTGACATAGCCATCTGCATCGGTAACTCAACGGCAGTCCTAATTTCGGCGGCAACAACCTTGCCTATGGGCGTCGACGAATTAGGAATGGCTAACGTTCTTGAAAAAACAGACTTAGTCAAATGCAAAACTGTTAATTTAGAAGTGCCAGCCGATTGCGAGTTCGTACTTGAAGGGCGAATAACCAAAGAGAAAGCAACTGAAGGACCATTCCTTGACTTAACAGGCGTGGTTGACCGTGTGCGCCAACAGCCAGTCGTTGAGATCAAATGTATAACGCACAGAAAGGATCCCATTTACCAGACAATTCTTGCCGGAAAAAACGAGCACAAATTCCTTATGGGTATGCCTAAAGAACCCACCATCTACAATGAAGTCAACAAAGTATGTCAATGCAAAGACGTCTACATAACACCCGGCGGGTGCAGCTGGTTACATGCTGTTGTCCAAATCAAAAAACAAAACGCTGAAGATGGCAAAAATGCGATAGTTGCCGCCTTTGAGGGGCATAAATCGCTTAAACATTGTGTCGTAGTGGATGAAGACATTAATATTTACGATCCACATGAGGTGGAATGGGCAATCGCTACAAGGTTTCAAGCAGACAAAAACACAATTGTACTTTCAAATCAGCCTGGCTCCTCTCTTGATCCGTCAGGTGATTTAACTGAAGGCAAGAAAGCTACTACTGCTAAAGCAGGTTTAGATGCAACAGTACCCCTTGTGACAACGGGTAAGGGTTTCAAAAAAGAAGATTACATCAAAGTTGATTTAAAAAAATACTTGTGATGCCTATGAAGTTAACTAAGCAAGAACAGGCGATGTTGGATGGAAAAGAAGGCTATGCCGTGCGAAAAAGCATGGAAATTCTTGTTGCATTAGGAGAAATTTTCGATGCAAAAAGCCTCATAAAAGTGGGCAGCGTCCAAGTAGCTGGCGTGTCATACCACAACCTTGGCGATGCAGGTTTAGAATTCCTAAACGAGTTGGCAAAAGATGGCAGAGTCAAAGTTCTCACTACTCTTAACCCAGCGGGTATGGACCTTGAAAATTGGCAACAACTCGGTATTAGCCCAGAATTTGCTGAAAAACAAAATCTTGTAATAAAAGCCTTCGAAAAAATGGGAATACTCATCAGCTGCACGTGTACACCCTATCTTATTGGTAATTTACCCCTATATGGCGAACACCTTGCATGGTCTGAAAGCTCAGCAGTTACCTTCGCAAACTCAGTGCTGGGGGCAAAAACAAATCGTGAAGGTGGACCATCAGCACTTGCAGCAGCTTTTGTAGGTAAAACCCCTTGCTACGGTTTGCATTTAGATGAGAATCGCATGCCTGACGTTCACGTCAAAGTTAACACACAATTAACAACGCTCTCAGACTGGGGCGCACTGGGCTATGCGATAGGCAAGAAAGCCGAAAACAAAATCCCTTACATAACAGGCATAAACGCCGCTGACCTTGATGATCTCAAATCTTTCTGCGCTTCATTGGTAACTTATGGGGCCAAACCGCTCTTTTACATGAAAGGCGTAACACCCGGTGCTGAAGCGCAGACGCCACCCAAAGAAACAGTATTAATCGAGCAAAGTGACCTCAAAAATGCTTACGACAACATCAACGACGAAGTAACAGATATGGAGCTGGTATGCGTCGGTTGTCCACATTGTTCTATTAATGAAATTGCCAAAGTGGCTGAGTTGTTGAAAGGCAAGAAGGTGGCTGAAGGCACAGAGTTTTGGGTTGCCACATCCAGAAGTGCAAAGCAATTAGCGGATAAACGCGGCTACACACAAACAATCGAAGCAGCTGGCGCAAAATTCGCCTGTGACACATGCATGGCAGTAGCACCGCTAAAAGGAAGGTTCAAATCTTTAGCCACAACCTCAGCAAAAGGCTGCTTCTACTCAAGACAAAATCTTATGAAAACTAAAATGGGTAGTATAGAGGACTGCGTTAATGCAGCGGTGACTGGAAAATGGAACAGCTAAAAGGCAGAATCATCTTCAAAGGCAAGGGCAAAGGAGAAGCCCTTGTAACATCAATGCCTATCTCATTTTATGGCGGCGTAGACCCAAACACAGGCATAGTCATTGAGAAAGGCCATGAGTTGCAAAATCAAAGTGTCAAGGGCAAAATCCTCGTTTTCCCTCAAGGCAAAGGCTCAACCGTCGGTTCATACACCCTATATCGCATGAAGAAGAACGGCACCGCACCCGCAGGCATGATAAACAAAGAATGCGAAACCATTGTTGCCGTCGGCGCAATAATCAGCGAAATCCCCTGCGTAGACAAAATTGACATATCAAAGATCAAAACAGGCGCTAAAGTCACTATAGAAAACGACATCGTCAAGCTTTTTTAGTTTTTATTCTCATTTTGTTTAAACTTTAATTTTATCTCGATTCGCGTTCTCGGTAATGCTTTTCAATAAGTGCCATAATATCACATGTAAAGGTGCGAGAAACTTGAATGAGGCAAAACCAGTAATACTAAAAATCGGCGGTTCAGCCATCACTGACAAAGCAGAACCATTAGCCGCAAAAACAGAAATAATAAACCGCTTAGCAGAAGAAATCAAGCGGGCAGATCTCGATAACTTGATAATTGTACATGGCGGCGGCAGCTTTGGTCACCCAACCGCTGCAAAGTACGGCATAAAAGAAGGTTACAAAGATGACCCAACCCAAAAACTTGGCTTTGCCGAAACTCATCATGTCATGACGGTTCTCAACGGTTTAGTGATGGATGCTCTTATTTGGCACGAAGTTCCAGCTATAAGCATTGCTCCATCATCTTGCATAATAACTGAGAACGGAAAAATCAAATTTTTTGACGAAACCACTGTTAAAGCTATGCAGAATATGACATTTACTCCTGTTTTGTATGGTGATGCAGTGTTAGATGATAAATTGGGTTTTACTATACTTTCGGGCGACCAGTTGGTTGCTTTTTTGGCAATTAAGTATAAAGCTTCAAAAATTGTTGTGGGCGTTGATACAGATGGCTTATTTGATGCTGACCCTAAAACTAACCCTGAAGCTAAGGCCTATAAGCATTTGACGTTGGCTGAGTTAAAACAGATTCAGCCTAAAATCGGTAAAGCGGCAGGCACAGACGTAACCGGTGGTATGGCGGGTAAAATAACTGAGCTTATTCCCGCAATTGAACAGGGTGTTCGTGTAACGATTACTGGCGCCACAAAAGGGCTATCGATCTATAGAGCATTAACAGATCAAAGTGTAATGGGCACAGAAATCGAGAAGGCGTAAGATGGCTGAGGAGACAGGCAAGCGGAAAGTAGATCATATAAAAATCTGCTTAGATAACAAATCGCAAGCCAAAAAAGCCACCTCAGGCTTCGAAGACGTCACGTTGATCCACCGTGCATTGCCAGAAGTCAACAAGAAAAAAATCAATTTATCAACTACTTTTTTAGGCAAAAAGTTCTCAGCCCCCATAATTGTTGGTGCAATGACTGGCGGTACAGAGGAAGCAATCACCATTAACGCTTCCATAGCTGAGGCGGTTGAGAAACTTGGGTTAGGAATGGGCGTCGGAAGCCAAAGAGCTGCAATTGAGAACAAAGAACTTGAAAAAACTTACGCTGTAGCAAGGAAAAAAGCGCCCCATGCCTTCTTAATTGCGAACATTGGCGGTGTCCAACTTGTTCATGGCTATGGTATTAAAGAAGTCAAGAAGGTCATCGAAATGATAGATGCTGATGCTGTGGCAATTCATTTAAATGCGCTGCAGGAAGCTATTCAGCCTGAGGGCCAAACTAACTTTAAAGGTGTTTTAGCGAAAATTATGCGAAGTAGCCAGTGGAATTGATAAGCCAGTTATAGTTAAAGAGACAGGTGCAGGGATTTCAGCGGAAGATGCGAGGGCACTTCAAAATGCAGGTGTCAAAGCGATAGATGTCGCAGGAGTGGGTGGAACAAGTTTTGCAGCTGTTGAATATTACAGGTCACATGGTAAAGAAGATGAGGTTCAGCATTTTTTAGGCGAAGCTTTTTGGGATTGGGGCATTACAACTGCAGTTAGCTTGATTGAAACAGCTCAAACCGTCAAGTTACCCATAATTGCTTCGGGTGGTGTGCGAAGCGGTACAGATGTGGCAAAAGCTTTAGCACTTAACGCAAGTTTAGCAAGCATTTCTCAGCCTATTCTTAAAACAGCAGTTAAGGGGGTTATGGAAACTGAAGATAAGCTTTCATGTTTAATTGAGGAACTACGAAACGTCATGTTCTTACTTGGTGCTGAAACGATAGGTGATTTAGCCAATGCACCCGTAGTAATTACTGGCAAAACTGCCCAATGGCTGCAAGCAAGAGGCTTTAACTTGGAAAAATATGCGAAAAGAGGAGCGCAATAACATTTGGATATTGAAAAGTTTCTTGAAGAAACAGCTCCCTTAATCGACAAAGCCATCGAAAAATATATTCCAAGAAAATTTAGCAAAGACTCAGTTCTCTTCAAAGTTAACCCACCGATGTACAGCTACAACTTAGAACCGCTCAACAAAGCGATTGCAGACCCAATCTGGGATATGCTTGATCGTGGCGGAAAAAGGTGGCGTCCAGCACTTTTTCTATTGATCTGTGAAGCCTTAGGTAAAGAGGCAGATTACTGCTTAGACTTCTCAATTATCCCCGAAGTCATCCACAACGGAACACTAGTAATTGATGACATAGAAGACTCCTCAGAACTGCGCCGAGGCAAACCATGCACATACAAGATTTTCCAAATGGACATTGCTGTTAACGCTGGAAATGCCATGTACTACCTACCGCTTTTGCCCTTGATGGTGCAAAGAGCAAAGCTTCCGCCTGAGATTCAACGGGACGTTTACGAGGTTTACGTGCAGGAAATGATTAATCTCAGCATGGGGCAAGCCATGGATATTGCTTGGCACAGAGGACTTAGCAAACGCAGATACACTTGGCCGAAGAGGATTATTTGCAGATGTGTGCTTACAAAACAGGTACTCTTGCGCGTATGGCAGCAAAAATGGCGGCGGTCATAGCAGGCGCCGACAAGCCCCTAGTTGAAAAGCTTGGGCGATTTGCTGAAAGCATCGGCGTTGCCTTCCAAATGCAAGACGACATTTTAGATTTGACAGGTGAAGAGTTTGCCAAAAAGAAAGGCGGCGTCGGCCAAGATATCACTGAAGGCAAACGAAGCTTAATTGTTATTTACACACTCAAAAAAGCAAACAACGAAGACAAGAAGCGACTTATTGAAATTCTAAACATGCACACTTCCGACCAAAAACTCGCGACGAAGCAATATCGCTTGATGCAAAAATACGACGCATTAGAACATGTGAAAGCAAACGGCGGAGCGGATGGTTGCGGAAAGCTGGAGTGAAGCTGAAAAGCTTTTGCCAACGCCTGAAGCTAAGGAAAAATTAAAAGAGTTCGCCGAATTCTTGATTAAAAGAAACAAGTAACATTTCAGCGAGCGTAAGGAATTTGGCACTTGAAAACGATAATGAACTTAAGAGAGCTTATTCGGAAAGCTGCTTTGCTTAATGCGGTTTCGCATGATGGCAAAGCTCAAGCAGGCGCTATGGTTGGCAAAATTCTTGGCGAAAGACAAGACCTAAGATCCAAAGTAAAAGAGCTCTCAAATGTAATTAACACAGTTGTAAATGAAGTTAACAACCTCTCATTGGCAGAGCAGAAGGCAATTGTTGAAGAAAAATGGCCTGAAACCCAAAAGAAAGAGAAAGCTGAAGAAAAAAAGCTCCCTCCGCTCCCTAATGCAGATAAATATGCCAAAATTGTCACGCGGTTTTCACCCAACCCAGACTGCGTTCTTGCATTTGGGTTCAGCAAGAGCCATACTCTTAAGCCACGAATACGCCCGCATCTACAACGGCAAATTCATTTTGCGCTTCGAAGACACTGATCCAAAAATCAAAAAACCTTCATTAGAATTCTATGAAAGTATCAGGCAGGATTTAAAATGGCTTGGCTGCAAAGTTGACGAGGAATACATCCAAAGCGACCGATTACCAATTTATTATGAGTACACTGAGCAACTAATTCGGGACGGTAACGCGTATGTTTGCGAGTGCCCGCCTGAAGAGTTCCGCAAAAAAACCATCGCTAAAGAACCCTGTCCCTGCAGAATCTTACCTGCAGATGAGAACATTGAACGTTGGCACCACATGCTTAAGTGGCGGATACACAGAAGGGCAAGCTGTGGTTCGAGTTAAAACTGATCTTGGAAAATCCTAACCCAGCCGTTCGAGATTGGCCAGCTCTTCGAGTCATCGATACAAAAAAGTATCCTCATCCTCGAGTGGGAAGTAAATACATTGTTTGGCCGCTCTACAATTTAGCCGCTGGAATAGACGATCATTTAATGGGCATGACGCATATCATCCGAGGCAAAGAACACTACACTAACATGGTTCGCCAAAAATACATGTATGAATATCTCGGCTGGAAATACCCAGAAGCCATCCACTATGGCAGACTAAAAATTACAGGCGCCGACTTGAGCAAATCCAAAATCGTCGCAGGCATAAAAGAAGGCACCTACACAGGCTTTGACGACCCAAGACTAGGAACATTCGCAGCACTGAGAAAACGAGGCATAACTCCTGAAGCTATCAAAAAAATGATAATTGAAGTAGGCATAAAACCAAACGATGTCACCTTGAGTTGGGAGAACCTGTTTTCTTACAACCGCAAAATCCTTGATGCCAGCAAGCAGCAGATACTTCTTCGTCGCGGAGCCAGTTGAACTAAAGGTTTTGCAGGTCCCGAAAAGTTTCCACCCAAAACTGCCTTTGCACCCTGAGAAGCCTGAACGCGGCTTTAGAGAATACACTGTAGCGCCTGAAGGCAACGATAAAGCAGTGAGCTTCTGGATTTCAAAGAAGGATGCGGAAACGATGGAAACAGGCAAAAGTATATCAGACTCATGGAACTCTTCAACGTCAAAATCGAAAGTAAAACAGGCAATTTGGTGACCGCAACGTTTGCCAGCGAATCCTACGAGGATGTGAGAAAAATTAAAGCTCCAGCTTATCCAGTGGATTCCCAAAGGTGAGGAGTTTCCATGCCAAGTAGTTATGCCTGATGCTTCAGTCACCGAAGGTTTTGCTGAGAGCGCCTGCAAAAAGTTAAAGCCAGACGCCATAATACAGTTTGAACGCTTCGGATTCACACGTATAAACGAAGTAAATCAGAAAATAATCGCTTATTACGCTCACAAATAAGGTGAAAAACATGAGAAAACTCGATAAAGCAATAATTTGGCCAATATACTTTGACACTTCAAAAACCAGAAAAGAAGGACGCCGAGTACCAAAAAACATGGCAGTGCAATCCCCAAAAATCGCTGAACTCAAAGAAGCAGCGGACAAACTGGGCTTAAAAAATGAAATCAAACTTGAAGCTCATTTTCCCAAAACTCATTGGGCTAAGACTGGAATGTTGCTTGTTGAGAAGAAAGAAGCGAAAGAAAAGATAATTCAAAAATTAGCAAAACAACTAGTGAAAATTAAAAACCAGCAACAGCCAACAAAATAATAAAATAAAATTTTTAGCTTTTCTCTTTGCTTGCAATCAAGACTGCGTTGATTACGCCGTCGTTGCCTGGGCGACTGGTAACTTTTGCTTGCACCCAACGCGGTTTCGATTTCTGCGCCTTTAGTGATTACGCCTCTTCTGTTATAGTCAACGTTTGCGCCGTTTTTAACTACGCGTGTGATTTCGGTTTTCTGTGTTTTGCCTGTTTTAGGATCAGTTACTGAAGCAAAATTGTCAGCTTAAGACTTTGACTTTCATGATGCCGCCTAAGCCTCGTGTGCTCTTCCTTTTTGGTTCGCCAAGAATTGTTTCTGCTGCGTATCCGCCTGCTTCATATTTTTTCTTGACTCGGTAAGCTCTTTTTTTGCCGCCTGAAAGTTTTCTTTTGCGTAAACTGCCATGGAAAGACATATTCTACATTTCCCTTTTAAGATATCTAATTCGAGTAGTCACTAAAACAGTAGATTTCCATATAAACATATCCGTTTAAAGATTACCCTTCTTAGAAAAAGCTTCTCTCTAGACTGCTTTATTTTCAAGAAAAATTTGATTCCTATCGTTTTTCTGTTTCGTCTTTTAAGGCTTCACCAAAAATCTTCTTTAGGTTTTTTTTCATCTCAGTAATGTCGTTTGGTAACCCGAAATAGTCTGCGAAGTCACTTGTGGTTTTTAAAGCCATTGATCGTCCGCTTTTTTCAGCCTGAATCAGACGCCTTTCCTTTAGTTCCTTGATATGACCATAAGCGTGCTGTCCTCTGACATCAATTACTCTTTTTTGGGAAATTGGCTGTCTAAGTGCAATGTAGGAGAGCGTTTTTAATG
This sequence comes from Candidatus Bathyarchaeota archaeon, assembly GCA_963750605.1. Classification (GTDB taxonomy): domain Archaea; phylum Thermoproteota; class Bathyarchaeia; order Bathyarchaeales; family Bathycorpusculaceae; genus Bathycorpusculum. Next base: position 37,368 of record CAVVRN010000016.1, read on the forward strand.
GTCCAGAAGATAGCAGTGGGCGATTCACAAGTTTTTGGATTAAATGAGTATATTCTGCTTTTACTTGGAGCACATACCGTTCATCTTTTAACGCTAAAATTTCCAGCGCCGTTTTTCTGGCATTATATTCTTGAATTAGCGTATCTGCGTACTTTTGCGCTTTCTTTTTTGAGCGACTGCCTATGACTTGACATAACTCATTAACATCTAATGGGCGACCGGCAACAAACAGCGCCGCTTCCAAAAGTGCCATGACGTGGGCTTTCCGCTCAACATCCTGCGCTTGTTCCACATCTAAGCTTGAATCAGTCTGCTTGTTGTTTCGGCTTTTCCAACGTTCAGTTTCCCCACTGCAATGTACAATTCTTCTGTTTCTTCATTCTGCCAGAGACTTACTAAACCATCTTGAGCTAAAAACAAGAGATAAATAAACATTCTTAAAGCTTCAATTCTGGTCGCACCTTTAGAGAGGGTCGAGAAATCGATTATTCCTGAACCCTTCACTTTTTCGCATAAAATAGCATAAAGTTGGTCAACCTGCAATTCCAAGTTCAGCGATAAACTTGTCAAATTGCGGAAGCAAATCTGTAACTGCAGGCAAAACAGGATGTTGCTCAACCGCGTGATCCAATGCAGTAGTTTTTCGCCCTTCAAAACGTCATCTAAGACTTCAAGTAAATGTTGAATAGTTGTGGAAGTTAATTCATGTCGTAGTGGTAGAAACAAGGGTGGTGGAACAAAATCCTGTGGCCCCTTAGGCGGCATTACAGGTGGTTCTTGCAAAGTAAGTAACAGTTTAGATTTCATCAAGTAAATTAGTGCTGAAGAATCCAGGGCTACACCTGAGGCGCGGAAATCAACATTTGTCAGTTCGCTCCATCTCGGTAAGAAACGACCGCAACAGGTAGGCGATGTTAACGTTCCATGGGGTAAGCTTTTCAAGCTTGCTAATTTCAAAAAGTATGTTCCAAGGCGGCCGAAGGTAAAACGGTCTTCTAATTGGCGATGTTGAAGCCATTAAGTTGGTGCCTCCGGCGGGAATTTTGCTGTGACAACGTTGGAGACCCCGTTGCGTTCGTAGACTCCGTAGACTTTTTGAGCTTTGTTTACCATTTCGGGGCGCAGGCTGATTACTATGAACTGCATTTTTGCTGCTTCTTCAAGGAGAACTTCGGCAAGCTTTGTTGTGTGGTAAGCGTCTAAGTGTGCATCAACCTCGTCAAGAATGAAGAATGATGCTGGAGTGAATTCTTTTAGTGAAAATATGAAGCTTACCGCTGAAACTGAACGTTCACCACCACTTGCCCCACTCACCACGATTGAGGGTTTGTTTGGGAATTGTACAATCATATCTATGCCGCCAGTGAAGGGTTCTTCTGGATTTTCAAGTTTAAGGGTGGCTTCTCCGCCGCCGGTGAGTTTGGAGAAGTAAACTTTGAGGCTGGTGTTGATTTTGTCGAAGGCGTTCATGAAAACCTTGCGTTTTTTTGCTTCAATTTCATCCATGAACTGAACGATTGCTTGTTTTTCTCTTTCTAACTCGTTTAAACGCACTGATAATTCTCGGTAGCGGGAAATTTGGTCTGAGTAATGGGAGAGGGCAAGCTGGTTTATTGCACCTATTCTTTCCATTTCAAACTGCATCATGCGTACAGTTGTTTCTGCTTCCTCGACCTGCTTCTGAGTTGTCTCTAAAGGTATCTCATAACCGAATTGGCGAAGTTGAAATTGAAGTTGCTGTAGACGTAATTGACTAGTTTCCATGCTTAGTTGAAGCTGATTTAGCAGCCTGTCCGCCTGCTCATATTCTGAATCAAGCGATCGCAACTCCACGTCAATACTGTCGATTTGCGAGGTGAATTTTTTTGCCTCTTCTCGCGCAGAAAAAACAGCTTTTGAGAGTTCTACACGGCTTTTCTCTTGCTCATCAAGTTCTTTCTTGACTGCTTCCCGTTCTTGAAGAGCATCGGTAACTTCTTTTTCGAGTTTTCTTTGTTGCTGTTCGACCTTAACTATTTGTATTTTGATGTTTTTGTATCCGTTTCTTAGAACTCGGTCAAATTGTGATTGGTAAGTTAAAATTTCTGTTTGGGCGCTACCTGACTTTTGGCGGAATGCATTTACTTCTTCACCGAGTTTTTCTCGTTGTACTTCAAGTTCTTGGATGTGAGTCACATCAGTTTTTAATCTTAGCGCAGCAATTTCTGCTTGTAATCTTTGATCGGTTCTCCGAATGGAGTTCCGCTCATTCATGTAAATACTCATGCGACCTTTGTACGATGCCGCTTCACGTTCAAGTTTGCCACCGTATTTTTCAGTATGCCGAATGTTGAATTGGGTTCTTTTAACGCTTCGTTTTATTCTAATTATTTCCCTATCTAAGGTCGCAACTGATTCTCCGAGCGTAGTCATTTCGATTTTGCTTCGTTCAATTTCTTCTTCTATACCTGTAATGTCGGTTCCTCTTGATGTGAGATGTGTCTGAAGTGCGTTTACCGCTTCGTCCAAACTTTTTAATGCGTTTTCGCTTGGAATAATTGTTGAGAAAGTCAATTGGCGCGCGGTAATAGCCACTTTCAAAAGCGCCTGGTTCATATAAGTCACCGTTAACTGTGACGGCACGGTAGCCTTCGTTTGAAAGCGCGAAGGCGACTTTATCATTTGATGCCACTATAGTATCGCCAAAAACATAGTTTATAGCAAGTGCATTGACACTTTCGTATTTCATGAAGCTCGAGAGAGCTCCTATTATCCCTTCTCGTTTTGGTATTTCCTTGTTCTTTAGGTTGATGGCTCCTTGTAACGGAATAATTTTGATTCGCCCCAGTTTCATTCGCCTAAGAGTTTCAGTGCACGTGAATGCTGAATCGATGTTTGCCACAACTAAAGCATCAAGCCAACCACTTGCTGCCGCTTCTATGGCTTTCTTGTAATTTTTGTCAATTTTTATTAAATTTCGCAGTCTTCCTTGGATGCCGTTTATTGCACCGACATTTCCCATTTCCTCAATGCTTCTGAGAGCTTTTTCTTCTGCCGCTATAGTTGCCGCAAGGTCCCTTTGAGTAGCAAACTCTATCACTGCATCTTTTGCTGAGCTCGCTATTTTTTCTGCTGCAGTGATTTCTTTTTCCACTGTTTCTTTTTGGATTTTTTTACGCTCAATTGTATGTTCAAGATTTTTGAGTTGGTTTTTTTGTTCTCTCTGAACTTGCTCCAAGCTCGGACAGCGATTTTTCAATTTCGACTAAACTTGTTTGGAATTTTTCTTTTCTCACGGTTAAGTTTTTGAGTCTTCCACTACACAAACGAAGGGCTGATTTGTCTTTTGTGTATTCTGAACGTAGATAGGCTATCCGTTTGACATGGCTTTCAATTTCACCTTGCTTTAGGTGAATTTGTTCGTTGTTGCCGCCGAGTCCTTCCCAAAGCTGGGCTGTCTCCTTTGCTAGAGTTTCGTGTTCTGCTTGCTTTTGAGATATTTGCTCTTTGATTTTGGCAAATTCACTGCGGAAAACACGGATTTTCAGGCGGTTTTCACGTATTTCTTTTCTGAGGTTTTCTTGTTGGGCAATGTTGTTTTCTCTTATGCGTTTTAGGCTTTCAATGCTACCTTGCCCCGAGTTGATTCGGGTAGTTAACTCCGTCAGTTTAGATTTTAATTCCCCGATCGTAATTTGAACTTTAAGAACTTGCGAGCCGCCTTCTTCAAGATTTTCTCCGCTGAGTTTTCGCCAGTCAGACTCGATTTCATGGCGTTTGGATCTTCGTAGATCACGTTGCTCTTTTAATTTGTCTACTCTGAGTTTTGACTTTTTCAGTTTGGCCAGTTGTTTCGTTTATTTTATTGTTTACTTGTGTTATGTCGCTTGAGATTTTGATTGCTTGGAATTTTTTAGTTTCGGTTTGGATAAAGTTGTAGCGTAATAGTTGGTTGCGTTCACGTTCCAAATCATCAAGGCGTTTTTGCACTTCATCTATTCTGCCCATGGCTGTGCGGATTGAAATGTCAGCCGATCGAAGTTTTTCTTCGGCCTCAGACTTCTCTTGGTCGTATTGGCCTATGCCGACAAGGTCTTCGATGATTTTTCGGCGTTCGATAGGGTTAATGTCTGTTAACCGTGTTAGAGTGCCTTGAGGGATAATGTTTTGGCTAATGCTGCTTATTGAACTCATGGAAAGGGTTTCGGTAATGTATGCTCTTGACATTCGTCTACCGTTTAACCGGTAAACGCTTTGACCATTGCGGAAAACTTCTCGTGAAATCGTAACAGTAGTTGTGTCAACTGGCATTGTGCCATCCGAATTATCAAATTGGATGACAACTTTGGCCATTTTGGCTTTTTCTTGTCCTGCTTTATCAGAGCCATGAAAAATTAGTTGAGCCGCGTTTTCAGCACGCATCCTTCTTGTGCTTAATTCTCCTAAGCGAGAAAAGGACCGCATCCATAATGTTGGATTTTCCGCTGCCATTTGGTCCTGTTACGGCTGTAAAACCTTTATCTAAGGCTATCTTGACGGTCTGTGGCCCAAAAGACTTAAAACTTTTTAACTCGATTTTTTTTATGATAGGGCATTTAGTCTTAATCCTCACGGCAAGTGGTGTATATTATTTTACATCTCATCAACATACGTATAAAAGCTTATACTATTGCATGCACTTTTGCGGTTAAATTTACGAAAGGATCCTGGGTTTTTATGCGTAGAAGTTGTGGGTATTTTCACTGTGGTTTCAGCAAAAGAATCAAAAAAGATATATTATTTTAAAATTCTTTTAGAAGCCTATCAAATAGTGTCTTACTTTTTGCAATTTCTTCTATTGACGTTTTATGTTCTAACTCCAAAGTTATTGGACCATTATAGCCGTATTCATTCAGGCAAGTTAGAAAAGAAGTTAATTCTTGCTTAGGCTCGGTGAAAGGTTTGTGAGCTTTGTTTGCCATATGAACGTTGCAGACGCGCTTGCCGTATTTTTCTAAGAGGTTGTAAGTTTGTTTGGTTTCTAGGGCATGACATAAATCAAAGGTAATGCCCAAGCCATCATAATCGATGATTCCTAAGACTTCTTCAAGTTGGTCAACGTTCTTGCCAAAACCAGTAGAAGTGTAAGACAAATTCTCCAAAGCCAACTTGATACCAAGTTTTTTCGCGAAGGGTTTGATTTCTTCATTAAAAATTTCGTTCAGACATCTCTCCCTGACATTCTGGGATAGCTTTTTTGAAACATTCGAGTGCACGGTCATTAGCGGTGCACCCAGCGCATGGGCGCATTCAAGTGAAATTTTGCCATAATACACAGCCTGGTGAATCTCAATTGGGTCTTTTACATGTAGACTTGCTGAATGAAGTGTTAAACACTTCAATCCAGAAGAGGCTAATGCGGTTTGCTCACGATAAACATCAGTGTCACGCTCTTTCTTTATTGATTTCATATTAAACTCGACATTATCAAATCCAAGCTGCTTAACAGTCTCAAAATTTTGATGTATTCCCAGCTTGCAAAAGATTCCATTAGACAAACTCAACTTCAATGTTAAAACCTTCCACCAATCCTATTTACTGCATTTTCTTAACCTGTTTAGCGTCAAACAAATTTATGTAAATTTTGGTGTAATTTGGGTCCAATTCTGAAAAATGCCTTTTAGGTGTGCAAAACAATCTCATTTTAAGCTGAGGAGAACTCTGGAAAAAAATCACGATTGTAGCACTCGTGATATTTACATTTGTTCTTTTCTCCTATTAGTTCCAGCTCCTCAGCCTCTCCCTATATGTTATTCCACATTCTCATACATAATGGTTAATTTCTACAACTCACAAACTATTGTTTGAGTGAGAAAATGCAGGTAAAAGTTCGTTTCTTCACTAGCCTTAGAGAAATCGTAGACAAAAGAGAAGAAACACTAACCTACGATGGGCCCGAAAAGGTTACCGTTGACTTAATCCTTAAAACACTCACAAAAGAATACGGTGCCCCCTTCACCGAATATGTTTACGATGGCATGACAGATCAACCCAAAAATTTTTTGCAATTCCTTGTCAACGGAAATAGCACAACAACACTAAATGGGCTCCAAACCGAGCTTAAAGACAGCGACGTGCTGGCGATTTTGCCACCAGTGGGCGGCGGCTAACTTCTTATTCGTTATTTTAAGGTATTTATTTAGCGATTTATTTGGCTAAAAAACACTTTATGTCATATTACTGATAACTGCGTGGTGTTGCAATTTTTGTTCTTCGTATTTTAAGTTGCTTTTTTAATTTAAGGTTTGAATCAGTTGCAGGTTGCGTCAATTAAAGTCGATTGACGTCAATAGAAGTCCTTTACCGTCAATAGAAGTCATTTAAAGTCTATTGATTTCTAATAAATGTTAAAATATTGGGTAGAATTGCCTAAAAATGTTCGATTTTTTGTCTTTTGTAGGATTTTAAAATTGAAGGGACTCTTGAGCCAAAAAGTCACTAAACGTAAGCACACAGTCGTGAAGCGAGTTTGATACAAGCAAGAAATAAGAATCTATTGTGAGAGCAACAGCGCTAAATCGGCTAAAATGCGTACGTGAGCTTAAATTACGCCTGCCCAGAAAGGAATTTTCTTTCGCATGAAATTCACGTATTCTTTTAGTACTTCTTGTTCTTCAGCTGTTAAATCATCTGAATGTGTTTTCAACAAAGCCTGTGCATCCTTTTCAGGAACTTTTACAAATAACACATCTCTTTCAAATATGTGTCTGCCTGCAATAGGTTTATCCATCGAAATTGCAACCTCCATGCCTACTTTAGCTTCAGGCACTGCTTTTCCTTGATCCTGAATCTGGTCGATTTCGCCTAAATCGTTGCCATCCTCCATGCGCATAAGTTGGTATTTTGGCTTTAATCGTCCGCCCAGCACTTCCACGCCAACAACTAGTGGCTTAGCTCTGTGGAAAATGCAGTTGGGCAAAACTCTCACTTTTCCAGGTTTAACCAAAGCTTCAAACTCCGCTTCGCTCTTGCTTTCACGTTTGTTTTTAGCCCACTGCAAATATGCATCAATCAAATTGTAAATTATAGGTTGGTTAAAAATTGGAATACCGTTAATTGCTGCTTCCGTTTCAGCGTCAGGCAATGTTTTAACTCCGAAGGCTAAAACAGCTCCAACCAATGGTTCACGCGTCTTGACAACTGACGCTTCAATAACATCACGCTTACTAATATCGCCTACATCAGCGATACGAACTTGAACATTGTTAGTCTTTAAAATTTCAGCCATTGCTTCCAAAGACCCTAGCGTGTCAGCCTTGACAATAACGCCTTCAATCTCTTTCTTGATCCTGATTCTGCCTATTTCTTCAGTAATAAGCTTGCAGTATTTTGCAGGGTCTTCACCAGATGGCACTGCAAATAATGGTGCGCCAGCCAAAGCGCCTTCCAAGCCAGGCGCAACGATCTTAACACCTGCACTTGCAAAAACGCACTCAACGCTTGTAAATTTGTCCCTTGGATCCCTCATCTCATCTAAAGGCTTAGGAACTAATATCGCTCGAACCCGAGCCGAAATTGCCCCATCACGCCCACCTACAACAATCAAATCATCCTTATGTAACGTGCCATCGTAAACAATTGCGTTTAATGTTAATCCTAAACCAGGTTCCTCTTTAACCTCCAAAACGGAGCCCTTTGCCGCACCCTCGGTTGTTTGCAAACGTTTCGTGAGAAACTGCTGAGTCAACCCAACTAAAACCATAACTAGCTCTGATAAACCCTCGCCGGTTTTTGCGCTAGTTGGAACCAAAGCTATGTTAATTGTGAAATCTCGAATGTGATCAAATCGGTCAGTTTTAAATGATAAACGGGAAAACTCGCCCATGACAACATATAAACGATTATCTAATGCCTCGCGTACAAAACTTGATTGGGAAGCATAAGACTGCAAAAACGGCGTTCCCTCATGAGGGGTCCAGCCTGGGATTCGATCGATCTTGTTAACAGCAACAATAAACGGCGTTTTGCGGGCTTTCAAAATTTCTATACACTCAAAAGTTTGAGCTTCAAAACCCTTCAAAACATCTACAACAAGGATCGCTATGTCAGCGACGCTTCCGCCTCTGCGTCTAAGATTAGTGAATGCTTCATGACCCGGTGTATCAACAATTAATAGACCTGGGATTTCAATGCCCGTTTTGAAATTAGATAAATATGGTCCGATAAGCTGTTTGAGCGTTTCAACTGGAAAGAAACTTGCCCCGATGTGTTGTGTCATGCCTCCTGCTTCACGAGCTTGCACGCTGGTTTTTCTCAACTCATCAAGTAGTGAAGTTTTTCCTGCGTCTACGTGTCCTAAGACACATACTATTGGTTGGCGTATGGGCATCTTGGATTCGCTTCCACAATAAGTTATCCACCTCTGTAATGGTTTTTTGGTTTATAAATACTGGTGGACAAGTTTGACATTTATTTAATCGTGTTTTCATTGAAACCCTTATGTTAATAAAAATCGATTTTGTTGACGTTATTGAAAAAAATTTGTTATTGAGGAGGTCTAACCAAGAGCAGGAAGAGACCAATGATTAGCATTATTAGGCTTATGATGCCGAAGAATAAGCTGAATGCTCCTAGCACGTCTGTGCTTGTGGCTGTAAGGTAGAGCATTAATGCGCCGATTGCTACTATTACAACTCCCAATAGTTTTTCGCTTAAAGATACCCAGAATGTGTCGCCTTCTTCACTCATTTCTTTTTCCGCCCGTCTCTCCGTGTTAATGGCTACAATAAACAAGAGGACTTAATTAAATTATTTGTTCTTTGGCGAAGTTTCGAGGTAGTTTAATTTTCTATAAATGAGGAACCAAAGGTGAAAGTTTGTTCAGATTCCTTATTTTTTTATAACTTTATCAATTTTTACCTTTATAAATTATTTTTTCTTTTCTCCGAGCGGAAACAATTTGGTCGGTAAATACTCGTCTACAATGTAGGTTAATCCATATCTGCTGAAAGCCTCTTGCTCTGCCTTCCTCTTAATTTTCAAGAACAATTTTATTTCTTTTTGCCAGATAGGGTCGTTTTGGTATCTGGGGTCTTTCTGTAGCTCGTATAATCGTTTGATGTCCACTTCGTCTAATGGGTCGGTTGGCAGTTTGTACTCAACAATGTCGCTTGCCCACACTCCGCTCCAAACCGCGTCAGGCGTATTTAATTCTCTTAGGTGCGCTGCATTGGCTGAGCCAGAGATGATGACTTGTGCAATGTGCATTCCCCATGGGTCACCATCAGTTAAAATGTAAACTGGCAGATTTAACTCGTCATGAAGTCGTCGGATAAAGCTTCTGGTTTGTCTAGGTGCTTGTCCACCGCATGAAATCAACAAAGCATGATGCTTGTTGTGTACGTTTTCTTCAATAAATCTGGTGAAGAGAGCGCCTTTCTCTATGGCGATAACTTTGTCAGCTCTTGTGTGAATCAGTTCAGATGAAGTTAAGGCTGGACCAATCAGCACGCCGTCTGGGTGGCTGGTTAAATTCAACGTCTTTCCTTCATAGCCGGGAACTGTGTAACCAATATCTAGGTCGCCGAAGATTGCACTACGCTCTTCGGGGAAAATATGAAAATCTTCTCGTGCGAAGCCCGTTAGTGTTTCTAGGTCCGTGATGATGTTGTTGCTTTCTTGCTGGTCTGTGAAGGTCATTTCGTAGGCTTGCGCAGAGTAGTAGACGTCTCTTAAAGTCGAGGTTTTGCGTTTGCTGGTTAATTCATTGCTAAACATGGCGCACCAAGCAAGCTGTGTGAAGGGTTTGATGTGGCGGATGTTTCTGGCGCTTCGGCTCACGTTTTTTTCGCCTAAAATATATTGGCGGAGCGTTGGATCATATGCAATATTGTCCGTGCCTCTACTAGGCATGTTTATGGTTGGGAAAACGCCTTGGTCAAGCTGATTATAAATCTGCGTACCAAAAGTATGAAGACCCTTTGCCACTTCTTCTTGTCTCTCAATAATCTTAGCTTTCTTCTTCTCCGCCATACTTCTGCACACTCTTTAGTAACTTTTCAATATCTGGGATTCTTTTTTCGCCTGCCAATGTTGCAGAAAACTCTGCGATTTTAGGCAGATATTTGCTGAAAATCCCCAGCCGCTTCTTTTCCATATGCACATGCTCTTGGCGACTTAGAAAATGTTGCAGCTGACGGGCAACTTCTCGCAGAGCGTTGGCTTCTTCTCGGCGTACTTCGGGGCGGTCTGCAATGAATTCTTTTCCAACTGTTTTATACGGCACTTTTGTGCTACAAATATGAACAACGATGGCTATGGGCATATCAGGAGATACTTTGTATCGTCGCCAATTCATCGCCGAAATAACGCGGTAAGAAACGTCGCTTGCTTCATCGTATAGCAACGGGATTTTGTTGGCGAAACGGTAAATGACAAAGGTACCACGTTTGGGTACTCCGCCTCCGTAGGCTATTGCCATTTCAATAATGAAGGGGTGACCTGCATAAGTGGAAGGTTTACGCTGGTGAACTACAAGGTACTCGGGGTTTAACTCCTTCATGACACCAGTTCGAAGCAGGTCTTCGCCTAGGGGTGAGAGGCAGCTGGCGTCTGGAGGTAGGAAATCCTTGTATTTTTTTAGATTCTGCATTAACCGCACGATTTCTTCATGTGAAAGCTTCTTGGGGTTCTTGCTGGGGCTTAATTGGCTAAAGTCAAGGAATTTTTGGGCTGTGATCTCGCCGACTCGATGGAAATGTCCTCTCAAGAAACTACTCATGTCGGTGAATGTGGTTACTTGGATGAGGCGTTGGAGCAATTCAACGTCTACGCCGTACGGATGTGGCAAAATTTCGGTTGGCGGCTCGGGCATTTCTGAGGTGGCTCGGGTAAACTTGTAAAGCCTGCCTTTGGGGTCAACAAACGTCAAATTCGCATAAGGATTAACCATAGCGGTTTGTTTGAAGTACTCAAGAATTTTAGGCATCGCCCGTAGGTAATCGCCTTCCAAAGTGAACTCGACAATGGTTCCACGCCAATTTTCTTTATTTATGAGGACTTTACGGTCAAGAATTATTGGACGGTTTCTTTGAATGTCAATCATTAGTTTGAAACTATAAATTTTTTCTTGCCCTGTAGAAGAGGTTACATAAACGGGTTGGTGGGTGGTAACTTGCCCATAGAGAACAGCCATTTTTCCGCCTAAACCGAACGTGCCCCTTGTCTGTTTGAGTTTGTATTTGCTGCCGTAGAGCACTTGGCCAAAAGCAGATGGAATGAACCTTGGTTGGATGCCGCTGCCGTTGTCTTCTACTCGCAGTTTGTAAATTTGGGTTTCTTTAGTTGCTTCTCCCTCGAAGGATAAACGGACGTAAATGTCGGGTGGAATTTTTTGGCTTTCTGCCGCGTCAAGGGAGTTTTCGACAATTTCTCGGATAGCGACGAATATGGCGCGCGAAGGGTTTGTTAAGCCTGCAATGTCCCTGTTACGGTAGAAAAAGTCCGATGCGCTGATTTCTTCAAAGGTTGCTTGAGCCACTTCCCACCCCTCTTTCCTTGTCTTTATTGTTGCAGATTCTTTAGTATATTTGGAGCTTGTTCTTTAAGTTAACTGCACTTAGGGGAAAAATCTTGATTTTAACCACTGGATAGAGCCTAAGAAATGGATGCTTTTGCTTTGAATTTGTATAAAACACCGTTGTTTAGCAGTCGATAGATTGATGATAAGCCATCTGGGATACGGAGCATTTTATGAAACAACAGCAAGGATTGCTTGACAAATGTTATAGGGTATCATTAATGGGTAATTATCGGTGTTACTAGAGCTGATGAGGTACGGAGTATCACCGACGCTGTCCCCGTTAGCGTCAACTCCATTATAGGAACTCCAATAGTTGCCTTGAACCCCGTTATCCCAGATTTGAGGAACTTGGTTTTTGAAGGTTATCGTTGACAGAAAATTGTTGTCATAGAAGGTTCCTGAACTATTAGATAAAAACCAAATGCCATATTGAGAATACCGACTGTTCGCGGTAATGTTATTTGCAACTATCAATGCGTCGGTTACGTTGGTTCCTATTTGCCCAAAGACGAAACCTTCGATAGCATTACCCATTACAGTGCTGTTTACACTGTTACTCAACACAATACCCCAACCCATGTTTTTAGGAAGATTATTGCCGATTATTTTTGTGCAATAACCGCAATCCAAGATTCCCTGATTGCCATTGCCGGTTATGGTATTATTGTAGATTATGTTGTCGATGGGTCGGTTTGGATCACATAGGTTACTTGAACCAAATATGTCACTAAAATCATCGCTTATCGTGATTCCGCCCTCAGGACTATTAACAATATTATTGGATATGATTGTGTTGTTTGTTGAGCCAGAAAGGATTGCTACACCGGTAGCTATGCCTGTAATCGTGTTTCCGTTTAACACATTATTTGAGGATGCTTCTACGGTTACAGCATCGGAATCAGCCGACCCAAAACAGCCCATTTCTTTTAGTAGGTTATTAATTATCTTATTGTTATTCGAATCATAAAGATGCAATACACCAGTGTTTCCGTTTAGGCAGTTAAAAGAGGAGTAATCAAGACAAATGGTCACTTGATTGTTTTGGACGTTGTCATAGTAAGAGCTGAAAAGCATGATATCCAGTGGAGGCAGAGGTGTGGCGTACTGATTCAAAAAAGCAGGGTCAACGTATCCTAACTTGCATCCGCTGACAATTGAATCGGTAGTGTTTGCTAGGACTACTCCGTTATAACTGAGCGCAAGAGTTGGGTTTTGAATAGTCATATTTATGCAGTTAACGAGAACTATGCACGCGGCGTCTGATGGGACGATTTGATTGGCTTGTCCAATTAAGTAGTATATTGGTTTGCCGTCAATAGTGTTTGATGAATCAACGTTATTTATGAAGGCTGACGTGTCGGAGCCAGTTACTTCGAAACTATAAAAATTATGAACCAAAGTGTTATTCCTGAGCATATTATCGGAAGAAGAAACTAGAGCAATTGCGCTTCCCGCATCGTTAAAGATATTTCCAGTTATGGTGTTTGAATTAGAAAAGTTTTCAACGCAGAGCCCACAAGCGACAAAAATGTTATTCTCAATACGGTTGTCTGAGGAATTGTTGATTTGTACTCCGTTACCCTGCATTTCGAAGCCGCTTTCCGTTAGGAAACCATCGGAAAAATTGCCAAAGCGATTTCCTTTGATATTATTTTGGGAGGACCTTTCCAGGCAAACACCGCTCAAAGCATAAGCCAAGTTGTTTGCAGAAATATTGCAGTCTGATGAGCCAACGATTTGAATATCGGGCAGTTGCACTGAAAGCCCAATTCCTTCCATTTGTTCAATAAAAGTGCCTGTTCCAGGAGTAGGAGTGTTTTGCATAGTAAAGCCTGTTACGTTAACGCCATTATGGCAGATCAGCATATCAGCGCCGACACTGTGAGCGTCGATAACTGTTTGGTTTTCACCAATAAGTGTAAGCGATTTATCAATATTGACCGATTCGTTGTAGGTTCCTGCCTTTACAAGAATTGTTTGTCCGTCAGAAGCATTTGCAACTGCCTGATTAATAGTGGTGAAGTCATCAGGAACAGTAATTGCGCCGAGATTAGCGGAGGAAGTTCCAACTGGGTTGCTGTCTGCTGGAGTTTTAATATCTGCGTTAACATTTGGTAACGGCGTAGACAATGAAGCGTCCGTTGCCGTTGAGGCAGAATTTAAACTTGCACTATAGGAATTAAAGAAGTTGTTAATTACCAATCCAACTACAAGAACCGAGAGTAAAAAGATGCTAAGTGCAACGATTTTTCTCATAGGCTCACTGAAATTCCCTTGTGCTCTTGCGCTTAAATGAGTTTTCGTCAAGGTTTCTTGACTATGCCCTTAGTCAACAATTCTTGACTAAAAATCTTAAACGCGGTTTTATTTTTTGGTTAGTTTAGTTGGTTTTATTGGTTCCGGTTTTGATTCAGGCTTGGTGGTTTTTGAGTAGTAGTATTCGCCTATTCCCTTCTGGAACATATCCATTTGCGAGCCTTCTTTGTTTACTCTTGGACGCAAAGTAATTGAGTCTCTGCGGAAGGTGATGTTCATTTCTTTAAGGAAGGTGTTCATGCCGCCTCGCAGACTGGTTGGAGGATTAGCTAAGCCGCTTTCGCCTGGTTTGCCGCTGAAAACCATCAATCGATCAGCGATGAAGTCCTGGGTTACCACGTCATGCTCAACCACAAAAGCTGGTATCGCATGAGCTTCAACAACCCGCCTCAATGTTTTAGCTATGTTTAATCGTTCTTCAACATCTAAGTAGGCGCTTGGCTCATCAAGCAGAAACAGGTCAGTTTTTCGGCTAAGACAAGCAGCTATGGCGACTTTTTGCAGTTCACCGCCGCTCAGTTCCATCACATTTTTATCCATCAGAACCTGCAGGCGAAGTGGCTGAGCAATTTCGGTTTTGTACCAACTTGACGTAAAGTTTTCTTTTGCAACGCTCATTAACAATTCTAAAACTGTTCCAGAATAGTCAGGGGCGATGTATTGTGGTTTGTAGCTGACTGTTAATTCGCCAAGCTTCTGTTTATCATCAGTTTCTTCTAACCCAGCAAGAATTTTTACAAAGGTGGTTTTTCCGATGCCGTTGGGGCCCAGGATTCCAACGATTTCGCCTTGCCTGATGTCTCCTGGTTCAATTGTGAGTTTGAAGTCTTTGAAGCTTTTTTCCATTTTACCCCATTTCAGGAGCGGTTCTCCTAGGTTGGTTCCTGCAGTTGGCGGTTTCTCATGGAAAACTATTGATTCTTTGCGGAACATGATGTTCTCGTCTGGAATGTAGCCTTGCAAGTAAATGTTGATGCCTGTTCGGACACCATGCACATGTGAAACCACACCGTAGACGCTTGGCTCTCCGTAGAAGAGGCAGATTTGGTCTGAGAGGTAATCGATGATGGCTAAGTCGTGTTCCGCTACGATTATTGTTTTTTGTTGTTCTTTGAGGGTGCGTATGGTTTTTGCCACCACAAGCCTCTGCTTAACATCCAAGTAGCTTGAGGGTTCATCGAAAAGGTAAACATCCGCTTCGCGGCTAAGCGTTGCGGCAACAGCTACACGCTGAAGTTCTCCGCCGCTAAGCACATCTAACGGGCGATCCCAAATATTTGTAAGTTCAAACTCTTCAGCAAGAGCATTAAGCTGTTTTCGTTCATCAACCTTTTCAAGCAAATCACCGACTTTTCCAGTGATTGCTTTAGGTATTTTATCTACGTATTGTGGTTTGCTGCTTACTTTGAGTTTATTTTCACTCATTTTTTGGAAGTAATCTTGAAGGCTTGAACCCCGATAGTACTGGATGATTTCAGGCCATTCTGGCGGATCATCATATTTGCCAAGGTTTGGTTTGATGTCGCCTGAAAAAACCTTAAGAGTGGTGGTTTTTCCTATGCCGTTTTGTCCAAGCAAGCCCAATACGGTGCCTGGTGAGGGCATGGGTAATCGGAAAAGTTTGAAGCTGTTTGCGCTGAAACGGTGGCTGCAGTCTTTTTCCAACTCGTCAGGCAGGTTGACTATGCTAATGGCTTTGAAGGGGCATTTTTTGACGCAGATGCCGCAACCGCTGCAGAGAGTTTCTGCAATGACTGCTTTGTTCCCTTCAACTCTGATTGCTTCTACTCGGCTTCGAACCATAGGGCAGAAGTTGACGCAAAGTGAATTGCATTTTTTTACTTTGCATTTATCTTCATTAAGTACGGCGATTCGCGTCATGGCTAAACTCCCAACTATGAAGATAACAACTAAGTTATAAATTTAAAACCTCAAAAGAAGATTACACATAATCTTTATGTTCATAACCCTATAACTTGTATTCCGCTTTTCTATCGTCATTTCTTGAGGGTTCTCTGCTTGTGAAGTGGTTTTTGTCAATGGGAAGAACAATAGTGGTATTGGCTGTTCTTCTTGCAAATTGGTTTGCTTTGTTTTTTGGAATCAAAGTGTCATCTTCTTGCTGGCGGTAGCTATTTAGAGTCGAAACGGGTCTTTTTTAGTCTTTACCAGTCATCTTGGGTCGAATGCAGTCGAGCGCAGTCGATTAGAGTCGCAACCTGCAAATAAAACAAACTCTGAACCAAAAAAGCAACACAAATCAAACTGAACAAAAAATGCACATAAGATTCTGTTGTCGTTTCTCATCATAGGTCCGGAATAGATCATGTTTTTAGTTCAAATCAACAAAATATCTCAAGTTTTTCATCGGTTTTCAAAAATTACCTCATTTTCTCATAGTTAGAATATTTGTTTAAAAGAAAAATATCAAAATTGAGGTTTTAGGCGGTTCAGTTTACCATTCTTCTTCTTCCCATTCTTCATCGTCGCCTTCTTCCCATTCATCTTCTTCTTCGAATATCATATCTCTTTTTCACCTCGCATAAGACCGATAAAACTACCCTAACCTTCCGGCAGTTTAAACATTTAGATACGACAAATGACGTTAATTCCAAGCTAAAAAAGCAGGTTGAAACATCTTTGGTCACAATTTTTTCCACAAAATTTCGCCGACATCCCTGAGAAAATGCTGATCTTGGATTAAATAATTTTTTATACAAACCCTACTCATTATGACGGCCAAGAACGCATATTAAAATGCGAAAAACACTAAAAATAATCTTTGAGGTGCAATACCTCGAAGCGCCCTTTCGCTTTTTCATACAGCTTTGTGTCAGACGTTATGAGCTTCATCTTTAGCTTCTCTGAGAGGAAAAGATACGCGGCATCGTAAATTGCGACGTCTAGTTGATGTGCAATATTTAACACTTGTGAAGTTTGATGCCAATCTATTTCGTGAAGGATTATGTTCATATCCCCAAGGCATTTGAGTGCTTCATTGGACGTCTCTTCTATAATCCTCTTGAGCTTAACAGCTTTCCAGAGCACATTTGCCACTTCCAGGCTTAGAATGGCAGGCGCAAAAAGGTTAACGCTACCTGAAACGTGATCGTTTTGCAGTTTTAACGCGTTTTCCTGATATTCCTCATCAAGCAAGGCCCATTTTACAATAACGCATGCGTCCACAACAAAGTTATCGGCGATTATTCTCTGCCCTCTTCAATCCAAGATAATATTTCCTCATTGGTTACTGGCTTAGAGTGTTTCCGAATTACATCAAGTGCCGCTGATGCTTCCCTCATTTTTTGTTCATTAACTTTCCTTTGAACGCATTGGCGAATGTATTCGCTCCAGTTTATATCAACCTGTTTCATCTGTTTTTTTAATTCACTTGGGACCTTTACAGTGATGACTTCGACTTGCCCCATACAAATCATTACCCAACGTATATACATAGAGTATAACCCTATAAACTTTACAATCCATTACGGTCATCGACTTAATCAAAATAGATAAATCCGCATAGTCAGAATTAGAGTGGGGATGATGTAAGGCGACGGCTTCGAGCGCTAAGCTGTGAGAAATCGTCAAATCGTCGCTGACCCAAACCAAATATTTGGTTTTTTTAGTTTCTTGAGGGTAAATGTAAAAATAACCAATGTATATCTTTCCATCTGAGAGAATTCGGTATGATAAGTGACTTTAACCTTTTAGCTACCACTTCGCGCGGCAACGAGCGCCCAATGTGCAACGAACTGCTTTACCTGCTCAAAGAAGCGCTAGGCGATTCCCAAGCAGAAACAAGCAAAACTAAAATCAGAGGCTTAATTGTGGGTAAAACCGCTTTAGACCCAATTGTAGCCATAGAAAAATTCCGCGTTATCCTCAATGAACGTCCATATGAGTTCCGTTATGCTCTTCGAATCGTGCCCATTGAACGTGTTGTCCCCACTGATTTGGCGGAAATAAAAAAGGTATCTCAAGAACTTGCCACTCGAATCGGCGAGAATGAAACCTTCAGGGTTACAGTTGAAAAACGTTTTACTAGCCTTCATTCTAAAGACATAATTGAAGCCGTAGCTACCGACATCAAACGCAAAGCAGACCTTGAGAACCCACATCACATATTGATCATAGAAGTTCTTGGCGCTTTAACAGGCATCTCCCTGCTAAAACCCACCGAAATCCTGGCAGTTGCTAAAGAAAAAATGCTTTAGCTTAAAGCTGCGTCGCCAATAGGGCTACTCGCTCAATAACTAAATTAACCACTGCATCAGAGCAGTTTCCATCCACCAATACTGTATTTAGCTCTTCTTGAGAAATTTCGAAAGCCTCCATAATTCGCCTTTCTTTAACCTTTGACATTTCTAAAACTTCAACTTCAGGTTTCTTTCCAACACACTTTGAAATTGATTCAAGAAGAGTTTCGATTTGGGTTGGTTTTTCACCAATTATTGTCACAGCCATGTTTTCAGTCTCAGGTTTGATCCCGCTTTTTTGGATGGCTTTTTGTATTTGTCTTTGTGCTGATGCGTAAAGAATAGTTTCCATGGCTAGGCTTTTTGAAATGTTCGTTTTGGTTTTGAAGGCTTGTAGACTATTTAGAATTGCGAAGTAAAGATGTTGCTGGGTAGCAATTAGTTGGGCATCGAAAAATTGTAGGTCAATGTTTTCTAGTTTTTCTTTTCGATTTAATTTCAAGAAATCTTCTACTTGAGAGAATTTTATTTTATTGTAACCTGTAATTTCAACAAACTTTCCGTATTCTTTGAGGTCGAATAACATTTTTGCTCCTACTGCTCATCTTTCATAAATTTCTCGGCTAACTGTTTTGGCAAGCCGGCTTTTACAAGTTTTGCGATTTCATGTTTCGAGGCACGTTTGCCTTCGTGGTTTTGAAGTATTTTCTTAACTGTTTCTTTGGCATCCCATGGAAACACTATCCAGTGACTTGTTTGTTTTTCATAGTAATCTGGTGTGGTTATGGTTCCAGGTTTAGAATATAACGTGGCTATTTTGATTTCTTTTGCTCCTTGCTTTTGTAGATGATTTTTTGCGAGCTGCAGACTTCTGCCGCAATCAGAGACATCATCAACTAAAAGAACTTTTTTACCAGTTAGTTCAGTATGAAGGCATTGTTTTAAAATGGGTTCTCGTTTAGTTTGGTTAATACCAGTGTAATATTCGATTTGAATCATAGCAAAATCATTGGGTTCCAAAAGATCCAAGAGGATACGTGCAGGTACCAGTCCCCCTCGTGCAATGCTTATGATGACGTCTGGCTTATAGCCGTCGCAACGAATTTTTTGAGCCTGACTTAGTAACATGTCGTAGATTTGGTTAAGGGTTGGGACTTCATATTGAATGTTGCTTGCCACTTTTTTCTCTCATTGTTAGTTATTTTTTGGGTTTGTTAAATCTTTTCATTAACTGAAACTTTCTGGTGATAAAGCGCTAACTTTATTTTATGTTAGCAATACTTAACATCTGACATTTTAATGAACGTAAACAGTTGCAATTATAACTTTTTTTATCTCATATTTTATTATGTGATTCTAAATATTTTGCTTGCTTGGTGTTATTTATAAAGGAGTTTTAATTACTTGATTTCTGGAAGACGGCGTCTGCAGATACGTATCATAACTCGTAATATAGTTTAAAAGCGCAGATGAATTTTTATTTGTTAAAGAAAGGTGGAGTTTGAAAAATGGTGAAGAATGTGGAAGAAGAAAAGATTAAGCACGTACTAACTGACCCAAAGTTGTCTGCTGTTAAAGCAATGCTTGAAAAAGATCATGCTATTGATTGTTTGTTCCTGCTTTATGCGGGGCGCGGCAAATGGAAGGATGCTAAAGATTTCATGCGTAAGAATAAGCTCACGATAAGTGATGGACATTCAGAGCTAGGATGATTGAGATTGAATCTTTGGGGTTAGCCAAGAGTGAACGGATTGATCCACTCAAGAAGTTATATCTTAAAACTGAGTTTGGCGAAAAAGTCGCAAAGCTTCTTCTGAAGTTTTTGATGAAATTAGTTCTTAAATTTTCGTCTTTTTAAATTTTATTTTTTTCTCTTTTTTTGGTAGCTTTAGCTGTATTTGTGTTGTACGCATATTTAATATGGTGTATTAAGTCATAAGATTTATTAGGTAAATGTAAAGAATCATGAATATCAATCCAAAATGGAGAGAGAAAAAAAATGAACTACATACAAAAAATTAGAAAACTAAAAAAAAATGCAAAAGGTCTAAGCCCCGTAGTAGCATCAATTATACTGATCGCAGTCACCGTCGCAGTCAGCGTTGTCGTCGCAGCATGGATGGGAGGAATGACCATCGGACTAATGGGAAACGCAGAACAAGTATCAATAACAAACGTTGCGTTTGTACCTCATGCAGCCGCACACCAGCATCTGACACAATACAAGTAATAGTACAAAATACAGGCGGAACATCAATCATCAATTACTCAATGCATTTATCAACGGAGTAGCTGTAACAGCTGCAACATTAGTCCAGCAACTACCAGTTTCACTGTTACAAAAGGCATCTCAACCACGATTACATTGACTGTTGGCACCAGCAGGCACCTTAAGCGCAGGATCAGCTTACACCATAAAATTGATTACTGCAAAAGGCACTCAATCGTTTCTGCTGCAACAACTTATAGCGGTCCATAAATTTCTAATTGTCTAAACTTTGAAATTTGGGGGTAAGGTGAATCAAAAATTCACCCAATTTTCCTTTTCTTATATCAAAATAAAGGAGTTAAAAAATCATGGTAACACAAATTAAAGAATACTCATCAGCACAAGCAATAGCTGAAGGATTAGATAAGGAATTATCTGAAACCAAAAGTTTACTTGGCGAATACCTGCGTCGTTTAGACGAAATTCGAACTTTGGCTGAAAAATCAAAGAAAGTCCGTGAAGTCGTTATGAGGCTTGCAGGAAAAAAACCCAACACCACTGAAAATCCAGGCGAAATAACAGTTGGCACACTTAGCATCGTTTTAGATGCCAACGCAATGCATGAACTGACCGCCATAGAATCAGTTGTGCGCAGCCATCAAGAAAGGCTCTTGGTTTTGCAAAAAGTTCGTGAAGCATTAAAATGGCTTGACCAACTCGGCGACACTGAAGGTCTCAAATATTTGGTGCTCGAAAACGAGGGCATCCCAGAAAGAATTCTCTTCAAGATTTCATAAAATAAACATGGCCGATCAATACAATGACGGAAAACTCTTCAAACGCTTTGCAAATACTCATAGCTGAATTCAAAAACATAAGTCCAGAAATAACTCATGCTTCAATTTTTAAAAAGAACGAAGAAATCTTAGCAAGTAGCGAAATTACCGCTGAAGAGCAAATAAAGAAACTAATCTCATCTTTCAATGGTGTGGGTGAGCAAGCAGAAATCATAGGTGGCATTGAAACTCTTACCATTCAAGGCGTCAACAGCCAATTAAGTATTCTATCGATGAACAACCATTACTTAGCAACTGTTTCTTCAAGAACTGCAGATCAAAAAATCGTTAAATCGTTGACACAAGTTGTAGTTCCAACCGTTGTAAAGCTTATGGATCAAATCACTCTTGTACCACAATCAGAAAATGATTTACCCAAAATAGAAAAACTTGAAGATAATATTTCTGAAGAAACAGATTTGCCAATTGAAGACGCTGTTGATAATGAATCAATTCCTCGATCATCCATAGAGTTTATTTCTGAACCGCTTCTTCCGCAACCACCTGTAACACAGTTCATGGTAGAAAAAATTGCTGGTTTCTTGGTTTCTCCTGACATAGCTAAAGTGGATGTTGAAGTAATTGCAAAATGGGCTGATCTTTATGGTGACAAGGAAATTAAGCGGATACATATTGAAACTTTAGAGGGTAGAGGCGTTCTCTGTAATTTTAAACCAATTAAAGAATCAAGTAATAATGGCAAAGGAATAATTCAAATTCCCGAAAAAATAATGCAAGCGCTCCAAACCAGCAAAGGCAAACTCGTAATGGTTAAACCAGTAATAGATTAGCCGTGGAGACTAATATGTTGAAACCGACAGAAACAATATATGAAAAGGAAGTTGAGGTTGTCTTAGGTGACGAGAAAAACCTTAGTTTTGCCAGTCTTAGTGCAAGCCTCGTTGAAATAAGCAAGCTCAAAGGTGTCTTAGGCTATATTCTGAGAAGCAACTCAACAGCTACATTGGATATATCCGAGTCAGATAAAATAATTCAATATGCACTTTTATCTTCTCAGATTAATGATGGTTGCCAAGAGATGGCCAAACAATTCAACCTGGGGGAAACCGAAAGCATGCTTGTTGAAGGAGCAAACGTCAAAGTGCTCTGCATGAATATAGGTGAAAATAAAATAAGTGTGTTCATGGAGAAAAGCGCTACTCACGCTTGGATCATAAAAAGAATTTTGCTTTAGATTGAGCCGTTACCGAGTTATCCATTCTATGCTAGTTCCTCAATCAGACTAGTAAACATATAAAAACACATTTAACATTAAGTTAATGTTGACTAAGCTGCATTGAAGAACGGCTTTTTTGTGTGGACAAATCGAGTCCTCAGCCAATTTTTGTCTTCTAAGATGCAAGTTTAGTTTCTCAACTATCAAAGGAGAGAAAATTTTGGCTGGTACACTAACCATTCCAAATTTATTTCTGGTTTTTTTAGGCTCCATGGATTGCTTAACCACAGTTATAGGCACCCTATATTTTGGAACAATTGAGCTTAATCCAGTAATAGCAGGCTTAGTGAAAACAAATCTGTTAGGTTTTGTATTTGTAAAATTAGCCATTACTTTTTCGATTGCCTTGATTTTTGTTTTCGCTGAAAAAAAATTGGTGAAACCGATTAACAAAGATAGTGCCACCTTCAAAATTGCACATAACCTATTGAGAATTGCATACTTTGGAGTAATAATATTTCTCGCTATAGTGGTTACAAACAACATTTTAGTGCTCTACAAAATCGTATTGTGAACCTTTTGGTCGTTATCAGCTTGCGAGAAAGCACTTTTAAGAAGCAAATCTATACTGCTATCACGTGAAATATTTGTCCCGCACATTCATTCTCTTTTCGCGGTTGGGAAAAACAGATTCTGTCTTCAACAACCTGCATGACGCGGGAAGACTCGATATAGTTTACGAATGTATAGTTACCAGCCTTTTCCTATCCCATGGGATACGCAGAGACGTAACCTTTCACGCTGTACTCAATGGTCCCCCAAACCCACCCCGCCACTTACAAATCAACGGCGAGACAGTTTACGATGTGCGAACAGACGTTGGTACCTGGCAACAAATTCTAAGAAAAGTGATCGACGGCAAATCTCACCCTGGAATCAACATGGATAGAACCAGCTTTGAAGCCTTGATTAAGACACAGGTCCAAAACCATCAGTTGTACGTTTTGGAAGAAGGTGGAAAAAACATAGCTGAAATAGAACTGTCTGATAATGCGGTTTTTGTTTTGGGCGACCATGTTGGATTACCAAAAAAAGCGGAAACATTTGCGTTGAGGTTTGGCGAAAAAATCAGTTTAGGTAAACAACCATATTTAGCGGCATCATGTATTACAGTAATTAATTACTTATTGGATAGCAGATCTAAATCTTGCTCTTAAAATGCTCCCAGCCTCTTGCCTCAATAACATGTTTTTTACCGTCGACATCTAAAAGCATCTGAGTATCCTTGATGACTTTTCCGATAGGTAAAAGAATTCCGCCAACTGCTTCCACCGCGGCCTCTGCGTCAACCCATGCTTTTGGCTTAATTGTTGTAACAAGCTCATATTCTTCACCGCCATAGAGCGCGAGCTCAAGAGGGTCGAAATGATTGAATTCGGCAAATCTTCTGACTTCGTCAGCAATTGGTATACTATTTACGATGAAGCCAACGTCACTCATTTTTCCAATTTCATGTAAACTCCAAGCTAAGCCATCACTGGAATCGATTGAAGCTGAGACTGCAGCTGAACGGCTAAGAGCTAATCCTTCTTTTAGTCTAGCTTTAGGCATACAAACCGCATTCAAGAGGACATCGCGTAGATTTGGTGATGCTGAGCAGTTATTGAGAAGCAAGCGTAAACCAGACGCAGATTTACCAAAGAAACCTGTAACAGCCAAAAGGTCACCCGGCTTGGCTCCATTACGCAACATTAAAGCCGATTTCTCGGCTGTTCCAAAAAGCGAAACCGAAATAATAAGATCTGAGGCTTCTCCGGTGTCACCGCCGATGACGTAGAATCCGTATTCTCGTGCACCGGCATTTAATCCACGACCGATTTCCTCAACGTCTTTTCGCGTTAAACCTCTTGGCAGGCCCAATGATACAAGTGCGGCTTTAGGTTGAACGCCTTTGGATGCGAAGTCGCTAATGTTCATGACTATTGCTTTGCGTGCAGCTTGCCAAAGACTCATATGACGAGGAACATCTGTTTTCCCGACAAGCATGTCAGTTTTCAATATGGCTGCTTGGTTTTGGTCAAGGTTAACACCTGAAACGTCATCTCCAAAAGGGACTGGCATATTGGGCATGGTTTCAAGTTGTCTCGCGATTATTTCAATTATTTCTCGTTCCCCTATGTCAATGCTTCCCATGTGCTTATTCGTTTTTTTATCTTCACCCAACATAGTCACTCTCTAAGATACCAATAAGTCAAAAACACTAGGATTAGTTTTGCCTTTTATAATTGACGCTTCAGCAGTCGAGACGGACGTTTGTTTGTTCTCTTATCAATATTGGGTTTAGTTTATTGTTCTCAAATTGTGAAAAATTAATTTAGCTGAAAACCTTAAAAACTTGGTTTTTCACTCATTAGCAAATGCAGTGCCTCGATGGCTCAGCCCAGTAGAGCGGCTGCCTCGTAAGCAGCAGGCCGCGGGAGCAAAGCCCGCTCGAGGCTCCACTTACTTGTTTATTAATTTGAGGAATTCTTCTCTGGTTAATCCTGCCTCTTGAATGATGGCGAGAAGTGTTCCTTTTTTTATGGAATCATGACGTGGAACAGTAAGTCTGTGCTTTCCATCAGTCAAAAATATGTGGCTGCCTTTCTGACTTACTATTTTGAAGCCAGCTTTTGTGAGGGCTTTAATGACTTTGTGCCAAGATATAGACGGCAATTTTTCAGACAGTTATTTCCACTAGCTCTCTCTTTCGTTTAAGCTGGTCAAGCTCTTCGGGAAATGCTTCGAGATAGCCCGCAATTGCTTCTTTTATGTTGATGAGAGCTTCTTTGCGGTTTTCACCTTGACTGATTGCTCCTGGTAACTCTATGCTTTGTGCCGAGTATCCTCCTTCTGGTTCTTCTCTGAGAATCACTGTGAACTTCATACCTTTGATTTGGACCATAAGTTCCACACTACCATAGAAACCTTGTTTAAACGATATAAGCTTTGATGCCAAAAGGAGAATTAAAAAACATTGGATTCGCCGCATTAAATGGCTTATTAAAAAAAGGAAGAGATATTGGCCACAAAAATTATTTGTAGCCTTGTTTTGATTTTATTTCTTGTTTGGTCACCTCTTTTTGGTTTTGTTGTTATCGGTTAGGCTGTTTGCTGTTTCATGAATTTTCGGTATTTTATGTTGTAATATGTGAAGGCTGCCATTAGCGAGCTTGTGCACAGCACGACTAAGGGTATGCTTGCTTCAGCAATCATTTTTTTCACCTATACATGCGGGAAATACAGGATTTCTTTTGAAGGTTGTTTTCTTTGGGGATTTTTTTTCCATTTTTCCACCAATCTTTTTTAATATTCATTAGTTGACAGAGGATATAAGGCTGGTTGAGATTTGTTCATAATTATTGTGAAAAGTTGGGTAAATAACATGTTTTAGTTTAGTTAATTGTTAAGTCGTGAGGTAGTTTGTTTATTTGATTTACATTTGTGGAATCAGTGTTTTTCTGGTTTGTTGTAGTTCTGTTGTGCTGATGTGCAAGGTGAGTATCAAGTGGTAAGGTTTATTAAATATTGCTATACTCGATGGTAATCAGTAAGGAGGCGATTGACATGCAACTTTTCACGGGCACCATCAAGAAAAATTAAAATGCCCATACAAAGGATGCGAAAAACAATTCGACAAGCCAACTGTCATCACAGATACATACTCGATTCCTCGACAGTCACATTACGCTTGCCCTTACTGCATGTCAAAACTGGATATAACAACTCAAAACTCAAAAATAATCAGCATCAAACCCACTGAGTACCCGACAGTCTTTGATTCGCCAGCCAAATGCGCCCATTTCAGCGGACTCCTTCATGCACCAGGAGAAAGCATGCTAACACATGACGAATGCCTGATCTGCCCCAAAGTACTACAATGTAACATTCGCAAAAAATAACAGATTTATTCTAAAATCTGACATTTGTATTCCAAGAACCTGATGAAGATTGTTTTTCTGTAACTTCGATATGTTCTATTACAATCACGGCTCCGATGACTATTCGATGGTCGACTTCTCCGGTTATTGAGACTCCGAGTTGATCTCTTAGGGATACCCATTTCTTGTGAACCAAAGCAACTGCCTGCCCAGCTAACTCCATTTGATATTCGTGTTCGGTGAAGTCCCCATAGATACGCATGAACTCAACGCCGTTTTTTTCCACCCAAAATTCTTCCCCGACCAGTTTGGCTATTTTCTTTTTTATTGTTCCCAACTCTTCACCAGTTGAACCGTAAAAGGTGAATTCCCTATGTAACGAGAAAGTTTTTCCTTTCAGATGCATAAGCTCTATGCCATGAGTATCTAAAACAACAAATTTGGGTGGGACTTGGACTATGTTGCCGTCTGCTTCTCCAAGTTTGTTGCCTTGAAGATCCAGGAAGTCGTAGTGTTCACGAGCGGAGAGGATTTTCTTTTGCATAATGAAATCATTAATTTCAAGAAGATTTTGGCTCATATCCATGCCACACTACATTTAAGAGGTTGTTTTAGTACTAAAAAGCCTTTGCAATGATTAAACAGATGCTCTAAGCGGTTTAGTTTAAGGGCTTAAGGGTAAAAGTTTATATTTCCGTTGACTTTTTGCTTATTTCCGAAATAAATAAAGTTCTATTAAAGTAGGTATAACATATGGCGTATTTAACAACAACAGGTTCAGGACAGCCCGTCTTGATTCTTAAAGAAGGAACAACTCGGAGCAGAGGCAAAGAAGCCCAGAGAAACAACATTATGGCCGCACGAGTAATCGGCGAAGTACTAAAAACAACCTTAGGTCCAAGAGGCATGGATAAAATGCTTATCGACAGCCTAGGCGATATAACAATAACAAACGACGGCGCAGCAATCCTAAAAGAAATCGATGTTGAACACCCAGCAGCAAAAATGATGGTTGAAATCGCAAAAACACAAGATGACATGGTTGGCGACGGAACTACAACAGCAGTGGTTCTCGCAAGTGAACTGCTAAAAAAAGCAGAAGAACTTCTCGACCAAAATATTCACCCAATAATTTTAGTCAGCGGCTACCGAAAAGCATCCCAAAAAGCAATCGAAGTCATAAACAAAATAGCTGTTCCACTCGACATAAATGACCGCAAAACACTTCTCAAAGTTTCATTAACATCAATGAGCAGCAAAGCAGTCGGCTCAGCGAGAGAACACCTGGCGGAAATATCAATCGACGCAGTAAAACAAATTGCAGAACAACGCGGCGACAAAACCATAGCTGACATAGACAACATCCAACTTATCAAGAAAACAGGCAAAAGCCTCTTGGAAACACAACTAATTCAAGGCATAATAATTGACAAAGAAGTCGTTAATCCAGGAATGCCAAAGAAGAAAGAAAACGCAAAAATTGCACTATTAGATTCAGCACTCGAAATAGAAAAAACAGAAATTACTGCTGAAATCCGCATAAAAGACCCATCACAAATGAAAGCATTCCTAGACCAAGAAACTGATATGCTGCAAAACATGGTTAAAAAAGTTAAAGCCTCAGGTGCAGACGTAGTTTTCTGCCAAAAAGGCATTGACGACATGGTACAGCACTTCCTATCCAAAGAAGGCATAATGGCAGCACGACGCGTAAAAGAATCAGACATGGAGAAACTCGCAAGAGCAACAGGCGCAAGAATAAGCAGCGACTTAGACGACCTCAAAGCAGAAGACCTCGGCATGGCAGGCTTAGTAGAAGAACGCAAAATCGGCGACGACAAAATGATTTTTGTCGAAAAATGCAAAGACCCACACAGCGTAGCCATACTTATCCGCGCAGGACTCGAACGCATGGTTGACGAAGCAGAAAGAGCAATGATCGATTCACTCTCAGTAGTCTCAGACGTAATTGAAAACAACAAAATCGTTCCAGGCGGCGGAGCAGTCGAAATCGAAATAGCCAAAGAACTTCGCAAATACGCAACTAAAGTCGGCGGAAGAGAACAATTAGCAGTTGAAGCATTCGCAGACGCAGTCGAAGTAATCCCACGCGCACTCGCAGAAAACGCAGGACTCGAACCTATAGACATCCTCGTTGAACTTCGCTCAAAACACGACACAGCAGAAGGCAAAAACATAGGCATCAACGTCTTCACAGGCAAACTACAAGACAGCATCGCAAACGGAGTAATAGAACCAATCGTAGTCAAAGAACAAGCTATCAAATCAGCAGCAGAATCCGCAGCCATGATACTACGCATAGACGACGTAATAACATCTAAATCTCCAAAAGGCGGTCCAGGCGGAATGCCTGGCGGCATGGGCGGCCCTGAAGAGTAATCAATCTTCTTAATTTTTCTTTTTTAATTTTTATTTTAATTCATGTACTTCTTACGTTTAATTGCAAGCGTTCGCATGATTGTTAGTATTTCTCGATCAAGATCTTCTTGTAAAGCTGTAAAGGTAAGTATAATTGTTCATGTTGATTATGCGTTTCACAACCGATTCTTCTAACTTAATACTTGCAAAGTGGACAATCCAAAAGATATTAGTTTAACGCCCAGAATTTAATTATTGAACTTTTAGGGTTTTTTGGTGAAAGAAATGGTTGAAGGAAATCAGAAAATTGACGTTTTAATCATTGGCAGTGGACCTGCCGGTTTATCAGCAGCTATTTACACATCTTGGCTTGGGTTAAAAACCGTTGTTTTAGAATCAGGAATTGTTGGCGGAAGGGCCTGGTTGGCGCCGAAAATAGAAAATTTTCCAGGCTTCGAATTGGGCATTAAAGGTAGTGAACTGGTAGAAAAAATGCGTTTACAAGCCTTACGTCTCCACGCAGAAATTAAAGATGATGAAGAGGTTATTGGTTTAGAGTTACAAGGGGAGATTAAACGGGTTGTTTCCCGAAAGCAAACATACCAAACACGTGTTCTGATAATTGCAACAGGAACGCAGAGAAAAAAACTGTTAGTTCCTGGAGAAACGGACTTTATCGGGCGAGGGGTCAGCTATTGTGCTACTTGCGACGGTCCTCTTTTCAAACATGCAACTGTCGCAGTAGTTGGTAACTGCGAAGAAACAGCAATTGATGCCCTGCTACTGTCTGAAATAGCTAACAAAATCATGTTAGTTACTAATGAACAAGAAATGGAAATTTCAGGCACTTTGCTAAATAGGCTTCGTGATAAATCTAACATTGAAATAATCAAAGGCAAGATAACCGAGATTATTGGCGAACAAATAGTTAAAGCAGTAAGAATAGTTAACTTTAGCACTGGTCGTGAAGAGGAAAAAGAGGTTAGAGGAGTTTTTGTTTCTTTGGGAGGTGTTCCCATGACTGCCATAGTTAAAAACGCTGGAGTAGCCATCGATGAGAATGGTTGCTTAATTGTTGACCGTATGCAAAAAACAAATGTTGACGGCGTCTTTGCAGCTGGAGACTGCACCTGTGGCGGAATGCAAGTGGTTACGGCGGCTGGAGAAGGTGCAATGGCGGCTATGCGCGCGTCTGGATATGTCAGAAAACTAACCACATAGTTTCCCTTTTTTAAAAAAGGTATTTTATTTTTCAGTTCCGTTCCAATAAATCAATGTGTCATATCGGTTTAAGATAGCTTGGTTAAATTGAGGGTCATCAAATACTATGTCAAAGTTTGACCCGTATTGCTTGATAAGAGCGTTAACGTCAGTCCATATTTTTTGAGATTGATTGTCAGCACTCCATAATCCCCAAATATTATCTTGGGCGCTTCGAAAACCAAAGCCGTAATTTGCAGGCATGACATAAGCTGTCTGTACATTTTCATAATTGGCATTGGTTGGGGCATGACTGGATTGGTAATCCCAAAATTGTTTAATAGCATCTAAATGTTTTTGGTCAAGAATTCCAAAGTCACCAGTAATGCTTGGGTAGCTAAAAATAATGTCGTATTTTGCCCCGTTATTGTATGCTAAAAGTAAGTCATTATACAATGCGGTTTCATTTTCTATGTATGGATACTGATCGTATGTCCAAGTGATCATTGCACCCCAATCCTTGTTATTTGCTCTAGCAGCACCTCTACAAAGGGCAATTTGTTGTTCTCTGCTGTTGTTCCAGCCGAACTCAGTTAAAACCGAAGTGTATCCTGCTTTGTAATCAAACCAATAGAGTAGGTAATCTGAAGTTAACACCGTTTGTCCAGTATTTGTGAAGTACTGAACGTAGTTGCCTAAACCATTAATGTAATCATTTGCAGCCGCGGAGTAGTCGGTGGCGTTGCGAACTATTTGGTACCTGCTCGCGTCGATTTGGTCTCCTCCAGGCTCGTCCCAACGGTAAACGGCAAGGAATTTATCACCGTACTTTAGCATAGCATCTGAAACCCATTGCGCTGGAGTATAGTTTCCCCAGCCATTATACATTGTAACATTTGTGAATAAGACGATGAAGTTAAGCCCTGAATTGTAAATGTAATCACAACTTTGGTTAAGCAAGGTTTGGTTTATTGAAAACTCGGGTAAACCAAGAACAAAAACATTAGTGTAATCTTTCACTTCATCAACCATTGCTTTTAAACTATTGAAATCGCCGTAGGCTAATTCAACACCAACGTAAAATTCTTTTTTAGTTTCATTTTGGGTGCTAAAATTAACTGTTATAATGGATGACAGAATTATGACTATGAGCATTGCTGATAAAAATGTTATCGCTCTCTTGTTTAACTTAAACCAGCTTTTCAAATGCAATTAGTATCATGCCCAAGATAAGGACGTGCCAGACAAAAAGCTTTCTTGTTTCCCTCTAATTTGCCATCTGAGCGCTTGTAACTTCTTATGGATTTAATTTTTGCCTGAATTTCTATCGTGCCAAATGATTAAAAAACACGTTCTTTTCGTTTATTAATACTATAATTATTGTGAACGTTTGTACCTCCCCACCAAAAAAATAACATAATCAACCGCTAAACACACCCCGCTGTAGCTAAGGTTTTTATGATGCAACAGAAATTATCTTTCCCTACACACACGGGGCTGTCGGCTAGCTTGGTCTAGGCTTGTAGACTTGGGCTCTATAGACTCCGGTTCAAATCCGGGCAGCCCCACCAATTCTATTTTCGCTGTTTCGGTTATAGGTTATTGTATTGATTTTTGCAAAGTGGATAGCAATGTTTTAAAGTTTCATTCTTCATGTAGAATGCGTGATGTAACATGCGTGTTGTTCAAACAACTTTAACCGAAGCCGAACATAAACTTCTAGAGGAATACGCCAAGAAAAACTCCAAGACAATCAAAGAGGTTCTGAGGCAATCGATCAGAAACACTTTAGAAGGCTGTGTAGACCCACATGACCCTATCTTCACTGAACCGCCAAGTGCAAAACGGACGGGAAAACAAGAGAACATTTCAGAAGATCATGATAAATATCTATACAGTGAAGCTCATGATTTTTGTTGATTCAAGCGCATGGTTTGCATTAGAAGCGGAAGATGAAATCAACAATCAAAGTGCACAAAAATTCCTAGTCGAAATAGCCTCTGGAAAGCATGGCATACTTATCACAACTGATTATGTACTCGATGAAACCCTGACTCTTCTGCAATCCAAAAAAGGGCTTCATGTTGCTATAAATTTTATTGACAAGATAAAGAGAAGCAAAAGCATACGCGTCTTTTGGATAAGTGAAAACATATTCGAAGAAGCATTAGAAATGTTCAAGAGAGCAAGTCATTCATGGAGTTTCACTGACTGCACAAGTTTCGCCTCAATGAGAGACCTTTTAATCACAGAAGCATTCACTTTTGATAATCACTTTAGGCAGGTAGGTTTTCAAAAATTACCCTAACTGTCCACTTGCTTGGTCTAGGCTTGTAAACTTGGGCGGTTCAAATCTGGGCATCCAACAAAGGACCCACATTCTGCTTAACTGTTCCTGCTTTCTACTTGTTTTGCCAAACGAAACTTATCATCGTAGCTAATTAGCCGTTGTCGGTTTCGAGCGTATAGTATTTTAGCTTTCCCAAAAGTATAAGCTGGCTGGAGTTAGGCTGTTTGAAGAAATAAAATATCGCTCGCTTTCCAGCAGCAAACTTAGGTTATGCTGATTAACAAAATCTTTTATCGATAAGAGGTCATCACTGTTGACCAAGTTTTGTTCTATAGTTAAAACAAATCCTTCTTTTATCGTATCGAGCATCTTTACTTCTAAACTACAATTTATCCCAATTTCTCTTTTAAAGACCATAGCCTCAGACATTTTCAATTTTTATCTCACCCTATCCAAATTTAATCTCACTTTGCCAAAAATATCTGGACAGGTGATTACAAACTTGGTTACTATGAATAATATTGCGCGACCTCTCTTAAGGTTTCTCGTCGAGATACGTGAAAAAACCATAAAACCTTTTTGTTGAAGTCTCAATTGCTTAAAGCTAAATTTGTTAAAAAAACGGCCTTAGTATTTTCGGTACTCTTTAAATTGTCACCTTTCGAAAGAAGAACCAAAACTGCGTTATCAAAATAATATATTATTTTCCTGATGGAAAAAGAGATGTAAAAAACCCTGAACCGTAAGATAACGCCAACGAAACTGTTTGAGGTGTTATGCAAACCCAGATAGCCCAATTCGCCTCTGAAGTCGTACCCTGTTTCTTCTCGACAACAATACCCATTAGGCATTGACTGATTGAAAACGCATGGCAAAACGGTTTGTTCTAAGCGACTAGTCTAAATAGTTAACATTACATTAACATTTTACTGTCGGGACATTATTCGAGAAAGAGTAAAACCTGCGCCAATAAGAGATTACTTTTTCAAGACAATTCTGGCAACGAAATATCAGCGAGGGGAAAACTTGAATCAAAAAAAGCCAACGATAATGGAGGATCTTGCGTTTCTTTCTGTAAAGGAAGGTATCTACTTTGCAGAACTCTACCAAGCGATGGTCATAGCAAGAGAAAAAGGAAAAACAACCTGTCAAAATCTAACAGTTGAATACCGTGGAAGCGTAAAGCACGAATCTATCTTCCTAATTACCAAAGAAAGCCGAGTAATAGTTCAGTTTCGACTAGAGGAAGAACTTCTTCTTAGAAAAAACATCTGCTTCGAAAGCTGGATGAGCACCGATAAAATACGCAAACAAATGAACAGGCAAAGAACCTCGTCTAAAATGTCTATTATGGTCCAAGACCTTCGACATGGAATGAAAAAAGTTAACATAGAAGCTAAAGTTCTTGAAACTCCAGAATCTGCCACAGTTCAAACACGTTATGGAAACAGTGCCAAAGTGACTAATGCTTGGATAGCGGACGAGACGGGAAAAATTAAGCTTTGCCTTTGGAATGAACAGGCAGACTTTGTTAATGTTGGCGATACTGTGCAGATTAAGAATGCTTCTGTTTCCACATTTAAAGGTGAAAGACAACTGCGTCTTGGAAAAAATGGAACAGTCAGCATATTGCAAAATCAAGTCAATGAAATGAAACAAGCTCCAGAAGCAGACGCGAAAAATAGAATCTTTGCATAAGCAAACGATATTTACTCAATGTTTGGTTGTTTTATCCAGACTTTAACTTTTGTTTGCACTCTTATTCTTGCTTCGGTCTGCATCAACTTGATTTGATCTGTGATAAATCGGTCGTTCTTACAATTGAACTCTTTTCTAATTGCGTCCTCAAGCTTAGGCAAGGAAATGTGTTCAATGGAGCCAACTTGATTCCAGAAGCAGTTTTGTATTTTTTCCCTTTTCTTTCGTCTTTCGGCGTCTGAATTAGTTGACAATGTCGTTACCTTGCGCAGAATGGCCATTCATTTTTTTCTTTGTGATGCTTTACACATTCTTCACATTTACTGTGACGAGGGCAATCTTTTTTTGGGCAAGGACAATTAGGCGCAGTCATAACGAAGAGTAATCCCACTTTCCATATATTTGTAGCGAGATTTTAAATCTCTATTCTTTTTAAAGGTAAATTTTGCCAATAAGCTAATTCTTCCCCGACAAATTCTTATATTCTTTAAAATAAAAAATTTTGAGAAAACTTTAAAATGTGCTTGCAAACTATGGCTAACGAAGAATCAACATGGCTCGCGTTGTTATTCCATCATTAGAGAGATTCGTCGTTTATTTAATCGTAACTTTATTTTTAACAATAGCTGTTCTCTATCTTTTTAACCAGTTCATTGAACCAACAACAATAAGCTTTTCCAGAATAGTTGTTCAAGCCGTAAGTGTAATCATAATTGTGGGTTTTTCGTTAACGGCGAGCGTGATCATACGGCGTTTTAGACCGTTTCTGGGTCAAAGATTGGGCATTCAAGCCTCGACTATAGTGTATTATATTATGCTTTTGATAGCTTTTTTATTCATGACCTTTGGAATTTTAGACACTCTTGGCGTGCGCTCTACAGATCTTTTAACTGGTGCAGGAATAATCTCAATCACCGCTGGTCTAGTTATATCCACATTTGTTGGCAGCATCTTATCAGGTTTCTTAGTTTTCACCACTTACCAGTTCAAAGTAGGTGACGATGTCATAGTCAACAATATTCCTGGAAAGGTCATTGAAATGACTGCACTTATTATGAGAATACAAACAGACGTAGGTTACATCAGCATTCCAAATAGCGCAATTGCTTCAGGCGGCGTAATTCTAACCGCCGTTCGAGAATACCAACCGCTCAAAGAAAGCAGATTACACTACAATGTAGGTGACAGAGTAATAACCTCTCATTTTAACGAGCAGGGCATTGTAAAATCAATATCATCGTTTTACACCGTTGTGAGTTTAGATTCTGGAAAAGAGGTAACTTTCCTCAACAACAGTATCCTATCCGGGGCAGTAGTCATTGCAAAAATAACTCAACCAACAAGTTAACCTAAGTAAAATGGCACAGTATTAATTAGCAAGCGCATGTATGATTTTTAAAAACTGGTAGATAACCATGACCGTTGCACCGCTTGCCAGCACAATAGTCGCTATTGGCTTGATTCCAGTGGCTTTTCTGTTTTGTCACGCTTTTTTAAGCGGCAGAGGAAAAAGCCGTTTTCATCCTGTCTCCGCTACACTTGCAATTTCATGGGATTTAGTCATGTCCATCGGTTACATGCTTTATCGCACTTTCGGCGGAGCAGTGGATGGCTCAACTTTGCAGTTGACTCCTACTTTGGATGTTTATTTCGGAATTCACGGAGCCGTTGCAGTTTTAGTTATGACATTAGAAGTTTTAGTTCTTGGCAGTTGGTTTGACAATGCTTAGGCGGAAGACACCTAACAGGTGGCATGGGAAACTTACGAAAATTCTCTTTGGCTTCTGGTGGTTTGCTTTTCTTTCAGGAGAGATATTCTACATAGTTACATATGTTTTTTAATAAAGTAAAATGTGTTCGCCTTATTTGACATTGAACCTTTGAACCCCAATTTGCTTTTAGTAACGGCTAAATACTGCAAAGCCTAATTCCGTTGATGATTTACGCGTGGGGAACACACAAAAATGGAAAAATTCTCCGACCTATTCCTAAACTTAATCGAAGCATCCCGCAAACATGAACAGTATCGTGACAAAGAATGCATAAACATGATTGCAAGCGAAGGGATCAAATCGCCAGCAGTCAACCAAATGCTTGACCTTTCACACGACCTTGATTGCAGATATGCAGAAGGCGAAAACGACAACCAAGGGCACGTTAAAAAACGGTATTATCAAGGCCAAAAATACATGTCCCAAATCGAGGATTTCTCAACGGACATAATGAAAAGCCTCTTTAAATCAACTTGGGCAGATGTCCGTTTAGTTTCAGGCACCCACGCAAACCTAGCCACATTCAAAGGCTTATCGTTAGCATCAAAAAACAACAAAATGGTTGTCACCCCCTAAGTTGTGGCGCCCACATTTCACATGATTACACGGGCTTAGCAGGCAACATTTTAGGTTTAGATAATATTAATCACGTTTACAACATAGACGAATTCAACATTGACCCTGAAAAATCAGCCTACGTTATACGCGCTGCAAAACCAGGCATCGTTACTTTTGGCGGTAGCCTATTTTTGTTCCCGCATCCAATTAAAGAGCTTCAGAGCGGTCTGCGAAGAAGTAGGCGCATACATAGCCTACGACGCTTCTCATGTTTTGGGTTTAATTGCAGGTGGCGAATTCCAAGATCCACTGCGAGAAGGTGCAGACTTCATCACTTCATCAACTCACAAAACTTTCCCAGGACCACAAGGCGGAGTGATTATGGGAAGCCCAACCAACCCTGCTATGGAGAAAGCAGTTAAAAAAATCCAGTTCGCTATTTTCCCACTCAGTGCTTCAAGCACACATCTAGGCAGGTTGCCAGCGCTTGGCATAGCTGCGTTGGAAATGAAGGTTTTCGGCGCACAATTAGCCAAACAAATAGTAAAAAACGCTCAGACTGCAGGACAATACCTTTGCGAGAACGGTGTTAAAGTTCTTGCTGAGAAAAAAGGTTTCACTCGTTCGCATCAAATAGCAGTAGATATTCGCAGTTATGGCGGCGGCAACAAGATTGCGCAAGACCTCGAAGATGCAAACATTATTCTAAACAAGAACCTGTTGCCCTATGATGACCAAAGCAGCAAAGAAGATCCTTCAGGACTACGAATTGGCTTCCAAGACATAACCCGACGCGGCTTCGGAGAAGGCGACATCAAACACCTATGCGACCTTGATGCTTGACGTAATAAAGAGCAAACGGAAACCAGCTCGAGGTCAAAGAAGACGTTTTGTCGCTTAAAGAAAGAGTTTAGCGGAGTTAAATATGGCTTCCAAAATGTGGAAGAAGCGCTTAGTTACATCAAAAAGGCTTAGCTAAGCCTTTTCTATCTTTCTTAAAAAACCAATAATCTTTGAGTAAAACTTACAATATTTAAGATTAAGCTTAAATCCTAATACGTAAAATTCATTCTGAAAGCTGAATAGCTCCATGGTAGACCTTCTAATAATCTACGTCATCATAACAGCAATAGTTTTCATAGTGGTTTTCATGTTGCTTCCAAGATATGGTCCACACACAATCTCAAGGCTAACTTGCCCAAGATGCAAGAAAAAATTCAATTATCACTGGGTTCCAGGAGCCAGCTTTATTTCTCTATATCGAGGGCGAAATAGACGGTTGAAATGTCCTTACTGCCACATAGTATCTAACTTTGATGTGGTATCAACTAAAATAAGCAAAGAGCAAATTCGCCTCCTAAAAAAGCTAAAGCATAACACTCAAAGATTTGTCAGGTTTCTATAAGTTTTAATATTGTTTTGCCAATCAACTTTAAATCTAAAGCTTGATAACCACTTAAAGGAGTTGGCTAAAGTGAAGGTACTACTAAACGATGGTTTAGAAAAAGAAGGATTAAAGCTCTTCCAAGATGCCGGCATAGAGACAGACACTCAAAAAAGAGACCAAAATAAGCTAATTACCGACATCTGTGGATTTGATGCCTTAATTGTTCGAAGTGCAACCAAAGTCACAAAGGAAATTATTGAAGCAGGCGCTAAAGGCAAACTCAAAATCATTGGAAGAGCAGGAGTAGGTTATGACAATATAGATGTTGCAGCCGCTTCAGAAAACGGCATAGTTGTAAAATCTGCTCCTTACGGAAGCACCAATGCCGTTGCAGAGTTAACCATCGGTTTAATGCTTGCTATTTCAAGAAATACTCCTCAAGCTCATCATTCAATTAAAGACGGTTTATGGAAAAAAGAGAAATTGAAAGGCACCGAGCTCTCCTACAAAACCTTGGGTATTTTAGGCTGCGGAAGAATCGGCCAAAGAGTGGCAGAAATTGCACACCGCGGTTTTGAAATGGAAGTTATCGGTTATGACATAAAGCCATGTCTTGAATCAGGCATAAAATTCATGTCAAAAGAAGAAGTTCTTTCAAAAGCCGATTACATTAGCCTTCACACAGGCGGAAAAGATGTAGTCATTGGCGAAAAAGAACTTGCAATTAATGAAGAAAACAGCTTACTTAGTCAATACATCCAGAGGCAGCAACATTGACGAACAAGCACTATACAAAGCTCTAAAAGAAGGCAAAATCGCTGGTGCAGCAATAGACGTCTATGTTGATGAACCTAAAGCTGAAGGTGCTGAATTCAAAAGTAAACTCAAAGAACTAGACAACATTGTTTTAAGCAGCCATCTTGGTGCATCAACAACTGAAGCGCAAAGAGAAACTTCAACCGAGATTGCCCGTGTAGTTTCAGGATATCTTTTAGGCGGAGACTTTGTCAATGCAGTAAATGCTGGTGAAAACATTGAGCTGGAAGAAAAACCCGTATACACCTTGTTTATTCATCATCGAGATGTTCCAGGCGTTTTCGCAAACATTGACAAAGTGTTAGCTGACAACGACATAAACATAAGAGCAAACTATTCAAGACAAATTGGAAACAGCGGTTACGCAATATCAGTTTATGTGCTCCACAAAAAAG
Source organism: Candidatus Bathyarchaeota archaeon (assembly GCA_963750605.1). Taxonomy (GTDB): domain Archaea; phylum Thermoproteota; class Bathyarchaeia; order Bathyarchaeales; family Bathycorpusculaceae; genus Bathycorpusculum. The sequence continues at coordinate 76,059 of CAVVRN010000016.1, forward strand.
TCGGCTGCAGAAATAATAAAGAAGCTCAAAGCCATCCCCAACGTTTGCAACGTTAAAGTTTAAGCCCATAGCCTGTTTCAAACAGGCATATAAACCAGTTTTCTTTTTTAGGGTAGCCATGCGACTTGGAGTTTTATTCTCAGGCGGCAAAGACTCGACACTTGCCCTTCAATATGCTGCAGAAAAAGAAGAAGTAGCCTGCCTCATCACAATTGTTTCCGAAAACAAGGAGAGCTACATGTTTCACACGCCAAACATTGACGTAACCACACTTCAGGCAGAAGCCTTAGGATTGCCTCAAATAACAAAGACAACTGCAAGGCGAAAAAGAAGAAGAACTTTCGGATTTAGAAAATGCAATCGCCCAAGCAACAAAAGAATACCAGATAGAAGGTGTAGTAACGGGCGCAATCGAATCAGTTTACCAAGCGGAAAGAGTTCAACGCATATGCCATCGGCTTGGACTCTGGTGCTTTAACCCTCTTTGGAAGCATGATCAGAAAACGCTTTTAGAGGAACTTCTTGAAAAAAAGTTTAAAGTGATTATTTCAGGGATTTTTGCTTATCCGCTTGATGAAAAATGGCTTGGAAAACAAATTGACATCAGAATTAATAGATAGACTAGTTGAGTCTTCAGCAAAAATATGGCATAAGCCCTTCAGGGGAGGGCGGCGAAATAGAAACAACCGTTTTGGATGCACCGCTATTCAAAAAGAAAATTGAAATTCTCGATTCACAGATTGAAGCAAGAGGAAACTCTGGGGTTTCGAACATTAAGCAAGCTCGGCTGGTTTCAAAATGATTCTAATTGTTGACATGAATTGGAAGAAAGATTCGCTTGGCTTCTACGAGTTTGTGTTGCCCATAGCTGGCAGTTGTTGGAAAAATTCGATGATTACACTGATAAAACATTACCTTGAAGTAACCAATGAAGACCTAAACCAATGTGACAGAATTATTCTTTCAGGAACAGCACTCAAGGACATTGCGACTTTAAGTCAGCCAGAAAAATTCCAATGGCTCAAAGAAACAGAAAAGCCAGTGCTGGGAATTTGTGCAGGCATGGAAACCATAGGCATGGTTTTCGGGGCTCGCTTGGTTAAGTGTTTGGAAATAGGCATGACCCCGATAACTACGCTAAAAGAAAATCCGTTTGTATCTGGGGACTTCAAGGCATATTCGCTTCACAGCTACTGCGTTGAGTCTTCTGGAGGAATTTGAGGTTTGGGCAAAATCTGCCAAATGTATTCAAGTAGTCAAGCATAGAACAAAGCCAGTTTACGGTGTTCTTTTTCATCCTGAAGTTAGAAATCAAGAATTAATCAAGCGTTTTATTGAAAGCTAAGAGTCTACCACTTTCTTTGAAGTACCGACAAAATCAGGTAACAGAAACTTAATTACTTAGCAAATTAAAAGTTATATTAGTTTTAGATTTTAATTGAAGTGATTTTGATATGGTTAATGCTTTACCGGTAGAAAAACTCAGAAGAGTATGTGATCCAAGCTTTATGCAGTGTGAATCAACTCAAGATCTTGTTCCTTTAAGTGAAATTATTGGGCAAGAAAGAGCCGTTCGAGCCTTAAAATTTGGTCTCGGCATAAAAAACCACGGTTTTAACATGTATGTTGCAGGTTATCCTGGCACAGGAAGAAAAACCGCGGTAAAAAACTTTGTTGAAGCTCAAGCTAAAGCTCCAGCCTGTTCCGCCTGACTGGTGCTATGTCAATAATTTTCAAATCAATATGAACCTAAAGCAATCCAGTTGCCAGCCGGAAAAGGAAAAGAATTTCGAGAAGACATGAAAAACTTCATTGAAAACATTAAAAATGCGTTGCCTAAGGCTTTTGAAAGCGAAGATTATGCTGCAAGAAGAGAATCAACAATTCGAGGACTAGAAAATCAGCGAAAACAATTAATTGAAGAATTAAGTGTCAAAGCTCAGAGGGAAGGCTTTGTAATTCAAACTACACCTATCGGACTGCTTCTTATTCCAGTTTTAGATGGCAAACCGCTTGAGCGAAGAAGAAATGTTAGCGTTACCTCAAAAAGTCAAAGATCAAATTCAAGAAAAAAGGGAACAGTTGGAAACAGAATTTCGAAACACAATGCGTCAACTCATTGATATGGAAAGAAAAATTCATGATGCTTTGAAAAAACTAAACAAGGAAGTTGCTCTTATACGCTATCGGCAACCAAGTGGAAAGCATGAATGAGAAGTATCGAGGCATTCCTGAAGTTACAGCGTATCTTATGGCTATAGAGAATGACATTTTGGATAATCTAAGCCAATTCGTGAGAAGAGGAGGCGGGGAATCTCAAGAACAGTTTCCTTTCTCAATGCCTTGGATGAAAGAGGATCCATACAAAAAATATGAGGTAAACGTTATCATTGATAACTCAGAAACTAAAGGCGCTCCTGTAATTGTGGAAACAAACCCTACTTATCATAATCTTCTTGGGAAGAACAGAAAAAGAAGCTCAGTTCGGTGCTTTAACCACTGATTTTTCGATGATTAGAGCAGGTGCCATCCACAAAGCCAACGGCGGATATTTGATTATTCCAGTTGAAGAATTATTAAGAAACCCGTTCTCATATGATGGTTTGAAACGTGATCTCAGAGACGGAAATATTGTTATTGAAGAACCAGAAGAACGCTATGGTTTTCTCAGCGTTAAAACCCTTAAACCCCAGCCTATTCCCTTGTCAGCCAAAGTAATACTCATTGGAGATCCCTACCTTTACCAAATGATGTTCCAATTAGATAGCTGATTTCAAAGAACTTTTCAAAATTAAAGCAGAATTTGACACTGTAATGGATAGAACCGAAGATAAAGTAGAGCAATATGCTTCTTGGGTATGTGCGGTTCTGCGAAAAAGAAAACCTCAAACACCTTGACGGCACAGGAGTAGCAAAACTAGTTGAATACAGCTCAAGAATTGCGGATGATCAATACAAACTGTCAATACAATTCGCGCATATCGCCGATATAATTCGTGAAGCTAACTTTTATGCACTGCAAGAAAACTCTGAATTCATCAAAGGAGAACATGTTAAGAAAGCAATCGAAGAAAAAGTTTACCGCTCAAAACTTATCCAAGAAAAAATCCAAGAAATGATAGAACGAGGCTTCTTCCTTATAGATACAGCTGAACAAAGAGTTGGGCAAGTAAACGGCTTATCCGTTATGGGTCTTGGTGATTTTGCATTTGGAACGCCTTCACGTGTTACAGCAAGCATAGGCTTAGGCAGAGAAGGTGTAATTGATATTGAAAGAGAAGCAAAGATGGGCGGACCTATCCATACAAAAGGGGTTTTAATCCTTGGCGGATACATAAATGACAAATATGCCAGAGATAAACCATTGAGTCTTTCCGCCAGAATAGTCTTTGAACAGAATTACGGCGGAGTAGAAGGCGACAGCGCTTCAAGCACCGAACTATATTCAATGTTATCAGCACTTTCCGGACTCCCAATTAAGCAGAATATAGCGGTAACTGGTTCAGTTAACCAGAAAGGAGAAGTGCAAGCTATAGGCGGAGTAAACGAGAAAATCGAAGGCTTCTTTGAAGTCTGCAAGCTAAAGGGACTCACTGGACAGCAAGGCGTAATGATACCTGAAAGCAACGTGCAAAACTTAATGCTAAAAGAAGAAGTTGTCGAAGCAGTGAAAGCAGGCAAATTCAACATTTATGCAGTAAAAACAATAGATGAGGGCATAGAGTTTCTTACAGAAACCATGGCTGGCCAACGACTTGAAGATGGAACATTTGAAAAAGGAACAGTGAACGATCTCGTTGACAAGCATCTGAGCAAAATGGCTGACAAACTCAAGGAATATCCCTCCTCAGAGACGCGACAGAAAAAAACTGAAAGCATCCAGTTCAAAAGAGAACTTTCTCTTTTCTTCTGTTAGTGCTTGCATTTTTAAGTTATCAAGTGAAAACTTGTTTTTTCCAGTGCTCCACAAATAATTATTTGAGCTCGACAGTTGCAATGAATAAATCGTAAAAGGTAGCGATAAAATTCAATTTAAAAACAAGATAATGTAACTTTTTTGCGTCTAGTATACAAGGAAAAATAGCAGCCGATAATTGAATAATACAACAACCAATCGCTTATTTTCAAGCATTTGCTATTATTAACCTCTGTTTTGTTAGCGTCGCTTGCATGCTTGTTGTTGATGCATACCAACAACAATTCCATTTATCCCTGCTTAAGAATTGTTAAATTGCGAGAAATAGCCATCCAATAGGTACACCCAAGCTTGGCGGGTCAGCGGTTAAACAGGACGCAGGTCGGTCGTAGCCTGAGAAATCAGGTCATATTTTTGATCTGCACTTGAGTCAACACATGCGATCCGCTAAGCCTACTTTTGGTTACTGCTTGCAAACACTTTAATTACTTTTTCTTTCTATACTGAACACTTCCTGCCAATTACTGTTTTATTCAGAGTGGTCAAGAATTTTAATCGACAAAGAATTTAATCGATTGTGTTTGTAAGTAAGCTATCAACCTTTGACAAGAGCGCTGCAATCAGAGTTTAGTTGATTTTTTTGGCTTTTTGATTTTCTATTTTTCACTTTCACTGCCCCCTCCCCTGTTCGATAATGTCGTTTCTCCAACGCCTTAAATAGGGTTAGAAACGTAATCCTGTCTTCTCCATATATAGGAAGAACAAAGAGAATGTCTCAAAAATTAGTCGTTAAATCTACAATAGCTCAATCACTATTTTCTTTAAACATGCCATACATAGAGAATTTTTTCTCCAGATTTGCAACATCCGATTTCGCTTCAAGTCGCATTAGTGCCTTTGCAATGGAAGTGAATGTAAATTGAGTTACAAAGCAAACATGCATCCTAAAGTCAGCCAAGCAGAAATGGCTGTTTTCCAAACACTAAGCATCGTCGGATTAACAAGCGGCATGATAACACAAAAACCAATAATCCTAAAATCCACTGTTCCTGACTTTTGCTGGGTTAACAAAAGAAAAATTGTGTATCTTGATGGTAACCCTGTTCACCGCAAAGATAAACAGCTAGCGCGTGATAGCGAAATTGATGAGCTTTTGGAGGCGCAAGGTTGGGATGTGCTCCGAATCCCGTATGACCCACCTCTTACTCAAAAGGGATTAGCAGAAATCATGAAAACTATAAAGCGCTTCTTAAATGTAGACGAAGAAATCTAAGTTTTCGAAGAAATCGGATTGCGTACGATGTAAACTCATAAAAAGCTATTTATCTCTAAGAGAGAAACATCTTGCGAATGCTCCGGTAGTATAGTCCGGTCAAACCTTACTAAGACTTCTTATTAAGGGACTATGTATAGCGGCCTCTCGAGTCGCGGACCCGGGTCCAAATCCCGGCCGGAGCACCAGAACCTTCTAAGAGATAGACATCTTTACAGGAGTTTTCCTATTTTCGACTTTCATCGACCGTTCCCATAATACTTCAAAATGGTCACTAGCTAATGCTACTAGGCTGGAGTTGTTTGACCACAGAGACGATGACTCTTCCAGACTGGAAGGTAAATTTTCAATGATGAAAACTGTTTTTTTGTCGAATATGGCGAATATCGTTTGAGGTATAGCAGCAACGCTTTTGACTCTGCAAGAGGTGTTTTTTCCACATAGCTCTCGATATTTCAATGAAAGTTGTTCTTTTTCATCTTTTTCAACAACAAACCTACAGTTTACTCCTCGAGCTAATGCTTCCTGAATCTTCTCGAGGTATGTGAATACGACATGTGAGAATCGCTTATACGAGAGAACAACGTCGAGGCTTTCTTGCGAGCAATCAATATTATTCGCCATTTTTTCCATTACTCTGCCGCTTGGAACAAGTATAAATTCAGTTTTGCCTTTTACGGCGCATTCATTATTTATTGACATTACGTGATCATGTTGTAGTTTAAAGGCTTTTTTTTCAAGTTCAAGACTTTCCTCCCTTCTGCCTTGAAGCAGCATATTGATGCCATCAACCAAAGGAGTTGCTTTGAATTTCGTGGGGTTGGCTATGACTCTTTCCGTAAACCCCTTTTTTTCCAGCTCCTCTAATACTCTATAAAGGTCAGTTCTGCACACTTTTGAAATTCCCGAGATTTCTTTAACGCTCGCTGGACCTGATTTTACAAGAGCAAAGTAAACTTTGGCTTGAACAAGTTTTAGCCCAAGACCTGTTAAAGTATTAATGGATTCTTCCAAACACATCAAACCTGAACCTAAAGCGTAGTCCAATTACATGTTGATACGAGCTTAGTTTAAGTTATCGATTTTGTATGTAGCAGCCCTACCTAAATAGTCTTATAAGAACGCTTCAACACATAAGGCAAAAATACAAATAAGGAGAAAGCTAAATGAATAAAAAAATATTGATTGCATTCGTTTCGTTAGTGCTTTTGACTTCAATGATTTGTATGGCAGGTTTAAATATAGTTAAAGCTGATCCCGTTACTGTATTATCGAGTAGCAGCTTTACTGATTCTAGTGGAAATTACAACATAGTTGGCGAAGTTCAGAATACAGGCTCAACCTGGGCATATGTGCTAATAACGGCAACCCTCAATGGTGCACAGAGCAACGTATTGGACACAATAACTCAATCTGCTTTTCTTGCAACCCTCAGCCCCAATGGCAAATCACCATTCGAAATTACAGAAACAACATCAACCATAATCCCGCAAATAAGTACTTACTCTTTACGGTAAAATCATCTGTCAGCAGCTCAATTCCTCAGGACTTAACAATTATATCAAGTAACTATAGCCTATATTTCGGAACCCCTGACATTATGGGACAAATTCAAAACACAGGCTCAGCGGCAGCAACGGCCACGGCACTTTACGCAACTTTCTATGATTCAAGCGGAAAAGTCGTTGATACGGCATCAGCATACCCTGACACACCCGACGTTTCTGCAAGCACCACATCGCAATTCCAAATAATGACTTCTGACACAACGCAAATGTCTTTGTATGCAAGTTATTCTATAATCGCAATATCAGATAATTATATCAGCAATTACGCAACAGGGTCCACGACTTCATCAACATCTACAACTCCAACGGCTACCCCAACAACTGCCCCTACAAGTACATCATCAACATCATCATCGCCTTCACCAACACCTACCGTTCCAGAGTTTCCAACATTGATAATTCTTGCACTTTTTGCAGCCGTACTATTAATTTCAATGGTATTCATCCGAAAGGTAAAACCAAAAAATTAGCTCCTTTTTTTTCCTTATTTTCTGCAACTGCTTAACCGATTCGTCTTCTCGCTGAAACCAACATGAAACAAAAAGGCAATTATACTTTAATAGTTTAATTTAATTTGGAGAAATGTTCTTTTGGCGATTATTGCTGTTTCGGATTTGCATCTTGGATTTGATTCCTCCGACAAAGCTGCATTTGTCAGCTTTCTAGGAAAACTTCAATCTGACACCAGTATTACCGACCTGGTCCTTCTTGGTGACATCGTGGACATGTGGCGGCGAGATTCATCAGGCATTTTTCTCGAGAATCATGATGTTCTCGACCTAATTATTGGTCTACAGAAAAATATCCGGATCCATTATGTTGCAGGAAACCATGATTTTCATGTGCTCAAGCTGCAAGGACGAGGATACCCTTTTAACTTCCTCAAAGACCTCCTCCTTCAACAAAATGGTGTTAATTTCAGGTTTGTCCACGGTTGGGAGTTTGATGAGATGCAAAGGGAACACTTCATGGAATCGCTATGTCACTCCATGTCTGATCAGAAGGGTGATCGTGATACCAACATATGGGCTGCGCTTGGTCGCTACGATAGTGACCTTTCTCGCTTTCTCTCCCTGATCGATCGAGGAAGAAAACGCCGACTCGCTGAGATGCTACAGCTAGGTCCAGAGGAGAGGCTCATAGAAAGCCTGAAGGGTGTAGAAAAAAAAGCCTGTTCCACTGTTCAGCCAAATGAAGTTCTTATTTTCGGGCATACCCACAGACCCTTCGTGAACAAAGCCGAAAACCTCGCAAATACAGGCTCATGGGTTACAACCGCCCCTGTCCACAATACTTTTGTACGGATAGAAGATGGTAAACCCAAGTTATTCGTGTTCGAAGGAGCCGAGATTACGGAAAGAGCCGACATCTAACTAACACCTAGTTTGTTTTAGTATGCCATTTCACAAATTACGGCAGACGACTTCAAATTCAGCAGGGGTCAAACTCCTACTCGCATTTTCCGAGTTGAACCCGTAAGGAGCTAGGCCGAAGAATTATGACTTATTCGAATACTCCACGATTACTTAGTAAGTTCGAGTTTGAAGGCTTTTCTGGCGGATTTTATTGCTATGAAATGATTGTCTTTCGTTCGGAGAACCAAGTTTCTTCTAATACACATTGCAGCTATTAAAATGTCCACTGCCGGCAAGGGTTTACCTTCTGTGAATAGGTCTGCCGAAATATTTACGCTTTCTTCATAGTCCTCAATGTTGGGGTAAATTACAACTAATTCCTCAATTTCCATTGCTTTTGGAAACTCAACTACGCTAAATATTGTTGTAAAACCGGTTATATTTCGCTCGTTTTTTCTGAGAAAATCTATGAGCTGGTTTGTGTCGTAGACAACCTCTTCCATTCCAGCTTCCGTCCCTCTTCATAAAATTTTATGGCTTTATCCAAGTCAATCTTTGAAACGTCAATGCCTGAGTTTTTTATTTTCATTGCTAATTTTTTCATAGAAACCATTCCTCCGTCTACGATTTCTAATCGGTCCACATAGTTTGCTAAGGCTTTTCGGACGACCTCACTCCACTTAACTTCAGAATGAAGTTTCATTTTTTCGCATAATTCCTGCGAGATTGATATGGTTAGATTTACCATACACATAATTATGTGAACTCACATATTTAAGGATAAAGATAAAAAGCAAAAAGACTGGAATCTATTTGTATGCGAGTGTCGAACAAAGTTCTTCTACTGTTCTATTAAGTGTTAATTCTGCCATGTTTCCGCTGTAATCCATTATACGCCTTGAACTATCAAAAATCAAACGAAGCACTGACGCTATGTTGGGATCCATTTTTTTGCTTGACATCAACATGATTAGTTCGTTTTCGAGCGAATGCAGAGATTCTCGTTTTGAAATTAATCTTTCTGCATCTTTGTATTCTCTCTTAAACAAAGCCTTTATGGAGTCATCGTAGAGCGAGTGGGCTTGAGTGCTAAAATTGACTAATTGATTGTATATTTCTTCGTCTATTGGGTCTTTTACAAAGAGGTTTCGTCATCAATCAGTTTTTGAAGTGACCCTAGATGGTTGATTATGTTCATTGCATTTTGTGCAATGCTCTCGATGTCGTTGACTGCAATTCTGTAGAGAAGAAATTCTTTGGGTGTTTTGAAACCAAGTTCTCGATAGAGATTTCGTTCTATACCATATTTGAGTTGACGAACAATGTAGAGCCCAAGGCGGTTTACATCATTGTGTGAGTGGATTACGCTATCAAAAAGTGAGCTGTTTTTATCTTTTAGGGCTGCGATGGCGTCCCTGTTTGCAGATAACGCCACGATGGCCATTCTTCTAACAGCTTTTTCGATAGGGAACTCCGAGTGTTTTATCAAGATTTGCAGAGTAATTTCATCTGCAGTTTCATCAATTATTTCTGAACCGAGAAAATTATCTCTGGAGAGATTTTTAATTTCATTTTTATATTTGAGGGCATCTTGTGGGTTTTTGAAATGGACTCTTATTATGTCAGCTCCTATGGCGTAGAGGGCGCGAATCATGCGGAGGATGGATTGTATATTTTCTTTTGAGTCAATACTGATGTAGTATTCTTTTGGTTTTGCCTCGTTGCCTCTGCCTTCTTTCTCCTGGATTTTCCGCGGAACGAGAGTTAATGTAGAGTCTGGTTGAATGTTAAATGCTATTTCGCTGCCCCGTTTTAATTCTAGGTCTTGAACCCATTCTTTAGGCAGGGATATTATGAATGAGCCTCGTCCTGTACATTGGACTCGTCTATAACCTAGGTCTTTTTCTGCCAAAACAAGTCAACCTGATATATGTTTCATTTAGATTACATATTTCATGAAGTTACATATAAATGATTATCAACAAAGTTATATAGAATACGTGCCATTTTAGGTGGCTAACACTAATCGAAAAAGTGGTAAAAATGGCATTAAACACCTGCAAAATAATCGTTTCAAGTGGTAACCAATCAACTAAAAGCAAAGGCGTTTTATGCACAAGCGACGTCGAGTTGCATATTCTGATGCTCACTTGTCCACGCTAAACATGAAATTTGGTGAGGTTTAACTATGGTGAAAAGAATAATTGCAAAACAAGAAAACTGCATTGGCTGTGGACTATGCGAAGTTTACTGTACAGTTCAACACTCTAAATCAAAAGATATAGTCAAAGCCTACAATAGCGAACGCCCCAAACCGATAAGCAGAGTAACGGTAGAACGAAACAAACCTGTCTCTTTTGCAATTCAATGTCGACATTGCGAAGATGCTCCATGTGTAATCGCTTGCTTATCTGGAGCAATGCAAAAAGACGGAAAAACAGGTCAAGTGACCCATAACAAAGAGAAATGCATGGGCTGCTGGACTTGCATAATGGTTTGCCCATACGGAGCTATAAAAATGGACAAAGAAGGCCATGTTGTTGCCAAATGTGACTTCTGCCAAGGCTTTGATCAGCCAGCATGCGTTGCGAATTGTCCTAATGAAGCGTTGGTATTTAAAGAGGTGAAACCGTAAATGGCAAAATATGTGATTGTTGGCGCTTCAGCAGCAGGTTTAGGTGCAGTTGAAGCCATACGAGAAGTAGACCCAATTGGAACTATAACTGTAATCACAGATGAAACATGTTCCCACTACAGCCGCCCAATGATTAGCGACTTTGTTAGCGGCAAGGCAGACATGAAAAAAATCAACTGTCGAACTGACGAATTCTGGAAAGAAAACAACGTTGAAGCATTTAGTGGGCAAAAAAGCAACGGCCCTAAACTTAACCGAGAAAACTGTTCAACTGGAAAACGGCGAAAAAGTTGCATATGAAAAATTGCTGCTTGCAACAGGCGGCAAACCCTTCGTTCCAAAAACGGAAGGCTCAGACAAGGATGGCGTATTCACCTTCACAACTATTGTGATGCACAGTAGATTGCAGCAAAAATTGACGCCATAAACGCTAAATCAGCAGTTGTCATAGGAGGAGGACTCATCGGAATAAGCGTAACAGAAGCGTTAGTCAAACGTGGCTTAAAAGTCACAATGGTTGAATTGCAAGATAAAATCCTCAGCTTACTCTTAGACGCCAAAGGATCAAACATTATGGAAGCCGTTGTTAAGAAGGCAGGTGTAAACATCGCAACTGGTCAGTCTGTCCAGAAAATCTTGGGCAAACCAGGAAACGACGGCGTAGTTGGCGGCGTACTCTTAACCAAAGGCGACCAAGTTCAATGCGACCTTGTCATCATGGCAATCGGTGTAGTTCCACGAACCGAACTTGTCATGGGTAGCGTAGTGAAAATTAACAGGGGAATCGTCGTTGACAATATGATGCAGACAAATGTTCCTGATGTTTATGCGAGCGGCGACGTTGCAGAGGCTTACGATTTCATCGTCAACCAGAACCGAGCCTTACCTCTTTGGCCTGTAGCAGTGCAGACTGGTCAAGTTGCCGGGTACAACATGGCGGGCAAAAAAACTGACTATGCCGGTTGCACAAACATGAGCAGCCTCAAGTACTTTGGAACTCCAATCGTTTCCATCGGTTTAGCTAACCCCAAAGAAGACCCAACACTGGAGATACTTGTTAAACAAGACACAGAGAATAACGTCTACAAAAAACTTGTACTCAAAAATAATGTTATCGTGGGTATTACGCTTGTGAATTCCATTGAACGAGCCGGAATATTGTTCTATTTGATGAAAAATGCGTTGAATGTGAAAAAATTCAAGGCGCAACTCCTAGATGACGATTTCAGTTGGGCAACATTGCCTGTTGGTTTGCAGAGGAAAATGAGTGTGGTGCAATAAAATGAATCAACATGATAGAAAAATAATCAATCCGTTTGGTGATGACAAGGATTTCTCAGGCTGCGCTCTTTTCGGTATGATGAACATTGAAGGAAAATGCTTCAGCTCAAAGGATCCAGTAAGAGCGATAACTAACATGCATGACCGTGGCAACGGTTTAGGCGGCGGCTTCGCAGTTTACGGAATATACCCAGACTTCAAAGACCATTACGCTTTCCACATAATGTACCTCAGCAAAGATGCTAAAGAAAAAACTGACCGTATTCTTGCTTCAAAATTCGACACAATTTATGATGAGGAGATGCAGACAAAACCTGCTAACGTTAGAGACCCACCATTGGTTTGGCGGTATTTTGTTCAACCCAAAAAACAACGACCTGAAAACCAAACAGAAGAAGACTACGTGATAGACGCCATTATGAGAATTAACACAGAAACGGGAAAGGCATTTGTCTTTTCAAGCGGCAAAAACATGGGTGTATTCAAAGGAGTAGGTTTCCCAGAAGACGTTGCAGATTTCTTCTGTTTAGATGAATATCAAGGATATCTCTGGACATGTCATAGCAGGTTCCCTACAAACACCCCTGGATGGTGGGGTGGAGCGCATCCATTTAACATCTTGGACTGGACAGTAGTGCATAACGGGGAACTCTCATCTTACGGCATAAACCGTCGCTACCTAGAAATGTACGGTTACAAATGCACCTTGCAAACCGACACGGAAGTACTTGCTTACGCCGTTGACTTGCTTATGCGAAGAGAGAATCTGCCAATTGATCTTGTAGCTCAAGTCTTAGCTGCGCCACTATGGGACGAAATAGACCTTATGGAACCCAAAAAAGCACAACTTCTAAGAACACTCCGTCAAATCTATGGGAGCCTACTCATGAACGGGCCATTTAGCATTATTGTGGCTCACCACGGCGAAATGATTGGCTTAACTGACAGAATCAAATTGCGCCCAATGGTGGCTGGTACAAACGGCGACTACACATATCTTTCATCGGAAGAATCAGCTATGCGTCTGGTTTCACCTAACTTAGATAAATTCTGGTGTCCAAGAGGCGGAGAACCAGTAGTAGTTAGATTAAAAAACTATAATCCTAAAGCCCTTGAGGTTTTAGCAGGAGGACAAAGTTAATGAAAACTTACGTAATTCCCGAATATTTAGTTGAACGTGACCAAAACCGCTGTATACGATGCAAAGTTTGCGTTAACCAATGCACATACGAAACCCACAGCTACGATGCAGAAACCGACACAATTTGCAGCAAAGATGAGAACTGTGTTAATTGCCAAAGATGCGTAACCTTCTGTCCAACTCACGCCATTACGATACGAAAGAATCCGAATGTTAGCCGAGACAACGCAAACTGGACTATGGAAGCTATCCGAGACTTGAAAAAACAAGCTGAAACTGGCGGAGTCATCTTAACAGGCATGGGCAACGACAAACCATACTACACTTACTGGGATCGCCTCCTCCTAAACGCAAGCCAAGTTACTAACCCATCAATTGACCCATTACGTGAACCCATGGAAATCAGAACATATTTGGGAGCTAAACCGGACAAGCTTGAACTGGAAATAGAAAACGGCGAAACAGTACTAAAGACTAAGCTGGCGCCTCAACTTTGCCTTGACGTTCCAATAATGTTCTCCGCTATGTCCTATGGCGCCATAAGCTTAAACGTACATGAATCTTTAGCTCGAGCTGCAACCGAAATGGGCACATACTTTAACACTGGCGAAGGCGGTTTGGACAAGAGTTTATACAAATATGGCGATCACACAATTGTACAAGTTGCATCGGGACGCTTCGGTGTTCACCCCAAATATCTAAATGCTGGTGCTGCTGTCGAAATAAAAATTGGGCAGGGTGCAAAACCAGGTATAGGCGGCCACTTGCCCGGCGAAAAAGTCACCGAGCATGTAGCCAAGACACGCATGATTCCCGAAGGTACTGATGCTCTTTCACCTTACCCACAACACGACATTTATTCAATCGAAGACTTACGTCAGTTAATTTACGCATTAAAAGAAGCAACAAACTATACCAAACCCATCTCAGTAAAAATCGCTGCTGTTCATAATGCAGCAGCAATTGCAAGCGGCATGGTGCGCGCTGGAGCAGACATAATCGCGCTTGACGGCGTCAGAGGCGCAACTGGTGCCGCACCCAAAGTAATCAGAGACAACGTAGGCATACCCATAGAATTAGCTCTGGCACAGGTAGATCAACGCTTAAGAGATGAAGGAATACGCAATGATGCTTCAGTTGTCATAGCAGGCGGCATCCGAAGCAGTGCAGATGTGTTCAAAGCTATTGCGCTAGGAGCAGACGCCGTGTACATTGCAACAGCAGCTTTGATCTCTATAGGCTGCACCGTTTGCCAACGTTGCTACACCGGTAAATGCCCTTGGGGTATTGCAACAAGTGACCCGTGGATTAGCAAACGTATCAACCCAGATATCGCTTCCAAACGCCTGGTTAACATGCTTCAAAGCTGGAGTTTAGAGATTAAAGACATGATGGGTGGCATGGGCATAAACGCTATTGAAAGTTTACGAGGTAACCGATTAGCGCTAAGAGGGGTCGGCTTAACAAGAGCTGAGTCAAAAATCTTGGGAGTAAAATTAGCAGGAGAGTAAAAGCATGCTTGAACAAAAAGTGAAACTGGAAATCGACGCAAAATACCTTCCCCTCATAAAAAAAGATGATGGTGAAGTGCTAAAAATCAATGCAGAAGGGCTTTACTATAGAGAATTAAATTGCCTCCTAAGACAAGCAATCTGCGCCGACGGTCTCAAAAAAATAGAAATACACAACGTCTGCGGACAACGATACATCGGTACCGACCTTGACACAAACATCGAAATCGACATTTACGGAACGCCGGGAAATGACCTTGGAGCTTTCATGAATGGACCAAAAATTATAGTTCACGGCAATGCACAGGACGGCTGCGGCAACACAATGAACGAGGGTCAAATAATCATAAACGGTCACGCAGGAGACGTGACTGGGCATTCGATGAGGGGCGGAAAAATCTTTGTCCGAGACTACGTTGGCTACAGAGTCGGCATACACATGAAAGAATACCAACGCAAAATCCCCCAAATAGTCATTGGCCAAACTGCAGGCGACTTCCTAGCTGAGTACATGGCAGGGGGAATTATGGTTATCTTAGGCTTAAACCTCAAAGAAGGCGAAAAATGCAACGCAAAATTTGTCGGTACAGGAATGCACGGCGGAGTCATTTATGAACGAGGCGAAATCCTAGAACCCGTTAACGGCACCAAAACGATGGAAGTTGGCAAACGCGATCTAAAAACCATTGAGGGCTTAGTCAACGAATACTGCAACCACTTCGGTACTGACCCAAAAGAAATCATGACAGGCAAATTCAAGAAGATATTGCCAATCTCAAAAAGACCATACGAAAAACTGTACTCCCATTAACCCTCTTAATTTTCTTGTATTTCCTTTGTTTTTTAGGATACTTCTTCATTGATGGAATTTTCATCTTTTGGTTACATGGTTTTTAAACAAGTTTAACTACTTTGTATAGACGATAAAGAGGGAACCTCGCGTTTGAATGGGAAACCGCTGGTCAGCATAATCAGTGCTGGAATGTCCAAATTTGGTAAGCATGATGGATTACTTGCAAGAGAAATCTTCTCCGAAGCAGCTAAAGAAGCATTTAGCCGATGCCCCAAGCTTGACCCAAAAAAAGATATCAAAGCCATGTTCATTGGTCAAATGGGCGAAGCATACGAGCATCAAGGTCACATGGGTGCTACTGCTGCAGATTGGGCGGGACTCACCGGAATCCCGACTACACGTACTGAATCTGCTTGCGCTTCTTCCGGCGTTGCATTAAGGGCTGGAATTTACGCTACACTTTCTGGTCTAGCGGATGTGGTTTTAGTTGGAGGTGTGGAGAAGATGACACATCGAACAACAGCTGAGGTTACAGAGTACTTGGCTATGGCTTCTGATTATCCCTTTGAGCAGTGGCACGGCATCACTTTTCCAGGTTTATTCGCTATGATGGCGACTGCCCATATGCATGAGTATGGCACGACTGAAGAGCAGATGGCTATGACTGCGGTTAAAAATCACTATCATGGAAGCCTCAACCCTAAAGCTCATATGCAAAAAGAAATCGCTCTTGAATCTGCAATGGCTTCACGTTATGTTGCTTGGCCACTCAAACTCTTTGATTGTTCACTGATAACCGATGGTGCAAGTTGCATAATATTAACCAAGCCCGAATTAGCCAGCAAATATACTGATTTGCCAGTACAGATAATTGGCAGCGGGCAAGCAAGCGACACCTTAGGCTTATATGAACGAAAAAGCCTCACCTCACTCAACGCTTCAAAGCTATCAGCAAAAATGGCTTATGAAATGGCAAACGCTAAGCCAAGCGACATGGATTTGGCTGAAGTTCACGATTGTTTTACATTTGCTGAACTTATGGCTTATGAAGACTTAGGTTTTTGCCCAGTGGGTAAAAGTGGCAAACTGGTTGAAAGCGGCGAAACTCGCCTTAACGGGCGTATTCCAGTTAACACAAGTGGCGGCCTAAAAGCCAAAGGTCACCCTGTCGGTGCAACTGGAACAGCACAAGCCTACGAAATGTACTTGCAACTAACGGGGCAAGCAGGAAAACGCCAAGTAAAAGATGCAAAAATAGGTTTAACACATAACGTTGGCGGCTCAGGTGCTACAGCGGCTGTTCATATTTACAGGAGAGATTATTGATGAGCGGTCAAGAACCATTTACAATTGAGCAATTCTACAAGTTCTTGGAGCATCGTAAATTGATGGCTGGAAGATGCCTGAAATGCGGCAAAATCCATATGCCACCAAGACCCTTATGCGACAACTGCTTCTCGCAAGAATTCGAGTGGGTCAGCATTTCTGGAAAAGGCAAACTTCTCACTTATACCGTCATCAGCGTTGCGCCACAACAATTTCAAGCGTTAACGCCCTATGCCGTCGGTATCGTTGAGTTGGAGGGCGGCTTAAAAATCCCCGGTATGATCCAAGGTTTAAAGCAAGAGCAGTTAAAGATAGGTATGGCTTTAAGTTTAGATTTCATATCATGCAGCACAACGCAGCAATGGCCACAGTGGCCAAGATATTGCTTCAAACCTTAGCAATTAACCGGAAATACTATAAATTGTTCTCCTTAGGACTCTAAAAATAGGTAGAAGCGCCTACTAACGATTGGAAGACAAAACCTATTGTGCAGGACGAGAGGGGATAGGTCCCAACCGCTTTATAGGTACTCCTCACCTACCAACTTAGTGCTTGATATTTTGGTATATAAGTTTTAAGCAAAATTTAGCTGTTTTAATTTTTTTATCATGAATTTTTGTGATTTAAAAAAAGCTTTATGGGCGCTTTGATAATTATTGATTCCTTAGAAGCTGAATAAATTGAAAGAAAAAACAAAGGTTTGTCTTGTTTCTTGTAGCGTTTTAAGAGAGGAACTTGAAAAGCTAGTTAAGCTGGGCCTCCTTGATGTTGATCTTGTTTTTGTAAGCAAATACTTCCATGTTGACTATGATGCAGTGGAGAAAAACCTGCGTAAAGTTCTAGAACATACGATGAAATGTTCCAATCGGAAAGTTGTGTTGGTTTATGGTGATCTCTGCCTCGGACAAGATAACGAAATGAAAAAGCTAGCAAACGAATACGGCATCGTCAAAGTTGACGCTGTAAATTGTATTGACTGCCAACTCGGAGGTGGCGGAAAATTCTTTGCCTCTGACCCTGACCATAACTTAATGTTTATGGGTCCAGGTATGATTGAATTTTTCAAATACGCTAAAGAAACAATGCTTAAAGAAGGCATTAATGATGAAGCCTTTGCAAATATGTTTACTGGCATCAAAGGCCTCGTACTTTTAGATACTTGTGGCACTGCAGAAAAACTTCTTAAGGAGCTGGGAAAGTTGAGCATTGCGCTTCCAGTATTGGAAACAAGACAAATAGGTCTTGAAGGAGTCGAGCGTGTGATTTTTGATGCAATTGAGCGTGCAACTACAGCCAAGTGACTCTTTTAGCGCTTAAAAGTTAACTAATTGATTGCTTTACTCGAATTGGATTAACCGCAAATATTAAAGAAGCATCCGAGTATAAGGGGCTGTGTGGATGTGCCTTAGATGACTCAAACGGTTACTTCTCAGCCTATGAAGCGAGTTGAAGATTGGAAGTCGCGATTAATTGATTTATCAAGAAAAAATAATCTTCTTTACTTCAAAAGGAACAAGCGGGGAAACCTATCTATCTCACACCCTGAAGAACAAACAATCTTCAATATACTTGTGTTAAAGAAACGTCGCTTAGAATTTTGGATGCCTCCTGAAGAGACTAAAAAGTCTGAACAACCAGAGAAGGCAAAAGGAAAAGCGAAAGCAAAAACAGCTAAAGCCGATGTTGCAGCAGTTAACGTTGACATTAAACCAGTGATCCAGGAAGAACCAAAACAGAGACCCACAGCAAACCAATTGGTAAGCGAAGGATTATCTCGTTTAGAACTAGAAAAAAACCTTAAAGCTTTACAATGGCGTTCACTTTTGGATTACCGAGAGCGTGGAGTTCGAATTTTATATGCTGCATTTGGCACATTAAACTGGGTGGATATGGAAACAAAAGAAAAAGTTCAATCCCCCCTGATTTTGGTTCCTTTAGAGTTAACTAGGGATTCTATACGGCAACCTTATGCAATTATTGTGCCCCCAGTTGAGGAGGAAGCGGTTCTAAACCCAGCGTTACAGGTTAAACTTAAAAATGATTATAAAATTGATTTGCCTCCGTTGCCTGAAGATTGGGAAAATCAAAACTTAGCAGATTACTTTAACTCCGTTAATCAGGCGGTTGCTGAGATGGGTTGGACTGCCGAGGTATCAGTAGATCTGGGGCTTTTTTCGTTCCAAAAACTCGTTATTTACAAGGATTTGGAAGCTAACGCTGATTTAGTTACCCAGCATCCGATAGTTAGAGCTATAGCAGGCATCAAAGAAGAGAACCTCATTTTGAATGGGTTACCTGAAGAAAAAGACGTTGATAAAATTGAGGCTCCAGAAAAAACATACCAAGTGCTGGATGCAGATAGCAGCCAACGCGTTGCAATCGAATACGCTCTGCGTGGTCAAAGTTTTGTAATGAAGGGACCGCCAGGCACAGGAAAAAGCCAAACAATCGCAAACATAATTGCAGAATGTATCGCCAACGGAAAATCCGTGCTTTTCGTTAGCGATAAAATGGCGGCGCTAGAAGTTGTTTACAAGCGTCTGAGCGAGGTTGGTTTAGCCCATTTCTGCCTTGAACTTCACAGCAGCAAAGCCAATAAGCAGCAAGTTGTAGCAGAACTAAAACGTAGTCTTGACGAAAACATTGTTCCTCGTAGGTTGCCTTCGGCTCATGACTTCGAGAAGATGACTCAGTACCGAGAAGCGTTAAATGGTTATGTTAGTGCGTTACATGAGAAGCGTTCGTACTTTCAAAGAAGTGCTTATGAAGTTTTAAGTTTAGTTTCAAGCCTAGAACGCGTGCCATTTGTTCCAGTGGGCTTAACTGAATTGGGAACATTGACACCTCAGAAAATGCATGAACTTGAAGACCTTGTTTCCCAACTAAGCAAGGTTTGGCAAGTGATAGAGGAACCAGATTTTCCGTGGGTAGGATACCGCGCAGATACTTACGATCTTGAAATCCGCTCTGAAGTATTAACGGCACTTGAAAATATCAACGAAACAATACGCGAGTTACAGTTGGAAAATGAAGACTTTGCTTCTAAACTTGGTGTTTTTCAACCTGAAACGTTCGATCGGACAA
Organism: Candidatus Bathyarchaeota archaeon; assembly: GCA_963750605.1. Lineage (GTDB taxonomy): Archaea > Thermoproteota > Bathyarchaeia > Bathyarchaeales > Bathycorpusculaceae > Bathycorpusculum. The sequence goes on from CAVVRN010000016.1 coordinate 95,942, forward strand.
ATTGGCTTTTGGAAGTAAGCAAACTACTTTACGAAAGCCCCAAGCCTGAAGCATACTGGTTAACAAACCCGGAAATTGAAAAACTCTTAACCGAAGCCAAAACTTACAATGAAACCAGCATTTGGATCAAAGCTACTCGAATCAACCTCAATGAACGCTACAATCCGTCTTTATTTGATTTGCCGCTCAACAGGTCAATGGAACTAAAACAATCCCTTGATGCGCTTGGTAAACTGCTTCCAGCGGTGGCACTCGAAGAAGGAGAATTTTTGCTAAAACGAGAGAAACTTTTAGCTTTCTTTAAAAATACGCAGTTAGCGGCTAGAAAATGGCGTGAAACTTCTCAATCACTGGCTCAACTTCTTGGGTTAGACAGTGATGGCTTAACGATTACTCAGCTAAAAGAACTAACTAGAATGGCTATGCTTGTTTTCGCTGATGATAAGCCCGAAGCCCAATGGTTTGAGGCCAACTATTTCGAGCAAGTTCAAGAGACGGTTTCAAAGGCAAAGCGGCTTTATCAAGATCACAACTTGCTCAAAAGCAGGTTAGATGAAACTTACAGTGATGGTATCTACAACTTGGACCTTGATGACCTCATAGCCAAATACAGTGGACCCTATCAAGGCGGATTAAAATTATTCAACTCTGCTTATCGCAATGACCAAAAAGAAATCGCTAAATTAACAAACGACGGGAAAGTTCCCAAAAACATTCTGCAAGACCTAATTGACGCTAAAAAAGTAAAAAAACTGCATGCGCAAATCGAGGAGCAAGCTGACACCGTCCGCACACTTTTGGGGCACTTTTACAAAAAATATCGAACTGATTTTCAAGGCGCCGAAAAAGCCATCGAATTAACAACCCAAATCCGCAAGTTATCATGGGCAACAACAATCCCTGAGAACCTCCTCAAATTAATTACTAACGATTCAAATCCTTCACCCATGATCAAAAACTTGGGGTTGGAACTTCAACAATCAGTCGACAAATGGGAGCAACATTTCAAAGAATTAGAGCAGCTTATCCCCGCAAGCATACCTAAATCAGATAGCCCAATCGCCCAAACCCCACTTCCTGTACTGGATGAATGGGTAAGTGAAACAGAAAAACACCTCAACTCACTCAGTACACTAACAAAAGAAACGCTAACGACAAATAAAATAGAACCAGAAAGCTATGCGCAACTTTTAGGCGACCTAAAAAACGCCGAAAACATCCGAAAGAAAGAAGCCGCCATCATAGGCGAAAAAGTTCAGCTGCAAGCAAAATATGGTTCACGCTTCAATGGGCTCGAGACAAACTGGCAAGATATTGTTACGGTTCTGGAATGGTCAAAAAAAGTTCAAGCAGCATTCCTTGATATGCCCGTGCCCCAAGCCTTCGCGGATATTGCCGCTATGGGACCAAGTGCTGCACCCGCTGACAAAGAACTGACCCAAAAACTTGCTGCATCATTAAAAGTTCTATCAGATTTTGGTGCTCGCTTTGATTCAGAGATGAAGTATCAAAACCAAAAGCTAAAGGATTTAGAAATCAAAGTTATCAGTGAACGAATCCAAGCACTTCGAGACCGCGTAGATGACTTACAGGTTTGGATTGACTTCAAAGACATCAAAAACCGTTTTGCCCTGAGAGGTTTAGACCCATTCTTCAATCGCTTGACGGAGCAGCGTCTTGCTGCAGCGGATTTAGGAGATGTTTTCCGAAGAGGCGTCTACCAAGAATGGATAAACAACTTGTACAATGAAGACCCAAAACTTGGCAGGTTCAGACGAGAAAATCATGAGCAACTAGTTGAAGACTTCAAAAAACTAGACCAAGACCTCATTCGGGGTACATCCAGCATGGTTATTGAGCAGGCAAACAGCAGAAAACCACAGGACATATTAATCCAAGCAGCAGACTCGGAAGCAGCCATTCTCCAAAAGGAGGCGGCAAAGAAGAGGCAGCTAATGCCCATTCGAACATTACTGCAAAAGATACCTAACCTTCTTGTAAAACTCAAACCTTGCTTACTTATGAGCCCCATAACTGTTAGCCAGTTCCTTCCACCTGAAACCAATAAATTTGACTTGGTCGTTTTCGATGAGGCCTCACAGGTTGTTCCTGAAGATGCGATAGGCTCAATTTACCGTGGAAAAACCGTTGTTGTTGCAGGCGATAACAAGCAACTACCACCTACATCATTCTTCCAGAAAAACCTAATCGCTGATGTTGATTGGGATGAACTCAGCGACGAGGACATTGAAGTATTTGACAGCATACTTGACGAATGCTTAGGTATTGGCTTGCCAGTTAAAACATTGAAGTGGCATTATCGTAGCAGACATGAAGGGCTAATAGCCTTCTCAAACCACCAATTCTACGATGATACACTGATAACTTTCCCATCCGCAAAAGCACAAACTGAAAGTCTTAGGTGTAAAGTTAGTTTATGTTCCAGACGGCGTCTATGACCGAGGCGGTAAAAGAAACAACCTAAACGAAGCTGAAAAAGTCGCAGAACTTGTTTTTGATCACTTCCGCAATTACCCAAAGAAAACATTAGGCGTTGTAACCTTCAGCATAGCGCAAATGGAAGCAGTGGAAGACGCTTTGGATCGCCGCCTAAAAGAGCAGCCAGAATTCGAGCAGTTCTTTAAAGAAGATCGATTGGAAGGCTTTTTTATCAAAAACTTGGAGAACGTTCAGGGCGATGAACGAGATGTTATATTCTTTAGTGTTGGTTACGGCTACGATCAAGGGAAACAAATTGCAATGAATTTTGGACCTTTAAATAAGCCTGGGGGCGAGCGACGATTAAATGTTGCAGTTACACGAGCTAGAGAAAAAGTTGTGCTAATCACTTCTATTAAAGCAACTGACATTGATGCTGAGACTAAAGCTATCGGAGTCCAAACCCTGCGGTACTACCTTGATTATGCAGAGCATGGTCCAGAAATCTTATCATCAGTTATTGCTAAAGAAAGCGAATTTGAATCAGCCCTTGACGAAGACGTGGCAGCTGAAATCAAAAAATTAGGGTATGAAGTGGTTCCACAAGTCGGCTGTAGCGGGTACAGAATTGACATAGGCGTAGTTGATCCAGTTAACCCCGGAAGCTACCTTCTTGGTGTAGAGTGTGATGGTGCAACCTACAAATCAAGCAGCAGTGCACGGGATCGAGACCGTTTGCGTGAACAAGTGCTAAGGCAGTTGGGTTGGCGGATTCACCGTGTTTGGTCACCAGCTTGGGTTGCACGACATGATTCTGAAGTTAGACGGTTAAAAGATGCTCTAGAACAAGCCCAACAGTTCCAGCTTGAAAAAGATACTCAAAAACCAGTTATTGACGTAAGACCGATAATGCTCCCCAGACTGATGTTCAAAAGATTCAGTTTGGCGGGTTAGAAAAAATTGGTGTACCATACAAGATTCAGCCACTTAAAGCAACATTTAATCCATACATTAAAGTTGGCACTGCTAAAGGAATGTATGATTCAAGACAGAAAAACGAGTTTCATTTCCCCGAAAACAGAGAAATCCAAACTAAACTGCTCGCTGAACTTGTAGAAAAGGAAGGTCCAGTTCATTTTGATTATGCAGTTGAACGTTTAGCGTCTGCTTGGGGAATCAAACAAGTTACCCCGCAGATCAGCCATGCTGTAAAAGAAGCCCTCACCAACTTGCTAAGAGAACAAAAAGTAGTAATCAAAGGCAGTTTTCTTTGGCCGCCAACACTCAAAGAAACCCCAATCCGAGTTCCAGTTCAAGGTATTCCCGAATCTAAACGGAAACCAGAGTATATTGCTCCTGAAGAAGTGGAATCAGCTATGAAACTAGTTGCACAATATGCTTTAGGAATTAGTGAAGATTCCTTGATTGCTGAGACTGCAAAAGTGTTTGGATTGAACCATTCTGCTGCAGATGCTAAAGAAACTTTCTCTGAAATACTAAAGCGGCTAGTAAGAGACAGAAAACTTATTCTCAAAGACGACGTCGTTAGCGCTGCTTAATCTTTATTTATTTCTTTTATTAGAACTGGTAAGTCACTCAACGAAGTTATTATGTAGTTTGCGCCGTTATTTTTTAGTAGTTCCATTGTGGAAATACCTGTTGGTAAACCGACTGCGATTGCTTTTAGTTCATTCGCGCTTTGCATGTCCACGATGCTGTCTCCAACTATTACAGCGGTTTGCGGGCTTACATCTAAAGCATTAAGCGCCAGTTCAAACTGTTCTGTACTTGGTTTAACGTGTTTCACTTTGTCTCTGGAAACTACAATTTGAAAGAAATCTTGAATTTTAAAACGGTGAAGAATGAAATTGACTGATTTTTCACTGCTAGTGGAACACAAGCCTATCTTTAAGTTCATCCGCTTAAGTTCCTTTAGCGTTTCGTTAGCACCTACTTGCAAACTAGTTGTTGAAGCAGCTTCCATCTCGTATTTCTCAGCGATAGCCAAGGCTTGAAGACGAACTTCCTCAAATGTTGCAGCAAGTTTACTATTGTGTTTTAGAAAAATTTCGGTTTTTTTTAACATTTCAAAAATGCTTTCATTAACATCCACAAGGGAAGTGGGAACGCTCATTCTTATCAAGTAACTTCTTACTTCTGAGCGAAGGGTTTTGTAATCTAGGTTGAAGTTGGCAAGTGTCCCGTCTAAATCAAAGATTACTGCTTCTACTGGCACAATTACGGCTCCATATCAAAGATGAAACTGGGTTAAAACTTGCTCTAGTAGAAATATACTTTGCGGTAATCATGGCCTCTGAGATTTATTTAGTGATGATAACTTTCAAAGGCTTCTCTGATGGATTGTCAACGGTTTTCAACGCTTTTTCAAATTCGCTAAGCTTGAATCTGTGAGTAATAAGACTTTTTACATCAACTAATTTTCTGGCAATCATTTCCACTGCTGACGGGTATTCAACGGGCGAGATGTAAATTGTGAAAAAAGATGCTTCATCTGAATCTTCCATGTTTAAGTAACCTTTAGATTCGCCTACCAAAGCGACTTTGCCAGCTTTCCTGACCAAAAGAGGCGTTTGCTCCACTGTTTGTGTGGTTCCTGCAGCTTCAATGACCAAGTCAGAGCCTATCTTTGTTAACTTTCTAACAGTTTTTACTACGTCTGTATTTGTAGCGTTTATTACTGCATCTGCACCGTACTTTTGGCTCAGTTCAAGCCTATAATCTTCAAGGTCTACTGCGATAACTCGGCAGCCTTTGAGCTGTGCGACTTGCGTCATCAATAACCCAATGGGTCCCTGACCAAGAATAGTTACCCAATCGCCAAGATTAGGTTTCATATAATCTAAAACGCGAAGAGCTAACGCAACTGGTTCCACTATCGCTGCTTCCTCGTCACTGATGCTTTCAGGAATGGGAATTAGGCTTCTAGGCAACATAGATTTGGATTCAGCAAAGAAACCATCCCGTGTTAGCCCGTAAAACTTGCCTCTGATGCAATAAGTTGGTAAACCTCGCAGGCAATAATAGCAATGCCCGCAATTTACGATGGGAACCATGACAACACGTTCGCCTGTGTCCTCTCGTACTCCCCAAGCATCATGCCCAATGATCAACCCTTTTTTCATCCATTTCCAGTCGCCCCGATAAAAATGCATGTCAGTGCCACAAATGCTTCCAGCCTTAAAGTGCACAAGTAATCTGTTATTTTTAACCTGCGGCTCAGGAACTTCCTCAACTTTGATATTGTGTGGTCCTCGGTAAACAACTGCCTTCAAAACATCACCAATTAAAATTAAATACGTATTCTCCTATTAACTTTCTTAATATATCGTTGATCTTGTTTTTTTGAAGAAATTCTAAGAGAGCTTGTGCAAAATGGCGAACATATGCATGAAGGCTTATGCTTTGTTTAAGTGCTACGTTATTTGTAGCGGTTAGTTGCCGTTATATTTATATGTGCATATCGCCTCCCTAAAAAACAGTGAAAATAATGAATACGGCAAAAAAAATATTGACAATTGCACTAATCGTTATTATAATAGTAGCCATTGGCACAACTGCTTACTTTTACGAACAAAATACAAAAACAGGCAATCAACCACAACCAACCCCGACACCATCACCTTCTCCAACAATAAACGTAACAGTAACGACGAGTAATCAAACATATGAGGTCGGTCTCGGCGGAAATATAACGGCAACGCAAATTTCCAACTTAACCATTACACCAATCCAGTCTGGATCAACAACTATAGTTGCGTTCAATGTAACTGGGCAAAATGGCAGTGGTTTTAGCAACATGACTATTCCAAAAACCGCTATCACTTATGGTTCGACTCCAGTTGTTTATATTGACAATCTGCAAGCGCAAAATCAAGGCTACGTACAAGATACCCAAAATTTCTATGTTTGGTATACAACTCACTTCAGTACGCATGCGATACAAATATTGTTTACAACATCTCAATTGCCAACGCCCAGTCCTTCTCCAAAAGCAACTGTTAGCCCTTCACCTTATCCTACTTATACTCTAACGCCAATACCGACGCCAACCCCTAGTCCCACAACTTTAACAGTTTCCACAACCACAAGCCTCCACGATACAGGATTAGAGGATAATGGAACAGGCAACATAAAAGATGCCTTCCAAGCCAAATATCCATGGATAACAGTGAATTTTCTTGCACAAGGAACTGGAGCTGCAATTCAAACAGCCCAGAGAGGTGACGCCGACATGATACTGGTTCATTCCCCCTCGCAAGAAGCCACTTTCTTATCAGGCGGATATGGAGTAGACCGCAAAATCATAGCATACAACTTCTTTATCATCGTTGGACCCGCGAATGACCCCGCAGGTATCAGTGGAATGACAAATGTAAGCCAAGCCTTGATAAATCTCTACAAGGCGGCACAAACCAATAGTCAAGTACAATGGTTTACCAGAAATGATGGCTCAGGTACAGCAACCGCTGAGGCCAATCTATGGAAAGCAGCAGGCTACACCTATAGCACCTTAGTTCAGAATACAACATGGTTCCATTCTACAGGATCAGGAATGGGACAAACTCTCTTAATAGCTGACAACGGAATCGGCGGAGGAGCTCAAGGATATTGCTTGTCAGATACTGGAACATATCTTGCTTACTCTAGTCCCACCTCTATACAGCCCATAACACTGAAAATCGAGATTCAAGCTCAACAAGCCCTCCTAAACGTCTACAGTGCAATAATCGACAACCCGCAAAATGCCAACCTAACCAGCATAAACTTTAACGCTGCAATGCTATTCGAAAACTATCTAATTTCCGACGAAGGTCAACAATTAATAGCAAACTATGGAGTTTCGACTTATGGACAGCAACTGTTTGCTCCGTTTGTACCTCTAGTTAGCGGCACTACACCTAACGCCACATTACTTAGCTGGGTTCAAAGCTATGCCTATATGAGTTACAATACCGCAACCAACGCAGCAATAATCAATGCCAGCGGAACTGAATGCCCCGCACAGTATCGATACAACCCCGGCAACCTATACACTCCAACTTACGATACAGTGGCAAACATTAATCTCAATATATCCATTGGTCTTCCAAACTACTACGTTACAGATAAACAACAACTCATGCTCACGGCAGCCAGCCTCAAGTCTAAACAACCTTAAACTCAACAAACAATAGTTAGGAAAAGCTCAAATAAAATTTCCCCCATTTCTTTTGTGATATGCATGGCTGATATTATCGTTCCAGCCTTTAAGCAAGCAATTAACCTAATAGCTAGTGGCAATCCTGAAGTTTATGCTACAGTTTACCGCACTATTTACGTTGCAGGTTTAGGGACATTATTGTCTTGTCTTTGGAGTATTCCAATTGCTGTAGTTTTAGGCTTGTACAATTTTAGGGGAAAATGGGTCATTAAAGGTCTGTTTAATGCGTTAATAGGCATCCCTACAGTTGCATTAGGGCTGCTTTTGTATTTGCTTTTGTCAAGGCAAGGTGAATTTGGCTCTTTTCATTTGTTGTACACGCTTAATGGCATCGCAATTGGGCAAGCCATACTAGTTACACCAATAATCGTAAGTTTCACGGCGAATGCTCTAGGGGCATCTGATATTCAACTTCGTGACTTAGCCAAAACTCTTGGAGCATCAGGTTTTAGAACTAATTTAACTCTTATTCGAGAAACTATTTGGTCGATGATACTTTCTATAACGGCGGCTTTCAATAGAGGGTTTGGAGAACTCGGCATCGCAACTATTGTGGGCGGGAATCTGCTCGGAGAAACAAGAGTTTTAACAACAGCTATTGCTTTAGAAATTAACTTCGGAAGTTTCGATACTGCAATGGCATATGCGTTAATCCTTATGGCAATAGTAGTAGCTTTAGCATTAACTATAGCTCTAATTGAACACATTAGGCAAGATGGAGCATGGGGTAAGTTGTCATTATGGAGAGGTTTAGGTGGAAATTAAAGCCTCAAGTGTCCGCATGCAACTTGTGGGCATTAAAAAAAGCTACCCTAACGTCAATGCATTAAATTCAATTTCGCTAGACCTACAGGGGGGCAAAATAATTGTTCTGCTAGGCGTTAACGGAGCAGGCAAAACAACACTTATGCGAATTATGGCTGGCTTAGAAAACGCTGATGGTGGAGAATTATTTTTCAACAATCAACCTATCGATTGTAAAACTTTACGTAAAGTTTCAACATTGGTTTTTCAGAAATCGGCAATGTTCACCAGCAACGTCTACTACAATTTAGCGTATGGCCTTAGAATTAGGAAGGTCCCAAAAGATGTGATTCAAAAACAAGTTGCTGAGGCCCTGAAAGCGGTAAGATTGTCAGGTTTTGAGAAGCGACGGGCTAAAAAGACTTCAGGCGGCGAACAACAGAGAATAGCTTTAGCTAGAGCGTTTTTGCTTGACTCAAGTGTCCTCCTCTTAGATGAACCCACAGCCAATTTGGATCCAAATAGTGCAAGCATAATTGAAAGGGCAATACTTAACCAAAAAAAGCCTGAGCGTATCATTTTGATGGCTACTCATAACCTTACCCAAGCAAGACGAATAGCTGATGAAATAGTGCACATTTACAACGGTGAAATAGTTGAAGTCTCCGACCCTGAGGCTTTCTTTAGCGACCCTAAATGCGAAATATCCCGTAAATTTGTTGAGGGCGAATTAGAATTTTAATCGAACTTTTTTCCAGAAAGAAAAAAAAATAGGGATTTGATTTTTTCAGTTGTTTAGTGTTTTCTTAAGATCAGTATTGTTGCTATGGCTATTGCGATGATTATTGCGATTCCTACGACTACTATGTATGTCATTACGTCAGTTGGCGTTGCTGCGTTTAGTGGTGCGGAAGTTGGTGTTGATGTTGCAGTTGGAGCGTTGGCCACTGTTGCGTATGTATCTGCAGATGAGCTTCCATAGGCGTTACTGCCTGCAAAGGTTGCAACAATTTGATAGTCGCCCGCCATTGTTGGTGTCCATGTGAAATGGAATGTTCCTCTTATGTCACTAGTTGTGTCTCCGAGGTGGACAGGGTTACCGTTTGGATCAACAGCATCGATTGAAACTGGCACACCAGTGACTGTTATGTTATGGTATATTCCATCGATTGGCATTTGCAAGTCCAAGTAATCCATCCATGTATCCATGTACTTGTCAGCAATAGCAGGGGTTCCTGGTTGAGCTGGTGATTCGTCGAGAACTGTACCAGAGATTATGGCTTTTTCGCCAGTCATAATTTGTGTTTGAGGGGCAGAAACGGTAGTTGCACTTGGTCCTTTACCTACAACGTATAGTTTGCCGTCGTAGTTGCTGCCTGCAACAAAATAACCGTCAGATGCGGCAGCCACGACCATGCGTGTTCCACTGATTTTCCATTGGAACTCTCCAGTTGTTGCGTTTAGACAGAATAGTCCCCAGCCTCTTTCTGGTGGAAGCGTGGGAGTGTGCTCGTTATTTGAAACGTATACTAGGCCACCGATGACTTTGATTTCGTTAGTTGAATACTCATTTGCGTATGTGGTGCCGTTTTCGTAGGATGTATACGGAGTTTCAAATGGTGGTGCCGGATCTATGTAGTGCCATAGTATTGTTCCAGTGGTTTCGTTGAGTGCCCAAACGCCCGTGTATCCAATCATGTACAGGATGCCATTATATCCAGCCGTAGTGTATTGAGTAAATTCGCCCCAAGGATAATCATTTATGGTAGTTGTCCAAAGCAGTGCTCCTGTATGTAGATCATATGCTTTCCAGAATCCCTTCTCAAAGTAACAGAGATACACGCCGTTTTCAGATAATGCAGTAGCCGGGTTAAATGGTGTGGTGCCGTTTTCCTCGCCAGCACTTGATGTGATGTTCCACAATACTTTTCCTGTAGTATAATCTATCGCTAAGAGGTTTCCACCATAGAGATCTCCATAATAGAATCTGCTTGCAATAACGCCGATACCAGTTACTGGATCATACGATCCTAAGAGTGATTGTGCGGCAGCTGGCGTTGGCGGTACTCGATAACCTGGCGGTATTGAAACGCTTATGTTGCTAACTATTCTTGAAGAGAATGTTGTAGATGATCCTTGTTCGGTCCAGTTGATTAAAAATCCGTTTGTTGCAGTGTTGTATGTATTGCCTTGGAAAACAAGAGTAGTGAAATTAACGAATTGCAAGCTTAGGTAATAACCGTTATAGTAGGCTAATTCAGCGCTTCCTGAAGAACCCAAATTTGGAAGAGATGCGTTGAATGTAATTGCACCTGTGTCTGGATTAATTCTGTATAGTCTGGCTGCTGTTCCGCTACCGCTTATCGCAGAGAGGTCGATACCGTAAGCTGCATCTGCTGCTGCTCCTGGAACTGACGTATCGGTTCCTGCCCAGTATGCGATATGAGTAGGCGTAACTCCCCCATCTGCAGTTGGAATGTCATAGTATATTTTTCCTGTTTGTAAATCGTAGCATTCTGCTACTGATTGTGGTGTTTGACGGTATGTGCCATTTACTAGTGCAGGCATTACTTTAGTAACTGTTGTGTAACATCTTCCCATGTAGATAACGCTTGGAGTGTTCGCTGTCCCTGAACTGCTTGGTCCGACAACATTAGCTTGATTTCCTACCTCTCCTCCAATGATGCCTGACATTTGGCTCACTTGGCTCCAAAGGATGTGCGGAGTATTAACTGCTGGGATATAGGGGCCAAAGTAATTACTTGAGGTTGCTGATTGAGGAAAACCGTTGTAACTCATCCACGGAAAGTTTCCTGAGATAGTGCTCCATTCTCTGTTGTTTGGTTCAATTGGACGACTCCAATAATCGTTTGGCAGTGCGGAAGACCATGACGCCACTTGAGCTTGTTGAACGGTAACATTCGTAATAGATGTGGTAACGGGGACTACATAATCTGAGGGGTAGAAAAGCCATCCAGGAACTTGAGTGGCTGAGTAGTTTCCATTGTTGTAGTATCCTGCTGGGAAGTATTCGCCTGGGAACGAGAACTGGAATTGATATGTTCCTACTGAGCTTGGTAGGTAGTTGAACCAGCTTGTGCCGTCAGCAACGTATGATTGAAGGTTAACTGTTTCTTTGGTTCCGTCCGGATGGGTAATTGTCACTACGTAGCCATTCATGAACTTGCCTTCGCCTGCTGGAGTTGTAATCCAAACGTTAACCAAAAGCAGCTGGTTTACTCCAATTGGGTTAGGTGAAGCGCTGAGGAATGGCAATGGATGAATTGTCCAATCGACTGTTGCACCAGAAGGGGGTGAAGTAGGACCCACATATCCATTTTGAGGTGGCGCTTGGCCGTGCGCCAATTCTTGCGCTTGAGCTGGCAAAATAGAGATAATCATAGACGCTATTAGTAGAGCTGTAATTAATGCAATCATTGCGTTTTTTTTCTTCATAAAAATCAAAGATTTCATTAAATCTTTCAATTTTTTTCTTTCTCCTTTTATTTTGTTGATAAAGCAAAAAACGATTGCTTTTTCAACTAATATATCGTCAGAGACCGTTGCTTATAAATTTTGACAGATTCCGCGTCGCCGACACATTCAAGGACAATATATTTGAAAATAAAATGCAGTACTTTTACATAATCAAAGAAAGGAAGAATGAAAGATAATCCAGTGCGCATGAATCAATTTTTTTCGACTAAATATCTAAACCTGTGAACTTTGCTTTTGAGTTAAGTTAATAACTTTAATAGCGTATGCATGGTTGAGTGCCTATGAATTTGGATGAGTACACAAAAGAGAGGCTTTGGCAGCTGCTTGTTGAAACGGTTCACGCTTCAATTATGTATCCGACCCATAAAGCTTACACTCGTGATACCATTTTGCCGCAGAAAGCAGATCTTACAGCAACTGAGCTTTCACAAAGGCTTGGGATGCCGTTTGGCGAAGCCTTGGTAATTTTAAGCGATTTGGTGCCAGAAAGGCAAACGCCTGCCTAATGCGTGCTCTTTTATGTACGTGACTTGCAAATGATTCAAGCGTCGAAACAAAAAACCAACCCAAACAAACGGATCAAAAATGGCAACTTCAGTTTTGTTGTTCTTTTCAAGAGAGCTATTTGAAAACATCAAAAATAAAAGAAACCTTTTCAAAATTTTACTCGTTTAATTTACCTTAACTAGCTTTATATCATCTTTGCACCATAACCATATCCAGAATGCTTGCTAACAAAAAACATAAGCTCTCATGCAAAGTCTGGATACAATACAAAGACAAACCAGTAATAGGCAAAGGCGGAGCAGAAATTTTAGAAGCCATCGAGAAAGAAAACTCAATTTCCAAAGCTGCAGAAACATTGGGAATGTCGTATCGTTATGTTTGGAATTACCTGCAGGATATTCATAAAACGCTGGAGGAGCCGATAGTTGAAACTTTCAAGGGAGGCAAATCTGGCGGCGGAGGAGCAAAATTAACTGATTTAGGCAGAAGTTTGCTCGCCGAGTACAAGCAGGTTGAGCTTTACATGGATAAGGTTTTATCGGATTCAGGAAGTTTGGAGGTGAAAAAATTGAAGTTAAGTGCAAGAAACCGTTTTAAAGGAAAAGTCGTGTCAGTTGAAAAAGGCGTAATCACAGCTAAAGTTAAGGTTGAAATAAAAATGCCCATAACTGTTACCGCAGTCATCACAAAGGATGCCGTTGAAGATTTAGACCTCAAAGTCGGCGACGAAGTCGAAGCAATCGTGAAATCAACAGAAGTAATTATCGCCAAATAATTTTACTCGACAAAAGACATCTTATTATTTTTAAAAAATTATATTCAATTTTTTCCTTATTTTGCTAAAATAAATCTCAGGCAAAATAGATTTCTTTTCTTTTACATTGTAATTTCGTTTACACAAAGAGTCTATTGTGCATGAAAAAAATTAAAATTATTGAAAAATTAAGACCGGCTTTATTCTACCACGTATCTGTAAGTGATGTGTTCGCCTGCAGTTGCACTTTTTCTTGTAATTTTCAATATGTCGCCTGGTTTTGCGCCGATGGCTTTGACTGCTGGGTCTCCTGATTTTATCTGAGGCATTTGATAGGGCTTTACTTTGAATTGGGCAAGAAGCAGGTTTTTTTCTTTTTCACTTAAGATTTCATGAAACGGAACCAGTGCATGCTCAAATATGTCAAAGACTGGGAAGGATTTGGGTAATAATTCGACTTTTTTCTTTTTTGCGCCAAGTTTAACAGCATGTGTGTAACGTCCTTCAGTTACTACTATGGCGCGGTCGAGGTCTTTTTCCTTCATCACTTTGTAGAGTGAGTTCATCGCTGCAATGCCAACGGTTGCTTCACCTAAAATGCACCAGATCAAAGCTTTTTCTTTGTCCTGTGGAATGTCAATAATATAGCCAATTGTGCCTTCAAATTTTTCTTTCTCAAGAAGCTTGTATTTTCTCAGTTTGATTAAGACTTCCGCTTTCCGTTCTTCGATTGTTTCCAATTTAGTGCTCAAGGATAAACCCTCAACGATAGAATACGCGAAACCATAACAAACTATTGCCCTTAAACTTTTCCCCTTAAAAATGACCGCTACTAAACAAAAACGGGGACACTGTGAAGAATTTAGGCTTTCACAAGTTTATACCCTATTTTTGAACCCATTCCATAATTGTAGGCTAAGTTAATTATCATTATTCCCATAGCTTCAAGATACCGAGCAGCCTTTAAGGGTCCACAATCCACCGGGTCAAAACCAATATCTTGAGTCAGTTGCGCAACGGTTTGTTTGGATTTTAAGTCATCGCCAGCGATAAATGCGGTAATTTGCTCTTTCCCAACTTTACCAGTGCTTTGATTTTGGGCAAAAACTGTGTTAAACGCCTTGACAACGTGCGCTTTGGGAAGTTTTTTCTGTGTTTCTTCTGCTGAAGATGTGTTACAGATTATTCCCAGCTCATCGTTTGGTCCAACTGCGTTCATTACGTCGATTACTATTTTTCCATTTGCGTACGGTCTTATTTCTTCGATAACATCGTTTGCATTGTCGTGTGGAACTGCTAGAATTATTACATCTCCCCACTTTGCTGCATCGGCGACTGGTTCTGCAGGGTCTCGGTGACCAAACTTTGTTGCATGTTTGCCGCTTAAGCCGCTGTTTAATGCTTGGCCAACATTGCCTTTTCCTATAATCGCGATTTTCATAATTTGACCTCAAGTAGTTAGGGTGGTTCGAGAGAAATTACCTGTTGTGACTGTGTGATGCCTACAACAAGAACATCTATGAGAAACATAGGGGTCGTACAGATACCTAACGCTAAAGCCTTTAAGCAGTTAGCACATAAAAATAGAGTTAATGGTGAGAACGTGGATAAGACAGACATAATATTATGTCAGTTGTTGCTTGCGAACTCTCGTCTTTCTTATCGCGAACTCGCTGAGAAGTTGAACTTATCTGTTACCGCTGTTCACAATCGTATTCAATCATTAATCGAACTGGGCATAATCCGCAAATTCACCACAAAACTGAGCTTAATCGCAAAAAATGGCATTCACGTGTTAATTTTTGGAACTTCGAAAACTAATTCTATGCGTGACCTTAACCTGAAACTTGAGAAACATGGATCAATTTACTGGTTAGCAATCGGCGGCGGCAACATCTTGTATATCGGCGCTTACCTCAAACACATAAGCGAATTGGATTCGTTGGTGCGTTTTGTTAAAGAAACTGCTGAAATGCCTGAGCCAACAGTTGGCCTAACAACTTCACCAATACCACCTCATATGTGGCAAATTAATATCGATACTAAGCTCTGTGAGCTTGACTACAAGATTATTCGTTCCCTAAAAGATGATTCACGAAAACCTACGTCGGTAATAGCAGAAGAATTAGGTGTCTCAACTAAAACGGTTCGCCGCCGACTAAATAGGATGACAAAAAACTTTTTGATAGTGTTCTCTGTTGAGTGGTATCCTGATGCTTCCAACGATATAATAAGCGCATTTCACGTTCAACTAAAACCCGACGCCGACTGCAACACTCCTAACGTGATTTGGCAAAAACATTATCCAAATACACTTTTCTACTGGGGATTTAGCAATATACCAAACACCTACCTTTTTTTAACATGGACTCCCACAGCAAAAGAACTCCGTGAAACTCGTGAAAGCTTAGAGAAAGAACCAACCATACAATCGGTGGCGCCAAACATAATCTATACCGGTTACGTGTTCCCCACATGGTTAGATGAAATCCCTTAAACTAAATTGTCCACTTTATTAACTCAACATAGTTGAAAAGTGACTTTTCGGCGCCTCTAAAGTTCATTTTATAGAATCAAACGGTAAACATGAAACTAAATTCTCCTAAGACCACTTTACTCTTAAAAGGAGGATTGAAAGAATGAGCGAATCAGCAATAACAATCCAAAACTTAACCAAAAAATTTGACGACAAAACTGCAGTAGAAAACCTCAATCTGCAAATTACCAAAGGTGAACTTTTTGGGCTTTTAGGACCAAACGGCGCAGGGAAAACAACTACGATAAACATCCTTTGTGGTCTGATAAAACCAACAAGCGGCACAGCCAAAGTCTACGGTTATGACGTGCAAAAAGAAACAGGCAAAATCAAAGAGCTAATCGGCGTATGCACACAGGAAACAGCCATTTACCCATACTTATCCGGTAAAGAGAATGTTGAACTCTTCGGAAACCTTCACTGCATGAGCAAAAAAATACTCAAAGAAAGAAGCAACATGCTGCTAACAAAGTTGGCGCTAAAAGAAGATGCAAAAAGATTAGCCTCAAAATACAGCGGTGGAATGAAACGCCGATTAAGTTTAACTTTGGCGTTAATTCACGACCCGCAACTCGTGTTTCTGGATGAACCAACAGTAGCATTGGATCCGCAATCTCGCCATGCCGTCTGGGACTTCATAAAAGAACAAAAAACACAAGGCAAAACCATAATCCTAACCACTCATTACATGGAAGAAGCCGAGGAACTCTGCGATCGAGTAGGCATAATTGACAACGGAAAACTCATTGCTCTTGGAACTCCCAAAGAACTTATCGCGCAAAATCAAGTCAAGAATTTGGAAGAACTTTTCATCAAACTGACGGGTAGAACCATCCGGGAGGAAGCATAAATGAAACTTCAAAGAGTAACTGCTTTAGCTAAAAAAGAGCTAAAGAAAACTATCCGGGAACCTGCTGTCCTATTCATGATTTTCCTCTTCCCAATCATCTTTGTCTTCGCTTTCGGGGCTTCATTTGGCGGAGTCGGTGGTAGCCAAACAGTAACATACCAACTTGGCGTAGTCAACATGGATCATGGAAACTCGATGAATGCTTCGCAAATATTCCTCACTGCACTGACAAATACCAAAATAATAAATATTCACACCTATGCCGATAATCAAACTGCCCAAAATGACCTTTCCCAGGGTTCAGTTCAAGCTGTAATGATAATTCCATCAGATTTCAGCCAAAGCTATACTTCATACCAAGCAGCGCCCAGCAGCCCAACTCAATGGACAAACGCGACAGTTTTACTATATCTTGACAAAGGCTCCTTAGTTGCCACCCAAGCCATACCGCCCATCATCCAGCAGACCTTAGCAAATATTGCGGGCCAAAGCCAGCAGACACTCCAAAGCCCCATGCAAGTTCAAACAGCATCACTTATAGAAGTGAAAACTACCTCCGCTCTTGACTTCATAGCGCCAGGCATGTTCACTTTCGCTTCGATATTCCTAATCATGATGGTTGCCCAATCATTCACTCAAGACCGAGAAAACGGAATGATGAAACGCATACGCATCACTCCTACCACACCAACTGAATTCATGGCAAGCCAAGTGGTTTCCTACATGGGCATCGCATTAATCCAGGCGGCTCTGGTCTTTGCTATGACCTACATTTTGGGCTTCAGACCAACGGTCAGCATATCTGTTTACGCATTTGCTTTCATTTTGGTTCTTATATTCTCGCTATCTAACGTTGGATTCGGCTTAATCACCGCCACGATCTCAAAATCTGCAAGCGCAGCAACGGGATTAAGTTTCCTCTTCGTGCTCCCGCAGCTATTCCTTGGCACATTCGTTGGCGCATCACTTTCTTCAGGTGCAGCAACTGCAGGCAAATTCGTTCCCAGCTACTACGTTACAAACGCAATAACCTCAATGTTCCTAAGAGGCGCAGCAATCACAAGCACAGCGGTATTGTTGGATTTGGCGATTGTCTCTGCATCTTGCGTAGCAATTTTGGCTGTGGGTGTATTGCTATATTCAAAATACTACAAAATCTAAGGGTAATAAGTTAAGCCGTTTACCCCCCTTTTTTACTTGTTTTTTGCTTATGTCTCCTGAATTCCCTAATATGTTCGGGGCAATGCCTATCTGTAATAAATCCCTATTCTTTATCAGGTATAATATATGAGTCAAAACCAAATGTTTTGTTACCAATGCGAACAAACAGCCAAAGGTCAAGGCTGCACAGTCGCGGGCGTTTGCGGAAAAACAGCAGATGTCGCAGCACTTCAAGATCTTCTTGTCTACATGCTAAGAGGGCTCAGCCAACTATCAGTTGAAGCAGGCAAAGCAGGGATAAGAGACGAAAAAACTGACGTTTTTACTTGTGAAGCATTGTTTGCTACTCTCACAAACGTGAATTTTGATCCGGAAGCAATAACTGTTTACATTCGAAAAACTTCACAGCTACAAGAACAATTACGCAGCCGATTGTATGGTGTAAAAGGTAAAGTTAACTCAACGTTCAATTTGCCGTTGGAAAAAACGACAGCGGGCTTAATTGAACAGGGAAAACGTTACGGCATAAATTCTGATTCAACAATGGATCCAGACTTGCATTCTCTTCAGTGGCTGCTAACTTATGGGTTAAAAGGAGTTGCCGCCTACACTTATCACGCATATCTTCTTGGAAAAAAAGACAGCAAAGTCTTTGATTTTATTTATGAAGGACTTGCGGCGCCACTTGACAAGTCCCTTGGCGTAAATGAGTTTGTTGGTTTAGTGTTCAAATGCGGAGAAATCAACATACGCGCTATGGAACTTCTTGACGCCGGAAACACTGAAACGATACGGTCATCCAGTTCCAACACAAGTACCTTTAGGCCACAAAAAAGGCAAAGCCATTCTTGTTTCAGGACATGACCTTATCGATTTAGAAGATATTCTAAAACAAAGCGAAGGCAAAGGCATCTACGTTTACACACACGGCGAAATGTTACCCACCCACGGATACCCAGTGCTTAAGAAGTACCCGCATTTCTACGGTCATTTTGGAACAGCATGGTTCAATCAACAAAAAGAATTCGCTCAATTTCCAGGCGCAATACTTATGACGACAAACTGCATTCAGCGACCAGTCGAAAGTTACAGCGGCAATATCTTCACCTCAGGACCAGTTGCTTATCCAGGCGTGCCACATATAAGCGGCAGAGACTTCTCGCAAGTAATCCAGAAAGCGCAAGAATTACCAGGTTTCCAAGAAGACATGGAAGGCAAAACAGTTCTGGTTGGATTTGGCAGAAACGCCGTTCTTAATGTAGCTGGCAAAGTTATAGATTCAGTCAAAAACGGTCACATCAAACGATTCATATTGGTAGGTGGATGCGATGGTGCAAAAGCAGGCAGAAGCTACTATCCCGAACTCGTTGAAAAAGCACCCAAAGACACAATTATCTTAACTTTAGCTTGCGGCAAATTCCGCTTTTTCGACAAAGACTTAGGTACAATAGACGATATCCCCCGATTGCTAGACATTGGACAATGCAATGACGCTTACTCAGCAGTAAAAATTGCTCAGGCTTTAGCAGATGCTTTTGGTGTGACAGTAAACGATTTGCCATTATCAATTGTACTGTCGTGGTATGAGCAAAAAGCCGTAGCCATCCTGCTGTCATTACTGTACCTTGGCATAAAAGACATGCGCATCGGACCAAGCCTCCCAGCCTTCATAACACCAAACATACTCAAAGTGCTCGTAGACAAATTCAATATAATGCCAATCAAAACAGCAGACGAAGACCTAAAAGCAATCATGAAATAAAATCCCTTTCCCCATTTTCTGGGGCAGTTGTCTAATTTTCAAGCTTACATATCGGTAAATGATCTATATATTTATTTTTTTGAGAAGCCACGCCATATTTTTTCCTAAATCTTCCATTGTTTTTATGCCTTCCTCGTCTTTTTCTACGTCTCCTTTGTTTAACCCGATTCCAACGTTCCAGTATGACGAGCCTGGAATTATCATTTGGTTGATGAGGAAAAAGTGATTTATGGCGTCGAAAGTTGGGATTCCGCCTGCTCTTCGAACCGCCACTACTGCCGCGCCAACTTTTCTTTTGAACAGATCATTGTTGGATCTTGCGACAAATCCTGCGCGGTCAATAAGCGCTTTCATTTCGGAAGTCATCATCGAAAAATATGTTGGGTGAACCAAGAATTATTCCGTCTGCCTCAGACATCTTCTTAATATATAAGTTAACGTTGTCGTTTACGATTTTGCATTCCATGTTTTTGGCTTTTCGACAAGTTCCACAAGCCATGCATCCATGAATCTGCTCTCCTGCTAGCTGGATTAATTCTGTTTCTATTCCTTCACTTTCAAGAACCTCAAGAACATGGCGAATCAAAATGGCGGTGTTTCCGTCTTTGCGTGCGCTTCCATTAAAAGCAACAACTTTCATAAACTAAACCTCTAAAACTCTAACCAAAGATTCAATAAAAAAGTAGTGCTGGGAAACTTCTCTTTCTTCTCATTGCAAATTACCGACACACCCAGAAACATACTGATTTCAGTAAGTTTAGCTGGTCAAAATTTCGGGTGATGAAGATTGACTACTCAAAAAGAAATTATCGAATGACGAAGTTTTCACGGAGCTCCATTGGTCTGAATTAAGGAGCTTTATTACTTGATATTGTTTTTGCATGAATTCGTAGCCTTTTTGTGTGGCTTTGTACATTTCTTTTCGGTTAATTGAACATTTTTCAAGAAGATCGACTTGAGTTAGAATTGAGAGGTATTGGTTGAGTTGGCTGAAACTGAGGTTAGCTTTAAACATAATGTTTGTTTTGGAACTTCCTCTTCTGGCAATATCTACTATTTCAGCCATAATAACGAGTTGGTCTCGTCTTTTAGGTTTATTTTCCAGCAGTGTTAAGGTCATTTAAAGATCCTCAAAATGAGTTTTTCTATACTTCCATAGTTGTTTTAGATGGCTATAAGCCATGTTTCTGACGTTTTATTATATCGAGTTTAGTAATATATCATATATAGTGTTGAATTTGTATTTAAGTTATTCTAGTAGCGGTTTCTATGATAATCCCTTTTCTTCCCAATGTGTAATTTAACCTTCTAGTTGGGATTATGGTTCCTGACATTTTTCTTATGATCAAATGTCTCATAGTTGTAGTCTGCTGACCAAGTTAATGCGAAATCTATTGAACCTTCAGCGAAGTGATTCATGGTGGTTTCTGCTTGTGGACTTTGCATGCCTTCCGTGAGAAGAAGTAATTGGAAATTTTGGCTTTTTCGGTTTTGATAAGTCATGGCAGTTATTAGGTTAGCTATTTCTTTGATTTCGTGAATAAGCAGCAGTTCAGAGATAGTGTCAATAGCTACTGTTCTGGATTGTTTCATTTCATCTAAGATTGTGTCTGGCAATGAGCTCGCGGTGACGTTTTTTAGGCTTTTGAATTTCCAAGTTTTATTCATCCTCAAACGCAGTTGTATCCCATCCATAAGATGACATATCTTCTCTAATGCTTTCGGCTGAGGCGTTGACAGTAAAATAAGTTACTGGGCAAGTTTTTACTATGTTGAACAAGACTTGTCTTGCGAAAATTTCGTTTCCTGATCCTGGCAACCCTGTGAGAAGTATGATTTTTGGCGGTAGCCCACCCATCAGGAATTCGTCGAGTCCTGCAATCCCAGTCTTCAAAATCTTCATAAGTTAACCTTGTGCTAGAATCTATACTTTTTGCTTAGTTATAACTTTTGTATAATTGAAATATTGATTGTATGTTCAATTCTTTGATGTTGCCCCTTTGACAACTTGTAATTAAGAGGTTACTGTCTTCCGATACATTACGGAAACATATGGAGTATTAATCCATCATGCTTTTAAGTATCTAGAACCAAATAAGAGTCAAGATAATAAAGTAAAAGGAGAAAAATAAAGATGAATTTTGGAAAAACAATACGAAAATTCCGCAGAAACACAAAAGCAATCTCACCAGTAATCGCCACTCTACTAATGATAGCTATCGCAGTCGTCGCTTCACTAGTTGTGTACGCTTGGGTCATGGGCTACATGAACTTTACAACAGCGAAGACTGGCAACGCAATTCAAATTCAAAGTGTAAGCTACAGCACAACTACAACGACATTTACTATTTATGTGCAGAACGTTGGTAACGCACCCGTTCAGTTTTCAACTGGTAATTATGTATTCATTAATAATGCAGCAGCAACTGGAACAACAATTACAGGCACAACTGGAACCACTCCAACGTTGGCAACAGGCGGTACTGCAACAATAACTGGTCAATTGACAAGTTTGACCCCGGGCTCAGGCTTACAATCTGTAACTATCAAAGTAACGACCAATGACGGAACTTTCAGCCAAATAACTCAGCAATTCACCATCTAATAGTGTGAATAGTTTGAGTCAACTATCTTTTTTTACTTTTTTAAGGTTATATCTGAAAATGATAATGATCGAGGGGCATCACTGGATTGACATCTTACAAAAAACTGTTTTCAAAAACGAAACCAGCGGTGGTTATAAAGCCTGCATTAAATTTTTCTCATTTGTTATTTTCTGAATTGTTTGCGGTAATAGGCGAAAAGGAGAACATTTAAGGGGATAATTAGATTGAATATGGCGTCTAAGTCAAAAAATCAAGTTGAGGAAGATGATTTAGCTAAGCGTATTGACGAATTGCGTGAGGCTTTTCCAAAGACAGAGCCAATTGCTGTAAAAGAAGAAGCTGCTTTGGGTTCGGCAGATTCACTTAACAAGTCGGTTGGCGGAGAAGTTACTATTAAAGATAAGGGTGCAAAGAAATTGAAATCTCAGAAAGAACCTCGGGGGAAACTGTTTTCTAGAAAAAAACCATTCAAAGTTCTGGAACCTGCAGTAGATATGAAAGGGACCTTGCCAAAGAAAAAGGGTCTATCATTTAAATTTTCAACCTCCAAAAAGAAAAATCAATTAACGGTACCTATTACTCCAGTACCCGAAGTAGTAACAAGAGACATCGAACCAGTTAATGAGAAAGTGCTTGAAACTTACTCGCTTATTGAGCCTTATTGTAACGTGAGTATTGTTAAGGATTTGGACAGAGGAAACATCAAATACGTGGTTGAAGAACCCAAACTCACAAGCGAAGATGCCGCTCAGTCTTAAACGGTTAAAAGATATCCTCAATCAAGTAATTACTCTGAAGCCCTCAGATTTGCAATCTAAAGAAACGGCTGGAAAATACTTAATTGAGAAGAGTAAAGAAATTTTCGATGACTACGGTTTTAAGATAGATGCAGCCACACAAGGTAAGCTGCTCTACTTTATAGTTAGGGATAATCTTGGATTTGGAAAAATAGATTCGTTAATGCATGACCAATTAATTGAGGACCTTTCATGTGACGGAGTTAATGTCCCAATCTTCGTTTGGCATCGAAAATCCGAGTCTATTCCAACAAACATTCGATTTGAAACTGAAGAGGAACTTGACTCATTTGCTTTGCGACTTGCTTATATGTGTGGCAGTCACGTATCCATAGCCCAACCACTATTAGATGCAAGTTTGCCAGATGGCAGCAGAATCAACCTCACTTACGGCAAAGAAGTTACCCGGAAAGGATCAACTTTTACCATAAGAAAATTCAAGCTCGACCCATTCACAGTAACCGATTTAATTAATTATGGCACACTCTCGGCGGAAATGGCTGCTTTCTTCTGGTATGCAGTTGAAAACCGAGTATCCATCCTAGTAGCTGGCGGTATTGCTGCGGGCAAAACTACACTTCTAAACTGTCTTAGCATGTTCATCAAAGCTGACTTAAAAGTCGTATCAATCGAAGATACACCCGAGATTAATCTTCCGCACGAAAACTGGATTCCAGCGACTACAAGATCGCATTTCGGTATAGCCACAGATTCAGCAGACGTAACTCTGTTTGATTTGCTCAAAGCTTCTTTGAGACAAAGACCTGACTACATCATTGTGGGTGAAATCAGGGGAACAGAAGCATACACGCTTTTCCAAGCTGTAAGTACTGGGCACCTTGGGATGTCAACCGTTCACGCCGAGTCAGTTGAATCAGCAGTTTACCGTTTAGAATCAGCACCTATGAATATTCCCAGAACTCTTATCGCTGGCATTGACATTATTTTGGTTCAAAAGCGAGTGGAAATAAAAGGAAAACCAATGAGAAAGACAGTTGCAGCTTCAGAAATCGTCGGTTTAGATCCTCGTTCAGGAGAAATTTTAACAAACGAAGTTTACAGATGGAATGCGACCGACGAAACATTCGATTATACTGGTCGAAGCTACATTCTTGAGAAAATTGCTGAAAAAACTGGAGTAAGTATCGAGCAGGCTGAAGAAGAGCTCAAAAACAGAAAGAAAATAATTACCTGGATGGCTAAGAAGAACATTCGAAATTACAAGGACGTATCTAATATTATTCGTTCGTATATGGAGAATCCTGCGCGCATACTTGCGGAGGCATTAAAAGACGAATAAGCGGTTATTGACTCTCTTTCTTAAAAGCGTCAAAGTTTGTGCCTTCATACTTCGTTACAGAATTTAAGAGTATGCAGGACAACCTGTCTAAAGCCGCAGTTAAAATCACCTTCGAAGCTTACTTGGGCTTGATGGCTTTCTCAACGCTTTTGGCTGCAGTATTAGGCTTTGTGTTTTCTCTTCTTATTTTTACAATCAGATTGCCATTGATACCTGCATTTGTTTTTTCAATAGTATCCGCGATGATGGCTGGCATGGTCGTTTTTGGCTTTTGTTATGTTTATCCAGTACTCACGATTTCTTCAAAAGTGAGAAAAATAGATTCAAATTTGCCTTTAACGGCAAATTTTATGGCGGTTTTGGCGAGTTCTGGAATGCCCCCAGAACGTATTTTTCGATCTTTAGCTAATGTTGGCGACGAATTTGGGGTGGGGGACGAAATGAGGCGTGCAATTGCTGACACAGAATTGATGGGTTTAGATTTAAATGATGCCTTAAGGACGGGCATCTGTAAGGTCTGCTTCAAGAAAATTTGGTGCAATGCTAGATGGCATTGTGACTACTTCGCATATGGGTGGCGACTTAGCTTCTTTTCTTAGAGATGAATCTGAAAAAGCCAAGAAGCTCGGGTTACTTCCATGAAAAGTTTCTTAGATAGTCTTGCAGGCATGGCTGAAGTCTACGTGAGCTTCATGATTGCATTGCCGCTGGTTCTTGTTGTTATGCTTTCAGTAATGTCTTTCTTAGGTGGAGGCGTATCACTGCTTGGTGGCATGGATCCTCAAACAGTATTGATGCTTATGACTTTCATAGTGACACCTGCGGGTGTGGGAATAATGATGCTATTGGTTGATTCAATGACTCCCCCAAGGTAATAAAAATGGGCAAAGTATCACTCAGAAAAAGACAAAATAACTTTGGGGCTTTCAATACTTGCTGTAGTTGTAGCATTAGCAATAATTGCAGCTATATCATTCTCAGCTCTAACAACTTACATCAACGAAATCTTTTTTGCTAGCATATTGGTAATATTGGTTCCTTCGGCTATTCTTGACTTTCAACATCAAAGATGGATATCCTCAATTGAAAATCAGATGCCTCTACTTGTTAGAGGAGTTGCAGAATCTCAAGAAACCGGAATGACCCTCATTAGAGCTTTAGAAAAAGTCGTCGATAACAAAATGGTCAGTGGCCCTCTTGCAAAAGAAGTAAAGCAGTTAGTTATTGAAATGTCCTGGGGAACATCTTTCGAGGATGCACTAACAAATTTCAAAAATCGGATAAATTCGCCAATTGTAAATCGGTTTTGTGTGCTTGTTTTGGAAGCAAGTCGATCAGGGGGTACAATCAAAAAAGTTTTTACGGCAACTGCTGGGTTTATGGAAGAAATGAAAGATATCGATAGAGAAACCGACGCCCAAATGAAACCTTACATTATCGTGATTTACGCTGCCTTTGTAGTTTTCATAGTTACAGCAATACTGCTTGTGCGCTCATTTTTTGCTCCTATGTCGGGTTCTCAACAAATTTCCAGCTAACACCGTCATTAGTGGCGTTGGCGGTTTTAAGGACTTCTTCTATCAGGACATGCTTGTTTCAGGCTTAACAGGTGGATTAATGGCTGGAAAAATCGGGGAGCGCAGAGTAGCTGGAGGCATGAAACATGCAATCTTGCTGGTTCTGTTGGGATACATAATATTCTTTGTGGGCATACCGCCAAATTGGATGTGACAAAATGAAGAGACTATTTAAGAATAAGAAAGCAGTTTCACCCGTCATTGCAACTGTCTTGATGATAATGGTAACAATGGCAGGTATGGCAATTCTTTTCGGGTTTGTGATTTCATATTCAGATAGCTACAAATCAGGTGTTGGCAGTTCTGTTATGGAGTCTTTAGTCATTGAAGATGTTTGGTTAAGCCCTGGATCAAGCTACCAGAATGACCATATCAACTACAGTTCAATTATCTATCTATAATGTGGGAAAAGTAGATTCCACTATAACTTCGGCTTATGTGAATGGCGTGGCATTATCAGGAAGTGGCAAATTAAACTTAAAAGATCCAATAGTTATTGGTCAGCATTTGACTATTACTCTTACCTGGGACCAAATGAATCAAACCAACTCACCCCAAGGTTGGGGTTGGGTTAGGACAACAGTATACATTTAGGATCTCAACTTTGAGCGGTTCAAACTTTGACTTAACATATAAGGCACCATAAAAGAGGTAAAGAAATTTGATAAAACGATTATTGAAAAACAAGAACGGGACTGCGGAAGTAATCGGTACGGTACTGTTTATAGTGATATTGATATTCTTCTTTTCGAATGTTTATTTGTGGCATGACGCTGCAACAAAAGAAATGGATGATTTGTTTGTTCAGAAGATAAACTCGCCAATCACCATTTCACCAACGAACAATGATTATCACAATTTGAATGTGACTAATATAGGCGGAATGGATGCTTCACTTTCAGTTCTATGGGTGGATGTAGAATCTGTTAGTAGTGCTATTAGTTATCATGGTTACATACTAACACAACTGAATCAGGTTGTCACTGCTGGATCCTCTGTATACGTTTCTTGGACTTTTAGTGGCGCAGGTATCGGTTATGCCCCTCAAACTGGCGACAAAGTAGTGTTGAAAATGATAACTACAGTTGGAAACTCTGCTTCTTGCAATTACACAGTAAGTTAACTAATTCCGGTTTTTTTATTCTTTATATGTAGTTTGTACGGGAAAAGGGAAAATATTAGATTGGAGTTAGGCATCTGTAAACCCGTAGCTGAACACTATAATGGTTTTTTGTGTAGAGGTTTTTTCACGAAAATTTTTTTCGTCAATATAATTTTTGTATCAAGCTTTTCTAATCTTATGAATTAAGTTGTGGTCATGTTAGATTGTGTTCCCAAATGAAACCACAAGTCTAAATGATGAGTTCCGACTCCACAGGATTCTATACTTAAGCATTGACAAACCTAAGTTATATCTAAAGTATGAAATAGCTAACCTTGCTGGCAAGTTTTGTTGGAAAAAATCGTAGGCATCAAAAAAGTGAAATCTATATTCTACAAAAAAATAATTATCTAAAAAGTGGGAAAAGAAATTGCAAAATTTTCATTTAAAAGAAGGGCATTCCTATTAGGGTTATTGAAAAAATGAAATAAAAAAAAATAATTGAATTATGCAATTGTACGGTTAGGTTAACCATTCTACGGTGCTGTTGAATGTTGTTAGTGGGTTTCCGCTGTAGGGAAATTGGGCATCTATTTTTGTGTACGTACCTGCTGCTATGGAATCTATGTTTTTGGTGGTATCTATGCCGGTGGAGTTATCAGCTCGGAGAGCTGTTACATGAAGTACACAGCTGTTTGCAGTGCTTGTGCCAACGTTGCATATGTATCCGGTTACTTGTAGGAAGGGTGCGTTTGAATCTGATCTGTTGTCGGTGAAATTCATGTCGATGCTTATGAGTTTAGGCGCTGGCAAACTTCCATTCGCCACTTGGGTTTGAAGACTGACTATTTGGTTGTTCAAAGTTTGGATTTCATTGTTTTTGTTGGTCATTTGTGTGTAATACGTTATTACTGAGAAATTTAGGGCTACTAATGATGCTACGCAGAGTATTGCGAGTGCAATTGCAACTTTTCTGTTTACTGTTTTTGTTGTTTGGGTCATATATTATGCCTTTTTTTTATTTTTTTGTCTATTGAGAATAAGTGCTTTTCGCTTAATCTCATGACTGTGATTTTTCTGTGTATATTTTATTTTAGCTGACTTGAACTTTCATGGGTCTACTATCGCCAAGTCTATTAATTATCCACTCGCCAACCCCAAGACTTGGAAGATCATTAGTAGTTCCTGACATGCTTACGAGGTATTCTATATCTTCTTTGATTATGGTTTTTCCGATTATTTGGTTGATTATTTGAGAAAGTATCTTGCCTCCCAGATCCGCAGCGTGAGTAGTTAAGAGGCATGCAAAAACACCTATTTTTCTTCCCTCAGCTACCAGTTGGTCTAGCGTTTCTCCTTTAAGATTTTCAGCTTCTTCGATTATCAGAAATAACGGATTGATTTTTTCTTCTAACCTTAATTTCAAAAGCAGCTGTAATGTTTCGATGTAATATGATCGCTTTTCTTCGATCTTCAATCCTTTCGCGTTTAGAATAATTATTTGGTTTTTCTTTATTTCTTTAACTAGAGAATCTTTGTCCATTGTTGCATTGACTTCAATAATCTTCGCCGTTGTGTTTAAAAGGTCTGAGTATTCGTTGTATGGGTCAAAGATTATTGTTTGTGCAGAAGTTTTGCCAGACATTTCTTTAATCAATAATTTTGCTGTATGAGTTTTTCCAGCTCCCGCAACGGCTGTAATTAACGAATGTTTTGAAATGAAATCTTGTGCATCTATAAAGCATTTGATGCTTCCACTGTTATCCTGCTCCTCTGCCGATGAAGCTTCAAATATTCCTATTTGGATGGGCGTTTTGAAGACTTCCCCATTTGCGTTCCTGTTCAAAATATCTTCAAGAAACTTTTTTAATGGTATATATACTCGGCAACCCGGGTTGGCAGGGACTAAAACTTCGCTTATAAGTCTAATCTCGTTTCTTAAGTCGATGTACCCAATTACCTCGGCAGTTGCCATCATTTTTCCTAATCTATCGCCAACAGTTGAACCAGAAATTTCCTCATAACTGGTTATTTCTTTTATAACTGACAAAACCTGACATGCTTCTCCAAACAGAGGGTGATCGACAAGGACAAAGTCATGCTTTTCAACGCTCGCCCGGTTCTTAGGAGGACTAATCAGAAAAGAGAATTCCCCCGTATGTGTATTGTTGGAAACTAACCCATAATGTTCCCTTATGCGAACGCTTGATAGATCCATTATTTAACCTCTAAATCGCTTTCCTTATTTAGTGGTTTGAGGATTTTAATTTAACGGATTACAAATTCATATTCAATTACATACTCACATTATCTTGTGCTTAATTTGGAAAATTTTTTCTATTCAAGATAGAATATAGAGCATTAATCCATGGTTTTTATATACCACTTCCATATAGCTAATCGCTAAGAGTAAAAATAGTTTGTTAACATTAAATTAGGAAGGAAAATACAATTGATAAGAACTAAAAATGTTAGAAATTCTACCAAATTCAAACGCTCAATTAAAGCTATATCTCCAGTAATTGCAACTTTGCTAATGATTGCCATCGCGGTTGTCGCTTCACTAGTCGTGTATGCTTGGGTAACAGGCTACATAGGCGGCACAACCACGACCGCAGGGAAAGCAATACAAATTCAAAGCTTCGCCCCCATGACCGCTAGCAACACCTTGGTCATTTATGTTCAAAATGTTGGTCAAGGAGACGTGAAGATAAACCAAGGCCAAAGTGTCTATGTTGATAGCATCTTGGAAGCTATCAGCGCCGCTAATCCTAACCCTGCAAGTTGGCCATTAACTATACCTGTAGGTCAAACTGTAGGACTTACAGTTGCGTTACCCACCGGATACGTTGCAGGCGACAAACTTAACATTAAAGTAACCACAACCGATGGCACATTCATGACAATAACAGGCACAGGCATAACCTCGACAGGTGTGGCCACAGCTTCAATCAACTTAGGTGCGGTTTCAGGACCAGCTGGTTCATCTGTTTCTGTGTCTGGTTCAAATTTTGCTGCTACATCAGCTATCACGGTAAAGTTTGATGGTACAACTATGGTAACTGTTCCAACGCCTGTTACTTCGTCTGCGGCTGGTGCGATTTCAGGTGTTACCTTCACGGTGCCATCTGGCGCTGCTCCGGGTTCACACACGGTTACAGTTACTGATGCATCTTCAAACACTGCTACTTTGACTTACACTGTTACGTCTGCTGCTTTGGCTACTCCAACGGTGTCTGTGCCTACTTTGGCTCCTGTTAGTCCTATTACGCTTGGCGCTTCTGTGACTGCTTCTTTGACTGTTTCTGGTTCTGCTGGTACACCCACTGGTACGGTAACTTTCCAAGTATCAACTGACAGCGGAGCTACATGGAATCCTCAGTACAGTCAAGACCTTAGTTAGTGGTTCAGCTACTTCAGACTCTTATACACCCGCGAGCGCAGGCAGCAACTACCAATTCAACGCAGTCTATAGTGGCGACAGCAACTATAACGGCGCAACAAGCAGCGCAACCTCTCTTACAGTAAATCCTGTTGTTCCTACGTATACAGTTACTGTTACTCCGGGTGCTAATGGCAGATTACTCCTGGAACTGGAAGTTATAGTGCTGGTGCCACTCAAGCTTCACCATTACGCCTAATGCTGGTTATCAGATTGCCTCGATTACTGTTAATGGCGCTGCTGTGACTGTTACCACTCCTGCTGGTCAAACTTACACGTTCACTACTCTTACTGCTTCTGCCACGATAGCCGCCACATTCAGTGCTGTTGTTCACGTATACAATTACTGTTACTCAGGGTGCTAATGGTCAGATTACTCCGGGAACTGGAAGTTATAGTGCTGGCGCCAAAGCTTCACCATTACGCCTAATGCTGGTTATCAGATTGCCTCGATTACTGTTAATGGCGCTGCTGTGACTGTTACCACTCCTGCTGGTCAAACTTACACGTTCACTACTCTGACTGGATCTGCCACGATAAGTACGACATACACTGCTCGCACTTTCGGGATTGACTCAAACTGCGAAGGATACGGCTCAATAAGCACTGGCACTGGCATTACTACAAGCTCCATAAACTGCACAAGCCAATGAGTTGATAATTATAGAAATTGCCGGGACCTCTTCTAAGCAACACTGAGTGTCAAGTTCGATTTCCGACGGCCTACATGGACCCACCGTAACGTATAGTCAAGAGCAAGCTATAGTCACAACAATGGATCATATTTTCGAATACTATGCTCAACCCACATCTGCACCTTCAGGCTCGTTTACGATAACCGTTACAATGTCCACCAGTGCTAGCGGACAGTGTCCAAGTGTTCGGGATTATCGGCGCAAGTACGACACATCCCTTCGACACTAATGCCGCTTTGCCTGCAACCGATGGTCAATTCGACTTCAGCGCAACCGAGTGTTACAGGAGTATCAACATCCAATGGGAATGATATGATATTGGACCTGAGGGCTAGAAAGTCACTATGGCACCGCCACGGCAGGGACACGCTGGAACAGGCTTCACCGCACCAACCGCCATGCTACACAACTCCAACAGCCTGGGCAATAACGCAGAATATCAAATCGTCAGCTCGACTCAGAACTCCCAAACGTTCAACTTCGGCACCATCGTAGACCAATTTTGAAATTATTGTTGACGCAGTACAGAGAGCATGGTAAATCAGCGATCGCATAAGAAAGGCGCGAAACAAATACTGCGGGAATAATGGCGATTAATTCGCCGTAATACTCTTTTTCCCTTTTTTATTTTTCAAACGCACCTGTTAAATATTATTCGATTCCCGTAATTCTAAATTTATTTAGCTTTTTCGGCGAATTTACAAATATGAAGACATTTGGTAGAAACAAGATCTGGTGAACGGTCCGTACTAACTTAACTGGCAAGTGTAATCTTTTCGAGAATGAATGAATTTTACCTAAAACCTAAGTTAATAGTTTAGGATATAATTTTGTCTTTTCAGTCAATTGAATTATGGAAAATACCTAAATTGGGTGCTATAGATGATTCTATGGCTGAAAAGCATTCTAATGTATGTTAAATATCTAAAAAAGTGAAAAAGGAAAAATATTTTTTATGCTCGCTGTTTTTTAGCTGCTTTCTGAGCATCAAACCGCTAAAGCGGCCTTGACTGCGATGATTGAAACTAGTAGGCCACCGATGCCGGGAAAGAAGAACATGTCATCGATTGAGATGCTTGTGTTGGAACTGGTGTATTTGTAGATCCTTGAACGCCGTTAAAGTCTGTTTGTGACTGATGAGTTCCAGTATAGCGCCGCCTTGGAATGTGGCTGTGATTGTAATATTCCTTGTTTTGGTGGAGTCAATGCGATAGAGTATTGAACGGCTGAATCAGTTGTTGCTTGCCCGAGGTTTTGAGTATTTACGTTTGAATCAATGGGAGTTAATGTTACTTTAACAGCCATGTGTTGTGGGCGGATGGGTGTTTACCTTTGTCGTCTACTTGCAGAGAATGAATGAGTGGAAATTGGAAGAAAGAATGAAAAGAAAGAATAATATGACTAAACTTTACATAGGTGTTCTTTCGACTGCAAACTAACTGGAAAGAAGAAGACTGTCAATTCTGTAGGAAAATGTTTGGCTTTTCTTCTTCTATTTATCATGACATATTTTCTTTAGTAACATGCAAATGATTCGACCGATTGTTCTTAAAAGAAGCACTTCACAAAGTGCCTAGCCATAATCAAAAGATTCTGAATTTCGTACTTCTTCTTCAAAAGCAGCTTTCATTATATTGTTTTCTTTTTTCATTTTCAGGAGCATGAATCTTAGTAAATGCTTTTTAGAAAAACCCATTTTCTTATTTGTTCGCTAACAAATAATAGCCTTTATTTACTTTTATTGAAATCAAAGGACCGGTTCTGTAGGAAATTTCACGGGATTGACGTAGTGCATTGTTAAGAATTGTTAAGGCTAGGTCTTTGCTGATGATGTCTTGGTTGATTTTTTTGGTTATTTCTGTTTTCAAAAGGTTTTCTGCAATGATTCTTGTTCCACAGATTTCTGCATTTTTTATTAGGGCAGATGATACTATTTCAATCATTTCTTCTCTGCACTCTAACTTTGTCCATAGGGACTCTGATTTTAATGTTTCAGGAGAAGACGCTTTACTTGGATCGTCCTCATTATTTTTTCCTATGAGCAGATTAACCCGTTCTTTCCATTTCTTGAGCCAAATACCACACCAAACATCTAGAAATGACTCAATTTCAGTTGGGTTTGCTTTAAGTGACTGCTCTATCTGGTCGGCATACGTGAAAATGTTTGTTTCTTTGCCTGCAAGGTTGCAAGTGAATTTAAGATAATTCGAAAAATCTTGACATGCGACTTGAAGGACTTTACGGTCGGCGCCAAAGATGTCCAGTGTTGGTTCTTTTTCCTTCATTTTCTTTGAAAGCGTTTCTATAAAACTCATAAAAATTGAATCCTTTCTCGGTATTGTTCGTTATGTTACTTTTCTCGTCGCAATATAACTGGCTTAGGATGATACTTGCAATATTCTGAGACTACAGCATATTCCGTATTATGATAGCTCAACAATGAGAATGCTGTCAAATAATCATCAATCAAGAAGACACGAAAATCTATGTTCAAGCTTCGCTTCTTATAGCCTTGTCTTAAGGTTCTCTACAATAAAATAAATTCTATGGCACTAATAAACATAACAACCCAAAATTGAAAGCATTGCATCAATGTGACGCCACAAAAATATAGCTATGGACGGTTTATAATGATTCAAAACGATGATTTTTGATTAATAAAAAATACAACTCCTCTTCGCGAACAAGTTCTTCACAAAAATTTTCAAATAAAATATTCATTAAGACCCATTCAAACGTTACTTTTTGTTTTTTTGATGTTACATATGGAGTATTACTCCATGAATCTTATATAGAACTTTAGTAAGATTAGAGTCAGGATTTATACTATTTAAGTGGAAAAAAAGGGAGTAAGATACAATCTTGAGAAAAATAACTAAAATTAGAAGATCAGTTCGCGCTATTTCACCAGTTATAGCAACTCTATTAATGATTGCAATCGCAGTCGTGGCTTCACTAGTAGTTTATGCCTGGGTAACAGGCTATATTGGGGGCACTACAACAAAAGCCTCAAACAGCATGCTAATTCAAAGCGTAAGTCACACAGCAGGTGGGTACGTAATTATTTACGTGCAGAATGTTGGCCAAGGAACAATTCAACTAAATCCATCACAAAGTACCTATATTAACAGTGTTTTAGAAGGGCATAACAACCAGTTCACCCTCACCTTCAACGAATGGTATGGTGACGTTTTCTCCAGGAACAACAGCTGCCCTTACAACTAATTATCCATATACTCGCAAATGAAAAACTCCAAATAAAACTGACGGCAACTGATGGAACTTTCGCCGAATACACAACAAGCGGACTAAGCACGGTTTCAGCCGGAACTTTGCCCGCTTGGCCAATCGCCAGTTTCACTTTGTCCGACTCTAATCCGACTATCGGTCAATCTGTTACTTTCACAGACTACATCCGTTAAGGGTGCTGATGCAATAACTCAGTGGTCTTGGAATTTCGGAGACGGCATCAACAAGTGCAGCCCAGAACCCAAGTCATTCTTATTCTACATCTGGCACTAAAACCGTTACTTTGACAGTTACAGACTCAAGCTTCCAGAACAGCCACCACAACCCAAACACTTAAACGTAGTCGGCTATGCCTCACCCACTGCCTCTTTTACCTGGACTCCAACTAACCCAACTACCGGGCAAACTGTTACATTCACCGATACATCAACTGCTGGAAGCGGAACGATTACTCAGTGGTCTTGGAACTTTGGAGCAGACGCTATCACCAGCAACCAGCACATCCCACACTCCAGCAAGTGTGTCCTATTCCACTACAGGTCAAAAAACTGTCATCTTTAACAGTAACTGACTCTAACGGACAAAACAAGCACTACAACACAACACGTAAACGTAGTAACCGTAGGAACCACAACTTTTGCACCAACTGCTGACTTCACAATATCAAATTCCAATCCAAATGTTGGTGAAACCGTAACTTTCACCGACGTTTCTAGCCGATTCATCAGGCACTATTAATCAATGGTCATGGAACTTTGGTGACGGAACAACAAGCACACCCAGAACCCAACCCACTCATACACTACTCTAGGTCTAGAAAACCGTTACTTTAACCGTTACTGATTCCCTTAGCCACACAAGCACAGCAACCCATACACTAAACGTAATTGACTACGCTCCACCCCTTGCCAGCTTCACTTATGCCCCAACAACAATAGCTACGGGCAAACTGTTACATTTACCGATGCATCAACTGCTGGAAGCGGAACCATTAACCAATGGTCTTGGAACTTCGGTAGCGGCGCCTCACCAGCAACAAACACTATTCAAAATCCAAGCACATCCTATTCAACTGCCGGTCAAAAAACCGTGTCTTTAACCGTAACTGACTCAAACAGCAAAACAAGCACAACAACACAAACAATAACCGTTAGTTCACCAACCCCAACAGGCGATGTTAACTTAATCATAACTACCCCAGCCTCAGCGACGGCAGGCACACCTTTCAGCGCTACAATAACTGCACGAGATGAATCCGGAAACATTATAATAAACTATGCCGGCACACTTACTTTCACGTCATCGGATGGTCAGGCAATTCTACCTGGTTCCTCTACTCTTACCTCTGGCACAGGAACTTTCACAGTCACATTGAAAACTGTAGGCTCTGAAACAATTACTGTGAGCGATGGGACAGGGACTAGCACAAGTGGAGTCATAACAGTTAACTCAGCTCCAGCCTCAAAACTTGTCTACATAGCTGGCACAAGCCAATCGATAACCATCTCATCTAGTACCGACATGTTTCAACTGTAATCACCGTACAAAGACAGGACGCGATACGGCAATCCGACTAGCTACTGGAGCCGACCAGCATTGCGCTTAACGTCAAGTTCAAGCGGCGCACAATTTACTACCAATGCTCAAGGAACAACTCAAACCACAACAGTTTCAATCGCGGTCGGTTCAAGTTCTGCCAACTTCTACTATTAGTGACAGTGTAGCGGCAATCCAACTCTAACAGCATCTTCCCGGAAGCTTGACTTCAGCAACTACCACATTTACCATTAACACTTATCAACTCGTATACACAGGAGGCGCATCTCAGACATTGCTTCAGGAACCATGTCAAACACTATTACAATACAACGACAAACCAGCACTGGAACTGCTTACACAACCGGAGCAATCACAGTAGCTCTAAAGTACAACATCAAGTACAGGCGCGTTCTATCAAACTCAAACCAGCTCAACTCCTCTCAGTCCAGCCCAAGTTTCAATCAGCAAGCGGCGCTTCCTCAGCGACCTTCTATTATAAAGACTCTGCTCAAGGCACACCAACAATAACGGTTTCCTCAACAGGATACACACCAGCCAACACAACATTCATCATTACTGGATCTGCAACTCAACTCAAATTTACCGCAGGAACAAGTCAATCCATATACATTAGCCAAGTTTCATCAATAATTACAGTAGCTCAAGCAGATTCAGGCGGTAACGCAATCAATGCAGCAGCGACCTTAACAGTTAACCTGACAACAACATCAACAACGGGCGCATTCTACAGCAATGCACAAGGAACAGGAACCCCAATAACCCAAGTTACCATTGCTCGCGGCGCAAGTTCAGCAAGCTTCTATTACGAAGACACAGTGGCAGGCTCCTCAACCATCACAGCCCAATCCACAGGACTTACCTCAGCGACAACACCAATCACCATTACTCAAAACCTAATATCAGGCGGAGGGTTTGATCAAAGCGGCACGAACAGTCCTTGGACTACAAGTGGTTCAGGTTACTCAACAAACCATGAAACAAGCGATACTGCTCCAAATACCTGGGGACCATATGCAGAATTAGAAACAGTGTCACCAGGTTACTCAGGGACTGGTTCCGGAATCTTGACACATACCTTTAGCATTGGCATCAGCTCAATAGCAACCGCTTCTAACTCACTTTCGATGATGATCTACAACAACGGATACAATGGTCCAGGTCTTACAGGAGGAACTGGATACTACTCTTTCCAGATAACGCTAACTGCAAGCGACGGTACACAACTGATCTATTGGTGGGGAAGCAGTCCAGCAAATGCACCAACACAAACCAGTACTGTAAAGGTCATAAACTTAGGAACAATACAAGGCACCTTCACACAAGGACAATGGGTACAATTCAGCAGACCCTTGAAAGCTGACTGGACAAACGCAGGACTATCAGCTACCGCAACATTAACAAGCATTGCACTACAGGACAATGGCTACCACACAGGCAGCAGCCAA
Organism: Candidatus Bathyarchaeota archaeon; assembly: GCA_963750605.1. Lineage (GTDB taxonomy): Archaea > Thermoproteota > Bathyarchaeia > Bathyarchaeales > Bathycorpusculaceae > Bathycorpusculum. Next base: position 133,187 of record CAVVRN010000016.1, read on the forward strand.
TACGGCCAAGAAATCTTCATCGACAACGTAGCGATTCAATAAATCGCAAACAATCTTTCTTTTTTTATGTTTATTTTAAAGAAGCTTCAATTAAATAACGTCAAATCAAAGTGATTTAACACATTTCGCGACTCCAATAAAAATGTGAAAAATTACTGAAACTTGCTCACATGGATCCCCGAAAAAAATCTGGAACTTTTTTCTTCTCAAGACTGAGACGCATAGCGTTATTTTGAATTAACGATGCTCAGTAAATAGCAAACATTTTGCTCATTGGTTCACGTATTGAATAAGTAGAACTGGCCATTTTTAAAAAATAATTAGAATGAAAGCCACAAATTACTGAGGACATAGCTTTACAATGTTGGTTTGCTCACTATTATTCAGGAGCATAAATATTTCCTGCTGTTTTCTCACAAACTTAGCTCCTTTTGGCGTAGCGACGAAAAAAACCTTTCGATCTCTTACAAATTTTTCAAGAAGACCCGATTGCAGAAGCGCACAAATGAATTGGTTTATCTGGCAAAAACTTAGATTGCACTTAAACATAATGTTGGTTTTCATTGATCCGAATCTGCAACTAGTAATGATTTCCTTCATTATTTCAAGCCTGTCGCGGCGCTTAGATTTGTATGAGGGCACTGTATCTGTCAATTTAATCACGTAAATATATCATTTGATAAATAGTTTAAACTGTGTAGTCGGTTAATATACAACTTTTAATTTAAAAAATAAGGTGCAAAAAAACTGGTAAATATGAAACATGAATCTTTAATAAATAACAGATAGCTATCAGATGTGAGAGCGTTTCAAGCATAAATATGCTTAAAGAAATGTAAAAACTGGCTAAAATTAACTCGATTCTGCCTGTTTCCCTGATTCAACATTTTTTAATCAGATAAACTGAAGATCTAAATCGAAAAGCTGAAAGTTACCTGTTTTTGTTAAAGCAGCATTCGTTCGAGAATGACAGCTACCAAGCTATCTGGATATCCATCACTTTTGTCTGTAGGTTATGCTTTTGCTTTGCATCCTTTGCTGAGGTAGCATGCGGGACAGTTTTTTTCTTCGCCCGTATTCCAACAGATTCGAGTTGGAGTTTCGAAATGTTGAACTGCAGAATCAATAATTATCGTGTCTTTGACAACTTGTGTTTCTTGTGGGTTTCGATTTGACTTCGACATAATTAGCCATATTGTTATTAATTAGGATATAAGTCTTGTGAATCAAGAGTTCATATTCCACGAAAATTTTTTGTGTTGTAGCTTAGCTGAGGGGCTACATCATTAAATTCTATGGCATTGAAATAAGAGAAACGTAACTTCTTCATTTAGTGGCATGTTGAAACATGTTCATTGTGCAGACTTTTCTAAACTTTTCCAGACTTTTATAAGACTTTTTTAAACTCAACCTGCAACTGATATAAGCCCTGAATCAAAAAAGCAACGTGAAACAACAATTCACTGCAAAAACAATTCAGCTTTCAATAAAATGACGATAATAAAGCTAGTATCCTCTTAAACAAACGTATACCGTTTCTCTGCCTCACGCAGTATCTGCTCAGCTTCTTTTTACATTGATATCCATAATGACTCCATCCAGTTGCATTTTCCCTTCAGTTTAAGAGGAAACATTCACGAATTGAATTTTTTGATTTCTAATTTAAAAACACATTAACAATTTTTGGTGCCGGGAGGGCATCCTAACCCCAATTTACCGTTAAAAAAATGGAAACGCTACATGGCTTGATTGAGTAAAACTAAGTTATGAATCCAAATCCAGCAGACTGCCAAAATCTTGTTTAGACAAAATAAGTCGCTTTGTCGATTATAATCGGTAAAATAATGAAAATTACTGTTTTGACATCGACGAAATATTTCCCAAGTGGTCTCCATGCAAGCATCGGCTATTTTCGTTCTTTAAAATTTAACCTTGAAGACTCCTACGTCTATCAGTTATTTTTCAATCTTCAAGAAAGTACCGTCAATCTTTTCAACAAATAGAAATAGTTTGTAACTTGTATACTGGTATATTTATTTACTTGTTCTAATTATTGTGTAATTGTGGACTATAATGGCTGAAAGCACAACTATAAGAGTTTCAAAAAGGACAGCTGAAACACTCGAGCATCTCCGAGAAAAACTCGGCGCTGAAAGCCTTGACGAAGCAATTCAATCTCTCGTAAAGAAGCAGAGAAAGGCAGTTTTAGAAAAAACATTTGGTGCAGATCGTGATAGAATCAAACCTTTTACGGAGGCAGATCGTGGTGAAGATCGTGACTGATTCTTACGCCTGGATTGAACATTTCATCGGGAGTAAAAAGGGCCGCAAAGTAGATGAACTCTTAGAGAATGCTGAAGAGGTCTACACGCCGGACACGGTATTAGCAGAAATTGCCCGAAAATACGTCCGTGAAGGAGTAGACCTTAAAATTGTCAACCAAAGATTGGGTGAAATTACAGAAGCATCAACTATTATCTGTTTGGATGCTAAACTCGCGGCAACGACAGCGAAATCTTACTTAGAGATGGAGGTCGACGCCAAGAAATTCAGATTAAACAGCCCAAGTTTGTTTGATGCTATCGTACTTGCTGTTGGAAGATCACTTGAGGCAAAGATTGTAACAGGAGACCAACATTTTAGGAACTTTCCTGAAACAATCTGGATCGAATGATCCTAATTATAGCTGTGAATTGGAAAACATTTTTAAAAGCTTCTGTTCGATATAACTCAAATTAACAAAGTAGCCAGAGAAATCAAGGCTTCAAAATGTGGGTTCTATCTTTAGCTGATTTTGATAAGAATTATTCTAATCGAGACTTAAAGGCAATAGACAAATACGCCACCATTGCGATTATTTAATCAGAATAGAGGTAAGAATAGCACTAATTAGTAAAATGGCAACGGGAGTAGGATTCTACACCAATTTGCTATGAAAATCTTTGGTTAATCCGAGATATTTTCATGCCACATCTATGAACGTCTTACGTTATTGACTTTACCAGTAAAAATACTCTCGAAAGAATAGCTGCGATAAACAGCTTAAGAATGACTTAAAATTTTGTGTCTTCCGTTAAACTAACCATACGCTGCAACAACAAATACGACATTTTTTATCGCTTCAGGTTAAGTTTTATTGATTGTGAGTTTCTTTGAATGCTGATCGTGTGCTTCATCAGACTCGATTCTAATCTTAAAATCCAAGACTTTGTCAAATATTTGCTTTATCTTCTCTTCCACCTCAGTAGCTATTTGGTCCGCCTCTCTAACGAGCATTTCACTAGAAACAACAACATGCATATCTCCGGTCATGTATGATCCCAACCTTCTCACTCGAATGCTATGGACTTCCTTGACGCCTTTAACATTTTTCGCTATTTCTTCAATTGCACCAACGAAATCTCCACAGCTGCATGCATCCACAAGAACCAAAGAGGATTCTTTAAATATCGAATATGCGCCAACAAAAATGGCGCCAGCGATCAATATTCCAGCAACTGCGTCTGCATGTAAGATTCCAAAATACCTACTAAGGATAACACCAATAAAAACTGCGATCGAGGTAAGTACATCCAGAGTGCCGCTTAGCCCGCCAGCTCTGAGGGATGTTGAACCTAATTTTTTTGCCGACTTGTCAATCCATGCAGATACCACCAAAACCACTATTGCGGATGCGGAGGCAACGAATATGGCTGTTTCGGCGTTTGCCACTGTCCTTTGTGATGCCCAAGCGTTGTATGCTTCGTAGAGAACGAAACCTCCAAAAACTGCTAAAACATAGGCTGCGATTAAACTTCCAAGAGCCTCTATTCGATAGTAGCCAAAGTGGAAGGTTCCGTCAGGAGACCGCCCTGAAAGTTTTATGCCGATCCATATGATTAAGAAAATCAAGGATGTAGCGATAGATTGAATTCCGTCCGCTAATAGGGCAACGCTGGTAGCGAATAATGCAGCTGCCACTTCAACCACGCCTACGGCTAAGATTATGAAGAAAGCTGTTTGAGCGATTACCCCGGCTTTCTTTAGATCTTGTGATGGCAACTTTGTCAACCTTGTGCGCAATTATTAAGAAAGATCTTAGTTAGACTGATTATTTAATTAACCTGATACAACCGATGAAAGAAACATAGCTGCAAACGCGGCTAATGACCTCAAGTTTTTTGACGAAGTAGGTCAGTTGTACATATTTGCGTTTTCTGGAAAAAAGTTTCACATCGCTAAAATCGCAGAAGTAATCGAATCCTGCCTCGATTAGCTTATATGACATTTTTAATGGTAACTTCTTTTATAAAATCAAAAGAGCGTTATCTTTTCTCGGGCAGGGTTGGCGCCCCTGGCAGATAAACTGCTTTTTTACTTATCTCGGCACTGCAAGAGCCAGCGTGTGCTCGGCAATAATCTTCGCATTCTTGCGCAGTCTTCCTGTCTGCGTACCCAAGACCGCATATTTCGCAGAGAAAAACTGTTTTGTTTCCAATTTCCTTCTCGGTAACCAACACGAACCTATCCTTAACGTGAATTCTCCAAAAGAGCTAACAGAAAGAAATGGCCAGAACATCATCTTTATTCAAGCAAGCTTAGTTTGGCAATTGTCGCATCTCACTTTACTGTTTTCAAATTTTGAAGAGCAGAAAGCTGTCTACTGGCAAACCTGTGGAACATACCTGTCTCAAGAGCATAGCTATGCGATTCTAACCACTATGGGCCGAGCCGAACTGAACACAAAGTGCACGTGATTTGTTTATGTGAACGCATTTTCAATTCGTCAAGAAGAAACCGGCGGTTCAGATTTCGTTAATTCAGTGATGCGGTTTTGAACTTTTTCGGCTATCTCCTTCCTCAAGTTTTCTTCGTCTTTGACCCATATATTAATCTGGTCAATTCTCTTGGCCAGTTCTTCATCGCCGATAACGATTCTGAACCATCTTTGAAAATCTTGACGATAAAAATGAAACGCTACGGATTGACTGGGTATTGTTTGAAGTTTTTCGGCGAACTCAACAGTACTACTTGCGGTTATTCCAGTGTTTTTTCCGAGTTCTGTGAAAAATTGAAAATTATATTCGAAGGGAACCGTCTTTAGTAGATTTGATGATTGGGCTTGACTATTAAGTTTCTTTCCCAGCTCTATCGCCCATTCCTTCACTTTTTCCGTGTTTTGATCATCCATGATCATTCTATTTTGGCTAGTCAGGCAGCCTCCAAAGGCAACGACGTCGATAGGCTCAAGAGACTCGTTTTTGGCCAGTAATTTTTTTTGATTGGCTTCAGTAGTTTCCGCATTGGGGGTTTTTCCACCCTGGCAAAGGAAGTAGAGCGCAACATTTTTGCCTTCAAAGTCCTTCTCCAAAAAATCCACAGCCTCATCGTAAACGTTTTTTCCACCACCACCGCCACCAACAATAATGTTTTGGAATGGCATGATGTCTGGTGGACCTTTTCCAAGGTCTGCGACAGTTACATCCATGTTATAGGTTGTTTTGAGCACATCAGCTATAACATGTGCTACCTCATCATTTAATCCACTTATTGTCGAAAAAACTATCAGGGTCTTTGCCGTCATTATTTTTCACTTTCGCTGCTCTGTTTTAGCTTATGGACTTTATTTAAGATGTGTGACTGTGAATAAACAGCTACACTTGCCATAGACGGAAATGCAGACATCATTGTGAGCGAAGATAGTCGGACAAATAAACTCCAAGGAAAACATGAAGTTCAATGATGAATTCGCTACTAAATTGTATTAATAAAAAAAAGGATGGTAGCTCGCTAAATTTTAGTGAATTAGCATTATGTCCTGTTCCACGTAATCGAAAAGCTAGTTCCATCCGAAGTCAATGGTGACGGGGTAGCTTCTGGAGAGATAAAGGTGTATCTGCCAAAGCCCATTTGAGTAGCCATTGTTATAGATTGAACATTAATTGAATTTGCAACAGAACTTCCATGTAAAAAGGAACCGATATTTCCGGAAACCCCATTTACTGTGGCATAGCAAGTCATTGCGTAAGATGTGTAGTCTTGTCCGAAGTAAACATGACCAAAGTTTGCTAGTGGCAATACTCCTCTAGATGATGAGGGCGCCTCTGCGATCCACTCGGCCGAAGACTCAGTCGCTCCTGCTTGGCTTCCTGTTGTTGTAAAGGTCCATCCTTGAGTCACATCGTTGATTGTCAGTGTGAATGTGGTTCCAGATACGTAGGTTACTCCGGCAAAGATTTTGTCACCAGGCTTTACAGTTGCTGGAGCTCCGTGTGGGGAGGTTGCAGTAGTTATGGTTATAATTGACTCCGATGGATAGAATTCATACCAAGCGTAGTAAGTTACAGTTGTTTTTGTTCCTCTAAAGCTGAAGCTTGTGCTAGTTTGGGAGAGAGTTCCTATTTGTTCAACTGTGCTTGAGCTAAAGCCATCGATTCCCGTCCAGAACGCAGCGTATGCTGTGCCCGTGCCACCGTTTACTGTGGGAACAATCCATGATCCACTGGCAGAAGTCACCGATCCGGCTGAACCATTTACTGCGTATCCACTCCAATTTGAACTGTACCAATTGCTATTGCTTGAGCTAAATGAAACCATTTCAGGCATTGTCATCAAATCGGAAGCAAATGCTGGGCATAAAGTTGCTAAGAACATTAGCGAGCCAACAAAAAATATGGCGATTTTAATTCCTGCCTTCATAAAAATCCTCTTTTTTCAAGATTAATTCTTCGAAAATATTCGCTAAGATAATTAATCGCAAGGGATGATTAAAAGATTTCTCAGCCATGGTGCAATAGCTAAATTGGTGTTTTAGCGAGGCAGCACAGCCAATGCAAACTGCGTTAACCGTAATGCCAGGTTGAGTCTCGGTTATTGATGGTGCAATGGTGTCGGTGGCAGAGCTGAGGATGAGAATTGAACCCATATATAGCAGTATTGAAGCGGGTTAAGGTTATTTCAACAGAATTGCCCCTGCCACATTTTTAAAGTGCAGATCGCCTGTTAATATTTTTGACTTCATTTTAGTTGCTGTAGCTAATACATAAGAATCGGCAAGACCAAAATCCTTTTCCGTTTTTCGCATTTCTGCATGAAATAACCCCGCATTTTTTGAAAGTTCTTCATCGGCATCTATGATCTGGGAATTGCTCAAAAGTAATGAATAGGTTCCTTCGATGTCTTTTCCTTCTCTGGCTACCTTACTGACTACCTCTGCCAATGTTACGGCGCATGTGTAAACTTCTGTGGTTTCGTCTTCGAGAATTTCCTCAAGTTTGGCTCCTTTCTCGCTGCCAATCAAGTATTCTATCCATGCCCAGGCATCAACAACGTAACTATTCAAGCGTTTCCAACTCATCTTCGACGGTGAAAGGCTTCATGCCTTTGAGTGATCCGAAACCTTTCCTTCGACATTTCTTAACATTAATTTCCAAAAACTCGTTTTCTTTAATTTTTTGCGTCTCCACTAACTTTTTCGGTAGCGTGACAACTAGGGAACCGCCAATTCGGCGTGTCCTTGTTAAACACCTAGCCATATTCTATCACTATAAAATTAAATTATACATTAGTTATACTTAGACTTTGCGTTAAAAGTTGGAGTGCAAACCGTCATTGAACCAAACCGTGGTGCTCAGCGGATTATTTGGCTTTATCCACTTTACATCCGCGATGATTTCAGTGTCTGCTTGCTTAATGAAAATTCAAAGGCGGGCAAGAATCTCTATTGCCCAATCGCATAGCTCCTTGGATTCTCGAGTCTATCAGTCGAGACGAAGATCGACTTCCTGGGAACAATGCTCTCTGTTTGACTTGTTTCTTGGGCATCATATCCCAGTAAGCTATTTTTTTTGCGTTTTAGTTTTGGAATTGTGTTATCTGTATTAGATTGCCACAGGTGTCATCCAGTACTGCTATGGTCGAAGGCGTACCCGTTAGCTTTGTTGGCTGCATGGTAAACTTTACGCCAAGCTTTTTCAATCGCTCGTATTCTTTTTGGATGTCATCAACAATGAACATTGTAGCTCGGATACCTTGCTTGAAAATAGCTTCCTGGTATGTTTTTGCAGCTGGATTTGCGTTTGGCTCAAGAACCAATTGGGTGCCATCCTGATCTTCAGGGGAAGCAACAGTCAACCACCTGTATTCACCCGCTGTTACATCTGCCTTTTTTAAGAAACCAAGAATCTCAGTGTAAAACTTTAATGCTTTGCCCTGATCATTAACGTACACAGCTAGAATACTTAATTCTCATAAAAACTACCATTTATGGTTAAGGATCTTAAATTAATAATCTTTGCGCCAAGTTATTGGGAAGCAAGTTTCACATCACGAACAGGTTTTATGCCTTCATTTCTTAAAATATCCAAATTCGCTTATACTCCTTGATCAAGTTTCTTTCTCAAATATGATCAACATAAACGCCTGAAGACGCATTCTGCTTTTCATGACATTCCCATTTAGAATCTTGTAGTTTTTTATTTCTATTTTTTTGTAAAGATTTTTGCATTATTTCCAGCCTCCTGGACGTTTTAAGAGATCACATTCAGTTTGTGGAGAAGAGAAAAACCAGTCAAATGGAGTTCACTTTCGCACTTGTTGCAGCGAATACTTAGTTCCTCCAAGCCCTGATCACTAACATTTGCTTCCAGAATAGAATAAGCCTCTTCAGTGCATTCATCAGGAGATATTGCATTTCCGCAATTTGGACATGAGAAATCTCCCCTTCCATCTATCTTGGTCAAATCCAATACATAGACCTGTATTTGCTTCATCCTTCAAACCTCCCTGTTTGTTTTCAATTTTCAACTTCTTCAAAGCCAAAAGGTTATTAATTGATATTCCAGAATTGCACTCAAATCTTAACCAAATCCATGCCAAATTGCCTACTTTCAGATTTTGAAAGAATGAAAATTAGTTAGCAATGTTTGAAAAGTTCGGGGTTGTGGATAAAAATTTAATCCATCAGACAAACAGGGACGCATGAGTGCTAGTCGAAGCTATTTTATGGTTTTATCTTTTAACAATTTTGGGGTTCTTTACTTTCTTTTGGGTTATTTGATATCATTTGTCTTGATTTCCAAAACGCTACTCCGACCAATAGCAAAGTTGCTGTTATAGGGACATAAGAGGGCAATTCTATCCCAAATGCTTCAATCATCATAAATAATCCCAAAAAGCCAATTGATGTCATTGCCCCATTCTTTAGGTACCGATACTTTGCAACCTGATCAATTCCCTTAACAGTCAATTGACGAACAACAACAGCGCCGATGCCTATTCCAACGAAAATAAGTAACAGGTTTATGGTGAAGGCAAATGAACCGACGACACCGTCAAAACTGAAAGCCGCATCTAATACTTCAAGGTAAATAAATTTGGAGATGTCACTCATTGGAGCTGTTCCCACATTTTGGTAACTTGATTCGGCTGTTTCTTGTAATCCATAGAGAAGGAAGAAGGTGGCAGAGCCAATTGCGCCAGCAAGCATCATTATCGAATTGGCCTTGGCAAGATACATTACAACTACGAGAAAAACCGCAGCAAACCCGAAGAACCATACCCCGTGTTTTACTTTAAAGAAACGCTCAATATACAGAGGGTCTTTTTTTTCCAAAAAGAGCCAATGAGAGTATAGATAAATTAGAAAGACGCCTCCGAACATGAGGATAATGGGTTTTTGGGCGTTGATAGCATTAGCCGCAAGGCTGCTTCCACCAGAAAAGTTGGCGAAGAGATCGGGTAACGAAAGATTCGGCACCGAAAGCCAAACGATAAACAGCGGGAGCAGGAATCGGACTAAGAAAAACGGAGGTTATGATTCCTAGGAGGAGAAATCGTTTGCGCCATAGTTGCCCCATGGTTTTGAGGACATGAGCGTTGACGATTGCATTGTCTATGCTGTTGACTACTTCAAAAACAATTAAACCTAACACTATGAGGATATCATCGATTAACAGCACGATTAGAACACTAAAATTCTAAGTATAAAACCGTTCTGTCAGCATAAGTAAGGGAACTGAAATCCTAAGCTTCGCCAAGACCGAAGCAAATACATAACAGAAACCGCATCCAAGACCAACATAAGTTGCAATAGGCCCCGATTGCACAGTCCATGCCGATAAGGACCTCAATTGCAGATCCCAGAATCTTTAAGTAAAAGTTTCCGCAAAATAAAATAAGAGGTAATTTTTTGAGTTTATTTGGACATAAAAAAGATATACAAATTCCATTCGATTCAGAATCTATTTTCAACTGTAAATGCATAATTTGTCCCGTTCAAGCAAACAGCCCTTGCGCAAAACCCAAAATAGCACAAAGAAACGAACTGATTCAGAATCCTCAAAAGTTTATGCAGAACATGATGAGTCCAGGCATGATGAAGAATTTAGAAATGATCAAGGGAATGGATGCAAAACAAGCGATGAGTATGTCAAGAGAGCAGATGCAAGCCATGAGCGAGGAAATGAAAAAAAACGTTCCAAAAGAAAGCTACGAAACTTTGGCTCCTAAACCTGAGGAGTTTCCCGGTCCATACTGCGCTACAGGCGCCGCAATTTGCAAAGATTTCGATTTCACAAAAATGTGCATTTGTGGCAGCTGTCAAATTTACCAAAAGAACAATTTAACGAAAGCAAAGCCCAATCTTTACTTCTGCAAGGACGGCAAACCAAAATAAAAGCAAAATTGTAAGCAAGCAAAACTGGTTTAAAGCAACACCCGAATTTGAATTAAAATCCAAGTGCCGGGTTTTTTTTACGGCAAATCGATTTGGTGCGCGCTTTGTCCAATCGTATTTTTATTCAAATTAGTGATCTTGCTTAACCTTTAAATTGATCCACCGTCAAAGAAAACATACAGAAATGGAGTTGTATTATTTTGAATGATAAAGAGAGTCTTACAACTAGCCGCACTCGCAAGACAAATCGAGAATGGTGGCCTAACCAGCTGAACCTGAATATTTTGCACCAGCATTCTCTTATGTCCAATCCGATGGGCGAGGAGTTCAACTACGCTAATGAATTCAAAAAACTCGAACTAAACGCCGTGAAGAAGGATCTCTATACGCTGATGACCGACTCGAAAGATTGGTGGCCAGCCGATTACGGTCATTATGGAGGACTCTTCATCCGGATGGCATGGCATAGCGCAGGCACGTACCGCAAGGGCGACGGTCGCGGCGGTGCCTCCGGAGGAGCGCAGCGTTTCTCACCTCTCAACAGTTGGCCAGACAATGTCAACCTCGACAAAGCACGCCGTCTGCTTTGGCCGATCAAACAAAAATACGGCAAGAAAATTTCCTGGGCAGACCTTATGATCCTGGCTGGTAACTGCGCCCTTGAGTCGATGGGATTTAAGACCTTCGGCTTCGGCGGCGGACGGGAAGACATCTGGGAACCGCAAGAGGATACCTACTGGGGCTCCGAAACCACGTGGCTAGGCGACAAACGCTATTCAGGTGACAGGAACCTCGAAAACCCGCTGGCTGCAGTGCAGATGGGGCTAATCTACGTCAACCCTGAAGGCCCAAACGGCAACCCAGATCCAGTCGCTGCAGCCAAGGATATCCGAGAGGTATTCGCGCGCATGTCGATGAACGACGAGGAAACTGTCGCGCTTATTGTGGGCGGTCACACCTTCGGCAAAACTCACGGTGCTGGCGATGCATCACAGGTGGGTCCTGAGCCTGAAGCCGCCCCTATCGAGGAACAGGGCCTTGGCTGGAAGAGCAAATTTGGCACAGGCAAAGGCGACGACACCATTACCAGCGGCTTAGAAGTCATTTGGACCAATACGCCAACTAAGTGGAGCAACAACTTCTTACGCATCCTGTTCAGCCATGAATGGAAACTAACCAAAAGTCCAGCCGGCGCAAACCAGTGGAAGCCAAAGGGTGACGCAGGCGCCGACACGGTGCCAGATGCGCACGACCCGACAAAGCGTCACGCACCATCCATGTTAACCACTGACCTTGCCCTACGCTACGACCCGGTTTACGAAAAGATCGCAAGGCACTTCTACGAGAATCCAGATCAGCTGGCAGATGCCTTCGCCCGAGCATGGTTCAAACTAACCCACCGCGACATGGGCCCCCGCACACGATACCTCGGTCCAGAAGTCCCATCAGAGCAACTAATCTGGCAAGACCCAATACCAAAAGTTGACTATAAGATAGTTGAAGATCAGGATATTGCACACCTCAAAGGCAAAATCCTTGCCTCAGGTCTGACAATCTCGGAACTGGTTTCAACCGCCTGGGCATCTGCATCCACGTTTCGTGGCTCTGACAAACGCGGAGGTGCAAACGGAGCTCGAATCTGCCTTGCACCGCAAAAGGATTGGGAAGTCAACCAGCCAATTCAACTAAAGAAGGTGCTGCAGGTCCTTGAGGGAATCCGAAAGGAATTCAACAATGCGCAGTTAAGTGGAAAGATGGTTTCACTCGCCGACTTGATTGTTTTGGGTGGATGCGCAGGTGTCGAGCAAGCTTCGAAGAACGCTGGTCACGACATAACGGTTCCTTTCTCGCCGGGACGAACAGATGCACTACAAGAACAAACCGATGTGGAGTCATTTGCCGTTCTTGAGCCGGTTGCAGACGGGTTCCGTAACTACCTCAAAACCAAATACGCAGTTTCGGCCGAGGAATTGCTGATTGATCGTGCGCAACTGTTGACTTTGAGCGCTCCTGAAATGACAGTTCTTGTTGGCGGTATGCGCGTCTTGAATACAAACTTCGGGCATTCCCAGCATGGTGTCTTCACCAAGCGGCCAGAGGCGCTCACCAATGACTTCTTTGTGAATCTGCTCGATATGAGCACTTCATGGAAGGCAACTTCAGAAGATGGAGATGTGTTTGAGGGTCGTGATCGCGCAACGAACAGTCTCAAGTGGACAGGTACTCGTGTCGACCTAATCTTCGGTTCAAACGCGCAACTACGGGCCTTGGCGGAAGTCTATGCATGCGAGGATTCCCATGAGAAGTTTCTCCATGATTTTGTGGCGGCGTGGAACAAGGTAATGAACCTTGACCGCTTCGACCTCGCTTGGTCATAGCAAGAGCTAGTTAGCGATGACAACATGATACGCTTCACAATCCAAATCTGTTTCGTGCCTGGAATTTTTATAAAAAACCTAGAAGAATACCTGCCGCGTTAGCGGCAGGATGAATGCGTCCACATACGTAGACGTAGTTCTATTAGTTCTACCAAACGATAGGTCTGTCACCATTAGATAAGGAGGTGAGAGACTGGATAAAGCTCGGACGTGTGCTTACCAAGTCAACTACCACCTTATCTGGGCCACTAAATACCGCCGCAAGGTACTTTTGGGCTCAATTAACGTTAGGCTTGAAGCTGTACTTAAAACGATTGCTGATCAGAATGGTTGTTGTCTGTTGGCTGCAAGGGTTCATGATGGAGATCATGTGCATGTGTTTGTTTCCGCTCCGCCGATAGTGTCAATTCCCGATTTGGTTCGTGTTTTCAAATGCGTTTCTGCTAGGGTGCTTTTCGTCGAATTTGCTGAGATTAAAAAGCAGCTTTGGGGTGGGCATTTGTGGTCAGAGGGCTATGCTGTAAGGACTGCAGGCGATGTTACTGGTGCAAAGATTGAAGAATACATCAACAGAAAATAAACATGCTAGTGAACGTTAGTTTTTTAGAGATGCTCGCCACGAAAGTGGCGAGTAGTTCACTTTTTAGTGATATGAAGACGTAACCCGGAGGTTTCCCCCTTTTTTATTTAAATGAGGGTTTGGAGCTCGCGACATAGTGAGCAGTATTTGTGTTATTTTGAGTATTAACTTAAAATAATGCCTTTACTTGGTAAATTTCCTTTTTTTTCGTGTGAACCTTTAGGCTTTCCACAACGTTATGCAGAGTTTAAGGTAAATTTATCAGTGTATATGTATACATTATGTATTGATGAGAAATGGCAAGACAAATTTCCGTTTCAAACGAAGTCTACGAACTTCTTTTAAAACGAAAAGGCAAAAAAAGTTTTTCAGAAGTAATCAAGGAAAACCTCTGTCCCAAAGAAGAGAAAGTAGACATCATGAGCTTGGCTGGTATATTAAAGGACGATAAGCAGACCCTTGACCAATTAAAGCAGCAAATAGCTGCCGAAAGAGAAGCAAATTACGGAAGGACATTCGAGTGACATTTCTGGATACGAGTATCATAATAGATTTTTTAGCTGGTGATCAAGGAATTGTTGCTTTAGTAAAAGAAATCTTGAATAAAGAAGATGTCAAAACCACAGCTATAACCGAGTATGAGCTGCTAAGAAATAGGACTAAAATAAAGAAACAAGCTGCTGAAAGATTTCTGTCTGGCGTAATCGTTTGCTCTTTCGACAGAGACGCCGCTAAAAAAGCTGCCTTACTTTTTCAAGAGTTACGGGATGCTGGAAGAATGGTTAATGAAAACGATTTGCTTATTGCGGGTATTGCACTGGCGCACGATGAGGTTTTACTAACAAGAGATCAAAAACTCGCTAGCATTGGCAAAGACAAAATCAGAACTGTTTAATGCCACTTTTGTTAGGATACTGTCTTAGATATTATTAAGTCAATGATCTTAGAAATGCCTTAATTGGCAAATTAGCGTCGGGAGGGGTGATCCCAGCAGCATTTTACCAGTAAAAATGAGTTACAATGCACCTATTAGATTCTCCTTAAAATAGCAATGATTGAATGCTGGAGTTGATTTGTAACTACCCATTTCAATAATAAGAGCATGCGAAGACTCTAACTTACGAAGATGCAGCTTAGGAGCCTGACTTTGGCGGCATCATATCAGCTAATAATTCGGTTAGAGGCGGCGTACTTATCGGTTCATCTTCGACGATCTTTCCGTCACCGAGACGGTAATAGGTGATAACCCTGGCAGAAGCCTTTTTTCCGCTGGCGAGGGTAAAGTTCATGTTACCCCGAAATACAACCGAATCGCCCTCTGCTATCATATCAGCGATTTCAAAATCGCGTGTTGGCGCAGAGGCATTCAAATCAGAAATCACAGCCTTGAAGCCATTACGATTAGTGATGCCCATACTCGGATTCGCATAATCAGGCGCAAGCAATTCGTCGATAAGGTCGATATTGCCGCCGGCCAACACTTCTTTGATGAATCTGCGGACGATGGCTTTGTTCCCATCGGTGGTCATTTCAAAAATTCTCCTATATTGTTAGGTGGTTGCGCAGTCAATATAACTCTATTGGGTCACATTTCGATAAGGAAAAGTGATTTACTATTTAGCGTGTTACTAGATGAAAGACGTGGGGGTACTAGCGCCAATTTAGCTAAAAAGTTGTGAGTAGTGGATTGGGCGGGATTTGAGCCTGCGGCTTCTGCGTGCATACACAGCGATTCACAATAAATTAATCCTTTTTATGAGTGCCTACTTTATACGCTTAGAATTACGAGCCGTCTTCTGGTAATTGTTCCCTTATTTCTTCAAGAAGGCTCTTTATTCTCGGTAGACTGAGTTTTGCCATTTTCCATAGTTTGTCCGCTTTAACGGTATGATACTCGTGAATATGTTTGTTCCTTATGTCATTTAATACTCGCCAAGGAATTTGCGGGTTGTCTACTTGAACTGCCTTTGGAATCTTATCAACTGCTTCGCCTATTATCAAAACATCGTAAGCGACTGAATTTATTTTTTCAAAGTTGTTTGCGAAAGCCTCGAAACTTATCTCCGTTGTGGACTTTTCTATTTCATTAATTGCATTTATCATATCGTCCAAGTAGACTTTAACATCTTTTTTCAAATTTGGATGGCCTCGTTCAGTATTCTGCTTTTTATCCGCGGCTTTATGGCATCCTTTTCGATCAAATCTATCTCTACGCCAAGTGCGTCCTTGAGTATGAGCCTCAGCTCAATAAATTTGAAAAGGTCAACGTCGTTGGGTTCCGAAAACGTAACCAACACATCTAATCGCTTTTCTCCGTCTGTTCTCCTCTGACGTAAGAGCCGAAAAGTCCCAATGTCTCCACTGAAAAGTTAGCCTTCAAATCTGGCTTTAGAATTTCCAATTTGCGTTTGGCTTCCTTTAGCGATATCATTTCCAAGTATCCTAATAGCGGGTAAATATAAAAGACTTTTAGCTGACAAATAGATTACGTTTTCTTTATTTTTTCACCAAAACTGAAAGGATTGGCAATTTTGGTTTGGTGGGTCAGGCGGGATTTGAACCAAGATCGATACGCCCATGCATGTATCTTAATCCATGATAGCGGTTGTTTGTAAATTCGTTAGGGCGAGTTGATGGTTGCTGACGTTGAATTCATAAAAATGCGATCAATTTCCCAGATAACAAAGGCTTACTATTCGAGAACTATGAATTTGACGTACTTTTTAAGTTTATTTGGGTAATTGGTGCAATGGATCATTTCATGAAATCCAAATAGACTTTTTTTTCTGTTCCAGAAAAGGCTTAAGTGTGTGTATGAAAGTTATACTTTTGATGAAAATTGGGGCAAGAGGAAACTGAAATAGCTGTGGTGGGAACTAAAGGTCAAATAGTTATTCCGCAAAGGTTAAGAAAAGAGCTAAAAATTACCTCAAAAACAAAGCTAGTTCTATATCGGAAAGATGATAAAATCGTGTTAACTAAATTAGAGGTTCCTTCTCTTAAGGAAGAATTAGAAAAGCTGGCTAGTGAAGTCAGCGAACAGCAAAAAAGGAAAATTTCTGAAAAGGAAATCCTAAAAGAAATTCAGAGCTATAGGCTTGAGAAGCGAGGCCGAAAAGGCGAATAGAATGGCTCGAGTAGTTGTTGACACTAATGTCTTAGTGTCAGCGCTAATTAAAAAAGGAAAACCATTAGAGCTTGTTCAAAGGTTGCTAGACAAACATACAGTAATATTGTCTAGCCAAATGTTGGCTGAGTTGGCCGATGTTTTATCAAGGGATAAATTTTCAATAACTAACGCTCAAATTGACTTGTTTATTTCACTTTTGCTAAGAAAGAGCACGGCAACATCTATTAGCGGTAACCTGAAGGTCATATTGAAAGACCCTGACGACAATATAGTTCTCCTCACAGCCGTCAATGGCAAGGCAGACTATATTGTAAGCGGGGACAAACACTTATTGACACTCAGAAAGTTTGAAGGTATAGAGATTGTCACTATCAGTCAGTTGCTTGAAATCTTACGGTACCCTAACCACAAGTGATTGTTGATCTTATGATAGTTACGTCCTTCATCCAAATTTTGGGAGTTTAGGCTTTCTAAGCTTACGCATAAGCGACTTGAAGATCTTAAGAATATGCAATTGCATGTTGCGCAAAGCCTAAATCTGAAAAAAATTATTGGAAATATGTTTTATGCAACGCCCAAATACCTCCTTAATAAAAATGGAAGAAACCCGTGAAAAAACGTTTTTTTATAAACAGGTTAGATTAATATTTGATCGCGCGCTAAATTTATTTAACACTTTTTTAAATGTAATGGGGTTAATAGGTTGAAGATCAGAGTCTTAGGCGCCGCCAGAGAAGTCGGGGGCTCCTGTATTGAAGTTGCAACAAACCTCTCCAAGGTCGCGTTAGATTACGGTATTAAACTT
Organism: Candidatus Bathyarchaeota archaeon; assembly: GCA_963750605.1. Lineage (GTDB taxonomy): Archaea > Thermoproteota > Bathyarchaeia > Bathyarchaeales > Bathycorpusculaceae > Bathycorpusculum. The sequence continues at coordinate 150,734 of CAVVRN010000016.1, forward strand.
GAAGGCACAACTGACGAATACCCCAAGAACTTCGACGCAATAATAGTCAGCCACGCTCACCTAGATCATTCGGGAAGCCTTCTACGTCTATCGAAATCTAGAAACAAGCAAGTTATTGTAGGTTCAAAAATTACTCGCGATGTAACGGTTGAGTTGCTCAAAGACATGGTTAAAGTTAACGAATACAATGGGACGCCCCTGGGCTTCGACAACCAAACAGTTGACAAAGTGAAAGGGGCATGGGTATCTACAGATACTTTGGCTTTAGCAGATATGAACATTGAACTTTATCCTGCGGGGCATGTTGTCGGCGCTGCGATGACGGGCATTCGTGCCGAAGGAAAATCTCTTCTATACACCGGCGATTTTTGCCTGCATGACACTGAAATCCTTGTTGGATGCAATCCCCAATTGCTTCCTCAGCAGCCCGACGTCCTTATTTCAGAGTCAACGTACGGAGGAACAGTAAGACCACAACGAAGCGAACTCATTGACCAACTGTACTCGGAGATTAGATATACCATAAAACACAGGGGCAACGTTTTGATTCCAACCTTCGCGTTCCACCGAAGCCAAGAGATGGCTAAACGAATAGACCAAGCCATTGAAAATGGAGTGCTCCCCAACTGCAAAGTTTACATGGTTTCAAAGCTCGCAAATAAAATAACAAAAATCTTCAATGGCTACCCGCCACTATTCAAGCAACAGACACAGAATCGAGCAAAACCGTTTGAGTACAAGCATGTGCAAGAAGTAGAGCGGACAACCGACATCGAAGAGCCAGCCATAGTTATTTGCACACCGGGGTTTGGTCACGCAGGAGCAAGTCTGAGTTTACTTAAAGAGTGGGCTGAAATTGAGGAAAACACGATCATTGTGACTTCAGGTTATCTGCCGCCCGATAGTCCCTTAAAACTAGCAAAAGATAAGCATTACATAAAGATTGATGGGGAAAGATTTCCGGTGCGAGCTAAAATTGTCCAAATAGAGCTCTCAGGGCATGCCGACCAACTGGAACTTGTGCAATTAATTCAGTACCTGAAGCCTGAGCGGACAGTTCTTGTCCATGGCGATTTGAAAGAGGCGGAAGCGCTTTCCAAAAAGGTTTCAGAATTAACCCAAGTTAGTATTCCAGAAAAAAATGAAACCATAATTATTTAGACAAAAACTTTAGAGCTAAAAAAACCCCTAATGCTTAGTAGGTTCCAACTGAGTTATCAAATAATCGTGGCCAGCATCTTTGAAGGTGCCTACGACTTTGTCATGACATCCTTGTCTGGAGCCAACTCTATCATGTAAGCGTCCTTGTCTCAACTTTTCCCCTATGAACACATGACGATGTCTTCTGGAGCATAGCGTTAGTTGTATACGAAACAACAGACATGACGCCAGAACACTTCATAGCAGTAGTCCCCAGAGGATAAATGACAAAAACGAGGGAAGTTTGGAAGTTTTGCCCGTTTATTTGCGAAGGCCTTATAGGTATTATTGTGGTAATGGTATATGGTGATTCCATTGGAAGTTGCAATTGACAAGCAGGGGCGCATCGTTATACCCAAAGAAATCAGGGAGAAATACGGTCTTTCCGAAGACGGAAAATTAGAATTGGTAGCACGAGAAGATAGCATAGAGTTGATTCCTCTGGTTGAAGAGGACGACTTTGCAATTCGTTCTCTAAAAGAGCCCTGTAAAACTGGCAACATAGAAACACATGACAAGCTTTTCCGGCGCGAGAAGGCTTGGAAACGATGAGATTAGTCGACGCAGATATTCTTTCTTACGCACTCTTTCAGAAACATGATGCTCACCCATACTGTTGGCCACTGCTGCAGAATGCAGTTTACGGAAAAACCAACGTAGCAATCGCCACTGTAAACCTATTGGAAGTATATCATGCGTTAGTGGAAGATTATGGTGTGGACAGGGAAGATGCGTCATATAAGCTTGATGCGCTAACTAGAAGCACAAAAATACGGTTTTTACCCTTAACGGTTGACATAACCCGAAAAGCCCTCGAAATTGCTAAACTACACAAAGTACGCTCTTTTGATGCGAACCTAATAGCAACCGCAGAAACAAATCAGATATCCCTAATCGTAAGCAACGATGCCCACATAGCAAGACTATGCAAGGAACGATCCCTTATCATCGAAAACCCGATACCTAAAGAAGCCTCAAAGAAAATGAACCTCTAAAAACAAACGGCCTGCTGGTTAGGGCTGGCTCCGCAAGCATGGTGTTTGTGATGCGGTCTCACAAAAGCGAAGTGACAAGCCTTCTAAAACAAACAATGCTTCTATCCCTATTTAATTGGGAGAATCCCTGCCGAGGAGACATATGCACTGAACTCAATATAGAACGTTATGACTTACGAAGTGACGGCAACATCGGCTACCCCAATAAGTAGTTCATTCTCAAAATTTACGTAGATTATGTTGCTTTTTTTATTCCACTGTTCAGAAGTTGTTTTATACACTGGAACATCAAGCTTGTTTTTCCTGAACGTCTAACACCTGCAATGGTAATGATTTTTTCCGCGCTTATGTCTATGTTTATTTCTCTAATTATAGTTGGTGGTATTTCGAGGGTTTTCCACATTTCAAGTACGTATCGAAAGTCGTCAATTGTTGGCAGACGTTTAGTATAGTAAACGTATTATGTGCATCTATGTGTAGTATAATATACTAAAAATTAATTGAACAAATTAAATACTTCGAGCTAGGTGCAAATATGTCATTATGGACCGAGCGGGATTTGAACCCGCCTTTAGTCTAAGTAATTTTTCAGGTTCGTTACTCATTTTAATCCCTATGTTGTTATTGTTGATAGCTAGCTATAAGCTTTTTGAGGGCATCTTTTGAGTGGCATATCTTCGCTTTTCATGAATAATTTAGACGAAAATAAATATGAATCACATGAATTTTTAAGAGAAAAAAAAGAAAAAGAGTGCTTTTGGTGGCAGCTAGTCTATTTTCCACCTTTTGGCTACCTTCACTATGAGGAACACGATTAGTGCCACAAAGATGAAGGTGATTAGAGCCACTAAGAAGTCGCCGATGCCAAAGGACTGTTTCCCGACCGCTGCCATATAAGTAGCTAAATTTGCTAAGCCTGGAATCGCTAAGCCCAAGAGCGGCATAATGAAGTCTGCGACAACTGCCTTGATCAACGCTCCGAGATACAAGCCTAAAACGAACGCAACAGCCAAACCAAGAACTTTGTACGATTTAATGAAATCTATGAACTCGTTCCATAAGCCTTTTGGTGGTGTTGGTGGAGGACCTTTTTCTACAGCTTCTCTAATTTTCTTTAATTCTTCCAACATTTGGTCTTCTTTATCCATTCTGAATCACCGATGGCCAATATGTTCACATTTGTTTTAATAATTTGCTATTTCAAGCAAACTTGTTTAAATAGAGATAGATTTTGGAATTAGATTTAGTCGCATTTGAATCTGCTAAGGCTGTTCTTGAAGAGAATGCTTTTGTTTAAAAACAGAGGTTCTCCTCAACACATTATTGTTTCTCCATCTCTATCCGACTATGGTTTAGTTGAATTTCACAACAAGGGTTTTCTCAATAAGGCTAAGGTTCTGCTCAATGAAGTTGGCGTTTTAGATGGTTGCATCATCTTTCACGGGATGCGGTATGCTGACTATTATGAGTCTATGCGTAAAGGTGTTCCTTTCGGCTGGCGTTGGAATCCACATCTTCATGTTGTGGGCTTTATTAGCGGCGGCTATGGTAAATGTCGGCATTGCAAGTTTCAACTTAACAAAACTTTTGCTGGTTGCTCAATGTGCGATGGCTTTGAGCATCGGGTTAGGGAGTCTTACAAAACCAACGGATATATCATCAAGTGTCTTGATGAGCGAACTTCTGTTTTTGGCACGATTTGGTATGAAGCTTCTCACATGACAGTTGAAAAGGAGTGTCAATAAATGAGTTTGGTTATTCCATTGGTCAAGAAGCGTTACAGCCATACTATTGTTTGGTTCGGCAGAGTTAGCCATCGCAGAACTGCGTTACATCCTATGCAGAAAACTTGGACAACAATCAAGCGAAAAAGTGAACAAACTCCTCGCTTCAGGATATTTTAATGTTGAAGAAACCTCACGATTAATCAACAAAGCAGCCAAAATCAAATGCAAAAGAGCAATTTCGCTTCCTGACTGTTTCATTTTAGCTCTGGCCCATAAAATCGGCGGCGACGCACTTTTTGCCCGCCAAGAGCAAGACTTGGCAGAAGAAATGCGAAAAAAACCATTTGGGCTTAGTCTACTTTTTCTAGAATAAGCAGAATAAAAAAAGCCAAGGATACGATTCTATTTAATGTCGTCTAAAGAGGAAATGTTTGTCGCAGGTGTTATTTTTTTGATTAGCCTCAAGTCTTCCGTTATTAGTCTTAGTTCTTTTGCTTTGGTAAAATAAACGTATGAAGCGTCGTAAAAAGTAATTTTTAGTTTTATTGCAGTATCTAATATTTCCTCTTCGCTGTCGGTTATTTCTATTATGTTCATTATGTTTAAGGTGTGCTTGATTGCCTTTGCCAGCATTTTTGCTTCTTGCTCTGAAGCCTTTGCTTTCAAAGAATAATCTTTACATATGATATTTCCAAGTTCATATCTTGCCAGTTCTAATGTGTAGTTTCCAGTCAAGAACTCAATTTTGTTTTCTTTTATGGCTCCAAATATAGCTGAAGAATCAAAAAGACACTTCATCGGTTATCCCTATCTTCTCTTATGCCCTTCACTATGTCTTCTATGCTTACTTTCTCAAGTATCGGCTTTAACCTGGATATTTCTTCTTTTAGCTCTTCTACCTCTTTTTTTTTCACTTCATCTTCAAGGGCTTTTCGCAAAATCTTAGATGGCTTAATTTTGTATTTCTGAATTTTTTCTTTGAGTTGCTTGGGAATTTTTGTAGAAACTGTAACAGATTGTTGCACCAAATTATTCTCACCACGTATTACTACTCTAAAGTAAGATAAGATAGTTTCCACAATGTACAAGGAAATTGGCTTTTAAGTTGAGGTGCGATTCCCTTCGCCTCTTAGGGTTTAAAGAAGTCGTTGCAAAAAATTACACTGGATAGCAACCTGTTTTTGCCTAAGATTTCAAATAAAGCAAATCACTAATTTGAATGAACTTCAACTATGTCGATTTTGGATAAAAATATACTCAAAAAAGACACAAATTGTATCTAGCCCCATTTTACCAGTAAACGCTTAACATTGTCTATGTGTCTAGCTGTTTAATGTCATCTTGAGATCGTGCTGAGCTTATTCCGATGGGGCTTCGTTCTTATGGATAAACACGCATGTAGAGAAATAGTTTGACTGGAAATCGCTCTTTTGAATAGGATCAAAGATAACTAAAATAATAAATACAAAGTTTGATAATACTTAACTTGGCTGGTCATCGCTAATAAGCAGCACTGTAATCAAACCTTCTGAACTGCGATGAGAGAAAATTATGAAGACCGCAAAGAAGAAGTCATAGGCAATAAGTGAGGAATAATGGCTTTGGTGAAAATTCCCACAATAATTTGGTTTCTCCTTATCTCGGTTCTTGCCTTTTGCATCTATCTCCTTACTAAAGGTCCACCTCCTGGTCAAGATCATTATGTTTGGCTGGCAAGTGCCTTCCTCCATGGTAAGCTAGGAATATCAAATAGTGGTCTTGAAGAACTTGTTAATTGGAATGGAAATTATTATGTGGTTTATCCGCCTGGGCCAGCTGTTCTTTTAATGCCTTTTGTCGCAGTCTTCGGAACAGGCTTTGACGAAAGTTTATTATCAATTATTCTTGCAAGCATATCTGTTTCAGTCACCTGGCTTATGCTTAGAAAAATGGGCGCAAACAAAAACAAGGCTTTGTGGTTGACTGTACTCTTTGGTTTTGGAACTTGTTTGTGGTTTACCGCTTCAGTCGGGACATCGTGGTACATCGCAGAAGTTGTCGGCGTCCTTTTCTTAACATCCGCTATTGTGTTAACTTTATATCAAAAAAACTACGCTCTTATTGGACTGCTATTGGGCTTCGCTACTTTAGCTCGTCTTACAATAGTTTTAGCATTTCCCTTCTTTTTATTTATAATCTATGACAGAAACACCACTTGGAAACCTCGGTTCAAACAGGCGGCTGTCTTCTTAATTGGGTTAGCAATCCCCCTTATCTTATATGTCGTTTACAACATGGTTAGATACGGAACAGTTCTTGACATTGGATATAATATAATAATCAAAGGCGACCCAAATTATCCGTATGGTCTTTACAGCATTTATTATCTTCCAAAACACATATACGCGATATTCTTTCAAGGCCCAATTCTTGTTTCTTCTTTTCCGTACTTTAAACCTAATTGGATGGGATTAGGACTTTTCTTCACTACGCCCGCATTTATTTACATTTTCAAAGGTCCTTGGAATAGGATAAGCAAATATGCCATAATAGCCATTTTCTGTATCCTCCCTTCGCTTGTTTTTCATGGTACAGTCGGATTCACTCAGTTTGGTTATCGGTTCAGTCTAGACTTTACACCTTTCTTGATGCTATTGACGGCCAATGGTATGGGTGAAAATCTCAATTGGAAAGCAAAAGCATTGATAATCTTGAGCGTAATAATCAATTTATGGGGCACTGTAAGCATAATAAAATTCGGATTTGTAAGCTTCTAACCTCCTATGGCTGCTTGCTGCGTACTAATAATTTCAGTCTAAATATGCACTGGATCTGATTTAAAACTCAGAAGCACCACCTTCGCTTGTTTTACCAGTAAAATTTTACGCCGAGTTCATGAAAAAAATAAATAATCTTGAATTACGCTTATTTTGGGAAAATAACCTTAAGACAGCTTAAAAATGGCGTCGAAAGAGGGATCATAGCACCAATTTACCAGTAAAAGTGATTTTGGGCCCATTACTAACAAGTACCCGCAAAGTCGTTTGAGTTCAAACTCCAGCGGTCTACCACTACACACCTGAGGCTTTAAAACAATAAATTCAATAATCCTAAAACGAAAGCTACTTTATCTTTTCAATGGTTACTTTGTCATCGTACTCTTGGAATGAAATTTTGAATAACCTAAAAAAATCATGTCTACCTAGTATGTAGGGCACTTCATTGATCAAAGCAACTGCGATTTTCACTTTTAACACATTATCTTAGATTCTAAAGTTAACATCCTGTAACGACAGTGGAACTATTGCGTCTCCTATGCCTCTGATTTGACCTAAACTAGATGAAAGGTCTAAGCCTAAGCAGTGCCCCGAAATTCCTTGGAACAAGCGATATGTCTGCTCCCGAATCAATATACATAATCACTGGATACCAATCACACTTTTCAGTTCCGATCTCCAACTGGCAATAGGTCTTAGGATGTCTCCTAGAAGACCTGATTTCTCTTTTCTGTAGACAAACTCAACCAATCAAGAGCGCCAATGTGTCTTCTCTTGGCACGAAAGCTAGAACAGGCCGTTTACCTGGATATTTCTTTTTGGCAATTTCCCAAACTTCCTTTGGGTCGCTTCCACTCGCCACCACTTTGTCATCGACTATAGCAATATGTTTCCCACTGTACTTCTTGTTGATTTTATCAGCGTTTTTCACGTAGAAAGTGAGTTCTTTCATAATGATACCAGAAGTAATGGGATGTATAAATCACTTTTTTTTAGGATCGTAAGTAATTTAAACTGAGGCAATTCGATAATACCTACTTTGGATGTCTTACGCTCAGTATTCTTTCGTTGCAAACCGTATTTAAGGGTAAAGAAAATGTTAGAGTTTAATCAAGCTTCTCGAAGGAACCACTCTCCTACTGAATATTCACCATAAAGAAAAATGAATTATTTCATTAATTATAGATGTGAAGGGATGTTAATCGACTTTAGGGGATGTTAGTTGACTTTTGTTGACGGTAGTTGACGGTAAAAGACTTCTATTGACTTCTATTGACGCGACCTGCAAACGATTCAAACCCAAAATCAAAAAAGCAACTCAAAATGCAAAGAACAAAAAATTGCGACCGCAGAACAGCAAAGAAATCACACACAGTATTTTCAACCAAAAATACAGCTAAACAAACACGAAAAATGAGATGGCTGCGCAGAAAAAGCAAAATTGGCATAATGGCCCTATGTCTGGTTCAAATCTCAGCAGTCTCTTTTGCTTGTTTATACTTATAAAAATTTGATCAGGGAGGTCGAACGTACTTTAACCTCCAAACAGTTATGAACCGTTTACGTCTTTTCTCTTAGTAATCTATGCAACCAGGCAAGTTGGAGGGATTTGAATCCGTGAGATCGCCATTTGTAAAGCGGGTCCACTTAACTTGTAAGTGTCTAATGAGAAAGTCAAGTTCTAATCGATTATATTAAAATGCCGCCGGGAAGGGGATCATGTATCAAATCACCAATGAAAACCTGTGGCCCTAAGTAATAAAACAGCTCAAATTAGAGCTCAATGAAGGGATTTTGCACCTTAATGAAGCCATATTTATTGAAGTCTCTCACATTTTCAGTGCAAATGACGTCTATCTTGTTTTGTTTGGCAGAAACGGCTAAGATGCAATCAAAGACGGCGGAACCTGATAACCTCTTGCTCTTTACGATGCTGAAGACTTCTCTGGGTACTGACTCGGAGGCGGCGATTTTGCCGATTTCATCACACTCCCATAAATCAATGCATAATTCAGCGGCTATGTCCGGCGGCAAGGGCGATTCGACCCTCTTAGCGTTGGTGATGACAGCAAAAAACTCGAAAAGCACTTGTTGAGCAATACACGCTTCTATCTCCCCTGCTATCGCTTTTTTTATTATGCTGCTGGCGACCTTCTGGTTAGGGGACGCTTTGTTGTAAGCATGTACAAGGATGTTCGTATCAAGTAGTATCCTCATAGATCTCTTCCCTAGAAAGGCGTCCTTTTATCTTGCCAAGGTTAGGCGGGTTTTCTAGCATTTCACGTGATAGCTTTGCTTTACGACATCCTCGGACTACACTCAGTTTTGCAACTCCCTTTTCTACAACTTCGATGTGTAGTACGTCGCCATCTACTAGACCAAGCTTTTCTCTAACTCCTTTGGGTAAGTAGACTTTGTCTTCGTAGTAAGTAGTTTCAGACATATCAACACTGACTACCCAATGAATTGGGCAAAATATAAGCTTTGCCAGCACTATGCTTTCCATATTGGTTTGGTGTTTTGAGGCTTCAAAGCTGCCTGAAAATTTGAGTGCACTTCAACTATGTTGATTTTAGACAAAATAAGTTAATCGCTCTAACTGGTAAAATGGCGCCGGGAGGGGGATTTGAACCCCCGCGGCCCCGAGAGGCCACAAGCTGATTGGTGCTTGCCACTGGCAAACATCTCCAGGCTTGCTCCCTGCCTGGCTAGGATACCCCGGCATTATTTTCAGCTACTTGATGTTTAGGCGTTTTATTATAGTTTCTTGAAGACACTTAAATTTAAGTTTTATAACACATGTAACTTTTACACTTCGAAGAAATAAGCATCACGATTTTCAATTGTGAGTAAAAATCACTTTTAGGTTAACAATTTTTTTATCTTTAATTCATAATTTTTCTTTTATTCTGTAAGTAATTGTTTTTCGCTAGACAAAGTTTTTATTCGCGTTTGAAACTTAACATCGACCGTTAAGACAAAGGATGATTCAAGATGGCACTTCAAAAAGGAGATTTCATTCTAATTAATTATACAGCAAAAGTTAAAGAAACAAACGAAGTTTTCGATACAACATTCGAAGACATAGCTAAAAAAGAGCACATGTTTAAAGAAGGCGAAATATACGAGCCTAAACTCGTAGTTGTCGGCGAAGGCTGGGTACTAAAAGCATTAGATGAAAGTTTAACAACTATGGAAATAAACAAGCTTGCAACCGCTGAAATTTCACCAGAAAAAGGCTTCGGACAAAGAGACCCTGAAAAAATAAAACGCGTACCCCTCAAACAGCTTCTCGCAAAAGAGATTAACCCTGTTATTGGCGCACGCATAGAATATCAAGGAAAAAATGCAAGTGTTCGTTCAATTGGCGCAGGAAGAGTCCTTTTAGACTTCAACCCCCCGTTAGCTGGAAAAACCCTGGTCTACGACGTCACAATTATTAAAAAACTTGAAAATAACGAAGAAAAAATCGGATCACTTGTTCACCGAAGGGTTCCAGTCGTTGAAGAAAATAAGTTCAAACTAACTATACAAGATCAAAGCTTAACCATTGATATGCCTGAAGACACCTTCTATGTTGAAGGAATCCAAATTGCTAAACGTGGAATCGCAATGGACATCCAAAAATTCGTTCCTGAAATGACTGAGACAAAATTCGTTGAAACCTTCAAAGCCGAACCAAAACCAGCACCACTGCCCGCTCCGGCTCCCGCACCAGAAACACCAGCTAGTGCTCCATAAAAGTGCAAGTCAACAAATTTTTTCTTTATTTCACTTTTCACAAATTTTCACTTTTCTACACTTTTTTTCACTTTTATTCACTCAACCTGTAAACGATACAAGCTTTAATTCAAGAAAACAGCTTACAACAACTTGCTTAAGAAATAGAAAAACATCGCGCACAACTAGACAATGTGCATAGACGACGAATCCAACCGTCAATGAATATTATGCTTCATTGAGCGTATATTAGCCACATTATAAATTCAAAAAGACAAATTGTGGTGATTCCAGAACATGAGTAAATTCTGAATCAAAAGTTAGTTCCTTGCTAAATTCTGCAGTTATTATCTATCTTAATTAATTATTCCAGTCGCTTTAGCTACTCTCTCACACCCTTCAAAATCAAGATTTAACTTCTGAAGGATAGTGTATCGGTCAGGCCTAATTTTCGCTGCCATCTCCAATGCTTTAATTACATCAATATCCTTAACGCCTAATTCTTTAGCCGTTGTTGGTGCACCCATCTGCTTGAGGGTATTTCTTATGTTTTCCCAATTTGTTTTTTGCAGATACGCAGTTAATATTGAGCCTACCCCGCATTGTTCGCCGTGCATCGATTGATTCGGATTAATATTGTCCAAAGCGTGACTAAATAAATGTTCAGAACCGCTGCATGGACGACTGCTCCCGGCAATGCTCATAGCTACGCCACAACTTATCAAGGCTTCAAGAAGAATACGCAACCCTTCATCTTTTCGTGAAACTATCAATGGAGCGTTTTCTGTTACCAATTTTGCACTCATCAACGCTAAGCTGGCAGCGTACTCACCATAGTACTCGTTGAGGTCCTGATGTGCTAGTTTCCAATCTTTAACCGCAGTAAACTTTGCAATAACGTCTCCACAACCGCTTATTACAAAACGCCATGGTGCTTGACCAATGACTTCTGTGTCAGCAATTATAGCCATTGGCGCCTGCACTAAGATAGAATAAGGTTTGTCTGATCCTTTAATTGAAGCTAACGGACTTGCAATCCCATCATGAGAGACGGTGGTGGGCACACTGATAAATGGAATATTTTGGCTTCCTGAACTTATTTTTGTAGCATCAATTATGGTTCCGCCGCCAACACCAAAAAGCACATGTGGCTTTGATGCTTCAATGCGTTCTTCAATACTTATCATATCTTTTATTGTCATGGCTTCTATTTGAAGAACCTCAACCTGAAATTCTGCCTCTTCTAACAGGCTGCAAATAGTTTTCCCAGCGAGGTCATAGCTTTTTGACCCTGCAACTACCAGAGCTTTTCCCCTTAGCCCTAATCGCTTTGCAACTTCAGGAATACGCCGTAAGGTTCCTTTCCCAACGATAACCTCACGGGGAAGCTGCATGTAATGATAATTCAAAGTCAACTCAACACGCCTAACTTGCAAACATAACATCATCTTCAAAGTTTTAAAACTTTGGGGACATCCAAGGAAAACGAGTTAGAAAAACAAATAATGGTCGCAGGATGTAAAAAGCAAGCGGCGACTATTGGTCAAATGTTTCTTTACGTATACATTGATTGATTAATTGTAACTTTGAAGTCATTGTGACATTTTTTACAATAGTACGCTTGAATAGTAAAGCTATAATTTGTTAGTACCCTTGAAGGTTTGTCAACTTCTTTGCCGCAACTAGGACAATGTACCATTTTGCATCAATCATCTCTTTGGACGTGATGAGAATAAGAACATTATGAACTCAAAATATGCAATAACAATTCATAATTGCCTCAGACTATAACACAATAAATTCTATAAATAACAGATAATGGATAAAATACAATTTATTATCCATAGCTTAATCATTATGGAAAGCTATTTTTGTTATAAGCATAGGTCTGCAAGCATAGCGATTGTTTTCATTATTATTTCGAGCGTTGCAGATTTCGTGTTTTTCTTTCAGGATTCAACAGAAGGGTTTGTATGCTTGGAATTTACTTTAGTGTCGCTGAATTTGTGGGCGAGTAGCTCAGGACGGATAGAGCACCAGCCTCCTAAGTTGGGGGTCGAGGGTTCAAATCCCTCCCCGCCCGCCACATTTTGCAACTTTCGGCAACTCCGGCAAATTATGAGGCTAATTTCCTGATTTCTGACCTCAATTGGCCGTTAACGCGTTTTTGCTTTTTGAAACTTCCCGATCATCTTATACATGAATCCCCGGCAATCGTTCTGATACTGGCATCTTGAAAAAATTGGGTTTGGTGAAATTTGATCGTTTTTCACAAGCCTTTTAAGTTGGTTGATTAATTCATTCAATCAATACCACGTGACGATTATGCCGAGAAGTAAAGAAGCAAATGAGAAGCAAAGAAAGGAGACAACCCAAAAGATTTTAAAAAGTGCTGTCGCCGTCTTTGCAACTAAGGGTAACGCCGCAACTATGCGGGATATTGCTATCAAGGCAGGAGTTAGCCAAGGATTAGCATATCATTACTTCAAAAGTAAAGAAGAAATCTTTGCTATCCTGGTTAAGAAGGCGGCAGAAGCAGGGGGTGGACCCGTCAATCGCATTAATCAAATCAAGGGCACTGCAGGCAAACGCCTTGCGCTCTTAATCACATACATTTTAGAAAATTACCGTCAAAATTCTGGCATGGCGCAAGTCATGTATAACGTCTTGGATGATGAAACTGCACCCAGCGACCTCAAAAGTCTTGTTCTAAGAAACGGCAAAGCCATACAGGACATTATGCGTCAGCTTATCGTTGAAGGGCAGGCTACTGGCGAAATCGTTGATGAAGACCCCGACCAACTTATGGTTGCGTTATTGGCATGTTTTAACGGCCTAATGAAAAGAGCCACCATGCTTGACCCTAACGATGCAAAAAACCACTTCCCCGAAGCCAAGATAATCTTGCGAATGCTCAGACCTGAAAATCAAGGAGAGAACTAAAAAATGAATCGAAAAGGAGTTTGCTATGATGTTGGACGGGTGATGATGGGAAGCCAATGGCGCCCCAAATTCGACCCCAAACAAGTACACCGTGAGCTTGAAATAATCAAAAACGACCTACACTGCAACACAGTCAGAATCTGTGGCTTAGACCTGAAGAGACTCGAAATCGCGGCTGAAGAGGCGCTCACTCATGGGCTTGGAGGTTTGGCTGTCGCCTGAGATGTGGGATAGAAGCCAAGAAGAAAACCTACCGTACCTCGAGAAGGCGGCGGAAGTTGCGGAAGCCCTGCGGCAGCAGTTCCCGGGCAAAGTGGTTTTGAGCGTTGGATCAGAGGCGACGCTTTTCACGCAAGGTATTGTTGAAGGCGAGAATTTCATGCAAAGAATGAATAATCCTTCGTTTTGGATGAACATCCAAGCGGGGAAACACAATGAACCGCTCAACGCATTTCTGTCTAAGGCATGCCGCGCTGTTAGGCAGACCTTCAAGGGCGAAGTGACGTATTTTTCAGTCCCGTTTGAAAAGGTTGATTGGGGCCCATTCGATTTTGTCGGCGTTGATCTTTACCGAGACGTCAGGATAAAGAATGTTTTTGACAAAGTGGTCAAGGGTTGCCTTGCTTACAACAAGCCTGTTGTAATTGGCGAGTTCGGTTGCTGCACTTACCGAGGAGCAGATTTGCTTGGAGGAAGCGGCTTCATCATCATATTTGGCATGATGAACGATTATCTTGGGGAAAAACTAGCCGTGCCCACGCCGTTTGCCGAAATGCTCAAAATCATTCCGAAGGTTGACGGTCACTACATTCGAGACGAGAGTTTGCAGGCAAAAGAAATTATTGAAGAACTCGCTGCATTCGACGCCGTTGGCGTGGAGGGCGCGTTCGTCTTCACGTTTGTTTCTCCGACCTCCGCCTATAACGATGATCCAAGGTTCGATATGGATTTGGGCAGCTTCAGCCTTGTAAAAAGCTACCCGGAGAAAGACACATTCGAACAGATTATATCTGAAAGCGCAAAACAGGGAAAGGAACTCGCAGGCATAGAGTCAATGCCAGATCTATCGGCCAAGTTCGCCAACGTCATCGGCAAACACGGAAGCGCCTATCCAGATATGCCTTGGGAACCAAAAGAATCATTCCGAGCAGTAGCTGACTATTATGCCAAACACTAAGAAAGAGAATTGACCCGAAGGTTCAAACAAAAGCTAACTTTATCTTCGCCCCAAAGACCTTATTTTGACAAATAAAGTCATTTCCATGATTTGTTAGGAGAATAATTTAAGATTAGTTTCTAAAATTAACAGCAATAATGGCAGAATTTGGAAAATGGCGCGGATATTAGGATCGCATTCATGGTTAGTGCGAAAAAATACGTGTTTATGAAAAAAAATTGACTTTCAACAATCTCGATAATCAGACGCGCTGCCAAAGGGTATCATTTGCATAGATTTTAGTAGAAGTGTTTATTGTTATCAAACGGATTTGAAACCGCCTCACTAATTTTAGGTACTTGGTTTTCAATTAAGCGTCTCTATTATTGTACATAATATTTTTGTTGAAATAGTTGGTTTAGAACAAAAAAGAAGGGGAAAAGATTAGTTACTTATTGTTTTTTTCAGATGGAATTCTTGACCTAACTGTTTAACTGCTATTTTTTGAACTTCTTCATGAATTTCTTTAGCAGATTTTTCCATTATTTTCTCGTCAATTTCTATTTGATGAATAGAGTGGCCTGGCTTAGGTGAAATCCCTGCTCGAATTGTTGCTCCATCAGTGCTTCGAATCTCAGAACGAAAAGTGCCAACAACATTTCCATTCTCGTCGACCACGATATTTAGTTGCATGGTTATACCCCTCCATATTGCATACTGACTCGAGTGCCGAGTGGTCCAACATTTGTGCAGTTTATCCAGTATGAACGTTGACCATCGTTCTGAGAGGTGTGATAACCCAAGGATGGTAAATCACGGTGTTTATTGTAATTGTCTGTTCTCAAACTTCCTTGCTCATCAACAGGATTTGCAATCATGTATATTGCTCCGTGGTCGTTTTGATCATTATATGTAATAGACATCCAACCGCTTTGACCTGGACTGAGTGTTATAATAACTCCTGTGTCGTTTGACATGCTTTTAAGCCTCAAATGTTAAATCTCAAGGTACATTTTATGGGTTTGTGACTGTATCTTGACACGAACCATCAAAGAAAGAATCTTAAATTTGCAAACTGGTTTTACATGTGAGAAAAATGGTCGATATTTTTTGGTTTAGCTCCTTGAACTGAAAAATCTAACCATATGATTTTTACCAGTAAATTCACAATTAAATTTCACGTGAAAAGTACTCGGTGTTCCTTCACTGGACAAGTAATCTAACGTTACTTAACAGCTGATCTTAGCCTTTTGATTAGAGAGAAAGAAATATGAATTGCCATACTAGTTTTAATATGGTAATTATTTATGGAAAATTATAAGCAACAGGCATTGGAATTATTAAAAAGTGGTGAGACAGGGGATAACGGACCGCTTTCTTACATAAACCCTGATAATTATACTCAGCACAATCTTACGTTGAAAGATGGTATTCAAGGATTAATCGAGCGTAGGGCAATTAATCAGAAGATCTCATTTAAAGTCAATCCAGTACGTGCTTTTCAGGACGGGAATTTCGTTTTTACGCATTCAGAGTTCAGCATCCCAAACATTTCTTTGATTGGTTTTGATATCTTCCGTTTTGAAGATGGAAAAATTGTTGAGCACTGGGATAACTTTCAGGCTAAAGCTGGGAAACCAAACCCTAGCGGACACACAATGATAGATGGACCTACATTTCCTTGGGAACTTGATAAGACAGAAGCGAACAAAGAGCTTATGAAAACTTACATGGATGACCTGCTCAATGGCCGAAAAGAAAAGTTCGCAGGCTATTTTGACGGAGACAACTACATACAACATAATCCTTTAGTTGCGGATAATCTTTCGGGACTGTTTGCTGGATTGCAGGCTTTGGCCAACAGGGGTTAGCTGTAAAGTACACCAAGGTTCATAAAATTTTGGGAGAAGGGAACTTCGTACTTGTTGTTTCGGAGGGCAACTTCGGTGACAAGTTATCATCGTATTACGATTTATACAGAATCCAAAATGGGAAAATCGCTGAACATTGGGACACTATTCAGGCAATTCCTCCCCGTGAAGAATGGAAGAATTCAAACGGTAAGTTCTGAAAGACATCTTTATCATCTCTTAACATCCTGCTTTTTTGAGCCCTTTTGAGTAAAGAGCCTGAGGATTATTCTTTGACTTTTTTTTAACTTATTTTGACTAATTTTGACTATTCTTTCCTTTTTACAACTTTTCTTGACTTATTTTGACGTCAAGTTCAGTTGTTTTAAGCTTAGAAACAAAAAAGCAAACCAAAACAACAAAAAGAAGAACAACACACAAAAAAATGTTATTGTTCTGATTGACAATTGATTGAAATATCAAAACTAAATTAAGAAAAGCTAAAAATGGCGGTCGTTCAATTCCTGAACCGAGCCTCCTTAGATTTACGCTTAAATACTCGATCAATCCTACCAAACGATAATTAATACACGCACAGGTCTGGTAATGTTAAATTGATAGACACTGAGAACCTTACCAAAAAATTCGGGGACCTTACAGCCGTAGACAACCTCACCTTACACGTTGACGACGGCGAAGTTTTCGGTTTTCTCGGCCCGAATGGCGCAGGAAAAACTACGACTGTCAGAATGCTTTGCTGCCTAATATCAAAAACTAGTGGGAACGCAAACATAGGCGGCTATGACATAGGAAAAAAGGAAGACTCAATTAAAATCCGCAAAATCATCGGGTTTAGTTCCTGATAATGTTGGGTTATCTGAAAATCTGACCGCCTACGACAACCTAGATTTTTATGGAAAAATATACGATTGCTCTGATGCTCAAAGGAAAGAGAACAATAAGCGTTTTCTTGAGATGTTAGGGCTTTGGGATAAGAGAAACGTTTTAGCTGGGACCTTTTCCAAGGGCATGAAACAAAAACTCGCCATAGCCCGCGCCCTCATCCATGAACCACAAGTACTTTTCATGGACGAGCCTACTGCAAATCTAGATCCTGAGGCTGCGAAAACAGTCCGAGATTTCATTCTTCAACTAAAAAAAGAGAAGAAGACAATCTTCCTGAACACTCACAATCTCGACGAGGCGCAGAGAATCTGCGACAGGGTAGCAATAATGAATACGAGTCTTAGGGCAATTGGTACTCCGCAGGAACTTGAAAGGTCCGTTAGCGGCAAAAAGACAGTTATCGGATTGGAACAGCAAGTGAACGATGCCGTTTTGGCGGCACTGAAAAAACTGCCGCTCAAGAATTTGTCCAGCGGCGGCGACACGATAACATTTGACGTGGAAAACCCAGACAAGGAAAATTCACCTGTTATAGAGGCTATAGTGCTGGCGGGCGGTCATGTCAGATCAATCAATGTGGTGGGCTCAACTTTGGAAGATACCTATCTAAAACTTGTGAGGAAATAAATATGCGACTCTCAAAGGCGTGGATTGTAGCAGCTAGGGACTTCAAAATATTTAGGCGAGTAAAAAACGTGTGGTACCTCAATTATCATTTTCCCAGTTGTTATCTCGGTCCTGTTTCCGGTGATACTGGAGTATTTAACAGTAAGGGGGAGCCACGGACTCGCAGCGCCGGGTGTGCTTCCAAATTTGCTTAACTCCTTTTCTTTCTTTTTAGTTATAGGAGCAGCGTACGTTCCCTTAGGGATTGCCTCCTACAGTATAGTGGGGGAGAAAGTGGAGAAGAGTCTGGAACCGCTTCTAGCCACGCCCCTTACTGATGGAGAAATATTGCTTGGAAAAGCCATTTCCGCAGTTATTCCAACTTTAGTGGCAATGTATGCGGCTGCAGCAGTGTTCATGGTGGGCATTGATGAGGTTACTTTCAGTACGCTTGGCTACTATTATTTTCCAAACTGGAACATCGCCACTTTGCTCTTGGTTCTGATGCCGGTCGCCATTGTTATGAGTGTTTTGTTCAGCGTGATTGTTTCATCGAGAGTTAATGATGTGCGCAGCGCTAACAGTTTTGGAATTTTTATTCTCTTTCCCCTCCTGGGCATATACCTTCTCAGCGAGACAAGCATAATAACCCTTGACGTAAACAGCCTGCTCATAATCTCAGGGATTACTCTTAGCGGTTGATGTGGCGCTGTTCTTTGTCAGCACAGCAACTTTCCGAAGGGAGGAAATACTAACAAAATGGAAGTAGCAAAGTTGGAAGCGAAGAGGGCGGAGGTGGAAAAATGGTGGACATGAAAGAATATTATCAAACAAACAAAGGGCGACTCCTTGGAATTGGGGGAATATTAATTGTTGTGGGCATTGTCCTCTTTTTTGCAAGAGGCATCCAAGAAGCAGTGCTCGTATTACCCATCTTTGGAGCGGTATTGCTTATTGCCGGCATTATTTATAATCCGCGGCAGAAGAAACAAGAGAACTTAACTAGCGACACACCCTAAGAACGACAAATGACCTTGACCGCTGGGTGTCAACTCCCAGTAGCCTATTTTTTCTTATTTTTATTAGCAGAATTGGTAGTTTTCTAAGTTAGACGTTACATCTTCTCCGTAAAAACTCTTGGCAGAAGGTCACTTGCTCAAGTTTCCATGTTTACCCATTTAATTCTCAACAATAGCTATCTCACACATATCAAGTAATGAAGGAGTTGAATACTACTATTGAGTATGGCTACTAAAGATTAATAAATAAAACATATCAGTGTACGCAATTGGAATCGAGAGAGTTAATATGCAAAAAAGAAAATTTACAAGCTTATTCTTTAAGTCCCGTAAAACCTCCACTTCTTTCAAAATTATTACTCCAATTATTATTGCTATATTGGTGTTTTCTGCATTAACATTACCCTTGTATGCCGCGCTAAGTCCTGCCAGAGATTTATCTGGAACATGGAAAAACGCGATACCTGAAACGTACTATGAAATGGATCCTTCTGATCCAACCACACGGATGAATGATGTAAACGTAACTTATACTATGATTATAACTCAAAGTGGCAATCGATAAGTATAGTGTTGAATGTTTACGAGTCAAGTTGGGTTACCGATTCAGCATACTGGAATGAATATGACATGTCCGGTGTTCCTCCAGTGGGATTTAATCAAATTGTGTTTACTGGAACGGTTTCAGGTGCAAGTTTTACTGCTGACGAGATGGGCTCAGCTACAGGAACCGCGGAGCATTTAGCAGGCACTTTCACCACTGATATCATAACCGCGACTTTAACTGGAAATGCTGAAACCACAGACACCAACGGCATAATCGTACTGCGGTCAGGCTCATCTGCTACTATGCCTCCAATGGTTACAGCAGCTCCAACTCCCACACCGACCCCTGCTCCTGCCCTGCCGACATCAGACAATTTAGGCAGCGTTTCACTAGTTCAAGGTTCAGCAGGTTTGCGGACACTGGCTCAGCGGTTACTACTCAAAGTTCAATTGGCACGGGAGCAGAAATTCAAACAGGCAACGACAGCAACACAATAGTCGGTTTCAACTATCCTGACAATGGTGGAACAGTATATTTGGGCGCAAACTCTGACGCGGCATGGGTATATCTTCAGCCACAAACTGATCCGATAACCGGAAACATATCTTATACTGTTGTGCCGTCACCGACCACAGGTTCTGTTCCTTTTGAAACAGGACTGGAATCTGATGAGTTTGGTCAAGTCGCAATAACTCTTCCAATAGAAATTGGCGTTGGTATGCTATTATTGGGTGAGACACTGCCAATTGCTTTAACAGGCGCAGCAGTCGTTGAGGGAACATTATTGTTAGGAACAGGCATCGCATATATCCATGAGCAGTTGTCTCCGCAAGCAAGGAACCTGTGACGTCAGACCAGTACAGGTGCCTCAAGGATTAGTAATGGGCGATGGAACCGATTACGTCGTAACTGTTTCCAACGGATCGACAACAATCCAGGTTATTGATGGCTCAGTAATATTCGTTGATCAATACACAAACAACTCGATAACTGTAAGCGCAAATCAGATGCTATCGCTTCCTTCTGGCGTGAAAACGGGATTTAGCGTACAAGACCTGCAAGTAAGTTTGTCTGCATTCGACGCATCTTCAATAAACCAATGGTGGACGCAAATAACACCAACATCAACAGTCACACCCACCATTACAATTACTGCGACGCCAACTACAAGTTCTGCAAATGGCATCACGAACTTTCCGTTACAATCAATAGTTTTACCAGCAATACTTCTGGCAGTAATAATTGTAATAGCCGCAGTTATAGTTGCCACGCGCAGAAAAGCACAACATAGAAGGTCAAGTTCATCTGATCAAAAGTCAAATGATCAAAATCTAACCCAACCTTCCATACCTAACCCAACCGTGACCGAAAACCCAAAAACAACTGCGCCAACCGTTGAAATACCTCCTCCTTCTCCTGAAACACAAGTAAAGCAACCAACGATTGCCTTCTGTCCCAACTGCGGAAACAAACTTTTAAAGCCCAAAGAGTTTTGCCCCTTCTGTGGCGCCGCTCTTAGCCGATAATCACCTGCCCACAAAAATAACTATCATAAAAGACAAAGGGAAAAAGTTTACTGGTTTGCCTTTGAGATTTCATGCCTTCCCATTTCATTTCCTATTTATAGCACGACTATTAGATTTCGAATAATTTTGTAGCAACTTCAATGAGTTCTGTTTCACGGTTCGCGGCGGCTCGGCGAACATTTTGGACAACTGGCAGAAACATCTGCTTGAGCAGGATGCTCGTTAAGTCATTGACAATCTTTCTCTGTCGATCATCCAACTCACCCATCATATTAAGGGCTTTTGTAAGTTCTCTTTGACGACTTTTCTCAATCTGAGAAAGCAAATCAGAAACGATTTCACGCACAGAATCCGCCCTGACAGCGCTCTCAAGCACTGAAACTTCCTCGTCTACTATTTTGACGGCTTCCCAGACGCTTTTCTGACGCTCTTGTCTATTCCGCTCTGCAATCAATGTTAAGTCATCGATGTTGTAGAGCTTCACTTGCGGTAGTTCCTTGATGGCTTCTTCAACGTTCCGTGGATTCGAAATATCTATTACTAGAAGATCATTTTTGTTTTGGCGTTTAGTTAAAAGTTTAGAAATTATTTCTTTTGTTATTAGATAATGTGGGGCGGATGTTGAACAAAATACCACATCGGCGTCTACAAGTACTTCGTCCAACTTGTCAAATTTAACTGCTTTGCCACAGAGCTCTTCTGCTAATCTTAAAGCGCGTTCGTAAGTTCTGTTTGCTATGAATATGGGGCTTAGGCAGCGTCGAGACATTGATTTGGCGACCAGAGTGCCTGTTTCGCCAGCGCCCATTATGAGGATTTTCTTTTCGTGAAGACTACCCAGAAGGTTTTCAGCAAGTTCCACAGCCGCTGAACCTACAGAGACAGCGCCTCTATTGATTCCCGTTTCTCGCCTCACGCGTCTACCTACATTTACTGCCCGGTTAAACAGTAGACTAAGAACTGGACCTACAGCATTTGCTTTCTCAGCTTCAAGGTAGGCGTTCCAAAGTTGGTTTGTTATTTGGTCTTCGCCTATCACCATAGATTCTAATCCGGAAGCGACCCGCAACAAATGGTTAAGCGTATCACGATTAACGGAGTGCTCTATTGCTTTATGTGCCTCGGCAGTATGGGCTGACGCGCGGTTCTCTAAATACTCCACTGCAGCTTTGAGTGTTTCATTGCCATTTTCGCTTACAAGGTAAAGTTCAATGCGATTGCACGTTTGGATAAGCACCGCTTCCTGCACACCGTCAAGCGAACGGATCCGAGTGTATGCGCTTTCCTTGTCTTTGAAAGATACAGCCTCCAAGAGCGGGACACGTGCTGTTTTGTGGGTGATCCTTACATTTATTATGTCAACGGTCTTAACGGAGCATTGCATAATCGGATAAACCACCCATACTTAGTGCACTTGAGCGTGTCTCGCATACTTGTTCAGAAGATTTCCATGTCTCTTCGACGACTTGCTGAATCTCCTTGAGCACTAAAGCTAAACTTTTACCTTTGCAAGTTAAATCATAGGTTTTCG
This sequence comes from Candidatus Bathyarchaeota archaeon, assembly GCA_963750605.1. Taxonomy (GTDB): domain Archaea; phylum Thermoproteota; class Bathyarchaeia; order Bathyarchaeales; family Bathycorpusculaceae; genus Bathycorpusculum. The sequence continues at coordinate 173,216 of CAVVRN010000016.1, forward strand.
GTATTCTTCTTGCGAACACAAGTTTTTTGCCCTTAAAACATCGCAAGAACTTGTAAGTTTTTCTCACTGAAAGCCCTGTTTTTTTGGCAAGCTTTCTGACGGAAATTCCTTCGTAACCAATCGCATCGTAAATTTCGCGTTCGTTGTCTGCGAAGGCTTCTTTGTTTGGGTCTCGTTTTGAGGTAACGAAAAATATATAATCCCTTGCCTTCGGGGTTTTTATCAGATCGGCCGAGCGTAAGCGGTTTAGAATTCTTGAAACGGATTTTGGCAAAATAAGTTTTTCTATTTCTTCAAAGGTTTTAGATCCTGAAAGCAAGGATTGTAAAAGAGTCTCTTCGTAGCATTCTGAGTGCGTTGGTAACTTTTCTGCAAATTCTGGGAAACATCCCAGCATTTCCGTTAATCGACTACCGAATGTGGTCGCGTAATATTCTTCTCGTACTTCAGCTGCTAGGCCCACGGCGATTAGAGGCCGCAAGATACTCTTTGCTTATGATGTCTTGATTGCATCTGTATCCAGTTTTTTTTAATTCCCCTTGAAGCTTACTTCTCGAATACCTACCATTTACAATTGTCTGCAGAATTTGGAGTCTTGCAGCATTTTTTAAGACATTTAATAGATCTTTTATGTAATTCGGGTTATCCATCGTTTCACGTAGAGTTCTTAGCTCATTTTTTAATTTGTATACTTTGCATCGGCTTATGCATTCAAGGGGGGTTATTGGTGTGCAGTTTTTGCATTCTGCTTCAAACGATTTTAGTATTATAGATAAGTCATGTTTGTTTTCAATTTTTCGCGGTGGTGAAAGGACAACGACCATTTGTTTACTCTCCATTTCCGTATTTTTAGGTGAAGGAATGTAGCGATAGGTTGTAAAATTGGCTTTTATTTGCTATTGAAACTCCGTTATCAAGATTAGCTTTTACATATTTGCTTGTTTTCCAGAAGAAGACTGCAACAATCGTTACTAAACTAAATGCAGCCATTACTTGGCCTAATACAAAAGCGTCAAAAAGCTCGGGAATTAAAGAAGCTGCTAGAAAAGTTAAAGCCAAACTTTGGAAGACCAACTTGTCCATCCGCTTTTCCTCCAAAGTACTTTGAATTATTTTACCGTAAAAGCATTCTCGTCAAGGATTCTTGACCAACGTTTAGTCAAACTTTCTTGACTAAAATTTACCATCTAATTCGTGTTTGCAAAACAGAAAACTGCGCTTTCTAACATTTTAAAAACCCATGAGTAACTACATCTCAAGAAAAATAATTAACATTAAGACATAGTGGAGACTTTAAAAAAGAAACCAAACAATTCTGGACATAATTTTCTTGCGATCACGAGAAACTAAGCTGTTTGTTTCCAACAAAAAATTAATAAAATAAAGCGCCGATCATTCAGCTGTTTATTTAGCGTTTGATCGTAAGCATATGCCCTTTATGGCTAACCATTCTGTGGATTCTTAATTCTTCAGGATTTTGAAAATGAGCCGAGCATATTCTGCATTTATAATTTTCCGTACATAAATTTCTGTAATTTAACATTAAATGTCTCCCTCGCGTTTTGTTTGGAAAAATTGCTTCCTTCACAAGCCTTATAATATATAAAACCAGCCACTTATAAACAAAATCATTGAACATTATTAAATTGATATCCCAAAAAAATCGTTAATTAAATTCAGATTCTTGACTTTGTAGCTGTCTATTCACAGTCACATCATTATTTATAAATCAAAATGTATTAAATGTATCAGTCACGCCAAAGATTAATAAATTTTAATCAAAGCGTGAAAAAAATGAACGAAGGTTAACTTAAGTGCAAGCTACTGATTCCCCCTCTCTCTCTTCCTGAATTTTTGGTTTGCGCTTAAGTTGACCTTACTTTGAAACAACCACTTTTATACAAAAAAAATTTATCGATTAAACTTAAGCTTTTGTTTCAATTGTTCCGTTTGGGTGTTTTTCCATCCAGTTAAGCGCGAAAGTTTCTGCTTTGGGTTGAGTCGCGAAATCAGGTGAGATTTTTGTGCTCTCTTCTTTTTTAGTTTGCTTTCCGTTGAATAGCAGCACATGGTAGTTTTGGCTAAATTCTTTTTTTGAAATAATTAGAGTTTGTCCTGTGTTTTCGTTGACGTAGCCACCTTGATTGCTGATTTTTTTCCACCCTTTAATTAACTTCATTTTTTCTCATTTCACACGTATGCTTATAGTTACTCCTTAAATAAAAGTAAAATAAAGTAGGTCTAACTGTTAGGGGTTGGAGTCAAATCAAGTTCTAACTTGCGCCCTCGCACATGCTTTTTTCAGCAATTATTTGGGGACTTTTTGGGCCTTTTTGGGACAAATCCAGACGAAACGGTACGAATCAATACGAATTGGTACGAATCTATACGCAACCTGCAAACATTTTAAGCTTTGATCCAAAAAAGCAACTTAAAACACGTCGATAAAAAACAGTGGCAAACTAGACAATGTGCATAGACAACGAATACAAGTGTCAAACTCTAATCAAAACATAGGTACTATAAAATTTGCCACAGAGAAAAACCCAAAGGAAAATAACACCTCAAAAGACGGCACTACAAGAGCTTGACCATTTGCAGATGAGTATTAAGCAGTGCCTTAAAATAAATTAAGATTAAGATTGCATGGGTAAAAAACATTTTTTATTTGTTGTCTTAATATAGCTGGCGCATCCTTGTTGGTTCAATTGTTAGAATTCTTTAGAGGAAGAGTCGGATCGACTAAACGTTTTAACTTTTTCTCAAATTATTCTGATTGTTTTGGCGCAAGCCAATGAGAAGTGGAAAAAATGGGAAAAAGAAAAATTACAAACGAGGGCAACCTCGACAGTATGGTTTTACCTTCTTCAAATGACGTCTTAGGTATGGCTGTTAAGATGCTTGGCGCAGAACGAATCACGGTTAAATGTCAAGATGGTAAAGAAAGATTATGCAGAGTTAGAGGCAAATTAAAAAGGCGCGTTTGGATCCGAGAAGGAGACATCGTTTTAGTTTCACCCTGGGATTTTCAAGCGGACACTCGAGGAGACATCTTTTGGCGTTACCGAAAAAACCAGTCAGATTGGCTAAGATCCCACAATTACCTCAAAATGGAGTAAAACGAGGCCTGATAATATTATCTTAAAATGTTCAGAATGCGGAAACACTTTCCATCGTGATGGACTCAAAGATGGCGAAATAGTAGCTTGTCCAATTTGTGAAGCAGACTATACAATAGTAGTTAAAGATGGCAAAGTCCATTTAGAAGATTATATTTATGAATCCAAAGACTTAGGCGAATTATAAAACCAGCTTATTATTTCTGAAAACGGCCCGAAAATTGATAGAGAATTTTTGCACTGGAACTGTTGGCTAAAGCCAGAACGTTTTTTTAAGAAAAACCTAACTTGTTAATTTAACAATTGATCCTATGGCTTGTCCTGGGACTCCTTTCGGGAATCTTACTCTAACCATGCCGTTTTTGCCGTGTGCACCCCTAATTTTTCCAACAAAGCTATTGTTGCCGTTTTTCCAAGTTACTTTTTGACCTACCAGTTTCCCTGCTAAAGATGCTGAACTCACTGTTTCAAATTCGATTAAGCATTCTCTTGATGACTGCGATTTTGGTCCTGTTCTGTAGTTAACTATTCTTCCTCTGACGGTTTGGGTCAAAAATATTCACCAATTAGGTTACCCTGTTAAGGTGTACTTGCTAATAAAGGTGTTATGGTTGGTTTTGTGTTTCTTTACCGTTTTTTTAAAGCCCGTATTGCAACTTAAACTTAGTTGCGGCAAATGTTCAAATCCCTTACCATTCATCCGTATAATTTCCTAGTGTTTGGTGACGTTAAAGGAAGCAAAAGTGGCGAGACATAGGTTGCACCGATAAAACTAATCCTCCATGAAAAGATTGTACAGCTTGACCCCTCAGGTAATGTAAAGAGATTTGACGACTTGTAGTAATCTCTAATCGTATATTGTCTTTGAATAGTAGAAAATAAAAAAAAGAGTAACTGATTAGATTGTTTGGTTCCAAAAGTAGATTTGCTGGTATTTTCCTTGAACAGGAAACTGTTGGTCGTCGTAAACTATGTCTAAGTTTAAGCCATATTCTGAGAGAAGTTTGCGCGAAATACTCCAAATCTGCTCTGATGTGTTATCGGGTTTCCATACTCCCCAAATGAGATCTTGCTGGTTTCTCATTGCCCACCCGTAATTATGCGGTAAAACCAGAGCGACCTCAGCTGCGTTGTTTACTTTTAGAGTCGGTATTATGTTCCAGAATTTTTCAAGCGCCGAGAAATGCTCATCTGTTAAGATTCCGTAGGGGTTGTTTTGGATTTGTGGATAATCGAAAATTATCTCGTATTTTGCACCTGCATTATATCCTGTCACAAGGTCGTTGTACATTGCTGAGGCATTCTCGATGTAGGGAGGTTGGTCGTATGTCCAAGTTATTATGGCTCCCCACGTTTTGTTTTGCATCTGAGCCGCGCCTCTATCGAAAGCTATAGCTTGGGTGACACTTTGGTTGGAGCCGAACTCAGCAAAAATTGTGTCATAGCCGCCTGTGTAGTCAAACCAGTAGAGTGCATAATCAGACGTGAAAGATTGAATTGACCGACTCTGTAGCTGATTTAGTCCTAAGCCGTTTTTTACATCGGTGATAAAGTGGTATGCTGCATTATTATTATCCATGGGAAGGGAGCCATTCAATGCAAGATCTATCGATTGTGCATGTTCGCTGTATTCTGGCATGTTATGGATTCTTAGTTGGTTAAAGACTCCATTCCAGTTTAAGTCGATTGTTTGTCCTCCTGGTTCATCATTTAAATAGACTCCTAAGAAATGGCTACCCCACTGTTTTTTGGCATAATCAAGCCAGGGGACCTGCCAGGAGTAATTAGGATTAAAATAGCCAAAATATACAATAACATCTAAACCTGAATCGACAGCGTAATTCACTATTTCATTCATAGCGGTTTCATTGACGCTGACAGGACCGGATTGTACCACAAAAAGGTTAGTATAACCTTTCACCCTATCAATCAAAAGTTTTGCTTGTGCTGTCGTGTTACCGCAGAAAGAAACACCCACGTGAAAAACAGAATTGTTAACTTGTTGGCTGTCGCTGTTGACATCGAAGTAAGGCAAAAGTAACACCATCGAAGCCAAAACTAACAGAATGGATATAGTAATTGCTAACGTTATTGTTACGTATCTCTTCACATGGATGCCTCAAAACGAAATGCAAAACTTTTGAGCTTGCATTAAATATTTAGTGCGCGTATTAAAAAAACTTATTCAAGAATTCTTAATAGCCCTAATCAATAACGATAGTTGACTTCTTATCAAGTTTGAAAAAGAGTTTTTCTATTACTAAGGATTTCGGGCTTAATTTAGGAGTAGTGACGGAGTTTTTGGGATTAACGAGGCTACAGTTGGTATCTTTGATAAGATTGAGTCGAATTATTGGCCTGCATTGAACGCCGTAATTCTGGAGACGTATTAATCGGCATAATTAATGTATTATCAAGACTTCGATAAGACATCATTCAAGTTAGTTTTTTGCGGTTTTGTTGAATTTTTGAAATTTGTGGATCGTCTGAAATCAAACGCCGCAACCAATTCTTTGAAGTTTACCACAATTAATGCCAGCAAAGTAAAGAAGGGAATAAGAGAGTAATAGTAAAGTGGCGTTGTAACGGCAGATGCAAGAACCATATTTAGGAAGTTAGATGCCATGCCTGGATAAAGAAGCATCGCATTTGATAACGCTAATGATCCAATCATGCTTGCTGTTGCTGCTTTGAGGTTTTTGCGGTTGTACATAATAAAGAGAGGTAACGCCAGCAATCCAAACCTTGGATCAAAAAACCCAAATGCTAAAGCAACTCCAGACAAGTATGGTTTGCCTCGGCTGCCAAAGTAGAAGCTTAGCAGAAAGAGGAAGGTATCAAAAACTTTAGCTTGTCCTTCGCCCCATTGCCAATAGTAGCTTAGCGAAAAACCATGCTGTGGCGTTGGGAAAGGAAGCACTAATGCGATAGCCATCACTACAAAGGTTACTGCAAGGGGCTTATTGCCTAAGAGCTTGTAGATAAGATAAGCCATCAACGGGAGCAGTGCGAATTGAGCTATGTCAAAGGCGAGAAGCGCTTGCTGATAATTCATAGAGAGGAACGGCGAGATGATAAGCAAAAAAGATGGCAGGTATTTGTATTCCTCGGGGTGAGGTAGAATTACCGGTTCTCCATCGTTTAAAGCTCCGAAATTGTAAATGTGCGCCGGGTTATTCCATAGTCTCCAGGCGCCCATGTAGTAAGCTGAAAAATCTTTTGCCAGTATTGTGCCTGAAGTGTTAATTCCTGGGTTAACTGCGTAAGTTTCGGGATAAGCCACTGTGAAAGTGTATGCATTCAAAATTATGAGGATTGCAACTCCTGTAACGAAAGCAATCTTGATTGCACGAGGCTTGTCAATCATTTATTATCCGTCGGTAAATTTTTGCAGTCTAATACGTCAACACTGCTGGAACATTTATACTTTGGTTGAAAGTCCTTGAGGTTATCGTGATTACGCGATTAACTTAATTTTCGCAATTTAATTAAAGATCGCTTGTACATTTGTATTACAACTGTAACACAAACGATAATGTTTTTATTCAATTTCGCCAATCAAGAGTCATCACTTATCCAATAAGGATCAAAAATGAAATGGTGCCCCAACAAAGTAAAGCTAAAAAAGCTGCAATAACAGCAATGGTAGCCGCAATTTATGCCATATTATTTTATGGCTCAGCACCAGGTATGTTACCAGGATTTACACTTCTTTACCTTCCCGTCATTCTTTTAGGTGTCTTTCCTTTATGGTTCGGGTGGAACGGACTTGCGGGATGCATGATTGGCGCTTTTATTGGCGGAGTGTACGTTGAGCAAGTTGCACCTTACGCTGCCTGGGTCGAATCAATTACCGCATTAATTATTTTCGGATTAAATTGGGTTCTTATTCCACGAAATGCAGCACAAATTAGAACAAAAAGAAATCTCATTCTCCTTATGGCTGCGTATGCTATCTCTCTGTTCATCGGAACCGCCTACATTCTATGGCAATACACATATCTCTTCAGCATTGGGGTTATAGCATTCAGCATCCTCGGAGGATTTTCCTTCGTCATAGTCCTCGCAGCCACATATGGGCTAAATTTAGTTATTCAACTTGCCGTATGCCCTGCTTTGCTAAGAACAGTTACTCCCAGGCTGAAGAGCTGGGGCGTTTACTCTGGCACCTTTGCTGAATGGAGAAGCCTCAGAGGCAAATCCAAAATAAAACAACCATAAATCCTTCTTTTTACTTGTAAAAAAGCAACGAGGGGTTAGGCAAAAAAATAGAAAATACTTTTAAGTTATCACTTACCTAAGGCAGTTCTGAGTGGCATCAATGAAGATAAGAATAATAAAAATGACTCCTGAATTTCTTATTCAATTATTGCAGGGCAAACTATCCAGCTTTGCTTCCAACTTGCCCATCGACGCGGAAATATTAGATTTAAAACTTGATTTGTTTTTAAAGCAAGTATCCATTATTGTTAGAAGTGATAGTTTCGAGGATATTGCTGAATCATATCCAATCCCTGAGTTCATCCTAACAAACTCATCAGAAGGAAAAGTCGCACCTAAACCTGTCATTGGGGCAAAAGCAGACCTAAAAACTGAAGCTAAAGTTGCAACTCCAAAACCAACGGTTCAACCAACCAAAACTGCAATTAAAATGGAAAACGAATTCAGCCCAGATCAACGTAAACTTCTTAGCTTCACGGTTAAAGGAGACTACGTTGTGGTAAAGCCAATTCAGTTTTTGAAGGCAGAATGGGATGACATCAATGAAGTTGTCAGAAGTTTAGGTGGCAAATGGGTAAAAGGTGATATTATAAGTTACTGGGAAATCCCACTTGAACAAACTTGATACTTCACAAAAAGAAGCATTAACCTTTCATTTTTTATGTAGCTTCAGTTGGTACAGGCTTTTCCATTATTGTGATGGTTCCGTTTCTTCCAAGGCGTAGTTGATTTTCACCTTTAAACGTAGCTACATGTGCATTCTTTACTTCAATAAAGTTGCCTACTGAAACCGCATTTACTTGTTGGTCCCAAAGGCAAAGCATAACTTTTCCTGTTTCATCTCCAATCGAAGCGTTAGATACAAGAGCGTTATCTCTAAATTGTGTATGAACTTTGGATGGTTCGGAGGTCTCCAGTACTTCTGCAATGACATTTATTTTTTTCATGCCTGCATGTAAATCTCCTATTTTGATGTGTGCGGGCTTTGGGTTTTGCTTTGCAATTTCCTTGCGAACTCTGCTTGTGTCCATCCAATTATCAAATGAAATAGCCGTTTTGTCCAAGAGTTTCTTCGGGAACTCGGAATTGAGCTACTACTTTACTGTCCTTGGTTATTAGGAAGATAGCTTGGTCGTTGACACTTCCGCGGTATTCAATAGTTAAATTTTGACATGTGGACTTGTTTTGATCTTTTGCTTGAAGTAAAGCTTGAAAGAGTTCAGATGGGTAAATATTATGTTGAGCTGAAAGAACAGCTAGTTGGTCTTCTAATGTCGGCTTTCTTGGTTTCATGTTATTATTTTTCTCCTTCCTTATCTAGCGAATTACCTTGAAAAAAGCAAACGATCGGCTTTCAAAATTTACTTTTTCTTGATTAATTCTATCAATTAATAGTACCATAATTAGTATATAGGTTTAGCGACAAGGAAACCAGTTTATTCTCGTTTAAAATCAAAAATTCATTGTTTGTTTAGCTATCTTATTTAGCTAAGAAGTACTCTACTTTCTAAAATTCTACTACGTTTTGGTACGCATCCAAAAAAGTAAAAAGACTAGATTTACATTACTTTATTAGAATATTTTTCAACCTAATTTTTTGGTGCAATAATTATGGAAGAACTGAAAAACTTAACAAAAGTAAATTTGAAAAATTTGGACAAAGTTTTTTACCCGAAAATTAAGGTTACCAAGGCTCAGGTGATTGAGTATTATATTAAAATGGCTCCCAAAATATTGCCAGTAATCGCGGACAGACCTTTAGTTTTGACCCGATACCCTGAAGGTGTAGATGGTGGCTCTGTTAGTTTTTTTGAAAAAAATGCTCCTGAAGGCACGCCGAAGTGGGTTAAAACAAAAAAGATTTACTCACCAACATCCAAACGTGATGTCTACTATATCGTTTGCAACGACTTAGACACTCTTATTTGGCTTGCAAACATTGCAGCATTAGAAATTCATATGCCTTTTTCCAAAATTGACGATTTAGACAAACCCGACCTACTGTTTTTTGATGTTGACCCTGAGCCACCAGCAACTTTAAGTGACGCAGCAGAAGTCTCACTTTTGCTAAAAGACAAACTTCTGGATTTAGGGCTAACACCATTCATTAAAACTTCAGGTAAAAAAGGTCTACATGTCGTTATTCCAATTGTTCCAGATCATACCTTTGAAGAAACAAGGGCTTTTGTACACAAAATCGGGATCGACTTAGCAAAAGAAAGCGAAATTGTTGTTTCTGAGTTTAAGGATACAAAGAAACCTGGGAAGGTTTTTGCAGATTACCTTCAGAATTCACCTTTGCGAACAATGGTGGTTCCTTACAGCTTACGACCTACACCTGAAGCCACAGTTTCGGCGCCTTTAGAATGGAGTGAAGTAAAGAAAGGAATAAACCCTTCCGACTTCATTATTTTTAACGTAGTAAACCGGAAAAGCGATCCGTGGAAAAATATTTTTGAAAAAAAATGTAAACTGGAGATTTAGTTATGGAACAGGAAAATGTGGATGAAACTTCTGAACTTGAGAATGAAAAAGTTAGTGCACCCGCTCCTAGACGGTCAATTTGGTCAGGAAGTGTTACTATTGGTTTGGTTAATGTTCCAGTTAAACTTGTACTCGATGATTTATGATAGAGGAATCAAGTTTCATTTTTTGCATAGCGTTGATGGTCAACCTCTCAAGTATGTAAAAATGTGCACTAAAGACGACAAAATAGTTCCGTGGAATGAAGTCGTTCGAGGCTACGAGGTTTCAAAAAACGAATATGTAACGTTAGAACAAAAAGAGTTAGATGCAGCAAAACCTGAATCAGATAATAGAATTCGAATTAGCAAATTCGTTGATTACTTCTCTGTTGACCCCATCTACTTTGACAAAACCTACGCTCTGATGCCCAAGAAAAGTAAGGAAGCTTACAGTTTACTCTTAACAGCGCTTGAGAAAAAAAATAAAGCAGGCGCTGGACGAATAACGCTTCGAACAAAAGAATATCCTGCTCTACTTCATACTTACAAAGGTGCATTGGTTTTAACAACACTGCGTTATGGCTATGATGTAGTTGATCCCCAGGATTTTGAAGAAGTGCAAAAGTTAAAGACGCCAGAAAAAGCCGAATTAGATATGGCTGTTAAGATAGTTAGTGACCTTTCAGGAGATTTTGACATTACTCGAATTCGAAGACTCATACATGAAAAGAGTTGAAGAACTTATAGCTCAAAAAGTTAAAGGTGAAAAGATCCATATTGAGAAGCCCCCAGAAGTTGAAGCTAAGGGTCTTATGGTTGCCCTGCGGGAAACTCTCAAGCAGCTGGAACAGAAATGAGCCAACATATCTACAAACCTATGCTAGCAAAAGTTGCCCATGATGCTTTCACCGATAAAGACTGGATTTTCGAAATTAAATGGGACGGTTTCCGCGCAATCTCCTACATTGACCAAGGATTTAGTATAAAAAGCCGTAACGAAAAGGAACTAAAACATAATTTTCCAGAACTTTTAGAGCTAACAAAATTAGCTAGCAACATTGTTGTCGATGGCGAAATTGTCGTCATGAGCGAAGGCAAACCCGACTTCCAAAGCTTATTGGAACGTGGACAAGCAGCTTCAGCAGGAGAAATACAAAGACAAACCCAACGAGCGCCCGCAACATACATTGTTTTTGATATATTGGAAAAAGATGGAAAACCAGTTACCAAGCTACCTTTGATGGAACGTAAAAAAATTTTAAAAGATTCGTTGAAAGAAGGCTCACGTGTACTTTTATCAGATTTTATCGAGGAAAAAGGAGAAGCTTACTTCAAATTAGTTTTAGAGAAGGGCTTGGAAGGTGTAATGGCAAAAAAGAAAGACAGTCAATATGAGGAAGGTTTACGGACGGGGAGTTGGCTGAAAATTAAGAAGTTGAAAACTTGTGACTGCATTATTTTCGGTTACACATTGGGTGCGCAATCGAGAGGAAAAACTTTCGGCGCGCTACTTTTAGGTGCTGTACGATACAGATGGCAAACCCGTTTATGTTGGCAAGGTTGGAACAGGCTTTACACAAGAAATGCTGGGAATTTTAATGGATAAGTTTGGTAAATTAAAAACTGTCGTCGCCCCTTTTAAGTCAGAAGCAGGTGACAAAGTAACTTGGGTTGAACCTAAATTGGTTTGTGAAGTTGCTTATCAAGTTGTGACACGGGATTTGAGGTTAAGAATGCCCCGTTTTAAACGTTTAAGAGATGATAAGCCGCCTGCTGAATGTACTGTTGATCAACTTGTTGAAAACAAGAAAGTTGATGCAAAAGTTGAATGATGCAAGCTCTCAGAGTATGCTTCAAAACGTAATTTTCAACAGACCCCTGAACCTGCAGGCGGAGAGAAAAAAGATGAAAAATTTGATTTTTGTAGTCCAAGAGCACCATGCCAGAGCACTGCATTACGACTTAAGACTTGAAAAGGATGGTGTTTTGAAAAGTTGGGCTGTTCCAAAAGGAATCCCCGAAACATCTACACAGCGACATTTGGCAGTGGAGACGGAAGACCACCCATATGACTACGCCAATTTTGAAGGTTCAATTCCTAAAGGACAGTATGGCGCTGGAACAGTAAAAATTTGGGATAAAGGAAATTACGACAACCAAGTTTTGGGATGAAAATAAAATTGAGGTTACGCTTAACGGTCAAAGACTCAAAGGACGTTATGTTTTGGTTTGGCTGAAGAGGGCTAAAGGAAAAGAGAAAAGTTGGCTGTTGCTAAAGGGTAACGAATAAAATGCATAATCTCCATTTAGGCACCATAGGCTGGAGCTATAATTTCTGGAAAGGCAACTTTTATCCAAATAAAATTGCTTCTAAAGATTTGTTGTCTTACTATGCATCCAAATTTGACACCGTGGAAGTTGATAGTACCTTCTATAGAATCCCAACCGATCAAGCCGTAACCAACTGGAAAAAACAGACTCCAAAAAACTTTCTGTTTTCTCTTAAATTTCCAAATGTAATTACCCATATCAAAATGCTCAAAGATTGTGAACGCGAAACAAACCTTTTTCTTGAAAGAGCAAATTTGCTTGAGGAAAAACTTGGGCCTTTGCTGCTGCAGTTTCCACCCAGCTTCGGAATTGAGCATTTACCTGATTTAATCGATTTCTTGCATAAACTTCCTAAGCTGCATCGTTACGTGGTTGAGGTCAGAGATGCAAAGTTCCTGAATAACGAGTTTTATTCACTTTTAAAGGATAACAATGCTGCTTTGGCATGGGTTGATAGTCCCCACATGCCTCAAATTAATGTAGTAACTTCTGATTTTTTGTACGTTCGGTTGGAAGGGGATCGATGCAAAGTTAACGGCACCTTAGGCAAGATAGAAATACATCGAGAAGGAGACCTGAAATGGTGGGCAGAAAAACTGAAGCCGTTTTTAACCCTCGACCTTGAGGTTTATGGTTATTTTGGCAAATATTTCTCTGGTCATCCTCCTTCAGACATAAATTCACTTTTAAACATCTTGAAGTAACACTAATATGCGAAAAAGAGAGGTCGGAACATGATGAACACCGATAAACTGTTTGAGTTAGCCACTCCCTACTTAAAGAAAAATGACTTCGGAGTTTCACATACTGAAAGAGTATTCGTTATTGCAAAACAAAACTTTCCAATAAAACCCGAACTCGAAGAACTAACATATACTTCCATAATTCTGCATGACATAGGCGGAAGCAGCATAAAAGATCAATACGAAAAAGGTCCACAAATAGCAACCGTCGTCCTAAAAAAGCTTGAATGCCCAAGGATTTTCATAAACCAAGTTTGTGAAATCATAAGTACGCACCACGATCACCCAGATAATCCCTCTGAACCCTTCAAGATTCTCTACGATTCGGATAAGCTTGTGATGTTTTCCAATGAAGAGTATCCCCATTACAATTCAAACAAGGACTTTGACTGGGATAGAATTGTAGATCTCATATATTCGAAAAAAGCAAAACAGGTAGCCCGAGAAATGTTGGCGAACAGACGAAAAGAAAAAAGGTTATGAAAGTATATGTTTTTTAAGCAAATCCAACAACACGGCGACAATTTTTCATACGTTATAGCGGACGAAAACACGAAAGAAGCGGCCGTTGTAGATTCAAGCTTTAATGCAGGAGCGATAATTCAAATAATTAAAGCTGAAAAATTCAATTTAAAATATATCATAAACACGCACGGTCACTCCGACCATACAGCTGGTAACCATGAGTTAAAATCTATTTTTGGCGCGAAAATAGTTGCGCATAAACTATCAAAAGTTAACTTTGATGTCGCAGTCGAAGACGACGAAGTATTACTTGTGGGGAACGTTTCGATAAAAGTGATTTACACGCCGGGTCACACCTTAGACGGTATTTGCGTATTAGTGGATAACAAGAAACTGTTAACAGGTGACACTTTATTTGTTGGTGAATGTGGAAGAACAGACTTTTCTGGCGGTAACCCAAAGAGCTTGTATGATAGTCTATTCAATAAACTATCAAGACTAAATGATAACTTGGAAGTTTACCCTGGGCATGATTACGGGTTAAAACCTTATTCAACTCTTGGAGAAGAAAAAAAATCAAATTATACGTTGCAGCCAAGAAGTCTTGAAGATTTTGTAAAGTTTATGAACCAACCTTAGGCACCTGCTTTTTCTTTTTTGACGGAATTATCGCAATGATAATTAAAACTGCAATGAATACTATGACAATTGCGAAGATTTCAGGATGAATTAGGATTTCGAACATTAAAACTAATGTTTCTACAATTGGATTATTTGCGAGTGTTTGGGGAATAGCGTTCTGAGGAGAAACTGGCAAATTTTTATAAGGAATATTCTGTGGCAAGGTCACGGGGGTGTTTTGTAGCCACTGATTTACGGGATAAAAATTATTTAAGTAAGTCATCCATGCGAAGGTAGTTGCTACTCCATAAACATCTAATGTAGAGATATATCTGGGCGGACTTTCCAGTGTATAGACTGGATACATTACATCGCCAGTGTAGTTACTATGTCCCAAACCTAAACTATGCCCTAACTCGTGAAGAGCAATATTTTGCATGTCTCCATCATTTAATGAATTTCCATGGTCTGTGTGAACAGCGAGATTAATCGTGCAGTTTAGAATAACGTTCTCTAGGATAGTTGATGTTTCCAACCCTATTTCATTGCTCGTATTTGCAAGTGGAGTCTCTGTCCAATTAAGATAAATGTTATAACCTGTGGCTGTCTCATTTGAAACGGTTGGTTGCAATTTAAGATTAGAAAGATAGGCAAAGTTTGTGTAGTTGGATGCGAAGGAATTAATTGCTTCATTCCATTGCCCAATAGCTCGAAGTGTAGAATTGATGTAAATGGGATTCCACCATGACTCGTTATTTGGCGTAATGATAAGAATGTTAAGCGTCGATCGATTCCAAGCGTTTCCTTGAATTTCTAAATAATAGTTATTTTGATTCTGAGCTTGCGCTTGATTTAAAACTGCTGTGCCCGACGAAAAAATCAATATCAACACTAAGAATAGCAAAAAAAATCTTCGCATAATTTTCATATAAAAGAAGTTATTTGAATGCTTTAAGCGTTTCTAACGACAATACGAATTAATGCGCAAGGGCAACTTTTACTGGTTTATGTAAGCACGAGCAGGTTCCTCCTTTGATTTATCGTTAAAGGCGTGAGCTAAACCCGCTTTATTATTTGATGATACATTATTATTAAGACTAGAAACACGTTTAAGTAAGGTTTATTCAGATACTTTTTTATTGCGACCTCTTTAACTAATGTTTAGTCAAAGCTGGTGATGGGTGACAAGCTTTAAAGAGTTAAATTAAATATGTGAGCTATAATGAAAGTGTGTCTATCTCTCCTTCAGACAAGTATTCAGGTAAGATTCCAAGTCATTGTTATGCCATTTAGAGGATTGTCTGAAACATCTCTTGTAGGTCAATCGCTTGAAGACACTCTTTTAATATCAAAAGAAACATTAATTGAGGCGGAAAATGAATGCTAATTTCTGACCTTATCACACTTGTTCTGCTTACAATTATGCTTTTTTGGGTAGTATACAATGGTTCAATAATATATATCGGCATAAGAAGTAAACGCAAGCAAGTCACAACCGTTGCTGCTGAAAGCGAGATTCTTCCAAAGTTTTCAATTATAGTGCCAACAAAGGATGAAGAAGTAGTAGTTGGTCGCTGTTTAAAAGGTCTTATAGATTTAGATTATCCAAAAGAAAAAATGCAAGTAATAATAGTTGATGGAAACTCCAGCGATTCCACTTGCCAAATATGCTCAGAATATGTAGCTAAATATCCACAAACCTTCAGTCTTATTCGCGAAAAAAAATCCAATGGCAAACCAGCAGCTCTCAACCTTGCTATGCCTATGATCACTGGTGAAATCGTCGGTGTTTTTGATGCTGATAGTCTTCCAGAAAAAGATGTACTGAAAAAAGCCGCATTTCACTTTAATGATAAACAAATAATGGCTGTGCAAGGAATGACCACTTCGTTAAATGAGAAAAGAAACATTCTCACAAGGGTCATATCTATGGAAGAAAAAGCTTGGTACCAAGCTTTACTTACTGGGCGAGAAAGACTGCAATTATTTGTACCTTTAAATGGAAGTTGCCAATTCGTAAGGCTTAACGTCTTGCAAGAATTAGGCGGCTGGGACGAAACTTCCCTTACAGAAGATGTGGAATTAGCACTTCGTCTTATCGAAAAGAAACATTTAATAAAATATGCCCCTGATGTTCGTTCAGGGCAGGAAACACCAAACACTTTAGGGGACCTGGTGAAGCAACGAGTCCGTTGGTATAGAGGCTACATGGAGACAGCTTTGAAATATGGGCGTCTTCTTGATAGCCTAAACAAAAGAACGATCGATGCAGAAATATCTCTTGCTGGACCATTTATGATGGTTGTTTCGTTGCTTAGTTACATAAATTGGTTCTTTGTCGCGGTTTTCTTCACACAGCATACCCCAATAATAAGTTTAACAGGGGTTATAATTGCTTTAACTGCTGGCTCGCTAATTTCTCTTGGCGTAGCTTTAACTGCATCGCAGCGACCCATTAGATTTAGAAACCTTCTTTGGATACCTTCAATCTATGTTTATTGGCTTTTGCAAATATTTATCGCTGGATGGGCTTTTCTAAAACTGGTATTTAGGCGGAAAAGGGTTTGGAGTAAAACAGCTAAAAAAGGATTTATCACGACAAACTTGGGTGCTGCCTAGCTTGCTTTATATGCATAAATTTGGGAAAGCTATTAAAAATAATTCAAAACAATTATTACTATATTACCATAATTTTAAATTAAACTTTCGCATATGCATTGACTATTCCTGCTGAAAAAGTGGTTGCCGCTATGGATAGGACAATTAACGTTCGCATAAAAGAGATAATGCGTTGCGATGAGATAAATATTGGTTAATTACAAAAAAATTCGCTCGCTTCCGGTTTTTATGTTTGTTTCTTTACAGGCTCCTTTCGAAGAAGTAGGTAAAAAACGCTTTTTTAGGTTAGAACATTTGCGATTTAGTAAGAAGGCAAAGGGTCTGATTGTGTTTGCAATTATAGTAGTTATGTTGATTTCTGTTTTTGCGTTCTTGCCAAAGCAGAGCACAAGTAACGCTATTGTCATTCCACAAAGCACTGATAACCCAACAGCTTCACCATCCGCGACTGCTACTCAATCCCCTAAAAAAGAATCTAACGCAAATCCATGGGATGATATTATTCACTCGTTAGGCCCGATTGCTACTCCAACGCCAAAGAGTCCTGGCGTAATAGAGACTGCTCAAATTATCAATAGTTCTGTCTGGAGGAAAGTGGCGGCTAATGCTTGGAATTATTTTCAACCTGGTTTCGGCGTTGATGCTAATACTGGGCTTCCTTGCGCCGGAACGGTAGGTTTTCCATATTTTACTGATTGGGATTTAGGTTCTTACATTCAAGCTGTTATTGATGCTCAAGAAATTGGTTTGATTGGTACTGATGGGAATTGGGGATCTTATGCAAGATTAGATAAAGTTTTAACATTCTTAGAAACTCGAGAGCTCAATAGTACTACTGGTTATCCATATTGGTTCTATCAATCAGTTGATGGAAAAGATTATCATTTAATGTCAGATACGTCCACAGCACTTGTTGACATCGTTGACACAGGAAGATTGTTTGTTGCGCTTAACAATCTTAAAGTTTACAGTCAAGCATCCAACTTTAATTGGACATCTCGAATTAATAATATTGTTTATAATAACAATGTAGTTGACTCTAACACTAATACTATTGTTAACATAACAACAAATGGAAATGGTAACAGATCAAACTATGCTGCTTTAGTGCCTGCTATCCAAAGTGAAACTGGTTCACTAAGCATTTATAGTTACTATTATGATAGTGGCTATGCAAGTTTTTGGCCCCAGCTTGCCAATGTTCCAAATTCAATACTAACAGCCATTGTTAATTCACCAAACGTTACTTCTCCTTACGGAAATGCTTCATTGCCTTTAGCTGGTATCACCGGCGATCCGTTGCTTTGTTCTGTTTTTGAATTAAACAATAATTCCTCTGCTCTATTGGCTTTGTCTAAGCAAATTTATTTGGCGCATGAAGCCTATTATAATGCGACAGGCAACTACGTGGCTTTCAGTGAAGGAAATAGCCCATCGGGTTTTGTCTGGGAATGGGTTGTTATGCCAGATGGCACAATGTGGACAGCCGGTGGAAGTGGTGGTTCAATCTCCAGCGATCCTGTATATTATACCAAGATTGCCTTTGGATTCTTGGCACTTTATAACACAACGTTTGCCCGAAACATGGTTATTTCTCTTGAGCAACAGCTCCCTGACCCTACAAATGGTTACTCAGACGGTGCAGATAATAGTGGCGACGTAGTTTCGGATCTTGGCAGTAACACGAATAGTTTGATCTTAGACGCTGCATTATACTATATACAAAATAATCCATAGCAATAACCTGCATAGAACTAAGCAACTATTTGTCCAATTTTTAATATCGCAATTTTTCCTTTATAAGCATAAGGCATTTAGGGCATGCTATCAAAGCTTAATACAATCTCACTCTATAAATTGTCCATAAATCTGGAGAATAAACGGTGCCTCCTACTCATCATCCAATAAAGACTTGGATTACCCATAACCGGAATATTATTTTTCCCGCTTTTGCATTTCTCATACCCTTTATTGTGAGGAGTATCCCCGAGATATTAATGGGTCCCTACATCATAGGTTTTGACACCTTAGGATTTTATGTTCCAAACACTCTACTATGGCTACATAATGGAATAAACATAGGCAGTTTGTTTGCCGTCGCACCGCTATTCTACAGCATCTATACATCAATAGTTGGTGTTGGGGGGTCAGCGGTTTTTGCACTTAAGATAATTTCACCGTTACTTCTGGGTTTCTTGGGGCTCTCAATATTTGCATATTCCAAGAAAGGCCTAGGCTGGTCGCCTTCTAAGAGCACATTTGTTGCTCTTTTAGGAACAGTATATTTTGTCGCATTAAGAGCCTCCTGGGATCAACTTCGCGAAGAGCTTGGCTTGATCTTCTTTTTCCTCGTACTTATGTTACTTCTAAACAACCGAAAGATGGTATCTTGGAAAAATTATGTTATTCTTTCTTTAACTATGATGGCGGTTGTGCTATCGCATCAACTTGTCTCAGTACTAATGTTTGGAGTTATTATTGTTACCGCGGCATATAGCTTGCTTCACAAAGATTTTGTAAGATCAATTAATCTGGTTGCAACATCTTTACCTGCTTTATTTTATTTTCTCTTCTTTTATTTGAGTGGCGCCGTGAAAACTAGGTATTCTTGGCTACTCAAATACTGTTTCACCTTTGTCCAATTGGACTGGTTTTGCCTCTTATCAATCTATGTTGTTAACTGCTGGAGGTTTTTTCTTGTATTGTTTCTTGCCTCTAATACCCTTGGCAATAGTAGGTCTTTGGCGATTTAGAAATCTTCAGCTCAAGACTTGGCTTCTATTCAGTTTAATTTTAATATTTATTCCGCTTTCTTCTGCGAACCCTTTTCGCTGGATATTATTACTTATGTATCCCATTGCATTTAGCTCGACGGACGCTTTAAGCAAACTTAAATTAATTAAATGGAAACGTTTCAAATTTACTGTTCATCGAATTGGAATATTGTACCTCGTTTTATCCACAGCTATCTTAAGCTTCGGCTTCATTTTTATGACCCCCGAAAACCCATTCTTTTACTTTGATTCGAAGAATTTTAACAATTATGTGTATCAAATTCCAACTTCGATGTTGCAAAATACAATATCGATCAATGACTGTCACGATACAATCAATGCGCTGCACTGGTTCAAAGATAATTTCAATAGCAGTGCAATTTTGCTCACACATACAGCATTTTATGGTTGGGCACTGTTGACGCTGAATATAAATCAGGTCAGAAATTACGGATTTGATGATCCTGCTAAAGCAGCTTTGGCTGTTACTCAAGAAACTCATGATCAAGCGTATTTAATATGGTGGGTTAAGGGGCAGGGATGGTATAATGTGCCAACTCTGCCTTCGTCATTTCACGAAGTTTACAGTAGCGGAAAAATTGCCATTTATAGCTACACTCCATAACATGAATGGTGTTGGCTTCATTAATTTCATTAATTGGCTGGTTGTCTGGTGCTTTAAAGGGAAAACCGCGAGAGTTAAGAACTGATGGAAAATATTAATTTGTTCAGCGATGTACTGCTTGCGAATCTTTCTTGGTTATAAATAAATGCACAATTCATAAAATAGTGGTGGAATTATTGTAAAATTCATGGTGGGAATTGAACACTTAATGTATAAAGTTATATCTGATAATGTTGCCTTCTGATTACATTAACATAAAAGAAATGTCGAATCTGAAAACTAACGGGTAAGAGATCTAGCGCGTGGTTCGGGTCATTGCTAAGATTAGTCAAAATGTCTCTAAACTATATAAAAAAATTACGGTAGATTGTAACGGATGATTATAAATTGTAAAAAGCAAATCTCAACTCGATCTAAATATCGTGGGAGAAAATGGCGGCTTAGTTCTTTAACAGTAGTGTTGTTGGTTTTTTTTGTAGTTGCTGCTTTCTTCAATATTCCACAAGCTCATGCAGCTTCGACAGTTTCTATTACAATTACATCTTCGCCAGGCTTGGGTTCAGGTTTCGTAACGGTTGATGGACACGAAATTGTAACTCCCGCAACATTTACTTGGAATGTTGGTGGCAACCATACGATTGCTGCAAACTCTACCTTTACTATTGTACCTGAAGAAAGCCGTTATAATTACTCAGGTTGGAGTGACC
The DNA here is from genome assembly GCA_963750605.1 of Candidatus Bathyarchaeota archaeon. GTDB lineage: Archaea > Thermoproteota > Bathyarchaeia > Bathyarchaeales > Bathycorpusculaceae > Bathycorpusculum. Next base: position 193,906 of record CAVVRN010000016.1, read on the forward strand.
AAGGCTCCCAATCGCACACAATTACTGTGCCATCTCAACAAACAACCTACACAGCAAACTTCCAACTTCAATATTTCCTCAAAGTTTCAGGAGGCTTCTCAGCAACCGGTCAGGGTTGGTACAACAATGGAACAATAGTGACAGCATCTAGTAATTCGGTTCAGACAATTCAGGGTAACGTAACAGGGTTAGTTGGCTTGTGGAATTTTGACGGCGACACAGGATCAGTAGCTTATGACAGTAGTGGAAATGGAAATAATGGCACGATATTTGGCGCAACATCAGTTCAAGGAAAGTTTGGAGACGCACTAAGTTTTAATGGAGTCTCTAACTATGTGCAATTAAGTTCGCTTATTCATGCTCCTAAAACGGTTTCTTTCTGGGTTAAAACATCTGATTCTACAGATGTTCAAAGCGTAGTTTCAACTGTCAATGGCGAAGAATACATCTATGGGATTTTCAATGGCAAGGCTTTTTACGGTTGGCATGAGTCAGCATGGAACGAAATAACTTCAAGCGCTTCGGTTGCAACTGGAAACTGGGTTTATGTTGCATTTGTTTATGATTCAAACGATAATATGAACATATACCTCAATGGAGTATTAGATTCTACATTTCCAACTAATTTTGGAAACACAGAAAACGGAAATTTTACACAGTTTGGGGACTCATCCTATACGTTGTGGGGTCTCCACCAAATGTTCAAAGGTTCTCTTGATGACGTTCGTATCTACAATCGCACTCTCGATTTATCTGAAATACAATCTTTATATTACTACCGTATGGCGGTAGCTTATTGGCAGCAACTTGACGGTATAAATCAGACTTCAAACTACCAAAACACAACAAGATTTAACACAGCCCCTATTGTTATGAACGCATATCATAGTGTTACTTTTCTTTCTGCAGTCTCTTTCGACGTTAAGCTTAAAGTTGTCGATGATTTCGGAAATCCAGTACCCGGCGCAAGAGTTATTTTTACTGTCACTAGTGGTGCAACAGTGAAATCGACCACTGGCAGTGATGGAACCCTAAATCTTGAATCAGTCCCAAAAAATTTTAATGCTTCAGTTCAGTTTTTAGGTGAAACAACTGAAGTTAGCGGTGATGCGTCAACCGAATCTACGATTACTGTAAGAGTCTTCGCCAGCTATGCTTCCCTGAGCATAATTGCAGGCGGAATAACCACCCTTGCTGTTAGTTTTACTTTAGTTCGGCTATACAGGCGCTCTCCGACATTCCAAGCTAATATCAAAAGATCCTTGAGATTTATGTTTAGGAAAAATTGCGGTATGCCCTTCTTCGCGATTTGCTTCATATTTTTGCTTTTTACCGCAGTTGCACTATCTGTGGGCCTAGCCTCATTAGCTAACTCAGTATCCATTTATGCTTACTTTTTCTTAATTATTGGGGTTGTTCTACAACTAATTCATTTTCTAATATATCGAGAATTGGATGTCGAAAACGACTAATGAAATTCTAAATAACCATCTTTTGTTTCTATCGTACTGTCTGATTGGCTTTGGAAAACTTTCTTATCTATTTTATCTTTGAGATATCGTTAGTTTCGTCTCAAGAGGGTGGATTAAGTTCAGGCTATCAATTGGAAAAAACTTTTTAAAGCCAATTGTCACAAGCTACAGCTATGTATGGTTTAATATTTTGCTTTGCAGGTATGAGTTTGGGGAAAATGTTGAGTAAAAAAATATTTGCTATTGAGATGTCTTTGGCAGAATGTGAATTCGCATGTATCTGAGAAGTTATGATTATTTCTGAGAGGCGTTAAAATTAAAAATCAGTATCTGTATGCCAGTATATAATGCCGTTGCGGTTGTAAGAGATAGCATAGACTCTATTTTGATGCAAACATTTTCAGATTTAGAACTCATTATAACTGACGATAACTCTTCAGATGAAACAGCAAAAATAATTAATGAAATTAAAGACGATAGAATTAAGTTCTTTTCATATAAAGAAAACGTAGGTTACCCGAGGAATTTGCAAAGATGTTTCTTAAAATCTGCAAATGAAATTGTCTTCTTGATGGCTCAGGATGATATTCTTGCACAAGGTACTTTAGAACTAGTTCACAAACTTTTTGAAGAGAATAAAAATGTGGGTGCTATTACAAGGCCCTATTATTGGTTCCATGATGATGTGGAAAAGCCAGTTAGAGCTAAAGAACAGTATAATCCGATGCGAGATTCTGTTATTTCTATAGACAGCGACTTTAAATCGCTTATTAAAGTGTTTAAAACGTTAGACCAGTTGAGCGGTTTAGCCTTTAGACGTGAATTTATTGATCAAAACATTAATGAAGATATTTTTACCGCACATATCTACCCGTTTGTTTCAATATTCAAAAATCATGATATTATATACCTGAAAGATTATGTTGTTGCTGTTCGAATAGCAAGCAGCCAAACGAGACATTTTACCTCAATTTATAGTAAGTCACCGATGCAAAGCTGGATTGATATGTTTAATATTATTTTTTATGAGGAAAAATTCCGGGAAATGAGAGAATATTGTATTAAGCACTTTATTGCGAAAAATTTTGTCGGCTTAATCCAGATAAAGAATTACGGTAAAACTAGTTGGTTAGTAAGAGAAATGAAGCTGCTTGTGAAATACAATAAATGGAATATTTTAGATCCGCGCTTCTGGTTTTTTGGGTCTGGTACTTTAATTCTCCCAAGGACTATGTTGATTCCACTAGTCGATTTTTATAAGGAAAATATTCTCTCTAAATCTTTGACTGGCGTTCAACCCATTAAAGCGACCTTGACGAGGGATCATTGATTAGAAGTATGGAAATAATTGAAAAACTGTACCATAACTCGTTCATTAGTCGCATTTTTCATACCTCTGTTTATTGTCTGACCGAGGAACTGGCAGGTGGGGTTTCAGTTTTGGATATAGGGTGTGGCTCAGATTCCCCCATACAATATAGTAACATAAGTTACAGTGTAGGCGTAGAAGGCTTTCGTCCCTCTGTTCAAGCCAGTAAAAATAAGTGCTTGCATAGTGGATATGTTTTTTGTGACTTACGTCAATTGAATTTTAAGCCAAAATCTTTCGATGTAGTTATTATGATTGAAGTCTTGGAACATCTAACTGAAGAGGAAGGCGCTAAATTGCTGGAAAAAGCTGAAATTTGGGCCCGGCGAAAAGTTGTCATCTCTACTCCAAATGGGTACCTTCCTCAATCAAATATTAACGGTAATCTCTATTTCAAACACTTGTCCGGTTGGAGTGTCAAGCAAATGAAACAACGAGGATATATCGCTAACGGAATGGCTGGATTGAAGTCTTTAAGAAAGGAGAACGATTATGTAGAACAACATGACACCGGTATTCTTTCAACCATCAAATTCCGACCAAAATTAATTTGGCTTATAATATCTGAATTAAGTCAATTAATCACGTATTATACACCGGAATTAGCGTTCGAAGTCTTCTACGTAAAGAAACTGGATGGTAACTAAACTGGTGGAGATTTATGTCAAATTACTCGCATATCCCGTTTCTATACCATTTCGTATTAAGTGTGGAAAAATAGGTAAATCATTCCTAATTGGAACCGGTTACTCAACTTGGAAATGCAATCTAAAAAACGTGACTATTGGTGATAATGTTCAAATTGGTTCTAGGGCTTGGATTCAAACTGTTCCATTACCGAACTCCCCTAAACCAGTCGTAAATATCGGCAACTGTACGAGTATTGGGAGAAATGTGACTATTTCGGCGGCTAAAAAAATTTCTATAGGCAAAAATTGTTTAATTTCGTACAACGTTTCCATTTTGGATCATAATCATGCTTTTGAAAATATTGATTTACCTCCTCTTCTACAAGGTATTGATGAACCTGGTGAAATTGAAATTGGTGATGAATGCTTTTTAGGTGCTCATAGTTTTGTTCTTAAAGGCGTTGTTTTAGGCAAACATTGCATTGTCGGAGCTAATAGTGTTGTGACATCTTCTTTTCCACCTTTCTCTGTAATCGCTGGATCACCCTCAAAAAAGATTCGAAGCCTAAAAGATTAGACCATGAAAATTAAACATCAAAGCTGTCGGTGGTCCATAAAATTATTCCATTTTAAAATGTTTTTTAGAGTGAGATTTTTTGCTCTGTTTCCTTTGTTGGTTCTTGAAGTCCTGAAAAAGAAATCATATAAATATATTTTTGAATACTTATGGGCTAATTTAACGTCAAATGGAACTGACACCGCTTGGATGAAATGAAGACTCTTCGAGCCAAAATACGTACTCTGAAGGAAAGCAACCATTTAATACCTATTTTACTTATTTTTTCTTTAGGGTTGCTTCCTCTACTATATTTCCATGCTGGGTCGTTGTTTTTCGGGGCCGATACAGGCAATTATATGTTTCATCCCTTAAATGTTCAAATGTGGGATACTTTTTCTTCAGGCACCGGAATTTATAATCCGCCGACCGTTCCTTTAGCTATTCCTTTTCAAATATTTTATTTCTCGCTAAGTTCTATTGGTATTTCTCTGGCTGTTTCACAGGCACTTTTGAACAGCTATCTTTTTCATGGGTGCAGGCTTTTCAATGTATTTATTAGTAGTTTCTTTATTTGCAGGCAGAACCACCAAGTTTCGTTTCATGGCGACTTTTTGCTGCAATTTTCTATATGTTTAATGCGTACAACATGATGATTTGGAGCCCTTGGGTTGGGGGAATATACTTTCTCGCTGCCTATGCTATGTTTCCATTGATGTTTGCCTTCTTTATCCGAGGGCTTAAATCAAAAACTCCCCTAAAAAGCGGGATTCTCTTTGGGATAAGTTCATTAGTATTTGTTAGCGGTAATGTTAACATTCCTTTTCCCGCCATCATATTTTTTTCGCTATTTCTTTACTTTATCTTCCACATAATCTTTATCTCGAAAAATAGAGCAGAACGAATTTATGCTTTAAAATTTGCATCCTTAGCTGCGTCAATATATGTATTAATTAATCTGTGGTGGATTGCGCCAACAATTTCCAATTTAGGTACCACCGCTCAAATAATCTCGATGATGGATCCTCTTGGCTGGTTGGCGAATTTTAGTTCATACAGCTCAGTGCTTAATGTTATTCGTTTGTATGGTTATCCTGGATGGGAAAACTATTTTCTGCAACATCCTAGCTTCTACTATGTACCTACTATCATGTAGAATCCAATCTTCATTGCAATTAGCTTCCTTCCTCCAATTATTTTTTCCCTTACTTTGCTTCTAAAAAAGTATTGGATAAAGCAAATTAACGCTGCCAAAATTGTTCTTTTCTTTTTCCTTTTTTACATATTATCCATTTTCCTTTCAAAAGGAACGCAAGAACCTCTTGGAAACGTATTCTATTGGTTATATTCAAACGTTCCAGGGCTAACAATATTTAGAAGCGGATTCGTAAAATTCGGCATCATGATTGCGCTCAGTTCAGCAATACTTTTCGGCCTAAGTCTATCAACGATATATGAATATTTAAAAAACGTAAAGATAAACAAGATCAGTACATTGAAAAAATGGCATCTTGGGAAGATATCCGTAGCGATACTTATTGCGCTAATTTTAATCTTAAATTATTCATTTTTTAATGGCGACGTCGTACAACCATTCTACCACGACACGCCATCATATTATTTTAATGCTGCAAATTATTTGAACAACCAAACTGGAAATTTTAACATACTTCAATTATACGGTGGACCTGGTGAGTGGGTAGTATATAATTGGGAGAAAGGTAACGTTTACATAGGAACCGATGTGGATTCGCAACTTATTAACAAGCCAATAATCCATCCTGGAGATAACTTTTTAGCAGACTATATCACTCAGCAATTAGCTACAAACTCTTCTGTACAAATCGATAATGATCTTAATTTAATGAACATAAAATATATCCTTCTGCATAACGACATAGATACCGATTTTTACAATTTCACCTCACCACAGGTTTTTCAGAATAGCCTCTCTATGCAGAATGTGTCGCTTGAGCAAACCTTCGGAAAACTAGATATTTATGTGAATAACGAATGGCAGAATACCCAAGTTTACCCTGCATCTCAGATAATTGCGGTCAATGACACAAACTCTATAGCAGATGCAACGGAAAATATTAAGTCAGGGCAATCCATTTTGTGCTTAAGTAACCAACTATAACTCTGAACAATTGAACTTTTTAGAAAGTCCGTCAAATGATACGTTAGGTTCCCCACAAAGCGTAAAATATAATGAAATCAGCGCAACTCAATATACCGTCGAAGTTAATAATGCTTCTGCGCCTTTCTTTCTTGTTTTAGGCAACTCTAATAACGGTTACTGGGTCGCAAATATAAACGGTCAACAGGAATCTGAAACATACCATTTTATCGCTAACGGCTATGCCAATGCATGGTACATCAACAAAACAGGCACTTTTACTCTTAACTTAGAATTTTGGCCTCAAAACCTATTCTTTACAAGTACGGCAATATCAATAACAAGTTTAATTATATTATGCGTAACCTATTTGTCTAGAGATAGAATAAAAATAATCTATCATAAATGGCTTAAAAAGAAAAATCAGCTTTAACATTTTTTTTGCGTCACCTAAAGATCACTTATACGTAATTTGAAAAAACTGTTATTTCATTAAAGTCATTTTTTAGGGCTAATTTTGGGCTTCCACCTTAACCTACTATTCTGCCATATAAGAAGAAAATTATCCAAAAAATCCTTAAGTATGGCAAACGTTAAATTCAGAGCTTCCATCTTAGACATATCAGTGCCTATTTACATGAATCAAATTGGCTTCAACATCATTATGTCTTAAACTCAAAACTTACGTTAAAGAGAACTGGGGCTCTCCTTTTATTGTTGGATTCATGGTATTTTTGGTTACAGCCGCTGTTTCTTTATCTTTCGGTTTGCCTTCTATAGCTAACACTGTAACCATTTACGCATATTATGCCTTGGTCGCTGGGATTTTTCTCCAACTTGTTTGCTTTATGAAGTATAGCAAAAAAAGGGTAAATGAGGTGGCTGTTTAATGGGCCAGGTAGAATTATCTTTTGTAATTCCAGCATACAATGAGGAAAACTACATCGAAGATACGCTTGGGGCAATCGATGCAGTTATCATGGGAAAGGATTTGCCATATGAAATATTGGTGGTTGATGATGGCAGCGGAGATAGCACTTTAGCAAAAGCAAGAAGATACGCAAGTAAAAACGGCCATGTCCGGATAGTGAGTTACAGTAAGAACGTAGGAAAAGGGTATGCCGTTAAAACTGGTTTCATGAATGCCAATGGAAGTGTTGTGATTTTTGCTGACAGCGATATGGAAATTGACCTCAGAACAATTTCGGAATATCTTGATGCCCTTAAATATGGTGACATCGTTATTGCTTCTAAACGGCATAGTGGTTCAAAAGTGAAAGTGCCTGTATCTAGAAGAATTTTAAGCGAAGGCTTCAACGGTTTAGTTCGTATTCTCACAGGCGTGCCTCTTAAAGATACTCAATCTGGACTTAAAGCAATGAAGAAAAGTGCGTTCATCAATATTTTTCCAAGATTGGCCGTGAAGCGTTATGCTTTTGATGTTGAATTACTGGCTGTAGCCAATCTGTATAACTTAAAAGTGGTAGAAATGCCTGTAAATATTAAGTTGGATGCTAAGTTTAAACCGCAAGAGATGTGGCATATGTTTGTTGATTTACTTGGAATAGCCTACAGACTTCGAATCATTCACTGGTATCAGCGTCCTCTTGCCAAAGAAAAACGGCTTTCAAAATATGGTTTCATTTATGCTACGTGAAAGTTGATGTCCTCAGAACCTTTAGTCTCAATAATTATTCCTTGTAAAGAAGTAGATTACTACACAAAAGAGTGTATTGAATACTGCAAGCGTTTAGATTATTCAAATTTTGAAATTATATTATTGCCTGATTCCTTTAATCAAGTGATTGACGGTGTCAAGGTTATCGCTACTGGCCCTGTGTCTCCTGGAATTAAGCGCAATATAGGAGTAGAGAGCGCAAATGGTGAATTTTGCGCTTTCATTGATAATGATGCTTTTCCGAGAAGTGACTGGTTAACTAATGCTTTAAGTCACCTTAAAGACCAAACTGTCGGTGGCGTTGGTGGACCTGGATTAACACCCGAAGAAGATGGGTTTATGCAGAAAGCTGGTGGGTACGTTTTGTCTTCTTTTATGGTGGGAACACTTTCAAGCAGGTACAAAACAAAAAGTTCTGTTGAATCAGATGATATACATTCATGTAATTTCATTGCTCGAAAAGCGGTAATACAAGAAGCTGGCGGATGGAATGAGAAATATTGGCCGGGCGAAGATACACTGATGTGTTTGGGGATACGAAAATTAGGCAAGAAACTAATTGAGTCATCTGAAATAGTTGTTTATCATCATCGCCGCTCACTTTTTAAGCCTCATCTTAAGCAAGTCTCAAGATTTGGTGAACATAGAGGATTTTTTGTTAAGAAATTTCCGGAAAACTCTGTTAGACTTACATATTTCTTGCCTTCCTTGCTTGTCCTATCGCTTGTCATAGGAATCTTTATTTCTTTATTTTTCCCAGTTTTTGCATTCGTACTACTTTTTGGCACAGCGTTTTATCTTGCATTGAGTTTAGCTGCAGCTGCATCTCAAGTAAAAAAACTAAAGTTTGTTCTTTCAGTTTGGTTAGGAATAATCGCAACACACTTAATCTACGGATGTTTCTTCCTATCTGGCTTGGCTAAGCGTGAACTAAAAAGATGAAAATCAGCATATCCTATCCACCTATAAAGTCCGATAAAGGCGTTCCTCTTCTAAGCCAAAATAGGCAATTTCAATATTTTAAATCACCCACTTACATCTACCCTGTTGTTCCTGCATATGCTGCTACAATGCTAAGTAATTCAGGCTATGAAGTCCTATGGGACGATGGTATTGCTGAAGAGAAAACCTACGACCAATGGCTAAAAGACCTTGAGCATTCTCATCCCGATGTTATCATGATGGAGACTAAAACTCCTGTTGTTAAAAAGCACTGGGCAATAATTAATGATGTTAAAAATATTTTGCCTTCTTCAAAGGTTGTTCTAGTTGGAGATCATGTTACTGCGTTACCTCAGGAGTCGATGGATCAGAGCAAGGTTGATTTTGTTCTTACAGGTGGCGATTATGACTTTCTGCTGCTAAACTTGGTTAACTTCCTAAATGGCAAGGCGAAGGAGATGGAGCCTGGGATTTGGTACCGCGAAAACGGAAATATAAAAAACACTGGCAACTTCAAGTTAAATCACAGTTTAGACGATTTGCCTCATATCAATCGTGATTTGACGAAGTGGCAGCTTTACAATGAACGTAATGGCAACTTCAAGGTTACTCCAGGCGCCTACACTATGGCAGGTCGAGACTGTTGGTGGAGGAAAGACGGCGGTTGCAGTTTTTGTTCATGGCCTACTTTATATCCTACTTTCCGGGTTATGAAGCCTGAACGATTAGCAGATGAGATTGGGCTGTTAATTGAAAATTATGGTGTCAAGTCGGTGTTTGATGACACTGGCTGTTTTCCAGCAGGAGAATGGCTTAGGCGTTTCGCTAACCTAATGATAGAACGAGGTTACAACAAAAAAATTCAGTTTTGCTGCAATATGCGGTTTGGCGCTTTAACAAGGGATGATTATCGGTTAATGAAGAAGGCGGGTTTCAGAATGCTTCTTTTCGGTGTTGAATCTGGTAGCCAAGCGACACTTGACAGGCTTAATAAAGGAACAAAAATCGAAGAAATCATGAATGAAGTCAGAATACCTCAAGAAGAAGGATTAGAGCCGCACATAACCATCATGGTGGGTTACCCATGGGAGAACCGCCAAGATGCTTTAAGCACTTTGAATGTTGCCAAGACAATGATGCAGAAAGGTTGGGCTGTCACATTGCAATCCACAGTTGTTATTCCTTACCCGGGAAGTAAATTATATGCTGAAGCACTGAAGAATGGGTGGTTCCGAGTTGACCCAAGGATTACGAACGTTTTGATATGAAAGAACCCGTCATGAATACGCCCGACATGACGCCTGAAGAAGTAATGAAGCTGTGTGATGAAATATACAAAGTGTTCCTGACACCACAGTACATGTTTAAACAAGTAGTGCGAATTCGATCATTTAGGGATTTTAAGTACTCGGTTAAGGGCGCAGCAAAAGTTATAGGGCACGTAAAAGACTTTGGAAAATCCAAGGACCCCTAAGCAGGTGTAAGCAATTTACCAAATGACTGCAGAGAAAGAACCATTAGTTTCAGTTATAATAACAACCAAAAATGAAGAGAAAAACATTGAAAATTGTCTTAAATCAATAAAAAGTCAAAGTTTCAAGAACATTGAAGTTATTCTGGTTGACAATTTTTCGGAAGATAAAACTGTTGAGCTCGCAGAAAAATATGGTGTAACTGTTTATTTCAAAGGAAATGAAAGATCAGCACAAAGAAATTATGGTGCTAAAGTTGCAAAGGGCGAATATCTGCTTTATTTGGATGCTGACATGATTTTGGAACCGACTTTAATTCAAGAATGCGTTACAAAATGCAAAAACGATAATGTTGATGCACTTTACATTCCTGAGAAAATAGTTGGCGATGGTTTCTGGATCAAAGTCAGAGATTTTGAGAGAAGCTTCTATACAGGTACAGTTATAGATGCCGTAAGATTTATTCGAACGAGCCTTTTCCTTCAAGTAGAAGGATTTGACGAAACTCTTATTGGACCGGAAGATTGGGATTTTGATAGAAAAATAAGAAATGTTGGTCGCACGGAAATTGCTGATGTTGCCTCTCTGTCACAATGAGGGTCGTTTTAATATGAAGCGATATCTAGAAAAGAAAGGTTACTACACCGATGGTATTCAAAAATACATTAACAAATGGGGTAAGGAAGACTCTGAAACTGCAAAACAGACAGGCTTTCGATATAGGCTCTTCGGTGTTTTCTTTGAGAAAGGAAAATGGAAGAATTTGGTTAAGCATCCGTTGTTAACTATTGCTATGTACTTTTTAAGGTTTAGAGTTGCAATAAAATACGTCCGAAACAGGGAATAACTTTATGTTTACTTTTAATAATTCATATTAAAATGAGGGGTGGGCAAAGAGATGGCAAAAAAAGCACTTATAACGGGTATAACAGGGCAAGATGGTTCATATTTGGCTGAGTTTCTAATTTCCCGAGGATACGAGGTACATGGGCTAATTAGGCGAGCAAGTACTTTCAATACTTACCGAATTGATCATATCTATGTAGACCCTCATGAAGTTAACGCTCAACTTTTCCTTCATTACGGCGACTTATCCGATTCAGAACAAATTTCTAATATTTTGCATAAGATTCAACCAGAAGAAGTATATCATTTGGGTGCGCAAAGTCACGTAAGAGTAAGTTTTGACATGCCTGAGTATACAGGTAATGTTACGGCTTTAGGAACCGCACGTATTCTTGAAGCAATTCGGCGTACAGGAAATAAAATAAAATTTTATCAAGCATCAAGCAGTGAAATGTTTGGACGAGCTCATCCCCCGCAAAATGAAGAAACACCTTTTAGCCCAACAAGCCCCTATGCAGTTGCCAAAGTTTATGCATACTGGATGGCAAAAAACTATCGCGAAGGATACAATGTTTTTGCCAGTAATGGGATCTTATTTAATCATGAATCTCCTCGAAGAGGCGAAATATTTGTTACTAGAAAAACTATAATGGGCATAGCTAATATCTTGACGAAGAAACAAAAGTTTTTGTTTGTTGGTAACCTTGAACCGAAAAGAGATTGGGGTTATGCTCCAGAATATGTCGAAATGATGTGGCGAATTCTACAACAAAATGAGCCAGACGATTTTGTGGTCGGAACAGGAGAGCAACATTCAGTAAAAGAATTTATCGAAACTGCATTTGCTTATGTTGGTCTTGACTGGAAAGAATATGTAAAAATTGACCAACGGTATTTTAGACCAACTGAAACTGAGAATCTTAGTTGCTGACACAAGAAAAATCGTTAAATCCTTAGGATGGGAACCTAAAGTGCGATTTGGCAATTTAGTGAAAATAATGATGGATGCTGAAATGAGAAAAGTTGGTTTAACAACCTATTGGAGAAGGCGACGAATTTTTGAGAAAACAATTTCCTAATCGTTGGTGGAGGGTCGATTAATGACTTTTTGGAATGGTAAACAGATTCTCTTAACTGGTGGCGCTGGATTCTTAGGCTCACATATCGTCGATAACTTGGTTAATAAAAGAGGCGTTTCTAAAGACCAGATTAGAATACCCAGAAGTAAAGATGTGGATTTAAGAAAATGGGAATCATGCTTAGAAGCCGTAAATGGTGTTGATGTTGTTATTCATTTGGCAGCCCGAGTTGGTGGGATAGGTTTTAATCAAAAGTATCCTGGTACATTGTTTTACGATAATATTATGATGGGCACCCAGCTTATGGAAGCTGCAAGATTAAAAAAAATTGATAAATTTGTTCAAGTTGGAACTGTTTGTGCTTATCCCAAGTTTACTCCTGCTCCCTTTAAAGAAGATGACTTGTGGAATGGGTATCCTGAAGAAACAAATGCTCCTTACGGAATTGCTAAAAAAGCTCTTTTAGTAATGGCTCAAGCTTACAGAAAGCAATATGGAATGAACATTATTTATTTGCTTCCAGTCAATCTATATGGTCCAAAAGATAATTTCGACTTAGAGTCCTCACATGTTATACCTGCCTTAATAAGAAAGTTTACTGAAGCGGTTCAAAATGGCAAAAAAGAAGTAGCTGTTTGGGGGACTGGCAAAGCAAGCAGAGAGTTTCTGTTTGTTGACGATGCTGCTGAAGCAATTATAGCGGCAACTGAAAGAGTACAATAAACCTGACCCAGTGAACTTGGGCACTGGAAAAGAGATTACGATTAATCGAACTCGTAAGTTTAATCGCTAAATTGACTGGATTTGAAGGAAAAATAATTTGGCAAAGCTTCCAAACCAGACGGTCAACCGAGAAGGTGCTTAGATACGAGCAGAGCTAAAAAAGAGTTCAATTTTGAAGCAAAAACAGATTTAACTACTGGTCTTAAAAAGACAATCGAATGGTATAAAAATGAATTCTGTTAAGACAATTAAACTAATCATAAGCGTCTTCGCTTTGGCTACTATAGGTTTAATTATATTAGAGGTGTTTGGCAATTTCTGTTAAGAGCGCCAATAACTCAATAGACCGTGAATTATCTCAGTTATCTTTTGTGATAGTTTCTCATGTGGCTTTTACAGGGCATGCACAGGAACTAGAAGCTTTTCTAAAGAGACACAGTTCCAGCTTGATGTTCATTGGACATCCCTTCTCTTATGCCAATCAAAAGGAATCAATTGCAATTCTATATGAACGGGGAATTCCAAAAGCGAAAGCAACCTTCCCCAAAACAAATGGCCCTGACATATTGATATATCTTAAAGATTTTTTTTCAAGCTTTTACTTTATCTTTAAGTTTAAAAAGAAATTTAATATCTATATAGGAATCAATCCTCTTAATGCCATAACTGGTTTGTTCCTCAAACGTATCGGCTTCGCGCAAACAGTGATTTTTTATGTCATTGATTATGTGCCTTCACGTTTCAATAACAAAGTTTTAAACACTTTATACCAAAGTCTTAGACAAGATATGTGTTCGCCATGCAGATTACACTTGGAACCTATCACCTGCAATGATTAGTGCGCGCGAAAGGCGAGGTATCAGTAGAAATGAGACTAATCAAACAACTGTGCCAACTGGTACTCGCGTGGAAAATAAATTTTTGCCATTCGAGCAAATAAACAGAACTGACCTGGCGTTTCTAAGCCACCTGAGGGAAGGTCAAGGAATCGAATTGATTCTTGAAGTAATGCCTGAATTACTTGAGAAAGTTCCTGCGGTACGACTCTTGGTTATCGGAACTGGACCCCTTGAAAACTATTTCCGAGAAGAAGTAAAAAATAGAGGTTTATCAAACAACGTTTTGTTTTTTGGTTATATTGAAGATCACAGTAAAATTGAGGAAATAGTTTCAAAATGTGGAATTGGGCTTGCTCCATATGTCCCTGATGCAAACAGTTTCACCTGGTACGCAGATCCAGGTAAACCAAAAGTTTACTTGGGTTGCGGGGTTCCAATAATAATTACTAAAGTTCCTGAAGTCGCAATGGAAATACAAAGATCAAGTGCAGGAATAGTTATTCACTATGACAAGAATGAGTTAATTAATGCTATTTTACTTATTCTGGGCAGCGAAGAAAAGCATAGGGAACTAAGAGAGGGTGCGATAAAATTCGCTTCGACCCATACCTGGGACTTAGTTTTCTTTAAAGCCTTTGAAAGAATACTGTCCAAAGCAAATCGATGAGGACCTCTTATTGGGTGACTACTTACCGGAAAAATTGCGTGGAAGAAAGATGGCAGCAGAAGCTTATAGTAATAATGAATTAGTTTCCGTAATAATCTTAAACTATAACGCGAAGGCGTTCCTTAATGATTTGTTAAATTCGGTGTTGAACTCCACGTACGCTAATATAGAAATAATTTTTGTTGACAACCATTCAAATGATAATAGTGTCAACTTTATCCGAGAAAAATTTGGGCATCTTTCTAATTTCAAGATTGTAGTCAACGAGCAAAATGTTGGATTCAACGAAGGAAACAACATAGGGTTCAGACATAGTAAAGGAGTGTTCTGCCTCTTTATGAATCCGGATGTGAAGCTTAGCGATTCCACGACAATTGAAAAATTAGTTGGGTACCTCTCATTGAACGAGAAAATAGGCATTATAAGTCCAGTTTTGTTAAATTATGATTCTGACATTGTACAGACTGCCGGTGTATACCTTTCTTTTAGAAATTTTGAGTATGGCAAGGGAGAATCTTACGTAACATTCAGAAAAACAAATCCCGTTCCATTTCAAGTTGCTATAACGCCAGGCGCATTTTTCCTTGTTAGGCGCAAATTAATTACAGAAATAGGATTGTTCGATAAAATCTTCTTTATGCAAGGTGATATAGATGATCTTTGTTTAAGAGCTTGGAAAAGAGGATATGAAGTCTTTACTTTGCCAACAGTGACCGCTATGCACTATGAAGGGGCATCAATCGCAAAATCTTATAAATCCTCATCACAGCGTCTTCTCAGAGGTTACTATCATGGTATTAGAGCTGATCTGGCGGTGATCATTAAAAACCTCGGTTTCAAAAATGTCGTCAAATTCTTGTCATTCAAATTGGCAATTTATTTTGTCGAGGCGATGGTTCTTTCTTTAAAATTTAAGAATGCTAACGGCTTAACAGCTTACTTTAAGTCTATTAGCTGGAACATCAAACATTTTAGATTGGTTTATTCATCGAGGAAAAAAGTTCAAGCAGTTTCTTTACGTCAAGACAACGATTTCATGCCTTTTATAATGGGCAATTGTGGTATTACTAGTTATCTTAGAAGATTTCGATCTTTTCGCGCATAACCGGTAAAAAAAACAATGTTTAGCCCAATTTATTTGCAAATAGTTACGATATATTAATATGTTATTTGTCCCTTTGGCAATGATTCAAATAGTTTGCACGTAGGCTGAACAAGGGCAAATTAAATGGCGATCTTGCTATAGATTACGCAAAGTTAAATGATTAGAAAACGGGGATAGATTGAACAAGAAAATAATATTGCTTCTAGGCGGCTTGTTACTTATTGCTTTCATATCATTTATGAACAAGTTTCCTTCAGGCTTTATTTTTTCTGGAGGAGATACTGGTCAACCTTTTGATTTAGTACATTCCTATGGTAATATGTTTTATACTTGGAATCCTTGGTCGGGTGCAGGCGCTTTTTTACAATTCTTTCCATATGCACTTTACTATTTCCCTTTTTATATCCTAAGTGCGCTTTCAGTTTTCGCCTAGCGGACAATCGGTTCTGTATTTCTTTATCTTTTTAAGCGGTTCGTATTTGTCATTCTTTTTAGCATCAAAGACATTTACAAGCACTCATGGGAATAGAACTTTTGAATTAAGACTCTTGTTGTCTCTAATTTATGCAATTAATCCTTATACATTATACGCCTTTACCTACACATGGGGGTACTCACCATTTTTAGCTTTGTATCCTTTGATTCCTCTCATATTTGGTCTAACTTACTTTTATTTTAGAAATGGACGCGTTATAAGCAAAAGTCTAATGGGGTTAGGGGTTGTATTTTTCTTGTCCAATATTGCCTTTGGCAACTTTTCCTTTTTTGTTTCCTTGTTTTTCTTTCTTATTCTGTTTTTTGCACTGATTCTAATATTAAAGTTTGACTGCAAAAAATTATTTTACAAAATGGTCGCTTACCTGTCTATCTTTTTTGGAGTAACCTTATGGACAGTTTTGCCAAGACATCAGTGGATTTATGTATACATACTCTGCAATGACGTCAAATACTGTGACCGTAGGTAACTGGATTCTTTATCAAAGATTTTCGGCATCAACACAATTTTTCCTTGTTCCTAACGTACAAACATATATCAACATTTATTCCATGATCTTTTTATTAGGCTCCATTAGTCTTATTTTGTTACTTCTTATATCGCTCAAAAATGTCAAGAAAATCTCACTTATATTTTTGATTTTAGCCCTTATTTCAATTTTTATAACTTCAAAAGGGCAGGGTCTAATTGGTGATGGATTGGCTCTAAAAATATTTTCTCTGCCCATTATTAATATTTTCAGAAGTCCCGACAAAACGTTTGTATTTTTACCATTTTTCTTTATTGCACTAATTTATGTGGGAATTCATGAATCTTACAACCACGTGTCCGCTGGATTACCAAATTCGGTAAAATTACTCCCAAAACTTCGCAGGTCTTTTAGATTGCATTTCAGGAAGGTAGTTTTAGCGTGTTTTCTCTTGATTATAATAAGCGCATATCCTTTCTTTGTGGGCGGGCTTCAAACTCAATATAGCGTTGCTTTTAACCAAGGCCAGAATTACCAAACAGCAGGTTATAGTTACCTAGTTCATGTACCCAATGATTATTATTCTGCTGCAAATTTACTAAGTCAAGATACAAAGTTGAATAGAATCTTATATTTGCCCTACAGCGTAATAAATAGTGTAGGATGGGTGAATTACCCCAAATGGAAAGCTGTGGGTGTCGATCCAACCGATCAAGTCTTTACTAAGCCAATTATTCAAGCTAATTTCGCAAATTTCCCGTATGGACAGTTATGGAATAGCGAGAATGTAACTGATTCAAACTGGATTGTTCAAATAATGTCTCTTTATAATGTTCAATATCTTGTTTATCATAAAGATGTTGATCCGGTATTTGTTAATCAAACTCAGGATAAAATAGATTTCTTACAACAAGAGGGTTATATCAGCTTGATTAAGAGCTATGACAATTTTGACCTTTATAATTTGTCTTCTTCATTTTTCCGCCCTCAAATTTATCCAACTTCAACTATGACCATTGTAAACGGTTCATGGCCGAACATGATCCCCCTGCTAAACCCCACTAATCTCACTAGTAATACTGTGTTCTTTTTGTCCACTCAAATGACAAACAGTCAATTACAATCATTATCAAACTATGAAAGTGTCACTAGCAACGAAAATACCTCTCCACAAATAATTTTTCAACAAGTTAATCCAACCAATTATCAAGTCCGGGTGCAAAATGCGAGTCAACCATTCTTCTTGGTTTTTTCAGAAAGTTACGATCCTGGCTGGAAAGCTTACATTAAACAAGGTGACGAACAATTTGGCACTATCGTAGGCAATTACGAAAATATGGGCGTAGAGGAAGCTAAATCCACCTCAAATTTCAACCCAACTGATATAAGTTATTTGTTAGGAAATCCTTTGTCTGAAAGCGATCACTTCATGGTTAATGGCTATTCGAATGTATGGTACATTGATCCTTCGCAAATCGGGAAAAACCAGAATGGTACTTTTGACATAACCTTATTTTATCAACCTCAGGGTTTGTATTATTTAGGATTAACAGTTTCAGGAGTAATCACCGTGGGTTGCTTGGTTTATCTAATTTTTAGTTTGGCTGCAATCCATCCTTTTAAGAAGCCTTTTAAACTGCATATTGCCAGAAAAGTCAAATATAATCAGGATAATCAAGATCCAGTTAGAATTTGTGCTTCACTAACGCATAGGAACGATTAACGTGGAAAACTCGGTTGAACCACTTAAGTACAATCAACAACAGTTTGAAAAAGCTGTCTCAAGAGCTCAAAAAGCGCTAAAAAACGGTAAACTGAACTCTGCAGTTGTTTGGTCCCAGATCGGCGCGGGCTTTGCTTGGTCAAGACATCCTGGTTTTTACACAAGTTCAAAGTTAGAATCAATTCTTATAGAAATAGCAAATAAATTAGACTATACAAATCTATCAGTTGATCTCCAGATTCCTATTTCCCCCGATGCATCGCAGCGAAAGAAAGTACTTCATGTGATGACCGAAGCCCTCCCATTTGGAGGCCATACACGAGTCGTAACAGAATGGATAAAAAATACTTCCGATAGCTGTGTTCATGCCGTTGTAACAACCTCTCAACAAAAGTCAATACCACAAGACTTAGCTTTAGCGCTAAAATCAAATGAAGGATGGTGCGAATCATTACTTGACTATTCGACGGATATGCTTACCCGTTCATGTATCCTTCGTCACCTCGCAAGGAAATGGGCCGACATAGTGGTTCTTCATATTCATCCTTCAGATGCATTGTCAGTTGTCGCATTTGGAGTTAGTGGGGGTCCTCCAGTAATTTTTTTCAATCATGCAGGGCATTCATTTTGGCTTGGCTCAAGTGTTGCAGATGTGGTGGCGGATATTCTTCCCTGGCAACAAAAAATTACCCTCGATAGGCATGGTGTTAGAAATTCGCGAATCTTGCCAATTCCGATTCCAAGAATTTACCCTGCAACAGATCATAAAACAGCAAAGGAACAACTTGGTTTAAAAAATGAAACAGTTGTATTGCTCACTATGGGTCTTGAATACAAGTATTCATCATTTGGGGGTTATGACTTCATTCATACAATGGCTAGAATTTTGAAAAGACAGCCTCAAGTGGTGTTATTTGCCGTTGGTCCAAGAAATCACGGAAAATGGGCTGAGGCATCTGCGGCGGTAGGTGGTAGAATCAAAGCAATGGGGCTTATTGATGCAACGAAGTTGAGTCGCTTTTATGATGCTGCGGATATTTATGTTGATAGTTTTCCTCTAGCAGGCGGCATATCTTTGCTTGAGGCTGGAGCTCTTGGCATACCTATTATTGGCTTGAAGGAAAAGGAAGCGCCAAATATCAATCTTTCACAAGATGTTGCACTTGAAAAGTATAATCTGTTTGCTCCTACAACAGAAGCGTTCACAGAATCGCTTGAAAAAATGATTGCTGAACCATCTGTATTGAGGCAAAAAGCTGCTGAAATAAAGGCAAGTATAGAAATGTTTCATTGTGCGCCGGGCTGGAATAGTTTTCTGGGCGAGGTAATTCAATCATTGCCTTTAAAACATTCTGTGAAGCTTGCGGAGCCCACTGTTCTTTCTCCCGATCTTGCAGAAGTTTTTTTGGAAAATTTTCAAACAGCCTGTCTTTTTGGCATGGATGCCCAAAATTATTTCGGTGTAAAAGTATTAAAAAATCTGAAATATTTAACTACTAAGGAAAAAATTAGAAGTGTTCCAGATGTCATACCGAGAATAAAAAATATTCAAACGCTAAAGACTTCGGTTCACCTGCTAAAAGAAGGGCTTAACTTATAACCAAGAACTTACCAAAGAGTTAACACATCTCATTTAGAGGAAAAAGATTTGAAAATTTCAAGCTGTCGAATAATCGATTTTCCTAAGATTACTGACGCTAGAGGTAACTTGTCTGTAATAGAAGAGAACAAAAACATTCCTTTTGAAATCAAGCGAGTCTATTTCCTTTATGATGTTCCTAGCGGTGCTACAAGAGGTGGGCACGTTCACAAAAAATGTCAGCAATTAATAATTGCTCTAAGCGGAAGTTTCACCGTAGTATTAGATGATGGCTTTAAGAGGAAATCTTTCTTTTTAAACAGGCCACATTATGGGTTGTATGTCCCCCCTGGTATCTGGCGAGAACTTGAGAATTTTTCTTCTAACTCAATTGCACTATCGATAACATCAGAATTATACGATGAGAATGACTACATAAGAAGCTACGAAGAGTTTAAACAGACAGCTAAAAATTCTAAAACACAAAAAGCCCATTAGGTGAAAACATGACTTCTGAGAACGAAGAAAACAACTACAAAAAATTTGAATTCTTAACATTCGAAGATTTTAAAAGGCTCGCTAAAAACGATAAAATAAGCAATTACGAAAAGATTGGCTTTCCTGATTCCTATAGAAAAGGCTATGAAGACTTGATTTTTAGGGACATTACTTCAAAACTAGGTGGTCTTAGAGAACAAGGTAAAACCATCCTCGATATTGGCTGCGGATGCAGTGAATTAGCGAATATGATGATAGATCAATGTGGCAAAAATGAGTCTACTTTGTTATTAATTGATTCAGACGAAATGCTCTCGCTTCTTCCTGACAAGCCTTATATTCATAAATTTCCTTGCCGATTTCCGGATTGCCCCAATCTTTTTAAACAATATGAAAATCAAGTGGACTCAATTTTAATTTACAGTGTCTTGCAACATGTTTTCATCGAGGCATCTATTTTTAGCTTCTTAGATAAGGCAAGTGAACTGCTTAGAGACGGCGGAGAAATCTTAATCGGCGACATACCCAATATTTCGAAACGCAAGAGATTTTTTTCTCTAGTTCAGGTATAAAATGCCATCAAAACTTTACAGGAACCAAAGAAGTCCCAAAAGTTGATTTCATGGAAATTGAAAGTAAAAAAATTGACGATGGTGTACTTTTTGGAATCATGCAAAGATACCGAAATTTCGGTTTCGACACTTACTTGTTGCCTCAAAATGAACAGCTTCCAATATCAAGTAGACGTGAAGATATCCTGATTAAGAAACCATAATTTAAGCAACTTTGAGTTGAGGTTTATGATCTAAATGAGCAAAGACAAGTTGATAATTATTGGCGATAGTGCCTTTGGACAAATTGCTTACGAATACTTTACTTATGATTCGAATTATGAAGTAGTCGCTTTTAGTGTAGAAAAAGCCTATATGAAATCAAATAGTCTTTTCGGCTTACCAGTTGTACCGTTTGAAAATTTGGAGAAACAGTTCAACCCACATGAACACTCAATTTTTGTTGCTCTAACCTATGCAAAACTGAATTCAGTTAGGACAAGATTGTACGAGGAAGCAAAATCAAAGAATTTTGCATTAGCAAATTATGTAAGTTCAAAAGCATTCTTTTGGAAAAATGTGGAGATTGGCGATAATTGTTTTATTTTTGAAAATAATGTAATTCAACCTTTTGTTAAAATAGGGAACAATGTTATCCTATGGAGTGGAAATCATATTGGTCACCACTCGGTAATAAAAAATAATTGTTTTATTTCTTCTCACGTGGTTGTTTCTGGATTTGTGGAAGTTGGTGAAAATTGTTTTCTGGGGGTGAATAGTTGTATAACTAATAATATCCGCGTTGGGAAGGGCTGTGTAATAGGTGCGGGTGCAGTAATCTTAAAAGA
Source organism: Candidatus Bathyarchaeota archaeon (assembly GCA_963750605.1). Classification (GTDB taxonomy): domain Archaea; phylum Thermoproteota; class Bathyarchaeia; order Bathyarchaeales; family Bathycorpusculaceae; genus Bathycorpusculum. Next base: position 215,566 of record CAVVRN010000016.1, read on the forward strand.
TTGTGACGAGGGCAAAGTTTATGTGGGTAACCCTGCTAAACCGCTTTCGAAAAGTAGCTCTGAATCATTCAAAAATAAGGATAATGGTAAAGTATGAAGTGGGAAAAAAAGGGATTAATTTATTGTCCTGACGGAAAGTATTCTTGGGCTAAAAAATATGCTTTCCCACCAACGCCCTATTTCTTAACTGACGAAGTCATAAGAGTTTACGTTGGTTTTTGTGATGAAAACACTGTTGGAAGAATAGGGTATGTTGATGTATCAGCAGAAAATCCCTCCCGTGTTATCAAAGTTTCAGAAAAACCCGTTTTAGACATTGGTATTCCAGGTACATTTGATGAAAATGGTGTAGTACCAGTTTCTATACTTAAAGTTGAAGATAAATTATATTTGTATTATGTCGGTTTTCAACTCGGCTTCAAAGTAAGATATTACATGTTTATAGGGCTTGCAATGAGCGTTGATAGCGGGAATTCTTTCTTCAGGCACAGTAAAACTCCAATTCTCGACAGGACAGATAAAGAATTGTTGAATCGGGCTGGTGCTTTAGTAAGACTCGAAAACAATATATTTAGAATGTGGTATATGGCTGGAAGTAGCTGGGTAACCAGTCCTAATGGAAAACTTCTTCCTGTCTACAATATGAGGTATCTTGAGTCACTTGATGGGTGGAACTGGGGAAAAGAGGGCAAAGTCTGTATGAATTTTAAAAATGATGATGAACACGGTTTTGGTCGCCCTAGGCATACTTCTTGATGATGATGGAAACTATAAGATGTTTTATTCAATACGGACTATATCAAAAGGTTATCAGCTTGCTTATGCTGAATCAAAAGATGGATTAACGTGGGTTAGGCAGGAAGGTGTTGGATTAGAGCTTTCTCCAAACGGTTGGGATTCTAAAAACATGTCTTATCCAAACGTAATAAGGCACAAGAATAGAGTTTACATGTTTTATTGCGGCAATAACTGTGGGGAAACAGGGTTTGGTTACGCCGTTTTGCGCGAATGGTAACAATCTCGCAGAAAGATTTTTTTCTTAACTGCTAAAGCATTTGGGAGCTTGATAAGTGCTAAAATGAAGTAATTGACTAAGAAAAGTTAAAAAGAAATTTCATTAAGTAATGACAGCAATCTGGTGTGAGTGGCTGTAATGATTAATTCATTCTCTAAAGCGTATAGCTGATGATTTTATTTTTAGTCAAAATCCAGCTAGAAAACGCGAGGACAGAATCTTAATCCCTGATGGAAGACATAGCTATGGTCATCAGCCCAAAATAATTTCTGTCGGTGAAGGTAGTCGGCGAAAAGCTCGAGGAAGTAAAGTTTGAAGCTTTTGTGTGCTATATTTTGGACTTAAGTTCGTTTATATGGATAAGCACAATTACGATTGGTTATCAACGTATCCATTTTACGCTTTTTATAATGATTGGAAATTTGATTTACCACCCGCTTATTACAAAGGCGTCCTCGATACCCGTGTGAACAAGCCTAACCTGATTATTATTGAGAACGATGTTTGGATTGCCGCAAATGTTACAATTAATGAAAGGGGTAACAATTGGCAATGGAGCAGTTGTTGTTATTGACTCTATAGTTGTTAAAAATGTTCCTCCTTACGCTATTTGGGGGGCGTCCTGAAGAAATTATTAGGTATCGGTTTAAACCGGAGCAGATAGAACAATTATTGAAAAGTGCTTGGCGGAATTGGAAAGCTGAAGAAATCAAACAGGTTGTTCCTTTTTTGATTTCTGAAGATTTCGATGCTTTCGTTAGACAGGCTAAAAAACTGGGGCATGCATGAGTTCCAAAATCCTTATCATTTTAGTCAATTGCGGATTCCCGTAAGTAGAAAAGCATAATTACACGAACATTAAGACAAGGGTAAATTAATCTCGACTTGCACAAGGAATACCGCTTATTTGAAAAGGAGATGTTGTTGTGAGCATTGAGAGCTATGAAGCAAAAATCGAAATTTACAAGTCCGCAGACAAGGCAGAATGGAATAAATTTGTTGATTTATCAAAAAATGGGTTTTTTTTGTTCAACAGGGATTACATGGATTATCATTCTGACCGTTTTCAGGATCATTCACTTCTCTTCACAAGAAAAGACAAACTCATAGGTTTACTGCCTGCAAACCTAAAAGACGGTACACTTTACAGCCATGGCGGTTTAACCTTTGGCGGGATCATTTCTGACAGTAACATGAGAACCCAGATAATGATGGATTTATTTCAGAAAACTTTGCAACTCTGTAAAGACGAAGGCATAACCAAGATAATCTATAAACCAATACCTTACATCTACCACTCTTTTCCAGCAGATGAAGACCTATATGCATTATTTCGGTATAACGCTAAACTAACAGGACGAAACGTTACAACTTCGATATATCAAATGCTTAAGACAGATTTTGACGAGAGTAGACAACGTGCAATCAAGAAGGCTCAAAAAAATAATTTAATAGTAAAGGAAAATAATGATTTTAAAGTTTTTATGCAAATATTAAAAGACGTTTTAGCCGAGAGACATGGAGTTGCCCCTGTTCACTCTGTGGAAGAAATAGCGCTTCTATCAAGTCGGTTTCCCAATAACATACGTTTATTCTCTTCTTACAAAGACGAGGTTATGTTAGCGGGCGTTTTGGTATATGAAAGCAGGAATGTGGCACACGCACAGTACATAGCAAACTCTAATGCAGGTAGAGATTTGGCTGCATTAGAATTTGTTTTTGACTATTTAATTAATCATCAATATCCACAAAAAAAATATTTTGACTTTGGAATCTCTACAGAAGAAAATGGTCAATTTCTCAACACTGGTCTCATCGCGCATAAAGAAGGGTTTGGCGGCAGAGCTATAATGCAAGATATTTATGAAATAAAAGTGCCCGAATGATGTAAATGATACCTTTTAACAATTTTAAAAAGGAACAATCAATTATTGGTTCAGAAGTTTCTCAGGTTATTCAGCGTGTCTTGAATAGCGGATCTTATATACTGGGGGAAGAAACTGAAAAATTTGAAGCTGAATTTTCCAAATATATCGGTGCAAAATTTGGAATTGGTGTTAATTCTGGTTCTGATGCGCTTTATTTGGCTGTCAAGGCATTAGGTCTCTCTTCAGGCGACGAAGTTATCACTGTCTCGCATACGATGATTTCTACAGTTGATGCTATAAGCAGAAACGGAGCTAAACCAGTTTTTGTAGATATCGATCCTGAAACATACAACATTGATGCTTCAAAAATTGAAGGTAAAATTTCTAATAAAACTCGTGCAATAATTCCCGTGCATCTTTACGGTCAAGCAGCCGATATGAATTTAATTATGGAAATTGCAAAAAAACATAATTTATCCGTAATAGAAGATGCATGCCAAGCGCACGGCGCCGAGTTTAATCAAAGAAAAGTGGGTAACATCGGACACATTGGTTGCTTTAGCTTTTATCCAACTAAGAATCTTGGAGCCTATGGTGATGCTGGAATGATTGTTACGAACGATGAGAAGATAGCGAGTACATTAAAGAAAATGAGAAATTATGGGCAGTCTAAAAAGTACTACTACGATTTTATAGGCGTTAATAGTCGTCTTGACGAAATGCAAGCTGCGGTACTAAGACTTAAAACTGAATTATCTTGATATTTGGAACGAGAAACGGCGAAAACTTGCTCAATTGTATAACACTTCCCTAAAAAATAGTCCAATTATAACTCCGGTAGAAAAAGAAAATTCAAAACACGTTTACCATCAATATGTAATGCGTCATAAAGACAGAGATCAACTTCAAAGCTATTTGTTTAAGAATGGTGTCCAAACTTTGATTCATTATCCAATCCCAGTTCATCTGCAGAAGGCTTATCCAAACTTTGATTCATTGCCTCATGACAGAAAAGATTTGTGGCGAAATCCTTTCTTTACCTATGTATCCTTGGCTAGAAGAACGCGAAGTGACTATGATATCTGAACACATAACGAAATACTTCCACAACTCGTAAAAATGTTACAGCTTCAAAATTTCTATTACTTCTCCATCGAAAACCATGTTACTGTTCTCTTAATCCTTCTTCGAAACTTACGTTTGGCTTCCACCCAACAAGTTTTTCTAAGTTTGCTGTATCTGGGCAACGTCTTTTCGGGTCATCTTTTGGCAATGGGTGAAATTCTATGGTTGATTTGCATTTTGTTATTTCTTTAATTTTTTGTGCTAACTCAAGTATGGTGATTTCTTTGGTGTTGCCTATGTTTACAACTTCTCCTTTAGCTTTCGAGTTTGCAGTTAACAGCATTAAGCCTGTTACTGTATCGGTTATGTAACAGAATGATCGTGTTTGTTTTCCGTCTCCATAAACGGTTATGGGTTGATTAGTTAATGCTTGTAAAATAAACCGTGACATAGCTCTACCGTACAATCCGTCTTCTCGAAGGCGTGGACCATAAGAATTAAAGATTCTTGGAACTCTAACATCTAATCCATATTGTTTACTATAAGCCATGAGTAATGCTTCAGCAAAGCGTTTTCCTTCATCATAACATGATCTTGGTCCAATAGGGTTAACTTTTCCCCAGTAAGTTTCAGGTGTAGGAATAATCTCTGTGTCGCCATAAACTTCTGAAGTTGACGCAAACAGCAATGTAGCATCGTTTTTTCTTGCTAACTCTGCCATAGCAAAGCTGCCTAAAGCACTAGTTTGCAAGGTTTCAATTGGGTGGCTTGATATTCGTCAGGAGATGCATGCCCTGCCATATGAAAAATAAAATCAAATTTTTCTTTGCTTTCAAAAGTGCAGACATCAGACTTTTCAAATTTGAAAGTCGAGGTTTTGGTTAGATGGTCAATGTTTTTGGTTCTTCCAGTTGATAAGTCATCAACAGCTGTGACTTCAGCGCCAAAACCAACCAGAACATCGCAAAGCCAACTGCCAATAAACCCTGCGCCGCCAGTGACAAGCACTTTCTTTCCTGCGAAAACATCTCCCTTAACAATGTTCTTTATTTTTTCAAGATCTTCGCTGATTATTTTATCCATCATATGTTTGGTCTCTTGCAAAATTGTTGATGTGACAATTCTAAGGCTTCCCAATATCTTTCAGGGCTGCCAATGTCTAAATGCGTATAGCTCTTATCCAGTTTTACAGCATACACTTTTAAGCCTCAGTCAACAAGTTTTTGGATTGCATCAGTTAACTGGATTTCTCCATTTTTTCCGGTTTAGTTGATTCTAAGGCTTTGAAAATGATTGGGCGAAAAACGTACATTGCCATAATTGCCCAATTGGTTTTGGGTTTTTCAGGTTTCTCAACTACCGATTTTACTTTTATTATTCCTGGTTCTATTTCGTCTCCTTCAACAATGCCATATTGTTTAGGATTATCAATCTCCAATACAAGAAATGCGGCATCTGCATTAAACCGTTCAAAAGCTTCAAGAAGCTTCTTCAAGTAATCCATATCTTTTGAAATAATGCAGCTATCTCCCGCGTGAACTAGGCAACTTTCATTTTGTACAAAAGGTTGAGCCATCAAAACTGCATTTCCAAATCCTTTGGGTTCAGGCTGATTAACCCACATGCTGTTGAAGTTTCAAGTTTCTCGATAAAAATCTTCTAAATCAGAGGCTTGCCCATTTTTGCCCATTCCCTCAAGTGTTCTTATGCAGTGTACGTCAGGTGTGAAATGATCTTCTATGCCTCGTTTGCCTCTGCCAACAACATAACAGAACTCGCGAAGCCCAGCATCATATAACTGCTCAAAAACCACTTGCACAACAGGTTTAACTGCAATGTCACCATGAGCTGTTTTAGAAAAAATTGGAAGCATTTCTTTTGGTTGCTCTTTAGTTGCTGGAAACAGACGTGTTCCTAACCCTGCTGCTGGAATAATGACCTTGCGAATCAATTGTTGTCCTCTCTTTTTTATTCTATCATGTACCGCTAATATATTAATGAAGCTTTACGAAAACGAAGATGTTATATGTAGCATCCGTCTCGTAAACTGAGCTATTCCGTTTCATTGGTGAGATGAAGATGAGACGAAAAACCTAAAATCTCAGTTATTGGCGTTGGCTATGTTGGTTTATGTACCGCTGTTGGCTTCGCCAGCAAAGGATACAACGTTATATCTTCAGATGTTGACGCAGGGAAAGTAGCGAAAATTAAGCGAAGGTATTCCTCCGTTCCATGAGCCAAACTTGCCCGAAATGCTCAAGCAAACCATTCATAATGGAACGCTCAAATGTTTAGTTAACCAGACACAAGACTGCTGTCCAAGAAACAGATATCACATACATAGCAGTCGGAACCCCCAGCAAACCAGACGGCAGCATCGATCTAAAATACATTGAAGCCGTCTCGCATGATATAGGCAAAGCGCTTAGAGAAAAAAGCAGCTACCATGTGGTTGTCGTAAAAAGCACAGTTGTTCCAGGCACCACACAAAATACTGTTAAACCAATTTTAGAGAAGGAATCTAAAAAAAAATGTGGCGAAGACTTTGGTTTATGTATGAACCCAGAGTTTCTCCGTCAAGGTTGCGCTTTTGAAGATACTTCCAACGCCGACCGCATAGTTATAGGTTCATATGACAAAAAATCAGGCGATACAATAGAAACTCTTTACAAAGAATTATACCGTCCAAAAGTGCCTCCAATCATACGAACAGGCTTGGCAACGGCTGAACTCATAAAATACGCCAGCAACGCAATGCTAGCCACAAAAATCAGCTTCATCAACACCATAGCTAATATATGCGAAAAAATCCCAGGTGCAGACGTCAAACTCGTTGCAACTGCAATGGGGTTAGACAAACGTATTGGTCCATCTTTTTTTAGATGCTGGCTTAGGCTATGGAGGCTCATGTTTTCCCAAGGATGTAAAAGCACTGATTGCTTGCTCAAAAGCTCTCGGTTATGCACCGGAACTTTTAGAATCGGTTGAAAACGTAAACCATGCTCAACCCCTAAAAGCGGTCGAATTATGCAGGCAAAACCTTGGTAATTTAAGAGGCAAAAAAATAGCTATCTTGGGTTTAGCTTTCAAACCTGATACAGACGACATGCGAGAAGCACGCGTAATACCAATAATTGACGAGCTGCTAGCGGAAGGGGCTAACGTGACTGCTTATGACCCAGTGGCAGTAAACATGGCAAAAACAATCTTCCAAAACAAAATCCTGTATGCACCCTCAGCAATTGACTGCCTAAAAAAGCCAGACTGCGCAATAATCGTAACGGAATGGGCTGAATTCAAAAAACTCACCCCACAAGATTTCCTAAAAAACATGAAGCAACCAATACTAATAGATGGCAGACGTATATACAATCCCGAAGAATACAGTACAAACCTCAAGTTCTTTGCAATAGGCTTAGGCAAATAATCTGAAAATACGTTGAACATATCGTGGAATAACACTTGACATTCAATTAATTGCCAAAAATCTAACTTTTCTCCCCAATCAAAATGCTAATAGATGATTTAAGATCAAAATGACTATGTTTTAGTTTTTTCATTTAAACACAGTTTTGAACTATTTTATTTAATGAAGAAGTTTTGGAAAGTCTTTTATGCTTTTTAGAAGTTTCGTGGATTCGGGGTCTTTTTGGGACTTTTGGATACGCAAAAATACGCTGTTATACTTTTGGGTACTTTTAGATACGCAACCTGCAACCAATTTAAGCTCTGCCGCCAAAAAGCAACCCAAAATAACCTGATCAAAAATGGCAACTCCAGAGTTCTTGTTCTTCTTTAAGACATCACTAGTGAAATTACAAAGATAACTAGGAAAACCTAAGTCGCAAATGACTATTTTAATATCAAAACGTTTCGATTTTTAATTTTCTCTCAAGAGTTTTTAGTTTAGTTAAAAGACTGGTAAGCAATAACATTTGCGACAATTCTGTGATATTACCACCAAAAATGATAAACCTAACCCCACTACCAAAAGTTAAATTACAGCTAATAGCACGAGAGAGGAATATGAGTAAAGCTACAGAAATGGCGAGGGTTTCGGCTAAAGGCGGCTTCCATTTTTTATGGGGCTTAGTCGCTTCAACTGTCATCTCATCTGTAGGTACTATAATTATCGCTGTCCTCCTAGGTCCAGCCAACTACGGTTTATATGCGGTTGCTCTCACTGCGCCTAACTTGATTTCTATTTTCCGTGATTGGGGCATCAACACAGCTATAGTAAAGTATTCAGCAAAATACAACAGCGAAAACGATGTGGCTAAAATAAGAAGCATTTTTGTTTCAGGAATAGCATTCGAGGTAGTTTTGGGTTTATCGCTCTCGTTGCTCTCCTTTCTTATTGCACCTTATCTAGCTATTACTCTTCACCGTCCCACAATAACTCCACTAATCGAAATCTTATCCTTCTCTATACTAACAGGTGGGCTGGTAAATACGGCAACTGCTGCTTTTACCGGTATGGAAACGATGCATCTCAATAGCGTCGTGTTAATAATTCAAGCAACAGTTAAAACTGGTATAGTAGTTGGGCTTGTAATATTGGGTTTAGGTACTCTTGGAGCCGCTACGGGTTTCACAACAGGAGTTTTAGTTGCGGGGATATCTGGTTTATTCTTGATTTGGATTATGTACAAATCCTTGCCTAAACCAACACACAACAGACTAGAAATTATGGCCACTACTAAAACTATGCTTAATTACGGTTTGCCGCTGTCAATAGGTACCATTATTTCAGGATTTCTAACTATGTTTTATGGCTATGCACTGGCATATTATGTTACTGACAACGCCATCATCGGTAATTATAATGTAGCTTTGAATTTCGTGGTTTTGATCACTTTCTTTGCATCTCCAGTGACTACAATGTTGTTTCCAGCATTTTCGAAGTTGGATTTTCAGAAAGATAAAGAAACACTAAAAAATATTTTTCAATATTCCGTAAAATATGCTTCACTTGTTGTTGTTCCTGTTACCGCTATGGTTATGGCTCTTGCACAACCTGCTATTGGCACTATATTCCAAAACAAGTATGAACAAGCTCCATTTTTCTTAATTTTGCTTTCAGTAACGTATTTGTATACTGCTTTTGGAAATTTGAGTATCGGAAACTTGCTTAATGGACAAGGTTATACAACCTTCAACATGAAACTAGGAGTTCTTACAGCTGCAATTGGTTTTCCTTTGAGTTTTGTGTTAATTTCTAATTTCGGTGTCATTGGTTTAATTGTTACCGCGTTATTGGTAGGACTTCCAAGTTTATTCATAAGTTTACGGTTTATTAAAACGCATTTTGGGGTTTCAGTGGATTGGGTCTCTTCAGCAAAAATTCTGTTTTCCTCGGCAGTAACGGCAATCCTGACGTATGCGCTTATTTCTCAACTTACTTTTTCCAATCTGATAAATTTAATTATCGGCGTAATTGTTTTCGTTTCCATTTTTATCGTTGCAGCCATAGTAACTCGAACCATTAACAAGGCTGATATGAATAATCTTCGAGAAATCATTAAATCGCTTGGTCCACTTCGTAAACCATTGAATTTTATACTGAGTTTCCTAGAAAAGTTGATGACCATTCTTCATTCTTCATAAGATGAGGAACAAAAAAGTTACAATATCTACAGATATTCAGCAATTATTCCCAATTATTTGCATATGAACGTTGTTTTTTGTTGTTTGAAGTTTTCTATATTTGCCACAGTATCTTCCGCCGACATGAGTGCAAGTATAGCTTGAGCTTGTATAGAGGTTGCATAAACTAGTAAATTCACATTTTGCGACTTTTACTTGAAAAGTTGACAGGAGATTTTGTTTGATTGATTTCATGTTGTTTCCTCTAAAATCAGGCAATCCTTAACATGTTATAACTTAATTTTTCCTAATAGAATTATGTGGTTACATCCAGACAACCACAAATGAGAAAATCGCAAGCCATAATAAAAACCAGCGCTTAATAAATTAAGACTAAACATGAAAGCACTCGTTCTCAGCGGTGGCAAAGGAACCAGGCTTAGGCCTTTAACTTTCACCTGTGCAAAACAGCTTATTCCAGTAGCGAATAAACCCATACTGGGATATGTTCTTGATCAAGTTGCTTCAACAAGCATAAAAAAAGTAGGAATCATTACTGCACCTGAAACAGGTCAATTCGTCAAGGATTATGTTAATGATGGCTCAAACTGGGGTCTTACTGTCAATTATATTCCTCAAGAACCACTTGGGTTAGCGCATGCAGTTAAAACGGCTAAACGATTTTTGGGGCAAGATTCCTTTGTCATGTGTTTGGGCGATAACGTTACGGGTCAAAGTTTGAACTTGTTTGTCAAGAAGTTTAAAAATGAACATCTTGACGCACTCATTATTCTCAAAGAAGTTGAAAACCCTGCAAGCTTCGGCATAGCTCAGCTAGACGACAAAGGCAACATTACCAGGTTGGTGGAGAAGCCTAAAACACCGATGGGCAATCTAGCTATAATTGGCACCTACCTATTCTCTAACAAAGTGCATCAAGCCATAGAAAGGATAAAACCGTCTGGGCGAGGCGAATTAGAAATTACTGACGCAATTCAAGAAATGATCAACATGGGTTTTTCAGTTAAAGCTGAAATTTTAAATTCTTGGTGGCTGGATACAGGCAAAAAAGATGATATTTTATCTGCTAATGCAAAAATTTTGGACGAATATATCCAATTAGATGTTAAGGGAAAAGTGACAAACAGCATCATAGATGGCAGAGTTAAAGTGGAGCCAGAAGCAAAAATAGTAAACAGCAACATTCGAGGACCATGTATAATTGGAAAGAACGTGTCAATTGAAAACTCCTTCATTGGACCATACACAAGCATTGGAAACAACTCTCAAATAATTAATTCTAACGTTGAATATTGTGTTATACAAGAAAACGTCGTTGTTAAAGATGTTGAGAGGTTAGAAGAAAGTTTGATTGGAAAAAACGCTAAAGTGACAAGAAACCAAAGGAACAGAACTATTCGGTTACATATTGGAGACTATTCGGAAGTGGAAGTCTAACCCCGAAAACAGGACAACTATTATAAATATTTTTAGAAACATATTTCTCTTGAAACTTATTGGTGATGAATTATGAAGGTGTTAGTTACTGGTGGTTTAGGGTTTATTGGGAGCAACTTTTGTAGGTATATGCTTGCAAAGAATCCTGATTTGGAATTGATAAATGTTGACAAGATGGGTATTGGCGCTAATCCTGCTAATCTTCATGACATCGAAAACGACAAACGCTACACCTTCATCAAAGGCGACATCAGCAACCCACAACTAATGAACAGACTAATCCATCAAGTCGACGCAGTCGTAAACATCGCAGCAGAAACTCATGTGGACCGTAGCATTTCGGATCCCTACGTTTTTTTGCAAAACAACACCCTTGGCACCTTCACGATTTTAGAAGCTATACGAAAACACAACCACAAAGCAAGACTCCTGCAAGTGTCCACAGATGAGGTTTACGGTGAAGCACTTGAAGGCTCATTTACAGAGAATACTCCGCCTAAACCGTCTAATCCTTACTCTGCCTCAAAAGCCGCGGCTGACATGTTTGTTTTATCTTACCATAAAACTTTTGGCTTAAACGTCTCCATCACGCGATGCACTAACAATTTTGGTCCCTACCAGTTGCCAGAGAAACTTATTCCAAAAACAATTATCCGCGCTCTTAGGGATTTGCCGATTCCAATCTATGGGTCAGGAAAAAACATTCGCGATTGGATCTATGTTGGGGATCATTGTGAAGCAATTGCAACTGTTCTTGAAGGGGGAAATGCTGGGGAAATCTATAATGTTTCTGCTGGAAATGAGATTTCAAATATTGAAGTTGTCAAAAAAATCGTTGCTCTGCTGCATAAGCCTGAGAGTTTGATTGCTTTTGTGGAGGATCGTCCTGGTCATGATGTACGGTATAGTTTGGATTCTTCAAAATTAAGTTCTTCTTTGGGTTGGAGGGCGAAGTGTAGTTTTGAGAAATCTTTAGAGTCTACGGTTAGGTGGTATCTTGATAATGAGCATTGGTGGACGCCATTTGCTACAGAAGTGATACTTCATCCGACACCTTGGAAACTAGGCGGTCATAGTTGAGAATTTTTTCTTTAGATTTGGGACCTGAGCCTATATGAAACTTAAACAGACTGGTGTTAAACAAATAGCACGGCAGCGGATTCATATATTGTTTGAGCGGTCAAAGAGCGTTTGTAAAACTAATCCTCAACTAGCCATGCAATACATTAAGTCTGCTAGACGAATTGCTATGGCTGCAAAAATTCGTTTACCTGTTGAGTTTAGACGGCAAACCTGTAAGGAGTGCAATGCGTTGTTTGTGCAAGGTTCTAATTGTCGCGTTAGAGTAAAGCAGAAAAGGGAGCCTCATGTTGTAATAACATGTTTAAACTGCGGGAATCAAACTCGTATATTATTAAGCAAGAAAAAGGAGCCAAAGAAACTTGAGCAAGATAACAACTCGAATGAAGCGTCATGTTAGGCACGTACTGAAAGATGAGAATCCAACGATTTGGGTAGGCAAAGATAACATAACTCCTCAGTTAATAGGTGAAATCGAGAAACAGCTTCAAAAAAATAAAATGGTTAAAGTTAGAGTTTTACCTGCCGCTTTATTAGACGAAAATACTGCTCAGTCGATAGCAGTTAAGGTTGCCGAGCAAACAGATTCGGCTTTGGTTGAGGTTAGGGGTCACGTTTTTATTCTATTTAGGAAACGAAAAGCAGTAGAACCTGAAGAAATTCAAACCGAAAAGAAATAATTGACTTCACTTTGGAAAACTCTTCTTTTCAATTTTAAAAATGAAAGGTGAAGTCGCGGTCTTTTTTTTAACTATTTGTTGGTCGCTTAATATTTACTCGACTTATGTACACTGAACAAGCTGTTACTGCTATTGTAGCGAAGACGAATAGTAATGGGCGTTGGAATTCAAGCCAATAGCTATGTATGTTTTTACTGATTTTTCCACTGCTGCAGAAATTGTTTTATTTTAGACCTGATTTGTTTACTTATGGTTTTAAAAAGAGAACTAGGATTTTTTGCACTTATCATTATTTTTGCCTTATCAATCTCAACTTTTGCCTTTAGCTTGGGGGCAAGCGACCTTTTCACTTTATTCACTCGTTTACTTGCGCTTAACGGTTATCTTGCCTTGAGCATCGCCGCCATAATGACGCCTTTTCTAAAAGAAATTACGCTTTTTTTCAAAAAATCTTTCACAAAGGTGCACCACTATTTTGCCGCCGTTGGACTGCTGCTTATAACATTACATCCAATCATGGTTTCTATTCAAGCTTTAACTCTGACAGTATTTCTGCCAAATTTTAATTCCCTGTACCTTTTCTTTTTTTTCGGAGGCATTGTAGTCTTAATTCTTATTTATGTGGCCTTTGGAGCGGCGCTATTGAGGCGAAAGTTCGTCGCTCATTGGCGACCTTTTCATGCGCTTATTTACCTTGCGTTGTTCATTGGGTTGGTTCATGCCAACTTGCGAGCTGTTGATTTCCAAAATATCTACATCACGATAATATACGATGGGTTATTTGCTGGTGTCTTGATAGCTTTTTTCTTAAAGCGTTGGCAGTTTTACTCGAAAAAAATACGAATGAACAACATCAAAAATGGGTCGGTGCCTAACGTGAATAACAAAAGTTGAAGTAACCTTTCTATTATGGCCGCCCCCATAACCTTGCTTAAGCATTAACTCCTATCAGATAATATTTATATTAGGCTTCATTGTTTAACTGCAAGGAAAAACAAGGGAAAAGAGTATCTTTGACGACTCCTCATGACGTTCCAGCTTCAAAATTCATCGACCGATTAGCTAAGTATCTTAAGGAAAATGTTGATGAAGTTCAACCTCTTCCATGGGCAACTTTTGCTAAAACTGGTAATCACGTTGAAAAACAACCGCAAAATCCGAACTGGTGGTATACTCGAAGTGCGTCTATACTTCGTAAAGTTTACGTTCATGGACCAATCGGATTAGAAAAACTACGTTCTGACTATGGCGGAAGAAAAAATAATGGTGTTAAGAAAAACCACGCTGTCAAAGCGGGCGGCAACAACATCCGCAAGATTCTGCAGCAACTTGAAACTGCCGGTTTAATACAAACTACAAAACCTAAGGGCAGAGTCATGTCTCCTAAAGGTCGCAAGCTTCTTCAAGAAGTCGCTGGAGACCTCAATAAAGAAATAGTTAAAACTCTCCCAGAGCTCAAAAAATATCAAGGCGAATAGTGAAAATGTCGGATGATCAGCTTGAGCAAATCCGTAAACGAAAATTAACGTCGATGCAGCAAAGGGTCAGCGACGAACAAAGGCAAGCTCAAGCAGAACAGCAAATAGACGCCCAAAAAAACGCGTTGCTGAGTAAGATCTTGTCGCCTGAGGCTCGGCAAAGGCTAAATAACCTTAAGATGGTTAAGTCGGAGTTTGCTGAGCAAATGGAAATGCAGTTGATTGAATTGGCTCAGACAGGTAAGTTGCCAATTCCATTATCTGATGCACAGCTCAAGGGAATATTAATCCAACTTCAATCACGGAAGCGAGAAACAACAATTAAACGGATATGAAAATATGGCACGAATAAAACCTACGGCAAAAAAACTTAGGTTAGCTAAAGCTGGTAAAGAGGCCGCCTCTGTTCCAACATGGGTAATTGCAAGAACTGACGGTAAAGTAAGAAATAACCCTAAGCAAAGGCGAAACTGGCGAACTAGGAAAATAAGAGCATAGGAGAATAGATGCTAGATGGTTAAGGAAGTCAAAGAAGAACAACTGAAAGCTGAAGATGAAGAAGCATTACCTGATCTTAGTGAAGAAGAAAGTATTGAGGAAAAAGAGCCTGTAGTGGAAACGGCAGAAGAGACAGCTCCAGCGGAAGAAAAGCCAGCAGAAGAAGAGGAAGAGAAAGCTAAACCCAAGAAAAAGAAAGAGGAAGAAGAGATAGTTGAAGAACGAACCTATACTGTTCCTCTATCAAGAGCACTAGTTAGGCCGCCAAAGAAACGTGCTCCACGAGCGATGCAACTGTTAAAGATTTTCATAACAAAGCACATGAAACTGGAAATGAAGGTTTCTGAAGAAGAGGAAGAAGAAGAACTGCCACAGCTTATTATCAGCCAAGAAGTTAACCAAAAAATCTGGGACAGAGGAATCGAGAAACCTCCACGAAAGATTCGTGTGCGAGCAGCTAAAGACAAAGATGGAAATGTAACAGTTTATTTAGCTGAAAGTCAATAATTATTATTTTAATTTTATTTTTTGTTTTTTAACTGATTACTGTAGTTTTCCATATTTGTTTTTTTATAGTGAAGATGCTGTCTACAAATTGAAAAATGGCTATTCCAATTTTCTATAAAGCCTATCAAAATTGTTTTTAGTTTTAAAATTGAATCCTAATTATAATTTGGGGGCAAAAGCAGAAAGTTAAGCGGATTTAGCCACGCGCTAACATTGACAAGGCGAAAACTATCGGGGACGCCTTATTCATTATTAGCAGCCAGACCCGCTCAACCGTGTTGGCTCTTAGCAAGTTCTTGTCTGTTATCTACTATTGTTTTAAAATGATTTAAAATGTTGTTGTCACAAATTGAAACAACAAGTGCTAACTTCATGAAACGATTTTTCTATCATCTGTAATATAACTATTGAATCGCTTGAAAAATCTTGATTTTTTTCTTTTTCGAACAAATGAAATAATGAATTTATAAGTTTCCAAACAAAAAAATGTAATTGCTTATTTGGATTTTTCCAATGGACAAATGTACAGTTCAAAAGTTCAATTTTGATTGTTAAAAAGGAACCACAATCTAAAAAAAGGAGTATGCGTGAGACTTCGCCATTAACGTTAATCATTAGGAGAAATAATTCTTGACCGTTTACTTATCCAGCATAGTTGGAAGCGCAAGCATAGGGGTCTATGCATTTGCGACCGAAAATATAGTTTTGATTCCCCGAATGGTTCCTTTGGAAAAAGCTCAAGATTACGCTGATTGGTTAAAAACCAAACTTCTCTACACATCCATCGGCGGCTCAGTCCTCGGTGGCGCATTGGTGTGCGCAAATTCAAATGGGATGGTGCTTCCAAACTATGTCCGAGAAGAAGAGTTAACGCAGATTAAAGCAGTTTTTGATGGAAACATCACAATTATGGAAACCAAAAAAACTGCTTATGGCAACTTGGTCTTAGCAAGTGATAAGGGTGCGGTGGTTGATCCGCGTTTTAAAGAGAATGAAATAACTTTAATTTCTGACGCGTTAGGAGTTGAAGTGGTGCCGACCGAGATTGCAGGTTTACCTTACGTTGGATCCTTAGCTGCTGTAACAAATAAAGGCGTATTAGCTCACCCGTTACTAAAAGATGAGGAAAGGAAAATTTTAGAAAGCGTTTTCAAAGTTCCAGTTGATGTGGGAACAATTAATTGTGGGGTTCCTTATGTTGGAACTGGTTTAATAGCTAATTCTCATGCTGCCGTGGCTGGTTCTATGACAACGGGACCCGAGATGTTTATTATTGGGAATGCGCTGGATGTGGTGCAGGAAGATGAAAAATGAAGGCTTTCAAAGTAACTGGCGAGATCAATAAGCCAAGGCTATCAACTCCTTTTGTTAGGGAATTATTAGCTGAAAAGAGTGAGCATGCAGTGGAGAAGGTTTACGCTGAAATAGGCAGTAGACACCGAGTAAAAAGATGCCACATTAAAATATCTGGCTGTTAAAGAAGTTTCTGCAGAGGAAATTGAGAACCCAATCTTAAAGAAGATTGTAAGTGGAGAATAAACACTTGTCGAACAGAAGCAAAAGTGAGGATGAGTTACGCAAACTCAGTATGGAAATGCGTTATCTAGAACAAACTGCAGATGCTTTGCAGCAAAGAATTAGCATGGTGAATGCAGCCCTCACTGACTTGACCTACGCAAACATGACTTTAGATGGAATTGAAAAAGAAAAAGAAAATGCTGAGCTTCTTGTTCCAATTGGCGGCAACTCTTATGTTAAAGCAAAAATTATGGATACCACCAAGATAATTGTTGGTGTTGGCGCAGGTGTATCTGTTGAAAAAACATTGCAGGACGCAAAAGCAACGCTTAAAGAACGGTTAGATGAGTTGGGAAAAACTATGAATTCAGCTCAGCAACAGTTTAGTCAAGTTGCTGACAGAATGAACTCTGGTCGAGCAAGGCTTGAAACTTTGCTTTCTTCTGCTAGAGAAGGGAAACCTTGAAGCGATGTTTGAGAAGCTCAAATCAGGTTTTAAAGGCTTAGTTAACAAAGTTACAACAACAGAACTTAAAGCGGAAAACTTAACCCCTATTTTATCAGAATTCAAAATGAGCCTATGTGAAAACGATGTGGCTTTTCCAGTTGCAGAAAAAATCAGTGATGACCTTGTAAAGCGTTTGGCAGGTGTTCAAGTTAAACGCTTGGAGGACAGAAAAAAAATTGTTGATGAAAATCTCAGGCAAGTTCTCTTGGATGTAATGCTCACAAGCAAAAGAATTGATTTGCTAAATATGGCTGAGGAGAAACGTAAAAAGAAAGAGCCGTTTGTTTTGATGTTCGTGGGCATTAATGGCACAGGAAAAACTACAACAATTGCGAAAGTTGCACATTTTCTGCGTGATAAAGGCTACACTGTGATTCTTGCTGGTGCTGATACTTACCGTGCTGGCTCGATAGAACAGTTAGAAGAACACGGAAAACGCTTAGGCATTCGGGTTATTAAAAGCAATTATGGTGGCGACCCTGCAGCAGTAGCTTATGACGCTGTAAGCCATGCTAAAGCACATGGAATAAATATTGTTTTAATTGACACTGCAGGAAGAATGCAGACTAACCAGAACTTGATGAATGAGCTTGTCAAAGTAAAACGTGTTGTTGCCCCTGACTTAACGGTATTTACTGTTGATTCGCTGATTGGCAACGATGCGGTCCAGCAAGCAGAAGAATTCAACAAAGCAGTCGGGATTGACGCGACAATTTTGACAAAAGTAGATGCTGATGTAAAGGGTGGTTCCGCGTTAAGCGTAACATACGTGACTCAGAAGCCGATTTTATTCATCGGGGTAGGACAATCGTATAAGGATTTGGAGTTGTTTAACCCTGAAAAATTCGTCAACATGGTGTTGCGGTAAACTAAGGTTCTTCGATCTCAACTAATTCAAAGCGGATTTTGCTTGGGTAAATCCAATATGCCTTGATGAAATCTTCAATACTTTGGTCAACATCTAACGCTTCAAAAAAATTAATAAAATCTTTATCTACATTTCCCATATTTTTTGCATGTGTACACCCTTAAGTTAGCTAAATATTCTCATGTCTATATCTAGCTCTTTCATCGAAATCATGTCTGGCACTTCAACGGCAAACATCAAATTCGTTAAAACATCCAAAACAGCTACCTTGTGTACGCTACTATTTTTTGTTTTAATAACAATCAATCGCTTATCAAAAACTCTAAAGTTCCATCGCTTTCCAAATCTAAAGAAGCTGACATAACTCTCACTTAAACTAAACCATTTCCACTTTAAAAACTTAAAAGAATATTTTCAGAACTTTTCAATAGTTTATATAGATTATTTGTGCAATTCTTAAGAACATTAAACGGCTAAATAGATTTGAGGACTGCCAAGACAACAAGGGCCTAACAAGCTTCGTTGAATCAACGTTTAACAAGCCCACCTATCCCTAAGATCACCAATATCTGCCCATAACTTGTTGAACGTTAGATTCACGAAGCAATTCGTCTAAAATTCGTTCCATTTAATTTATTCGAGGTAAAGATCGAAGTCTTAAAGATTTATTTGTTATTTTCTGTCTTTTTCCATTTCGAAGAATCACGCAAATTCTGCACCGGAGAATCACTGGCCAAACCCAAAGTTGCTTGAGTTTTTTGTTTATAATTTTTCTCTGCCACTTTTGCTTTGCTTTCTTTAGAGCTAAACTCTACGCTTCCCTCAAGCTTCCGTATTGTTCTGCCAAGTCTGCGTTCACCTTTAGTGGCTGTACATCTTCCCATTTTTGTTCAATGATAATTGAACGTTAAAGTTAAAAAACCCTTCCAACAACTAGTTTAGTAGTGATTTTTTATGAAAGCAAAAGTTAGAACTATAAAACAAAAAGTGATTATTCCAGCCTCTCCCAAAGAGGTTTATGATGCGTATGTTGACCCCAAAAAACACAGTGCATTCACAGAGAGCAAAGCTACAGGCAAACCAGTGGTCGGCGGCAAATTTACGGCTTGGGACGGATACATTTTTGGGAAATATCTTGAGCTTGACGATGGAAAACGAGTGGTTCAGGAATGGACTTCGACTGATTTTCCAAAAGGCTATGGTCCTTCAAGGTTAGAGTTGTGTTTCAATAAGGTTCCTGAGGGAACAGAACTTGTCATGGTGCATTCGGATGTTCCAGAAGAGATAGCGGACGATGCAGCTGACGGCTGGATAGAGTGGTATTGGAATCCACTTAAAAAATATTTCAGCGAACAATCAAAAACTTGAGTCAAAAGAAATTGAACCTAAATTGCGCTTTTCCTCAAGCCACCTTGCTTTTTTGGTTTGGGCTTGATTTGGTTGCCGGTTGCATACTTAAAAGACACTTCGCGTCACAACCGCGAATTCATTAACCTCAATTTAAAAGATTACGCTTTATTGTGATAATTGCAATGAATCTGAGCATTTTGTACTTTGAGCTGTTCCGGCTTTTGCCACGCCAGAGAGGACGAAGACGACAGCTGAAAGTGTCAGTAGAACTGTTAGCGAAATAAAAAGTCCGTTGTACTTCAAAATTGATGCGAGGATTACTCCGCTGATTATGGGTCCGATAGTCTTGCCCGATATCCATCATGGTGCTTAAAAAACCCATAGAAGTCCCCACTAAGTTACTAGGAGTTAGCTCACACATCAGAGGCGCCGTTGAAGAAATTACCATAGCAAAACCTAAGCCATAGCCTATAGAAATCACAAGTAATAGTGCAAACTGAGTTGTAAATGAAATCAGGAACAATAACACAGCACTTATTATGCAGCCTGCAACAATGGGTAGGCGTCTGCTTTTTCTATCTGAAAAACGCCCTACGATGGGTCTGGAAACAATCAGCGACACTACCTGCACCCCCATAACCACAGAAACAGCCAAAGCGTTAAAGCCTGCCACCTGAATCATGTATTGTACAAGATAAAACTCCACAACTCCGTAAACGTAGTATTGACATGCTTGAACAAAACTCACAATTAACGCTCCTCTATTTCGAGCAATCTCAAGCCAGCCTCGCAGCATTCTTCCCGTCGCCACCTTCGCTTTTACAGGTTCTGTAGGTTGAACAGGTGCAGTTTTACTTTCAGAGAGCAAAAGCAAAGCAATAATTAATGAGGTCACTCCTGCGATGCCGACTGCCAGATACAAAGTATGGTAACCATAGCTTGTTACAAACAATATAGAACCGCCCAAGAAAGGAGCCAGCCCGCGTCCTACGTATGTTGCTGAGTTGAAAGCGGAAATGCGTTCACCCCTCTTCCTCGGGTATAGTTCAGCAATTGTAGCTTCAGCAACTGGAACAAAAATTGCTGTAGCAAAGCCATGGTAGAAGCGCACAAGCGCCAGTTGCCACCAAACCGCACAAACAAGTAGAGGAATGGTGCGGAAGCGAAAATAAACGTGGCGAACAAGAGCATTTTTCTTCTGCCAAACACGTCGGAGAGAGATGCGGCTGGGAGGCTGACTAAGATGCCTGGAATGGTGGAAGCGGCGGCAATTATGCCGGTTAAGTCAGCTGGTGTTCCGAGGCTTATAGCAAAGGGGTTGAGCACTGGATCCTTGGACATGGTGGAGCTTAAGATTGCAAATGCGCCCATGACGCATAGAACTAGGAAATATCGATCGCTAACTATTTTCCCAAGCTGCATTGCAATCAACTGTTAAAGTTTAATCAAGTAATATTTTTGCTTTTCAGAAAAATCGCGTTTGTAGCGACGCCTAAAAAATATTCTTACCCATATTTATGAGCCTTTCCAAAAGGAATAAGCAATGAAAAAATCTATTCGTTCAAAAGGATAATATGTTAAAAATATTCTGATTTCCCTTCAATATTTTCTTTTTGACGGTCGGATTCGTTGTCTATGCACGTTGTCTAGTTTGCCACTGTTTTTTATCAGCTTGTTTTAAGTTGCTTTTTTGGATCAAAGCTTAAATTGTTTGCAGGTTGCGTATAGAATCGTACTAATTCGTACCGATTTCGTACCAGAATTCGTTTGGATTTGTCCCTAAAAGGCCCCAAAAAGTCCCAAAGAGTTGTTTGAAAAGTTGCGTTAAAGTGACGTTGTTGTGTTCGATGAGCAGGTTCAGAATCAAAATCGACTCCAATGCTAATTAGTTCTTAAAACAAACTCTATACATTTTAAACAACGAAGCTATCCAAGTTTTCTACCTTGAAAGGCTAAAGCCAGTTGCGTTCGTATTCCGAAGGAATATTTGAGTTTTGGTTGTTCAATGGGCGCTGTAGGTTGACGTTACATCTTGGAATGCGCCGTCTTCAAACGCGTAAATTTTTACATTTGTTCCAATATTGCCCCATCCCCAGCTTTGGTATCTAGATGGGTTATTCCATACTTTATCCGAAGGGTCAACGTGAACCCAGCTTCCATTATAGTAGTCTTCAGCCCAGACATGAATAAAATTCCAGCTTGCTGCATCAGCCGCCACCACAAGCCGACTTTGGTACCCTAGGGCGAGACAGGCAGATACGTAGACAATGCTCCACTGCACGCAAATCCCCTTGCCGCTGTTTAAAATTTGTATTGGGTCTTCAAACCAGCCTGCTGGGTCTTGAACAAACGTCATTTTACTTTGCTGCCATGTAAAGAGGTCAGTTTGATTATAGTTTGGTTTAAGCTGCGCTGCCATTGCTGCTTTGGTTTGGGTTGAATTCAAATTTTTCATTACAGCCAAATAGTGGTTTGTGAAAGCTGTGAAGGCAGGGTCATTGCTTGCAATATTTAATTCATTATTTGCATTGCTGTTGGCTGGATATCTAAAGTATACGACTGTGAGCAGTATTAAAATTAAAAGAAAGGCAACACCGATTATTATCCACCTTCTATTATGTGAACGTCGCCTTGTTGTGTGCGCTTTCCTTGCGGGCGTCATAGCTTTTTATTATCTTTCTTTAACGTAAAAAGTTACCTTTTATTAAGCCAGAATAAGATTTGATGTTGGAGCTAGCATTAATCTTTACTCAGGAGGAAGCACGATATGGTGAAGACATTTTTCTATAATGATACTTCTAGTTGTGACTTTATTATCCGGCGTTTTTCGTTCAAATAGTCGTAGTTTGGACTTGGACAAGTTCTTGTTAGCGCCATATTTTTAAAACACGTTAACTAGAATGTTAATAGGTATCTATCTTGACAGTTCAAAAATATTTAGCACTTATTAGAATTAGTCCTAATATGGCTATTAAACTATATGATCCTTTGATGGAATATACTCAGACGCCAATTGAGGGAGTTACGCTTGAGGAAGCATATCAAGTCTTTGGAGAATGGGATTTTGCTGTTCTGTTTTCGGCTGACTCCAACGAGAGCGCTTTGCATTTTGTAGGGGACAAAATTCGTTTGATAGAAGGAGTAGTGGCAACCGTTACCATTCCGCTAACGCCAATAAAGGATTATCGAAAATAACTAACAAAATTTTTTTAATTCTATCCAATTTGAAACGCTATTGATTAAATAGCGCATGTTTGAGTGGAGAACGTTCTATTAATTCTCATAATTTTATGGTTGTATTTTTTCCTGGCAACTATCGAATATTTTTCCTCTTTTTGTTCTGTTTAAGTAATTGATTAATGAAAACTGTAATATACCTCCAACTCCGTTGGCAACTAACCATGTCCAAGCCCCAAATGTGCTGAATGCAAATGCAAAAATGGCCGTTCCAACTAGAAAAACAGAGAAACCTATAATATTAAATTTAATAAAACGTAAAAGCAACTTCTTTGCTCTATGTCTAAAACTTTTATTGACTGCTGGCTTATCCATGTTTGTCATATTCATTCCTTGCTCGACGATACTTTCAGAACCATAGCCATATTTAAGCAATCGAGCTATTTTTTTATTCTTGAACTCCAAAATGGTGGAAAATTTGATATAAACCTTATGAAATAACCAATCAAGCTATTTAACTTACTTTTGAAAGTAAATGAAAAAAAATGTGTATTTGTGATCGTTTTAAGCCTTGATCTATCAGCTAGATTGCTGCAGCGTTATAGATTGTGGTGTCAAAATGGACATTTGCGAGTCTGATGCTGAAGTTACAGTTATGGTCATTGTATTTGATCCAAATGATCCACTGAGGTTGAGGTCAAAATTAGGGCTGGTGCTATCAGAGCCACCTGTGCCAGTTGCTTGTGCAGTAATTTGTGAACCAGAGGTTGTGCCAGCAAAATTAAATGTTACAGCATTAGCTTGCATTGTTTGGCTTAAACTTTGGGGAATGCTTGTCGGTGTTATAGTAAAATCGAGTTGAACGTTGTTTCCGCTTTGTTGTACAATACAATCGACATTTGCTGTAATGGTTCCTGTATCCTTACCACCGTTTTGATTTGGAATACTTAAAGAGAATTGGCTACCGGTTGAACTGTATTGACTTGTGGGATTAGTTATTGGCGGATTGTTATTTGTCATGCCTTGACTATTATTGCTATTATCGCTGGTCTGATTGTTATTGTTCTGGTTATTGTTGTTTGGGCTGCTTATAGGTCCCTGATTATTATTGCCATTTTGATTGTTATTGTTTGAAATGCCTGTTGGGTTTGGATTGTTGCTGCCATTTTGGTAATTAGTGCTTTGGCTTCCATTGTTTCCTTGATTATTGTCGCCTAGATGCAGCATTGGTGCTATTACAAGGAAAGAAATGACTCCTCCAAGTACCATTCCAATTAAAAGAGCTACCAACACAAAACCGATAACGCCAGACAGCGCAACTGAACGACCTTTTCTTGCTTTTTCTTCACTCATTAATTTACCCTCTCTCTATTTTATTCAATTAGCTATTTAGTCAGACAAGGGCTGTTTGACAATTAAACTTGACGAATTATAGCTCCATATTATTAATACTGTTTTTTTAGATTCAGCCGAACAACAATTTATTAAAAAAAACGCTTGAAAAACCATTCGAACAAACGATTATAGCGATTACATATATTAGTGCATATCTGTTTTTGTTTAACTCTCGAATTTTTAGGATTAAGAAATCTTGGGGCTTGGTCACGTCTTTATTAATGAAAAGCCTTTAAGTGTTTAGACTTTAGAAGAGAGAAACTCTTACTAAATAGCTTCGAGTTGGGGGCATTGATTTAATTTTTTAAGCCCATGCTTTTGACCTGACTCGGCCACAATGGGAACAACAATTCACGATTTCCCCTTTTTGGGTTATTTTGACTTCTATATGTTTTCCCTTACATTTAGGGCAAACATCAAAATCCATCATCATATTTATTTAATCACTTCCAATTAAGTTTTGAACAGTTAAACAGCTTCTAAACCTTCGTTTTTCGGGATGTTATCAGTTAAATAAAAGGTCATTTAACATATTCTTAGCAACCTAATTTGCGCTGTCTTTTATTCATGTTTCGGTTTCTCTGGGCTGTAAGCAAGTTGTTATACAAGTATGCAGTAGTGTTTTATTCACATCAATAATGTTGCCCAGTAATAGTGGTGAACGAATGAAATGATGGACGTATCTCTGTGTGCAATTAGAGAATTGAAACCCATGTTGCATTTATGGGTATAGCAATCGCGTACCCTACGCCTGTTGATTTCATGTTAACGTAATAGCCTGCGGTATATTGTAGCATGTTAGAGGTAATCATTATTGTCAACTGTTCATGTGTCTGGCTAATGTTAGATATTCTATCAATTACAACTGTTTGACCTATGAAGTATTTGGTTGGCGTTATGTAATCTGATGTTGCATACTTACCGCCTTGTGGAATGTTTTGAGGTGTCGCTAATGGCTCTAAGCCCGTAGTATTAACGGTTATCAAATTTGTTATAATCGGTTCGTTTGCTTTGGACGTTTTGATACCTATGGATACAGACTCAATCTGTTTATCCGTTGAAAAGATGATGTTACTGAGAGCTATTGGATATTTCGATGGAAAGATTGATTCCCAATTGTATGCAATAATAATTGATGAAGCTGCCACACCAATTATTATGACAGCGATAAGTATTTTCACAAGTCTTGGGTTTTTTGTTCTTGACATCGTTAATACTCTATGTTGCTTAGGTGTTATTTGTTCAAAAGCGTTTCTATAATTGCTATAGAATCTTTTTCTTAAAAACCAATCGTATCAGACAAGTGCGTTATTTTGCTTATCCAGATTCTCTTCTGGTGGTTTTACATTTTGTGCATCTGAAGAATGTAATTGTTGAATGGATAGTCTCGTCTGCAGCCTCGACGTTCCAAGTTTCGCTTTCGGTATTTCCGCATTTTTCACAGACCACATGAATTGTCGGAAGCTGTCTAAGCATTGCCTCTTTACTTTGGTCTATGACAGCGATTTCAGCTACTTTGCCAAGTTGTAGACTTATTTTTTTGTTTGATTCTTTATGCTCTAATGGTTTTTGGTATTTGCATTTTGGGCATCTAAGTATAGACGAGTCTTTTTTTGCTGTTTGAAGTATCAATCCGCATTTTGGGCAGAAGTCCATTATATTCCCTTGCGTAAGCCTTTTCTAACTAAAATGATTTTTATATATTGCGACTTTTACGTTACAAATAACTCAATTAAAGTTCAATTTAGTGCAATTTAATCTTCAACGAGTAAAGACTTCCCATTTCCTTTTTTCTTTAATTTAAGAACAAGAAACCAAGAAGAATTGCAAATCGAGCAGGAATTTGTATACTGCCCTATTTGCGATTGCTCGAATACAAAACATCAAAAATACACTCGTCTACACGCAGTTATTAACTTTTGAAAATGAAGACTTTGTCTGTAAAGCAGCCGCAAACATTAAAGAAGCAACTGAACTGATCGAGGCAGGCTTTGATTACGTCTGCGAAATGGCAACTATAAAACTATTCAGGAAGCGAAAATAAAATGACTAAAAACTTTATCTCTCAAAAGCTGGGGATGTATGACAAAGAGCTGGGGATGGGAATTGAACCCATATATAACAGCTCTGCAGGCTGTCGCCTGAACCATTCGGCCACCCCAGCACCTTGAATCTAGGGTTGAGACCCACATAAAAATATTGTTAGGAAAATCGGGTTTAGTCATGCGTGAATAATTAAGTTACTGGTTGGTTGACTATTAGGATTCTATTAGCAGTCTATTTGGATCATTTAGTAAACCGAGAGGTAGGCTGAGAGAGAACAAAAAGAGCCAAACATTTTTTGAAACCAAACTGAAACAAAGGACAATTTATCTGATTTAATCTGTAAAAACTTAAATTCTCAAAGGATTACTTTCTCGTTTAGAGGAGATTTCAGTGCTTGCAACAATCTGTGGATCTTTACCTTAAGCTTCCCAACGTTGGAATTGATAAGTTATGCTAAAGCCGTTTGCCTTGTCAGTTAAAATGTTGGTTAAGGAGAATAATGGTCATTTCCTTTTGATTAAACGATCAAAAGATTCAAGGATTGATCCAGGAAAATGGGATTTTCCGGGCGGTAAAATTGAACCGGGAGAGAAATTTATTGATGCCTTGTTGCGTGAAGTATTGGAAGAAACAGGGCTTCAAGTCACAGTTGAACATGTTGTCGGCGTGACAGAGTTGGAACTTGAAAAATTGAGAGTTGCCGTTTTGATTTTTGAAGGCTCCACAAAAGCCTGCAATGTCTGTTTAAGTAAAGAACATGAAGAATTTGCTTGGGTAGCTCCAAAAGATCTTCAAGCTTGGGATTTGTGTGAGCATTTTCTTTCTTTCGCTAAAAACTACAAACAATCTTTAGAAAACAAATAATTACAAAAAGGTAACTTGAAAATGACGATACCAAAACAAGAGGATGACCTAAATTGGGCTCGTAAGCAAATCAGCCAGTACAAAGAAATGTACCCAAAATATGAGAAATACGCCAAAATCCTTCAAGAAATCTTAAGTAAGGCTGCCCAAAAAATAGCTCCATTATCCATTGTGCAAACGCGTGCTAAATCGGTTGCAAGTTTTGGAGAAAAAATTTGGCGCAAAAGAAACACATACCCCGATCCCATCAATCAGTTTACTGATTTGTGTGGTGCACGGGTAATTACTCATACTGAAGTTGAAGTGACTGCAGTTTGTGACTTTGTGAAAAAGAATTTTGACATAGATTGGAATGCTTCCGAAGAAGACATAAGTCAAAGGCTAAACCCATCCGAGTTTGGTTACCGCTCAATTCATTATATTGTTAAACTAAAACAAGAGGGATTATCTGCTGCAGAAGATATTCCGCCTGAAATCTTTGGTTTGAAGAGTGAGATACAAGTGAGAACCTTGCTTGAGCAAGCATGGGCTGACTTTGCTCATGATAGAACTTATAAAAGCAGTTTTCAAATTCCACGAAAATGGCAACGTGAATTAGCAGTCATTTCCGCGAGCTTAGAGCAGGCAGACAGAGATTTCTCCCGAATTCATAGTGGACTGCAAGAATATGCTTCGAATTACGATGCATACATGAGCGAAGAGGAAATAAATAGTGAAATTAAAAAACTTGAAATCATTCAAGAATTTGATCCAAATAATATTGAAGTGGCTTACCATATTGGCAGGCTTGCCAAAGCTCTCGGCAATTGGAATAAAGTGGTAGCAACCTTATCAAAGTTCTCCAATTCTGGTTTTGAACCTCTCTTGAGGGACTTGGGTGTTGCCTTATGCAAAGGAAACCCTCCTCATAATGACACGTACAAGCAAGGGCAAGAATACCTCAGAATTTCAACTGAACTTGTGCCTAGCGATGCTGACGCACTCTGTTCGTTGGCTGGCTCATACAAGGGAATAGACGATGAAACCGCGCAAAAACTGTATTACCAAGCCTTTGAGCTAGATCCAACCAACCCATATGCTGTTGGAAACTATCTCAACTACGAAATCGCGCGCACACAAGATCTTTCTGCACTACGTTTCGCGCATTCAACTATTGAAGCCGCAATGAAGAAATGCATAGAACAGATTGAAGTAAAAATGAACCTTCCATGGGCATACTTCGATATTGGCAAATTTAATCTTCTTCTGGGCAACCCTTACGAAAGTCTCTCTGCGTATGCCCTACCAATCCAGTGCAAAGACACAGCAAAATGGACAATTACCACCACACTAGAGGGCTTAATCAAAAACCTTTCACACACCAAGCAAAAACCTGTAGGCTATGAATGGGTTCTTAGACTCTTGCTAATGGGACAATTTACAAAAAGTTCAACGGAAAAAGAAAAGGAAGAGCATATAAAACCTATAAAGGCTCTATCAACCAGCCGCATGGTTCTTTCGGAACCTGTCATCATTTTTGCCGGCGGATGCAACGGTGATTACGAAGCTCAAGTTTCAAAATATCGTTCAATTGTACTTCAGGCTTGTGATGGCTTCAGAGGAACCATAATATCTGGGGGTACAACGTTGGGTATTAGCGGGTTTGCTGGGGAAGTAGCTGAGAAATATTCAGACGTTAGAGCTTATGGGTATGTTCCAGCAAAACTTTCAGAGGGCACTTCAATAGATAAAAGGTACAGTAAAATTCGACGGACTGATGGAGACGACTTTAGCCCTTTAGAACCTTTGCAATACTGGATTGATATAATTTCTTGTGGAATTTGTCCTTCTCAGGTTCGGCTTCTCGGCATAGGAGGCGGAAAGATTGCAGCTGCAGAATATCAAATTGCTCTAGCACTTGGCGCACATGTGGCACTGATAGAAGGAAGCGGACGAGAAGCTGCAAAAATTCTTTCAGACCCTGCTTGGCGTGACTCTGAAAAGCTTGTGAGCTTGCCTCCTGACAAAGAGACAATACGAGCATACTTAAATGGCGGACGCTTTAACCCTTCAAAAATAATTTCATGCGAAACTTTGGAAAGCATCGCTGAGGTAATACATTCAGAATACAAACGCGACAGAGCAAAAAGCCTTGCTGAAATAGACCCCGCTATGGCTTATTGGAATAAACTGCCTAATGACTTGAAAGAATCAAACCTTGAACAGGCGAGCAAGATCTTTGAAAAATTGTCTCGCCTCAACTGTACCGTTATCAAGGTAATTAATCGGCCTATCGCCTTAATGACATTCACTGACGACGAGATTGAACTTATGGCTGAAATGGAACATGGACGATGGACCAGCGAACGGCTATTAAGCGGCTGGACGCTATCTGAAAAACGGGATGTGGCACAAAAGAAAACCCCCCACCTCGGGCCTTGGGCAGACCTGTCTGATGAAGTTAAGAATTGGGATAGGCTAACTGTCCGAAAGATTCCTGAGTTGCTCGCTAAATTTGGGTTAGAAATTCGACGCAAAGAAGGATAAGTTTTACAATTAATGGATTAACTTATTTTCCCGTTCCAATCTTACCTATTGTTAGCTTGTTTTCGCATAAATTATCCCAAAGCATAACATCCAGCCAGGACAAGTAAAATAAAGAAAATTATCGCCACGTAGAAACAAAACTTTCCACGTTTGTATAAAATAACTTTCCTCATAGTTTTCTGAGAAATCAAAAATGTTTCTAATACATGATCTGCATATGCCTTACTTAACAAGTCATTTACGTTACTGTCAAAGTAATTTGACCATTGTTTGAGGTTTTCTTTTGAGATAGATTTGAAATAGAAGAGGGATTGGGGCTCAAATTTTTTGGTTTTGTTTTCTCCATTTTTGTTTGTAACTCGTTTATTTTTGTAATGCATTTCAAATCCGCTTAGTGATGCCTCCAAAAATATGAAAGCCCCTAGAGAAACAAAAATCACAAAACCTGCAAATGAAACTGGAATTAGATTGAAGTGCAAACCCCAAAAAGCGATTTCAACAGACAGATGACTGGAGATAAAAACACCAAATGCTGTCACGGTTGTAAGAGCAAAAAAAGCCATGGCAGTTAGTATTCTTTCTGCCTTTGTATCTTCATGGTCATTCATGTCGCGTATGTTATCAAACATGTCCCGTGAGAGTTCGTATCTTTTTGGCGCTTCGTTTTCAGTCATAAAGTTACAGTCTGATAAAGTTCTATTTAATTTCTTTGGCAATATCGGAAGCAAGTATTAACTAATATCGGCTTTAGATAATTTTTTGTTTCAAAAATCTATCCATCACTCTATTTTTTGGATTTTTTTGTAGTAAAATACGAGATTTCTCATCTACTTCGATGATTGATTTTATTCGAGCAAGCTTTCAGGTTTTGCCTTATGTTTTCGGTGTCAGGATGTTTTGATCCGAGAGCAACTTCACAAATTTTCAATGCTCGTTCTAAGAGTGGCAGCGCGTCATCATATCGTCCAAGAGCTGTATAAAGTCCAGCTAGATTATCTAAGCTCGCTGCCACCTCCCGATGATTTGGTCCGAGGGTGCTTTCACGGATTTTTAGTGCCCGCTGCATAAGTGGCAATGCCTCATCCCATCGACCTAAAGCACAATAAATTAATGCCAGATGAGCGAGACTTATCGCGACATGTGAATGGCTTTTTCCAAGAGTAACCTCGCGAATTTTTAGTGCTCGTTCTAATAGTGGTAACGCCTCATCATATCGTCCAATAGACGAATAAATTGCTCCAAGATTATCTAGGCTCGCCCCAACCTCTGGGTGGTTTGGTACGAGGGTGCTTTCACGAATTTTTAGTGCTCGATAGCAAATTGGTAATGCCTTATCGTACTTTCCTAAAGAATAATAATGCCTTGCCATATGCGCAAGGCTCATCGCCACATGTGAATGGTTTATTCCAAGATTACTTTCACGAATTCTTAGTGCTCGTTCTAATAGTGGTAATGCCTCATCATATCGTCCTAGAGAATAATAAACTCCTGATAGATTATCTAGGCTTGTAGCTACGTCTGGGTGGTTTGCCCCAAGGGTTTTTTCACGAATTTCTAATGCTCGGTTGCAAAGTGGCAGCGCCTCATCGTACATGCCTTGAGCTCGGTTAAGTACTGCTATGTGACTCAGGCTTGTAGCTACGTCTGGGTGGTTTGCTCCAAGGGTACTTTCGCGAATCATTAATGCTTGCTGATGAAAAAGTTTTGCTTTCGCATATTGAGCCATGGCTGCCAGAAGAAGCCCGATTATACTAGCTAAATAGGCATTATTTTGGCATTCACCCTGTGCTTTTATCCTTTTGTATAGTGCAGTTTGGTAATACTGTTCAGGTTCAAAACAACCCTTCACAGATAGCCAATAACTTATCCATTCATATTCTCTATTGTTGTTCCAAGCATATTGGAGCAGATCTAGGTCACTTAATGCTGTAGCTAAGCCTTCCCAGTTCTCTGCATGCTGAAGCTGAAAAGGAAACTCGTCAACCCTGCGGTCAAAAGGTGAGCGACTGAAATATTCAGCCAATTGTGCATGCCTATTACCTTTAGTTGAATATCGCATTTTTACTGCATCGCTTAGTTGGCGATGGAAAAACCCGAAAAATTCACCTCTCTGAACCAAATATAATTTTGCACCAAATGTTAACCGTGTCCACAAAACTCGAGGTACAGGCTCCATTTTTTCGGTTGAAAGCAAATCAAGCAATTCAGTCTCGCTTAATCCGTATCTTGAACAGCCGGTGAAAGAGAACGCTGATTCAACGAACTCCGCCCCATTATCCTCTTCCAACCGCACAAGCACTTGGTCAAAAAGTTCAGTAATGCTGGACGGTAAATAACTTATTCGCTGAGTTAGTAGCTCAAATTTGCCAAAAAGCCTAAGCTCCTCAAGAGCTACCCGAAGATAAAGCGGTTTTTTAGCTTCCGATTGGGCTAGCAATGCAGATATTTGCTTATCGTTAAGTTTTCGACCCCACGATTCAAGCAATGTAAGAATTATTTGCCGCTGTTCGTTCACACTCAACGCTTCAAGCAATATCTCTTTGGAACCACGCCGTCTAAGAACATCAAGACATTCGCTTTCAAGAGTACTTACAACCAGCTGAACATTCAAAGGAATGTAATCGAGTAGCCAACCAAGGCCATAAGCCGCCTCAAGAGGCAGTAACTGATCAAGTGCATCCAACAGAATTATTACTCGATACGGAACTTTTGTTTTCCCATTAAGTTTATTATTCAGCTCATAAACTGCTGAGGATGACCCTGAAGTGATATGGACAAGCATTTGTGAAATTGTCTCGGATAGTTTTTTGTCTTCTTGGGGTATCTCTTCTTTCAGATCAAAAATGTGTTTGATCTCCTTGCACATATTTCGCAATAGTTGATAGTGGTTTGTTGAGTTAGGGCTAGCACCAATGAAATATGCAAGGACAAAATCATCCGGATTTTCCCTGGTGTATTGACGATACCAGTTTGCCAAAAAAGCAGATTTACCACATCCTGACTCGCCAGTAATAACGATCGGTCTATGGTCATCTCCCTGTATATACTGCGTTAATTCAGCTGTCTGGTCAGTTCTTCCAATGTGAAAACACGTACGTTCTTCAACAAAGACCTCGTGCATTTGCCGCTCAGCATATATCGAGTCAACCTCTCGGGCATCAGCAGGATACTCTTCGCATATGGCGGTCCAAAAATCATCAAGCACTTTTTCACCGAAAACTTCTAAACCAGCGACACGTCTGTTCTTTTCATCCCATTGCCATTGATAATTTTCCGTAACATTTACCCCCGAAGAACGAATGTTGTTTTTTAAAGCCACGAGTTTTTGTGATGCCTCAAGGTTTTCTGGTTCAAAATCGCCTCGTTTATTCTCAGGGATTTTTGCGATGGGTACTGGATCGCGGAAGTAAAAGAAGCTATGTTTTGCAAGTTTGGGGTTATGAAGAACGCCGTAAACAATCTCTAAAGAGGTAAAGGAGTAACCATTGTATTCCAGCAACCAAGGGTACAATTGCTGGGTTTGTTCTGGGACATTGTTTGCAACAGAGCCATAACGTTCACCCAATATTCCAATAAAGAAAGGACGTGACCGATCAATCTCGCGGAGGATTACCTCTAAGACTTTTCCCTCCTCGGCCTCTTCCTCTGTAACTCCCCACCGCAAGTCCAAATCCACCAAATGAAGATGCAGCGCTTTCATTTTTTCTCGTAACTCGGGAAAAACGACTCTTGCTAAATAATCTCGCTCTGCCTGCATGTCCCGAAAAGTTGAAGAAACAAAGATACGAATGGTTTTCCACGTTTGCGCCTTAGATATGATAATCTCTCCTTTTCTTGAGCGCCCCGAAAATATTATTGTGGCTCCAAATATTAGCTTTTGCAACTTCTCTTTTTAAAAAACCAGCCCAAAACAGCTTTCCTAAAAAATGCGAAAAACTTGAGCAAAGCTCGTCATTCATAGATAACGAATCCGACCGACAAAGAAACAAATATTGTTTTGACCCAAGCTAAAGAAAAGGTTTTTCAAAGATTCCCAAAAATAGAATCATAAAGCTAAACAGACACAAATTATTAATGCAGGGTACAATTAAAATTTGAAAGTCGATGATTGCGAAAAGCTTAGTTAGCTTCGGGGATAGCGTCATTTAATTCCCTTTTCACAACTAATCCATTACGCATGGTCATTACCACAACTGTGAGCAAGCGAAAGTGACGGCACTTGATCAGATTCGCAAGTAATTATTCGTAGAGAAAATTTAAGGTTTGATAAAAATCT
The DNA here is from genome assembly GCA_963750605.1 of Candidatus Bathyarchaeota archaeon. Classification (GTDB taxonomy): domain Archaea; phylum Thermoproteota; class Bathyarchaeia; order Bathyarchaeales; family Bathycorpusculaceae; genus Bathycorpusculum. The sequence continues at coordinate 249,329 of CAVVRN010000016.1, forward strand.
TGTTTTATTTACACGTTTTCAAATTGAAGGAGTCTTGGAGAAAGTTTAGTCCTGCCAAACGACCAAAACATACAATCGTTCGAATTCTAAACTATCATAAATAAATCTATCTATCTTTTGATGATATGGGTTCGCGCTATGTATCATAACAGCCGCTTTTAGTAAATCGAGGCTACGATTGCAGTCACTGTTCCCTGAATATTTGTGACTTCTTTTTGAATTTGAGAAATAAGTTGTTTTAAGTCTTCCTTGTTGTTTGCTCTGACAGCACATATTATATCGTATGGACCAAAAACAGTATCAGCCGACAAAACCTTAGGAATGCTTTGAAGCTCTTGTTGGACCTTTTCGATGTTTCTAGGTTGAGTATTAAGGAACAGAAAAGCATATGGCTCCTCGGTAAATGGTTTGCCTTCTGAAATAACTATGAGAGTTTGCGTTTTTTCAATCATGGGTTCTTGGGGAGTTATTTCTCTAATAGGATTGAACCATTTATTTATGAATTCATCAAGATCTTTTAATCCGCGGAATTGAACAAGAATATCAACGGGGCCGAAAAGCAAAAAGACGTCTTTTTCAGAAAGATTTAGTTTTATTAACTCGTTTAATACTGCGTTAAAAGCGCCTGGCTTACACGATAACGTCATGTATGCCTTCATGTTTGATCAATTAATAATTATCCTCGTCCTTGATAAATTTAGCCTTCGTTTGTTGAAATATTAAAAAAGAGCTTGCTGAGAAGTTTCAAGTATTTAAAATATCTAGTCAAGTTGAAATAAAGTTAGCCCAACCAGACATCTTAATTCTGTTCAGCGGTGCACTATTGAAAACTCCTAAAAAATTAGAAAAGAGTTTAAAAAAGAGATGAAATTTTGCGAATACTCTTATTCGCCCCAATCTTCGCCTTCAATAATTAGCTCTTGAAGATTTACGCATCCACCTCCATTGTTTACTTTCTTAACTTCTAGTTCAAGTCCACAACTGGGGCAGCTTAGAACTTCTCCTTCTTCTACGTCACATGGAACATTCAGTGCTGAATTCACAGTCTGGACATTTAGCTTGGTTATCCTTAATTTGAAGTTTGAGTTTACGGGATTAATCATTCTTTTTCACTTTTGGAATACTTTCTTTCTGAACGCGAAATCTATTAAATATTGCGACTTTTATGTCACAAATTTTGGCATTTGTGTTCCATTTGGTACAATCAATCGGGGTTAAGTCTGTTAAAGTTAGATATTGTTTGCAACTATTGAGGTTTGACGTTACGGTTCTGTCACTTAAGGAAGTCAAAAAGTATTTCCAATAAGCAAGTTTCAAGCGCTTTCTAAAACTTCTAAACATTCAACATATTTGCTTTTTTATAGAGGTTGAGCTTTATAAAATAACTAAATGGAACGGTAAACTTAATTTATATCCGTTATGTTCGACCCATAACGTAAAGGTTTGATCGAGAATGGGCACATTAAATCTTGAAAAGATTTTCGACCCTAAGACAGTAGCTATTGTTGGGGCGAGTGACGCTGAAGGCTCAGTTGGCTACGCAATTGTTAAAAATTTTAACCAATCAGGTTATACTGGGAAGGTTTTCTATGTTAACATCAGAAAGCCTGAGATTTTGGGGGTTAAGACCTACAAATCAGTCGAAGAGATTCCTGAACCAGTTGATTTAGCTATAATTGCTACGCCTGCCAAAACTGTTCCCGATGTGATGGAGGAATGCGGAAGGGCAAATGTAAAAGGCGTAATTATCGTTTCTGCAGGCTTTAAAGAAACTGGTTCTTCAGGCAAAGCTTTGGAAGAGAAAATTTTTGAAGCTGCACGGAAATATGGTATCCGAGTTATTGGTCCAAACTGCATTGGAATAATTCGACCCAGAATAAATCTTAATGCTACTTTTTTGGATAAAATGCCTAAACCAGGTAATGTTGCTTTTCTTTCTCAAAGTGGTGCTTTAGGCTCAGCAATTCTTGATTGGGCAATCCACGAGAACATCGGTTTTAGCAATTTCGTTTCAGTCGGATCCATGGTTGACGTAGACTTTGGAGATCTGATTGATTATTTTGGTTCTGATCCAAAGACCAAAAGCATATTGATGTATGTGGAAGGTATCACTGAAGCACGAAAATTCATGAGCGCAGCAAGACACTTTGCACGAACTAAACCTATAATTGTTGTTAAATCGGGGAAATTTGCCGAAAGTGCAAAAGCTGCCGCTTCTCACACTGGTTCTCTTTCCGGCGAAGATGACATTTACGATGCAGCATTCAAACGTGCAGGTATTGTAAGAGTTAATGAAATCGCTGATTTGTTTAATTCTGCTGAGGTTTTGGGAACTCAGCCGTTGCCGAAGGGTCCAAGACTTGCAGTGATCACTAACGCTGGTGGACCTGGAGTAATGGCTACAGACGCTTTGATTGCTCAAGGCGGCAAATTGGCAAAGTTAAGCCAGAAATCGATGGATTCGCTTAATGCTGTGTTACCTCCTTTCTGGAGCCACGGTAACCCAATTGATGTTTTAGGTGATGCTAAGTCTGAGCGTTATAAGGCTGCGGTCGAAGCATGCCTAAATGATGAGAATATTGATGGGATGCTGATTATTTTCACTCAGCAAGCGGTTTCAGAATCTGTGGAAATAGCTAAAAACATAGTTGAACTTGTACGCAATAAAACGTATCAAAACAAAACCATTTTGACTTCATTTATGGGTTTTGGCGCAGTGCAAGAAGCAAATAGCATCTTAAACGCAAACAACATTCCGACCTACACTACCCCTGAACAAGCAATCAAAACATACATGTACATGTACAATTACCAACGCAATATTGACCTCTTATACGAAACACCCGAAGAACTACCAGTTGATGCCTCACCACCCAAACGCCCAATTATGGTGGTATTAAGAAACGCAGCTTTCGAAGGACGAGAAGTTTTAACCGAAGATGAAGCTAAAAAAATACTCAAATACTATAATTTCCCAGTCGTCAGAACTGCTGTAGCTAATAATGTGGAAGAGGCAGTCGCACTTGCGCAAGATATGGGATTTCCAGTTGTCCTAAAAATTTTATCACCCCAAATCATACATAAAACGGATGCAGGCGGAGTAGTACTTAATGTTAATTCACCAAAAGAAGTTCGTGACACTTTCGAAGTTCTAATCCAAAGAGCAACCGCTTACAATCCAAATGCCCAAATAATCGGTGTCACTGTTCAACCCATGATTGAAAAGAGGGGATACGAAATCATAATTGGCGGAAAAACGGATCCTGTTTTCGGTCCAGTGATACTTTTCGGTATGGGCGGAGTAGGTGTTGAACTCTTCAAAGATTACTCAATTGGGCTCCCACCATTAAATACAACGCTCGTTCATAGACTAATGGATGAAACAAAAGTTTACCAATTGCTTAAGGGGTACCGTAACTCTCATCCAGTCGACCTCAAAAAACTCGACGAAACAATGCTACAATTCTCACAATTGCTCGTTGACTTCCCACAAATAAAAGAAATTGACATTAACCCACTATTGATTAATGAAAAAGACGCTTGCGTTCTTGATGCCCGTATTGTCGTTGACAAGGACAAAGTTTGCCAGAAATTTGATCGTCACGAACACATGGTGATCAGTCCTTATCCTAAAAAATATGAGATTTTGTGGCTTCTTAAAAACGGTCAGGAAGTGCTGCTGCGTCCTATAAAACCTGAAGATGAACCGATGTGGCTGGAGATGTTCCAGAGTTTCTCAGAGGAATCTATTCGATACAGGTTCTTCCAGATGCTCAAAGATACTCCGCATGAAGTCAGAGTTCGCTACTGCAACATTGATTATGACAGAGAAGTCGCAATTGTGGCTGAAATGGTTGAAAATGGAAAAAGAAAAATCCTTGGAGTTAGCCGGGTCAGCATTGAATCAGATGGGAAATGCAGTGAAATGGCTTTCATTGTAAGTGATTACTGGCAAGGCTTAGGTTTAGGCACTAAAATGGTTGATTACGCGCTAGATATTGCAAAGGAAAAAGGCGTTGAAAGCGTTTATGCAATTATGCTGCCAGACAACTACAGAGCTTTAACCTTGACAAAGAAAATGGGTTTCAACATTGAATACTTAAGCGACGGCACAGTCAAAGCAACTCTTAACTTAAAAGATGAAGACTTAGACTTTCGATGTATTACAGAAAAGTTGCCTGAACCTCCACAAGAGCAGCCAAAGCAACAAACGGCAGGGTTTCGCGAAGAAAACAAAAAAGCGGTCAAGGAACAACAAGAGCTAGCTCCAGCTTAACTAACCTGACATCTATTTCTATCCTGCTCATTTGAATTCATAAAAAAGGAGGCAGACTTAAGTCTGCTTTAGGGCTTTAAACAAAATGGACTTTTATGGCGTGTGTGGAGCATGAAATGCATGGATCATAAGCTCTGACGAGCATTTCCAAGTTTAGTTCGATTTCTTTTTCCGATTTATCCAGAATCTTAGGTAAGAGCGCTTTCATGTCTAATTCAATGTTTCCGTGATTTTGGTTTGTCGGAATTATGCAGTTAGCTTTTGTACAGTAGCCTTTGTCGTTGTAGGTGTAATCATGGAATAGAATTCCTCTTGGTACTTCAACAGCGCCTACTCCGCGTCCAGCTTTTACTTTAATTTCTGGGTTGTTGTATTCTGGTTGGCTCTTCAATCCTGTGGATTCTAATTCATCGATGATTTTAATTGAGTCTTCTAAGCTGTGAACAACCTCCACTAATTGTGCAATATTGTTCATGAATGGGTTATGGCATACGGGTTTGAAGTTGAACAATGCCGCTGTCTCCTTAGCCATTGGTAAAAGCTTATCATAATTAAGATTGAATCTCGCAAGTGCTCCGACCATGTAGGATTCGCGGGCATGTTTTGCTCGTTTAGCGGTTGATATTGGTACTATATACTCGTTCGTGAACGCTAGATATTCATTTACCGGTGCTCCACTTGTATCAGTTGAACCAATTTTTCCATCATATAATGCATATTCATTAGGACTTGTTAATCCTATGAACTCTGTTTCTCGATTGAAGTCTGGTAGTTTAGGTGCTAAAGTTTTGATTAATCCTGCAACAGCCAGAACGTCAGGTATAGACGCTTTCAGTTTCTCTCTAACAGCTGCTAATTCTTTAATTGAAGGAATTTTTGAGAAGCCGCCAGGGATTAGTCTTTGGGGATGTGTTGTTCTTCCGCAGAGCAAATCTGACATTTCGTTGGCTAATCTGTGCAAGCGAAGAACTGTTTTTACTTCTGTCGGGTTTGAAGAAGCAAGTGGGATAACTGAGCCTACTCCTAATAGATCAGGGAGAACGAGGAATCCTAAATGTAGAATGTGGCTTTGCAGGTTTTCTCCATGAAGTGCTAGTTTTCTTAGTTTTAGGTCTTGCTCACTTATTTTTATTCCCATAGCAGCTTCAGTTGCCTTAAGTGACGCAAGCGTGTGGCCTATCGAGCAGATTCCGCAGATTCTAGATGTTACATGATGTAATTCACTGTATGAGCGGCCTACAACCATTGCTTCAAAGAATCTTGGAGCCTCGGGGATTGCCCACTCACATTTTTCAATTTTGCCTTCTCGAACGTTTACAAAGATATTACCATGTCCTTCAACACGTGTAATATGATGTACTTCTAGGTTCAAATTACTGTTTTTCATTTTTTCCTCTCCTGCCAACCAAAGTATAAACTAAACTTGCTTATCGCATCATCCACTGTTAAACCATTTTTAATTAAGACTTCTTTTTCGGAGTTCTCGTTGGGGTTATCAATTAAACCTCGGCATCCCCAACAAATGGTTCCTTCATTAACGCAGCAGGAATTGCAGCCTGCTCGAGTAACTGGTCCCACACAGAATTGACCTCTCTCAAAAGCGCATACGTTTTCATTCTTTTTGCATTCAACACAAACTGGATAAGTAGGTATATCAGGTTTTTTTCCAAGTAAAAGCGACTTAACCACGTGAAGGAACTCATCTTTAGTCATTGGGCACCCATAAACATAGGCATCAACAGGTATTACTGCATCTATTGCTCTTGCAGCGTAAGCGTCAAAGAGTTTTGCGCTGTCACCATAAACGATTTTCTTGACATCATCTAATTCTTTATAGTTTCTAATTGAGTTTATGCCGCCGATTGCTGCGCATGAACCGATTGCAACTACCACTTTAGCGTTTTTCCTGATTTGTCTTAATCTGTCTTCATCTTGTAGTCTGGTGCAGGATCCTTCAACGAAAGCTATATCGTAATTATCGCTGTGCTCTTTCATGACTTCTCTAAAGCTTACTACTTCAACTTGGTCGAGAAGGGCGAGAATGTCTTCTTCTAAATTGGCAATTTGTAATTGATCGCCTTCGCAACCTGCAAAATCAAAGAATGCAACTTTTGGTTTCATTTATAGCGCCTCCGGGATTCCTTTAATTTTTGAATAATTAAACACTGGTCCATCTTTGCAGACGTAGATTTGGTTGATTTGGCAGTGGCCGCATTTTCCGACTCCACATTTCATTCTCCGCTCCAACGAAAGGATTATGTGGTCGTCTGCAACGTCTCTCTTTTTTAAATCGGCGATAACGAACTTGTACATAATTGGTGGACCACAAATTACAGCGTAAGTTTTTTCAGGATCAAAGTTAACTTCAGGAATTAAAGTTGTGATTACACCCACGCTGCCTGTCCACACTTCGTTTTCAGGACACCAGTTTACCGTGGGTTTGAATTCTACGTCATCTCTTTTAGCGAGAGCAAGAAGTTCATCTGCGAAAAGTAGTTCTCTTGGTTCTTTACAGCCATAAAGCAGAGTGACTTGGCCGTAATCTTTTCTGTTAGCCAACACATAATTGAACAATGACCGCAAAGGTGCAAGTCCTAGACCGCCTGCTATGAAAAGTAAGTCTTTCTGCTTCAAGAATTCTGAGTCAAAACCGTTTCCGAATGGTCCTCTTATTCCCACTTTATCGCCTACGTTAAGTGTATGCATCTTGGCTGTGACGTTGCCTAATTTGCGGACACAGACTTCAAACGTGTCCTTCTTTGACGGAGGCGACGAAATCGAAATCGGGGCTTCGCCTATTCCAAAAACCGAAACTTCAGCAAATTGTCCTGGTTTATGACCTAGCACTGACCCATCATCTAACTTGATTTCAAACAACGTTTCCATTGCAGTCATGGGCTGTTTCTTTATTATTGTTGCCAATTTCGGAACATAGTCTATGTCCGCTCCAGTTTGAATGTTGATTTCTTGGGCTAATGGAGTTGTTACTTGTACTCCGCTGTTTTGGCTTTCATGGTACATATCGTTGAATAGATTGACCGGGTTAGCAATGTTCGGAAGGCAGTTTGAAGAGCATCTGCCGCAACCGATGCATGAAATAAATCCGAATCGATCAAAAAGATATTTGCCTTTTTTGAAGTAACGATGCCTATAACGGGTGGGTCTTGTTGGACGGAAGTTTTCTCCAGACGCTACTTTCGCAAAGTCTTCAAGTAAGCATCCATCCCAAGTTCTTACACGCTCACCATGTTGAAGTGACAAATCAGGATTATCTTTAACATCAAAGCAATAGCAAGTGGGACAAACAAGAACACAGGAACCGCAGGCTAGGCATTTCTCTGAATGTTTCTCCCAAAAAGTGCTTTCGCCATAAATTTTGCTTAACATTTCGGGAATTAATTCTGTTGGGCAATCCAATTTTTGCTGAGACATCGACATGACATCTCGCTTTTTCTGACCGACCAGCTGGATGTCTCTGGCAAGCGCATTACCCACGTTTTTTGCATATTTATCTAAAAGCTGTTCACCTTTAGCCGAGCCAATATTGATTGCGTACCTGTTTCCCAAATCGGTAAGCATAAGGTCGTATCCATATTCTACCGTGGCGGTGCCCATGTATGGTGCAAAACACCACTTTGACATTTTTTGAATGTTGACACCTATGATTATTGACGAATTGCGTTTTTCAAAATAATAGGGATCTGATTTTGTTTCGCTGAAAATTTCGTCCATGTGAAGAAGTGCTACTATATCATATGGATGAACTCCAATTATCACGGTCGATGGCTTGTTTTCAGATGGATTTTGGGCGGAAAATCCTGTTCCCACATTATAAGTTACTAAGGTTTCTCTTTGGGGAAAGAAATACTTCTTGGGCGGAAGAAGAGTAACATCATAATCCATTCGAAGTTCACTGGCAGATTCCAAAGGGCCGAAAGCGAACTTACCGCCTTTCGCTTTAACACCTATAATGTTCAAGGAACTATCTTTTATTAACGCATTAACAAAGTCGGTAAAGCTTTCTTTTGATATTATTCTCATTTTACTTCTCACCGATTGCTTTATGTAAGCAATTTTTTTGCTAATTATTCTATGGAATAGATTAAGCAACATTTAATGCTTTCTAGAAAAAAGGAAAAATAAAGAAAAAATCGTTTAAGCAGATTTTATGTAAGTTTTTCCTTATCAAGTTAAGGTATTACAAATAAATTTTAAAAAATAAGTTTCTTCTATGACCTTCAAGCGAAAACGGTACATCATTTATGGCAGAATAGTTGAAGCTTCGGCTGAACCTTTATGTATTTGATTTTGGCATTTGGAGTAAATAGGCATGTATCGTGCAACTAACCTGTCAAAGTGAATCTATGTGACTGAGACAGTATCCACACCTCCATCAGGCAAAGAGCCAATAAAAGCTTCCGAGATAGACCCGAAATTCAAGTATGAACTCATAAAAATTCACGGAAGCGAAAAATTACTCAAATGTTTTCAGTGCGGAACATGCACTTCTGACTGTCCAGTCGCAAGGTACAGTGACAGTTATCGCCCTAGAACTCTTATTCATATGGCTCAGCTTGGACTTAGGGATCGAGTGCTCAAAAGCGATACATTATGGTTATGTGCAGCCTGTTTTACTTGCACAGATCGATGCCCCCAAGATGTTGAAGTAGCAGCAGTTATCCGTGTCTTTCGCAATTTAGCTGCAGAAAAGGGGTGTGTACCTCAAGTTTTCAAAGAGCAAACTGCAAGCCTACTTGAATCAGGTTATGCTTTCAAGATTCCTGAGTTAAGGATCAAAAAACGTGAGTCTCAGGGCTTACCGCCCCTTCCGAAAGGAAACCCTGAAAAAGTGCGAAAAACGCTTAAAGGCGTAAAATTCGTCGAAACCGTCCAGAAACCCGCAGAGGAAAAACCAAATGGGCAATAAATACCTGATTTTCCTTGGATGTTCCATCCCTTATCGTGTTTCAGCGTATGAAATTTCCGCTCGCAAAGTTCTCACTAAACTTGGCATCGAATTGGTTGAAATGCCAGAATTCAATTGTTGCGGTTTGCCTTTAGATCCCGTAAGCCATGAAACTATGCTCATTTTGGCCGCGAAAAACTTAGCCTTAGCAGAGCAACAAGGGCTAGACATTCTCACACTTTGTCCAGGCTGCGCTGGCACGTTAAAAAAAGTTAACAAGATTTTGAAAGAGGATAAAGCGTTAAAAGAACAAATTAATTGTCATCTCAAAGAAGTCGGATTGGAGTTCAAAGGAACTATCGAAACAAAACATCTGCTTCAGCTGCTTAAGGAGGATGTAGGTGTAGAAAAAATCAAAGCATCCGTCATAAAGCCGCTCACTATGCTTAAAGTTGCTGAGCACAACGGTTGCCATATCCTGAGACCTAAAGAATATATTGGATTTGATGATCCAGAAGACCCACAAACACTAAAAATGCTTATTGAGGCTACTGGCGCCACTTGTTTGGATTATATTGATGAAACAGAATGCTGTGGGGCACCAAGCGTTGGGGTAAGCGACAAAATTGCTCTTCAACTTGCCAGAGACAAACTAAATCATGTGAAAATGGTTGAGGCACAAGCATTAATCACGATTTGTCCGTTTTGCCATATAATGTATGATACAAACGAGTTGCGGATAGAGAAAATGTTTAATGAAGTATACGGTATTCCAATTCTCCATTACCCACAACTACTCGGGTTAGCAATGGGTTTGACACCTGAAGAGTTAGCTTTCAATGAACTACGCGTAAATGCATCAAAGATACTAAAACAAGTCAATGAGGAAGTAAAGAAGCCATGAGTAAAAACAAATTAAAAATAGCCTTTTATTGGGCGGCAAGTTGCGGCGGTTGCGAAATAGCCGTTTTAGACTTAAACGAGAAAATCCTTGACGTTGTACAATTGGCTGACATAGTTTTTTGGCCAGTAGCTATAGACATCAAATATAAAGATGTTGAAGCGATGCCTGAAAAATCTATTGACATAACCTTCTTTAATGGTTCAATAAGAAACTCAGAACAGGAACATATGGCTAAAGTTTTGAGAGAGAAATCAAAAACCCTTGTAGCTTTCGGCTCATGTGCTCATCAAGGAAGTGTGCCCGGATTAGGAAACTTGACCGATAAGAAGGAAATTTTTGATCAAGTTTACCTTAAAGACAAATCAAACGTAAACCCCCATTCAACTATGCCTAAAACTCAAATTCAAGTAAAAGAAGGTACCCTCAAGATTCCAGAATTCTACGACACTGTAAAAACATTGGCGCAAACGGTTGACGTAGATTATTTTCTGCCAGGTTGCCCGCCACCGGTTAAACTAATTGCTGCTGCAGTAGATGCGATAGCAAGCAACAAACTACCACCAAAGGGCTCGGTACTTGCGCCGCTCAAAGCAGTGTGCGACGAATGCCCAAGAAAACGAGAGAATAAAAAGATCGGAAAAATCTACCGAGTTTACGATAAAGCACCTGAACCAGAAAAATGTCTCCTTGAACAAGGAATTCTTTGTCTCGGACTTGCAACCAGGAGTGGTTGTGGCGCTCAATGTTTGAACGTTGATATGCCATGCACAGGTTGCGGTGGGCCAGCTCCAAACGTGCCAGATCAAGGAGCAGCAATGATATCTGCTCTAGCTTCAATACTTGGGTACGAAGGCGAGCCAGGGAAAACCAAATATACAGAGAAAGAGATTGAAGAATTATTGAGCCAAGTGAAAGATCCAGTTGGCACATTTTTCATGTATAGTTTACCAGCATCGATTTTAAAGAGAAAAGTGATTAAAAAATGAAAGAAATAATTATAGATCCAATTACCCGTCTTGAAGGCCATGGAAACGTATCCATATTCCTCAACGACAAAGGCGAAGTAGACAACGCTTATCTTAAAATTCCAGAGCTAAGAGGCTTCGAGAAATTCTGCGTCGGCAGAAAAGCCGAACTCATGCCCCAACTCACCTCCAGAATCTGCGGCGTCTGCCCAGTTGCACACCATTTTGCAGCAACAAAAGCCTTAGACGCAGCTTTCAATGTTGAACCACCCTCAGCTGCAAAGAAACTTCGAGAACTCATGTACAGTGCTTACTATATTTACGATCACACATTACACTTTTACTATCTCGGAGGACCAGACTTCATTGTCGGACCAGATGCTCCACCAGAAAAACGAAATATACTTGGTGTTATCGAAAAAGCTGGTATGCCAGTTGCAAAAGAAGTCATAAAACACCGAGCATACGGCCAAAAAATAACAGAAATCATTGGTGGAAAAGCAACCCACCCAGTCTGCGGGTTGCCTGGTGGAATGTCAAAATCATTAACTGAAACTAACCGGCAAGAAATTGAGACTATGACTGCTTCCTGCATAAACTTTGCCCAATTTACAATTAAAATTTTCCATGACATCGTTTTAGGCAACCCACAATACGTTGACATGATCAAAAGCCCAGCGTATACAATGCCAACATACTACATGGGCACAGTTGATCAAAACAACAAAGTTAACTTTTATGATGGCAAAATCCGTGTTGTTGACCCATCGGGAAACGAATTCCTCAAGTTCGAATCAAAAGATTACCTTAAACACATCGGCGAACACGTCGAAGAATGGACTTACAGCAAATTCCCGTACCTCAAAGCAATCGGTTGGAAAGGACAATTATCGGGTGAGGACAGCGGTGTTTACCGAGTAGGTCCACTGGCCCGGTTAAACGCTTCAGACGGTATGGCAACACCATTAGCACAAGCAGAGTATGAGGTCATGTACAAAACACTGGGCGCCAAACCAGTCCATAGCACACTCGCATTCCACTGGGCTCGAGTAATCGAGCTGCTCTACGCTACTGAGCGAGCAATGGAGCTTGTTAAAGATCCAGAAATCACCAGCACAAACATCCGCAACAAACCAGGCGAACCAACTGAAGGCGTCGGCATCACCGAAGCTGCAAGGGGGACATTAATCCATCACTACACTTTAGACAAAGACGCGCTGATAAAAGACGTAAATCTAATCGTTGCAACTACAAACAATTACCCGGCAATTTGCATGAGCATACGTGATGCAGCAAAAGGCCTAATCCATGGTGGCAAAGTTGACCAAGGTATACTAAACAAAGTTGAAATGGCTTTCAGAGCTTACGACCCATGTTTTGGGTGCGCAACCCACTTTGCAGTGGGGCAAATGCCATTGACTATTGAAGTCTTTAACGCCAAAAAACAATTAATCAGCGCTGTTAGCCGTTAATTTAGCCCATTTTTCTTCAGGGCAATATTTTTCAATTTTTAAATTTAGAGTGCTTTTTGTTGCATTTAGGAAGACTTATATCTCATTTGTATTGAATACTGCTCTGTTGGCGTGATTATATTTGAAGAGTCTTGTTGTTTATTATTCCCGAAGTGGTAACGCACGCTTTGTCGCTGAAACCATAGCGGCAGAGATAGGTGCAGACATCGAAGAAATTATCGATCTAAAAAAACGAAGCGGCTTACTTGGCTTTTTAGGTGGCGGTTCTGATGCTAGGCGAGGTAAAGAAACTAAAATATCCTCAACTACAAAATCACCTGCTGATTATGATCTAATAGTCGTTGGAACCCCTGTTTGGGCCGGACGACCAACTCCCGCCATTACCACTTACCTGAAGAAGAACGATCTTTCAGGAAAGAAGGTTGCCGTTTTCTTTACGAAGGGCGGTAAAAAAATAGCGGCTATTGACCAAACCAAAGCATTAATTCCAAATGCTACCTTCATAGGCGAATTTTCATTGACGAATCCCATAGCTACCAAAGAGGAATCTGAAAAACAAATCACTGAATGGTGTAAAATACTAGCCGTGCCTTAGTTTATTAATCAATTGTCGATTTTGCTTTTTTTTGAAACCCTAACATTTTAGGGTAAATCCTTATTTGACAACAGGACGCTTATTGTTATATGAGCTTGGAGATTTGTTATGCAACCGCAACCACCAAATCCAGAACATAAAAGAATGAAACGCGAGAAAAAAACAATAGGCTATATGACCCAAATCTATTGCAAAGGTCACCATGAAACCCATGGCGCGTTATGCCCCGAATGCAAGGAATTTCAAGACTACGCGTTTATGCGCCTCGATAAATGTCCGTTTCAAGAGAAAAAAAGCACTTGTGGCAAATGCCTCATCCACTGTTATAGTCCTGACATGAAAGAAAAAGTCAAAAAAGTCATGAGGTATTCAGGACCTCGAATGCTTCTGCCTCACCCAACCTTGGCACTTCACCACGCGTTCGATGCACGACGAAAACCGCCGAAACTTCTCAAGAAAACAAATTAGTTGCAATTTACGGTAAGCTTTTTCTGTCTATAGGTTTATTTTCTTTTTATTGGTCCTTCTATGTCCAACGAAATCGTAAAAGCGCTCAAAAATTGGTTAATTGATGCAAAGAAGGTTGTTGTCGTTGGTATTGGCAATCCGATTCGCATGGATGATTATGTAGGGTTAAAGATTGTTGAAAACTTGAAAGGCAAACTCTCAGAAAATGTTCTTTTGCTGGAAGCAGAGATGGTTCCAGAAAGTTACCTTTTGGATATCGAGGAGTTTTCGCCGACTCATGTTTTGTTGATTGATGCTGCCTTTTTAGGCTCTATAGCTGGTGAAGCCAGTTTACTTGATGCAGAAAAGATTGATAATTATTCGGCGGTCACGACGCATTTGTTACCTATGCGTATATTTTGCGAGTATGTTAAGCAGGCGACTGGGGCAAAAATTGCTTTGCTATTGGTTGAGCCCAAGAGTATGGAGTTTGGTGAGGGTTTAACTGCTGAAGTCCAAGTGGCGGCAGATCGGTTGACAAAAATTTTGCTTAATTTGTTTGGTTAGGTTTCTTTCCTTTTGAAAATATAGTTGACTGTAAGAGTTGGTTTGCCTAAGACATTGTGTATTTCTTTGACTTCAATTTGGTCTTTTGTTAACCATTTTGCAGTTATTTTTTTCCTCTAGTTCTTGGTCTTCAAATGCGCCTCTCCAGTTAAGTTCAAGACTTATGTTATCTTTCCAGCTGCCAACGTGGTCAAGTACATAGCTTTCTGAAGTGATGCTAAAAAGATGCACTTTGCAAGTGGATTGGTCAAAGCTCCAAGAGTCATTCTCGTAGTAATCATCATAGGGCTTCAATACGTGCGTCTATTTTAGAGTTAACTCCTACATCTCTGATTTCGACTGCAGACATTTCACCGCAAATCAATGTGATAGGTATTAGGCAACAACTGTTTTGACAGTTTAGTTAATTAGCCCGTTTTTATTTAGCATTTGTAGTGAAAATTGTTATGTCTGGAAAAGCAGTTATTGTTATGGGTTCAGAGCGGGACTTGGATTTTTCCCGAGAAATCGCAAAGTACCTAAAACTTTTAGGAGTAAGTTACGAGTTTCGGGTTGCTTCGGCCCATAAAACTCCACAGAACGTTCTTGACATAATAAAAGAGTTCGAAGGTGAAAAAATAGTTTACGTAACTGTTGCTGGTCGCTCAAATGCATTGAGCGCATTTGTTGACGCAAACTCATCTAAACCAGTAATTGCATGCCCACCATACTCGGAAACCTACAACGGGGTAGATATATTCTCTTCATTACGGGTACCAAGCGGAATCGGTTCTGTTGTAACTATTGAGCCTGAAGGAGCAGCAATCGCTGCAGCAAAAATTTTGGCTCTAGATGATAGCATTATGGCTGAGACTGTTAAAAATTATCAAGCCTCTAAAAAGAAACAGCTAGAAAAAGCGAACGAGTCGGTTAAAAAACTCAAGTAATGCAAAGACCTTATTTCTAACTAACGCAATAATAATTAAGGCCTTGCTGTGAAATGAAAAAGAAGCTCTTAGTAGTTGCTTTAGTAATTGTCTTGGCAACCGTAAGTATTGTAGCTGCAGATGAAACTGGCATAATAACCTTCAACATAATCAATAGTTCCGATACTCAGGTAGGCATTAATGTTTCTAACAGTACTGTTGAGGGGCAAACAAACTATACTAACAGCCAAGCTGTAGAAAACATCACTTTAACCAACTCAACATTAACATTAAATGTGAACGGGCAGAATATTACGATTAGTTCCCAGGGTAGCAATCTATCAATAAGCACACAAAACCAAACAATCGCATCAAATCCGAATCAGAGACCTATTTTAACCGTGTCATATCTTGGATCACAGCCTACAACAGAATCAATCGTGTCAGCTAACGGCACTCTAGAGTATGATTTTAATATAACAGTCAGCGTTCCAACCAGCATGAATTACCCATTTGGAGTAAATGCCACATCATCACAATTAAGTCAAGCCTTGTTTCCACTAGTTGACAAGTACAATTTAGTTGTCAATAATTTTAATGGTAACGGAAATATTACGTCTGCACTATGGGTTGATAAACCAATAGTGGATGGAATGAATACTTTTTGTCTTTTCAGTTATGATCAGCTTAACCCTACTCAGGTAGACACGTTGACAAACGATTTGTTTAACGCCTTCACTGTGGCAATGTATGGTGAGGCATAAAAATCAAAAGCTCCTGAATAACTCAACAATATGGTTCTCAGATAGCGATATTTTTAGATAAGCGATATAAGCTAAAATAGAATACTTTGCTAGAAAGTAAAGAAACCGCAGGGATAATTGTAATGGGGAGCGTAAAAGACCTCGAAGTAATCAAACAACCAACCCGAGAAGTAATGGGTACTGGAAGGTTCCATTTTTCAGATCGGTATAGCGTTTTTGATTGGGGCGAGATGCCTGACCATATTGGTGCCAAGGGAGCAGCACTGTGCCTGATGGGTGCTTATTGTTTTGAACAGTTAGAGCGTGAGGGCGTTAAGACTCATTATCGGGGTTTGGTTGGTGCAAACGGCAGAGTCGTCAAGGTTAGCGCGTTAAAGCAGCCTGAAAACATTATGGAAGTCAATTTGGTTAATGTTTACAAGCCAAAAACAAGTGTAGTCAACGGAAAAGTCGTGGTTGACTATAGCGATTATACCCCTTGCTTGAATAACTCTTTGATTCCTCTTGAAATAATCTACCGAAACGGTTTACCTGAGGGATCATCCGTCTTTAAACGGCTTGACCAAGGAAAAATAACTTTGAAGGATCTTGGCTTAGACCACCATCCCAAGCCAGGCGAGCAACTTGCCACCCCAATTTTTGACGTTAGTACAAAGCTTGAAGAAACAGATCGCTACGTAACATGGACTGAAGCGCAGAAAATCGCTGGTTTAACCGACGGCGAAATAGCTGATATCACAGATATCTTACTCAAAGCAGATGAAACCATAACTAAAATGGCTTCAAAGGCTGGATTGAAGAATGAAGATGGCAAAATAGAGTTAGCATTCGATGAAAACAGAAAACTCATGATAGTTGATGTTGTTGGAACCCTCGATGAATGCAGGTTTACCTACGATGGTATTCACGTAAGTAAAGAAATTGCCAGACAATTCTACAAGAAAACAAGCTGGTATAGCGACTTGGAGCAGGCCAAAAAAGAAGCTGAAGACAAAGGCATACAAGACTGGAAAACGCTTTGCAAGTCTCAGCCTCCAAAACTAGACTCTAAGCTTAAAACAATTATTAGTGAAATGTATATGGCTGCGGCAAATGAGATGACTGGTCGTTACCTTTTTAATGCACCCTTGCTTGTGGACGTAATAAGCAACTACAAAGAATACCTGAAGGAATAAACATGATAACTGACAGCATTGAACAAGTAATAAAAAAATATGATCCTAAAAATATTCGTATAGGCGTTTTAGGTTCACATTCGGCACTTGAGATAGCTTCAGGAGCGAAACAGGAAGGCTTAGAAACCGTCGTTGTGTGCCAAAAAGGCAGAGATAAAACCTACACCAAATACTACAAGAATGTTTTTGACCATGTGCTTATGCTCAATAAATTCTCAGATATAACAAACGAGGTAAACGTGAAAAAGCTTGCTGATTTGAACACTGTTTTTGTTCCGAATCGTTCTTTTTCAGTCTATGCTGGTTACGAAGCAATAGAGAACCAGTTTGCAGTGCCTTTGATGGGTAACCGCGCAATGCTGCGAACAGAAGAGCGGAACACACCCAGAAACCAGCTTTACCTGCTTCAGAAATCAGAAATAGCAACACCAAAAACTTTCAAATCGGTCCAAGACATCGATCGTTTAGCCATTGTGAAGGTTGCAGAAAAAGAACGCGCTATAGAAAGAGCATTCTTCTATCCGTCGAATCCTGTTGAATTTAGCAAGATGGCTAGTGACCGCATCACGAAGGGCATAATAACTCAAGAAGCACTCGATCAAGCGTTAATAGAGGAATACGTCGTGGGTGCCAAATTTAACGCAAATCTATTTTGGTCACCCTTAACTGATGAGATTGACCTTTTAGGATTTGACAGACGCATTCAAACCGATCTTGATGGAATCTTAGACTTGCCAGCTCAGGAACAACTTGACATAAATATTCCAACCCAAAACATCGAAATCGGACATATGGGCGCAACCATGCGGGAAAGCCAAATAGAAAAAATATTTGACGCAGCAGAAAAATTTGTCGAAACTTGCAAGAAAGAATATCCGCCTGGAATGATTGGCTTATTCGCGTTGCAAGGTGCAGTTACAAAGGATTTAGAGTTTTACGTTTTTGATGTTAGTCCGCGTGTTCCAGGATGTCCATGCGTTGAACCAACTTCACCTTACATGAAATACAAGTATGGCATGGAAGTCGGTCCGGGCAGAAGAGTTGCTATGGAAGTTAAACGTGCAGTCAAGGAAGGTAGACTTGCGGAAGTGATAACGTGATAACCAACGAAGATATTGGCAGAATAGTTGAGAAATACGACCAGAAAAAACTAGCCATCGGCACGTTGGGCTCTCACAGCTCACTTAACATTTTCAAAGGAGCCAAAGAAGAAGGCTTCCGAACTGTATGCATCTGCAAAGAAAAAGATGCCATAATGTACAAAAAATACCCGCTTGTAGATGACTTAATCATAGTGAAAGACTTTACTGAACTTTTAAGTGAAGCCTTGCAGGAAAAGCTACGCAGATTAAATGTCGTTTTGATTCCTCATGGATCATTTACCGCTTATTTGAGCACTGAAGAGTTAACAGATAATCTTTTAGTGCCCATGTTTGGAAACCGTCAGCTGCTTCATTGGGAAGCCAACCGCAAGTCACAGGAAGAATGGTTAAGACAAGCGGGACTCCGTTTGCCAGCAACCTTCAAAACTCCCGATGATATTGACCGTTTAATCATAGCGAAGTTGCCAGGCGCAAAAGGCGGAAGAGGATACTTCTTGGCTAATTCGCCGAAATCTTTCCACAAAAAATTTGGCGAATTGGTGAAACGTGGCTTGCTTAAAGACGAGGATTTGCACCAGATTCACCTGCAAGAGTATGCGTTGGGCGTAAATGTTTACCCCAGCTATTTCAGCTCAATCATAAATGATGACGTGGAGTTGCTGGCGATGGATAGGCGGTATGAATCAGCTGTGGATTCAATCGGCAAAATTCCCGCAGCAGAACAGCTGGAGATAGAGGTTAACCCAACTTACACTGTAGTCGGAAATTTCCCAATAGTCTTACGAGAATCACTCTTGCCTGAAATGATGCGCATGGGCGACAGCGTACACAAAAAAGCCAAAGAACTTGCACCGCCAGGAATCATCGGGCCTTTCTGCCTCGAAACCGTCATAACAGACGACTTCAAAATTTTCACATTCGAAATATCAGCACGCATTGTTGCAGGAACAAACGTGGGTATTGGCACCTCACCTTATGCTTACTTGAAGTATGGCGAAAACATGTACATGGGAAGACGCATAGCCAAAGAAATAAAGGATGCAATTGAACAGAAAAAACTGCAAGAAATTTTAGCTTAACTTATGCTAAGAAAGGCAAATTTCAAGTAACCTCTCAAAGTTTTTTCTGCTTTTGTTTTTCTTGTAAGCCTTTAGCACATCAATCAAATCTAATCTATTCTTTTTTCCAAAAATTTCATCCAAAACTTAGATGCACTGCTGTTTCCTGCAAAAAGATATTGGCAAACAGCCGTAACATTCGCTACTCTTCGCTCTATGCTGGCGGTTTCAAAATCAACAATGAAGATTTTCTCAGTTTTATCCACAAGCAAGTGTTTAGGTGCTTTGCTGAGTTCACCATGATCCAAGCCTACTTGGTCAAGCCTAAAGCATTGTTCTAAGACTTCCTCAAAACTGCTTCACCGCAACTTTATCTTTGTTTGTTTCTAACCAATTAGGAAGCAACTCGCCATCAATCAACTGCATAAGAAGAAAGTTTTTGCTTGCTGCCACAAGAGTTCGGAGCCACACCGACAGAGTTTGCTTTGGATATCATGCTTGCTTCATGAAGTAGGTCAGTTCGGTCTGCGTCTGTTCTTCGAATTTTGACAGCGATTTTTTGCCCGTTCAAATGTGCGATTACTACGATGCCAACAAATCCCTTTCCCAAGACTGGAACCCCAACGCCAAACACGCTGGCTGTTCCCGAAAACTCAAGGGCCGTAACGCCGTGGTTGTGCAATTCTTGGATGCGATTTTGCAGTTCAGTTTCGGTGGAATTTGGGAAACACAGGACCGAAGCGTAAGGTTCTTGGATTAGTTGGTCAACTGGGACGATTATGGGGTGCTTTCACTTGTCGGTTCCTTCTAAGTGTTGATTACTATGTCGGCGAGATTATAAATTTAATATTTGGCTCGAAGAATCAGCATTGAAATCTAGCGATATGGTTCAATGGCAAAAGCTATTATTTCTAGTATTTAAATTCCTAAGTGGTGCATGATATTGCCGAAAACTCTTCTTATCATATATTATTCTAATACTGGTAAAACTGAGAAAATGGCTTCACAAATAGCAAAAGGCGCTGAGACTGCTGGTGTAAACGCGATTTTGAAAAAAGTTGAGGATTGCACTCTAGATGACTTAGCTGAAGCTGATGGCATAGCTTAGGTTCCCCAACGCATTACAGCAATATGGCATGGCAAATTAAGAGACTTTTGGATGAGACAATACTGGCTTTCTACACAAAGGGCATTCACTTAGAAACAAAGTGTGCGGTTGCTTCACATCCACAGGAGCATACAATGATGGAAAAGAATGCCTCAGAATGTTAGAGTTAGCATTTGGAATTGCGTTGAAGATGAAAATAGTTCCGGAATAATTCTTGAATCCAAAGATGTGGATGAAGGCAATCTATCATCGTGTTATGAGTTCGGGCAAAAAATAGCGCGAGAACTAACATAGTCATGTCCACTTTTTAAGTATATTTTGCGAATGCACTATAAGCCGCGACAGCATGTATGGCATAGATGGAACTTAATCAGCAGAGAAGCCAAATCAAATCGGGCATCCACGTAAAAATCGTTTTGAAGCAAGACCAGCGGAGCGGCAAGTTAACCGAAGGCGTGGTCAAAGATATTCTCACTAACAGCTCAACTCATCCTCATGGAATCAAGGTACGGCTTACAGACGGCAAAGTCGGCAGAGTACAAATTAATTGATTAAAATAGATTTTGTGCGGGAAAATCTCATTTGCAATTTACTGTCAGGTGACGTATTCTTTTTGTTTATATTTGGTTTCTATCTCGTTGAGTGTTAAAGCTGCTTCAAACATTATTGCATCTACTGTGTCAAAACTTTGTTTTATTGCAACTTTTATTTGATTCAATGAAAATTCCTCAAGTGAAAACCAAGTTTGCCTTCGGAATTTACTAAACATAACATGCTGAAATATCGCAGGCTATACTGTTGCTACTTTAAGAACTCTTAAAATTGTTAATATTTGTTTGTGTGTTCCTTTACACTACAACAAACAAGACTGCGGATGGTTTTAGAAAATGATATTATGGGTCTTTTTTATTGTTGAATAAGCGTTGCTAGGCATCAGCCTTAATTTAGAACGCACCTTATTTTACTATAAGAGTTAGGAGACTTTTTGTTGAAGAAGACAAAGATCATATGCACAGTGGGGCCAGCCAGCCATTCAAAACAGGTTATCGAGAAAATGTTCCGTGCAGGCATGAACGGCGCAAGAATAAACACTGCCTATGGAAATCTCGCGCAATATCAGTCCACTATTGAGTTGGTTCGTGAAATAGCGGATATTCCAGTAATAATTGACATTAAAGGACCCGAAATTAGACTCAAAGCATCTAAACCAAAAACGATTTAAGCAAAGGTGAAGTTTTAGAAGTAGGGTTCAATGAAGAAGACGTCTGTTTCAACCACGATTTCTATGATGAAATGTCAGTTAATGACGTAATCTTAATTGACAATGGAAAAATTCGAACGCACGTTGTTGAAAAGAAAGATCGAAAACTGTATTTAATGTTTAACAATAGCGGTGTTATTGAAGATGGCAAAGGCGTCAATATACCCAAAAAGCATCTTTCGGTTCCAACTCTCTCAGAAAGAGACTTAGAAATCGTGAATTTTGCCAAAAAACATGATGTTGAATACATCGCACTTTCATTTACTCGGAACGCAAAAGACGTGGAGAATCTTTCTCATCACAAATTTGAAGGCGGAATAATTGCTAAAATAGAGAATTCAGAGGGCGTTCAAAATGTGGCTGAAATTATTGAAGCTGCCAACGGGATAATGGTTGCCCGAGGCGATTTAGGCGTTGAAATTGAGCCTGAGAAGGTTCCTTTGGTTCAGAAATCGCTCATAAAACAGTGCAATCAACGGGGCAAGTTTGTTGTTACAGCTACAGAAATGCTTGAATCAATGGTTCATCAACCTATCCCAACAAGAGCAGAGGTCAGTGATGTTGCAAACGCCATACTTGATGGGTCAGATGCAATTATGCTTTCCGGTGAAACCGCCATTGGAGAATACCCCGTAGAAGCAGTTAAGATGATGACGCGAATAGCCAATGAAAACGAGAAAGCGGCTAAAAGCAACGTCGAAGGAACCCATTTCATCAACGTATCCGACACAGTAAGCAAAGCAATCCAAGATATCTGCCAAAGCATGCCAATAGACAAAGTCATAACTCTAACAAGATCAGGCTACACTGCCCGAATGATAGCCCGCTTCAAACTAGCCCAGCCAATAATTGCTGTCACTCCCGAAATCAAAGTCAAAAGACAACTAGAACTAATCTTTGGGGTACAACCAGTTTTCATAAATTACCGAAACGAAAAAGATCGAATATCCGCTGTTGCAAACCAACTATGCGAAATGCGTTTACTCAGCGATAAAGAAACCGTTTTGTTCACTGCGGCTGAGAGAACCACAATGAAACATGCTAGCAACTCAATAGAAATACATAAAATTGAAGAACTCAGAAAATTCGCATCTCCTTAAACATAATTTTGTTTAAAAAAGTCGTTGGTAAACTTGAATAGACAATCGTCGAATAGTTTACCAAAAGGTGTCTGAGTTACTGTTAAACTTAGTAGTTGCCAAGCCCAGCGAAATGGCCATTGTGAACGTTGGTAAAGTCTGTTGAGAATACGTGGTAATTTTTAATTTGTGGGGGATTGATCCATTAGATCTTGGACTCTTCTGCGAGCTTGAGAAATACGTCTTTTTCAGACCTTTTTAATGCCTCTTCATCTATCCATAGAGTTAGGATTGTTACCGCGTTCGGGTCCTCATCGTCGAGCAAGTGAAATGGCGCCACGAAACCCCTCGGTTTGATGCGCTAAAGTGTTAAGAACGGTATCAAGTTCTGAAAAACCTTCTTTTCTCCTATACCTTCTTTAAAATGCCACACAGTCATTCTCGCTAAAACCATAAAATTCACCTAAAATATATTCCGATTTTCCTACTTATATAGTTTAATAACAAAATTCGATGGAGAAATTGGTGGTTGCGCGATTGTAAAAGGGAAATGTGCGTGACAACTTCTCGTTATTTGGCTTATAGATTTAATAGGAACATCTGTTGCAGATTAGCCTAACTTAAGTGTTCATGATGCCGCGGTTCAAGCAAATAGCCAAATTCAACAGCTAATGGGTAAAAAAGAGCTTATCCGAAACATAGGCATAATCGCCCATATAGACCATGGAAAAACCACGCTTGCCGACTCATTGTTGGCGGGTGCAGGTTTGCTTTCTACGGCGATGGCTGGTCAAGCGCGGGTGCTTGATTATCTTGAGGAAGAGCAGAAACGAAAAATCACCATAAAAACAGCCAACATAAGCCTGCTTTACAAAACCCCAGATAACCCTACATAATCAATCTTGTCGATACTCCGGGGCATGTGGATTTCACGGGCAAAGTCACCAGAGCCCTGCGAGTTATTGACGGTGCAGTGGTGGTTGTGGATGCTGTTGAGGAGATTATGGCTCAAACCGAAATTGTCACCCGGCAAGCCCTTGAAGAACGGGTCCGACCAGTGCTTTTCATCAACAAAGTTGACCGATTAATCACCGAATTGCATCTAAACGAGGAGCAAATCCAAAAGAAACTCGACCACATAATCAGCAGCTTCAACGACCTAATAGAACTCTACTGCGAAGAACCCTTCAAAAACCAATGGAAAATTAGCGGCTTCATAGGCAATGTGGCTTTTGGAGCAGCACTGCATGGTTGGGGCTTCACATTGAACATGGCAAAAGCAAAGGGCATAAAGTTTTCAGACATAATCAAAGCCTACGAAAAAGGTGAAGCAGCAAAGCTTCAGAAAACTTTGCCTGTTTACGAAGCAATTTTTGAAATGGCAATCAAGAAGATTCCAAATCCAAGAGAAGCTCAAGCTTACAGGATTGAGAAGATTTGGGATGGACAAGTTAATTCGCCGATCGGTAAGGCATTGGTTGAATGCAGCGATGAGGGACCAGCCGTTTTTTGCGTAACAAATGTTCATTCTGATGAACGGCGGCACTGTTGCCACAGGAAGATTGTTTTCAGGTAAAATTCAGAAGGGTGATAAGCTGCATCTTGTGGATGCTTTAGCTGAAACAGTGGTTAACCAAGTTGCCATTGATATGGGTTCCTTCAGAGAAGAAGTGAATCTGTTCCAGCAGGAAACTTAGCTTCTTTAATTTTGACTGGTGAGGTTAAGGCTGGCGAAACCCTCGTTGATATTGACGCATAAAGCTGAAATGGTTCCATTTGAAGGCATATGCTACGTTTCTGAACCCGTTGTAACATTGGCGATTGAACCTAAAAAACCCCAAGATATCCCAGTTTTGCTTGAAGGCATTGGAGAAACTTGCAAGTGAAGACCCGAACCTAAGTCCGGCGGATAAGCAAACTGGTGAGTACCTGCTCAGCGGCATGGGTGAATTGCATTTGGAAGTCGCCATCAACCAGCTAAAAAGCTTCTGCGGCTTAGAAGTAGAGGTTTCTTCGCCAGAGTTGTTTACATGGAAACCGTAGAGAAAAAAGGAATTGTAGCTTTAGCGAAAAGCCCAAATAAACAGAATAGTTTTTGGGTTCAAGTTTCGCCTGATGGCAAGAAGCAAATCGCCGAGTGAAGAATCAGGCAATATTCTTTCGGTTGATGAACACCGAAACGTGCTTTTAGATTGCAGCGGCAAAACGGAGCCTGTTTCTGAAGAAGTTTTAGAAGCTATTATCGGCGGTTTCGAATTTGCTTGCAAAGCTGGTCCATTATGCGGTGAACCAGTTCGGCATTTAAAAGTTGACTTGGTTGATTTCCAACTAAGCGAGGAATTTAATTCAACAGAAGTTATGCGAGGAGTAGGCAAAGCAATTTTTGGCTCTTTCTTAACCGCTCAGCCAATCTTGCTTGAACCAATTTACAAAATAATAATTACTGTTGCATCTGAATTACAAGTGAAACTTCAAGAATACTTACAGCAGACGCGGCAAAGTTACTTTGTTTGAGCAGAAAGGGCTTCTAACGTATCAGTGGCTTTATTCCTGTTTCTGAAACTTTGGTTTCTCCAAAGAACTGCGTCGGCAACTTCAGGCAGAGCTTTTTGGCAATCATTTTTTGACCACTGGGAAAAGATGCCTCAAAAACTATCTTTGCAGGTTATAACTGATTTGCGTCAGCGAAAAGGTCTCACACCAGAAGTGCCTAAGCCAGAAAAGTTCATGGAGCAATAGCAGATGCGGCTTGATGTTCCGTTTGATTTGGATTTTTCGCTTTGTTGCGGGCAAGTTTTCAGATGGAAAAAGATTGGGGACTGGTGGTATGGTGTTGTCGGCGAAAAATCTTTAAGATTCGCCAATGCGGCAGCTGAATTGGAGTTTGAGGGTGTCAGCGAAGATTTTGTCAGGCATTATTTTGGTTTAAACGATGATTTAGAGCAAATCAGCCAATGCGTCAGCAAAGACGATTACATCAAGCAGGCTTTACGTCGGTTTGAGGGGTTGCGGATTGTTCGCCAGGAGCCTTGGGAATGCCTCATCAGCTTTATCTGCGCAACCTACAAGAGCATAGCAGCCATCGAACAGATGCTAAAAAAACTTTCCGTGAAGTTTGGGGAAAAAAAGTGTTTTGATGGATTAGATTTTTACACTTTTCCCAACTGTTGAGAAGCTGGCGTTTGCAAGTGAGAATGGGTTGCGGGAATGCGGTTTAGGCTACAGGGCAAAGTATGTGCAGGCAACAGCCAAAAAAATCTGTGAAGAAAAAATTGATCTTGAAAACTTGAAAAGCTCTGCCATATTTAGAAGCAAGAAAAGCACTTGTGGAGTTTCCAGGGGTTGGCTTGAAAGTGGCTGATTGCGTGCTGCTTTTTTCGCTTGAAAAAATGGAGGCTTTTCCCGTGGATGTTTGGGTTAAACGCATAATCCTAAACCATTACGCAGACCAGCTTCCTGAAGCGTTTGTAAAGAAAACTGTCCAGCCACGATTCCTTAACAAATGGCGAATATGAAAAAGTTAATGCATTTTGGAAGAAGCTACTTTGGAGAATACGCAGGTTACGCTCAAGAATATCTGTTTCACTATGAAAGAACACAAACGTTAGATAATGGTGACAATTTGGTAATTGGCTACTGGTGCAATCACTATGATTTGACGGCATATTCTAAAGAATTAATTTCCGCAATGTCAAAAGAGTTTTCTCTGAGTCTAACTCTCTGGATTGATCTGCTAGGCGGAAACTTTATACATGCTATGATATACGCTTGATATCAGCTTTAATGTTGAGGCTAAAGCAGAAATTACTTCATCAAGCTTGTACTTGTCAACTGAACTCCAGTCAATGTACGAATTTTCGAACATGCTTGGCATTAAGACTGCTCAAACCATGAATTGTAACGCCAATGTTGCGAGAACAATGGTTTGTCAACCGCTAACTGAAGCATTTTCGTGTTACCATTCGATTGCATGGCACAACTTGCAGAAAACGGAAAATGTTTAAATGTTGTATGAAACAGCAATATTAAGCAGCAGAGCAGTGGGCCCGTAGCTCAGCTCGGTAGAGCGCCAGACTCATAATCTGTTGGTCACCAGTTCAAATCCGGTCGGGCCCACCATTATAACTTTAAGAGCTAACGCGAATGGGAGACGCTTACTCGCAACAAAATAATGCTTACACCATGGTTGAATCTGTCAAACAGCATCAATTTTCAATAGGTTTGTTGCTGGTTTTTTTTGGAGTGGCTGATTTATGGTTTGTTATGCCCAACATGTATGCTGGTTTGGTGGGGGATTGGCATGTTGATTGGCGCTTTTTCTACTTTTATATGCCTGAATGGATTTTCACAGTTCCCATTCTTCTAATAATGACTTTAGTTGGAACCTTAATTTTAAGTGTATATTGCATAAGAGGCATTCAACCGGGAAGCGTTGACAACAAACAAAATGCGGCAATACTGGTGACAGCTCTTGGGTTCACCTATCAGGTAATTGGAGCATGGCCATTATGGAATCAAGGTACCCTGGCGTGGCAAGCAAGAAATCGCAAGATACGGGAACTGGCTTGTTTTTCCGCTTTTCATCGGAAGTCTCATCGCGCTCATAACCGGAGCTGCTTCACTGTACATTCACAGCAAAATATACCAGCACTACCAAAACCTGAAACGAAATTTTTACCGAATCACTATGCTAGTGATAATTTTAAACGATAAAACGGCAAAATGTAGTTTACTGATGGTTAGCAGAGGTTTCTTAAATTTACTTACTATTTCTCTGATTATATCGTTAATCATCATTATTTTGGCGTTGTAAACATATTCTAGATATTTTAGCCCTTGTTCTTGGTCCTCATCGGTGAATGCTTCTACCCCATCTTCAGCGATTACTATGTGGTAGCCTCGGAAGAAAGCATCAGCCGCGGTGTGCCTTACGCACATGTTGAGTATGTAAGCCGCCGAGAACCACCGTTTTCACGCCTTCACCCTTATAGAGGCTTCTAAGCAGCGGGTCTAAACCTGTCTCAAAAAAGCCGCTGTAGGTTCGTTTTTCAACAATGTAATCTTTACCTTCTTCAGGTTTAAGTTCAGCAATAACTTGCGCTCCTTGTGTGCCTTTTATGGCGTGTTTGCCCCATTTCCGCACAACCTCAACATCTTGAGGATAATGGGCATCAATACTGTAGATAACTGGCACATCGTTTTTTCTTGCCGCTACAACAAGCCTTTGTAGCGGCTCAATAATGTTTTTTGCTTGTTTTAATTTTAAGGGTCCAGTTAACAAAATCATTTTGCATATCCACAAGTATGATTGCTGGGTCTATCCAAAAAATTCACTCTCAACTAGAAAAGAACATAGAAGCTTATTTAGTTTTACCTTAAGATGCTATTTAGCGAGTAGGATCCAATGGTTAAGTTTCTCTGCGCCGTTAGTGGTGACAAGAACTGTGTCTTCAATTCTGACTCCGCCAAAACCTGGCAGGTAAATTCCGGGCTCATCAGTCACCACGTTGCCAGCGACTAAGATGTCTTTGCTGTCTGGGCTCAAGATCGGTGCTTCATGAACTTCCAAGCCTACGCCATGCCCAAGGTTATGAACGAAAAACTCGCCAAAACCTGCTTATTCAATTACCTGTCTTGCAGCTGATCAACATTCTTAGCTGAAACATTGGGTTTTATGGCTTCGAATGCTTTTTGATGCGCATCTTTACAGTTTCATAGATTTTATCTTGTTTTTCAGTGGCTTTTCCGGCGATGAAGGTTCGGGTCATGTCTGAGCGGTAAAATTTGTAAGTTGCACCTAAATCAACCACGACAAAGTCGCCTTCCTGAATTGTTCTCTCTAGAGCATGATGCCATGAGGAAAAGCTGAGGTTGCTCCTGAAGCCACTATGGTTTCAAAGGCTATTCCGTCTGAACCTGCTTTGCGCATGGCATACTCAATTTCCGCTGCGACTTCTTTTTCTTTTATTCCAGGCCACATGGTTTCACAAGCCACTTGCATACCTATCGGTTGCCAACTTGCAGGCTTCACGGATAAGTTTGATTTCTTGTTGGTCTTTAATTTTTCGAAGCTCCCGAATTAGGTTGCTTGCTGGTTCAAGTTTTTCTTCTCCGCCGACTGCTTTGGCAAGAGCACGCCAACTTTCAATTGGTAAGGAGTCCACGGCAAATTTTTGTCTGGGGCTATGTTTAGCGATTTTTTCCATCAGGTTTTCGCCTCGTTTTAGAAGTTCCACGGTTAAGCCTTTGGCTTCTGCTTTTGCTTGTTCATAGTTGACTGCCTGAAACATAAAGGATGCTTTCGCCTTGTTCGGGAATTAGGAGTGCGGTTGCTCCTGAGAAGTTGGTGAAGTAGGTTAAGTTGGTTTGGTTGAAGATTAGGAAGTTGATTGGTTTGCCTTGTTTTGATGCTGTTTGTTTTAGGGCGTCGGTTCGGTTCAACGTTTTTCGCCTGTTAGATAGAGGGATTGTTTTGGGTTGGTTTAAGTTTTCGCTTCTAAGTTACTATTGCGTTATGTAAATAAAAACAAGTCGATTTTAGCCGTGTTTTTTTAAACCAAATAGCCATTAACTTAATATAGTTTTCAGTTGACTTCTAACATAAACAAGATTGAGGGGAAAAAAGCATGTTCTCTTACGCAGGAAAAATTTTACATGTTAACCTCACAACAGGGGAAACAAAAACCGAGCCATTATCAGAACAGATGGCTAAAAGCTACATTGGCGGCATAGGCTTAGGCATCCGCTTACTTATGGACAATTCAAAACCAGGCACAGACGCCTTCGACCCAGACAACCCAATCATTTACTGTACAGGTCCACTCAGCGGCACAATGGGTCCAACAGCTGGAAACGGTTACGCTGTAGTTTCCAAATCACCTGCCACAGGCGGAGTCGGCGAAGCTAAAGCACACGGTTTTTTTGGTCCAGACCTAAAACGTGCAGGATACGACGCAGTTGTAATCACTGGTAAAGCACCAAAATTATCTTACCTTTGGATTGACGATGACAAAGTTGAAATCCGAAACGCCGAATACCTAAAAACGCCACAGTTAACGATACCGATAACAAAATCCGAGATGAACTCGGAGACTTTTATATTCGCGTCTCAGCCATCGGCGAAGCAGGCGAAAAACTCTGCAGGTTCGCAGCCATCATAAACGACGAGTTCCGCGCAATCGGACGCACCGGCATGGGCGCAGTGATGGGCAGCAAAAACCTCAAAGCAGTCGCTGTCAGAGGAACAAAAGATGTTAACGTCGCCAACATGGAAGGCTTCAAAGAATACATAAAAATGATTCATGAACGCATGAAGGGTCCAGCAACCAAAAAATACAAAACCTTGGGCACACCCGAAAACGTTCTTGTCCTCAATTCGCTCTCAGCTTTGGCAACAAGAAACTGGACAAACGCCACTTTTGAAGGCGCCAACAAAGTCAGCGGCGAATACTTAAACGAACATTACGTTAAGAAAATTGTTGGTTGCGCAACTTGCGGTATGCGTTGCGACCACATTGCAGTTGTTCCTGAAGGACCATACAAGGGTTCAACTTCCAGATTAGAATTCGAGTGCCTCTGGAGCATGGGACCACTCTGCGGTGTTGACCGTTTAGATGCAATAATCGAAGCCATGCGAATAGTTAACGAGTACGGCATGGACGGCATATCAATCGGCGTCGTCGTCGCATTCGCAATGGACCTCTATGAACACGGCATAATCACAAAAGAACAAACCGACGGAATTGACCTCAAATTCGGCAATGCAGAAGCCTTAATCGCAATAATTCATAAAATCGGCAAACGTGAAGGCTGGCTTGGCAACATCCTTGCAGAAGGAGTTGCAAAAGCAGCTGAATTAATCGGCGGAGACGCATACAAGTACGCTTGCCACATCAAAGGCTTAGAACTTCCAGGCTACGACCTAAGAACACTAAAGACTGCTGCACTTGGGCTTTCAGTGTTCATTCCGAGGCGCCTGCCACCTAAGAAACGGAGCTTACTCACCTGACGTTAAAGGCAAAGTAAACCGCTTCAAAATCGAGAAAGGCAGAGGCAAAATGATCACTGACGAGAGCCACATGTACAACATCATTGACTCACTTATCGTCTGCAAATTCAGCAGAGGCACATACTACGACGGCTGGAAAGACCTAACCAACTACTACACCTTAGCCACAGGTATCCCAATCACCGCCGAAGAAATGACGGCAGACGGCGACAGAATCGAAAACCTCGCACGACTCTTCAACATCCGAGAAGGCAAAGGCACACGCAAATACGACGATGTCCCATACAAAATAAAGAATTTCCCAGTTCCCGACGAAGGACCAGCAAAAGGCGTCTGCGTTAACGACGAAGAAATGGCAATTGGCTTAGACGATTATTATGCTTCACGAGGATGGACAGCTGACGGCATCCCAACAGTTGAGCGACTCAACAGTTAGGTTTAGGCGACTTAGCCTACATTGCCGAAGACGCAATGAAAGCCGCTAAAGAAGCCAAGCCTCAAGTGGCAGTAGCAACTGTGGAGGAAACTAAAATGGTGCGTCCACAAGACAGAAAATTCGTAACAGCCGACCCAGAAAAATGCATCGGCTGCTGTGTCTGCGAATACGCCTGCAGCATGGTTAACGAAAAAACATTCAACCCAACCAAATCACGAATACGCGCCATGCGCATGGGACCACTTAGTGAACTTGGCAGTTACTTGCAGACACTGTGAAGACCCCGCATGCGTAGCAGCTTGCCCACGAGATGCACTTAACACAAGAATGAGAACAGCGGCATAATCCGTGTTGACGAAAACGCCTGCAACGGCTGCGGATGGTGCATCAGCGCATGCCAATTCGGCGCCATGAACATGCATCCAGAAAAGAAAGTCGTATTCACATGCAACAGCTGCACAGACAACGAAACCAAAGAACCCCAATGCGTCAAATGGTGCCCAGAAGAAGCCTTAACATATGTTACCGCAGAAACCTTGGCACAGAAGTACACGGCAGAAAGCAGTCAAGAACCTGTTCCAAACAGAGCCGAAGCCAAATCAAAATAAACTATCACATCGCTTTTTTAGCCTATTTTCTTTAAATTTGTTTTAATTAAGTTTCAAAATAGATTACTAATTAAGGATTTCAAACATAAAGAAGGGTTTATAATTCGTGAGATTAATATAGATTCGCTAACCCATTTTTTTTTATTTTTTACATTTTAAACGAAAAAATATGGTATATATGTATGTATATATGT
Source organism: Candidatus Bathyarchaeota archaeon (assembly GCA_963750605.1). GTDB lineage: Archaea > Thermoproteota > Bathyarchaeia > Bathyarchaeales > Bathycorpusculaceae > Bathycorpusculum. The sequence goes on from CAVVRN010000016.1 coordinate 281,160, forward strand.
ATGTATATTCGAGTTCTAACTTGGTCCGTGTAATATCTATATCAGATGAAGTTTATCTTGAGTTATCTCGGATAATTGGAAATATATTCGAGTGTCTTTAACTTTGAGTAGTGTTTATGTATTTATCAGATGAAGTTTGTATTCACACAAGGATTAAGGATCTTATGGAGCAAGTGGAAGTATGATCTAGCAAGAGTATCTCGGAGAATGGAAAGTTCATTCACATCAAGTGATTTTAAGTTGATCTTCTGGATACATTGATTTGTGGAAGTTTTTTTTTTTAAGGGTGATCCATTGCAATTTTTTTTTTTTTTTTTTTTTTTTTTTTTTTTTTTTTTTTTTTTTTTTTTTTTTTTTTTTTTTTTTTTTTTTTTTTTTTTTTTTTTTTTTTTTTTTTTTTTTTTTTTTTTTTTTTTTTTTTTTTTTTTTTTTTTTTTTTTTTTTTTTTTTTTTTTTTTTTTTTTTTTTTTTTTTTTTTTTTTTTTTTTTTTTTTTTTTTTTTTTTTTTTTTTTTTTTTTTTTTTTTTTTTTTTTTTTTTTTTTTTTTTTTTTTTTTTTTTTTTTTTTTTTTTTTTTTTTTTTTTTTTTTTTTTTTTTTTTTTTTTTTTTTTTTTTTTTTTTTTTTTTTTTTTTTTTTTTTTTTTTTTTTTTTTTTTTTTTTTTTTTTTTTTTTTTTTTTTTTTTTTTTTTTTTTTTTTTTTTTTTTTTTTTTTTTTTTTTTTTTTTTTTTTTTTTTTTTTTTTTTTTTTTTTTTTTTTTTTAAATTCTTGATTTCTTAAATAATCATGAACCTTTAAGCGCAGGAGGACGCTCGGAACATGATTGCTGAGATTAAGGAAGGCAGAAAACAGGCAATTCAGCGAAATATTTCGATTGAGTGATGTAATGGTATGCATTTGAATCCATAATCGTCTAAGCTTTAAAAAATAACAAAACTACTCTGCATTTGTTCGAATCTTATTCTAAAAAGGACCAGATTGCCGTTACAGTTGCCCGTAAATATGAAATCTTGCGGAGAACTACTGAAAAAATTTGGACTTCGTTTCAGTTTTTCTTGATCAGTTTGTAATTTACAATTTTGAGGCTTACGCGGTAGCAGAAATAGTAAAAGCGTATCAAATGCTGAAAACAAAGGGCAAGATGGTAAATGAGCTTGATATTATCATAGTAGGTATAGCAGCCGCAAATAATGAAATGCTGATAAGTAGAGACAGGGATTTCTTAAATTTTGAAATCGCAAAGATAATAGTGCTTAGCTACTTGTCTTGTTTTTGTTTAGGTAGGTTTTTTGCTTATTGTTCCTTTAGTGTAGGGTACGAAATCTCTGATTTGCTCAATTGAGGTTTTTCCAGCTTTTTCTCGTTGTTCCTTGGGCAGTTTGAGCATTAATGATTTGAGAATTTGCTTTAACAAATCTTTTCCTTGCGTATCGCCTGGCAAGAGAACAATGTATGATTTAGTTTTTGCTTTCACGGCGTCGACGGGTCCGCCGACATAGCTTGTTTCTTCATTAACGATGATGCCGATTGCGGTTCTAAGAGGAGTGTTTCGTATCCAATTCCGTTTTCCAACTACTGCAAAGGCGCCGTGGGGGACAGATTCTCCTGAAGGGCCACTTTTGCTTAATTGGTCAACCTTAACCCAATAAACGTCGGCGGAACCCGCGTTTTCTCGCCATGCCCTTGAAAATGAAGCCGCGTATTCGCCAGCTTCAAGAAGAGTCTGTTCACTGATGGTTTTGCCTTCAGCTTTAACAACCACAAAGGGTGCGCCTGAGATTTCAGCGTGAAAAACTACATCTTCCTGTTCGGCGTATTTTTTTACGAGAACTTCATTGCTTACTGTGTCTTTGCCAGCAACCACCAAGAAACCGTCTGAAGAGGTGAACCATCGGAATTTTTCGAACCACTCCTTGTTCTCCATTGCCACTTTTCGTTTGGAGAGTGCTTCTATGATTTCTGCAGGTTTAAGGTTCTTCAACTCTTCGGCTTCAGACAATTCACTTTCGATTTTAGAGAGTTTCCTTTTAGAATCCTGAAGGGCGGAGAGAGCACCTTGAGATTTCTCTTTTGCCCGTTTGCCGTGTTCGTAATACCTGTTAGCGTTATCGAAGATTGAATCTCGCAGATTAAAACTGAAATGGAAATTATCTACGGCAAGATTCAATGCAAGGTTTTTTCCGTCAAACGATTCAAAGTAAGCGGCGGGGAGTTTACCTGTTTTCTTTGCAGCCATAACAGTTGTGATAATTGTGTTCCAGTCGTGTCCTTGCTGGTTAGCTTTTATCAGTTGGGTTTGGAATGTTTCGAGTTCGTTGAAGTGAGCGTAGATTGCGTTGCCGATCAGTTTGTCGCGTTCAGCTTTAGTTTCGTCTTCATTGATAGATTTTTCTTGTTCAGCGACAACACGTCTTAGACGTTCCGCTTCTTTTCTTATCTTGTCAACTTCAACACCGTTAACAGCTCTTTCAGCTACGGTTACCCTTAGGTAAAACTCATCTAAAGCCTGATTGAAAGTGGTGTAAGCTTGCGTTTTGAAGCCTTCATACCTTTTAAGTTTGAGCGGAACAACATCCAAGAAATCGTCTTCTTCGCCCAGAATGATGCAAGGTTCCAAATGCATATTTGAAATAGCTGAAAGTAAATCTTGAAGCGCCCAAAAAATGCCTTCAACTGCAGCCTTTGTGATGGTGCTGGAGTGTTCGGTTTTTTCCACGCCTGCTCTGAGAAGGATTTCTTCTGAGTATATTCCGCCTACGCCTAAGAAACGAGCAGTTGACCTGACAACCTCTGTTTCGCCGGCGTTTTTGAGGGTTTCTTCCAGTTCATCTTGGGTAACTTTGAAGGGATTTTTGCTGCTTGATGGTGGAAGCTGAAGAACTACGTTGTGGAGGATGTCGCGGTCCCTCATTTTTTTGAAAGCTAACGCGTGAATGATGACATTTTGTTCATTTGTTAGAATGATGTTGCCTTCGCCGAAAAACTCTATAACTAACTTTAAAATTCCAGTTTTGGTTCGGAAGCTAACTGTAACGATTCTTTCAAATTCGAATTGGTCAAGACCTGCCAGCCAGGCGTCTCGTAAGTATTTTCTAAGTACCATGCAGAATGCTGGTGGCTCAGCCGGATTTTCTTCTGCGTAACTGGTTGTGTGAAATCTTCTTCCGGCTTCTATCACTAATCGAATTGGAGGCATGTCCGTTTTATGCAGTTTGAAAATAACCGTTTTTTCATCAAGTTGATAGATGTTGTTCACTCGGGAATCAGCGATTGCTGCCTTAAGTTCCTGAATCGCAGCGGCAATGTCAAAGCTTGAAAACTCTTTTTTGCGCAATACTGGCACCTATCAAATTGAAATCTATAATGCAGCTTGACTATAAAATAAGCTTTGGAAACAAAAATCGGTAAAATCCGTTTTTAATGGGTTTTGAAGGCAGAAATGATTAATATGTAGGGATGTTTTTTAAGTAAGAATTAAAATATACTGTTCCAAGGATTAGATTCGACATGACACCTGTAGTTCAACTTTACTGGATACGAGTTGCGTTAGGCGTAGTTGCTGCTGCTTTAAGTGCAGTAGTAGCTTTTCTGATAAACGCAACTGACATCACAGGGTTCATTAACACATTAACAATAGCCCTAATAGTTTACTTGGTATCCTACTACGTTTTGAAAGCACAATTCAAAAACAAAATAGAAAAGCAATCAAAAATCTTAAGCACAGGTATAATCATGTACTTTTTCACCTGGCTGCCCTTCTTCGTCTTATTCTACACTATAATCAAAGTGTACTAAAAATTACTTAAAAAATTTATTTTTTATTCTTCGTCTTCTTCACTTTTTTGCAAAAAGTTAGCAATTGTGGCTTGGCTTTTGTCAGTTCTTAAGGTCTCTATTTTTTCTTCAGACGTTGTTTTGTCGTTTCCAGTTGGACTTGGAATGTCCAATCTTGTGAGTATGCGCATGCAGTCTGCCCAAGCTGAAAAGTAACCCCTATCAAAATCCCCATGTAACCCATTGCGCATGTGGTCAAGGAACTCTTTTCTGTACGAGTGAAGCATTGGTTTGTCGCTTAAATCTAGTTTTGCAAAAAACGCGTAATCATCGGTTGCACTGTTTTTGCGTGAAAGATACATTCCATATAAAGCGCGGAAGTATCCTCTGTTCCAATCTGTTTTTTGCATTTTCTGTTTAACTCTTTCCAGCTCTCTTTCAGCTTCAGTGAATTGTCTGCTGACTATGAGCTGGAAATATCGTGCAACCAAGGCTTGGGGAATAGGCATATTTAGCGTCCACGGCTTTTACTAGTTTTCTCTGCTTTTTCTTCTTCAGAGATATCTTCTATTCCGTTTTCGGTTACTTTAAGTATTTCCTCTCCCTCCGGCAAATATGGGCTCGAAACCAACCTCGCAATTCGCGTTGGTCCATGCGATGCTCTTCGCAGATAGATGCGCGTGTGGCTTGTGTGACCAACGATGTTTCCCCCGATTGGGTGAATAGCATCCCCGAAGAATTGATCTGGCTTAGCCATTACTTGATTAGTTACAACCGCGACAGCATTGAATGCTCGAGCTAAACCGATTAGTTTATGCATGTGCTTGTTTAGTTTTTGTTGTCTTGAAGCTAACATTTCTCTTCCAAGATATTCACTTCTAAAATGCGCTGTCAAGGAGTCAACTATGATTAGTTTAATGTTGTTTGCCTTGATTATTTCATCGGCATTTTCCAAAAGAAACATTTGGTGATCTGAAGTATATGCCTCAGCATAAATGATATTTTTTATTACTGTTTCTGGGTCTAAACCTAAAAATTTGGACATTTGAACGATGCGTTCAAGCCTGAAAGTGTTTTCTGTGTCCACATATAATGCGCCGCCGTTTAGTCCGCCTCGTTCTGGCGGTAACTGAACATTTACGCATAGTTGATGGCACATCTGGCTTTTTCCACTTCCATATTCACCGTAAAACTCGGTTATGGTTTGGGTTTCTAAACCACCGTCAACCATTTTATCTATGGCTTTGCTGCCTGTGCTTAGCCGCAACACGTTTTTGCGCATTTTGTAGAGTTCATCAGCACGGATGAATGAGACTCCGATGGCTTGACGTGCTGCATCGATAATTTGGAACGCTTTTTTCTCGCTTACTCCAACTGGATCCAGCTCTCGCGATGTCGCCATGGCTAAAGCTTCAACGGTGTGGTAGCCGAGTTCTCGAAGTTTTTGGGCTGTGGCTGGGCCAACTCCTGGGAGGTCCTCTATAAACTCGTATTTTGGCTTGCTTGATGGCGTTTCCTCTTTCTGTTTCATTTTCTTTTTCCGCGTCTTCAGCATCAGTCATATATTCACACTTTGAAGACATGATGTAATGTTTGGGTTATTTAAGATAACCCAAGAAGAGACTTAATGGCGCAGTGGAGGGGTGAGTGAAAGTGAATGTTTTTTGAAGTGAAGTTGTAGTTTAGATTGAATATTAAGGAGGTAACTTATTGTTGTTCGTGTTAGCGGTCCAAAGCTGAACAAAGTTTTATCTTATACACATCTGGAGTACAAGCTTTTGGTTGTTTGTCCAAAGTGTGATAGTTAACTTGAAGATCGAAAGTTGTTAATTTTTTAAAATTGAAGTTGAATCAACCTATAAGCTGGCTTAAATTTATCGAAACTTCTTGTTTCACTGCGTAATCTATCGTAGCGTTTGGTGTGATATCTAACACAATTTATCGCTAAATAAAAAGAAAATAAAACTAAAAAATAAATAATTTTCTAACTACATTAAATATGTAGTTACTTATTCTTTACATTGTTTGAGGTTGCTAAGTTCTGCTCTTGTTTTGTTTAGAATTGCTCTGTCCTCAATTGTTTTGATAGAATCAACGGGTAAACAAATTATTACTTTGCCAAGATAAGGTCTCTTAAACCCAAGTTCCTTCGCCGCTTCATCGCTTAAGCCGATGTAGAAATTTGTTATTTGCCAAGTATTCATGTCTAACTCTGCACTCTCGACTTCGCCCAACAAAAAAGCGTCCGAAGTAAAAGCTTTTTTCCAAAATAGCCTGCTTATTTCAACCATTAGAAAACCTTCAATAGTAAATTATTTCGTGCACCTTAATATTTGTTTATCGGCAACTAGGATGTCAAAACGCTTTTTACAATGGACAAGCATAGTTAAAATGGTAATTATGTCTACTTCTAAAAAAGAAACTACTAAACAGCTTACTGCAGAAGAGAAACGTGTTATAGAAGAAAAAGCAACTGAAGCCCCGTTTACCGGTAAATACTTCGCTTTTTGGCAAAAAGGTACCTATGTCTGCAAACGTTGTGGAGCCAAACTATATCGTTCAGAAAACAAGTTTGAAGCTAACTGTGGCTGGCCAAGCTTTGACGAGGAAATCCCCGGTGCAGTTAAGCGATTACCTGACTCTGATGGGGTGAGAACAGAAATAGAATGTGCGAACTGTGGTGCTCATTTAGGTCACGTTTTTGTCGGCGAACATTTCACTGAGAAGAATACTCGACATTGTGTGAACTCAATTTCGATGGATTTTATTCCAGACAAGTAGTGATTCTTGGTCTTTTTCCAAGGTCTAAGAATTATCAATGTTAACTTAAGATTGGTGTTAGGAAATGTCAAAACAATTCACTGCAAAACCCTCCAAACTTGAAGACCTAATCGAGTACCAAGAAGGTTCAGTTGTAAGCCGTACAGTAATTGACAAGAAAACTGGAACGGTAACACTTTTTGCGTTCGAAGAAAGTCAAGGCTTAAGCGAGCACACTGCCCCTTATGACGCATTAGTTTACGTGCTTGAAGGTGAAGATGAAATAACCATATCGGGTAAAGCGCTGAGGCTAAAGCAGGGAGAAATAACTATTATGCCAGCCAATGAACCTCATGCCTTAGTGGCGAAAACAAGGTTCAAAATGCTTCTAACAATGATAAAATCCTAAAGCCCACCGCTCCAATTATCATTAAAGCAGTAATCGCCCAAAGGTTTTCTCAGGGGCATAGGAGGTTTCTCAGCTGGGTAACCCATTGCGATCAGTGCGTGAGGGTCAACACTTTCAGGAATATTCAATGCCTTTCTAACGGTTTTTTTACAAAAGGCGGGTGCGCAGAACCAGCATGCCCCCAAACCCTTCCCATGCGCCGCTAACAGCAAGTTTTGAATGGCTGCGCCAAAGCTTTGTATTGCCAAATCACGCTCGATGCTTTCTTTTTTTTTGTCCGGAAATTTGTTCATTCCATCCATTGTTGAGCATGCTAAGAATTAACACGGGTGCGGAGGCAAATCTTTCAACTCTAACATTTCGCATTTCTGAGTCTATGATTAAGTCCTCTTTAGCCATGTCAGTGGCCCAAGCTTCAGCCATAGCTTCCGCCAACTCCCTTTTAACTAAATCACTATGTAAAATGATGAATCGCCACGGTTGGGCATTATGTGCTGAAGGCGCCAAACCTGCAACTTCCAAAATCTCTTCAACAATATGCTGGGAAACAGGCTTAAGTTGATATTTTCTGGTGCTTCGCCGATCTCTCACGGCGTCAAATAGATCTGGCATGAAATAAGAGTATGTGTTTTAACTTTTATCTCTTAACCGATTGATACCCTCTCTAACCCACATTGAAAACTTTAAATTAGAATCTATCGTGTGGCTGTTTCTCAATCGCTTACATGCCATTAAGAATATAATTGCGGGAACCTTTTGGTTGAGGAAAGAGGGGGATAAGTTACGAGCATTCGTGAAAAAAATTATAGAATTGATATAGGCGCATATGGTGCAATTTCTGTTGAAGCACCAAGCAAAGAAGAATGTCTGGAACTTTTCCAAGAAGTCACAAGAACCAGGCGAGAATCGAAAATTGACGAAGCAATAAGATAAACCAGCTTTCGATCTTACGAAATAATCCCACAAACCCAAATTTCTAAAATTTTTGGGTCATGAAAGCAGTGGTTTTGTTAATTATTTGATTAGTTTTTGTTTGGCAAGAGAATAACTTTGAGCGAGTTTCCTGCTTCAGCCATTAATCTGAATCCTTCCTGCGCCATACTCAAACTTAGTTGATGAGTTATCATATCTTTCACATTCAGCTGTTTTGTGGCTAACACACGCAATGACTCTTCCAAATCGTTAGGTGCAGCTCCGTAGCTGGTTTGCATGGTAATTTCGTTTCGCCAAAACTGGTTTATGGGGACTGGAAGCTTAACTGATGGATCTGGCACTGCGAAAAATAGTATTGTTCCGCCGTTTTCAACGCAGTCGAGTGCCGATAGGGAAGCTGAGGTGGCGCCTGTGCAGACAATAACCTGGTCAGCTAATCTTCCCCCGTTAACTTCCTTAAGCCCGAGAAGCAGGTTTTCTTTAGCGTTTAATGTTTCAGTTGCACCGAACTTTTTGGCAAGCTCAAGCCTGTATGGGTTAATGTCGGCTACGATAATGTTTTTTAAACCTTTGAACTTGGCAAGTTGCACATGCAAGATTCCCGCAATGCCGCCGCCAATAATCAAAATTGTGTCGTCTTTTTGTAAACCAGATAAGCGTTGGCCTCGGGATACGCATGCTAATGGCTCAATGAATGTTCCTTCTTCGTAAGACATTTCATCTGGCAGTTTGTAAATGCCAAAGTCAATGTTGATTTTTGGTACTCTGATGTATTGCGAAAAGCCGCCTGGATAATAATTGGTTGTGTGCAATGTATGGCAAGCAGTGTGGAATCCTCGTTTGCAGTAACGGCACTGGTTACAGGGAACATGATGTGAAACAAAAACTCTGTCACCAACTTTGAGGCTTCTAACTTTAGTACCTACTTTGTCAATGATACCCGTTGCCTCATGGCCCAACACTATTGGGGCTTTTGGAACCCGGTACCATTCAATTACGTCGCTGCCGCAAATGCCGCTCGCCATAACTTTCAATAACGCTTCGTCATCGCCGATTTCGGGGATGGGTACGTCTTGGATGCGTACATCATGGTTGTTGTAGTAGACGGCGGTCTGCAACGATTTCACCGAAAATTGTGGCTATGCTTTGCCTGCTTTTACCTGGTTGTACAGGTCTAACGCTTCATTGGGCGTATAGTTGTCATGGACGATGGCTCTGATTCCCCTAATGGCGGCTACTGGATTCTCGGTTTGCCAAACGTTTCTCCCCAAGTTAACACCTATAGCGCCTTTCTGAATGCCGTCGTAAACAAAGTCGAAGACTTCTTTTTGGGTTTCACTTTTTGGTCCACCAGCCATCACAACTGGTACTGGGCAACCATCGACGACTTTCTCAAAATTTTCTTTACAATAGTACGTTTTTACTACTCTCGCGCCTAATTCAGCTGAAACTCTTGCAACCAACGCCAAGTAGCGGGCTTCACGTTTTTCAAGTTCCTTTCCGACTGCTGTAACAGCCATCACTGGCATGCCATAGTCTTCGCATTCATCAACAAGCTTTGCTAGGTTGCTTAGGCTTTTATTCTCATATTTTGTTCCAGCAAAAACGGACATGGAAACAGCACTGACGTTTAACCGCAAAATCTCCTCAATTGAAGTGACCACGCTTTCATTGGCTAAGTCTTCTCCAACGACGGTTACTGCTCCTGAAACTCGCAGTATGATTGGTTTCTCAATTGCCGGGTCGATGCAGTTGCGTAGCACACCACGCGTAAGCATGATTCCGTCCGCGTACTGGTAAATTGGCTTAATTGTTTCTTCGGGCTTCTCAAGACCGTGAGTGGGTCCTTGGAAGTATCCATGGTCAATAGGTAAAAAGAGGGCTTTACCATCTTTCTGAATAAGTCTACTTAAGCGGTTTTTCATTCCCCAATCCATATTCATTTCTCCGAGGAAGCTTTTGGTTTAAGAAATAAATAACTTTATGCTTTTATAACTTAATTAAATGTTGGTCTATGAGAATGTACAGGCAAGCAATGCTGTTGACGGGGCATTTAACAATTGACCATTTTTTATGAAGAATTAAGCATAAATCACAACTATATTTATATTTTATTAGGCATATAAATAGAAAAAGACAAAAGAGTTGAAAAAATGCACGCGTGCCCTGAATGTAAAACGGTAATGGAGCCAAAGGGGGAAATGCCCGAAGACAGAAGTATCATTTTTTATCAATGCCCTAAGTGCAAAAACATCGAGCTCCTTACAGTACAATGCCACAGCGAATTTAGAATGAGCTATCCTTAGGTTTGACTTCGTTTTTTTTTTCAAGTCTTTGGCTTCACAATGAGATAGCCTTTTTCTATAAGCCAGTTGTGGAACTGCCATGTAGTGTATACGCAGGTGCTGCTGCATTTTTGACGTGTTTGCTCAAATGCGGGGGAAGATTCTGTTAGTTTGTTTAGCTTCATCTGAACTGGACACTGAACGTCTTTACAGAATTCTCTTCGCTTATACTCAATATAACCTTCAGGTATCATTTCCATCCGTCCCTACTCTCTTTTTAAAGTTAATAAGACTTGTTTTTAGTTATTGATCTTAAAGAGTTAAGGTTTTCTTTTTTCTGTAATGACTGTAAAAAATCGAGGGATAAAAAATAATGGGCTGATTCAAGGATCGACTTTGCTTCTATTTTTTGTAAAGTTTTGGTGCATCTTCGGGTGTTTCTCCGTTATGGTGCATATCGGGTCACAGAGGCTTTTACTGAATGACTAATTTTAAGGAAACCATCCGAACAGCTTTGCTTTATGTGGCTATTTTCATATTTGCTATAGATCTTACACTTGCTTCCGTTCTTGGAGTTCTGGTTTTAAAAAGTTATCTGAGTTTTTTTGCAATTAGCTATTTGTTTTACTATGGGCATACTTATTTTTGGTTGTTGATGGTTAATTATTCTTCATTTTAAGAAAACGTTAATGCTTCCTTTTTTTGTCCCTACGTTTGTTCTTTTGTCGCTTTGTAATTTTGTTGGGTTCAGGATAGATTTGTGGCTGTTTTGACATTATCTTTTTTTTCATCTTTTCTATCGTCTTTCTCTAACGATTTCGCAAGCGATAAGAAAAATAGAACTAGCCCCGTAAGAAAGCAAATCCAATTATCGTTAGTGTAAACGCTTCAGACATCATTGTATTTGATGTATCAGTAGGCAAACTTTGCAAGTACTTTGGATTGATTAACTCACCGAGGTATTGGGTGCTCGGGTATTTGAATATTGGAATAAGTAAATCGGAAATATTTTGTTGGCTTGGATTACTTAGAATTCCACCACCATTATCTGAAATAAGCACTTGCTCGCCACCGATATTAAGAAGACCGCCAATTTGAATTTCATTGGAACGAACAACTCTGACGTTAAAAATTGTTATGTTATTATTGTCAATGATTTCAAAAGCATAATTGTTATAGTTTCTATCACCTATTTGTGGAGAGTTTGGACTATCACTTTTCCAAATATTGTTACGGATAGTAGCTACTATTTGATTATTGGAATCTGTTATGTTAGCAGATACAGATATTTTGTTATTTTCAAAAGATATTTGGAAAGGCCAATTGCCTCCCAAATAGATTAAATTCGCCAAATTAACTCCGCGTGCCAATGCTTGAGCGCTTTCAGCCTCTTGAACGCTGCCAAGGTCAAGCAAAATATCCTGTGACATATCAATTTTGAATGGTGACAATTCGCCTTTTTGTGCCATTAATGCATTCTGCTTATTTTGTGTAGCATTTTGACTCAGGTTTGATGATATAGCAAGAATTACAGGACTGATCGTTCCTAATATAATGCCAATAACGAGCAAACGAAAAAATCTTTTCTTAGTGATAGTTTTGTTGTTCAAAGGTATCGACGCTTTATTTGTTTACATTGGAAGTGGACTTATAATTTGTGGTTCTCAGCTTTACTTGCATTTTGTATTATTATCGGTACCTTGACGTTCTTCACGATTTTTCAAATTCATGAGCATTAGCAAGCGCTTTTTAGGTATGTTTTCAATGTGTTGCTTGTATGCCGAAGCTGTATCTTTTAGGCGGAGAAAACGTCTTCAAAAGAAGTGCACGGGAAGTAAACGAGAGAGCCTTTCAAGACGCAGGTGAACCTCTAAATACTCTCGTGTTCTCTTGGGCAAGACCCTCATTCGACAAAGGATACAAAAAAAGAAAAACATTGATTGATTATTTCATAAGTCTTGGCGCTAGTGTAGTTAACTTTGTTGATTACGCTGATTCAAATGAAACGATTGCTAAAAAAATGACTGGCTCTAACTTGGTTTATTTAACCGGTGGACTTACAAGTGTCTTAATTGAACGCTTACAAAATATGGCTGTTGACCGTTTGCTCCAAGATTATGATGGAGTTATCATTGGGAGAAGTGCAGGAGCGTTAGCGCTTTGCCGAAAATGTATAGTTACCTGCCGCAGCAATTCCAAACCCAAAATTGTCTTCGGTCTAAACCTGGCAGACCTCACTCTAAAAGTCCATTATAAACCTGAAAAAACCAGCGTCTTGAAAAGGCTGTCAAGAAACGAAAAAATTTACGCCATCCCAATGGGCTCAGCGCTTGTTTATGACAATGGTGTCTGCTCATCTATTGGAGAGGTCTATTTGTTTGAGAATGGAAAAAAGCGGATGTTATAGGCGTTGTCTTAATTTTTCTGTAAGAAGTTTCACAATTTCTTCTTTATCTTATGCGATGCGATCCCACAGCTGTATAATTTCACCGTCAAGATCGGCATCGGTTTTGTAGTTATTTTTTATGCGCCATAAACTTCTGTTCTCAATTGCTAATTGCTTGATAAGGTTATTCTAGAAAACAATTCGGCTTAGCATTCAAATTCTGGAAGGTTTAAGAGTTTCTTTCAGGTATTTTATTTAGTGTGTTTCTATGCAAAAGATCTTGTTTTTTGTTCTAGTTATTTTAGGTATTTTGTTTTTCGGATCCCTCAGCGGGGCCTTTTGTGAAATGATGTCAAATGCTGGGGTGTCAAGTGGTGATGTTTTTCGTTATAGTTATACTTGTTATTTTAACTCAAATGATTCCAACGTTGTTCCACCTGCTGCGTTTTCTTGGATAAATCAAACTGATTATTTTAGTATTAACGTCACAGGGGTTTCTGGTCCAACAGTTAATTTTAACACAATGATGCGTGGTTTGAATGGTACGTTAAGCAATGGGGTGGACAGCATAAACGTTGGAACTGGTGTCGCATCAATGTCTGGGTATATTGGTCCAAGTGAAATGTGCAATTTCTATTTCATGTCACCTAACGTGGGCATGATGGGCAGAATGTTTCCGTCCAGTACTTCTAGCCCAACCATAAACGAAACGTTAATGATGAGTTACATGAGTGGTCAGCGTTTGACCGATCACTTTGTTTCTAATACAGTTCAAAACGGGGCGAACGTGAACTCTGATTTCTATTATGACCAAGCAACCGGCATGATGGTGCAGTGGCGCCAACAAACCATTCAGACGAACGGCAATCTGCAATCCAACAGCACTCAAATGATGAAGATAACATCATCGTCCGTTTGGTCAATTCTCGAATTCCCCACATCCCTAATTGTTCCAATCTTTATTATTGCCGCGTTTGCCTCAACATTTGCGGCGTTAGCAACCGCAAAATTCAAACGGATTCATCCTATAATATAGATTAATAGTTTTAAGGCGATTAATTATGACGGAGAAAAAAAATAAATCTCAAGACAATCACGATGCGTGTGTTAGAGCTGTTGCTGACGAGTTGAAACGGGATAACTGGAACGTTAAAGCGGATTTAGAAGGATACGAGAAGCCACCCTTGATGGGGAAAGAGTATCTCCCTGATATTCACGCAGAAAAGGAAGGCTGTTTAACTAGAATTTGTGAAGTGGCGACCCCTGAAATGTTTGAAGGCAACAAGAGGCGATACATTGACTTTAAAAATTACTGTGACGAATATGACTTTCATTTTTACGTCGTAGATAAAGAAGGCAAACGCAAACAGATTGATCCTGAAACTTTTGGAAAAAAAAATAACCCCCAAAAATAATTAGGTGAATAATCTGGAGAGCAAAAAATTAAAGACTGCCTTAGGATAAACTTATGTTGCAAATACATCCATAGGCGATTCAAGCTGGATATTGCTTATTTGGATATATTCTGTCGAAGAAATCCCGCTTATATGCTGAGTCTGCTCTCTTGAGATATGATAAGTGAGAGAATGGGTCAGAGTGAAGTAGATAATTGTTGCGAATTAGGCATTAAAGATTCGTGTGCAACATGCAAATTCAACTGTTTCTGTCATGGCAAATGGAGTCATGCAACCAGCCAAAACGACGAGGCAAAGCAATCATAAAGTCTGATTTAAGGGCTAAACTATGTTAGGAATCCCTTTGTCTTTAATTGTTTTACCGCAAAATTGAAAAAGCCCACGTCCCAATAAACAAGGAAAAGCAAGAGTAGTGGTCCATATGAAACTCAATAAAGTTGATGAAAAAGTCTATCAAACCTTAAAGACTGAAGGAAAAGAATTAACTCTTCAAGAATTAACTGACAAAACAGGCGAACCATGCAAAAAGGTCTTTAAATCGTTAAAGAAGTTTTTTGAGCATGAAATCATCGAGACCAAAGCCCGAAAATACTCTTTAACAGGTAAAGATCCAAAAGCGGCTAAAGAAGAAGCTGAACCAGAAACTTAAATTTTTTATGGAGCCTCGAGCGGGCCTTGCTCCCGCGGCCTGCTGCTTACAAGGCAGCCGCTCTACTGGGCTGAGCTATCGAGGCACCCACCACAAAGCCCAGAATACACCAACACATAAAACCAGACACAAATAAAAGTTACTACTGAACCCAATGGTCAAAAGTGTTGTTCTGCTGGAACATAGTTTTTTTAGTACTTGCCCTTCGTCATGAAACATTATCAGCTGCCGCGAAAATGTGTCCTATTGCTCATAATTGATGGAAGTCGATTCATATTTGCGAGTATGTTGATAGACAGGCAGGTTGTGCTCGTACAAAGGTCTTAATTGAGACACAATGCTGCCATTATGTCTCATATTTGCCGTCAAACTTATATGCTGTAAACCCGCCTAAATTAAATTCCCGATAGGTTACTAACCCGAAGATTAAACACATGAAATGAATTTGATGACCTAAAAAACCCCAAAAAAAGTCATGGCAGGCAATAAACCATTTTTCAATAAACCTTCTTACGCCTCAACATAATGCTTATATCACAGAAAGTCGCTTCTAATGCAATTCAGCAATATGGGTTATACCATCAAACTGATGCAACTCCACATCAATAGATGCGGAGTGAAGGGTGAACTGACTTCGCCAAGACACGCGCGAAGATCAAAATGACACCATGCATAGGCCAAACAAACAACGACGCCACACACTTAATAATATGAGAAATGTGTTTTCACCAAACGCCAAACAAACACCACCTATGGCCCGAACATGCCACGCTGTCTGGAGGATGGCTCGGCTTGAGAGCCGAAGAAGGGCGCGGCAAGCCGCGATACCGCCCCGGGTAGGCGCATGCAGCCTTAGAACCGGGGATACCTGAATGGGACTTCCTAGAATATGCTCCTTAACGGAGCGGGAACCCCCCGAACGGAAGCATCTTAGTAGGGGGAGGAAAAGAAACCAAACACGGGATTCCCTTAGTAGCAGCGAGCGAAATGGGAAAAGTCCAAACCGAATCCCGTACAGAAATGTATGGGAGATGTAGGGTTAAGGGCCCGGCTTCCTCTTCATTGATTAAGTTGAAATGGCCTGAAATGGCCTGCCAAAGAGGGTGACAGCCCCGTAAGCGTAAGTCAGAAAGAGTTGAGCTAGAGTCCCAGACTACCGTACCATGGTTTTGGTACGGAAAGTTGGGAGTCACCAACTTCCAAGACTAAATACGCCTCAAGACCGATAGCGCACTAGTACGGTGACGGAAAACTGAAAAGTACCCCGGAATGGGGGTGAAAAGTGCCTGAAACCAGACAGTTACAGACGTGCGCGGCCCGGAAGAGTAGATCCTTTCCATAGGAACCCGTTGTGAAGCGGCAGTACGAGGAAAGGGGATCAGGGTTGCGCGTTCCGTCTAGAAACACGGGCCGGGGAGTTTATGGTTATGGCAAGCCTAAGGGTGACAAACCCGTAAGCATAGGGAAACCAACAAGCGCGCAACTCGCAAGAGCCAGGTGCAGGGTATGAAAAGGCCCGGAGTTATAACCATACATACTAGAAACCAGACGATCTAGCCCTGGGCAGGGCGAAGCTAGGCGAAAGCCTAGTGGAGGCTCGCAAGGGTTCTGACGTGCAATTCGTTCCCCAGACCTGGGGCTAGGGGCTAAAGACCAATCTAGTCTGGTGATAGCTAGTTCCTTCCGAAGTGGGCCTGAGCCCAGTCCCGAGCGAGGTAGCTGGTGGGGTAGAGCACTGATTGGAAAACAAGGACCCGAAAGGATCCACTTTCCTTTCAAACTACGAATCCTCCAGCGCTTAAGACCTTGGGAAACGGGTTACAGGGGGTAAGCTCCTGGACCGAGAGGGGGACAACCCAGACTGAGGTTAAGGTCCCCAAATGCTGGCTAAATGTCAAACCAAAGGGCGTCGTCAGCCTCAGACAGCGGGGAGGTAGGCTTAGAAGCAGCCATCCTTCAAAGAAAGCGTAACAGCTCACCCGCCGAGGCTGACGGCCCCGAAAATTGACGGGGCTAAGCCAGCTACCGATACCTCAGAATGCAGTGCACACTGCACTGGTAGGAAGGCGTCCTAGTTGGGCAGAAGCTGGGCTGTGAGGTCCAGTGGACCGATTAGGATTGCGAATCCCGGTGGTAGTAACAGCAAAGAGAAGTGAGAATCTTCTCCGCCGAAGGGGCCAGGGTTCCCCGGCAACGATCGTCAGCCGGGGGTAAGTCGATCCTAAGGCATAACTTAACCGATTATGCCGAAAAAGGGAATCCGGCTAAAATTCCGGAACCATACAGATACATGCGGCGACGCAAGCTTAGTGTTGACGTTTCGGGATAAGCTGAGCAAGGTCTTCGCCTTGTTTAACCGTATAAACCTAGGGAGTGCCGTAATGGCGAGAACTAGGCGAAATCGGGAATAGCAACTCGTTTTAGAGAGGTTTAGCTGATCTCTGGAGCCAATGAAAAACGCACTAAGAAGGATCCTGTATGATCGTACCTAGAACCGACACAGGTGTCCCTAGGCGAGGAACCTAAGGCGTGTCGGGTATACACTAATGCGAGGGAACTCGGCAAATTAGCCCCGTACCTTTGGTATAAGGGGTGCCTGTTCTTTCAGCCTTGGGCTGTAGAGAGCAGGTCGCAGTGACAAAGGGGTCTCGACTGTTTAATAAAAACACAGGAAGCCGCAAGAGCGAAAGCTTGTGAACGGCTTCTGAATCCTGGCCAGTACAGGTACCTGAAACCTGGGTCCAACTGGGCTAAGGGCCTGCAAACGCCGGGAGTAACTCTGACTCTCTCAAGGTAGCCAAATGCCTTGTCGGGTAAGTTCCGACGTGCATGAATGGATCAACGAGGGCCCCACTGTCCCCGCGTAGTACCCGGTGAAACCACATAACGTGGACGAACAGTCCACGATCTCCCAGCGGGAAAAGAAGTCCCTGTGGAGTTTTACTGCAGCCTGCCGCTGGAATACGGTTGTGGATGCAGAGCGTAGTCGGGAGCCGTCGATCTCATGTTCTCCGGGACGTGGGGGAGGCAACAATGGAACACCGACTTTCTGCAACCGTGTTTCTCACCGACCCCTTGCGGGTCGGAACAACGGTAGGTGGGCAGTTCGGCTGGGGCGGCACGCCCTTGAAAAGATATCAAGGGCGCCCTAAGGTTGGCTCAGGAGGGACAGAAACCCTCCGTAGAGTGCAAGGGCAAAAGCCAGCCTGACTGTATCCTAAACAGTAAAGGATGCAGAGGAGAAATCCGGGCTTAGCGATCATCCATGTCTCCCTTGGTGGGTGCTGGATGTGTCAGAAAAATTACCCTAGGGATAACAGGCTCGTCGCGGGCGAGAGTCCCCATCGACCCCGCGGCTTGGTACCTCGATGTCGGCTCTTCCTATCCTGGCCCTGCATAAGGGGCCAAGGGTGAGGCTGCTCGCCTATTAAAAGGGAACGTGAGCTGGGTTTAGACCGTCGTGAGACAGGTCGGACTTTATCTGCTGGGAGTGTTGGCTGCCTGAGGGGAAAGGGTCCCTAGTACGAGAGGAACGGGACGCTGTGGCCTCTAGTTAACCAGTTGTCTGATAAGGCAGTTGCTGGGCAGCCACGCCGTTGTGGATAAGAGCTGAAAGCATCTAAGCTCGAAGCCTCTCCCGAAAAGA
This sequence comes from Candidatus Bathyarchaeota archaeon, assembly GCA_963750605.1. Classification (GTDB taxonomy): domain Archaea; phylum Thermoproteota; class Bathyarchaeia; order Bathyarchaeales; family Bathycorpusculaceae; genus Bathycorpusculum. The sequence continues at coordinate 299,416 of CAVVRN010000016.1, forward strand.
GGCAGCCATTCCAGTTTCACTGGACGAAGGTTCCCATAAAAGATGGGTTTGATGGAGCCGGGGTGTAAGCTAGAAGACTTCGGTCGACTAGCTCAGCCTGCGGCCACCAATCACCTGAGATGTCGGGCCCTCTAGATGGTGTTTGAGCGATATTTGCGTGAAGCACATATTCCGTATTGAAATGTGTGTTTCAGTTCTTGTTTGGCCTATGCATGGCGTACCTATATTGCATTGTTTCTATCTTAGAATTTTTGATGTTACAAAATCCAATGGTTAGCTTGCCTGCTTCTTTTGGCGTTAACTGTGAAAAAGCTTATAATCAGATTTCAGATATTGATAGTTATGGGATTAAAGTTTTTTAAAATCCTGCTTGCTATCGAAGTTGTTTTGCTTTTTGTTCAGTTCTGGCTTGGAATGTCCATTAACCTCTTTGTCGCAGTGCCGTTGAATTCAGCATCTAACTTTTCGAGTTATTCTGGTGGGACTGAAGTATTAACCCACATGGTTAATGGTGTAATAGTGTTGGCGTTGGCTGCGCTAATCCTAAGTTACGGCTCTAGATTGAGAATTATTCGTATTTCTGCTCTGTCGTTTGTCGCCGTTGTTTTTGCTGTGGTGGCGACGGCGACAGGCGCTACATTTCTTTTTCGTTTGCAAGATGATAATCTTTCATTAGCTATGGCTATGAGCTTCGTCATAATCTACACTGCATTTTTGGTATTGTTTAGTTTTGTTCAGAAAAGAAAATTGACGCCTGAAAAAACTTAAGAAAAAAGTTTGTTCACTGGTCTTTCAGTTTGGCTTGCTGCAAGCTTTTTTAGCTTATTCATGAAATAGAGTAAAGAGCGCAGAATAGATGGCAGATAGAATCATTTTCCATTTAGATATGGATCATTTCTACACTGCGGTTGAGGAGCGGGAGCGCCCCGAAATAAAAGGCAAACCCGTTATTGTCGGCGCTGATCCAAAAGGCGGCAAAGGCAGAGGTGTTGTCAGCACAAGCAACTATGTTGCTCGGAAAGTTGGTGTGCGATCAGGAATGCCCATTTCGCAATGCTTGGCGGCTTTGTCCAGAAGCGGTTTATTTGCCTCCGAATTTTCCTCTATACATCAAAGTTTCAGATGAAATAATGGAGATAGCGCGGAAGTACGCGGATAAGTTTGAGCAGTGGGGAATTGATGAGGCTTTTTTGGATGTAACAGGCAAAGTGAAGGATTATGTTGAAGCAGAAGCTTTGGCTCGGCAGATTAAGTCAGAGATTAAAGAGAAGGAAAATCTTACTTGCTCAATAGGCGTTGGACCTAACAAACTTGTTGCTAAAGTTGCTAGCGATTTTCAGAAGCCTGATGGTTTAACAGTTGTTCGAGATGAGGAAGTGGAGGTTTTTTTGCGCCTTTGCCCGTGCGGAAGCTGCTTGTGGGTTGGACGAAAAACTGAGGCTAAACTCAAAGAGCTTGGGGTGAACACGATTGGCGACTTGGCAGGATATGATGCTTCAGCTTTGACAGGGATGTTTGGTGTGATGGGTTGGCAGATGCATTTGATGGCAAAGGGTATTGACAGAAGTGAGGTTGAGGAGCGTGTTGGTGTTAAAAGTGTAAGTCACGAAACCACCTTTGAAGAAGACACGGCTGATGCAGCGGTCATTTTGCAGGCGTTAGATGCTCTTATGCGTGGATGTTCAAAAGGAAACAGAAAACCAAAACTTACTCTTCAAAACTGTTACATTAAAAATTCGTTTTGAACATTTTGAAACCCACACAAAAAGCAAAACCCTGCCTTTCTTAACTAACCGTCTCTATGACCTGCAAAAAACTGCAAAAGAACAGCTTGCTCCTTATTTGCGTGAAAGACCGAAAAGTCAGGCTTATCGGCGTTAGAGTTTCAAGTTTGGTTTCGATGGAAAAACAGAAGACACTGCTTTAGGGCTCTTCGACTTTTTGTGGAACTAAAGGGTTGCCAAATGTTTCTTCGCTGGCGACTTCGCTTAAGGTTTTTCTTGAACGCATAAGATGCAAAACTTTGCTTGATAAATCAAGTTTTTCGCCGGGCATAGCCAACTGCTAAGAAGCACGAGAACTTCAAAGTTTTCAGGAACTTTAAGGGTTTCTTTAACTTCTTTCTCGTCAAAGCTTCCCACGCAGCAGGTGCTTAATCCTTCGCTGACTGGCAGTTAAAATCATGTTTTCCACAGCTAAGGCAACATCTATGGCGTACCAGTCAGGAGAGGCTTTTTTGTCGCCGCAAGCAACAATGACAAGCTGGTGATTGTGTGAGAAATTTTGCAAATCTGCCTTTGGAAAGGATTTTTCTTTTCTCAACATCTGTTACTGCAATAAAATGCCAGGGTTCAATGTTTCTTGCTGAAGGTGCAAGCCTTCCTGCTTCCAAAATTTTTTCAAGTTTTTCTCTTGGAACTGGCTTATCTATGGTAGGCGCGGATTGATCTTCTTTCTTGTATAGCTTCAAAAACATCCATGTCGTTGCTTCCTAAGATAGAAAATGGTTTTACAATATATTAGCTTATCAGGAAAGTTTTGTTTTAAATTTTTGGCTTTGGGTTACCTCTTTAGGGAACGTTATCTATCGTCGGGTCAACTTCTATTCTTGTTACGGAATTAGCCGCGTTGCACGGAATATTTGTTGTAGCAAGATTAGTATTTGTCCAATGCTTCATTTCACCTATTGGAATATTTGAAGTTTGAAGCAGTGTTTGATTGTTGTAAAACTTTATAATTAAACTGCAGTTTGCATCTGCTGCACCGACATTGAGTATATCGCCGTATATTGTAAAAGAGTTAGCCATATTTGATACTGGGTCTGAGCTTTTATGCAAATACCAACCTAGACTTGTAACAAAATATGGTTTAGTCATCAGTGGATCCTTTGCTACTTCTAATTGTTGTGTTAAATTGGTAATTTCTTGTTTAAGCCTTTCATTTTCGTTTTGTGCTGATGAGATATTCAAGGCGTAAGATTGCGTTTTAGCATTCAAAATATTTTCAAAGTTAAGATAATTGGCTAAAGGTAAAAGAATTGAAATTATCAAGCAAATGCTTAACACAATAATCAATAATGGATGGTCTTTAAGTTTCAATTTCTGTTTTTCCATACAATCAATTCTTCTGCATCTTCAGATTTACATGTACTTTTGAAATTGATTTCCAATAAAAGACTTACAGTAAAGGTTTCTTGACTAAGGTTTAGTCAAATTTTCTTGACTAAAGATTAATTGGAAATTAGCTTGTTAGAAGTTTGAATTAACGTGAGTTGAGCAAGTTTCACTTTACTGAAATAAACTTGTTCCCTCTTATGTAGAATCGCCAGCATTTGTTTTTCCAGTCGCCTGCATAGTCTATTCCGACGCGGGTTGTTTCCACTATATCGTGTTGAAGGACTGGTGATTGATCTTTAATGTAGAGGGGTGGTGCTGTTAGGTCAAGTTTGTTTTGAGCTTTTGTTATGTCCATTGCCATGCATAGCCTGCTGGGGCCATTCGTTAAACCCGTTACTTTTCCCCTTGCCGCGCCTCGACGGTTGGCCATAATGTCCTCACCCTCAACTGGTTCAAGTGCTCTTAGAAGAACGGCTTCTGGTTTTCCAAGTACATCGCCTGCAGTCAAGTTAAAGCAGTAATATAATCCATAAATAAAATAGACGTAGGCGAATCCTTTTTGACCGTACATAACATCATTTCTAGCTGTTCGGCGACCGCCAGAACTATGTGCAGCTTGATCTTCAGGTCCTCGATACGCTTCAGTTTCAACTATTCTGCCAGAAGTTGTGCCATCGATAGATTCGTGTACTAAGATTTTTCCTAGAAGGTCTTTAGCGACAATTATTGTGTCTCTTTCATAGAATGGTCTTTGCAGAATCATAGTTCTGGATAAGCATTTCCAGCAAATAAGCTTACCTGGGACATCTTAAACCAAATGCAGATTAGGGCGAGTGGAAATCCGAAAAATCAGCTAACACACAAAGCAATATACCGCCAATGAAGCCTGTAAATCCCATATTTTTAACTGTAACTCATTTTTTTCCTTTCTTGTATGTTTATTGAAACTTTAAGAAAAATTTTTTAGTCTTCATGGTGGTGGTGATGACGGCGTGTCATATGCAACAGGTCACCTATTGCTGCAGAAATTAAAGCAACTATTAAGAAACTTATACCTGACCAAAGCAAACTGCCTGTCAAAAAGAACACCAATATAGCTGCAAGTGCCGCAATTGGAAAAGCGAACAGAAAGCCAATCACAAGGATTGCAATTAATGCAATTATAAGGAGAACTATTAGCAGCCACCAAAAGCCAGGATCCGCAAGATTAATCACTTGAAGAGCAAACAAAAATTATCACAATATGATAGTCCAATTAGCAGCCATATAACCCAATGTTACTGTTATTTAACAGTCACAAACTCTAATGAATTAAATAACGATGGTATACTTTGGTGTTTTAATGCCTGTCCCAAAACCTAAATTAAATGAATCTGAAAAAGATTTTATTTCTCGATGTGAAAAATTCATGCATGAAGAAAACAACAGTAAACATGAAGGAGAAAAACGTTCAAACGAGCAGATCACTGCTATTTGTTTCTCAACTTGGCGCAAAAACGAGAGTTAAGTCAGTCAGAAAAGCAACCATTTAAAATAATGATACATAGATTGCCATCTAAGTTTATTTCCGATTTGCAAATTCTAACGTAAGCTTGAATTTTCTACTTTGGCAGTGCATTGTAATCTTAACTCTTTGCTTATTCATATTTTGTTGGGTCGCGTATGCCGGCTTCTTTGAAGGCTTTTTTGCGGTTTACACAGGATTCGCATTTGCCACAGTGCTTTTCAGCGTCACGGTAGCAGGACCAAGTAAACTCGAATGGAACGCCGAGTTTGCTCCTTTCTTGATTACTTCGGATTTGCGTTTGCCGCTAAATGGAGCTTGAATGGTAATGTTTTCGCCGGTGCCTAATTTTGCTGCTTTCTCGAATGCTTCGTAGAATTCGCGTCGGCAATCAGGGTAGAAGGGTTCGTCTGAGCCATGTGCGCCATAAAAAATCTTGTCAGCGCCAACTGAAACCGCGTAGGAAACTGCTACTGAGAGGAAAATGGCGTTTCGGAATGGAACAATGATGGGTTGGCTGAATTCGGATGTTAATGGGATGTTGCTGTTGCAGAGCGAGGTTACATCGCCAAAGACTCCTTTCAAGGCTGAAAGGTCAACGATTTTCGTTTTGGCGCCGAGGCTTTCAGCGATTTTTTCTGCAGATTGGGTTTCTTTAACAGCGATTTGTCCATAATTGAAGGTTATAGGGTACAACTCATAGCCTTCTTTTTTTGCCCAATAAGCCACTACTGCTGAGTCTGGGACCGCCGCTAAGGACAATTACGCATTTTGGTTTTTGTTTTTGTGTCATGTTCTATACGCTTTCCACTTTGTTTGGTTTCCTCTGATTTGGGAACCATCTTTGGGAACAAGCCCGTTCTTTTTAGTAGTTTAAATATTGGCCATCCAATGAGCAACCGTTGCAATAACATTTCCGATGGCTACGTATGCTATGGTGAGAAGCAGTGGTAACTCGTACAGGTAAGATAGCATCCATCCAACCGTTACTCCTAAAACGGCAGAGTAAGCGACGCTGGTTCCGATTACTGTGTAATCGTTTTTTGTCCGTTTGTAAACATAGTAGACTACAAAGGACATGACAAATGAAGGTATCGTGTTTAGCAGGTCAAGTACGCCAGTCTGGCGAGAAAATGTTACCGATGAATACTCCAAGTGTGTGACCTAAAACTCCAGGTAAACCCAAGTAATGGAACCGCAGCAACCATCGAGTCTGCGATGCGAACTTGAATAGGTCCATAAGAGAAGCCTCCGAGAACAACAACAAGGGCTGCATAGAGTGCAGCATACATGGCAATTATAGCTAAATCTTTAGTTTTTATTTTCAAAGTTTAATTTGCCTCCCTATCCCGGGTTTTATTTTACGTTGGCGGAACGGGTAGGAGACGTTCACTCACCCGCCAATTGCCCATTGAAACTTCATAGTTGCCTAAAAAGCTTTAGGAATAAGTACGATTTCAGTAAGAAAGATTGGAAGGGCGAAATATTAATAAAGTCTCTCGGAAAGATTACATTCTGCTACTTCCTAGTGGATATGGCATTCCGAGAAACGGAGTTTTAGGGAGCACCAAACTATGTCACAAAATAATATCAGCTAGTCAATTAGTCCTTAAAGGAACAACTACAATGGGTGTCGTCTGCAAAGATGGCGTAATCTTAGCTTCTGATACCCGAGTAACAATGGGATTATTATGTTGCTCACAAATTCGGCAAAAAAGTTTACAAAATTGATGATCACATCGGCATGACTATCGCTGGAACAGTGGCAGATGCGCAACGAGTCGTTGACATACTTACAGCTAACGCAGCACTCTACAAGATTAACTTGAATCGACCAATGCCAATCAGTGTCAGCTGCAAGGTTAGTTGCAAACTTGTTGTTTTCAGCACGTTACATTCCTTTAGCCACACAGGTTCTAGTCGGCGGCATAGACGAAACTGGACCACACGTTTACAATTTGGATCCATACGGTAGCTTAACTGAAGAAAAATCCGTTTCAACAGGTTCTGGTTCACCAGTCGCTTATGGTATACTTGAAGACAAATACCGTGAAGGCATGACAATTGCCGAGTTGCTTCCCACAATCGTTAAGGCAGTTAATGCAGCAATGAAGCGAGATGTTGCAAGTGGAAACAGCTACAATATTATTGTAATTGACAAAAACGGTTACAAGGAATTATCAGCAGGAAGAAAAAGACAAACTTCTCAAAGCAGGAAGTTAAAATACTGTGGCTCGAACCCAAGACAAAGATAAAGACAAGATAGAAATTAGTCAATATATTTTGCAGAAAGTTCCCCGAGAAGCAGAGGTAACCAGGATCGAATATGAAGGACCTATGCTTGCGGTTTACACTAAAAAACCTGAGATTTTAGTTGACCAAAGCAGCATAGTCGCAGAAATCGTAGGTGTTATTCGAAAAAGAATAGTTATACGTCCTGATCCATCCGTTAGACTGCCTGAGGTTGAAGCAGAAAAAATCGCTCGGGAACTTAATCCCTGCTGAAGCGGAAATTACTGATATTAATTTTGACCCAAGCCTTGGCGAAATAATAATTGAAACAAAAAAGCCAGGTTTGGTTATCGGAAGAAATGGCGCTGTTTTGCAGGAAATTATAAAGAAAACCAAGTGGCGCCCCCACGTCTTGCGTAGTCCCCCGATTAAATCTAAGATTGTTACTCACATGCGTCATTATCTGCATTCGGAAAGTAAAGAGCGTGAAAGAATCCTTCGCACTGTGGGCGAGCGTATCTTTAGACCAAAAACTTATGAGGTCGGCGACATTACGAATGACCGCTTTGGGTGGAGCACAAGAAGTAGGTCGGTCAGCTTTCTTAATTAAAACTCGGGAAAGCAGTGTTCTTTTGGACTGCGGAATTAATCCAGGTTCAAACAGGCCATTTGAATCATTTCCAAGATTTGACTGTCCAGAATTCCAAATTGACTCATTGGATGCAGTAATTATTAGCCATGCCCACCTTGACCACTGCGGTTTAGCACCATTCCTATACAAATACGGCTACGATGGACCAGTTTACTGTACTGCACCAACATCAAATTTGATGACTATGCTTCAGTTAGATTATTTGGATGTGGCTGGCAAGCAGGGTGTTACTCCTTACTATGACCAAAAGGACGTGCGTGAATGCGTTTTGCACACGATTCCGCTTAGATATGGTGTCGTCACCGACATTGCACCCGACATTCGATTGACACTTGCATAATTCTGGTCACATTTTGGGCGGTGCAATGGTTCATTTGCACATCGGCGAAGGCTTACACAACATTGTTTACACGAGCGACTACAAATTTGCACGAACTATGTTGTTGGAGGCTGCGGCTACCGAGTTTCCACGTATTGAGACTGTGATTACTGAGAGTACTTATGGTGGCGCTGATGATGTTATGCCTTCGAGGCTTGAAGCCGAAGAAGCAATGACACGTGTCATAAATCAGACTTTGGAACGCAAAGGCAAAGTCCTAATTCCAGTTCCCGCAGTCGGCAGAGCACAAGAAATCATGCTCATCATCGACGGCTACATGAAACGTGGCTTAATGAAAGAAGCCCCAGTCTTTATCGAAGGAATGATCAGCGAAGCAACAGCAATCCACACAGCCTACCCAGAATACTTGGGCAGAGAAGTCCGCCACAGCATCCTACACGAAGGAATTAACCCATTCCAAAGCGACTATTTCACTATAGTTGAACACCCAAGCGTCCGACAAAGCATCATAGAAGGCGAACCATGTATTGTCTTGGCAACGTCAGGCATGCTTGAAGGTGGACCAGTAATTGAATACTTTAAAAACTGGGCAAGCGACGAACGAAACACAATAATTTTTGTCAGCTACCAAATTGAAGGCACAATGGGTAAAAGAGTTCAAAAAGGTGTTGGCGAAGTAACTATGATGGATAACGAAGGCAAAATGGTAGCGCTGCAAGTTAAAATGCATAACGAATCAATCGAGGGTTTCTCTGGGCACTCAGACAGGCGCCAACTAGTAAATTACTTAACACATCTAACACCTAAACCTGAACGAATCTTCGTCGTCCACGGAGAAAAACAGAAAATTAATGCCTTCGCTAACTTTATGGACAACAAAGCTGGCATAAACACTGTTGTTCCAGCAATATTAGAAACATTTAGGCTGCTGTAGGTAAAGGCTCACTTAGAAACTGTTGAGCTGGCGATTTTTCCCGCCAAATCCTGATATGTTTTTGGGCATATAACTACACGTTCTTCACCTAAACGTGCAATGTCGCCGCCAATAGATTCAGCAAATTCATAAAGATAGTTAACTGCATTTTTTACATCATCAATGCTTTTGTTTGCAAGAGGAGTAACCCGCAAAATTATGATGTTCCCGTTTTTAACTTCTTCTTTTATGTTATCAAGATCGCTTAATTCTTTGAGTGGCATAGCTTTGAGGTAGGTTTTGCTAATTGGTTCGATAGTTTCCTTTTTATTTTCTGGTGGAGGTACAGCAGTTTCTGGGTGGCTCAGCTTGTTCTGGTATTTGTTCAGGCTGTGGCATGGTCGTTTCTTGTTTTTGCTCTTCAACTTTCGCTTCTTCTGGTGCTGCAACTACTTTTTCTTTATTTTCTTCTGAAGGCACGGCTGTTTTTTCTGGTTCTTGTTGTGTTTGGTTTGCGAAATAGGCTGAATCTCATTTTCCTCTCTCGACCTCATAGTAATTGGGAGTTGGAACAGTTAAGCGTTTCTTAATTTTTTCTCTTTGGAATCTAAAGGGTAATACGGCAAGATATTTTATTTATATTTTGCTAAAGTATTTGGCGGGGTTAAGGTTACATGAAATTTGAAAGTTGCAATTTAGGCGTGTCTGTTATGCTAAGAGAATTATGAGGTTATTTGCCACTACTATAACTAGAAATGACAAGAATGCCTACGTACGCAATTTTTATGAATTTACAGGATAATTTGAATGATCTGGTAGTTTTGTTTTGAGTTTTCATAATTGTTTTCTTGCATAGATGAATGTGGAAGCTATCAGCATGGTTGCTGCAATTTTAACAATTAAGAAGCCTCCTATGTTTGAGCTAACTATGCCTGCCATGATAGGGTTTTCTTCGGAAGCTCCAGAAAAGCCAACACCTATAATTGTGGTTACACAATCTATTGTTCCCATTATAATTAAAAGTAAACTTAGGAATTATCTCTGTTTTTTGCATGTTGAAAGCCTTTTCCTTTCTCCTTAAAACTTATTTGCGATATTTACTTAAGAATCTAGATTTCAATTCCCGATATATTTCGGAAATTGCTAATCAATTATAAAATGTATCTGTCTTTTATACTTCTTGGGGCTAACTCGTTTTATACTTCTTTTTAGGATAAACTAATTGCTGATAATTGGATTCAATTGCGTAAAGGCTCATGTTTGTGCGCATAAGCCTTATATTTTAAGTGTTAAACTTTGTTGCTGGAAGGTTTAGGGATGCATAAGAAACTCTTGATTCCTGGTCCTACAGAAGTAAGCCAAGAAATGCTAAATGAGCAAACTCACCTGATGATTGGTCACAGAGAAAAAGAATTCTCTGAACTCTATGGTGGCATAACCGCTAAACTCGTCAAGTATTTCGAGTTGCAAGCCGACACTAAACCCACAATTACCACTAGTTCAGGTACATTATGGTTTGACATTATCGGTCGTAGCGTTGTAAAACAGAAGGCTTTAGCATGCGTAAACGGCGCTTTTGCCCAAAGAGCCGCTGATACCATAAAGGCATGCGGCAAACAAACAGATGTTTTAGACGTTGAATGGGGTAAAGCCGTTAAACCTGAGATGGTTGCAGAAAAACTTGACAACGGCACATACGACACCTTGTTAGTTTGTCATAACGAAACATCTACTGGTGTGCGAAGTCCAGTGGCTGAAATTGGCAAAGTGGTCCGCAAAAAACATCCAGAGGTTTTGTTTTGCGTTGATGCTGTTTCTTCATTAGGCGGCGATAAGCTTATTCCATCAGAAATTGGCTGCGACATAATTTTCGGGTCAACACAAAAATGCTTTGCGTTGCCACCAGGTTTAGCAATTGCGCTAGTGAATGAGCGTGCAATCGAAAGAGCCAAACAAATCCCCAACAGAGGTGCGTATACTGACATGGTTGAAATTTTTGAATTCGAAAAGAAACACCAAACTCCATTTACACCCTGCATACCGCTCATGTTTGCACTCAACAAACGGATGGATTTGTTGTTAGAAGAAACCTACGACAGCGTTTACAGGCGGCATTTAGATATGGCAAAATATACTCAGCAATGGGCAAAGAAGCATTTCGCAATGTTCCCTGAACAAGGTTACGAATCAATAACAGTTAGCTGCATACAAAACACGCTAGGTAAGAATGTTAAAGAACTAAACCAGAAACTAGGTGAAGAGGGCTACTTGATTTCGGGCGGTTACGGTAAAATGGCTGAGAAAACCTTCCGTATTGGTCATATGGGCGAATGGAATGTTTCAGGAATAAAGACTGTTACAGATTTAATCGATGATATTTGGGGACTAAAATAAATTGGCTTTTAAAATCCTGATAAGTGACAAAATATTTGACGAAGGTATAGCGCTTCTTGAGGAAAAAGGCTATCAAGTTACTCGGGCATGGGATATTCCTAAAACTGAATTGCCCAAGATCATCGGTGACTATGACGCTTTAATTGTTCGGTCAGCAACCAAGGTGAGAGGCGAACTGTTAGATAACGCCAAAAAACTCAAAGTTATCGGACGCGCAGGAGAAGGTTTAGATAACGTCGATTTTGAAACAGCTAATATCCGAGGTATTCTCTTGGTAAATACTCCACATGTTTCTTACATGAGTGTTGCTGAATTAACAATAGGTTATGTGTTGGCGCTTGCAAGAGGTATCGTGCAGGGAACGGAGAGTTTACGTGAGGGAAAATGGGACAAAGAGAGACTCATCGGCACTGAAGTTAACGGTAAGACACTGGGCATAATTGGATGCGGTTATATAGGAAAAACAGTAGAGCGCTTCGCTTTGTCTTTAGGTATGAAAGTGTTAGTTGTTGAAGAATGCGTCTATGACCGTTTTGTGCCACTTGGTGAAATGTTGCCTCAAGCAGATTTTATCACTATTCATGTACCTCTAACACCACATACCCGACACATGATTTCTACAAAGGAGTTTAACTTGATGAAAAACGGTGTAATGCTAATTGACTGTTCCCGTGGTGGAGTTGTGGATCAAGAAGCGTTATACCTAGCATTGGTCTCGGGAAAAGTTAAGGGCGCAGCCGTAGATGTTTTCGAAGAGGAGCCTCCAAAAAACAACAAACTACTAACGTTGAACAATGTTATTGCTACACCCCACATTGGCGCACAAACAAATGAAGCCCAGTTAAAGGCAAGCGTTCAAGTGGCGAAAGCAGTTATAGCAGCGCTGGAAAAAAAATCGTGAGTTGAAGCGTTTGGTTGATATTAGACCCTTCAACGCTATAAAGTACACAAGAAAAGCGGGGGATCCCGAAAATCTCATAACTCAACCATACGATAAAATAAATGCAGAACAGCAAAAAGAATACTATCAAAAATCACTCTACAATTTCTGTCGACTCATTTTGCCACTGGAAGAAAAAAAATATGTGGCAGCACAGCAGCGCATTTTGCAGTGGCTAAAAGAAGGCATATTAGCCAAAGACGCTGAACCTGCTGTTTTTGTTTCACGTCAACAATTTAGTTTAAACGGCAAAAAATGTGCGCGTATAGGATTAATCGCTGCTTTGCGCCTCTATGATTACAGCGAAAACATGGTGTTCCCCCATGAGGGTACGTATAGCGCGCCAAAAACTGATCGCTTAAACATGCTGCGTACTGTGCAAAAAGACTTAGAATCTGTCTTTTTGATTTATTCAGACCCTGAACGTAAAACTGTTTCTTTCTTAGAGGAAGTAGAGCAGACACAGCCAATAATACAAGTTACTGACTCTTTGCAGGTTAAGCATACCGTTTGGCGTGTTGCCGACGCACAAAAAATAAAAGAGTTACAAGCCGAACTAAGCAGCAAAACCATGGTAATAACAGATGGACACCACCGATACGAGAGCGCCATAGCTTACAGAAATGAACTGCGCAACAAAGAAAATTGGACAGACGATTCAGCGTTTAATTTCCAAATGTGTTATATGGTGCCTGTTCAAGAGGAGGGCCTTGTTGTTTTGCCAACCCACAGGCTTCTCAAAGAATCCAAACTGACAGCGGACGTCTTGCAGGAGCTTAGAATGCTTCTTTACAGTTTCAGAAATAAATCCAACCGCCAAAGCCTTGGACGATTTCTTGAAAAGCCATGTAAATGAACATGCTTTCGGAGTTTATGACGGCAAAAAAGCTTATGGTTTATCCATGAAGCATGACATGGCTGTTTATGATTTCGTTAACACTCATGTATCCAAGGAAACTAAAACTTTCGATGTAGTTATCCTGCGAGACATCATCTTCAAACACATTTTAAAAACCGGGCAATTAAAAATGGATGAAAATATTCTTTATGCGCGTTGGACAAAGGAGGCAGTCGATAAAGTTGATTGTGGAGAAGCCAGCATCGCTTTTCTGGTCAATCCGATAAGTGCCAAAACTGTTGTTGAGATAGCGCAGCAGCATGAATTGTTGCCTGAAAAAAGCACTGATTTTTATCCCAAAATGGTTTCTGGACTTATGATGATGGATATTTCACCAAGCGAGAAACTGTAACAATCAGCTTTTTTTTTCTAAGCATTTTTTAACGGAAACTATTATAAGCGCTAACTTAGAAAGCAGAGAGCTAATTTAAACACAGGCGAAGAAAAATGGGCGAAGAATTAGAAAAGAAGATTAACGAAGTCGCTGAACCACCAGCGGCGGTTCCTCAGATTATTCCAATGAAAAAGTATGTTGCTGAATTGATTGGAACTATGGTGCTAGTGCTGATTGGTTGTGGTAGTGCAGTTATTGCCGGAGGGTACATTGGGGCCTATGGCGTTGCTTTTGCTTTCGGTCTTTCCGTGTTAGCTATGGTTTACGCGATTGGCAGTGTCTCTGGTTGCCACATTAATCCTGCAATTACAATTTCAATGCTTGTCGCTGGAAAAATAAGTGTAAAAGACACGATATTCTACGTTGTTTTTCAATGTATAGGCGCAATAATCGGTGCAGGCATACTCTATGCAGTAGCAACAGGAAATACAGTAACAACAGGAAACACAAGTTACAGTTTAGCCGCTAATGGTCTTGGCCAAAACCAATTTTCTGCTTATACTTTGGGGTCCGTAATGATTGCTGAAATAGTCTTAACTTTCATATTCGTGCTTGTCGTTCACGGCTCTACTCATGAAAGAGTACCTAAAGGATTCGCAGGAGTAGCAATCGGCTTAACTTTAGTGATGATTCATCTTGTCGCAATACCTATAGATGGCACATCAGTGAACCCTGCAAGAAGCTTAGGACCAGCACTTTTCGTAGGCGGTGCAGCGCTAAATCAGCTTTGGGTCTTCTGGGTAGCTCCAATAATCGGAGGCATACTAGCAGCACTCGTTTGGAAAATCTTCAAATAAACCAAAAACAATCAAACTCCTTTTTCTTTTTCAATTTTAAATTTTTTGTAAAAATCTTGCGATTATTCTACTTTTGTTCAATTTCGTTATTTACATGTTTTTAGGGTGTTTTGTCTTTTTTGCTTGTAGACAAATATAATTGAAAAGGTTGCTATTAAGAGAATTGACAAGAAAACATATGGGAATAACTTGTCGCTTAGGTTATTTGTCTTTTCTTTGCTCTCGGGTATTTGTGTGGTGTTATTAAGTGGTTGTATTGTCAAGTTTTTGAAAATTACGGCGCTATCTACGTTGTTTGTTACTAACATTATCGTTTGATTGCTAGCCGTTGATCCATCATATGGATTTACCATTTTTTCTAGAAGAGTGCCATTTGAGTTGTATAAATTAGCAGTTATTCCTTTGTCGGTTATGCTATCCGTAACATTGTACCATATGTTTTCTTTTATATTGTCAGACGCATTAACGAAAGCTGTGTTGCCCACATTAACACTGGTGATGTTAGACATTTCAATTTCGTTTAGTGAACTAACGTTTAAGCTGTAATTTCCATTATAATTTTGAAGGATAAAACAAAACTGATCATTTATTGTTTGATTAAAGTCGTCAGGTAATGTTATAGGCTCCATTCCTGTCGGCACATTTTTCGGTACCGTTAATGTTTCCGTTTCTGTTGGAATAATTTTTGGGGAACTGGTTCTTCCTGAATATCTCTCTCCTGGCAAGCTCATGGTTTTTTGGCTTCCTGGTAATGTTATTGTTTCGGTGGGAACATTGGATACTGTTTGTCCAGCTTGTAGCACCATAAAATCGTAGCTTAAGGAAACATTGGTTTCTAATGGGATGCTATCAAAATTATTAACACCTTGCAGTATGCGAAATTCAGATGTTGCAATATTTGATTGGAAAAATATTTGGTCCGCTAAGGTTTCTTGTTCATAGATGTAGTTATAGTCAGGTGTTTGAAATTGGACAAATGATTGTGGTCCGACAAAAATTGTAAGCGTTTCGCTGTCAGCACCTGCATAATTTAAAGTGCCACTCCAACTTGTCGTAATATAGTATGTTCCTACGTGGGTGAAGTTCCAAGTCAATAAGTAGTAGCCAGTATCATCAGTATCTGTTTTGAAACAATCAGTGGCAGATCCGTTATTGACGTATATCGAGACAGTTTCTTGAGGCAACGTTTGTGAAATTGAACCTGAAATGTTAAACGAACGAGTATTTTCTCCGATATTTGTTTGTTCCAGAGACACATTGGCACTTGATTGCTCCTGACATACATTAACTGTTATCGAAGATGGGATTAAAGGGGTTCCCAAGCTTGATGAAACTTGTCCCGGTGATGATTGTTCGGTGTCATTAAGAGGAATAATCACATGATCTACATTAGCTAGGGGAGCAGATTGGTCTCCAACTTTCCAGTCATCGGCAGGAGTAGCTTCAGCCGTCCAATAAGTTTTATTATCATAAACGAAATCGGTGGGCGCCATCCCGGCGGTGTGATAAACCGGCGTGTAAGGAAGGTAAACTCCAACATTCATATGCCCCGGGTTTATCCCCGTATAGTGAATTAAAACAATATCTAAACCTCCCGCTTGCATTATGGAAGCCGCTAAGAGAGATACTGCGACGCAATCTCCAAAATTGTTTACAATCGTTTCAACCGGATATTTCACGTCACTAATTGCATATGGAATTTGGTGAACCATCTTTAACACAGCATCAGCAAACGTTTCGTTACTATAGGGCTGTTTGTCAGTTAAGTTTTGGATGCTCTGAGCGATTGACTCTACAGCTTGAGGGGTGACAAAATTTGCGTAATCAGTGTCATTGTTTACTGTATGACTCATGTTACCATAATAGTTGTAGAGTGAAGGCGTTGTTGAAACTTGCAATTTTTGGTTAAGGAGGTCGTATTGAACTTGAAAAGGATCAGTTTTTTGATTGCTGGCTTCCATAGAAGCCGGAGTTATGAATAACAATAACAAAATGATAGTTAGCAACATGAAGACTTTCTGGTACTTAAAATCCATTTAAAACCCAGCAAGTACTTTTATTACAGATTCCACGCTGAAATAAATGTCTTGTGAACCCTTCACTATTATAGTTTTTGCGTTTCTGGGTTTTGGACAATAGACAATTTGGTCTGATCTTATTTTATAAAATATGCATTGTTGACAAGCTCGTCTTAGAAAACCGTTGCATCTTGATTAACCTCCTTATTTTATGACATAATCACTTCAAATTTTCAATTATCCATGTAAAAGCAGCTTCATACCTTCGCACAGATTTCTCAGAAAATATCTTGACAGAAAAATAAGTGGTAATGCGTTTTGAAGCATCCAGCTCTATTTTCTTTCAGCTGTTGTTTCCTTTGCCTTTTTTTTCGCTCTATCGGGTAGCTCTGTGATGTAGCCCAAAATGAATAGGATGATTCCAGCAATTACGAGAGGAATGGCATAATTCCGGTAAGGATAAAATGTTAAACCAATCCAGCCAATCCAATTTGTATCATAATACAAATACATGTAAATACCGATTAAAAGAGAAATCAAGCCAAAGACGTAACCAAATAAACTAATCAGTTTCCAATCCACATGTCGCATGTATCTTCTTTTGTCTCGATCTTCCATTTAGTTTTAAGTCCATTTCATTTTTTATGTAGCTACAAGAGCTTACGGTATTTTAGCATGTTATAGCAGTGTTATGGCGGCGTGTCTTCCCTAAATACCTAATTGAATATTTGTCTAAATAACGTCTCAATCATATGAAAGGAATTATCAAAAAACCCGAAACCAAGTGGCAAGACACTCAATGATTCAACAATAAATTTTTCCGACATTAAACGAAAAGTACTACTGTCTTTGTTGTTAAGATAATGAAAATGAAGATGCTTAGATTTATGTTGTCATTCAAGAACCTCTGAGATACAGAGAAATTGAGTGCCGAATTGGAGAGGCTAAAATCTCCAAAACAGAAGTACTAACATAGCAACATTTAACCAACACCCTACCCCTATTTTATTGCCTCACCAAGATCGAGCACCCATAACGACGGACTCAACAGAGGTACGCAAGAAACACAAAGCTTGCACCCATGACGATCGAGTTCTACCCAATTATGGAACAGGTGAGGCACGGGTGAAACAAGTCCCATGCCGAGAGAACTTAGCCAAGCAAAAAGCAACGCTCAGCAATGAGGTTAAGCGTTAGGTTACATGGGCGACAATCAGCCCGTTTCTCTGGATTATTCGATAGATACGCGCTCACTGCTTCGCTACCGTTTAAGTCGAGCGGATTCGCATAAGGGCAAAAAAATTAAAATGTAGTGAAATTTAGGCGGATACGTGAAAGCATCAAAGCTTAGTAATAAAAAAAATTACTGTGGTGGCGCAAAAAATTAAGTTGTGCTTTTGCTGACAAAATCTTCAGTTAACTTAAGGTTTGTTTTCTTTTCCCTCAACTCAACAAGCAGTAATGCTGTTACAGCTGGCAAAAAGCAACTTAAAACGCTTAGAAAACAAATGAGTTAAATCCGAATGTTAGGTACAGCTCAAAGTATTTTGTTTCAGGGTTTAACGGTATTGAGAGAAAAAATAGAATTGAAGCACCAAGCAGCGCTCCTAAAAGAATGGCAAAAGTTGTGATTTTCACTAATCGAACTTTAATTTTGTTTCCCAAAATGTAAAAGACAGCAAAAAACAGAACAAGGAAAACAACGCTAACGGAACCACCAACTAATGACGAAATTTCTGCGAAATTATGGGAGGATAAACCGAAAAAAAATTTTGAAGCATCGGCATAGTTACAGTTGATAGAAAAGAAAAACTTATTGACAATGCAAAAGCAACAAGGAAGGCAATGAGAGATTTTTCCATCGGTAACTCGCCTTTAACTCAAGTTAGCAATTTGATTGTTAATGGATAAAAGGTTTGCTTAACTATTCTATTTTAACGGCCCAACAAAAAATCAATTAATACACTTGTGACCAAAAATCAAGTAAATGGTCTTCCGTATTTTTCCTCTATCTTAGTAGCTATTTCGGATTTTAGGCGCTCAAGTTTTGCCTTATCATCCCAAGATTCCAGCCAAGTTTATTATTCCACTTTTTCTTTTCTCGGACACAAGTTTTCTTTAATTGCTTGTGAAAAGGTCTTTTTGCCTTTCCTTTTTAACAGAAGTTCAGAAACCTCATTGGAGACTGAAATTTGTCTTGTCTCTGCTTTTCCTCACACGCCTGCGGTAAATGTATAATTTATTAATTTAAAAGAAGTTAGTCAAGAAAGTTTGACTTAAGATAGTCAAGAAAGTTTAACGAGAAGGCTTTTAGGCAAAATTTTTCTAAACGTGAAGTATGAATAATATAAGAAAAGGGTTAGCATTAGCACTTGTTCTAATTTTTCTATTTCCTTTAGTTGCACTTCAACCTAACAATGTGAAAGCTGCAAGTGATAGTGGCTTGCCAGGTTGGATGAATTTTGGGGCAGATTCAAACAACACTTTCTCATATAACGTTCTATCTCAATGGGCTGGTTCTCCTTCGGTTCCATTCACAACTCTTTGGAGTCAATCAAGTCAGGCTTCATTTGTTTTGACTGGCGATCTTCTGGGAACCGGTCAATTGGAGGTCGTGGTTTCAAGTTCACCTAATCTAAATGTTTACGATGCCGATGGAAATCTTGTGTGGACTGTAAATCCGGTCAACGATTCTTCTTTTACGGGGGCAGTCCTCGGAGGCATTACACTTGCAAACATTAATGGTGCTATGGTAGTTTTGGCGACTATATCCTCAGGAACACAGAACAGCAACGGGGCTTTAGCTATCCTCATTTATTCAGGAAAGGGAAGCTTGCTTAAAGAAATTCAAGGCCCTAATGCTTGGGCGTTTGACCAGGTACGCTTGGCAGATCTGAACGGAAATGGGAATTATGAAGTTATAGCCACAGTATATAGCGGTTACACGCTTTCACCAAGAGGAGTATACGCATACAGCTATGACACGGGATCACTTTTATGGACGTATCAAATGGGTCCAACACCCCACCTTGATGCTTTAGCCGACCTTACTCACACCGGCAAACTGGACATCGTTATAAGCACATTCGCTCCATGCAATGGATATTCACAAGGAACAACTAACGATTTTTCAATCTACGAAATTGCACTTTCCCCTGATGGTCAAGTGTTATGGAATACTTGCTTGGGTACTGGAGGGCAACAGAGCGTTCGATCGGCCATCGTCGATTTTGGTGGAAATGGCGACTTGAAGGTAGTTGCCTTCGTCAGATCCGATCCTGTGGTGGATCCTGAGGGACCGAACAATATTTATGTATTAAACGGCGCCACCGGAAACATTGAAGATACGCATTTAGGAATTGTAGGCGATAGCTGGCACGGTTTTAGCATTTCAACATCTCTTTCGGGTACTCCAATAATCTTCGCTGACACGGAAAGTGGAAAAATCTACGGTTACGACAGCAAACTAAATGTTATAAGTCAAACAAACATCGGAGGAACACCAGTCCCTCTAATTTACGGTCACATAAACGGCGAGGAAAATAACGATGGCTCCACTATGACTTCAGCAAACCTATATTCAGATGGCAACACACAGGTGGCTATACTTGTGAATCGCCCAGACGGAACACAACAAGTCAGTGTATTTGAAGCTTCATCGATTGGAGGAAATACTTTTTTAGCCCCGTTATGGTCACAAAATTTGCCATTAACAACATCAAACAATTATTATACAATGGTTTTTGTATCTAATCTAGGAAATGGCTTCAATGATATCATTTTAGCAGGGTCTCCAGGTCTTCTTGTTTTGGGGCCTTCTAATGCAGATAGCGTTCCTGCTTCTAGTCCAACGCCCATATCATCACCCAATGTTGGGGCTCCAGTTATTTCCTCAGTTACCCAAATTTTAGCAAATAGACTTCAGAATATAGATATCCACGGTAGCGCCTTTGGCAAAACTCAACCTCAACTCATGCATCTGGGCGACGGTTCAGTTGATACCGTTGGTGGAGGAACTACCCCCGTACTAAGAATTTATGATGAAGGCAACTCGAATAGTTGGGAAGCAGGTGTTCAAGATACTTCAAATACTGGTGCCGACAGCATCGGCTTAATTTTAGTGAGTTGGTCTGACACCGACATAGTTTTAGGCGGTTTCGGAACCGAATTGAGCACAAATGGTACAGGGCAATGGAACCTGTCGCCGGGAGACCCGCTACTAATATCAGTTTTGACTAATAATGGACAAGCAGTTTACACGGCATTTGCTGGTTCCACTCAATCTAATCAAAATTCTCCTATTCCAACTGGAGCACAGCCCATAATTTCTTCAGTAAGCCAAATTGCCGCTGTCCGATTGCAAACAATAGTAATTTACGGTAGCGGTTTTGGAAGTATTTCGCCTCAACTTATGAATTTAAGCGATGGTTCCCAAGACACCGTTATTGGGGGAGCCACTCCTGTTTTGAGAATATACGATGAAGCTGGAGTAGACAGTTGGGAAGCGGGTTGTACAGATTCGCAATGGGTACCTAAAGACTCTGTTGGCATTTATTTGATAAGTTGGTCAGATTCGCAAATTATCCTTAGGAGGTTTCGGAACAGAGTTAAACGCTAATGGTCAGGGACCCGTAAATATCAATCCGGAGGATCCCCTGATAGTGGATGTTGTGACATTTAACGGGCAAGCTGCATTCGCTACCACCGTGGTTTCAAATCAATCCAACCAAAATCCTCCAAACTCTTATTCACCAACGCCTACCTTGACTGTTTCTTGCCAAAGTTCAACGACAAATACGAACTTCCAAGTAGAAATCCTTGGAACCTTAAATGTGGAGGGGCAAGGCATACCTTTCGTTCCAATCCAACTATCATACAGCGTCAATGGCGGCAACTCTTGGAATGATCTTACTCTTGTCAACACTGATAACGATGGAAATTTCTTGGCGATTTGGAATCCATCCGTAACGGGAAACTACCTCTTGACCGCTGAATGGTCCGGAAATAACCAATATCCTCAAATGAACACAACGGTTAGTTTTTCAGTAGCACCTTTCGAGAAAGACACCGTTTTTTCGGTGCTATCAAATTCTACTCTTTCAGGTATTTCTTTTAACTCAACAAACAAAGAACTAAGTTTTGAAGTGAGCGGTCCTCCAGGCACCACTGGATACGTCGATGTTTACGTTGCAAAATCAGCAATTAACGACGTTTCCAATTTAATTGTCCATCTTGATGGAAACCAAATAGCTTACACAAGTAAATCCATAGGCGATTCTTGGCTAATATCTTTCTCATACCACCATAGCACTCATCAAATAACCCTGAACCTTTTGGCTTCATCATCAATTTCAATAAACGAAATCCTTCTAGCAATTGCCATGGGCGTAATCATTGTCGTCTTAGTAACAGTAGCTTTTTCATTGATTTTGAAAGAACGTACCAAAAAAACTGTTAATGAATAAAGTTTTTTTTCTTGGCTATGCAAATTATACGATAATTATAACTACAATCGGAACCGTCATTTTGGAAATAATTGCTTCTATATTCTTTCTCAGAAAGCATAGAAAGACTTCAAGCGTCGATTAGCGTTTAACTGTTTGAAATTTGGTCTTAAATATTTAAGTAAGTAAGACTTTATGAAAGTAATGCGGGGCTTATAGTTGGAATCAGAAGTTGTTGTAACAAAAAAAGGTCAGACAACTATTCCTATTCGGTTTCGAAAAAAATACAAAATAGAAGAAGGCACAAGACTCGAAGTAGTCGATACAGAAGAGGGCATACTTTTCAAGCCTAAGAAGTCAATTTGGGATATGATAGGTTCAGGATCCGAGTTTGCTACTGTGGAAGAAATGAATAAGTTACTTGATAAGCTCAGGCATGAAAATGAATAAAGCAGTTTATGACACAAGGTTCTTTGTTGAATTTTTTTATTCCAAAAATAGAGAGCAGCGCGACAGAATTAGAGCGCAGAAAGCATACAGGGAGAAATACATTTCCTCTATAGTGATTCATGAGTTTTACCACATTTCTCTTGTTCATGAAGGACGAGAAACTGCCGAGCTGAGAGCCACACTAATGAAGAAAGAATTCCAAGTTATTCCCGTTGATGATCAGATAGCCCAAGTATCAGCAGAGTTGAGGCATAAATATAATCTTTCAATGGGCGATAGTATGATCGCTGCGACAGCAGCCACATTGGACGCCGTCTGCATTTCAGATGACAGACATTTTCATGATATTAAAGAAATCAAAACAATGTGGATATAACAAAAATGGAAGCTGGCCCATCAAATCGATCTATCGCTGAATCCGTAACTTTTGAACCCCAAAGTTTAGCAGACCTAATGGAGTTCCTTGAAGAAAATAAAGACAAACATCATGAAATTTGGGTAATCATAACAAACAAGAAAGCAGCAAATCCTCAGCCAGTCTCATTCAACCAAGTTGTAACTGAAGCAGTAAAACAGGGGTTAATTGACAGCCGAATAAAAAACATAGATGAGAAAAAATACATGATACGGTTAACTAAAAGAAAAACCTGAGAGCTATAAAATAGTGAAATACAATTAATTTTTTAATTAAACCAAACTCAGATAATCTTAACTGACTTTGTTTATGAAAATATTTTTAAATCTTTATTCATAGAAGCAGTAATTTATGACTAAAATGAGCAGGGAAACTCGATTATACCTTACGCTTATCGGCGTAAACCTAGATTTTTTGGCATTGTTTTTCTTCATAGTAGGTTTATTGAAATTTTATGGAGAAAGCACTGCTATATCAATAATAGAAATTTCTTTCGTTCTAATTGGAAGCATCATGATTTTTATTGGGTTAAAAGGCTATAATCGAAATAACCAAAAAAGTGTTGAGCAGGCTCTTGACAGTAAAAAGTTCTAAATCGTCATGTCGTCGTTTTTCCTTTTTGGATAATACATCAAAATATACCAGGATTATTGGATAAGGCCGAAAATTAGCGTTTCCAGAATACATCAAAGCAGAGACCCGAGCAAGAAAAACTATTAAGTTAGCTATCATAGTAAGAAAGATGTTGAACTTAATGATTAGGTGAATAATCAAATTCCACACCTGATAAATTGATGCCTTAAGTTCCACAACTACATTAAGCTAGAAAAACTGGAAGATGAGCGCCACTTGGATATTGAGAAGAAAATTGAGTTAATCTGCAGACCGCCAACAGAAGAAGTAATTACTCCAGAAGATTTGCATCATCTCTTCGAAACAGAAGAGCACCCTATAGCTTACAATGGTTGGGAACCATCTGGTTTGGCGCATTTGGGAACAGGTGTAATCTGCGCTTACAAAATGAAAGACTTTGCCGAAGCAGGCGTACACTTCAAGGCATTCTTAGCCACATGGCATGCATGGTTAAACAACAAACTTGGTGGCGATTTGACCCTTATTCGCAAAGCAGCTGACCTTTTCCGGCATTCATGGCTTGCATTAGGTGTGCCAGGTGACAAAGTTGAATTTATCTACTCCGACGAACTCTACAAAGACATCAATTACTGGGCTAAAACAGTAATAATCGCAAAAAACCTCACTTTAGCACGAACCACAAGAACACTGGAAATTGCTGGCAGAAAAGAGGGTGAAGCCCACTATGTTTCAGACTACCTCTATACGCCCATGCAGGTTGCCGACATTTTCGAAATGAAAGTCAAAATTTGCCAGTTAGGTTTGGATCAACGAAAAGCAAACATGGTCGCTAGGGAAGTAGGCGAAAAAATCGGTTGCTGGAAACCCGTTTGTGTCCACCATCATTTACTGCAGGGCCTTGAGAAACCAACAGTTTGGCCTATACCGGAAGGTCAAGAGAAAGAGGCAGTTGCTTCAGCAAAAATGTCAAAGAGCAAACCGCAAACATGCATCTTCATCTATGACACACCCGAAGAAATTAAGCAGAAAATGAGCCGAGCGTTCTGTCCAGAAAAAACCGTAAAATTCAATCCAATAATGGACATCTGCAAATACATTGTTTTCCGAGAAAAACCAGTTTTCAAAGTCGAGCGGCCAGCAAAATTCGGGGGGAACATTGAGTATCAAAGTTTCCAAGAGCTTGAGTCTGCTTACTCAGAAGGAAAACTGCATCCTATGGACTTGAAAAACGGTGTTGCAACGGAGCTTGCATACATTTTGGAGCCCGTGAGGAGATACTTTGCAAATAACAAGGAAGCCAAAGACTGCTTGGAGACAGTGCGGCAGGCTAAAATAACAAGGTAAAATGATTGTCCACAAAGTTTACAGAGAAGGAAGAAAAAATCCAGCAAATCATCGCAAAGCTCACAGAGGAGTCAGCTAAGGGAAAGCCTATTGTTGTTGAGGGCAAAAAAGACGCTCAAGCACTAAGAGAATTAGGCATCAACGGCGCAATCTTAACAGTGAAAACAGGCGGCAAATCCTTCCTTGAAGCAACTGGAGACATAGAAAAGCTCGGAGCAAAAGAAGTTATTCTCCTCTTAGACTTTGATAGACGCGGCAAAGAAGGAACCGCACTCCTAAAACACAACATGGAAAAAGCAAAAATCAAAGCTAATACAAGGTTTTGGCAAGATTTGCATGCCTTGACTGGTCGAGAAATCCAATGCATCGAAGGCCTGACCTCTTATCTGATGACTTTAAAAGAAAAGGTTAGGTGAGAAACTTTTTTATTACCTTTTTAGGTTGAATGATTTTTATTTATGAAAAAACATGTTGCGTTGAATGATATTTTTTCAATTTTGGTTTTGCATATTAAATTAAAATACTACGATGCTGCATTAATTCTAGTGTTTTAATTTTAAAAAGCTATGGGCTGATTAAAATTACTGAACGTTTAAAAGAACCTGACCTTTGGGGCGCATTGGTCATAATTCTATTAACAATATATCTTTCAAGTCTAACAGTAATTGACAAGCCTTCGTTTGGGTTTTTTGTTGGTCCTTTGGTATTTACTCATTGGATGAGTTTGATTGGGGGTTTTTGGATTGCAATTGTTACACCAATTTATTATCTGCTAAAACATCATCGCCCAAATAGAATCAAAGCATTGATAAGAATACACCTATTTGGAAATTTGATTGCGTTCATGCTTATTTCAATTCACTTTACGTTTTGGATAACAACTGTGTCATTCATAGGAACAGGACTGGCCCTATTTGTTTCCGTGTTTACACTAGTAGTAACAGGTCTTCTACAAAGATTCACCACTTTGAATTCAAGAAGGCCCATCAGATTCCTACATTTCAGCATGACAACAGCATTTTATCTTATCTTGGTAATTCATATTTTAGCTCATATGGTGCACTTATAAGATCACAAAGAATAATGTTCAATTGCTAAAATTAGGATCAGTCAATCTTCTTTTATGATAAATTTAAATGAAACGGGTCGATTATGAGTTTATAGCGAAGGGCATTGTTTTAATTGAAAAATTGAAGTTTTGCTCTTTCGCAAAAAATTTTAGGAAAAGAAAAAAAATGAAGACTTTTAATGTTAAATCGAAATCTTTTGCTTTAATCTCTATAGCTCTACTGATGCTTTCTGCAATAGTGATGGTAATTCCAGTAAAAGCTCAGACAGGAGTATCAATAGGAACAACACAAACATATTATACAGGAGGGCCAGTTCCAGCCGGTGTCACTCCTAGCCAGACACTTCAGACAATTCCATACATGAGTTTTTCACCTAACCCAATCGGAGTAGGTCAAGATTTGCTTGTTAACATATGGACTCAACCTGCATTGGATGTTAACCGGGCTCACACAGGGTACACAGTAGTAATCACAAAACCTGATGGAACTGCAATAACTGTCGGTCCGATGGTTTCCTATGAGGGCGACACAACAGCATGGTTCACATACGTCCCTGATACAGTTGGCAATTACACGATCCAGTTCTTCTTTGCTGGAGACTATTACCCAGCAGGAAACTATACAGATGGAATAGTAAACAATACGTCGCCAGTTTTAACTACGGGCAATACAGTAATACATGGAATCACCAGCCTGTTTATAGGAACAGGAACAGTGTTTAACCAAGATTGCTACTATGCGCCTTCACAGACTATAAAATACACTTTTGTTGTGCAGCAAAATCAAGTGTCAAGTTGGCCAGCATCACCGCTACCAACCAACTACTGGAGTCGACCAATTTCACCTGATAACAGAGAATGGTGGGTAATCGGCGGGAACGACCCAAATAACGAAGTGGGACTCGGCACAGGAACCCCAGGATGGCCAGACAACACTAACGTATACACTAACAATTACAACTTCGTTCCGTATACTACCGGACCAACTAGTGCACATGTGGTTTGGAGACAGCAAGGCACACTGGACGGAATCGTAGGCGGCGCAATTGACGGTGCACCCACATTATTCCAGGCACCTATCAACGATTTTAGCGGGACAGCCTTTTTGACTGATGGTAATGCCGGTCCCGGCTTCGCAGGAAACCCAAACATAGTCTTTGAAGGAAGATGCTACCAAGTAATTACGGAACCATTCAACGGATTTACTCAGCCAGTTTGGACCTGTTTTGACATCCAGACAGGCAAAATATTTTGGCAGCTTACAAACGTTACTCGCATACCTACACTCATTACATACGCTACAGCCACTCCATACGTTCCAGGAGCATTTGAACGAGCAGACCGAACAGTACCAAGCCTCTTGTATTTAGGCGCTAGCGCCGTTTCAGGTACGGGTTTAGTGACTGAGTATAATCCGATGACTGGAGCTGTAACGCTTAATGTGACAATTCCATTTACATCAGGCACAATGTACGCTGATCCATCTGTTTTAAGTGTACAAAATATCGGTACATCCGCTAAACCAAATTACCGTTTAATCAACTGGACACTTGACGGACTTTCTAGCAGTTATCCATTCAGCGATTTCGTAAATACCAATGTTACGTGGCCATTCGCCTCGATAGGTACAGCTGATTATGAATCTATGATTTCGACTACGATATATAGCGCAATTAATGGTGCTACGGGTACAGCTTCAACAGGAAGCGGGTCTGAAGTATATATTGCCGCTGCCAACCTGCTAACTGGACAGTTACTTTGGAACGTATCATCAGGCGTAGGATTCTCAACATTTACGGGAAACCAACTCGCTGATCACGGTATGATAGCGATACGCTTTGACGACGGATATTGGTACGCTTGGAATTTACACACAGGTACTCTGGCATGGAAGAGTCAACTCTCAAGTTATCCTTGGGGAACATTCGGATCATACGCTTCGGAGTCGGCTAATGGGCTTCTCTACTATGGACAATATGACGGTGTTGTCGCCTATAACTGGACTAACGGCAAAGTAGCTTGGAATTTCCAAGCACCCTCCCCACCATTCGAAACTCCCTATACTAACGGCACTGGGAATCTCAATGGCCAAACGTACTCTTTCTTTAGCGGTGGAATAATCTCAGGCGGGTTGCTCTACACTTTCAGCATTGAACATTCGCCAAGTGCACCACTTAGCAGAGGCTGGAGCATATACGGCATCAACGCCACTACAGGCGCTTTAGTATGGTCAACGTTGGGGCCAATGGAGCCGGGGGTTGTGAGTGATGGATACATGACAGCCACGAACTTCTATGATGGGTTTATGTACGTTTTCGGCATGGGGCTAAGTTCAACGACAGTTTCAGCCCCGCAAACACAAATAACTGCAGGACAGAATGCGATCATTTCTGGTTCAGTCTTAGATCAATCACCCGCACAGCCTGGAACGCCTGCCGTTTCCGATGCTTCTATGGGCGATTGGATGGCTTATCTACACCAACAAGCACCATACCCAACGAATGTTACAGGTGTCCCAGTATCCATAGATGCAGTTGACCCTAACGGAAACCCAGTACACATCGCAACCGTGACAAGTAATTCGCAAGGCACCTTTGGTTACACATGGACTCCAACGATTCCAGGGCAATACACCATTACTGCTACTTTTGCAGGCGATGATTCCTATAGCTTCTCATCAGCAGACACTTACGCAACCGTAGTTGTACCCACTACTACACCAGCACCAACAACAACCACCCAACCTTCAAACCTCGCAACCACATCAGACCTAGCCGCTTACATAATCGGCGTGGGAATCGCCATAATAATTGCCATAGCAATAGCCGTACTAATACTAAGAAAGAGGCCATAAAAAATACTTAAAAAAAATCATTTCCCTTTTTTCTTTTTTTTCAAACAATCTTTTTATCTTGTTGCAAAAATTATGGTAGTCGAGTCAGAATTTTTTCTGTCTAATTTGAGTTGTGGCTGATTATGATTTGTGAAATGGATAAGAAAAAGTAAATAGTGTTAAAAAAATATGTTGGGTTTTGATAGAGATGTTTTTATAAACAATCAATCTCTTTCTAACTGGTGAAATTTTATGGTGACAAATCCAATTATTGAAGCTTTAAAATCAAGGCGAGCAGTTCGCAGCTATGAAGAAAAAGCTGTGCCTGAATCGGCAGTTCAAACTATTTTGGAAGCGGCAACCTACTCTCCAACAGCAATCAATATTCAACCTTGGAAATTCACGATTGTGACTAATAAGGAGGAAATGAAGCGTTTCTCAGATATGGCAAAAGGGGCGTTGCTTCAAACTTTACCTGATGTTGCCGACGAAGGCTTGGAACGATTTAAAAACTCTTTGAAAAACCCGCAGTTCAACATATTTTATGGTGCGCCTTTGCTGGTTTTTATTTCAGGTGCAAAATCTTCGCAATTTGCAGTAAATGATTGTTCTATGGCAGCGCAAAACATGATGCTTGCCGCATACTCGCTTGGGCTAGGAAGCTGCTGGATAGGCGGTGCAATGCTTTATGCGAACACAAAGGGCAAAGCCGAGCTTGGCGTGCCAGAAGATCATCAAGTGTTTGCTGCCGTCATTTTTGGTTATCCTAAAGGCGACTTCCCGAAGGCTCCCCCAAAAAAACCAGCAGAAATCCTTAAGCGGATTGGATAAGCGATTTTAATGGATATAAACGGTAAAGTAGCAATTGTAACCGGTGCTTCAGGCGGCATAGGATATGCCACAGCCAAACTTCTCTCCAGCAAAGGCGCCAAATTAGCTCTTGTTGCACGTTCAAAAGATAAACTTGAGGCGCTTGCCAAAACACTTCCCAACTCAATTGCACTTCCTGCAGACCTATCAAAAGTTGAAGATGTTAAACGCATGATAAAGCAGGCATATGAGCACTTCGGAAAAATTGACATTTTAGTTAACAACGCTGGACAGGGATACGATGCACCCATCGAAAAAATTGATGTTGACACTTTCCGATGCATCTTTGAACTCGATTTTTTGGGACCCGTCGTTGCCATGCTGCAGGTCATTCCTATCATGCGCAAACAGGGAGGCGGAGCAATTATGAACGTAAGCTCAGGGCTTGCGTTGATGTATTTGCCGGGTATGAGCATCTACGCTTCTCTTAAACGGGCGCTGTCACACATCAGCTTAACTGCACGGGAAGAACTCAAAGCAGACAAAATAGCCGTATCTGTTGTTTACCCCTACATTACAATTACAGATTTTGAAAAAAACACCGTTAGAGTGTCCGAAAGAAACTGGGAAAACAAGGAAGATGAAGAGGGAGACGAGGGCGTCAGTGCACCTTTTAAGCCTGATACGGCGGAGTATGTGGCACAAAAGATTGTTGAAGGCATCGAATCTGGCGAGGCAGAAGTGTTTGTTCATGACTGGATGAAGAGACCCTAACTTATTTTCTGGGCTTGATTTTTTTGAAATAAACCAACAAAACAACAATTATCACAACTACCGAAACTCCAGTAATCGCAGCTGCAGGTCCAGTTGTATTTGGGAAATGCTCTTGAGTATACACAGGCTTTGGTGAAGGCGATTGAGTGGGCATTGTATTAAATATGATTGATATTTCATGTTTGCTGAAGTGTGTTGTAAACCAAACGTAATAGTTGTTCGCATCTTTGGTGTAGCCTTGGTTTTGGGCGAGTTGGTTGTCGATATAAATTGTGGGCGTGACTCCAAAGGGCACTGCGCTTACTGGGATAGTCATGTTGCCAAATCCTGTTGTGCCACGTTGTCCAGTTACATTAAAAGATACAATTGTTGTCGTGTTAGACTGGTTTGTTGTGATTGTGATGTTGGACATTTGTGGGTCGGTTATGTTTCCTCCTAACGCAAAGTTAATTGAGGCACCTGTTTCCGTAGTCGCTATTATGGTAGTTGCTGATGAATATCCAATCGGAGTGTACTGTTCTACATTTTGACCGTCTCCAATGACGAAAAAGATGTCATTTACAACGGCAACTGCTGGACTAGCACAAGCAAAAGGCATAGGTGCTCCACTCGTCCACGAATTTGCTACCGGATCATAAACATAGCTTTGATTTGAGCTAATGAGAAAACCTGCAATGTTTCCAAATACGTAGATTCGTTCTGGCGCATTTGCTCCTTTGGTTGCTCCTGCTCCTCCAGCAATTGTGGATGTAGGAATGGGATTTCCTAAGCTCCAACTATCTGTTGATGGGTTATAGATTTGATTGAAATTTACCGAATTAACTCCTGCCACATTTTGTGATCCCGCTGGTGGGTGGTTGTCGTCTTCGCCTCCGATTACGTATATTTTGTTGTTATCGATTGCATAAGCGGCACTAGCAACAGGATAAGGACTGGAGGCTGCTCTTGTCCATGAGTCAGCGGCTGGATTATATATTTCATTAATGTCGGTAGAGTATGAGTCTGCAGTTCTTCCACCTATCACATAAATTTTATTGTTAACTACTTCCGCTTGCATCTCACTTCTGTTAGTGGGCATTGAAGCTACGGTTGCCCATGTATTTGTTGAAGGATCATAAACTTCGTTGACTGAAAAGGTTAACACGTTTTTTTCATCGTATCCACCTATAAGATAAATTTTATTTCCGCAAGACGCAATTGCAAAGGTAATTCTTGGCGTTGGCATCGGGGCTATGGTGATCAAAGTGTTTGCACTTGGATTATAGGCGTAATCAGTTGAACCAAAAATATATATAGTCCCATTTATGAAAGCAGTTTCATCACCTGAAGTCGTTGTTGGTATGGATACCTTTTCCATCCATGAGTTTTCGAATGCTAAAGCTCCAGAAACTGCGCTCGCTGTAATTGAGACAGCGTTGGATTGAAAAGAGGATATTGGAATAGGAGCGCTGTCAGTTACTTTACAGGTTACGGTATGCGAACCTGTAGCAGAAATGTAGGTGTAACTTCCGCTGTTGGTGCCAACTGAAGCGCCATCCAAATACCATTGATAATTAATATTGCCTGACCCGCCAATAGTTATGGCGCTAAACATATGGACCTCGCCAACAGGCAACGTAAGCGGACCAACAGGGCTGATAGAAACTGTCGGCACAATATTCACAGTGCTCGTTGAAACATTAGATTGCGCGGAAGTTGTGCCTGATGTGTCTGTAATCGTTGCCGTAATCGCGTATAAACCTGCAGAGGCAGGAACGAAACAAAACGTTGATGCATTTTGACCCTTTTGTTCAGACCCATTTACATACCACTGATAACTTGTGTACGAACCAGATCCACCCCAAGCAGTGGCGCTAACCGTCGTAGATTGAGTTGCATCAATCGTCATGGCTGAAGGTGATACACTTGCAGTCAAGGTCCTTGTGTTTATCACAAAAGTCGCATTGCTGGCTGTAACGTAGATGTATTCGCTGTCTGGCATTATAGCCATGCCCCCAGGGTTCGTTCCAACACATATCTTCTGAGTTACTGTGTTTGTAGAAGTGTCTATAGCATAGATAGAGCCGGTGCCATCGTTTGTAACGTAAGCAAATGTGCCGTTCGGAGAAACTGCGACAGCATAAGGACTGCTAAAACCAGTTACTGTCGCAACCGCCTTATTTGTAACCGTACTTATCACTAAAGTCGACACCAAACTTGCTTCGCTATCTTGATTTGTGACATAGACATATTCTCCGTTAGGCGTTACGGCGACTTCAACAGGACGGCTGTCAAAGGGCAGGGTTATTGTTGAAGTCACCGTGTTGGTAGCTGTACTGATAACTGAGATTGTTCCATCTATGTAATTTGCAACGTATGCGTATGCTCCGTCAGGCGTTATGGCCACACCCAAGGGATAAAATCCAACGGCTATTGTCGCCGTTACGGTGTTCGAAGTTGCATTTATCACTGAAACCGAACCTGCCCCAGTTGTGACATAGACAAATTCGTCGTCTGGTGTTACTGAAACACCGGCGGGCTCCCCCGTAAGATGAACGGTTGCTGTCACTGAATTCGTAGCTGTGTTAATCACAGAAATTGAACCGCCGAAACTATTCGTAACATAGACGTAAGCGCCATTGGGAGAGATAGCCACGTGATTGGGGCCAACTCCAACGGTCACGGTCGCCGTTACCGTTTTTGTAGTTGTGCTTATCACTGCCAGTGAACCCGGTCCACCATTAGCGCTCATAGTAGTCACATAAGCATATTCACCGTCGGGTGTTATTGCCACATCCCTAGGAGACACTCCGATGGGCACCGTGATCGCTTGAGCTCCAACTGGCGAAATCACTAATGCAAAACCACCTAAAAAGAAGAAAATGGCAAGAAACATGCAACCAACTCTCAGAGACTTTGCCCCCCGCTTCATTTTTTCACCCTCAAAAGTTAGGCCTTCCTTGCTGTAGTTTTCCAATTTGCTGTTAGCTGTTAAGGAAATAAAAGAGTATTCGTCAAGGTTTCTTGACTAACATTTTCTTGCGATTAGTCAAATTTTCTTGACTAACATTTTGAGTTACGTTAGATGGTCAAGCCATAACGACCAATGACATTGGAGACTCATTAACCCAGATATTTTTTTCTAACTTTTGTTTGAAGCAGGTAAGCTACGACAAAGATGCTGTATATTATTTCTGTTGGCGCTGCGAATTTTGGTATTCCCGGGATGCTTGGCAAACTCAGAAGCGTTAAAGCATCTGCGACACTGACGAATATGGAAACTGCGACGGTGCCGATCCATCCTGCTTTTTTGCCCTGCCAAATAAACCAAGCAAAAAATAGAACCAATGCACCGAAAGCGATTGTGTAAAAATCATATGCCACAGTTGCCTTAAGGAGTGATGTTTCAGATGTCAAAAGAAGAAACCCGAAGAGAACATGTATCGCGCCAATAAGCAATTGGGCAGCTGTTAAAATAACGATGCCTAAACTTCTGCCCTTGTAAATGATTTGAGGCGGCTTGTTTGTCATAAAGCACACTATTGTAGATGATAGTTAATTGCATAAGTCATATAACTTTCTATAATTAAACGAAAAATTATGTTTTGCCGCTCATCAACTTTGCGAGTGCTATTACGAATTGTTCAATGCGTTCTCGTGTCCTGCCATAATCCGCGACAGCAGTAATCGTGGTCACAGGTGTCTCAGCCGCCATAACCATTCGTGTAGTCTTCTCATCAATCTCTGATAAATCAATTTTCAGCATCGAAGGATAGGATATGAAGCCGCCTTTAGTTTTAATTTTAAGATGATGGGTTGCCTCATCTGTTTCTTCGATTTTCCAATCAAGCGTAACAACAGTTTTGGGGATAGCTTCCCAAATCGCCTTAAGCGGATAATCGACTTCAACATTATCTTTTTCCTCACGTAAATAAGCCATTCTTTTCGCCTTTTTCTTCCCAATCTTAAGTTACTTACTTTTTATTAAAGGCACATGGTACGATTTGGAACCCTATTAGCGTTATGTTTTCATCGTCTTACGCTTGAAAATCTAGTTTTTTTGGTTAATGCGCAAACTTGTTGACTTCAATGTTTGCTTGAAATAAATGACTGTGCCCAGTATGGACTTTTAATGATTATTTAAGCATGGACAGCGACTGAGAAGCGGAAATACCCCAAATCTAATATGCGTTAAGCTTGGATACCTGTCTGCATTTAAAATTCGGAGAATAGAAAATGAACATTAAATTCTCAGCAAAACAAAAAACAATCACAGCAATCGCTATTATAATACTAATGGCTTCTTTGTTAATATCTACAATTCCCAGTTCAAGCACAAACTGCTCAAATATCTGGTGGAGCACCTCAAAGCTCTAGTTATACAGGTGGACCTCTACCCGCAGGAGTCACTCCAAATGATACGATTGAAACTATAGCCTATCTCAGCGTTAGCCCCAATCCAATTGGAGTCGGACAATTATTGCTCGTAAACATGTGGCTTCAACCGCCCGTTATTGTTAACCGAGTTGTCGTTGGATACACAGTCGTCATTACAAAACCAGATGGAACCACAGATAGTGTAGGACCTTTGAATTCCTATCAGGGAGACGCAACGAATTGGTTCAATTACGCTCCTGACCAAACTGGCAATTATACATTTCAACTCTTCTTTGCAGGTGCATATTATCCAGCAGGATACTACAATCAGGGAATAGTGTACAGCACATCTCAAACAGGCGGAAGTGCACTTCTACAATCAGCCTACTATCTGCCCAGCAATAGTTCAGTAGTAAAGCTTACTGTGCAGCAAGACCAGGTGGCAAGTTATCCTCCATCTCCTCTTCCAACCGGTTACTGGTCTCGCCCAATATCACCCGATAATAGAGAATGGTGGGTAATTGCAGGCAACTTTCCGTTCAGTGGAGTAGGCGGAGGACCAAATTGGCCAGCTAACACAAACATATACGAGAGCAATTACAAGTTCGTTCCCTACGTACAAGCCCCATCGAGTGCACACATATTATGGAGACAACAATTTGCAATAGGCGGTCTTATTGGAGGTACCCAAGGACAAACATCAGTATCTATGGGAATAGTTTCCCAAGGTGTTCCACATTTAATCTATGACTGGAAGATGTTACGAGACTCTAACAAAAGTCATGCCCCAAATGATCAACGGTTCGCTCGTGAATGAGCCGACAACAGTTTGGGAATGTTTTGACCTGCAAACGGGACAAGTGTATTGGGACCAGACAGGCATTACTCAACCGCCAACATTCATTACCTACGGTAGCAGTGCTCCAAGTGTGCCCGGTGCGACATCTGGTGAGACCTCTACAATTTACTTAGTATTCATAGGCAGTGGGAGACTCGTAGAATATGACCCGTACACTGGAGCCGCAGTAGTGAACGTTTCAATTCCAGTGACAACAGGAACAGTATATGCAGATCCATGGGTTCTAAGCATACAAACCGTTGGAACAGGCGCATCGACGCAGAACTATTTGATTAACTGGACTGTTACAGGAACTAGTACCAACTTTGCGACAAGAGTGAATACCAACGTTACCTATCCATTCACTACAATTGGCACTGCCGACTTCGAATCAATGATAGCCGTCAATACAGCCTCGATAACGCCCTCAGCCACTGGAACAGCCCAAGGCCAAATCTTAATGGGCACTAGCTTAGTTACAGGTAAACTTTTATGGAATGTTTCAACCAGCACCTCTGCTTCTGAAATTTTCTTCAACTCGCTAACTTTTGTCGCTGACCATGGAAAATTCGCCGCACGAATGGATGATGGCTATATTGAAGCATGGGATCTGCAAACTGGCGCAGTGGCTTGGAAAACTTTGATGCCTACTCCATGGGGAGAATTTGGAGTTTACGATGTATATTCAGCATACGGCCTACTTTTTTCAAATGCATACGATGGCGTTCGAGCACTTAACTGGACCAACGGAAACATAGTATGGACGTTCCAAGCACCAGCTCTTCCATTCGAAACTCCATATACGAATTCTACCGGCTCAGATGTTTACTCTTTTAGTGCACCTGGCTATGTTGCGGACGGAAAAATCTACACATTCAATTGCGAGCACACACCTAGCGAACCTCTTACCAGAGGATGGAAACTATATTGCATCAACGCTACTACGGGTGCGGGCATATGGAACATAACATTCATGAGTTTAGGTCAGAACGGACCTGGCGCTCGAGGCTTCCAAGGTGCTATTGCTGACGGTTACCTTGCATACATCAACGAATATGACGGATATCTGTATGTTTTCGGCATAGGACAAAGTGCAACCACAGTTTCAGTTCCGCAAACAGCAATCACTTCAGATACACCTGTAGTAATTTCAGGGACAGTATTAGATCAATCACCAGCTCAAGCGGGTACGCCATGTGTTTCTGACGATTCAATGGGCATATACATGGAGTATTTGCATATGCAACAGCCAATCGACGGACTATTCCACAACATAACTGTTAGAGGGGTCCCGGTGTCTATTGATGCAGTTGATCCTAACGGAAACTCAATCCATATCGGATCAACTACAAGTGACGTAAGCGGAACATACTCATACACATGGACTCCAACAACCGCAGGAGACTACAAGATATACGCAACATTTGCTGGCAGCAACTCATATGGAAGTTCATATGCGGAA
Source organism: Candidatus Bathyarchaeota archaeon (assembly GCA_963750605.1). GTDB lineage: Archaea > Thermoproteota > Bathyarchaeia > Bathyarchaeales > Bathycorpusculaceae > Bathycorpusculum. The sequence continues at coordinate 336,003 of CAVVRN010000016.1, forward strand.
ACAGCAGCACACGTAGTTAATGCGCCAACCGCAACATCCACTCCAACACAAACTGCTTCAACTTCATTGGCATCCCAAACAGACATAATGACTTACATGGCCGTTGGAGTAACTGCCATAATTATTGCAATCGCCATAGCCACAGTACTGCTGCTCAGAAAAAAATAAAAACAACAAAAAACCAAAAATCTCTTCTTTTTCTTTTTAATTTACTCAAAATTTTAACTTTATGAAAATTTGCTAAAAGATTATCAGTCTTATATGTACATTACGTCTTGGGGCAAAAAGAATTTAGCATATATTTGGTTTTGCAAAAGATCAATGAGTTTTTCGTCGCTTAATTTTTAGTGCGACAGCAATGGCGAACAGCGAAATGAACAATGGTAAAACAACTAACCGTGATAGTTCTGGAACGGCTGATGTTGCGTTTGGAGACGATTGGGGTAATATTGCGGTCGTGGGATTGGGAGAAAATTCGGGTAATGATGTGATGGGCGGATTATAACCTAAGTAGCCAAAGCCCGACGCATAGATTATTTCTGAAGTGTCACCCCAAACTCCGACTTGGACACCATCATAGCCCGCTATAGATTGATTGAAGTCGAAGTGGAATTGCCAATAGGGATACAATGTCAGCGGGTCTCGAGTTATTTTACTGGGAAAGCTGGGGTCGTCTCCACGATAGGGTAACATGTTAAATTGCACATCATAAAATGCGTTTGACAAATCGGGAACTTTGAGGGTTTCAACAGTGCCGTTCGCATTTACTATGCTTATCGTTACGTTTTGTGCCGCATTTCGGGCTATGGTTGTTGCTTCCTGAGCGGAAATCACACTCAAACCTGACACCTTATACAGACTCCAAGAGTCATCAAATGAAGTTAAGTCATTATTGTTAAAATCGATTTCCACTCTTTTCCAGTTCATAACTATGCCGTCTTCCGTGTAAATCCATTGAAGGGATGTTCTGTTTCCCGTTTGTGATGATTGAAAATTTATGTTACCTGTCGTAAAGTTCGCTGAAGATAGGACATCGACGCTGTTTAAAACGTTTCTCATAGATTCAAAAAGGAAGTGTCAATAGCTGAATTTTGCGATATGAATACTTCATATCTTGTTAGTAAGTCATTTGCTTGGTTGGTTAGATTAGTGGATGGAGCAATGGTGTAAATGTAGTTGCCACATGTTGTTATCCGGATAAAATTTGACATTTGATAGTTGCCCATTATAAAACATGCTCATAGTATTCAGCGTACCATTGTCGGATTTAAAGTCGTAACCTCGGTGCTTCAACATTAAGACCGCTTATGTCCGCGGGGTTGGAGAGAGTAACGTTTTGAGGTAGGGTAATGTTTCTTGGTTGATAAGAAAGTGTTATAAGTGAATATTTGGTCATGTCAAGCCCGACAACATTGGATAAGAAACTTGGTGTTTGATCTAAATAGCTCGACGTAGTCAAATCTGCGTGGGCAAAGACGTTTGACGGTTGTAAAGGCAAGCAATCCAATGATTAAAGCGATAACCAAATATTTCAAGATAGACTTCATTGCTTCCATCTTACTAAATATTAATTGCAACTTGTTTGTTTAAAAATTTATCAGTCAAACAACCATTACTAAAATCAGTCAAACTTTCTTGACTTGACCTGACTGATTATTTTGGGGTTTTTCGATGTCTTCTAAAAAGCAGTAAAGAAACAACTATAACCAATAACACAATAGCAGTGGAAATAGCAAGCTCTATTTGTGTAGAATTAGTGAAAGCAAAAGCACTTGTCGCCACAGTTGGGGATACTAATATTGAGGTAATTGAGGGGAGCACAGTTTGGGTTGATATCTTCAAGGCAGCCCATTGCGGGATATTGAGAGACACCTCTGAAATGTTGTAAGGTTTCATAAGCGGATATGGGTCATTTAGTATAATGTTAGCTATGTCAAAATCTGCAATGTAATGGTAATTTTGGGTATCATTGGCAAAAACTACGTATGGCGTATCACCTATCCCATCGGAATTTACGTCTGAACCATTATAGTCGCTGTAATAGTTGCCTTCTTTGCCGTTATTCAAGACGATGGGACCATGAACACCGCTCCAAATCGTGAAAGTTTTGCCACCAATGAAATCAAAGTTGTTATCGTAAAAAGTGTCGTTAGCAGTATTCTGTTCTATGTTTCCGAAAATAATTCCTTGGATGTAGTTACCTTTGAAGGTATTGTTATTTCCCAACACATCCAAGTTTCCGTTGATTATGTTTCCGTAAACAAGGTCAAATGAGCTCAATTTCCATGGTGCCCATTGACTTCCTATGTTTACGAGAGAAGACATATTGTTCTTGTATACGATGTTTTCGTCACCTTTCATTTCGAGACTGCCGCTAATCATGCTTCCAGAGCCTAAATCGTTTTCCTGAATGACGTTTTGAGAACCGTCTATATATGTGCCACCATTTGAGTTGACTTTGTTTAAAACTACTAAATTGTTTGAACCAACACACGAGACTGCAAGGGGGTCACTTCCGTTTACAATAACGTTTTTCAAAAGTGTGGCATTAGAACCGCTCAGAGTTAGACCTGCAAGAGTATTATTGATTATAATGGTATCGTTTCCAGTTAATGATACTGTGAAGCCCAGTTTATTGCCGATAAGTTCAAAATGATTTCCCGATGCTTCCAAACCATTTATTGCCCCCTGAAAGGAAGGGTCGATAAAGCTTTTTATTGTTAGACCTGAAATTTTTACGTCGTCAGCATTTATAACTATTGGAGAAGCATAGCCCATGAATGTTTGGGTAAAGATTGTATAGGGAACCAAGGGAGGATGTAAGTAAATGAAAGTATTGTTTGCATTTTCCCCTATTAGTGAGATTGTCTTGTTGATTATCAGACTTTGGTTCTGGATGCCTTCGTATGTACCTTCTTTTATAAAAACGGTATCATTGGTATCAGCATTGTCAATGGCTGTTTGGATAGTTGGGTAATCATCTGGAACAACGATTGTCTTAGGAGAAGATGCTTTTGCCGTAGAGGGGTGAATGATAATTAGCGAAGCAATAAAAACAAAGACAAGCACTAAAGCTAAACTCTTACTCCAATGTTTCATACTTACTGTTTCGATGTTTTGGCAATAAAAGGTTTATCGACAAAGATTCTTGACTAAATGCAGTCAAAGTTTCTTGACCGCCATATCTAAGAGAAAACTTTGTTTACTTGTTAGCTTTCCAAATAGAATTCTGTAATAATTCAATCTAAGCAGTTCTAGAAATTAATGTTATAGTTAATTGAGAGGGTCTTTAGCTACAAACCCAAAAATAAGCAGAATGACTCCTACAAACCCCAATAAATAACCAACGATTGCTACCGCCCAATAAGCATCCCACAATGCACTTAAATTAGCAGGAACAATGCCCTGAGGATGGGAATTAAGGGCTGAAACCACAAGTTGGTTACCCATTAAACCAACCGTTATTCCTATAACAAGAACGATAACCCCAGCAATCAAAGTTCTCTTATTCATGCAAACACCAACTTGCTATTTGTTTTGACCTTGCTTAAAAGATTTTTTTCTATCGGGAACTATGCAAACTGAAAACGTCGTTGCTTTAAGTTACTGTTTTTCGATAGAGGCAGAGGCGTTATTTTGAGGTTGATTTTGTTGATTTGGTTTTTTCAGTCGGTTAAAGATAACCAATGCGAAAACAATGTTCATCAAAGATATTAAGACCAGATAAAAGAAGTCACCATTAAGATAGCGTGAAGTATAGCCCGTTTGAGATTGTATGTTTATGAAAAGTAATGACCAACTACCTATGAGATTACTTGTAAAAAGTCCATGCCAAAAGGACTGTTGGGTAATTGCGAAGATGATAATCATTAGAATATTCCAAAAAATCATGGGGAAAAGACCGCTTTTGTAGAACTGCTTGAAAGTATCTTTCTTCATAATTTTAGCTCTGAAGATCTATCGGTTTGTTTTGCTTTTAAGCCTTTAATTCACACGGGGGTGGGGTACACCTGGCTGTGGGAAAAGGTCATTGTTTTAATTTAGCGGTTTTTCGTTTCCTTTTTCGATTCCTAACTATAAAAGCGATAAACAATACAGGTAGAAACAAGGGCAAAAAATAAGACTAAAGTTTTCCGAAGACTGCACATACTTATAAATTCGAGTGATTTGCAATAAAAGACTTCTCGTAAAACAATCTTGACTGGATTTAGTCAAACTTTCTTCACCTTAATTGAAGGTCATATTTTGGATAAATTTTAGTTTTTATTTTATTTTTTTGAAGCAATATGGACATACATTTCGGTCATTTTCGACGAGTTGTTTGCAATGTCTGCAGACTTTTGTGGAAGATGGCGCTTGATTGTAACTGGCTGGTTGGAAACGTTTAGCGACTGCATTAGGCGCTTTCAAGTCTTGCTGGACGTAATTTATTTGTTGGTTATTTTGACTATTTTCTTTTGTGCTTGCTGTAAATTTGGCGTTATTTTTTTCAGTTTGCGTAACAGGTAAGTTTAAGGTTGGATATTTGGCGGTTCGTATTTCCATATTAAGAACAGGTATTTCCTGCTCAATCAACGGCGCTTCTTTCTTTTTTCTTAAAACTAGCACTAATACAAGAATTGATGCGATCGCTATTGTGATTGTTAGGATCAGGATTACTTCTTGAGTCAAACTTGATTGAGACGATGTTTGGTTTGGGGACGATGAGGGATTGTGCGCGGTCGAAGGCGCATAAGTTTGTGCCTTTGTGAATTGGATTGTTATTTGGTGCGTGCTAAAATGTGTCGTGTACCAAACGTAATAGTTGTTGGTATCTTGAGTGTATCCTTGGTTTTGTGCCGCTTGGTTGTCGATGTAAATTATGGGTGAGGTTCCAAAAGGTATTGCACTTTTCGGAATAGTCATGTTACAAAACCCAGAAGCTCCATTTTCCCCCGATAGATTAAATGATATAATTGTTGCAGATTGGTTACTAGCAATAGTTAGATTTGACATTTGTGAACTAGAGATATTTCCTGTTAATCCAAAGTTTACCGTTGAACCATTGTAGGTTGTTATTTGGGTGATTCTGCCGGTTGAGTTTTGAGATGGATAGGGGGTTGTAATAGGAGATGGCGTTGGTAATGTTTGATTTGTAGAAGTTGGTGAGGAAGTTGGAGTTGGTAACGGAAGTATACTGGTAGAGTCTGAGATTACTGATACTGTGTTGGCGCCAAAATTGCTTACAAAGATTTCGCCTTTTTCTAAATCGTAAGCTATGCCTGATGGCGTTGCCATGGGAATCGTTGTTATTAGGGAATTGTTGCTGTCAGATATGATTGTAACCGCGTTGGAGGAGGCTTGATTTGTAACGAAGATTTCTCCTTTGCCAGAATCATACGCTAAGTTATAGGCATTGGATACTGATAATATAGTTGCAATTACGCTATTACTGTTGTCCGATATCACTGCCATCGAGGAGTTGCTGGCTAGGGCCGCGAATATCTCTCCCTTTTCAGAATCATAAACCAAGCCGCCTTCGCCAAATCCTACGGAAATGTTAGCAATTATAGTGTTTGTGGTGTCCGAAATAACCGAAACAGAGTTAGGCGTATGAACGCTGAAATTGCTTATACAAAGGCTGTTTACGAATATTTCGCCCATGGCGGCGTCATAAGCTATGCCGGTTGGGTTGTATCCTACTGGGATTTTTGCAATCACAGTGTTGGTTGTGTCTGATATTACTGTAACTGTGGCATTTTGGAAATTAGTAACGAATATTTCACCCGTGCCAGAATCATAAGCCATAGCCATAGGGCTTCCAATATTGGGAACCGCCGCAACTAAGCTATTATCGCTATCTGATATAACATAGACAGATCCATTGCTTTGATAACTGGCAGCAAATATTTCGCTTTTTCCAGAATCATAAACAATAGGACCCGGTGAACTGGGAAGATTTATGGTTGCAACCACGCCATTTGTGCTGTCAGATATTACCGAGACCGAACTTGAGAATGCATTGGCCACGAAGATCTCGCCATTTGCAGAATCATAAGCTAAACCCTCCGGTTCGCTTCCGACCGGAATTACTGCAGTAGCCACCGCGTCGGCATGAACTGGATTGGATACTAACAAAACAGTAAAGGCAGATAGAATTAGGAAGAAAATTATTAGAATAGCAAACTTTTTTGCCATTTCTATCCAACATATTTTTCAAACGATTAAGTATTAAAGACTTCGCGTCAAACTTTCTTGACTAAACTGGGAATGCTGTTAGTCAAAGTTTGAGACCGTGTAAAAAATCACATAACGACCAGTTGAAAGCTTGAAAAATTACTCCAATACTCTTTTTTGATTTTACTTTCCTTTAATCTTATTTTTTAACAAGCGCCCCAATTAGAGCTTCAACTCCAAGAATGTTCAGAGCTCTCCTCAAATTATAAGAAAACAAAAGCAACCCAACCTCCCCACTAACCTTCCTAAGACCCTTAAGCAACAAATAAGGAGCACCAAACGCCCTCTTCAAAGTCCCAAACGTATGCTCAACCACCTTTTTGCGCTCATCCATAACCTCAGGATGCAACTTCATCCGCTTTCTCATATCATCAACAACTTCCTCATGCACCCAACGCCAAATCAACACGCCCCTCCTTATTGCCTGTACATTTAGTCATAAAAAACTGGCATGAAGAGCAAACACCCTTTGGACACTTGTAAACTCGCCTATCCATCCCTTCACTGAACAGTACAGCAAGTGAAAGAAAAGACGCTGCCCAGCCGGACAAACATAAACATCAGCACTCTTATCATAGAGGAATTTGTCAGCAGTAAACTCTGGCGATACAATACTGCCACCGCTTCCAGATCTCTTCACTGCAACATAAGGAGTAACTCCATTATCGACACATTGCTTGATTTGCATAAAATCAAAATATCCCTTATCAGAAAGGCAATCAATCTGCTCAACACCCAAGTGTTTCTTTAGCACTTATGGCTACGCCGCTGAGTTGATTTAGATCTGAAGCCTCGTTAGTCACCAAATAGTTAACGATCAGGTGGTTTTTTGAATCCACTGCTGCCTGCATGTTGTAGCAGGATTCAACTCTGCCATGATTCATCATCTGCCGACAATCAGGATCAGTTAGAGCAACCTCCTTTTGACCGCTCTTTTCCATTTTATCAAGGATTTCTTGGCTTTTCTCTTTTTTCTCAAGTAAGAGCTGCCAGTTTGTCTACTTCAAAAGCCTTAGCCTCTTCGCCTAACTTCACTGCTGGCTTGTTGCTCGTCAGATGCTTCCTGCTCATCTGCAGCATCCAACTCTTCCAGGTAATGTTTTACTGATTTTTCCATGACCTTTATTCTTTTTGCAAGCGCTCTTTGGGTGAAGGCTTTATCGTTGGAGTTGACGGCCCGAAGTTTTGTGCCATCAACGGCTACTTGTTTTGCTCCATAGAGGCTGAGATCTTTTAGGAAAGCTACAAATTCTTTGAATAAGGCGCCTATGGCTGATGGGTTGTCTTTTCTAAAATCAGCTATGGTTTTGAAGTCAGGTGCTAAGCCTTTGAGCAGCCACATGGCTTCAAGGTTTGTTTTGCATTCACGTTCTAGCTTTCTGCTGGAGCGGATGTGGTTTAGGCCTCCGTAGAGGTAGAGTTTGCAGAGGTCTTTTGGGTTGTAGGATGGTCTTCCAAGCTCCTGTGGTGTTGAGTGGGTAAAGCCCAATTTTTCCATGTCAAGCGTGTTTACGTAGGCATCTATGAATCTGACTGGGTTGTCTGGTTCGACGTATTCTTCTATGGTTTTGGGCAGTAGGAACGTTTGGTTTCTGGATAAGCCTTCTACATAGCTGTCGGTTTCGTTGTCCATTTGTCTCACCTTTGAGTCTTTGTCAGCCATTGCGATGTGTCTAGATTTAAGGTTAACGGCATTCTAGGCGAGTTAGAGCAGACTTTTCACACAGTCTCGTTTCTTGA
>CAVVRN010000017.1:0-549488 GCA_963750605.1 Candidatus Bathyarchaeota archaeon
TTAATAAACAATAATTTGGACACACTCAATAGAAAACAACCGTTAAAACGGAGAGCTAAGAACTTGACTAAGCAACAGGAAAACCCTGAGCCAGACTCAGTCAGGAGACAGCCTCACACCACTCGCAGAACACGTATGCAACGACTACCGAAATAAGTGTGACGTAAGGAAGCTTGATTTTTACAGTTAGCAATGCCTTTTTAAAAAATTATGATTTTAGCTTGAATTTAGCGTATATGTAAGCATAAGCACGTTCATGTGAAGATACTAAGGGAACTTTACTTAGCACTCGATACTTTTCAGGGATAGAAGAATTAAAGCGGTTAGATGCCATTTGCAACATTAATACGTAGAAATCCTTCCATCTGAAACCATATTTGGCGGTTACCCAGTTTTTTATTTCCGTTACGCTTCTTTCTCCGCCTAAAACGTTGAATGCTTCGATTATTGCTTCATACTTGTTAAGGGCTAAGTCTGCCTTTTCCACTTTTATTGATTCCTTTCGACCATCATAGGGTAAAAGCCCGATGTCTAATGCTATGTTATTCTCGACTTTGACCTTTAGCGAGTATGCGTTGAATCCATATTTTTGAGCCAGCTTAAAGCATCCTCTTTGCTCAACGACTAAATCGGAGGTATTGGCTTTAACCTCGACAAAGGCAAACTCATTTTCTTTCTTAGCGATAAAATCGGGTTGCCTTGAACCTCTTCGGTTTTTGTTATAGCAAATGTAACTTCTTAGCTTATCTATTTCAATAAAAAGATGCCTTGCATCAAAATATCTCTCCCTAAATAATCCCTTAAGATAGCTCACATGTCTAACAATGTTCTGCTTGTATTTAGCAATGAGTTGCTTATCTTGAGTTATATACTCCTGTTTCTTTCTACGCTTCATTACTGAAAGAACTTCAAAATCTCAGAAGCGTTTGCATCTATACCTTTAAAGTACCAATTTATTTGTTGAAACTCATAAACTTCATAGCCCTTTTCTTCAAGCCATTTTCTGCCGTCTCTTTCCCCAATTAAACCTGAAATGTGTTTTTTACTGTAGGGTTTATTACCTCTATAATCTCTATACCTTCCAGAGCCAGTTAAAGCACCATCGAGCATTTGCATTTTTCGATTCCATTCATGTGTCATCTTTTACCGCTAAATCCACGTTGCAACCAGTTAGCTAATAAGCGTTCTGAATTTGAGAGCACAACAAGCAAGTTAGCGGCAGAAGAAATTAAGAGATTGGGAGCAAAGTAAGAATTAGAAAAAAACCAAAGCTTCAATAAAAGTTATGATAATCACTCTCAAACATTTAAGGTGGGCAACAACCTTTAATTATAAAAGAGTAGAAAAGCGCGTATGCAACCTACCACTAAAAATAAACAATTCGGCATTTTAATTATACTTGGCATAATTATTCTTGTTTCTGCACTTTTAATATCAATAGGTATTTTGTCTCAAATACAAAGTAGTCTTTATTGGGGAGAACAGAGCAACTTAATGGCTGATATAGGCTACTTAGTATTTTGTGCTATTGTTGAAGTATTGGGTTTAGGTTTGATTATAATAGATACAATCAAAAGAAGGTAAACAGCTAATTTGAATCCTTAAGGAGATTTCGCTCAACTTTAAAGAGTTTCGCTAATGGCGAAATTGATTTTTTGCCAAGTAGCATTCCTGAACTGGTTCAAAACCATTGTCAGGAACCTGAGCCCATACCTTTTAAATTCCTCGTTGAAAAACGTCAAAAAAATACGTCATAGTTTGAGTAAAAGCGAAAGGTCTGTGCAGTGAAACTAAAATAGGAAGGGTTGAATATTTGCTTAGAATATGTCAAACGAGCCCCACGCACTCTTTGCAGTACAACGACAAAGCAAATACGTCTTCAGACCTTCGGTTCTTAATGATTTTACCTTGGCCAACTTTGTAATAAGACGCCTCAAACAAGAATTCTTTTTGACAACTTGAGCAGGAAAAGATCAAAGTAGGCTCACAGTTTGAAGACTGTTGATATTTGGTCTTTTCCAGTTCCACTTCAATAATCTTTCTCACCATTTTAAACCAACTCTATAGGCTAAAGTAGCTTAACGCCTTGTAACATTTCCTTCAAGTCTATGGAAGGATATTTAGCTTCCTCTTTACTTTCTCGGGTTTAACTTCTGAAAGGTACAAGTCTCTGTGTCTTGCTTCCTTTGACAACAAGCAATATTGACTGTTAAAATTAAAGGGATTCTTACCATAATTTACCAGTAAACTCGCAAAGAGTGCATCGGAAGCTTTTATGCCCATTTCTTAGCATGCGTAAGGTTCTAGAATCTGGGGGGTATAGTGGGAAAGGCTTTCCGAGTTTTATCTTATCATCAGAACAATTAAAAATCAAATAAATAAAATCAAACTTATCCACCCTATGCCCGTCAGTTTTCGACAGACCTTTGCCCTCGCAATGTACATAATATCGATTTTTGCCCGACCTGCGACAAAATCGTATATGTTTCAATATGTGGAAGGCTGACACAGTTATTTCTTAGCCCAATGTCGGCTTTTTATGATTGAGGATGTGCTTTCCAAGATCTGTTACCAAGTATACCCCTCTAACGGGGGTTTCCACCAGTTTTAGCTCGGCAAGGACCAACAGAATGTTGCGTACTTGTTGTGGGTTTATTTTTAATCTTTCCGAAATTTCCAACGGCGTTATTCGGGGATTTTGCTCGATTGTCCTTAGCACGTCTATTGCCGTCAAGTGTTTCCGGATATGCTATTTCTGAATCTTGTACTTATGTGTTGTTTTATTCGAAATACTTATATCATACTTACAACACGTAAGTATTTCAAATAAGTACAAAAGAGGTATTAAAAATGGAGAAAAGACTCATTGAGAAAATGCCAAACAGGAAGGTAATCCAGGTAATGAAAAAAGAAAATGATCAGCAAACAACTATGATATTAAATAAAAATGCTCAATTGGCAGCTATTTACGTTTCCGATGAAGCAAAAAAAGAAGTTAACATTTCGAAACAAGTAGAGGCATGTCAGAAGTTTCTTAGCGAAAAGGGTTTCATATTTTCAGGGGATCTTTTTCTAAAAAAAGAAGGGACTGACCATATTGATGAACTTGTAAGGGCTCGAACACGGTCGCAAAGATTTGATTACATGGTAAGTTACCTTTTATGCCCAGGCAAATCACCGGGATTTTTTATTGGAATGATCGTTTGTTGGAATGCCCAAAACTTCCTACAAAGCCTATTCAAGCGTTAAGGTGACAAAAAAATGGTTTGGAAAGAACTAGTGTTTCTCTGTTTAAAAGAAATCTGCAAAAATAAGTCATCAAAGGAGTAACTTATTATGAATACAGTTTTAGCAAAATGCCCAATTTGTGGAAGCGAAACCTCCAACTTCAAGATAAACGAGGACAACTTGCGATTTCTCGAGCAACGTTTTCATGATAATAATCTCGACCAAGCAATTGTTCTTGCTAACATCGCCTGGAATAACTTTCCGGGGTTGAGGCTTAACGCGGACAGCAGAACATTGATTAATGGTCTATTGAAAAGCGTTCAAGAACAAGTAGCCAACGCTCTAAGCCCCTAAACATGGTCACTAAGATGGTTTATCCGCTAAGCGAGAAATTAGAGGCGCTAATTGAAACCCTTCCTGAGGGGGTCAAAAAAGAGTTTTGCGAATTAAAAGTGCAACTAACCGAAAAATTAGAGTTAATACATGAAGCAGCCACCAGCGCTACTGAACCTGTCCAAAGAGATCTAAAAGAGCTAAACGACACCATCAATCAACTGATCAACAAACCAGTTAGCAAGGGTCTTGTAAACGAAGAGACACTAAAGCTTAGTTGGCAAGAGGTTTTTGTTAAAGACCAGACATTTAAAAAAGGAGGACCCGGGCAGCCAGATCTTGTGATTATCCCCAGCATTCAACTCAATGGCAAATGTTTCGGTCAGAAAATTATAGTGGAACGAAAAGCGGGTAGACAAAAATATTGCGGGACACATTTGGCGGAAACCATTCAACACACGAAGGCTGAGGGTTCGACCTACGGAATACTAGTATACGACGCGCCTTCCAACCTTCTCGAGGTTCAGAAACCGTTTTACGTGTCTATGTCTCAAGGAGTTACCATCGCCATAACTGATATTGAATCTGGCGGTTGGAAAACCGCGCGACAAATTTTTGAGGTGTTCCAATCGGTTTTGCCCAATGATGCTGCAGATAACGCAAGCAAAATAGACATTGGAAAGCTGCAAAGGACCATAGACGAAATCGCTACCGTCAACCAACAAATTGAAACACTCCGAAAATGTAACAATTCTGCGCTTTCTAACTGCGAAAAGTCTAGGACCCTGATAAACAGATTGGAAGAACTAATAGCGGCCTATCAGGAAAAACTTAGAGAACTGCTTTGCCCAAGCACTCCTCCTCCATCAGAAAAACTAATTCAGGAAAATAAAAACTCGCTAGTATAAGATTAAGTATACAGTTCTTTCTTGCCCCTTTTTGAAAAAACTTTTTGAGGAATTTTTGTGGACAAAGCTTTCAAAGCAACAAAGAACAGCCCCATCAGAAAGATAGGCGAAGATCCAAAACCAACTTCGCTAGGGTGCTCTGTAAGTGAAGCTTACCCACAAAGAAGGGGAAAGAGAGAGTTCAGCGAACGAGAAATGCGAGGGCTCGCGATTTTAGCAAAGGGCAGCATGATTAAGAGAAATGATGAAAACACGTACTTAGTACGATCATCAAACATGGAAAGATGGTACAAAGTATATTGGAATGGGAAACGATGGGTCTGCGAATGTAAAGACCACGAAAAAAGACTTCAATCGTGTAAGCATGTATATGCTGTGCTTTTTCTAAGCAGATTGCCCTACATTCTAATGGCGAATTTTCAATCCGGAGAGATCAGATGTCCAAAATGCAATTCAAACCGAATAATAAGAAAAGGACTAAGCCATCACAAAGAATTTGCAGATCAGAGATATATGTGCAAGGAATGCAAGCATAAATTCGGTGATAAGGGTGAGAGTAAAGGTCTGAAAGGAAATCCTCTAGCAGTAATCGCGGTGGCAGACCTTTATTTCAAAGGATTAAGCCTCCGTGCGATAGAACACCACATGAACAGTATCTACTCATTACATGTTTCTTATCCAACGATATTCCGATGGATAAGGCGCATCATAAAGAACATGAAAGCACTGGAGAAAGAACACAGTTTGCATGTTGGGAAAACGTGGCATGTGGACGAAACCCTGATAAAAATAAGAGGCAAGCTCGCTTATCTGTGGAATGCTTTGGATGCGGAAACCAAGATATTATTGGCGAGCGAGGTAACTTATGGTAGAAGTAGCGAAGACGCTGAAATGGTAATACGCGAGGCATTAAGAAAAGCTCAGTCGGGACTTGGAGAAATTGAAATTGTGACAGACGGCTTGAAAAGTTACAATATCGCCTTATCAAAGGATTATGATTGCAAAATAAAGCATCTATCGAAGCCTAAATTTACCGACCCAACTAACAACAACTTAGTTGAACGAGTAAACGGAACTCTTAAAACGAGAATAAAAAACTTCCGAAGACTAGACAATCTGTCTTCTTCAGCCCAACTTCTCGATGGACTTCGATTATACTATAACTCCAAGCGGCCTCACTCAGCTCTCGGAGGGAAAACACCAATCGAAGCCAGTTCAGAGTTAAACAAAAGAGTCCAAAGTTGAATCTTTGGGCTTGGATCTTTTGCTTCGTTTTTTTGGGCTAATATTTTTCTTGTAATCAATTGCAAGTTTTATTAGAGGGAGCCAACTGTGTTTTCCATCGATTGATTTTTTGTTTAGCGCAACTTCTGCTGGTGTCATATCGCAAAGGCTTGGACTAGGGTTGACAAAATTATAATCAATTACTACACCCTTTATTATTAGCGGTGATTTTTCTTTACTGTGCAAGCTTTTCATTGCGTTAAATCTAGCCCTAAATACGCCGTTATGCCCTTCAATCGCTTGGTTTTGTCCCATGTCACCTTCTCTTTTATTTACTGTGAGTTTTGTTTTGGGTCCACACGCATCTTTAACCGCCTTATCATATACTGGCAGGCCATCGCATCTTACTTCAACAGGGGATTTTTTGGCCATTGCCACGGCATTTTTAAAAGCTATTTTTACTGTTTCAATTGTAACTGGATAGTCTATGTTTATGCCAAGATCAAAACCAGTCTTTAGATCTCTAACCACCATTAATGCTAACTCATTCTTTCTAAGCTTAAAGAACATTTCATCCGTCTCCCATATGTCCCCAAACTGAAACTCAAAACCGTATTCACCTTTTTCAATATAATATGGCAGAGCTTCGTCTACTGCTTCTACCCAATACAATATTCGGCGGAGTATAGTTGCAGGAGAAATCGGAATTCCATAGTGTGCCCTAAACAAGCGAGAAATCTTTCGTAGACACATTCCCGCATAAAAAAGATCAAGCAAATAAGCATACTGTTCTAAAGTCAACCGATAGCCCAATATCAATTCCTCCCTAAAATTTTAGGTCCAATTATTGAAACAGTAACTTTCATAAAAGACAAGGACCAGCCCCTGAAACAATACCATAGACGGTTCTGTTTCAAATCACCAGCTTTTGCCGCTTGACTCACTACTGTTTCAAATGTGGACTTACAATGGACTGTTTCAATATGCTCAGTCGGATAAATTGAGCATTTCTTTTGTTTCAAAGTTTTTCGCTCACTCCAAGTTTCGGTTCCAGATAGTCAAAAATTTTGTCGTCTTCCAGACCCCATTCACGGATGGTACTTTCGACCAGTTCTTGTATTTTCAATTTTTTACTCTCTTGCAGCATGAACGCCCAGACCTCCGAAGGTACTTTGTGAGGCCACTCGATTTCCAGCCAATAGATGGCAGCTTCACCTTTGTCCGGCTGGCAATTGGTCCATTCCTCTTCGATTTCTTCAGCAGAGAATAATTCAGTTTTTTGCCCATGAAGAGTGTACTTTAGATTATCATAAAAAATGATAAACTCACTTATGCCCGTCCAGTCTCTGAAGGCACCAGTTTCTTTGGAACCACACTTCGTAGCCAACAGTTTTCTAACTTCTACACATATGTCTGCAAACTTGTCAATGTCAGATTCTTTACCAAACAGCCAATTATCACAGCTACCCATTGTTTTACCACCCATAAACGATTTTACAATTTTTCATTTGTAACTTTGACCTCTACACAACCTAAGCCAAATCGGAACCCAGAGAAGAAATGTAGCCTTGTCAAGTGAATCATCCAACGACAGGATCGTTTCTCTTAAGGCATTTCCAGGCGGCAAAGACTCGGAGACGAAAGTCTTTAACCTTCTAATGTTAACGTACTTGCTGCTTTGCAATTGTTGCACCGCTAATCAAACGAGGCGGTATCATGGTTGTAAGGCTTTTGAGGACTTTTGGTATTCAAGAATTGTCTATTGGTATTTTTTTTCGTTGCATAAAAAGAGTTTATACTGGAAGCTAAGTCTGAATATTGGAGACCTTTTATTAATCGTGGCAATATTAGGATTCAATGACCCAAAAATGAAGACGCTGACTAAAAACAGGATTGCACATGAAATACTGCGAACTTTTTTTACTGCAGATATGAAAAGACAACCGTTTGTTACCGACCGTGCTTTTAGAACATTAAAGCACAACCGGAATGAAGTACACTATGTAAAGAATGATTTGCTAAAGGCTGGAATAATAGTAAGGCGGAAGCACGTGTACGTTTTGGGTGGAGGCAGCTTTGAGCGGCGAGACAAGATACTCGAATACCTTGATTTTGTCAGAAGCGGAGATCCAATTCGTATTCAAATCGGAACCTATAACTTGCGCAGAATCTTTGGCACGGCCATTTCTCCTGAAGCGGGGAAATTTGAAGATTTTCTTGGAAATTCTAATTTGAAGGAGTTAATTCAAGGGCATGATGTTATTGAGATAACACGCTCGGATGAAGTTTGGAGGCTATTTAATGAGGTCTTGAATGACTATAAGAAATTCGATTGGCAACTCCCTTCTTTGACAGATGCTATCTTAAAAGCTGTAAGACGCGCCAACAAGAATGAGAACAAAGATTTATGGAACAAGCAATTCGATGACAGAATATTGGGTGAGAGACTTATTCTTAATGTTAAAAAAGCCATTTTTGACATTCTCTGTTCTGAAATATACGCAGAAACATATTCTGGAATGCATTCGATATATGAAAAAATTGTCATAAAACTTGTGCTAACAATCAGAGAATTAGATATGCAAAATGCTGCTCTTGTCAGTACCATCAAAGAGCTCTTTAGTTTGCCTCAGAAGAGAACCAACTTTTCAAGGTTGGACCTGTCCGCTGCTGAATTAGACCGAGCTCCAGAGCAGGACGGGATTCCAGATATCTGGCACACACAAGGAGGCTACAGCAATTTGTTTAAGGTAATTTATCGAATACTTGAAAACTTGGAAAATGTACCTATCCGGGACTTGCTGGAAGACTGGTTAACTGAAAAAAATACGAACCTCAAGTTTACCGCTCAGATTTTCTATGATTTTTTAATCAAAGATAAGCTGTCAAAGAAAGCCGCTTGGTCAAATGATGACCAAAAAATTTACGATGCGTTGGATTATAATATTCAACTTAAACATAGTCAGGACCTTGTAAAAGGGATTCTTGCAATCAATGAATTTCTTCCACAATTTACTCCTCAAAATGACTTTTACAAAGGTAATTTACTTATAGGAATAGGAAAGAGACAAAAACTGCACGCCGATCCTGAGATGTGGCAATTCGTTTTGCAACATCTCGGCGTCGATTATCCCCATATTATTGAGCTTTTCAAAAGATGCAAATTCCTTTTAGACAAAATCCAATATCTTGAAACTGAGGATGAGCGGCTAGCATGGGAAAAGATAACGAAGGAAGCTCTTGGAGACAAGTCAGAGCGTCTTAATAGAATTCCAGAAGTAAAAATGACAAACAACACTGAAGAAGCTAAAACAACTCTATCTTTGACTAAAGTGGAGAGGTTCGAGATAGAAGAAGAAACATCAAATGCTAGATTCGAACTTGAAAATCAACTAAAGAAATTAATCCGAAAAGTTAAGAATGGCGAATTAATCAAAGGCAAATGTGATCTATGTCAAAAGCATTAATATAAAAAATTCGTGCCTTAATGAGACGCAAAAATTTCCAGCCTAGTTATCATTTGTTTTTGCGTATATGTTTTGCAGATAAATGTTATTCAAGGATTTTTTATACAATGGGCGTTAAATACAGATTAAAAGATTCTTTTATGGCCATTAAACATTGGGTGACAAAAATGAAGCACAAAACTCCTATTTTCTCACAAAGGCGACTGCCAAAGAGTTGCTCTTACCCGGCTTGCAGTCTTCAAAAAAACCTATTCGTTGGTTAGCCTTTTCCACTTTTGGCGAATATCTATCTCTATAGCGGCAAATTCTTTCAACCGCGTATCGTTTTGTATCTTCGTCTTTAGCTAATGCTAAATCCCATAGGCTCATTTCCTCCTTTGGCTTTGCAAGATTTTCGGGCGAAATAAGGAAGAAAAAGTCAGCGAAGCTCTCTAGCATCATCTTATCCATCTCCTCTGAAGACATTTTTTTGAAACCAAAATTTGCAAGCTTATCGATTAATTCCTGCTTTGGTCTTTGGTATTGTCCAGTATTAAAGTTGAGGAACCTTCGGATTGCTTTTAACGCTATTTCCTTGTTGGCGAAATAGGGAGAGAACATGAAGGGAAGCAGTTTTTTGCCTTGGTTAGATACTATTTTGTCAAGTTTCTCTTTTAGAGCATAATCAGTCAATTTTTCCATAAAAACGCTATCCAAAACACGAAGCAATCCCCACAAAGTCAACTCTATGAGCTGCCCTTCCTGACCAGCTTGAGACGCCTCAACTTTTATGAAACCATCCTTAGAAAGCTTCTTCAAAAGACGTTTGACTTCTTGCACTGATTTTTCATGAGCGGATTTTCCAGACTGCGAAGCTACTCTCCCTCTTAGATTCGCAAGGTCGCCGAAACGGCAACCATTCAACTCTCCCGCAACCGCTAAAAGCAAGTCGTCATCATCGATTAATCGATTACCCATGGACAACACCGCATTTCTGATATTTAGTAATTGCAGCTATCAACATTTTTACCTTTAAGCTTTTTTGCAAATAAAGTAGCGACCGCTACAACCGATAACTCGGATATTTGACTGCTATAGCTGGGCTAATGCTCTTTACATCGCTTATCATAATGCCAAGTTTTTGCAAGTTTATCGTTCGCTCGGGTGGCGCTCACTTCTGGGTTACTCCACTTTCGTGCTACGATTATTTTATTTCCCCTAATCCAGTAATGCGATTGACAAGGAAGGCACCAGTTCCCAATGGAAGGATAAAGTGTCACTGTCTCGCCATCCCAAGTCAAATTCCATTCTGTTGGCTTGATGGGAGTAACCACAAGTTCGCCACAACCACATGGGCATTTATGGCTCGCTGTAGCGTAAGGCATCGATATGTAGAGAACACCCTCTTCTATCTCTTCTGGAATAAAACGAACAAACTCAGGTTTAATCGTCTTTACTTTCATTCGGTATTTCATCATTCGTTAATGTGTTTGTAGATATGCCATAAGTTATATTGTACTCAAATCCTTGATCAACATAAAAGCCTCTCGTTTTCTTCCACTTAATTACGGCAAGAGCAGCATTTAGTGCGTTTATATCTGCAATTTGGATATTCTTCGAATATTCGTTATTGTCACCTTCACCGAAAGGAATCCTTCGACTTACATGCTCATGAAAAGTTGGCGTTACAGTTGTAACTCTAGCTAAACCGCTCAATGTATCATCTTGTTTTTGCATTCCGATACCCACGTCTATAAAGGGTATTTGGTTTTCAACTAGAGACTCAACGATTGCTTTCTTATTCGTTCCTTCAATACATAGAAAGACGAATCCAAATTGTTTGAGTTCTCCAACGTTATCTTCACTTATGTAGATAGGGTGTGGAATAATACTCCTTCTCATTTTAGAATAGATTTCGGTAAACCATTGGACTTTCTTAAGTGTTTTCGATAACTCTTCTTTCGTTGGAGCGCCAGGACTCCGAAAGGCGTTATGCTGCAGAAAATTATCCCCATCAAAAAGATGAATTTCTTCAATGGGTGTCTTCGCTACTAAGTCTAAGACATATGCTCCAGTTCCACCTAACCCAACAATAGCAATCCTTCCTTTCTTTAGTTTTTCATTTACCGCTGAAATCTCAGCACGGCTGGTTGCGCTATCTAGGTAGCAGAACACAGTTTCTTTATCGTCCGTGTCAATTACTTTAAACGTACGTGCAGTAGAATTGGTGTCAATAACTCTAGCTTCATGTTCCATGATTTTAGTATAAGTGGTCATCTTCTGATAGTAATCTGAATATCCTTCTGGACCTGGTTTTTGAGAGAAGGAAAAGTTAACAATAAGCCCTTCTCTTATCTTCAGATTCTTGTTTGTTTCATTGATAAGCTTCTCAATTCGGACGCCTTCGGAGTTGCAAGGATAATCTCCTGCCCACAAAGCAACATGGTTCTGTGGTTTAATTGTTTTATCTCCCGAAAGATCTAGGGCTGAAATTAATGTTCCGAGGGCTACTTTCTTTTCAGTATTAACATAAGGGACAGAACCAATTAAGAGATAACCACCTTCGATGCTTACCTCATAGCCCTCATCTCGAAGTCGCTTAAGGTCAGGATTAAGACTTATCAGTCCGGGTGATATCGAAAACCATGCCGCCTTTCACAACTACAGCTGGCTGACCTTGTACAAGGGTTCCTTGGCGGTTTTCCTTAGGACCATGACTATATTGTACAGTGAATATTTCCGTATCCTTATGAGGAGGAGGAAATGCTAAATCAACTGCCTGAGAATAGCTTATCTTGTCTTCATTCCAAGGCTTTGGTCTACCGTTGACTATAAGCTCATATTTATGAGTCTTAGTTTCAGACATTGTCCATTATCTCCTAAGAGGTTAAGTGCTCAAGTGGTTGGTTAAGGCAAATAAACTTTGTTGCATGCTTTTTGTGTAAAAAACGTTTCATTCACAGGAATTTTCTACGGTTCTGGCTCTAAACTAGCGAGAAATGAGCTAAACTGATGGTTTGGGGATGGTGCGGAGGGTGGGATTTGAACCAACAAAATCTCCACAATACGTTCAATCATTGAAATCGATACATAAAAGAAATTTTGATGTTCCTTAAATAGTGAAATGACCTTATCCATTGGAGCCGTGAATCCCAATCTGCAAAGCGGCATCAACCTTTGCAATTGAAGGAAGTTAGGTATGCAATCAATCAGGCCCAAACAGCAAGAAGAAAAACATAGAATGTGTCCTCATTGCAAATCAGGGTCTCTAATAAGAGAGACTAAAGTATATTTTTCATGTTCAAAATGTGTAAGTATTTATCGCGATTCACCATTCAACGGGTTGAAAAGGGTAAACGTTGATCCAGTAAGCGATGTTTCTTCCTATCCAGAAATTACCCTCCTTGCTGAACCTCCATATTGTGACTGCGAACTTAAAGAATACTTGAAAACCATGATGTACAATTATGGACCTAAGTATTGCCAGAAACACAACGTCATCAGTTTGGGAGGGACGTATGAGCCAAAAGATCTTGAGAACATTGATAAGGAAACTAAATATGTGCTATTGCACGAAACTCTCCATTGGGTTTTAGGCAAGTTTATCTGCGAGTCAGCTTCATTCTGGCTTGATAACGAAAATGTTTCTGAATTCATTGACGATTATCTTTTTGACGTTCAGTAAAGTTCCTCAATTCGTTGAATTTTGAATAATTGGTTTACATTAGCGCTTTTAATTGTGTAAAAAGGGCTGTTGCTATAAGGCCATAGTCTTGAACTGGATCCCTGATCGAGGCTAATATCGACAGCGATACTTTTAGCTCACGATTTCTATAGTCATAACACTTGCTCGGCGCAGCCATAGTCGGTTGGCGTTAGTTGTTATCAAAGTTATTTCTTATTACAACCATGCTTTCAGAGAGCTTAGCAACATACTCCCAACCTCTCTCCAAGTACGCATTAGTCTCCTGAACACTGACGACCTTCTGTCTACGAGAATCTATTACTGGATTGTGCTCCTTTTCCCCTACGATGCCTGCAAGCAGTTTTTGTTTAAGAATAGCCTGAATTTCTTCGTCACTAAACTTGGACAACTCCAGCTTGTTAACGTCTTCTTCGCTTAAACCAGCCACCAGCAAAAGCTGCTTTTGGATGCTCTGCCGTAGCTTCTCCTCACTCGTCGAAGGGTCATCGATTGTTCGCAAAAGCTCCTCACCCCTTGCATAAGCAGTTCGCATGTCCTCAATAACCGTTTCAGGTAACTTTTGTTTGTTAGTTGTATACCTGTTTTCAATATCGCCCTTATGACCCATCCAAAACTGACGATAATCCCGCATGACCCAGCCTTTGGATTCAGCTAACATTAACTGAGTATCAAAGTAACACCTTAAAACATAGGGGCGCCATGGAAAACCTGCTTTCCTTATGCAATCTCTTGCTGCATCGCCTATGTTTGCTGTTCTGATAAAAGGTTTCATTTTCCCTTTAGGTGTTATAATCGCTGATTTGCTATTGATGTTTTCGCCATCCCTAATTCTGGCTTCTAGATAGTCTTTTATGTAGTTGCATGCCTCTTGACCGATAAAGGTGAAATATTGATGTCTTGCCTTGCTGAGTTCTTTACGTACGACAACTATTGTGGGAATTTTAAGAAAGGTTACGGCTTTATCGGTTATGGATATCTCGGGAAAGTCCCGTATTGTTAGTCCATCAGTTCCTTTATAGTCGCCAATAGTTTCAGGACGAAAACCTCCATGCGCAAGCAGCACGCAAATGCTTCTTGACTTCTCATCACCTGATAGCAGAATACGCTGAAGCTCACTCTTTATTGGGGTCCTTTCCTCTTTGAGGGTTGGTGCATCTTGGGCTCCTCTTATCCTTATGCGGCCCCTAACTTGTATGCGGTTATGTAAAAGCCACGATTTTATTGCCTTAATGGTTGAGTGAATATAGCTTCCCGTATGACCTTTCTGCTCCATCCTTGAAACTGTATCCAGAAACAAATCATAGAGCTCCTCTTCTTTCATCTCAAGCAGTCTATTTGGGGCTACGTTTAGTTCTTTGCAAAAATGTCCTAACCGGCGAAGGTACACATCAGCAGTTATGATTGACCCACGCGCGACGTTATCGTACCATCTTTTAAGGACTTTGTCTTCTAGCAGGGTTGCGTATTCACTCTCGCGCAAGCACTTTCCTCCACAAAAGAAACCGTCAGCGCTTTTTGCTTATAAAACTGCCTATGGTTCTGCTCCCAAAAGGGAGCGGGCCCGCTGGGACTCGAACCCCACGGGGCGAATATGTACTTTCCTCTTTTTTCTTTTTGCGCCAATCCAAATTGGCAAATTTCCTCTGGATGCATATCTTGGTGCGCGCTAAAAATGGATTAGTCGTTTCTCCTTTTTCCTAATAATTTGATCAGGTCCAAGAAGATATTCACGAAATCCAAGTAGAGATTGAGTGCACCCAGAATCTCTTTCTTTATAAGATCTCCGTCGTCATACAAAGTATTCTTGATATTTTGCGTGTCATATGCTGTAAGACCAGAAAAAACGATAACACCTAAAACACTAAGTATCGTATCAAGAACTGAGTTTCCAATAAATAAGTTGACAATTAATGCCTAGAATAATCCCGAATAAGGCCATTATCGCAATGTTGCCCACCGAAGTAAGGTCTGTCTTTGTTACGTAACCGTAAAGAGTTGCATCTTTCTTTCTTCCGGCAAAGCTTTTCGTGTAAAATTGAAGGGGCTTGGTTTGTGTTGTTTTTCAGGTTTGGCTTATGAATCGTTTGCAGGTCACGTTTTCACCCGTTCCTTTCCGTCTTTTCCCGTTCTTCTGCGTGTCCTTCGTGCTTTGAACACGTCAACTCTCTTCATCTAAGGTTGAGGTAGAATTGCCCCTGATTTCTCTCAAGGGTTCTGATTTCATTTAACTTTCGATAACATCTTCTTCCTTGCCGCAACACCAATAGTAACCAGCGAAACCATGAAGACAATCAGCGTAACTGTTAATAATTGTGCGGGAAACTCGGGTACTGCTTGTGAAGGGTCAGTTGCTGCTGGAGTGGAGGTGTTTGTCGGTGCGGCTGTTAAATTTGGTGTTTCTGTGGGGGTCGAAGTTGACGATTGAGTGGGTGCTGGGGTTGAGGTTTGAGTGGGGGTGGGAGTTGGTGTGGAGGTTGAAATTGGGGCGGAAGTGGGTGCGGGCGTTGAACTTGGAGCGGGAGTAGGACTAGCGGTTGGGGCGGGGTTAACGGTGATTACAACGGTGTTGGAAGCTGGAGAAGTAACTGGGGTAGAGGCGCTGTCGGTCACCTTGCAAGTAATCGAGTGCGAAAGCCCTGCGGCTGTATAGGAATAGCTTGCACTGTCTGCGCCAACCGCCGCACCATCTAAAGACCACTGATAATTAATCGTGCCTGAACCGCCAGTTGCAGTGGCAGTAAAAGCTTGGATTTGCCCAGAGCCTAAACTTAGCGGACCAGCAGGAGCAACACTCACCGTAGGCGAAGCAGCCACAGTAACAGTTGCTTCTGAACTCGGAAGCGAGGTCATGCCTAAACTATCCGTAACCGTTGCGGAAATTAAGTTGGAACCTGTAGAGGAGGGGGAAAAATTGAATGTTGACGCAGTTACTCCATTCTGAGGGGCAGGATTCACATACCACTGGTAACTTGAGTAAGAGCCCGAACCGCCGCTGGCAGCTGCAGTAAATGTTTGTGATTGCCCAAGATCAAGAGTAACTGAGGCAGGAGAAACAGAAACGGTTAGAGGAACAATCACAGAGACCGTGCCATCGCCAAGAGTTGGTCACGTATATGTCGCCGTTAGATGAAACGAAGGCAACTCCAGTCGGCAATGAACCTACCGGTAACGGGTTTCCAACGATTTTGTTGCTTAAAGTAGATATCACGGAGACCGTACCGTCATTTTCGTTTGCCACGTATATGTTGCCGTTAGATGGATTGAAAGCAGCCCCCTTAGGCTCAAAGCCAACCGTTATCGCTGCGATATTTGTGTTGGTTGAAGTATCAACAACGGAGACTGAACCAGGATTCGATACAGAATAGGGTTGGCTTACTATATACAGAAAACCGTTAGATGTGTCGACGGCGAGCCCCACAGGCGTAGAGGGACCTATCATCGCTACCAACGAAACTGCGTTGGTTGGGGGATATATCGCATCAACCTCGTCGATGACAGCCACGTATATGTCGCCGTTAGATGAAGCGAAGGCAACTGCAGTGGGGTTTTCCTTTACGTTTGTTATGGTATTGGTTACCATATTGGATGGCGTGCTTATTACAGAAACCGTACCAGCATAATATGGAGGGGAGCCAGAGTTGGTGACATATATGTCGCCATTGGATGAATCGAAGGCAATGCCGGAAGGAATGGACCCGACTGTTATAGGAGAGCCAATGATTGCATTGTTTGCTGTATTTATCACAGAAACTGTATTAGAGCCGGAGTTGGTTACGTATATTTCTCCGTTTGCTGAATCGAATGCAACGCAACTGGGACTTGTGCCGACAGTTATAGGCGACCCGACAACCGTGTTGGTTGCCGTATTTATTACTGAGACGGTGTTTGAGCCAGAGTTGGCGACGTATAAGTAGCCGTTAGATGGATCAAAGGCCATGCCGGAAGGACGGCTGCCGACTGTTATAGTTGAAGAAGCCGCATGCGCAACCATTGTGAAACTTGCCGCTGAGATTAGTAGGATTCCAATCAAAGCCGACAAAAGAACCCGTCTAGTAAGATTATTCATTTTCGTGTTGTCTCCCTCTCTACTCATTTGCCATTATTTCAGCCTTTTTTGGTGGCAAATATATGGAGACATTAGCTTGCTGGGTATGTATAAGGCGTTTGTTGGTAGGTATCCTACCATCAGCCAACATGGATATAAGGCTGTTATACCGTGTATTTAGTAAACTTTGAATAATGGTGCATTTGACTGTTTAATGAAGAGGAAGACACCCAGACACTATCAAGATTAGGTTTGACTGGCACCGAGGCAAAAGTGTATTTAGCCCTGGTAAAGAGCGGTCCTTTAAAAGTAATTCAAATCGCCAAAATTTCAAGTGTAGCCCGGCCGGATGTTTATCGAACAGTTTCAAGGCTGCAAGAACTGGGTTTAGTTAAAAAAATCGTGTCCTCACCAAACGAATTTAGCGCCATACCGATATTTGACGCACTCTCGATGCTGCTCCAAAAGAAAAGATCAGACCAAGCAGAACTCGCACAAAAAGCAGACATCTTAATTGAAAAGTACAATACTCTACAAAACAAAACATCACAGGAAAAACTTAATCAATTCGTTTTCATTCCTGAAAAAGAGACGCTTATCCGCGAAAAACTCAAAGCAGCGGAGAACACGAAAGAAAAAATTCTCCTAATGATTCCGCTAAAAAAATTTTGCCCAGTTCTTACAAATTTTCGTGATGAATTTAACAAAGCAATTAAGAGAAAAGTCAACTTTCAAATTATCACTGAGCAAACTGAAAATAAAATCGAGTTAAAAAAACTATTAAAGGATCTAAACAAATCCGATTATTTTGAAGTTAGAACCGTGCCACCCCCTCTTCCAGCTGATTTTGGAATTTATGATGGAAAAGAAATGAGGCTAAGCATCTCGTCGAAATCAGCCTACGATGGAGCTCCCGACATCTGGTCAAACAACTGCGACGTTGTTGAGCTTCTGGAGGATTACTTCAAAATAAAATGGAACACAGCGGTTCCTGCAAAGATGAAAAGAAAAAGCCAATAAACACTTATAATGATATTGGCGGGCCCGCTGGGATTTGAACCCAGGATTCCCGGCTCCGCAGGCCGATGCCTTGTCCGTACTAGACTACGAGCCCAACTTTTTGTGCCCAGAAAATGAGGGCAGAATAGTAAATACTTTGCTTAAACTTAAAAATAGTGGTCTAAGATCGCCTTGCGTTTTTCGTTTCTTTAGGAAGTGATTTAAAATGGATTAAGTCTGCCTACTCACAAATTTACCCGACAGAAAATTAGAATAAGCATTGACGATTTCTAGGTTTTGGAAATAGCGGGTTAATCAATTTTAACTTTTATTTACCGCTCTTTGCAGTGCAGCAACAACATTCTGTTTACCCATAGTCAACACGTAAGGACCTAATCGTGGACCCTGCGGTGCCCCCATCAAAATCTTATACAAAGTTTTGAAGAAGCTGCTGGGCGACACACCGTTGCTTTTTGCTGCGTTAAAGATGGCATTTTGGATTTTGTCTGGTTCATTTTCAACTTCGAGTTGTGTGATTAGTTCAGTTATTGCTTTTTTCTCTTCCATTGTTAAAGTTACATTGGTCTCTTTGATTTCTTCAAAATCTCGAGTCCAGTTCGATGCATAATCAATTCGTTGCTTCAAGTTTGCATCTAAGACTTGCCCCTTCTGCAAGTAACCGTAACTTTGCAGTTTCTCAGTCACATAATCTGCCATGCACTCTTTAGGAGCCATTTTAACAAGAAATGCCATCAAATTATACGGTACATGAACACCGGGCTTTGCTGGTGGCTTCATAACATAGCAGTATTCAAACAATCCTCTAAGCTTGGCAGCTTCTTTTTCGGCCGCTTGCTTTTTGCCAAAGTAAACATCTTCAAGGTAATCTATTTCATTCATGTAAGCTGGTATATCCGAAACATCCAAGCTTCTTGTGCCAACAAATCGCTTGAGCATAAGCAAAAGCAGTGATTGTGGAGAACCATATTGGAACCAAACTTGTGGTGTAAAAACGTTGCCTGCTGATTTGGAAATTTTCTTTCCGCCTTTATCAAGGAACATTTCATATTTGGCATGTGACGGCGGCTCAAAGCAGAGAACTTCTCGGCAGATACGGTCGTTGATTCGTACAGAGTCGGCGATGTCTTTGCCGTAAGCTTCAAATCTTATGTCCAGAGCTTTCCAGCGGGCTGCAAATTCACTTTTCCAGGTGAGTTTGCCTTCGCCGCTTTTTATATCCACTTCACCTTCATAGCCACAACCTGGGATAAGTTTGCCTCGGATTTCAAGACCTTCACACTTATAGGAAACCTTATCGGTTTTAGGATCAAACTTGTAGGCTCTGGTTGTATAGAGGTGCCCACATTTCGCGCAAACTGCAAAAAACGGCAAAACCTCAGTGTAGGTTTCTTGACCCACCTCTTCCTTCACGATTGCGCCAACTTTCTTAGCATTAATAAGTATAGTTCGAATCTCATTTAGAAGCAAGCCTTGCTCATAGACTTCTTTGGCTGAATAATACTTGTATTCTACACCGCATTTGTCTAGGGCATCAAGCAGCAGGGAACTCATGTGTTTCCCGTAGCTTTCGTGGCAGCCAAAAGGGTCAGGTATAGACGAGACGGAGTATCCAAGGTACTTTTCCATATCTTTAGAAAGCCCTGCAGGAACTTTGCGTAACCCATCTTTGTCATCGCAGAAGGCAACAAGTTCAGAGTTAAAACCAAAATCCTTCAAAGCAAGCGTAACGGCGTACGAACGGGAAGCATCGCCTAAACTGCCGATGTGTGGAAAACCTGAGGCGCCAAGACCCATCTCTGTTCGCACTTTACTCATATCTCTTTTTAGCGACTGCTCTCTTTCGATGACCTTTTTAGCCATCATGTCATACCATGTGCCGCGTCCAATCGTCTCTTCACTCATAACTTAGCCTTCAGCAACATGACTGTGCATTGAAATAGAAAAATGTTTAGAGCCAAAAAAAGAGCTCAGGGTGTTACTTTTTCCGTCTCATTGCGGATGTGATGGCTATGGCTCCGAGCGCCAGCAACAACAGCGCTAACGAGTAAATCCAGCTGTAGCCGAACAGGAACCATGCGGCTCCCAAAGCCATAAGAAGAACACCCATTTGAACTGTGCTGTAGGGTGAACGCTCATACTTTTCGGGGCTCATAGCTCTCATGCCTGCAAGAACCAGCATCCAAACTCCGAACAGAACAATAATTAACTGTAGAATGTTCCACCAGTTATGAGTGACGTTGAGGGGATATAGAAGTATGGCAACGACTACAATTATGAAGAAAATGCCAATGGTAAGCAGTTGCCGTCTACTTTCGGACATTTTGTTGCCTTCTTAGGTTATTGTCGCGCCGCATTCAGGGCAGAACTTTGAACTTGCCGGGATGGAGTGACCGCATTTAGGACAGTTTATTGTGGCTTGCGCTGGGGGTGTAAGGTTGGTTCCGCATTCAGGGCAGAACTTGGACGTGGCCGGAACATGAGCGCCGCATTTGGGACATATTACGAGGGCGGCTGTCGGTGCTTGTGCCTGAACTTGTCCCGCTGAATTCATGATTTGAGGTATCAGAACCATGCCTGTGCCTAAGCCTGCGCCGCCGCCTCCGCCGCCTTGACCGAGGGACGCCGCTGCACTCTTCACCGTTTCCATACGCAGAACTGTGTCTGCGGGGGTGCTGCCTGTTTTAAGCCAGAACAGCCTTTCACGGTACTCGGGCGTTGTGTCGATGCCTTCGAAACGTAAGTCGGTTAATTCAATTCCTAGTCGTTTGAAGTAATCTAAAACCGAGTTCTTTACTATGATAGATGTCTCTTGCAGCCTTGTGAAGACTGTGACCAAGTCGTAGTGGGAAAGCTCTGAAATTATCTTCTCGTTGAGGAATCCTCGGAGGAAGTTGTTGACATCTTCTGTTGTGTAAGCATTTTGTCCCCCGACGACTTCGTTTACGAAAAGCGAGGCATCTTCGATTTTGAAGAGGAATTGACCGAACACCTTGAGTGGGGCTAACTCGGTGGTTTGTGCGCTTGTGCCCCATTTGCCGTTGAATACTTTTGTGGCAATGTAGATTACCATTGCTTTAAACGGCTTATTAGAGCCGAACCCTGCGATGCGTGTCAGCAAACTGGTAAGCAGAGGCAGATTCAACGTTGTCAGTGTGTGTCTTCCAGCGCCGAAAACATCGTAGGCTTTGCCGTCTCGGAAGAAAACAGCCATCTCGTACTCGTGCACGACGAGTTGGGCGCCCCATGTGATGTCTTCGTTTGGGTACTTGTAAATTATATCGTCTGAACCCGCATTTACCCATTCTATTACTTGTGGCATTTTCAACTCACTCCCATAATAACTTCATTTCTTTGATCAAATGTGTTTTCTAAACTATCAAGCTTGTCAGTTACACTCTGAACCCTGGTTTTCAAGTTCGCTGTTGCGCCGCTGGCTAAATCCGATTTTAACCCGTCGATTTCAGTAGTCAAAGCGGTTATTCCGTCTATAAGCTTGCTGTCAAAAGCTATCATTTGATCAAGGTTATCTTCCTTGACTTTTACAGCGTCAAAGAACCCGCTGTACCCCTCTGACGCATGATTGACTTTTTCAACGACACGATCCATCTTTGCTACGAGGCGATCCATGTCTGTGAGGACATCGAAGTAGCGGCGGTCAGCTAACTTCTGCTCAATGTCCCTTAAATCGTTCTTTTCAATTGTAAGCTTCAGGTACAGGTGATTCCTGATTAGCCTGTCGCTTTCGCGGCGTAATTCCTTTTCTTTGTATCCGCGGAACCCTGGAATAAAAGAAGCTATCTTCTCAGGAAGATTCATTTGGCCCTGAACTTTTGAAGTTACATCATTATTATCGCTCATTTTTACCTATCCGCCTTTTTTTAATATTCGTTGATAATAAAAGGTCGCTTTTAAAGTTTGTTAAGGCAAATGAAGCTTAGAATCTTGTAGAGGGAATGTCGCCTTTTAACGGTGTTCCGCCAGTGCCTTCAATTATCAACTGGTATACTTTACTTTTGTACTCGTATTTTATAAACCAAATGGGTGCATGCAAATAGACGATTTGTTTGGAGGTTACCTCCGTTTTTATCTCGATTATTCTGTCCACATCTTGCTGGAGAAGAAAACGATGGTGATCTTCGATTTGTTGCTTTGCCATTTCCAAAGCGGCATCACGGTCGATTTCACTGTTTAAGAGCTTAGCGAAGCCTTCTATTTTGCGGAAGTCAAATGGGATTTTGCCTTCCAGTGGAACCTCGTATTCATGCGTAGGGAATTCAGAAGCTTCCCTTGCCAAAACCAGCCAGTCATACTCCTTGGAGATTGTTCCTTCTTTAACTATGGCTGGGGCTATGCGTTCAAATATGCCTTTGTAAGTGCTTTTAGCCTCCACCGAAACCAACCAGAACGGCAAATAAACCAAGTCCTGCTCAATTAGCTTAGATTTTTTGGCAAGGTCGCCTGGTTTTAGGAAGCCACCGCTCATCCAAGCATGAATTGGCTCACCTATACTTTTTTGGTCAAACTTGTTTAGAATAAGTGAATGCTCAAAAGTGAATGCTTGCCCTGTCTCGATGACTGTGGTGAAGCCACAATATTTGCAGGTGGCAATGATTTCACCTGGTTTAAATTCTACTGGAGCGCCACAGTGGCTGCAGTGTATTTCTTGGGCTATTGTCATGTTTAGGACCTCAAATGTTCCCGTTTCAAGATTTCTCTCGCAACGATTACACCTGAGATTGATGCTTGAATTAAGCCACGAGTCACGCCTGCCCCGTCGCCAACAGTGAATAAGTTTTGGATTTTAGTTTCTAGAGAATTGTTTAGTTGCAGGTGTGAAGAGTAAAATTTGACTTCTATGCCGTAGAGCAGGGTGTCTCTTGAGTGTACTCCTGGCGCTATTACGTCTAATGCTTGAAGCATCTCGCGTATGTCGGCTAAGTAACGGTAGGGCAAAACGAAGCTTAAGTCTCCTGGTGTAGCATTTTTCAATGTTGGAACAACCACGCTTCTTGCTAAGCGTTCAGGGGTTGAACGTCGTCCAGCAACCAAATCGCCTAAGCGCTGAACCATGACTCCACCGCTTAAGAGGTTGGAGAGTCTGGCAACATATTTTCCGTAAGCAATAGGCTCTTTAAAAGGCTCCGTAAAAGAGGTGCTAACTAATATGGCGAAGTTTGTGTTATCAGTTCGTGTTTCAGCATGGCTTCCACCGTTAACGGTTAATACTCCATCATAAGATTCGGTTGTGACTTCACCGTATGGTGAAACGCAGAAAGTGCGAATTTGATCATCAAACTGCCTTGAGAAATACACGAGTTTTGGTTCATAAAGAACTTTGGTAAGATTCTCCATAACTGAAGCCAAAACTTCAACGCGCACACCAATGTCAACTGGATTGTTTATTGTTTTTAATCCGCGAACTTGAGCTTCTGTTTGAAGCCATTCTGCACCACTTCTGCCAGGGGCAATTATCACGTATTTGCCAAGGAACTTTTGGCCATCAACAGTCTCGACACCCAATATAGTGTGGTTTTCAGTGATAAGTCCCTTAACATCTGTTTTTGGCATAAATGTGATTTTGTCGTTTAGCGCTTTGCGCATTCTATGCAGAGTTTCTAGGCATTTGTCTGTCCCCATATGACGAACTTCTTGCTTGATTAGCTTTAAACCGGCAAGTGAAGCGGCACGTTCGATTTCATCTACTTGTTCGTTTTCTCCACCGTAAACCTTGTCGCTTGCCCCGAATTTAATGTAAATGCTATCCACGTATTTCACTAGGGCTTGGAGGTCTTTGGTTGAAACGTACTGGTTTAGCCAGCCACCAACTTCTGTTGATAATGTTAGTTTTCCATCACTGTAAGCTCCTGCGCCCCCCCAGCCTGAAAGAACTGAGCAGGGTTCACAATGAACACATTCGAATCCGCGGCTAGATGGGCACTTGCGTTTATCGATGTCTGCTCCTCTATCAACTATTAGGACGTTAAGATTTGTTTTTTCTGTTAATTCTAATGCTGAGAAGATGCCTGCTGGTCCTGCACCCACGATTATTACGTCATATTTCATGGTACTGCCTTCCTTGGAGCCCAGAGTTAGATGCAATAGGTAGCATATATTTGTTAGTGCCCATAGTCCCAAATGAAAATAATCACTTTTCAAATTCGATTTATTGCATAGATGCTTCTAAGATATATCTAAAAAACATTTATAATCCGAAAAAGTCGTTTATGCATGAAGAAAAGATGTCTGAACCAAAGCAGACCGAGAACATTGATGAATTAATATCAGACTTTTCACGCTTTTACATACTCACCATACTCTATGAAGGACCAGCACACGGCTACAGCATAATCAGCAGGTTCAAAAAAAGAGTTAAAAAAGAAGTCAGCCCAAGCCTAGTTTACCCTTTTTTGCAGCAACTAGAAGAGAAAGGCTTAGTGAAACACACAATAAAACCAGTAGGCGAAAAAGAAAGAAAAATTTTTGAACTAACACAACAAGGACGGGAATTATGCACTGATCTTTTCAAACGCTTCGCTGAACTAGTGTCAATTGCAATTGAACCAAGCCTCTACGTCTGCGCCCATTGCGGATGCAAAGTCTACGAAGGAGCCTACCGAGAAGTCATGAATGGTAAAGAAATAGCATTTTGCTGTATACATTGCGCCCATGCCTACAAAGAATCAAAGAAAATGGCTAAACAATTAAGCGACGCTCAAAAGCAAGCATTATGAAGCTAACGCTTACTCTAAATATCTAAACAAAAGTTTGCAAGGGTCAATTAGTCTTTTATGGCTTCTATAAAACTCATTACATTCCAGAGCTTAACGCGTGTATAGGCTGGCATATTTGGGTCTTGCAAAATCTCGTCAAGGAGCGAAACTGCATTTGAAGCGCGAACTGCAACTGTAAATTCGCCGCTTTGAAGTGTATTCATAGCGTCTTTTGCAGAGCGCCTAATGTTTCTTGGCGTTGTACTGTCTTCAGAAACCTCTGCAAGCACCGTTAATGCTTGCTTAATTTTGGCTTCATACTCTTCAGCTTTTTTCTTTCGCACCATAAATAAATGTCACTACCCACAGCAATTTTCGAAGTAACCAAGTTATATAAGTATTGATACGTATTTACTTTGGGGTTCTGATTTGCAAGAAAAAAAACAAACTACGCCAATTAAACGTATGGCTGATTTACTAATTCAAGGGGCGACTCTAACCGACTTATCATGCCCCGCATGTGCTTCTCCACTCTTCAGGTTAAGAGATGGCACATTATGGTGTGAAAATGATGAAAAGAAAGTTATAATAATTAAAGAAGGCGAAGAAGCACCTAAACCGTCAGCCAGTTCCACTTATGATAAGCTTGAATTAACTCTGTTGTCAAAAATTCAAGACATACAAGGCAAAATTGAAAAAACCGAAAATATCGATGAGGTTCAAAAGCTAACTAGTGCATTATCCGAACTACTAAATAGCCTTGAAAAGATACAAAAGATTAAGAAAACCTGAGCAGAAACAAATTGAACCATGGCGTATATGAAAATTTTCCCGCCCAAATTCACAGGGTTGAAAGTTTCATTTCAATACTTTCCATAAAGCACCTTCAACAAACTGCAATCCAAGTTTTTCATAAAATAAATCAAAGAGAATTCAGTTTTGAAGAAGCAGCTAACCCAACCATACCCGGATGCAAAGTATTTTTTGACATTGGTCTGGCTGAAGCTCAAGTTTTTAACTATATTGATGAAGAAGAACTAAAAAAAGCGATAGACCTCCTAGCGAAAGAACATTTGCATTCAATTGATTTTTTCTGCGCAATACGTTATTACAAAGGAAATGCAGAAATTAAACAAGCTTTAAAGTTTGATTATTACATTCTACGAACAATATACAATAGCAGAATCTTCGAGATTCAAGTTTTCCATGAAAAGGGCCCAAGGTACATTTCACCTGAAGATCTAACATTTTTCATTTTTAACCAAATAAACGAATTCACAAACAAAAAAATTTTGAAGAGATCAATCCCGCAATTATGAAAAAATAAATAGAAGACAGTCAGTCTATATCCGAAAGTTATATTTAATCCATAAAACGAAAAAGTAATTAAAACACAAATCCGAAAAATCGGCAGAAAAAAAGAGGAAAATGCAATTGATCCCAATAGAAGTTTCTAATCTGAAAAAGTGCTACGGCAGTCTGAAAGCTGTCGACGGGACTTCATTCCAAGTTAACAACGGCGAAGTCTTTGGTCTTTTAGGTCCAAACGGCGCAGGCAAAACCACAACAATAGAAATTTTAGAGGGCTTGCGCGAAAGAGACGGAGGCGACGTAAAGGTTTTGGGCTTAGACCCCTGGAAAAACGGTTATGAAGTCCACAAAAAAATTGGAGTTATACCTCAAGAGTTTACTTTTTTTGAAAAAACAACCCCTCGCGAAGCTATAATCTATTACGCTGATCTCTTCGGTGTTAAAGTAAACCCGGACGAAATTCTAAAGGAAGTTTTGCTTGAAGAATCAGCCAAAGTAAATTTTGATAGTCTTTCCGGCGGTCAGAAACAGAAAACAGGACTTGCACTGTCCCTTGTGAACTCGCCTGAACTGCTCTTTCTAGATGAGCCCACAACTGGATTAGATCCTAACGCTCGAAGGGCAATCTGGGATGTCATACGAGGATTAAAAGCCAAAGGCAAAACAATCATTTTAACCACTCACTACTTAGATGAAGCCCAGCAATTATGTGACAGAGTAGCCATCATGGATCACGGACATATCGTGGCTATGGGGACTTCTGAAGAAATAATTAGGGCACATGGGTCAGGAGAAAGGCTAGAGATACGTGGAAGCCAAAAGCTGGCAGATTATATCAAATCAAACACTGATCTACAAGTGGATTACAATTCAGCAAAAGGAGAAATAGCCATACCATTAAACAAGAGAATTGATGCTTTAGCGGCTTTGGCAGCCGCAGAGCAATCTGGATTGGAGTGGGGAGAAATCCAGACACGCCAAGATAGCTTAGACGACGTTTTTATCAAGCTTGTCAATGAACAAGGAGATATGACGCCGCAAGAAAATGAAACTCAACCTATCAAGAAGCGGAGGGCTTAAAATTGGTCAGTGGAAAAAGAATTGCTTCAGACTTCAAAGTTTTCAGCCGAGGTTACTTACGAAATAAGTTTGGATTATTTTTTGGGCTAATTTTCCCGGTTATTCTAATCTTGATTTTTGGAGCCATTTTTTCCGGAGGGAGTTCTGGAACACTCAATATTTATGTGCAAAATCAAGACACTAATGCTCCGCCACAGGCAGACATAGCTTCACAATTCTTAACAGCACTCAATAGTTCAACCACCATAAGAGTGATAACAGTGAATGCTACTATTGACTTTTCAAAATATCTAGCCGATCATTCAGCATCTGATGGCATCGTTATTCCCCAAAACTTCTCGGCCGATTATTTGGCAGGAACCCATGTAAATATAACAGTCTATGGTAATCCAACAGCCGGCTCAAGCGGTATAGTAAGCGGAACAGTTAATGGCTATGCGAACTATTTCAACTTGAATTACTTCCAGAAAAAATATAATGACATAACTCCAGCAATCATTAGCATAACATCAGCAACGGTCAATACTCACCAAACAAAATACATTGACTTCTTAATTCCGGGTTTAATCGGTTTTTCAATACTCACCAGCCCTATGTTTTCATTGGTTAACATTTCCTCAGAATACAAGAAGACAAAGCTCTTCAAACAACTGTCGCTTACACCGCTAACAAAGATGGAGTGGCTTACTTCCAAGGTGTTATGGTATATTGTCTTAACAATCGCTGGCTTTCTTCTAATGGTTGGAGTTGGAGTGTTCGCTTTTGGTGCAAATGTTACATTATCTGTTGGGTTAATTCCATTTCTTATGTTGGGTCCAATGCTTTTCGCAGCCCTCGGCATGCTTGTTGGCACAGTAACAAAAAGCCCTGAAACCGCAGGAGTAATAGGCAACATAGTAACATTCCCAATGATGTTCCTTTCCGGCACATTCTTCCCGATTAGCACTATGCCACAGTATTTACAAACTACTGCACACATACTGCCACTCTTTTATGTAATTGAAGGCTTAAACAACGTGATGGTCTATGGAAATACTACTGGAGCATTAATTGACCTTGCAGTCCTAGCAGTTATAACAATTGTAATCTTTGGGCTAGCAGTTAAGTTGTTCAAGTGGAGAGAAGACTAACCACTCTTTTCTTTTCTTCATTGATAATTAATGGTTTTTAGTAAACTCACAACTGCAGAATACAAGGCGTGAGCCACTTCACTCTTTGGTTTATCGCCATCTATGAGAGTAAGTTCGCCTTTTTCAACAAACTTAAGGTAAACTTCACGAACTTTTTGCTGGGTTTCTAAGGTTTCCATTACAGACTTCTTTCTTTGCAAACGCTCAAGTACTTTTTCTGGGGAAACATCGATAAATAAGTTAAAATCAGGCTGTAAAGCGCGAGCGTTAACTGTTTTGATCCAATCCAAGCTAAGGCCAATGCTGCCTTGATATGCTAAAGACGAGCAAATGTAGCGGTCGCAAATTACTATTTTTCCTTCGGCTAAGGCTGGTGCTATCTCAGTTTGCATGTGCTCAATGCGGTCTGCTGCAAACAATAACGCTTCAGCTTCCGTTGGAAGCCGTTTTTCTTCATAGAGACAGCCCTCTCGTATGAAAGTGCCTATTTTGCCTTGGCTGGGTTCCGAAGTAGAAAACACCTTATAGTTTTCTTGCAGCCTTTTGGCAAGCAAGTTTGCTTGAGTTGTTTTTCCACTTCCGTCTAAACCTTCGATGCAAATGAAAACGCCTTTTTTAACCATTTTTTTCAACTCGACAGGTTAGCGTTACACATTATAGGCAGATACATAAATATAACTTAGAACTGCGAGGCTTGCTTGTGCCTAAGGCTTATTGGGGAGAAATAAAGGATCCCGTACATGGGTACGTGTACATTACTGAAGCAGAAAAGAATATTATTGATACGTATCCAATGCAACGATTAAGACGACTACGGCAATTGGCAGGATCAGAGTATGTGTACCCAGGCGCCAACCACACACGATTCGAACACTCTTTAGGTGTCATGTACCTGGCAGGGCAAGCTTTAGAAAATCCAAATGTGTCTCGATGTGTAAGTGACGGGGAAGTGGACTTATGCAGGATTTCAGCGCTGCTTCACGACTGTGGGCACGGACCCTTCTCGCATGTTTTTGAGCATCTACTTATAAAAGACCTGGAAAAAACACACGAGGATATCACTTCATGGATTATAGAGAAAAGCGAAGTGGCGGACAAACTATCAAAAATGGGATATGACCCTCAAGAAGTAGGTAAACTTGCGGTTGGGAAACTGCACAAGCCAGAAAAAGCGTTTCTTGACCAAATTATAAGCAGCGCTGTTGACGTTGATAAACAAGACTTCATAGTTCGGGATACCTATCATACGGGTGCAGAATATGGCTTCATTGACGTTTACCGTCTTATCCATGCATTGGATGTACTGGGCCAAAACTTAGCCGTTGAGCTTGGTGCACTGTCTGCATTGGAAGCCTTCATGATTGCTCGTATTGAATCTTTCAAAAGCATCTATTTCCACCGTGTCGGAAGAGCCGCGCAGATTATGTTGGCAACCGCAATGGAAAAAGCAAACCCTGAGCTAGGCTTAACAGCGTTCAAGACCCCTGAAGAATATTTGGCGCTTGACGACTATACAGTCTGGTCAGCCCTCAAAAAATGCTCTGCTTCCAAAGGAATAATTGGCAACCTTGAGAATCGCAGAATGCTAAAATGCGCTTACGAGCGGACATTCTATGAGAAAGACACGATGATTTCCAACATTTTCGGTAGGGAATCGTATCGTCGCCAAATGCAAACAGAGATTGCCAAAGAAGCAGGTGTTAACATTGAATCAGTTATAATTGACGTCCCAACTGTGCCTTCTGTACCTTACCATCACACAGTCCTTATGGAGTCTATGGAGATTCCGGTATTCACTAGAAACCAGGGCGAGAAAATGCTACAGCGGCTCAGTGAGATTTCAAAGATTTTTGAAACACTCAAAGGATTCATGAATATTTTGCGAGTTTACACTGAATCAGCTGACCGCGAGAAAGTGGAGAAAGCAACAGCCAAAGTCTTGGGTAAGATTCCATCCTCCGCAAAAATATCATTCTAACTTATTTTGATCAAGAGTCGACTGAGGACTAAAAAGAAAGAAAAAATCAAATAGAGCGAAAAAAAACATTAACACTTTTTCTTAAATACTAGTCATGATTAAGAAGAAAAGTAGAAGAACCCAAAAGTCTGCGGTGGAAATGCTGATGGAGAATAACTCTGACAAAAAAATTATAAATGTAAGGATTAGAACAAAAACTGAACCAAAAGCAGAGCCAAATTTACTTTTCAATGAAAAAGACGTTCGGAAATTCGTCGTTGAATTTGTCTCTTCATGGATAAGAGGAGATATAATAATTCGTTTCCCAACTGCTGCCGAACTTGCTAAAAAGACCCCGTTAAGCATTGCATTTCCAACCGACCCGTCAGTCAACGCAGAATTAAAAATTAAAGAACATTATGTAGATTTGTTGTCAATAATCGCTGGAATAAAACAAGCGTCAACCGATGAGCAAGAAAAAGCAATTTCAGAAGTTTTCAAAATGCTACTTATGTTCCGTTCAGCAAATAGAATTGAGGGTAAAATCATTTCAAACGACCTAGAAAAAAGAATTGAAAAACTAGAAAAAACCATGGACAACCAGGGCAAACTTGTTGATCAAATAACTGGATTTTTATTTAGGCCAAAAAATCAAAATAAGAAAAGCCCAAGCTAGCTAAAGCTTGATTTTTGAAGGGTAAGGTTTATTCGAAGGAAAAAGCATTCTGCTTGATGCTTTTAGGCAAAGCGCTCCGGTAGTATAGTCCGGTCAAGTATACTGGCCTTTCGAGTCGGCGACCCGGGTCCAAATCCCGGCCGGAGCACCAACTAACTCTATTCTGTGAGGAGCGGTGTGGGTTTTTTCGGGCATACCGTTGCTCGTGTTCCTTGTGCCTGTCAAGTTGTGTGTGTTTTGAAGGCTTTTCCGCATATGTCGCAGATTTCTTTTTCGGAGCTTAGCCCTTCTATTGGTTCTTCAAGCAGTGGTGGAGCTTTAGGAAGAGTCGAACGGGTTTTTGTTTGAATACTAAATGGTTTATTCACAAAAATAGCACTTCTACATAATTATTGTATGCGGCTTCACTTACAGTTTAGATTTGGATTACTCGGGGTTTTTTGTTTTCGAAAGTATAAGCATCATAGATTTAACCCAGTAATCATGAACTTCCTTGTTTGGGTAACCAATGAGAAGCTTTGCAAGCGTGCCCATATACAATGCAGTAAAAAGCTCGGCTAACACACGAGCATCCACGTCTGTCCGCATTACCCCCTGCTTCTTCTTCTCTTCAATAAAAGCGTCTACCGCACCTATGTCTTTTTGGTAATCAACAAAAACTATTTTTCGAATTTGCTCGTCATGTGAAGCTAGGGCTACAATTTCAAATTGCGTATGCAGGTTGCCCTTGTACTTCTCTGTAATCATAGTGTAAACTTTTTCCAGCGCCTCTTCTAGACTGCTGCATGCGCCAGTTTCGCTAAGTATGGTTCTTAGTGTTTGGTGCCCTTGTAGACTAATTTCTTTGAGAAGGTCTTCTTTACTTTTATAATAGGAGTAGAGGGCGCCTTTGCTTACTCCAACTTCTTTTGCGACATCATCCATTGTCGAGTCGTGATATCCTTTTTCTGAGAAAACTAGGCGGGCAGCTTCAACAATTTTGGATTTAGCTGCTTCTCTGTATTCTGGAACTACTTTGGGCATTTCTAACCGCGTAATATTGATGTGTTTTGCTTTAAAACTGTTGCTATTGGCGACGATAGGTATATTAATTGACTGATAGTCGGTATTTTATTAAAAAAGTGAGTCAACATGAACCCAAACAACCTAGCTAATCCGAACTCAAATGGTTCAAAAAGTAGATTGGGCTCAAGTTACGCAACTAAGGTCCTTTTAACAGTAACCGCGGTCTCACTTCTACTCAACTATGTAGAAACCATGGTGATACCAGGCATATATGACATCCAAAAAGATCTATCAACCACAGCAACAATCGCCTCATGGATCACCTCCGCCTTCCTAATAGTAGGAGCGGCCGTCTCACCGCTTTTCGGAAAACTGGGCGACATATACGGCAAGAAAAAAATTTTCCTCACAGTTCTACTCTTCTATATTGCAGGCGTAGGATTAGCAGGATTTGCCACCAACATTTACATGCTGATAGCTTCAAGAGCCATACAAGGAATAGGTTTCGCCATAGTTCCTTTGGGATTAGCAATAATCACTGACGTTTTCCCCAAAGAGAAAGTAGCCACAGCACAAGGCATAATCAGCGGAACCTTCGCCATCGGCGCCGCCGCAGGCTTAATCATTGGCGCATATATCGTTCAGGATTTAAGTTGGCAATGGGCTTTCCATTCTGCCTTTATTTTAAGCATCATTTTATTCTTCATAGCGCTGGTAGCTCTCAAAAAAGATGTGCCAGGTGAGAAAAGCAAAGTAGACATCGTTGGCACAAGCATGCTGATGTCTGGCATAGTCCTAATACTGCTGTATTTAACTGAAGCACCCACGTTAGGTTGGCTATCACTTGAAAACATCGCATTTCTAATCCCAGGCGTAATCTTAACGGTCGGATTCTTCGCTTTCGAAAACAAACAAACTAGCCCGCTCATTCAATTAAGCCTGCTAAAAATCAGAAACGTACTTGTAGCAAATCTTGTCGGCATACTTTCCAGCATGTCCATGTTCCTGCTGTTCTTCGCAGTAATCTATTATGCTCAGTACCCCTCAGCCATCGGTCCATATGGACTAGGATTAAGTGTTATCAATACAGGATTAACTCTTGCACCTGCCACACTAGTTATGCTTATTGTTGGGCCATTGATGGGCAGACTTGTAACCAGAATAGGACCAAAACCAATAATCACACTTGGAGCATCGATCAGCATTGTGGGTTTGCTATTATTTACCTTCTTCCGAGGCACTACAACCGAGCTAACTATAGATGTAGCCGTCGCATTGGTGGGCGTCGTGTCGCTGATTATCCCCATTGTTAACATGATTTCAGTATCCGTTCCTAAAGAAAGCACTGCAGTAGGATTAGGAATGAACACGATGTTGAGAAACTTGGGAGGAGCCATTGGTCCAGTTCTCGCCACAACCATAATTACTAGCTACTCCGACAAATTAGGACCGCCAATACTGCCAACCATCATGACTTTCGGAAACAAAACGGGCTTCAACATAATCTTTGCCATAGGCATTGTCTTAATGATAATCATAATTGCACTAAGCGTAACCATCAAAAACTACACCTTCAAAAAAACTCCGCAAACTCAAAAACAAATCACCAAGTGACGACAAAACACGTACATATTCACGCAGTCACCCAAATTTTTTATTTACTTTTTGCCTTAGATTTCAGAAATGCAGAGGATCTACTTTTTGTTATTGGAATATCTTAACAGAAAGAGCCAACATTTAAAAAATCGAAATTAGGTTCAAAATTGGTTCGGTAAATAATCTGCTGATGATTATATCTGCAAGTTTTGTTTGGCTTAAATAAAAAAAGAAAAGTGGGTTATGTCGGCAATTGTTTTCCACAGTTAGGACAGAAAGTTGTGTTTGGTTGTACTGGTGCGCCGCAGTTTGGGCAATATCGAGTTGCTTGCG
Source organism: Candidatus Bathyarchaeota archaeon (assembly GCA_963750605.1). Lineage (GTDB taxonomy): Archaea > Thermoproteota > Bathyarchaeia > Bathyarchaeales > Bathycorpusculaceae > Bathycorpusculum. The sequence goes on from CAVVRN010000017.1 coordinate 33,709, forward strand.
ACGCTTGTGAAGTTACTGGCGGTGGAGGCGGTGCATAACCAATGGGTTGAGAAGATACCTTCATCGCAAAAAACCCGATTGTAGCAAATATCCAAGCGATAAATATCAGAATTAAACCAATGCCGAAAACGATTGTTAACAATGCTCCAATCCAAAGCAAATTCCCCGCAGTTTCAAAAGAGTGTTCACCTGTTTTCTGGGATAGCGTTGCAAAAGCTTTCCTAAAATACATTGCTGATATGACATAAAACACGAAAACAATCGCTAAAACCCCAAATATAGTTAACAATCCAAAGCCCAATCCTAATACGCCACCGAAAAGGCCGCCCAGAAAAACTAAAGGAACCGCTACTGCAACTGCAATTACGGCGATAATACCAAAGATAAGACCCCAAAGCGCATTCTGATAGATACTGGGTTCTTTATAATATTCAGATAGCCCTTTCATTCCGATGAATACAAGAATTATGCCTATGATGCTAACAAATGGAAAAATAAGCAGTATTGAACCTATTCCAGCTAAGTTTTTACTCGATTCTGCACTACTCATTTTGTTTTCCTCGATGAAATTGCATTTATACTGTAGGCAGATAAAAGCTTTTTCAGTCATGTTAACGCTTGCATACAATTACTAAGCAAAAGGGGTTCAAAGCAAGGGTAAATAAAAGCCAGCTTCTTATGAAGAAGCAAAGGAGAACCATCTTTGAGCAACAACAATGCTTTAGCTTATAAAAAACTATTATCAAAATCCAAAGACGCCGCAGTGCTAGGAACAGTTGGGGGCATTATTCACTGGGATATGGAGACAATGATGCCTCCCGGAGCCGTGGAGCAGCGAAGCGAGCAATTAGCATTATTGAGTCGTATTCAACATAAATTCGCCACTGACCCTCAAATCGGAAAACTCTTAAACTCTATACAAACTAGCCCAAGAATACGAAGCACTGGAACACTTGGAAAAACGCAACCTTTACCTCATCAAAAAAAACTACACAGAACAAACCAGTCTTCCAGAAAAACTGGTGGCTGACCTTGCAAAACAAGAAGCGTTAACAGTCAACGTTTGGAAAAAGGCTAAAGCCAAAAAAAATTTTAATCTCTTCAAGGGTGACCTACAAAAACTTTTAGATTTAAGCAAACAATCAGCGGAAATCCTTATGGAAGTAAAGGAAACCAAAACACCTTATGAAGCATTGATTGATAATTTTGAGCCTAAAATGACCGCAGGTCAGATTACTACAACTTTTAACCAACTCCAGTTGGGCTTAAGGCAGCTAATACGCAGAATTCAAACGAACCAAAGTGAGCCAGATACGGCGATGCTCAATCAACCTATTCCACTGGAGAAGCAACGTCAAATAGCACAGCTTTTAACACAAACCTTGGGTTATGATACTGTTTCCCCGGAAGCTCAAGGGAGAATTGATGAGACAGAACATCCCTTTACCACAGGCTACTATGATGATGTACGCATAACCACTCATTATCACATAAACAATTTTGCAAGTTCAGTATTTTCAGTATTGCATGAAACTGGACACGCGTTATATGAACAGAATCTCAATTCGAAATGGAAGTACCAGCCTATCGGCTCAACATGCTCTTATGGGATACATGAATCGCAATCACGCTTCTACGAAAACGTAATTGGCCGCTCTGAAGATTTCTGGAAAAATCTTATTCCAAAACTAAAGAAAATAGCCCCTAGTCTTGCCCAAATAGAGTTAAACGAGTTTGTGAAAGCTATCAACAAAGTTGAGTTATCAAAAATCCGCATAGAAGCTGATGAGGTAACTTACAATCTACATATAATTATCAGATTTGAAATTGAAAGAGACCTCTTTGCCGACAAAATTAATGTAAACGAGCTATCTCAAGTTTGGAATGAGAAATATGCAAAGTATCTTGGCGTTAAAGTCGAAAATGATTCGGAAGGTGTAATGCAGGATACGCATTGGGCAAGCGGACTATATGGTTATTTCCCAAGTTATGCCTTAGGTAATATTTACAGTGGACAAATAACCGCCGCAATCAATAAGGACATACCAAACTGGCGCAAACAGCTTTCAGAGGGAAAACTTAGTCTTGTTAACGAATGGTTGAAAAGAAACATTCACAGTAAAGGCAACCTATTTGACCCTGAAGAACTTATAAAGAATGCAACTGGACGAACCCTTGAAGCTGAGCCTTATCTGCAATATCTAAGTGAAAAATACGGCAAACTTTATGGTTTCTGAATAGGCATTTTCTTTGTTAATTCCTTGTACGCATATATCATAAGATAAGCAGCAATAGCACCAATAAAGAGGTAAATGCCCGAGTAACCGATAATTGCATTATAAATATTAGCGCCAATTAGGAAGAGCAAGAAACCCAATATGAATATAGATAAGCAAGCCCAGTCAGTCCAAGTCATCGGATGGCCCCATAATAATACGAATCAATAAAACCTCAAGATATATAGATTTACCCACAATCTTTAAAAAAATAGACCCCCTCAAAAACAAAATGCAAAAATACAATTCACTGCTAAAATTGCTCTGTGCATCCTTAATATTTTTTAGAGTGTCCGACATTTTTATATACAAGATAAACTAAGAGAGCGCTGAGGCTAAAACAAATGTCGGGATCAGAGGTTAAAAAGCCAGAAACGAGAGAAGAATTTATCAAAATGCTCTTAGAAGCAGCAAAAAAAGAAATGGGCATAAAAAATAAGCCATCAAAACCGACAGTTATTGGTACTGCAAAAGAAATGGAAATTCATAGAGACACTCTTTATACATGGTTAAAGGAGTTCAATGTCGATTTTAAAGAAATCAGTGATTGCATGCCGACAATGATTGCAGATGTGCCTAATGAAAATTCAAGAAGCATTTACTTAATCGGTGAATCTTTGGTAGGAGAGGGAAATGAAGTCGCGCATATCGACTTAATGATAGGAGACAAAGATGGCCCTGTTGGCCAAGCATTCGCAAATGGTATGACAAGCCTATCAGCCGGTCATACACCAGTTCTAGCAGTTATCAGACCTAACCTACCTCCAAAGCCGCATACATTAATCGTGCCAAAGGTAACAGTTAAAAACATGGCCGACACCACAAAAATTTTTGGGCCAGCACAAGCTGCCGTTGCAAAAGCTGTCGCTGACTCAGCAGAAGAAGGAATCATCCCCGCAAACAAACTTGAAAGCTGGGTGATTATCTGTAGCGTCTTTATCCACCCACAAGCGACCGACTATCGAAAAATATACCAGTACAATTACGGCGCAACCAAAATGGCGATACAAAGAGCCCTAAAGAATTACCCGTCACTTGAGAAAATAATATATGAAAAGGATCGATCAAAGCACCCAATTATGGGCTTCAAAGTTCCACGCCTATGGAGACCACCATACTTGCAAATCTCGCTTGACGCTCCAGAGCTTGAAAAACAAAAGAAGCTTCTTGCACAATTACCAGGCAGCGACAGAATTATCATTGAAGCAGGAACTCCACTAATCAAACGTTACGGAACAAAAGTAATCAACGAAATAAGACAAGTAGCCAAAGACGCATTTATTGTTGCAGACTTGAAAACGCTTGATGTCGGAAAAGTTGAGGTTGACATAGCATACGAGGATACAGCTGACGCAGTTGTAGCTGCAGGACTTGCACCACCAGAAACGCTTGATTCAGTTGTCCATGAAGCTAGAAGACTTGGAATTTACGGAGTTGTGGATATGCTAAACGTGGAAGATGTGCTTGGAAAACTCAAGTCGATGAAAGAGTTTCCAGACATAGTTATTCTACACAGAGGCATAGACCAAGAAAGCGGAAGAACCTGCGGACTAGAACGCATAAAAATAATTCGGCAAGCTTTCCCTAACAAAAAATTCCTGATTGCAGTTGCAGGCGGAATCGTTCCGGAAACAGCGAAAGAAGCATTAGAGCAAGGAGCAGACATTCTAATCGTCGGAAGATATGTCACACAGTCAAGAGACGTTGAACGTGCAGTCAGAGACTTCCTTGAGCTAACGCCAGCCATGCGTGAAGACATCGACTTATTCAGAGTCCACACAGAATAAACCATAAAGTCGAGCTGAAGCTCGACTCAATTTTTCCTTTTTACTTCAACATTTTTTATTCAGATAAATCATAACGTAATAATATTGTGATCTAAACCGTTGAGGATTCTAATAGTAACCTAATTGACCTAGAAAAAGAGTCCCAAAAAGATGTTACGCTTAATATTTTCATGCAAGCAGCTTTAGCGCTATAAAGGCAACCAAGAAGACTAAAGCAGTAATCACGAACATTATTACGAAACTAAGGCTATTTGCAAGAAAGGGACCAAGGAAAGCACCTATCGCCGCACCCAAACCTACCAGTCCATCAAAAAAACCTGCCTTTCCCTGAGGTATAACTTCCATAGACAAAGAAAGCATCAGAATATAATACATTGCATAAAAAAAGCCCATAAAAATGAGTAAAATGCCAGTTAAAATTTTAGGAAACAATGCAAACTCTATTATGCCAACCAGCAAAAAGATAAGAAGACTACGGCCGAGCACAAAACGAGGCATCTGTTTCCTTAGATTCCATTGATCGTGCACGCTCTCGAATTAAGAAATACCCTGTAGTTGCACCAATGGAATTGAGAATGTACGCAAAATACACAAACTCCTGTTGTCCCCCAAATAATTCTTTAAGGTAAATTGGCAAGGGAGTGAAAAATAGGCTAGTTGCAAGAGAAAACAAAACTATGCCCAAAACCAACCCGAGAAAATTGTTCTTCTTTGAGCGGACCATCCCAACGCAATCCATCCATAAGTCTAGATGAACCTTCAATCCCCCTATTGGTATAATCGAGCTTCCTTTCAATCCCTACTAAGCGCCTTTCGAAAATCATCAAGGGGTCAGCAATCAACACTAAAGCCAACACGAACGCGACCACACTTAACCCACTACAAAAATAAAATGCGTAAGTTGACAAAATAGAAAAGCTGAGAGCGGAAGCAAACAGGACCATGCCCGCAGCTAACCCAATAATAAAACCTATTTCTGTAAGCCCTTCATAGAATCCGAAAGAACGCTCCCAATTAATGCGGCTATAATGCTCGGTGACAAGCACATTTTTTGGTGATTCATGTGCTACGTGAAGCATTTGCATAACTACGTACAAAACAACGAAAACGATTAGATTCTGAGCAAAAGGAAGAGCCATAAGAAAAAGAATTATCGCGATTGAAGAGAAAGAAAGCAGAATAAAGATTTTGTAATGGCGGGTTTTGTCGCAGAGAAATCCCCAGAGAAATGAGGCAGGAATAGAGCAAAATATTGCAATGGAAGTCATGACTCCGAGAGCAAGTAGCGGTCCGCCTAAAATGCTGGTGTTTTGGAAAAGTACTACGTAAAGCGGTATGAAAACTGTCAGTAACCCAAACGCCATATCATGAAAGAAGAACCCTAACCGCCACATAGCCAAAAGACGACTTCAAAGTTAAATTAAAGCTTTTGGCTAAAAAATCATAACATGCTTAAAGAGTAGGCGCGAGTCAATATTTTCTCATAAATCCTTAATAGAGAGTTGCCCAATTTCATACTCCGCTGGAGAGATAATCAGCAAATGGCAAAGTTTAAAGTAATAGTATCTGACCCAGAAGCAGGAACTTCAAAAGTTGTCGAACTTGAAGACGCACGTGCAGTACCGTTCATCGGTAGAAGACTGGGCGAAATCATAGATGGCGCAGTGGTAGACCTACCAGCCCACAAAGTACAGCTAAAAGGTGGCTCCGACAAAGATGGCGTTCCCATGCGAGGAAACGTACACGGCGGAGTTCGCAGAAGTGTGGTTCTTAGCGGTGGAGCAGGCTTTAGCCCCAAGAAGAAAGGAGAAAGAAGACGTAAAACAGTCAGGGGAAGCACAATAACAGATGAAATTGCCCAAATTAACATGAAAATAGTTGAAAAACCAGCCGTCAAACCAACTGAAGTTAAAGCTCAACAACCTGCGAAATAATCACATTTAGCAAAGTCCATGCTCAAAACTTATAAAGTCGCATAATTATTTCTTTCATAATTCATCAGTTATAGTGACGAAGAGTAACATGAGTAACGCTAGTAAAGCCTTGCCTAAGCAGCCAGAAGTCAACATTGGTACCATAGGTCATGTAGATCACGGAAAAACAACTTTGGTACAAGCATTAACTGGTGTTTGGGCATCAAGACACAGTGAAGAACTCAAAAGAGGCATCACCATCAAACTCGGTTACGCAGACATGCCGATTTACAAATGCTCAAAATGTGAGCCTCCAAACAACTACACTATCAAACCTTATTGTGAAAAATGTAATTCTGAAGCAGAATTCGTTCGTGCTATAAGCTTTGTTGATGCACCCGGCCACGAAGCCTTAATGGCCACAATGCTTTCCGGCGCAGCCATCATGGATGGCGCAATTTTAGTTATTGCCGCTGATGAGCCATGCCCTCAACCTCAGACACGCGAGCACCTTGCAGCAGCTGAAGTTAGCGGCATAAAAAACTTAATTATTGTTCAGAACAAGATTGACATTGTAGACGAGAAGAGGGCCTTAGAAAGCTACAAAGAAATAAAAAATTTCATCAAGGGCACAGGAGCTGAAAAAGCACCTATTATTCCAATTTCAGCCCAACGTGGAATAAACATTGACGTTCTCCTTAATGCTATACAAACAATTATCCCCACACCCAACAGGGATGAAACCAAAGCGCCTCTCATGTACATTATTCGCTCCTTTGACGTTAACAAGCCTGGCACCAGCATAGAGGAGCTAGAAGGAGGCATCATCGGGGGAACCATAGCACAAGGAAAAATTGCCGTTGGAGAAGAAATAGAAATTCGCCCTGGCATCAGCGTTGAAAGAGAAGGCAAAACTGTTTACGACCCACTAGTAAGCCAAATAGTCAGCTTAAATGCTGGCGAAAAAAACGTGGAAGAAGCCACATGTGGAGGTCTAATTGGAGTAGGAACGCTACTTGACCCATCCTACTCAAAAGCAGATGGCTTAACAGGAAGCATTGCGGGAAAATCTGGAATGTTACCGCCAACATTAACTGAACTCACCTTAGAAACACATGTTCTAGAGCGAGCCGTCGGTACAAAAGAGCTTCTAAAAGTTGAAAAATTTAATCCTGATGAAATACTGTTATTGCACGTTGGTTCTGCTGTTAACGTCGGCAAGGTTATTTCAATAAAGCAAAACGTGATCAAAGTAAAATTAACTAGGCCGATTTGTGCATTACCTGCGTCCAGAGTTGCTATCAGCCGTAAAATTACCGCTCGATGGAGACTCATTGGATACGGACTTATAATAAGTAAGTAACTTTAACTTAGTTTATTGATTTTGTAATATCCTTTTTCATTAAGAAGTCAACACATTTACATCACAGTTACTTAACAGAATCCAAATTGCATTACTCATAATTAAGAAGATAATTTGTCAAGTCATCCTTTTGCCATCAATAGGATATACAATTGTAAAAATTTTTAAGTTTGATATAAACCGTTTAAAGAAATAGGAGCTATGCAATGTCGGCGTTACCTAAAAAAAATCTATCATTAAAAGTTATTTTGGATTCAAACGCATTGTTTGTTCCGCTCGAGCTAAAACTTGACATTTTCGTTGAAGTTGAACGTTTATTGAATCGGAATGTTGATTTTATCTTGCTTTCGCCAGTTAAACATGAACTTGAATTGCTTGCAACCAAAAACTCGCCCAAAATTCGCAGAGAAGCAACATTCGCTTTAAAACTTGGTGAAAAATGCAAGTATGTAGCCATTAATGAAGGCGGAGGCTTGCCAACTGATGAAGTTATCATCAATGTGGCTAAGGCATGGAATTCGCCTGTATTTACCAATGATAGACAACTACGGAAGAGGCTAAGAGATATAAGTGTGCCAGTGATTTATGTGAGACAAAAATCGCGCCTAGAGATTGACGGATTGATTTAACTATGTTTAAGTTAATAACACTTCAGGACACTATCCGCATTCCACCCGAAACCTTTGGCAACCCTTTAGAAAAAGTTGGTCGCGAACAGGTAAAGCAGAAATATGAAGGAGTCGTAGATGAGGAATTAGGATATGTCATCGCAGTCACAAGTATAGAAGTCAGCCCCATCGGTAAAATAATTCCGGGCGACGGAGCAACATTCCATAAAGTATTGTTCTCTTTGTTAACTTTCTACCCTATAATTCAGGAAGTTGTCGAAGGAGATGTAGTTGAAATTGCAGATTTCGGTGCTTTCGTCCGAATAGGACCAGTAGATGCATTGCTTCACGTTTCACAACTTATGGATGACTACATCTCTTACGATGAAAAGCAAGGAGTATTGCAAGGAAAAGAAACTAAAAGAAAACTAACAGCAGGCGACCAAGTTCGTGTTAGAATAACCGCGGTTTCACTTGGCAGAGCTGGAAGCTCAGGAAAAATCGGCGTCACTGGCAGACAACCATTCTTAGGTAAACTTGAATGGTTAAAGGAAACGGCCGAGAAACCTGAAAAGAAACAAGCTGAAGGCAAAGAAAAAGAAGCAGCATAAATGGAGTAATTTGAATGAGTGAAAAAGCATGTGCTAACTGCCATTATATAACTAAAGAAAATGTATGCTCAAAATGCCGCTCAACTAGTTTTAGCGAAGACTACAGCGGCTTAGTTGTGATGTTTGACCCGGAAACCTCAGCCATCGCAAAAGCCATGAACATAAAAGAGAAAGGCCGATATGCACTAAAAGTGCGCTAAACTTGTTTTGACATGTTAACTTAACTAACGGCAAAAATTTAAGGTCATTAAGGTTGAAAACGATGGCTATAGTCTACGTTATAACGCCGGAGCTTCGCACGAAATTGAAAGAACCATTCGGCACCTTAATTCAAGGGTCATTCGATCAAACTACAAGAACAATAAAAGAATTATTAGAAACAGAAAAGCCGCCAAAATTAATTTCCGTTGGAGATGTAGTTTCTCGAAACCTTCACCAACACAATATTGAGCCTAGTTTAACGATTATTGACAACAAATCGCTTAGGACCAAAATAGTGCCTGAAAGAATCGCAATTGAAAAAACAGTTCATGTGAATAATCCGCAAGGAACAATCACGCAAGAAGCCGTTTTTGCAATTAAAGAAGCCATAGAAAAAAATGAGCATACCCACATTGTCGTTGATGGAGAAGAAGATTTACTTACACTTATAGCAGTTTTATACGCTCCAGAAAAAGCTTTTGTGGTTTATGGTCAACCTCATTCAGGTATTGTCGTTGTTAAAGTTACTTCAGAAAGTAAGGCTCGGGCTACGGAAGTCCTAAAAGCCATGAAACCTTCGAAAAGCTAAATAAGAAGAAAACTGTATGGATTTACGCCTTAAGTGAACATTAATGCAAGTCAAAATAGAATCAACCAAGGACAACCCGCTTCTGAAACGAAAAGAAGTGGTTTTCACGATAATACAGGGTCCAAAAGAGAAAACTCCCCCCAGGCTAGAAGCAAAAAGAGCTGTAGCAATTGAAATGAAAATCGGTGATGAAGGTGTTTTCATCAAGAGAATGCACACCAAAACGGGAACCAGCATCACTCAGGGAGAAGCCAACGTCTACCAAAACGTTGCACAAGCTAAACTAGTTGAACCTGAATACATCAGGAAACGTAACAGTCCAGCTGAAAAACCTAAAGAAGAGGCCAAGGTATAATGTCCAAGAAACCACCAGTAACAAAAAAAGAAGAAGCACCTGCAGCAGCACCTCCAGCCTCTGCGACAGAAGCAGCGCCAGCAAAAAAAGCTGAAAAGGGGAAACGAGAAAAAAAGCACAAAGAGGAAAAAGGGGTCCACGCAATGTACAAGATTGAAGCTGACAAATGTGCTAGAGCACGCCCAATCTGCGAGAGATGCGGTCCAGGATATTTCATGGCAGACCACCATGATAGATACACATGTGGGCACTGCGGTTTCACTCGGTATAAGCAAAAGTAAACACTTTAAATTCTTCTCACAACGATTAGATTCTGATGACAAGTTATGCTAAGAGTAAATGTGGTAATAACCAGCATTTCAGCTGAACGCTTTTGGGATATAAGAAAACCAATTCCGCCAATTCAGATAAACACTAACATTAACGTCGTAGGAATGGAAAAAAAACCCGACGAATCTTTAGAAGTGCAGTTCGTTTTGTCGATTGGGTTTAATCCATCTATCGCTCAGATGAGCCTTAAAGGAAATGCTTTTGTTACCGGAGAGAAAAACGAAATTGACAAAGCTCTCAAAGATTACGAACAAAAAAAACCTCCAACACAAATCATAATTCAGTCTATATCCAACGTTGTCTTCATTGAATCAGTGCTTATATCAAGAATACTAAATATTCCGCCACCCATCCCGTTGCCCCAAATTCCTGAAACTGGGAAACCGCCAAGCTCTAAGCCAGATGGAAGAGATTACAGCGCTTAATTAAATGTCGTCTATAAGAACCCTTTAAATTTTCTAGCCACTGCATCAGCAATTTTTAGTTCTATTGGAAACCCAAAATACCTGTGTTTCCACCTGTATTTAGCAATTCGATTCATTAAGGTATAGGCAAATTTGTAAGATAGATTACGCTCGTTTATTCTGGATTGAGGATAAAAAGCGCATCGAGTTACAGCGGAAATCGTGTGCAACTTTTCTACTTGTGCTTTGCTGTGCCAAGGAGGATCAAAATGAAAAACTTGGATGTTTCCCCATTCTTGTAGCGACTGAGGCGCTTTATATGTCGAAGGCAAATGCTCCATCACTGGACTTGGAAATGGTGTATAAACAAATATTCCATAGTGCTGTGTTTTTGGATTTACTTCTGACATTTTGTCCATTAAATCGAAAGTTTGGCGCAAATCATCATCAGTTTCCCCTGGAAGACCGCTCATCCATGAAACATAAGGCTCAATGGAGGGCGCCCAGCGTCTAAGATTCTCTACCGACTGCAACATTTGTTCCGCAGTAACATCTTTGCAGATAAGTCGTTGCAACCGATCTGAACCTGATTCACCACCAAAATCTAACTCAACACAACCAGATTTCACTAACAACTCAAGGAAATCTTTATCGTAAGTAGAAAAGTAATCAAATCGACAGTTTCCTCGCCACTGAACACCAAGTTTTCTATCTAAAAGTCCATGGCATATTTCTTTGACTCGATTTTGATTCACAAAAACATTATCGTCAATTGGATCAATAATTGTAACGTTTGGAAACTTCTTTAATATGTATTCGATTTCATCGAGGACCCTTTTAGAGCTTTTTGCTCGCCATTTGTTTTGGTTAAAGAAACTGTTGTAGCAAAAGCCACATCTATGAGGGCAGCCTCGACTTGTTTGGATATGGAACCGACCTGAGTTAACGGAAGGATACTTGTCAATTTGAAGCAATTCATAGGGCAAAGCAATTGGTGTCGAATCTAAATCTATCACTTCCCCAATGGGATTACTTTTGATTGAGCCGTTAAAATTGTAAGTTATTCCGTCAACATTTTCGAGAGTTTGGTTTAGCGCGAGTTTGTTTGCTACGTCTTTTATAATTAATTCACCTTCCCCTCGAACGACAACATCAACATAGTCGCTGCTTGCTGTTTGTTCAGGCAAAAGTGTCGGATGAACCCCTCCCCAAACAATGGGACAAGAAGGATTTTGCATTCGGACATATCGCGCAAATTCTAAAGCATACTTAATTTGCAATCCACTCATGCAGCTTATACCTACAAAAACAGGATTCCCAATATTATAACGCCGATAATCTTCAAGCCTCATATCAAGAATACGAACAGTAAAATCTTCTTCTTGCAACGACGCAGCTAAATATAAAAGGGACAAGCGGAACTTGTGGATCAGGCGCTTTGAATTTTCCGGGAAAAACAAGAATAGCTTCTCGCCTATTATTGCCAGTAAATGTATTGCAAAAATGGGATAAACAAGATTGAGGGCTAAGCAACCCTAAAAACCTCAATAGTAAAATATGCAGAATCTGCTATTAATTCTTCCTGATGTAAAGGTGACTTTTAATTTAATAATCTAAATGGAACCGAGTTTTTGTGTATAAGAGAATTTACAAAATTAAATAAAAAAGCAAAAAAGTGCTTTACTTTAGTGGTACATACATTGACGAGCGTGACGCACCGATACCTGGAGTTCCATGCCTAACAGGTTTATTAGTTATGGCAAATTCGCCAAGGTAGTGGCCAATCATTTCAGGCTTCATTTCGACATTTACGAATTCTTTGCCGTTGTGTATCTGGATTTTTACTCCGACCATTTCGGGCAGAATAATTAGGTCTCGAACGTGAGTCTTAAGGCTAACTTCTTTGCCTTGTTTTTGAGCTTCTTTTACTTCGCGTAGTTTTTCTAGTAAAATGCGTTGTTCAGGGGTTAATCCGCGTTGTAGACTTCTTCTTTGGCGTGAGGGAAGCAGGTTAATGAACTCATCCATAGACATCCCTGTCAAACTATTCAAGCTGTGTCCGCGGTAACTAAATTCTTTAGGCATTTTTCATCTTTCCTTAAATTCATTTTTAAACACTATAAACCTTCTGCCAATTCCTATCGAATTGCTCGCTTCTTTTTCTGTCCTGGACCCCTTGCAGCGATTAAGCCTACTTTCTGTCCTGGTGGAGCACCATGCGAAGTAGTTGTACATCTGCGTGAGCTTCGTTTGCTGCTACCGTAAGGATGTACAGCAGGAACCATTTTGCGTCCGCTAGTTCTTGGATATTTGTGACCTTTAGCTTTCATCCGATGGAACATTGAGCCAGCTTTCAGGAAAGGCTTCTCGATTCGTCCAGATGCAGAAACTACACCTACAGTTGCCAAGCAATAATCGTTAACGTACCTTGTCCGTCCAGAGGGCAATCGAATCATTGTGCCTTGGGGAGTGTGACCGACGACAGTAGCATATGCACCTGAAGATTTTGCCATTTTGCCCCCATCGCCTGGACGGAGTTCCAAATCGCAAACTATGGTTCCCTCAGGAACTTTCCCCAATGGAATAATATTACCTATCTCAGCTGTGGCTTTTCCACCATAGCAGATTTGTTGCCCAATGAATATGCCTTCAGGTGTAACTGTATAACAAGATAATCCATTATCAAATTTTATCAATGATATTGGTGCCCCGCTGCCTGGATTATGCATTAGATCTTCCACTTTAGCTAATAATGCAACCTCAAAAGATTCTTTCGGTGCTATTATAGGATACTTTGCAGGAGCGACTCTTTTATGAGTTGAAGCACGCCAATTTTGGCCACCGCGCCCGCGTCTTTGAACACGAATTCGTTTTCCCATAAGTCATGCCTTCTAATAATTTAGAGTATTCCAAGTTTAATTGCAACGTCTGAAGCTTTGAATTCCGGAGTAAGTTTCACAAAAGCTTTTTTTACGCCTTGAGGAGTAATGAGCAAGTTAACTTTTTTTACTTTTACTTCGTAGAGTTCTTCAACCGCTTTTTTTACGTCGCTTTTTCCGGCTTTTAAGTTAACTATGAATATGAGTTTGTTGTCTCGTTCAACCATTAAACTTGCGGATTCCGTCATTAACGGATAAGAAATAACTTCATTTGATTCCATTATGCTTTTTCTCCTTTGCCATATAGTTTATCGAGGCTCTCGATTGCGCCATTTGTCCATAGCGTTAATCGTCCCGGATGAGTTCCTGGCGCTAACATTTCAGTATTCAGATTAGCGACTGTAGTTACTTCCACACCTGGAACGTTACTTGCAGCCTTCACTATGCCTTTATTCTCAACCACAACAATTAGTGGTCCAACGGCTTGCTTCATTTTTCTGCCTCTGTGCTTGCCTTTGCCTGCGCGGACTTTTCTGCTATCGCGCACTCGGGTAATATCTTCTGTTACACCTAAGCTTGCAAGAGTTTCCTCAACGTCCTTAGCCTTCATTAAACCTTCGATAGCATTGTCAACTATCAATGGGATTTGGAGAACATTGTTAATTCTGTGACCACGAGAAGTTACAGTGTCTTTTTGGGCTGTTGCCGCTATAGCTGAAAATAATGCTAATTTGGCTTCTTTCTTTGGGATACTTTTTAGGATTTTCTTTTCGGCTCTTGGCGGGTGAGGTTGCCTTCCTTTAACTGTGCTTGGTGCAAAAGCTGCTCTTCCTCCGCCGCCTTTAAGGACGGGGAACTCTTGCCATCGCCATGCCTGTTCCGCGTGATTCTGCGGTTGTTCTTTTTCCAGCCATTGGATCTCTGCCTTGCGGTTGGATTCTGCTGGATTGTATGGCTAGGACTGCACGTTTTATAACGTCTGGTCTGAGTGGTGTTGCGAATACCGTTGGAAGTGTTATTTTTCCTGTTGATTCGCCTTGTAAATCAAAGATTTCTGCTGTTTTTTGTTGTGGCATGACTTTTCATCCTATTTTCCTTGTGGAGATTCCAGAGAGACATATGTTACTTGTGGGGGTGCTTCCGGAATTTCTGTTGGTGGACGTGCCGGAACGCGTAATCGGATTTGACGTTTTTCTGTTCCTGGAATGCTGCCTTCCATTAGTATGTATGGTCCTTTTACTTCGCCATACCTTATGTATCCGCCTTTAACGGTTACTTCTTTTCCGTCTTTGCCGATTTTTAGTATGCGTTTATTGAATTCTATTCGTTGGTGATATCCCATTTGTCCTGCTCTTGGAATTGAGTACATAAGGTGATGTGGATTCCATGGGCCTAAAGTTGCAATTCCACGTTTTGTTTTTCTTCCTTTGTGCTGCAGGCAGGTTACTCCCCAACGTTTGACTGGTCCTTGGAAGCCTTTTCCAACTGTAATTCCAGCAATGTCGACGTATTGACCATCTTTGAATACTTCTTCAGGAGCTACTGTTTTGCCTAAAAGCTGTTTGGCGTATTCAAATTGCTGTGGGATTGTTCCTCCGCCGATTTGCACTTCACAAACTTCTGGCTTTTTCTTTGAAAGGCTTGTTTGGGAGGGCTGTGTTGCTGTTATAACTCTGATGGCAGTTGTTTGATCTATGTTTTGCTGAAGTTTTTCAATCATGGCTTCAGTGTTAAAGTTTTCTGGAAGGACCAATCGTCGATCAAGGATTGCTGGTGGATCTTTCATCCATGCCTCAGTAATGTTTTCGAGGCCATAGGGTGTTTTAGTGTAAATTCTAATACCACACACTATTACAGGTGGCGTTTCTAGGATGGTTGCTGCTCGCATGACTTCTTTGCCAAAGTTAGGTGAACGTTTACGATCTTCTATAGCAAAGACATACGTCATGCCTGCTTTGTAACCTGAAAAACCAAGTAATTTAGGAGAATCAGACTTTATTTCTGGCCAGTATCGAATTCGTGCTGTTGGTTTCTTAGCACGATGCCTAGGTAAATAGGCTAATGAACCATGTTTTGGAGCATGAGTTTTACGATGTCCCATAGTACTTCCGCTTCGCGCCTTTAGCAAATAGTAAATTAAGTTATAAACGTTACCATCAAAAAAGAGAAAGCATGCTAAGTTTTGATAAGCACATTATTTTCAGCTTTCTCTATCAAATTAATACTGTCACCATTTTTAATTAATGTTTTGCGGCTAGATCCTCGAGTTGTCAGTACAAAACCTTTTTGCTGGAAATGTTTTTACACCGCAGACACAATCGTTGTATCTGAGCCGGGGTGGCGGAGTGGTTATCGCGCTAGCCTCGAGATCTAACAAAAGAGGGCCTATAGCCAGAAAAAGCAAGACAGCTAGTGGGCTTCGTGCCCGCAGGGGTTCGAATCCCTTCCCCGGCGCCAACAACATACTTTTGTTGGTAAATCTTCGATTAGGCGAGATTATTTTTGGTTGTAGCCTAATGAGTCACTGACGATATGGGAAGCGATAGAAAAACTGTAAAATCGGGATTCCCTAATTGGCTACACTTATCGGTCAAACAGCTGCATTTTAACTCAAAAAAAGGGAAAATCACATACTAGTTGTCCATGCAATTGCAGAATTTTCTGCTGATGCTTTTTTCCCCGATATGCCCATTTTATTGGTTATTTCCGATTTCAAAGGCAATAATCAGGTATTTAGCGCTGATTTTTTCAAAGGGTGCCCCCCAAAATTCTGCAAAACTGCAGAATCCCATTGATTTCTCAGGGGAGATAATAATGATTAGCTAATAACTATCTGAATAGAAAACAAACAGAAAGCAAAAACAGTATACAAAAGCATCAACAAAAACAAACAAAAAGGAGCTTAACTTATCCATTCGGTTATTTTAGCTAAATCTGATCTTTTTGGAATTTATAGTTTCATTTTTGGGTCTAACCTATTAAGTAGCATTCAATGACACAAATTTATAAATCTGGATTTCAATTAAGCCGCAGAGTTTTATATACGCATATAGATGTTGAGTTGGTGAAAGAAGCTGCACTCCTAAGCTTACACCGGCGCCAATGTTCTTATTTACTTTCAATGTGCCTAATGCTTATGGAGCGTTGCTTGAATGCATCTTCGTGTTTACCTTGCTGGCCCTGAAGTCTTTCTACCGAAGCAAAAGAAATTGGTGAACGTAAAAAAGCGTTATGCAAAAAATGTGGGTTTGAAGGTGTGTTTCCTAAATGCCTCAGGGTTGCCCAAAAAATAACTAAAGGGCATAAATAAAATAATTAGCCATATAACTTGTTTTGACATTTAGGTGAAAATGTTTCTTTTTTAGGCATAACCAGCAAATGGCTGTATTTGGGTTAATTTTATATCTCAATCTAAGGATAGTCTAGTCATGAGCGGATTAAACCAAATGGAAAAGATTGCTGAAGGGATCAGTGACTTTGGTGATTTTAAAGCTGTTTTGTTTAAGACAACTGATGGTCGACATTTTGTACGGTTTGAGCCTTTGAATAGTGCCGAAAAACCTTACGTTGAGTGGCTTGGCGGAGATGACTATTTAGAGTGGCTCAGATGTTGGGGTAAATGTTCCGCAATATAGCAAATTATTTTCCAATCCTAACTGAAAAAATATAAGCTGAAAAAACAACTCAGACTTATTCTAGCATGTAGGTAATGTCGTCCCACGGGTGTCTGTAGAGGCCTTGCTTTAGTCGTTTTTGATCTAGGAAGTGCGCGGTCATGCCGATGGTTCTGCCCACAACGAATAAACCATTGAGGGCACCCATCTTGATGTATTCATCAGCTTCTTGTTTGGGCATCTCATTTCTCAGCATGTCGACAAAGCAAATTCCGATGCATCCGTCCACGTTCAGGATGAGGTTATCTTTTTTTGCTGTCGTAACCTTTTCCACTTCAAGAGCATAATCTAAAAGTGGTGTTGTTTGAAATGCTTTTTGGCGTATTCCTTCATTATGGTTACTCGCATGTCAGGGTTGTTTACGCTCTTTATCAAGTGTCCGATGCCCTGAATGGTTTCACCTTTTTCTTCATTTCCTCGACAAACTGAGCGGGGGTTAAGCCTCTGTCATATGCATCAGAGAACATTTGAGCCGCGCCATCTATGGCGCCTCCGAATCTTGGACCGATTGTTAGTAAACCACTGGCTACTGAGGACATCAGGTCTTTGCCTGCTCTAGCTGCGACTATGGCGTTGTGAGCGCCTGATACCGCTGGTCCATGGTCAGCAGTGACCATTATAGTCATTTCTATAAACTTAGTCGCGTACGAGGGAAAGTGCCGTTTGAACCAAAGAATGCTAAGGACTCCGCCGATTCCTATGTCTTGCTTGAAGACTTCGGAGATCGGCATGTTACCGTAAAGCAGTTCTTCGCCTCGGTCATCGGAGATTGTGCAGATAAAGTTAGATGGTTTTCGGATGAATCCTTCTTTCAAAGCCTTAGCGTAATCCATGGGAATTCTTGGCACAGGCGGTTCTGGCTTCGGCTTGATAACGCCCTTTTTAACTAGGCGATCGTATGTTTCTTTTATTTTTTGGTCATAATCATCATAGGAGTTTGGAACTATTGCGCCAGCTGCATTCAGAGCTGCATTTTTTGCGTCAGCGGTTTCTACATCAGAACCTGCTTTTGCTCCTGCATGCCCGAATTGAACTTCGGTTTTGAATGCTTTGGAGCATGTGCCCGTGACCCAAATGACTAATGGTTTTGTGATCTTTTTGCTTTTCAGCGCTTCGGCTATCTCATATTCGCCTTTTCCGCCTACTTCGCCTAAGCCACCAGCATCTTAATGTCAGGTATGCTCTCGAACCTGAGCAAGGTGATCAAGTAATGTTGTAGCCTGGGTAAGTGTCTCCGCCTATAGCTATACCTTCATACAAACCGTCTGTATTTCTAGCGATGATGTTGTATGCCTCGTTGCTTAAACCGCCAGATTTAGACACGAAACCTACTGAACCGGGTCGGTGAAGTTTAGATTCGATGATGTTTTCGATTGTGCCGCCTGCGTTGCCGATTTTAAAGCAGCCCGCTTTTATACCTCCAACGGTTGCGGGACCAATGATAATTTTTCCGAGGGCTTTGGCCTTGGCTGTGACCAGTTTCATCCGCCTCTCAGGCACTCCTTCAGCAATTATTACTACGGTTCTTATTTGGGGTATAGTGAGCGCTTCTTCTGATGAGGATGCGGCTGACCTAAAGGATGCAAAGTTTATCATTACATCAGCGTTAGGATGTTTTTCTGCGGCTTTTTGGATGGTCTTGTAGATAGGAATCAGGATTTCGCGTTTACCAAAAAAGAATTTTGAGAAGCTGTCTCCGCCAGTGGGATTAATTATTGCAGCCACTGAAGGCGTTTCGCGTCCTGAGGCATAGTCAAAGTCCAGCATCCTTTGAGTGGCAGCAACTTGATTGTTGTAAATGAATGCTTGGGTGTTTCTGCTGAATAATTCATTAGGATTTTCTTGGCTGAATCTCTCTTGGCCATTTTATTGTTCTCCTTTCAATGCCATGGAAACAATCTTAGTCATGTGTGTTTCTGGTCCATAAACTTCAATCGGCACTCCCAGTTTTTCGCCAAGCTGTCTCATTTGGCTCAGTCCTTCTTGGTAGTTAGGTCCTCCTCTGCGCACATAAATTTTGACTTTGTTCTCTTGCAATTGCTTTTGGTGCTCTTTAAGTGCTTTAATTATTCCTTTAAATGTTGAAGCAACATCAGTGAAATTCGCTATTCCGCCGCCAATGAGCAGGAATTTGCCCTTTGGGTTTGGCTTTCGCGTCATGAGGTCAAGAATCGTTTTGGCATAAAGATAAGTGAATTCTTCGCTTGGGTCTCCTGAGTATTCTCCGTAGTTAGCTAACTCGCACATGTAGCCAAGGTCAGTTATGGTATCAGCATAAATGACTGATGCGCCGCCGCCTGCCACCATTGTCCAAACTCTTCCTTCAGGATTGAGAATGGTTAATTTGAGGGAAGCTCCAGTTTTTGAATCAAAGTCCTCGATGAAGGCTTCTTCGTCGGTTGGAATCCGCCCGAATGGAGCTGGAAACTCTATGTTGCCCCATTTTTCGCCACTTTCAAACTCGGCAGTGCTGTCCAGTTTTGCAGCAAGGTCCAAGGGTGTAACTGAATCCTCTGTGACTACAATCGGGTTAATTTCGAGGTAAGTGAAGTTTAAATCAGCATAGAATTTGAATAAAGACTTCGATGAAAACTGAAATGCGTTTTTTACGATTAGCAGGAACTTTTTGTAAAAGTTTCTTCTCGATTTCTTCTTCAGTTGGGAACGTTCCGATTGGCACATCTAGACGCATAGCCTTTGCGTCAACATCGCCAACGTTTATGCCGCCTTCATGATAGAACATGATTGTGTCGCCGTCTTTCGTTGCTATCATGGCATAGGTAGCATTCGTCTGAATCGTTATGAGGCACCATCGGTTCGATTATAAAGTGCGTTAGTTGCCCAACAATTCCTTTGTCAACTGGTTTTCCTTTGGAATCAAATTTGCCGTAGATAGTTATTGGTCCCTGTTGATTTTTCTTTTATCCATGCTTTGGCTTGATCGTAGTTTGCGTTTACAAGAATAAGTTTGTTTTTTCCTCTGCGTTTTATCAGTTGGTCTGGTTTAACAACTAATTTTTCGGTGGTAAGCCATGCGTACTGTTTTGGCAACGTTACCAGGTCAGTATCTGGTCCGACGCTGACAATTTTATCCGAGATATTGTATTGTCCTTTTGAGTAGTCCTTGAAGAGACGAGCGAGCATGCGTTTCCCGTCTGCTTCTCTGATCGCTTTATGCGCCATTCCCTTACCCCTCTAATTAATTTTCTTTTTTAGTGTATTTGCTACCTCGGCAATAAAGTCCTCGGTGTAGACCTGCCTGTTCTTCGGATTCTGGCGTGGCAACAGCAATCAAATCGCCAGTCATAATACCGCTTTCAACAGTCTCTAAAGCCGCCTCTTCCAGTTTTTTAGCGAAGTCCACAACTTCTGGTGTTTTATCTAGTTCGCCTCTCTTTCTGAGGCAGCCAGTCCACGCGAATATTAGTGCCATGGAGTTGCTTGATGTTTTTTCGCCTTTCAGGTATTTGTAGTAGTGTTTCTGGACTGTTCCATGAGAAGCTTCAAATTCATAAAATCCTTGAGGGCTAACAAGAACTGAAGTCATCATCGCCAAACTGCCGTATGCTGAACCCAGCATGTCGCTCATTACGTCGCCATCATAGTTTTTGCAAGCCCAAAGTAAACCGCCTTCCGTCTTCATTATTCTTGCAACGGCATCATCAATAAGTGTAAAGAAGTATTGTAGTTCCGCTTCCTCGAATTTGGCTTTCCAGTTTTTCTGGTATTCTTCCTCGAATATTTTTCTGAATTGCCCATCGTAAGTTTTAGAAATCGTGTCCTTGGCACCAAACCAAACATGAAGTTTCTGGTCATAAGCATAGGTGAAGCAGGCTTTAGCAAAGCTCTCTATTGATTTGTCTGTGTTGTGAATGCCTTGAATGACTCCTGGACCTTTGAAGTCTTGGATTGTTCCACGCCAAAGTTCCTTGCCCGCAGCTGTTGGTGAAAACAAGTTCGGCTTTTCCCGCTTCTGGAACCCTGTACTCACAGTTCTTGTAAACGTCACCGTATGCATGCCTCCCGATGTGTATTGGTTTTTTCCATGACCTGACAGATGGCGGAATGTTGTTTACTAAGATTGGCGCCCTGAAGACTGTGCCGTCTAAGGCGGCTCTGATGGTTCCGTTTGGGCTGCTCCATTCCTTTTTAAGATTGTATTCTTTAACGCGGTCTTTGTTAGGTGTAATAGTGGCGCATTTCACGCCGACACCGTATTTTTTTATGGCTTCTGCTGCTTCAAGAGTTATTTTATCGTCAGTTTCATCTCTTTTTTTGAGTTGCAGGTCATAATATTCAACTTTCATGTCGAGATAAGGCAAAAGAAGTTGATCTTTAACCATTTTCCACATTACTCGGGTCATTTCGTCTCCGTCTATCTCAACAATTGGTGTCTTTACATTTATTTTCTTCATCAAGATTCCTCCATTAGTTTTGTTTGACTGTGTACGGAAGCAAGTCCGCCTGCATAGAGAATATCTTTCTGTCTTTGCGAAAGATTGTATGTTAAGCTCGATTTGCAGGTTCTTAGTTTTATCCATTAAGATGACTGGTTCGTTGTTTTGCAGTTTCTTCTTTGATATCGGGTATTTCAATCTCATCGCCTTGCTCTATTTTATCGTAGTCAGCCATGTTCTTGAAAGACAGCGAAATTATGCCAAAGTTCACAAGGTTGGCAGCGTGGATTCGCTCAACCGATTTGGCTATGATTGCTTTGACGCCAAGATACATTGGGCAAAGTGCAGCATGCTCTCTGGAGCTTCCTTGACCATACGATTCGCCTGCAACAATAACTGTATGTAATCCTTTCTTTTTGCGTCCAAAGCTCTGGTTGGGAAAGCTTTGTCAATCGGTTCAAAAACATATTTTGAGTATTCTGGCACGTTTGAGCGGTATTTGAGTCTGGCTCCAGCGGGCATTATGTGGTCAGTTGTGATTTTGTCGCCGACTTTTATGCCAACAATGCCTTTGATTTCGTCTGGCATTTTGTCATTAACAGGTGGCGTGCCGATGTTTGGTCCTCTGACGATTTCAATGTTTTTGTCAGCGTCTTTGGGGAAAATAAACATAGAATCGTCAATAAGGAATTTCGTTGGCATGCTAACTTTGGGGTACTCGATGCCTGCTTTTCTTGGATCAGTTAATTTGCCCGTTAATGCCGACACAGCCGCTACTTCTGGGCTTACAAGATAAACTTGTGCGTCTGCGGTGCCGCTTCTTCCTTCAAAGTTTCTGATTACTTGTCCTAAGGGAAACGCCAGTGGTTTTTGGGCTTTGGCTGTTGCCGATGCAGAATCCGCATGTTGCCTCCAAGCAATCTAGCGCCAGAATCTAATAGATCGCCAATGTAACCGTCTCTTGCCGCCATCTGCAGAACTTGCCTTGAACCTGGCGCAACTCCAAAGGATACGTCAGGATGAACTTTTTTGCCTTTCATAATTTTGGCTGCAGTTGCTATTTCTTTGTAGGAAGAATTTGTGCATGAGCCAAGCATCACTTGATCTACTTTGATATCTTTCATTTCGCTGACTTTGACTATGTTGCCTGGGCTATGGGGCGCCGCCGCAAGAGGCTCCAGCGTACTAAGGTCAAGGTCAACGACATTGTCATATTCAGCATCGTCATCAGCTTTCAATTCAACCCAATCAGCTTCTCTACCCTGTGCTTTGAGGAACTTTTTTGTCTCCTCATCTGAGGGAAATATAGAGGTAGTGACACCCATCTCTGCGCCCATGTTAGTGATTGTGGCTCTTTCTGGAACAGTAAGGTTCTTAACTCCTGGTCCAGCGTACTCCATGATTACACCAACATTGCCTTTCACTGTGAACATCTCCAGCATCTTCAAAACGACATCTTTGGCAGTTACCCAAGGTTGAAGAGCTGCCTGTTAAGTTTATTTTGTAGACTTTTGGGCAGTTAAGATAAAATTCGCCTCCGCCCATGGCTACAGCAACATCCAATCCGCCTGCTCCGATGGCGATCATTCCGATGCCGCCTCCAGTGGTGGTGTGGCTGTCAGAGCCAAGAAGAGTTTTTCCTGGTTTGCCGAATCGTTCCAGATGAACTTGATGGCATATTCCGTTTCCTGCTTTTGAGTAAACGATTCCGTATTTGGCAGCGACAGTCTGGAGATATTTGTGGTCGTCAGCGTTCTCGAAACCCACTTGAATGGTGTTGTGGTCAACATAACTAACAGAAAGCTCAGTCTTTACTTGTTTAAGACCCATTGCTTCAAACTGCAGATATGCCATTGTTCCTGTCGCGTCTTGAGTCAAGGTTTGATCAATCCTTATGCCTATTTCTTTGCCAGGTACGTATTCGCCTACTACTAGATGTTTTTCTAGTATTTTTCGAGTAAGGGACTTTCCCATAAATATCTCATCCTATGGAAAGATTTGTTTTTCTTATGTACATATAAAGGTTGTCAATTAACAGATGACATGGAGGCATTTGAATATTTAATAAACAATTATAAGATTACACAAAATTCGTAAAGAAGTTCGAACACTCCGTCATCAATTTAGTTAATGTTTGATTTTAAAAAAAGATAACCAGCTCTTTGCGGTCTACCCGTTAACACTTATTTCCACAAGTTTTTGTTCTATATGAGTTTCATTGAAAACCCTTTAACGCCTAATTATAAGTTGATCCTAAAAGACAAATCAGCAAAGAGAAAGCTAACCCCATATGGATATGCCGAGTTTACAAAATGTAAAGGATCGCTACAAATGTAAATCATTCTCTTAATGTAAAACAAAATATGGCCAGTCTATAGAAATAAGAAAGTTGACAATAAAATAGTCTGTTGTTTAACCCATGATAGTTGGGTTTACATTTTCTTCATTGATGTGATGCATCACATGAATGGCTAAACCTGTTGCTGCGCCTGCAGAAAGCCCTACGAGCAAATTGTTAAGCCATGCATAGTTGCCCAACTAACCCTAAAACGACAAGTACATCAAAACCTAATGCAACTGCCAAGTAACCGACGCACCACATTTTAACACTCATTCCTCGCGGCTTGTTTATTCCAATACCGCCTAAGACACCAAGCATGATTAAGAAAACCAACTAAAGCGTAAGATCCAATCGTAACTCAAATTTTTCACCTATTAGTCTGGCTATGTTGATTTAGAGCTTAATTAGTTTATCGAATACAAGTCTGCATTAAAGATGTATTATCATTAATCAGAGTAATATACCGTTAACCTTTTTTACCTTCATACAGTGAATCTTAACCAACTCTCAAGGATGTGGATACATTAACAAACTTCGACGCTAGACAATGCCATAAATGGGCACAACTTTTACTTGCAAGACAACAAAAACTCAATCAAGCCTTAACAGCCATAAAAGAAGAAGATTTTGATTTAGCAAAGACGTCTGTTTTCTCAAATTTTACTGGAGTAAACGGTGGCAAACAAGCTGACCCAGGCATGGCTGGTTCACTTTTATATCATATGGCTATGGTTACAAAAATGGAGTCGGAAACACGCATGCTAATTGACGAGTTGCATGTTGAGTTACCCGACGTATCAGCAAAACTTAACAAGATTTACAGTGACTTTGAATCTGACGCCAAAGAACTAACCAAAGAAATCACGCCTTTTAACTTAATCTTAAAGAAATAAGCTCAACTCCATATCTTGGAACAAGCAGAAAAAATCAATCTTTTCACAAATTAAGAAAGGAAACAAAACAGTCGAAAGCCTGCTAAACGACAAAAACCCTGAGGCTCTGAAGCATTAAAGAAACTGTTTCGTGATTGGGCAGACAAATTATTCGAATGCGTTTAATTCAAGAATACGAAACAATCAAGGGTTTACTAGTTATGGCTGAACTGGCAAAAAACATTGACTTGCCAACTCTTGAGAAAGCAATGCAAAATGTGCAGGACAAGTTCGGTCAAGAAACAGTTAACATAGCTCTTGATGTAACCCTTAAAGTTGGAATGCGAAGAGAAAAACTGCAGTCAATCATGTTAAGCGACCACTTCATCAATTACACAATGACCACCGAAACCTTGGATGGGCACATGGAGTTTTTGAATTGCCCAATTTATGGAAGCCACAAATATGCTCAAGAAAAATATGGCGTAAACCAGCAAGTGTCTTCGCTTGTTTTGCACTCATTTCTGTTTTGCCCATGCCAAAGCAATGCTAGACACTGTGCTTCCTTTTCCATTTACACTTTGGCAGCCTAAACTAATAGCGACCCATGGTAACTGTGAATATTACCTAAAACTGCGCATTCACCAGCGGCAAAAACATCTGAACAGTTTGTTCCACTTGTAATGTCATGGAACGTTACTCGCGAATGCAACATGAAATGCTCACATTGCTACATCAACGCCACAGAGAAAAAACTTAACAACGAATTAACCACTCAAGAAGCAAAAAATCTCATGGATCAAATTTACCAAGTTAGCGCACCACTTCTAATACTAAGCGGCGGTGAACCTCTTTTACGCCCAGACATTTTTGAACTAATCAGTTACGGTTCAAAGAAAGGTTTGAAAATGGGGCTTGGGAAGCAACGGAAGCCTCATCGATGAAGCTGTGGCAAAAAAACTAAAGAAGCGGGCATAGCCACTGTTTCAATCAGCTTAGATTCTAATATTCCAGCGCAACATGATGAGTTTAGAGGAGTAGCTGGCGCATGGGAAAAAGCAGTCGAAGCCTGCAAAGCTTTAAGAAAAAACAATGTCCTTGTTCAAGTCAACACCACCTTAACTCAGCAAAACTACAACCAAATAGATGACATAATGTCATTGGCTGAAGAACATAGGCGTTGAAAACTTCCACTTGTTCTTCCTTGTTCCAACAGGCCGAGGAACCAAATTAACAGATATTTCACCAGAAAAATATGAAGAAATGATAACAAAAACATTCGCCAAAACTGCAAACCACAAATTAAACGTGAGACCTTCATGTGCACCACAGTTTATGCGAATAGCCAAAGGCATGGGTTTAGATATGCGACAGTGGATTCGCGGATGCATCGCAGGATTATACTATTGCCGCATTTACCCCAACGGAGACGTAACACCCTGCCCTTACCTGCCAATTAAACTAGGAAATATTCGGGAAAAAAGCTTCAAGGAAATATGGTTTAACTCAAAAGTATTCAAAGACCTAAGAGACCCAAATTCACTGAAAGGCAAATGCGGCGTCTGCGAATACCGCTCTTTATGCGGTGGTTGCCGAGCCCGAGCTTACGGTCTTTCAAATGACTTCATAGATTACTGCGGAGACCTCCATGAACCAGCAGAACTAAAAAGCGATTATCTAACTGAGGATCCATGGTGCGTTTATCAACCAAAAAAAGACGCCTAAAAGCCATAATCAAAAGTGCTAGAATACGAAAAGTTAGTCAACAAAGCGCAATTACAGAAACTATTTAAAACATGGATGTCTTTCAAAAACTTTAACCGGCAGTTAAAATGGCTTTGGCAGCCCGCAACACAGGATTCAGTAACTGTGGACCGCCAACCAAAAAATCGATGGCGATGAAAATATGATAAGAGTCCACAAATCAACAAATACTGATAAATCAATGCACCAAATGCAGTGTTGAATGCTAACAAAGAACCATTTTAATTGCAACCAAACTTCAGTAACTTATCCTCAGCAAAGAAATATCTGACACATTTTGAATGTTAAGGAGGCAACCAGAATTTCAAATGGCGGCCTTTCAAGAAATTTCTGGGGAATGTTCAAAGAAACATCATTAGCTTATTTTTTTGACATAGCAGGATTAGTTGCTGGTTTCCTGATTGCTTATCAACTTAATGTTTTCAGGCTTTCGCCATGGGCTTTGGCTCTTTACCCAACACTTAATCAGTACAAGAGTAATTAGCGGTTTACTTAGTGGCCGCTTAAGCACTGGATTACATCTTGGCACTATTTACCCACGATTTTCTGGAAACACAAAAAGCTTCCATAAATTAATCCATGCAATAATTGTGTTAACTTTAGTAACAAGCTTAACAGTTAGCGTAATTTCATTATTTTTCGGTTATTTGCTTTGGGGTATAACCCTAACTGATTTTCCAGCTATATTATCAGTGATGGTTTCAACATTGGCAATTGGCTTGCTTTTTTCTTTTGTTACTATTAAAGTTGCATTTGTTTCTTTCAAACGAGGATTAGACCCTGACATCGTAGTTTACCCAATAATATCAACAGCAGTCAAGCATTTTCATAACACTCTGCTACATTGGAGTGTTGAATTTATTCTTCTTTTCAACCTATTTTGGAAGATTAGCAATTCTTGCCATTGGTTTCACACATGTTTTTCTTGTTTTATATCTTAGTACTCAAAGGACAAGCATGACCCTGAATTCATAAAAACCATACGCGAATCACTCATTATGCTAATGGTTGTAGTCGATATTGGTAACTCTAACTGGAACATTTTCAAAGGAATAAGTAACTTTGCAGCAAACCGAAAAGAAATTTACACGATTTATCCAGCCTTAATCAACATGGTAAGCAATGTTGGCTCAGTTGTAGGCTCAACCGCTAACACAAAACTTGCCTTAGGTTTACTTACACCATCTTTTTCTTCAATAAGAAATCATGCTAAAAACATTATTAAGCGCATGGGCTGCGTCATTTTTAATCTTCACCGTTTTAGCGCTTCATATCTCTAGCATTAATCATGTGTTTTCACTATCAAGTGTGTTTAATTTTATTGGGATAATTTGGTTATCTAACGTAATCGCTGTCATCAGTATAGTGCTAATATCTTATGGAATTTCAATAATAACTTTCAAAAGAGGCTTAAACCCGAAAACTTTGTAATTCCCGTTGAAACCTCATTGTCAACAATAGTAACCTCAATAGCTTTGTTAATAGCTTTGCTTTTAATCTGGTAGTTAAAGGAGCATAATTAAAATAATTAAGAACACTATATTATTTTGGAGACGACCTTCAAGGGATGCCTAAATTTGAAAAAATAGAGTACAAACCTATTCCAGTCAGAGAACTTTTACTTGAAATGAAAAATCTCTCTGAACTAATGATTGATTTAGCTTATTCATCAGCTTTATACAATGATAAAGACCTTGCTGAAGATGTTCTTGCACTTGAAAGCCGAGTAGATACGTTAGCATATCTTTTAGATATGGAAATAATGGTTGCTTCAAGAGATCCAAAAGATGCAGAAGCAATGGTCGGCATTTCCAGAGTGGCGTCGTCAACTGATAAAATTTCAGATGCAGCCGCAGACATAGCAGCCATAGTAACCCGCAACATCGGCATTCACCCAATCATCGGCGAAATCTTTGAAAAAGTAGAAGAACGCTTAATGAAAGTAACTGTTAAACCAAATTCAGCAATTGTCAAGAAAAGAATAGAGGAACTTGATTTAGCAGCAAGAATGGGCGTTGACATCATTGCCATCCGCCGAAATCACGATTGGATACTTAACCCCAAGAAACTGAGAAAGTGTTTCAAGGAGACATTCTGATTACTCGTGGAGCGCCATCAGGCATTGAAGAGTTTAAAGATTTAGCTGAAGGCGAACTTGCAAAATTAAACATTGAAGAACGAGCTAAATTTGAGGAAATCGTTTCAAGATTCGTGGAACTAAAAGATACTTCTGAGATAATGTTGGATTTAGCTTATTCTTCTCTTCTGTTAAACAGTAAGGAATTAGCTGAAGAAGTTGAGCGTCTTGAAGAACGCATGGATCAATTGCACACCGATTTTGAATTGCTTGCTTTAACCAGTGACTTCAAAAAAGAAGAAGCCTCAGGTTTTCTAGGGTTAATTCGGTTGGGAGTTGCGACAGAAAAAATTGCTGATGCAGCAGCAGATATGGCGGAAGTTGTTCTAAGAGGAATTGAACCTCACCCAATTTTGAAGCTGACAATTAAAGAAGCTGAAGAAACAGTTGCTCAAGCATGTGTTACAGCGGATTCTCCGCTTGTAAACAAAACATTAAAAGAAGCGCGAGTACATGAAGAAACTGGCATGTGGGTTTTAGTAATTAAAAGAGGAGAGAAATGCTTGCGTCCTAGAGCAGACTCAAAAATTCAAGAAGGCGACGTATTGGTTGCTTCAGGATACGCTGAAGGTGCTGATGACTTAAAGAAGCTAGCATCTCCAACCCAAACATGCAATGTCGAATAGTCAGAATCTTTATTTTGAATTCATCAATACTATAAGCCAGTAACTGCAATGCTATTCAAGTAGATAATTGCTATACGAGAAGATGGGAAAAAGAACGTACTAACTTGCCCGAATCCTTCATGCAAAAAAACTTTTCATGCACCACTTAAAACCTTAAATTTACAGCCAGATCCAGCAGAACCATATGATGCCTGCCCATACTGCTTAACAAAAATAATCAGAAACGAAAAAAGAGTTGAAATATAAGTCTGAAAAAGCACAAACAGTAAACCAAGTTAAACAAAAGAGAAACTAATAAAAATAAGGAAAAACCATCTGCTTGCCATATCACTTGGCTACTTAAGTGAACGAGACCAGAAAGAGCAAATTCCTGATGAATGTCATTGTTTGCAAGGACATCGTTGAATGCATGCTTAGAAAAATGAGATGAATAACTTAAAAAAATATTGATATTTAACAAATAAAAAAATTAAAGAATTGAAAGATAAGAAAAATTGAATTAATTTATTTCTTTTTCTTTGCTGATTTTTCTTCGGTGGCAGGTGCTTCAGTTTGTTTAGCTGGCTCTTCTGCTTTTGGTTCTTCTTTTTTCTCTTCGATTTCAGTTGTGATTTCTTCGATTGGTTTTGGAGGCGGTGTTGTTGCCATTGTCCAGCCTATCCATGCACCGATCGCTAGATATAGCGACAAATGCTATGGAAACGAGAATCAATACTGACATCTAGCCGATGACCAGTATCGCTTGAGATGCCAATTCCGAATAAGTCTAGATTTAACTGGGAAGACTGACTAGTAACTAAGAAACCTAAAGCGACTATAACGCATACTGCAAGTATTGCTCCACCTATTCCTTGATCTTTGCTAACCATTTAAGTCACCACTTTATAGCCATGTATTATGTCAATCAATTTAAAGTTTGTCATGTTTTCAAGTCAGCTCTTGATTAGGTAGTTCCCATTTCCCAAGTTGAAAGGTACTTTTTCTGTTCAGCGGTAAGCTCATCGATTGTTACGCCCATCGATTTCAGTTTTAAGCTCGGCGACTTTTTCATCAATATCTTTTGGAACAGTGTAGACTTTGGTTTGCAGCTTGGCAGTTTTAGCAATGTATTCGGAGCATAAGGCTTGGTTTGCAAAGGACATATCCATGACTTCTGAGGGATGACCTTCTGCTGCGGCTAAGTTTACTAGTCTGCCTTCAGCAAGAGGTAGAGTTTTCTGCCATCTTTTAAGTTGATACTCTTCCATGTTTGGACGCATCGTTCGTTTAGCCTTTGGAGAGCGATTCCAAGTCTGGGATGTTGATTTCCACGTTGAAGTGGCCGCTGTTGCACATGATGGCGCCATCTTTCATCTTTTGCATGTGTTCTTTGCGTATAACGCTTATGTCGCCAGTTGCTGTGACAAATATGTCGCCAATTGGTGCTGCTTCAGCCATCGTCATAACTCGTAACCATCCATGACTGCTTCCAAGGCGCGGGTTGGTTGAACTTCTGTTACTATAACGTTTGCGCCTAAGCCTTGTGCACGCATAGCTATGCCTCTGCTGCACCAGCCGTATCCGCCGACAACAAAGTTTTTGCCAGCAAGCAGAACTGAGGTTGCCCGCATAATTCCATCCATGGTGCTTTGGCCTGTTCCATAGCGGTTATCAAAGAGATATTTTGTGTATGCATCGTTGACGGCTACGATTGGATATTTGAGGCTGCCATCTTGTTCCATAGCTTTTAGGCGGACTACACCAGTTGAGGTTTCTTCGGTTCCGCCTTTGAGGTCTTTAATTTGGTTTTGGCGTTTGCTGTGCAAGCATACCGACAACGTCTGCGCCATCATCCATAGTTATGGTTGGTTTGAAGTCGAGAACTTTGTCGATGCATTTGTAGTAGTCCTCTGTGTTTTGTCCTCTCCAAGCAAAAACGTGTACGCCGCTGTCTGCTAATGCGGCGGCAACGTCGTCTTGGGTTGAAAGAGGATTAGAACCGCATAGTGCGACGTTAGCGCCTCCAGCAATTAGTACTTTGATGAGAACTGCTGTTTCTTTGGTTACGTGAAGGCATGCGGCTAAGGTTTGGCCTTTAAGCGGTTTTTCTTTTTCAAATCGAGTTTTTATAATATTAAGAACGGGCATGTGTTTTGCTGCCCATTCAATTTGTAAGTGACCTTGAGGTGCTAAACTTTTATCTTTAACTTGGAATTCTTCCATGAATATTCCTTCTTTTTAGAGAACATTGTGTTTTCTACCTATTTAGAATTTGCTTTACATTAAGGCAGTTTAAATCAAGCAGTAACTATAGCTCGCTTATTGGCTTGGAAAAAGTTTAATTATACCTCATCTAAAACCTAACTGTAAGAGGGTTAAATATGAAAGAACCTTTTGCCAAATTTATTAAAACAAATCTAGGACCAAAACGTTACTAATTACATGTGGATTGCCTGGAACTTGGAAAACAGAAACTGCAGAAGAAGTCTCAAAAATCAAAGGTTATCCAATTCTTCGAAGCGACATAATTCGATTAGAAGTGCTCAAAAACGAAGATGTTTTTGATCCCAAAGTTGCTGGAAACATGAACAAGCGCATGTCTGTTTATGATGAAGTCTTCCGCCGAGCAGATGAACTTGCGGCAAAAGTGAAGGCGGCATTATTTTGGATGCTACTTTTGTTACGCAGGAATTGCGCAAACGGGCGGCTGAAGTTGCAGCAAAACACAACATGGAGTTTGTTATAATGCAGACAAGTTGCCCACAGGAAGTGTCTGTTGCAAGAATTGAAAGGCGAACCAAAGAAAAGTATGAATCAAATGCTTTAACAGTAGATGCATACCTTGCTAACAAGAAAAAGTTTGAACCAGTAAACATTGAGGAATTAAAGAAAAACTATCCAACGCTCAAAGATACTTCATTTAACAGTTGACACTTGCCAGCGACAATGCCGAAGACTGGTACGTTATAGGAATGGATAAAAAGTAACTGAGCACTATTCCCAATGAAAATTGACTTGCACATTCACTCCAAAGCTTCAGATGGAAAATTAACCGTTCAGGAAATTTTTAAAGAAGCAAAAGCCCGAAACATAGGTTTTTTGTCAATTACAGACCATGATTCTATCGGCTGCCAAACCCAAGCCATCGCATTAGCAAAAAAAGATAGGCATCAGATATGTACGGGTGTAGAGTTAAACGTGACTTTTTCTCACCCAAAATATCAAGAGGGCAAAGCTGTTTCGCTGGATTTCTTAGGTTACCAATTTGATCCCGACAATAAAGCATTGAAAAGCAAACTGGAAATGATGGCAAAGTATCGAGAGGAGAGGGCAGCAAAAATCCTCGACAACCTCAACGCTGAATTCAAAAAAGAAAACATTGCAGACGTTAACGAAAGATGATTTGAGGCAGATTGAAGAATCAGTTGATGGAGTCCTTGGCAGACCCCACATAGCAGATTATTTAGTCAAGAAGAATATTGTTAAAACGCGCCAAGAAGCTTTCGATAAATACCTTGTAAAATGTGATGTCCCAAAATATCCGCTTTACTTGGAAGAAGCATCAAAACTTATCAGAGATGCAGGCGGAAAACTGGTTCTAGCTCATCCAAACGACCCTCATGGAACTTCATTGGCAGCATTGACTAAAGTCGTTAGCTGAGCAAACAGAAATTATTAAAGAAAAAATGTTGCCCTACATTGATGGCGTTGAATGTTGGCATTCAAGAAATACACCAGAAACAACACACCATTATGTTGAGTTCGCAAAGAAACATGGGTTAATGATGACTGGCGGAAGCGATTGCCACCAAAAACCAATCCTAATGGGCACAGTTCAAATTCCTGATTGGGTAGCAAATCAATTCTCAATAGTAGTCTGTCTAAAGATTTTTTGCGTATTCAGCGGCTAGTTTGAAGTAGGCTTGTGCTTCTTTCGTTGCAGATTTCTTTTCCTCGGCATTTACGTTTGGGTCGTCGAGTTTGAAGCTGATTACTTTACCACGCACATAAGCCCTATAGCACTTATAGAATGGAAGAACTTCTGCTAACTCTTGATCTTTAGAGTACGATAAGTATCTGTTCTATGAAATAATTTGATAGGTCAGATCTATCTTGAAAGTCTAAATCCATCGCTAAAAAAGCAACATCTGAGGCGACATCAGAGTACCTGAAGCGATCGTTAAATTCGATAGCATCAAAGATGCAGATTGGGTCTGTGATGAAAATGTTTCCTGAATGCATGTCGCCATGGCAGTCTCTGATTTTATTGTTTTTTATTCTGCTTTCAAAAAGCAGCTTGTTTTTTTCCATGAAATCGTTAATGTCGATTCTGAATAAATTGGAATTCTATCTTGGAGATTGTTTGATTGATGTATTTTAGGGTTTGAGCAAAATTTTCATCCCAATTAGTCTTTATGATTTTAAGAGAACCATATTCGTTTATTTCGCTGTTTGTTTGTGCTTTAGAATGGAATTGGCGACTAATTTTGCTAATTCATCAATTGTTTTATTGTCCACTTTGTTCTCTTTAAGAAGAACAGTCATTATTTTTTCTTGGGGCAGACGCTTCATTTTCAAGGCATATTCAACTGGTTTCGCCGTTGCCATTTATCTTGATAATGTTTGATTTGTTAATGGGAACAACTTCAAGGTAAACATCTGGGCAAAGTCTTCTGTTAAGTTCTAACTCTTTTTCGCAGAAGAAGTGTCTTTTTTCAAGCGTGGAAAAATCTAGAAACCCAAAGTTTACGGCTTTTTTCATTTTATAAACAAAATCTTTGGTCAAGAAGACAAAGGATATGTGAGTTTGTATTAACTCAATTTTACCAGGGTTTTCAGGGTAAGCTTCTGGAGTTAGAAGGCTTCAACACTTGTTTTTGGGCTTCCAAGTGTTTCTTCCTTCGGTAATCTTGTGAGCATCCAAATAAATGTAGGTATTATTCCTTTTTTAACAATGTAACAAGTATCTAAGTTCAACTCTGAAAGTGTTTATTAACATAATTTAAAACTTCATTGTTTTGCTCTTTTGAAATATGTTTATTCTGATATAGGGAATCAACGATTTCAGAGATTTTAGCTAAAGCATGAACATTGAAGCCTAGTTTTTCAAGTTTTTCTTTGCCGCCTTGTTCTCGGTTAACAACAACCAGCAAATGCTTAACATTGCCGCCTAGTTCTTGCAGAGGTTTAATTCCTTCAATTTTGGATAACCCTTCACTTATGACATCATCAAAGAATAGGATGTTATCACCTTTTGATACATCAGCCCCTGCAATTCTGCCTGTGACACCGTAGGCTTTCTCTTCCTTTCTAACTATAATACAAGGTAAGTTTACTTGGCAGGCTATGCTTGGAACTATCAATGCACCCTTTAAGCTCAATTGAGGCCAATTTGTCTATTTTGTCAGAAACCATTATTTGTCTTATTTTTCAGCGGCAGACTTCGGCGATAGTACAAAGATGTTTTGGTGATAGAAAGCAAACGTGCAAGGTCAATGTAGTATGGGCTGATTGCTCCAGATTTAATTTTAAAGCTTCCAAACTTTAAACATCCAGAAAAGTATAGAGCATCAGCCACTTTATCGGTAATACTTGACATGTTAATTATCCCTGATGTGAATGTAAGCTATGAAATTTAACCCTTTACCAACGCACAAAAGAGTAAGCAATTAGTTAAACAACTAAGTCTGCCATGTCAACGCTGCGCTCATAAATTTGTCTAAGGAAAGACGCCACAGCCAAAATTTGAGGCATCAAATCTACAGAAGAATCTTTTGCAACTTGTTCAATGTTTGAATAAGTTGCATCTATTTTTTCTCTTAGTTTACGCACATTTTCAGCCAAAGCGATATCTTTAGTTACAAATGATTTTAATGCTTGTTCATGAGCTTCACAGCAAATGGTTTGCAGATCAATTACTAACTTTTGTAGATCTCCCGAAAGTTTTACTCCATTAAGCGTTATAGTTTTTGAAGCCACCTGGACACAAGCGTCTCCAATACCTTCAATCAAACTTGCGGCTAAACGATAATCTAAACATTCTATCGGGGTGATCCCAAGCTTCTCACTGAAACCTGGATTTTGAATTATGGTTCGCAGAATTCTAACTAATAAAAAATACAGTTTATTACTTTCAGCATCTCTCTCTATAACATTCTTAGCTAACTCTAAATCCCCGTAAATAAAGGAGTTAGCGGAGTCACGAGTCATTCCTGCGACAATAGCGTAATTGCGGTGTAAAATTTTTTCAGGAATAAATCCAGATGCCTGCTGCATTAAACTTTGTAAAGAAATTTTTGAACTTGTTTCCTCAACAATCTCAAGACCAGCCAGCGAACTAGCAGTCGACTTAACTACGTTTCTAACTGCATAATCAATTCTGTCTTTTGCTTCAATATTGATGATATCATAACCGAGAAGGTAACGTCCAATAATTTCCCGACTCAAATAAGGACCAGCATTTAAACAAGCAATCTGAGGTTGCTGCTCAACATCATATTCAGGATCTACAATGAGCTTGCCATCACTAGTTACGTCTAAACTCACCAAAGTGCCCTTTTTTAAACCGTTCTGTTGAGCCCAAGCTTTAGGGACACATACAAAAAAAGTACCAGTTGGTGTTTGTTGAACTTTGCGTAATTCGCCCATAACAATACCTCAAACAAGATATAACATATCTAAACTATAAATCACTAATATAAATTAAATTGATTTTAAATAATTAAGAATTGATCCTTGTCTACGTTTCATAACCGTTGTACAAAGGAATCAACGAAGAATGGAAATTCTAAAAATTTATCTGGCAAACAAAAAACAGTAAATAACTCAAAAGCATAAGAGCCTAACATAAAACAATCAAATCATTAGCACCCAGAATACGATCAAAATGATTGAAAACGAGAAATTACAAAAAGCAATCGAAGCGACAATCACAGCTGGATATCAACTAAACAGTGAAGCCTATGAATTTTTAAGCCAAAACTTAGGTGCCAATGACCCAGAGGACTTGATGAACTTAGCACTTCACAGAATAGCTGACTTAGAAGAAAAACCATTCTTCATAGACAAAGCCTTCTTAGAAACCTTGGTGCAAGACTTAACGCCTGTCATAGAAACACATACTCAGCAATGGCAAAACATCGTACAGCAACCAATACCAAAAATGCAACTGAGTGAAGTCGAAAATGTTTTTTACCCATACGCCAAAGAAATAAAATCAGATCTTAGTATTCTGGAGGATGCAACGGGCAATCTTAGTTCTAATGGCACCCTTGAAGAATACGTGCTGTATTTCCAAGATAGGTTTAAGCGAATAGAACGTTTGCTGAGACAAAGAATCGATGTTAAATCTGCTACTCCAATAATTGAGGCCCTCAAATCTCCTGCTAAGACAAAGCTGAAAATAATATGTATGATAACTGAAAAACGAGAATCAAAAAATCAAATGATACTGTCGGTCGAAGACTTGCAAGGAAACGCAACAGTACTTGTTCCTCAAAAAGCTCAGGAAGATGTCCGCAAAAAAGCCCTCCTCCTTTTGCCTGACCAAGTAGTCTGCTTGGCAGTTATAAAAACGAACACCAACCTTTTCTTGGCTGAAGATATAATTTTCCCGGAAATCGGCAAAAAACCTCCGCAAAGAGCTCAAGAACCAGTTTATGCGGTTTTAACGTCAGACCTACATATTGGGAGCAATAAGTTTGAGAAAGAAGCTTTCAAACGATTCATATTGTGGCTTAGAGGCAAATATGGAAACGAGCAGATGAGGGAAATAGCGGGCAAAGTAAAGTACGTCTTAATTGCAGGCGACATCGTTGACGGGGTTGGAGTTTACCCTAACCAAGCACAAGAACTATCCATACGAGACGTACACAAACAATACAATTTTGCAGCCAAATATATGGAAAAAATCCCTGATTATATTGAAATAGTAATCTCACCTGGCAACCACGATGCTTCACGTAAAGCGTTGCCTCAACCTGCCATTCCAGAAGGCTATTTGACAGGAATCAAAGGGAAAAAGAATATTCACTCTGTCGGTAGCCCATGCCTATTAAGTCTGCATGGCGTAGAGGTTTTGATGTACCATGGCCGAAGCTTGGACGACATTATTTCGGTCATACCAGGAATGGATCATGACCACCCAGAAAAATCAATGAAGCTTCTCATGCAAAGCCGCCATTTAGCTCCAGTTTACGGTGGAAAAACAATGCTTTCCCCGGAAAACCGTGACTACTTAGTTATCGACAGAGTACCCGATATCTTTCACGCTGGACACATTCATGTGTTAGGGTACTGCAATTATCGCGGAGTGCTTGTCGTAAATTCGGGGGGTTGGCAGGAACAAACAGATTACATGGAAAAACTGGGGTTGGTTCCGACACCAGGGAAGGTTCCAGTGGTAAACTTACAAACTCTTGAGATCACGGTTCTCTCGTTTATGTAAAAGGTGCTTGAACAGTATTCAACGATTGTCAGTTGAGCTTTTATGAGGAGACTGCTGTGAGTATTCGAGTAAGCGGCTAAATCTATTATCTTCTGCAAAGACATCTTTGATTAGGCTTCGTGAAATCTCAAGCCGGATTTTTTTAGTTCTGCCGTATCGCCCCATACTAACAACTCTCGCGTTTACAAGTCCCATTGAATCAAGTTCGTTAATTAGTGTGCCTAAACGGCGTTGGGTTAAAAGCCCTGAGCCCATTTCGCCACATAATTCATTGTAAACATCATATATTTCACCAGTTGTCGCATTTGACTTGTTCAAGTGGTAAACGCTAAGAAGTACGAGTTTTGAGTGTAAAGTTAGATTATTAAGAGCTTCAATCACGCGGTTATGTTCAATATGTTTCTCTGCTTGGCGTACATGCTCCTCCGTAATCAAGGTAGCATCTTGTCGTTCTGCAACTTCTCCAGCCACACGCAACAAATCCAGAGCGCGTCTCGCATCACCGTGCTCTGCTGCAGCCAAAGCGGAGCAAATACTTAGAGCTGAATCAGACAAAACGCCTTCTTGAAAAGACAACTTTGAACGTTCCAGAAGAATATTTCGTAGTTCACCTGCGTCGTAAGGACGGAAAACTAGTTCTTCTTCACTAAGAGAACTAAAAACTCTAGGATCCAAAAATTCTTTCAAGCGAAGATCGTTTGATATTCCGATAATCGCAACTTTGCTCTTTGTTAGTGTTTCGTTTATCCTTGTTAATTCATACATGAAGGCGTCGCCTTTGTCTTTGATCAAGGCATCAATTTCGTCAAGAACTATAATAAAAATTATTCTGGAAGAATCTAAGGCTGCTCTGAACCTGTCAAAAACTTCACCAACTGATAATCCGGTAAAGGGTATAGCCATTCCGATGTTTTGGCTTAGAGTTGCGAAAACTCGGTATTCTGACCCTGTCATACGGCAATTAATATAACAAAATTTTACTTGTGAACCATATTCTTTGGCCTTTGATTCTAAGTGACTTAAAACGTATTTTGTTACTGCTGTTTTTCCAGTTCCGGTTTTTCCATAAATAAAAATGTTTGAGCATCGAGCATTCTTAAGGACTGGTGCGACAGTTTGACCCAGTAACTTTATTTGTTCTTCTCGGTGAGGCATTTTTTCAGGAAGATAATCATGGCGTAGAACTTCTCTATCTTTAAACAATCGAACGCCGTTAACGAAACTTTCGAATACATCATCTAATAAGCTTGGATTTCCCATTTCCCCATCCCTCACATTACAGAGGCTCAACCGTTATTTCGAGTGGAACAGATAAAGCATGTAGTACAAAAAAATAGTTTTACCACACAACAATCCTAAAAAACCATGGAAAGCTTAGATAACAAAATGAAGTCAGGACACACACCAATGTTTCTACTGGAAAAAGTAGCTCAAATTAAGAATAAATCAATTATCATAATTATATTATATATACTCTGAGTGATACATATCATTTTTATATATTAAGTAATATCATCAAAGTTTTTAGATAAAAAATCTGCAAATTTTTTTTTAGCTATAGCTTAACTTCTTTTTGCCCGAAAGTCCTCGACAGGAAATATAGGGGTGCCTCTATAACCATTTTTCCCATGTAAAATAAACGGTAACTATCGTATTGATGCGAATTTAATATAACAAGTGATATTTAGAAATCTATTGAACAATGTTTCCAAATTTCTGTTCACAAAATTGTGAATACATGTGAAATAGTATTAAATTTGCCGCTTATTTACTTCTCTTTCCGTTCAGATTACCTTTTTCTTGTCTCTTTACAGTGAACGAGGTACCCGTACGTTTCTACTGGAAAAGCAGAACTGAGGAAGAACTACAATTTTTTAGCTGTTCCAAACTACTGTGAAGCTGGTTATATCGAACAAGATAGAAATTATGACTGTTTAGTCAAACTAAGCTCGGTATTTTGTTTTTTACTTTACCTCTTTCACCATAACAGCTATAAGCTGTGAAGTGTAAAGCTGTGAATAACCCTTAAGGTGTGCACAATGCCAGCTCGAAAAATGCGTGTGGAGCTGTTCGATAGTGACGGTAATAGATATACTATTGCATTCGAGGGTCAAGTTACGCGCGATAAAGCTATCCGCCTCTTAGATCTTGTCGAGTTGCTCGGTGGTGCACCTAGTGAAGGCCCAGCGGTAAATTCAACCACTCACTTGCCCAGTCGTGCGCTTTCACGTTTTGACAAGGTTCAATCAGTTATTCAGAAAAGTTTTCCCCTGATTTGGTTTTCGTCTAAGGATATCCAGTCAGTCTACGAACAGGAGCTTAAAGAGCCAGTTAGCCTAAGTACAGTTTCTACTTACCTTTCAAGATTGGCCGGGAAAGGTATGCTTCTTAGAACTGGGGGTTCAAACAATTTGAAGTACAAAACTGCACCAAACATTCCTCAAGCAGCCATAAAGCCACGCATAAAATAAATTTCTTCCCGACACACCTCAATATTCAGGAGAGTAGATGCATTTTAAGAGCTGTTGAGTCTATATGCCTTTATGATTATATGAGCTAGCTTGTTTCGGTTTTCTTTAGAAGTTTTTCCATCTCTTTTTTGATGCTATAGCTGAATGGGATTTTGCCAACTTCTCTTTCCAAGTAACCTTCTTCATAAAGCTTCTTCATCAATCGTGCTGTATGTTCTCTACTAAGGTGAACTCTGTCTTTGATTTCTGGCGCTGTCTTGGAGCCTTCCGAAGACAACATTTCCAAAACAGCGATTTCCGTATCAGTTAATGCCGCCATTGCTTTATCACGTTTGATTAACATAACCGGCTCATTTTTTATTTCTGGAACAGCGGTAAATCCTTTTTGGATTTGTTCTTCAAAACCTGATACTTTTACTTTTATCATTTCTTGAGATGCTTCAATATCTTTAATTTTCGATTCTAAGCCTGTTAAACCGGAAAGAATAGTTGTGACATTACCTGTAATATCAGTCCTAATCAGTGAAATGGCCGCAATTTGATCCTCTATTGGTGCCATTTTCTTTTCTACACTTTCTATCCTTCTGAGGATAGTTTCAGATTTAGCTGAGGTTCCTTCAATTTTTGACGCCACAAGTTCTAATTTAGCGGCTTCGCGCCTAAGTTCCCTATTAAAACTAAAGATAATGTCTTCTACAGTTCCCTTGGCTTTCTCGTATTCTTTCTGTGCCTTACGAACCTGCCTGTAATACTCGATTGATGCTGTGATTGTAACGATAAGCAAAACGCCTAAGATTAGCGTTACAAAGTCCACCGTGCTTATATGCCTCCGTGATTCATCCGTGATTTATCGTGTTGCATCACACATCACATTAATTCATGGACTTTTTAAGCCTTTTGGTGACGTCAAAATATGGGAACTATGATATCACAGGTCACATCTCCATGACTTACATGTTTGTAGCTCAAGGGTCGCTTCTATAAAAACTCGTAATTTGCGGGTATTTTAGTCTTTAAACCTGTTTTCTTGGCAATAAAACGCTGTTCTTAATTACTTCGGCTTTCATAAAAAATAACTCATCACTCTTGTGATTTGTGACGTCACAGATGCTCTTCTGATGGACTAGAAAGCCGTTTTAGGCTCGTT
Organism: Candidatus Bathyarchaeota archaeon; assembly: GCA_963750605.1. Taxonomy (GTDB): domain Archaea; phylum Thermoproteota; class Bathyarchaeia; order Bathyarchaeales; family Bathycorpusculaceae; genus Bathycorpusculum. The sequence continues at coordinate 74,879 of CAVVRN010000017.1, forward strand.
TCAAGCTCCTGGCGAATGATTTCTATGACTTTTAGGTGGTCTTTTAGTTCCTCTTCCTTCTCAGGTGTCTCTTGGTATACCTCCACATATTCTTGCAGTTTATTGGCTATTTCGAGATACGGGTCAAGAGTTGTGCTATCAAACACACCTAGATACCCTAAAAGTAATACTGTATAAATCGATTTGATTACATTTTCTTTGGATTGTTTTAATGTCCGATTAAAGGAACCGCGGCTTATTTTAGCCTTAGTTAACCTTAAGTTGGCTTTTTCATCGTACTTTAGCTGTTTGCCTGAGATATTCTCCGCTAAAATGTCAATCAACAGCGTTTCAAGCTGGGTTTTAGTTAATTGACTGTTTTTTGCCAGAATTTTGACAATGGGGTCGTTTAACGCACCATTTAACCAAGCCTGAACGCCGTCTTTTAACTTCAAGTTTACTTACTTCCTCGTATATCTGAATGGATACAGTTTTGTATACTTACCTCAGCTTTTTAAGGCTTATCACGAGAAATCCCCTTACTTAACCCTTGCTAATTAAGTCAAATAGTTAAGTAAACAGAAAAAAAAGCTATTAATGAAGTTATTTCTTTGTTCAGGGGCGCAAATGGACGGTTAACATTTTCATTACAAAATTTTTGGAGTGTTATAATTATTTTCTTGGTAATTTTAACTAAAAAAGGCAATTCTACAATCTAATTATTTGAAATTTTGCCTTTTATTTTCGTAATTCTCTGTTTTTACCGTTTATTAGTCTTCTAAATCTCTCTTCTCTTCTCAGTATTTGCTGTTTTTTGATTACTAAAATTGTTCGTGACGTCACTTATCACTTTAAAATCACGATGATTTATCGATAAATCACTTGATATCACAATTTTGTGATGAGTTGTGATGCGTGTGTGATTTGATCTTTCTACTTGCAGTTAGAGCGTTTCAGAGTACTCTTTTAATTTGTCAAAAAATTCAGGTCGCAAGTCCTTTAATGTCGGAATAAACGTTTCAGCTGTCCTTAGGTCCTTGAAATCTACTTCAGCTATGACAAAGTCCTCTTCGTCATACTTTGCTTTCGCAAGAACATCTCCAGTTGGGCTAACCAGTCGGCTTCCACCCCAAAATTGTAAACCATCTTGGACGCCGGCAAGGTTCACATATGCTAGAAAGGCGGTGTTTTCCAGTGCCCTAGCACAAGTTAACGTTTCAAAGTAACTTCTACGAACCGCTGGTGATGCTGATATGCAGACTATTAATTGTGCGCCTTTCAAACGTGTAAGCCTTATTATTTCTGGAAAGAAAATGTCGTAGCAAATGCAAAGACCAATGTTTCCTACATCGGTTTGAAATGCGGCTGTTTGATAACCCGGACGGAAATACCTTTTTTCTTCAAACACGCTGTGAGTCGGCAGATACATTTTGCGGTATTTACCAATAAAGCCATGAGGACCTACCAGGACTGCTGTGTTAAAGATTGTTGCTTGGGTTTTTTCGCTTAACTCAGGCATACCAAAAATAACATGCATCCCTGTCTTCTTTGCCAACGCCTCTACTTTCTCAACCGTTGGTCCGGGAATTGTTTCAGCTAACTCATAGAGTTGATCTCTAACCACATAGCCTGATAGTGAAAGCTCAGGAAAGATAGCTAGATCTGCGCCTTGCTCTTTGGCTTTCAATGTTAACTTCTCTATTTTCTGCAGATTCGCATCTTTATCTTCTCGTTTGCTACTTATTTGGCAAAGGGCAATTTTGATTTTATCTTTCATGTGGTTTTCACTTTTCAATAGGTATGTCTTGGAAGCCTAAAATCGTTTCCTACCGTTCTATATCCGATTTTTGGGGCTAGAGGCATTCTTCTTTTATGTTCATTTGCAAGCCACCTACTCTTAATCTTATCAACAATAGTTTTTTGGATGTTTAGTTGAGCAGCAATTTCTTCAGTAGCCATAAATCGTTCGAGCCCGTAAAGGATAAGGTCTAAGGTTTCATATTTTATCCCAAGTTCTGTTTCAGCGAGTTGGGCGGGCCAAAGAGCCGGGGTCGAAGGTTTTAGGGCAAGGTCTTTTGGGATTCCTAAGTGAATTGCGAGTTTACGAACTTGGGTTTTGTATAGATCCATTATTGGTGTTATGTCTGCGGCGGCATCTCCCCATTTGGTAAAGTATCCCATCATCGTTTCTGATTTGTCTGAGCTGCCACAAACTATTTTGTTTAACTTGTTAGCGTAATAGTAGAGGTAAATCATTCTTGTTCTTGCTTTAACGTTTCCTTTGCAGAGCCTGTCTTTGGGGTCAAAGACTGGAATTGATTTGTAGATGCATCCTAAGACCGCTGACATGTCACAGATTTGTGTTTGAAAACAGAATTTTTCTGCAACTACTTTGGCATCTTCAATGTCTTTTTGGTTAAAGTTCTCTTCTTCGGGCAACATTAGTCCAAGAACTTTGTCTGCGCCTATTGCTCGGCTTGAGAGCGCTGCAATTGTTGCGCTGTCAATTCCACCTGATAGACCAAGCACGATTCCTTTGGCTTCTGCGTTTTCAACGTATTCTTTAATGAAGCGGCAAATTCTTTTTTCAGTTTCTGAGAAGTCTATTTCCAATAGAGAAGATGTCAATTTCACTTGGCTTTCACCGTAGCCCCTCAATTGATGAGTTTGTAGGCAAATATTTAAGGACAAGCATAAATATTAATTGAACATCACCATCAATTTGGAAGGCTGTTATAGTTGGGGCGAAGAAGAAAAAAAGTTGTTCATATTCCTAAGAAACGTTTACCTAAATTCTTCTCTTGCCCAAGATGTGGAAAAGAGACAGTGAGAGTTGAAATATTTAGAGAAGACGCTAATGCTGTGTCGCAATGCAGCAGTTGCGGTCTTAAGGAAGAATTTCCGATCAAACCTGCTCAAGGTGAAGTTGACGTTTACTGCATGCTGACCGATCGTGTTTATGGTTCTATGAAGCGAACGCCTGTGACAAACGTAAAAAAAGATTAATTGAAGGATTATTGGTATGCTAGGGCAAATTGAAAAGTACTTGCTCGAAAAAATAAAAGTTGACGGTTCAATTCATATCACGCTTATAGACCCCGAGAAAGTATCAGCTCAAGATGCTTCGCGTATTTCTGAAAACTCTAAAAACAGCGGAACTGCCGCTATAATGATTGGGGGTTCAACTTTTGCTTCTCAAGCGCATCTTGATGACGTGGTAAAAGCCATCAAGTCGTCTGTAAAGATTCCTACAATACTTTTCCCGAACAATATAACTGGAATTAGCAGTTATGCAGACGCTATTTGGTTTATGTCCCTTCTAAATTCAGTGGATCCTTACTTTCTTATGGGTGCCCAGATTCTTGGAGCACCGCTTGTTAAAAAATACGGTTTAGAGCCTCTTTCTATGGGTTACATAATCGTTGGAGACGGCGGCACCGCCGGTATAGTGGGAAAGGCAATTTCGGTCCCGTATAGCAAGCCTGAACTTGCAGCCGCTCATGCTCTAGCAGGTCAATACCTTGGAATGCGCTTCATTTATCTTGAAGGTGGTTCCGGAGCAGCAAATCCTGTGCCTCCAGAAATGATTCGCGCAGTCAAAAACTTGCTTGAAATTCCCCTCATAGTAGGCGGCGGTATAAGAACAAGAGAACAAGCAATGGCCGCTGCCTCTGCAGGAGCAGACATCATAGTTACGGGTAACGTCACTGAAACAAGTGATGCTAAACAGAGGATTTCTGAAATCATCGAGGCAATCAAAGGCATTAAAGTTTAATGCTTTTGGTCTGTCTTGATTTTCCGTGTTTTTTTCGAAAGCCAAATAACCCATTACTCTATATGTTGCAAAGGGAAGCTGCACTTTGAGTATCAGCAAAGGCTATCGAGACTACGTTGATTCAATGGAGAACACGTTAAAACAGCTATATGCGATAAGCGATAGCGCTAGGTCAGTGGGCTTAGACCCATCGTTAAAAACAGAATGTATCATCGCCCAAGACATTGCTGACTTAGTAGAGGGTCTCGTGGGACCCAAAAATGTAGCTCTTAGCATTCGAGAATTAAGTAGTAAAATTCCACGAGAAGAAATCGCGTTTAAAGTTGCTGAAGAAATTGTTCAAGGTAAATTTGGTAGTTTGGATCCTGAAAAAGCGGCTGAACAGGCGATTCGAACTGCTCTGGCAATCTTCACCGAAGGTTTAACGGCAGCTCCAATACAGGGTATCGCGCAAGTTAAAATAAAAACTAATGCTGATAGGACACGTTATTTGGCTATTTATTTTGCTGGTCCAATCCGGTCGGCAGGTGGAACAGATCAAGCGTTAACGTTGGTTGTGGGCGATTTTGTGCGTTGCCAGTTAGCTTTGGATAAGTACAAGCCGACGGAAGAAGAGGTTTCTCGTTTCATTGAGGAATTAAGATTATATGAACGGTCTGTTGGTCGGTTTCAGTATCACATACCTGATGACGAATTAAAGAAAGCGTTAAATCTGATTCCAGTTGAATGTACCGGCACTGAATCTGATCCAGTGGAAGTTTCCTCGTATCGAAATCTACCCAGAGTAGAGACGAATCGTGTAAGAGGAGGTGCATTAAGGGTAGTTAACGATGGCATCGTTGGACGGGCTCAAAAAGTATATGTTATTATCGATAAACTTGGTTTCAAAGGTTGGGATTGGCTAAGAGAATTCAAAAAGAAATCCGAAAAGAAATCAGGCGGGTTTATGGACGATGTAATCGCGGGTCGTCCAATTTTTGCTTTTCCATCCAGACGTGGCGGCTTCAGATTAAGATATGGCAGATCCAGAAACACTGGTCTTTCCGCTGTCGGGATTCACCCTGCCACTATGCATGTGCTAGAGAATTTTCTTGCAGCAGGAACACAGATGCGTTTAGAGCTCCCGGGAAAAGGCTGCGTCACACTTCCCGTAGATGCTATCGAGCCCCCAGTAGTTTTGTTAAACGATAATTCGGTAGTTCGAGTCACGTTAGATAATTTTGGTGAAGTTAAAGGCAAAATCCAAAAAATTCTTTTTCTTGGCGACATATTGATTAGTTTTGGAGATTTTCTTTATTCTAACAAGGCGCTTCCTCCCTCAGGGTACGTTGAAGAATGGTGGGTTAAAGATGTTGAGAATGCTGTTATAACAAAATTTGGTTCGGACTATCAGAAAGCTGCAGAAGAGCTCTCAGGTTTCTTTGTCACGGCTAAAGTGTTTCGTGGCTAATCCTTTTGACAGTAAACCAACGTTCATGGAAGCAGTTCTTCTTAGTTTGCACTTGGGTGTGCCTTTGCATCCTAGTTACCTTTTTTTTGGTCAAGTTTATCGGATGTTCAAGAGGTAGAGTTGCTTAGAAAATGGTTGGGGTCTTGTGAGGTTCACGTTGAAGATGGTGTGGCCTGCAAAATTTCAGGTGCAGTTAATGAAGACACTACAAGGTTACTTAGAAGAATCCTTATTCCTCATAGAATAGTTGATGGTAAGATTTTGTTAGAAGGTGATGCTGCAGCTACCTTAGCCTTGTGCCTCGGCCATGGTTCACAGACTGTTGATATCACAAAAGCTGCATGTGTGTTGGAGGCAGTTAGTTTGCTCTCTGGCTTGCAGATTAAAGATAAAGCACCCACATATGTTGGTGGACGTATGGGGCGACCTGAGAAAGCTAAGAAACGAGACATGAGACCTGCCGTTCATGTCCTTTTCCCAGTGAGCCTAGCAGGCGGCACACACAGGGATCTTTTGGAAGCAGCCAAACAGGGGCCAGTTTTTGTTGAGATGATTAAAAGAAAGTGTCCTTCCTGTAAAAACTACACTTTAAGAGTAAAATGTTCAACTTGCGGATGCGAGACGATAACTGAAAAAAGTTGCCCCCGTTGCGGAAGAGCAGTGCGAGATGAAGCTTGCCCGACATGCAAGACTAATGCTATTCAGTATCAGCGTCAACCGGTTAACTTTAAAGAAATCGTTGGCGACGCCTGCAAATCTCTTGGTTATCCTGCTCCGAAAATGCTAAGGGGCGTTAAAGGTTTAACTAACAAGGATAAGACTCCGGAGATTATTGAAAAAGGTATTTTGCGTGCAAAATATGATTTATCTGTTTACAAAGATGGGACAATTCGTTTCGACGCGACCAATGCTCCTTTAACTCATTTTACTCCTGCTGAGATTGGCGTGCCCCTTGAAAAGATAAGGCACCTTGGTTACTGTTCCGATACACATGGTGTTAGTTTAACTGATCCTAATCAAGTGTGTGAGCTAAAGGTTCAAGATATTGTGATTCCTTGGACTGCAGGAGCCTACTTCCTTCAGATCGCTGCTTTTATTGATGATCTTTTGGTAAGAGTTTACAAGCTTCCAGCTTATTATAACGTTAAAAAACCAGAGGACCTTGTTGGGCACCTTGTTTTTGGTTTAGCCCCGCACACCTGTGCCTGTATTCTGGGACGCATAGTTGGTTACACTGATCGTAACGTAATTTATGCTCATCCTATTTGGCACTCAGCTAAACGTCGAGATTGCGACGGCGATGAAGACGCAATTATGCTGGGATTAGATACACTTCTAAACTTTTCAAATATTTATTTGCCTGCTCAAATAGGTGGCATCATGGATGCTCCAATACTGTTGATTCCGTTTGTTAACACGAAGGAAGTTCAAAGGCAGGCTCATGATTTTGACGTTGACGCGACCTATCCTCTTGAGTTTTACCGAAAAACTTGGGATAAAGGCGAAGCTAGATCTGTTAGCTCAATTATGGATGTTATCAGTCATCGGCTTGGCACTGAAGCTCAGTTTGAAGGTTTCCAATATACCACTCCCGTGACAAACATAAACTTGGGAAACGCAAATAGCGCATACAAAGAATTCAAATCGATGATTGAAAAACTCAACATGCAATTGGAGTTAGGGTCAAGAATTGATGCCGTAGATGTTAGACGGGTCGCCTTAAAGGTTTTAACAACTCATTTTATCAGGGACATTGCGGGTAACCTACGTGCTTTCTCAACACAAGGGTTTAGATGCAAATCATGTAACAAAAAGTTTCGCCGATTGCCCCTTAAAGGAAAATGCACGTTCTGTGGGGGGAAATTAACTCTTACTGTTTATCGCGGCGGCATAGAGAAGTATCTGGTTGCTGCTCAGCAACTTGTTGACACTTATGGCTTACCAAAATACTATACTCAACGCATGGATCTGATAAAAGAAGAGATAGCTTCCATGTTCGATAACAAAAAGCCAAAGCAAGCCAAACTTTTTGATTTCGGCTAAGGCTAAAGCTTTTCAATGTAAGAGCTTCTGTTAGTCTTTGGGTGAACTTTAATAAAGGAAATCTTCCATCCGAACGCTTACTCAAAAACATAAGAAATGTAAAAGAAGGTCTTAAGGGCTCGAACTAAAATTTTGCAAACTCTTAGAAAACAATCCTTATTCGGCTTCTCGGATTGCGAAGGAAGGGGCTTTATCTTATAGTGTTGTGATTCATCATTTGCGGCTTCTTGAAAAAGAAGGCATAGTTCACCGAAAAGGAAGTAGACCCTACTATTGGGTATCTACTGGTTTAGGACAGAAACGCCTAAGTTAGAATGTACATTTGCAGGGTGCCTGCTGGCATTTAGGGCATTTATGATTGTATTTGTTGAGCGCTGCTTTTTCAAGATCAATCCCCATAATGTTGGCAAGAGACGCAAGCCATGCAATCACATCGGCGAATTCTTTCTCAGTGGCTTCACGATCGGTTCCTTTCTGTATTTCTTCGCCTAATTCCTCAACCTCATCAACAAGCCAATTGAAAGTTCCATTTACTCCACGTTCCACATCTCTTTTGAAATATAGTTGATGCATCATTTCTTGGAATTCATGTATGTGCATGGGTTCACCAATCTGTTCGGTTACTCTTGGTTCTGTGTAAATTAAATATTTTTAGTGTAAACTTTTTAATCTGCGTAAGATTAATTAAATGCATGCAATACATGAAGGGCAGGGATATTTAGTGAGTGGACGAAAGAAAAAGAAAGATACAGGTCCAATGCCTGCGGCAAGTGCGGGCTTGCTGAGGTTCTTTGAGGAAGAGACCGAGGGAGTAAAAATTAGGCCTGAACTTCTTGTCGTCTTTGCGGTCTCGTTGATAGTTCTTTCTGTTTTAGCAAAAGTGTTTTTCGCTGGTTAAACGTTTACTTTACCTTCTTGGTGAAGTAGCGTGTATAACTTCAATTCTTTGAACTGAGTTTAAGTGGAGAAATAGTTCACTTCTTTCTTCTCGACTTGCAACTTGTGGTATAGGTTGGGCTATGGTTGATCTTAAAACAATTGCTTCTGCTTCTGAGAGCCAGATTCCTGATGGTTCATGTGTAACGGCTGATTAGAACGCCTTCAAAACCGTAAGCTGGGTCTATAATTACTCTGATTTTCTTGCCCACGTTTCGTTCCAGCATGTGAAATATTGAAAGGGGCAAATCTTGATCTGGCATAGACTTCGCAAATTGATATAATTGTTGTTCTAAAGATAAAACAGTTCCTCTGTTGAAGTATGTTGACTTTTTTGTTCATAGTTGCAAAATGGCGTTTTGCTTCCCTTGTTTTTTAATGCTTTATGCTAAATTGCTGATGTTTTAGATCTGTGTTATAATAAAATTTGTGTTTCGTGTCTAAAATGCAGTTCGAATTTAGCTAAAGAATTTTAGTAAGCCTCCTAATTCCATAAGCAAGCCTAAAGTGATGGAAACATGGAGACTGACAAATCCCTTAATCGCTCAATAGATGATGCCAAGAAACATTATTCCTCCTTGTTTTTCCTTCCATCATTTAAAACGGTGCTCGTAGCAGTTGCTGTACTTTGTTTTGTAATTGGCCTTTTTACTTTTGCAGTTTTCCCTTCAATGCGAGGGTTAACAAGTGGTTTGCTTCTTGGTCTTTCATTTTTTGCTTTGACAATTTTTGCTGATTTAATCGTTTCAAAGGTACTTCTTAAGGCTGATTCGATTTTTGGGCTGCGCCGAACTTTGATATTGTCGCTCTTCGGTTTAGTGTTTTGGCTTTTGTTTATTATCATTGGTGTAGGTTTAGCTTTTCCATTTGGTTGGCTCTTATGGGTTCAAGTTGTCATTGCTGGGCTACGCGGTAGTTCTTACTCTTCGTATTGTCGTCCTTATTGCAACGTCAACTGCAGCTAATTGGAGAAAGGGCGTATCTGTTTTGTTGCAGCCTACGCTTTGCCTAATTGCATTTGTTGTTTTTTGGAGTAGCGTTTCTAGTGCCATTCCACTTCAGGCTTTACCGTTTATTATTCTCTCTCCCATAATCAGTTTCGTTGCAGTATACGTGTTTTTTCATTCGTTAGAGAGTTTTAGCATGAAAATCTCTCCACTGGGTTCGATAACTCTGTTCAGGGCATTTATTATTAATTGGGTAACTGACCAGAATGCGCCTCTTGAAAAGTTTCTTGAAAAAATGGGTGAAGACTCAGATATTGAAGTTAATCTGCTAAAGTTTGAATCTTCCAAGCCTAAAGTTGCCATAATTGTTCCATTTGTCCACCCTGGCCCTTTCAAAAATATTGGGAGCAGCCTTTTGCCTTCTCTACTCAAAAGCGAGTTCGAAAAAGAATTCGGATGCGAAACTTGTGTTCCCTTAGGACTTCTTGGTCATGAGCTTGATTTAGCTTCACAAGAACAGAACCGTAAAATCGTTTCCCATGTGATAGCTTCTGCAAAATTTAAGGCATCGGCTGATTTAGCTTCACCTTTGGTTAGATCCACTCAAGGCACCGCAACCGCTTCTTGCCAAATTTTTGGGGATACGGTTTTCCTTTCGTTTACGCTTGCACCAAAAACAACTGAAGATCTCCCACAAGAGTTAGGTCGCATTGTTAACGAGGAAGCAGCGAAGTTTGGCTTAAAGTATGCAATGGTGGTTAATACTCACAATAGCATAGACCGAAATTGTTGATACAGAGGAACATTTAGCTGAGCTTCAAGCGGCCGCTTCAAAATGTCTCCAAAAAGCAGTTCAACAGGCGAAAAAACCGTTTATGATTGGCGGTGCAAGTGTTTTTCCGAAGGAATTTTCGTTAAAGGACGGTATGGGAACGGGTGGAATCACTGCTTTAGTTGTTGAGGTTGAGAATCAGAAAACTGCTTATGTCATTATTGATGGAAACAATATGGTTCCGGGTTTGAGAGAAAAAATTATTGATTCGTTATCTTCCATAGGGTTTGGTGAAAGCGAAGTCTTCACTACCGACACTCATGCGGTAAGTGCATTGATAACTGGAGGACGTGGTTATCATCCTGTTGGCGAAGTAATGGATCATGAAGTGCTGATTCGCCACATTATTGAGGCTACAAAAAAGGCTGAGACAAATCTAGAAACTTCCACAGCTGGCTTTTTGCGTTTTGTAGTTCCTCAAGTTAGGGTAATCGGTGAAGCCCGTTTAAAATCAATGACAACTCTTGTACGATAAGGGAATTCAAAAGGCAAAGCAAATTTTGATTCCAATCTTTGGTTTAGAAGGGTTAATTTTAGTTTTGATTTTACTATTCTTGATTAGGTGAGTGTTTTTCTTTCAGTAAAGGTTAATATTGCTTCTTAACTTCGGTTTCGTATGGAGTTATTATCGAATGGTTGATTATCCCAAAAATAGTTGTTTCTCCGCCTGGACCTAAAGCCAGAGCGTTTGTTGTTAAGGATGAACATTTTGTTTCTCCTTCGTATCTGCAGTATTATCCTCTTGTTGTTGAATCAGCAAAGGATTGCATCGTTAAAGACGTTGATGGAAACGAGTACATTGACCTTAATTCTGGAATAGCCTGCATGAACGTTGGTCATTGTCATCCTCGCGTGGTTGAAGCAATAAAAAACCAATGTGACCGGTTTCTGCATTATTCCAACACCGACTTTTACTATAAAGAAGTAATCAACCTAGCAGAAAAGTTGGCACATTTAACTCCTGGGGACTTTGAGAAAAAAACTTATTTTGGTAACAGCGGCACCGAAGCAGTTGAGGCTGCAATAAAACTTGCTCGATGGCATACCCGCAAACCATTGTTTATAGGTTTCATCAACGGTTTTCACGGGCGCACAATGGGTTCATTAGCTTTCACCGCTAGCAAACAAGTTCAGAGAAGCCATTTTTCTCCGCTTATGCCTGGAGTGGCTCATGTTCCTTATCCTTATTGTTACCGATGCCCTTTCAAACTTGAACATCCAACTTGCAATTACTGGTGTGCAGATTTTATTGAAGAGCAAGTACTGCAAAAGTATATGCCTGCTGAAGATGTGGCGGCGATTCTTTTTGAACCAATCCAAGGAGAAGGCGGCTATGTGGTTCCTCCAGCCAGAGTTCTTTCAAAAATTAAAGAAAATCGCTGATAAATATGGTATACTGCTTATCGATGATGAAGTGCAATCTGGCATAGGCAGAACAGGTAAGTGGTTCGCCATTGAACATTGGGGCATTGAACCAGACATTATTTGCAGTTCAAAAGCTTTAGCTTCAGGTTTACCCATCGGTGCGACAATTGCTAAAGCAAAAATTATGGATTGGACAGGGGGTTCACATGCGAGTACTTTTGGCGGAAATCCTTTGTCATGTGCTGCCGCAGCTGCAGTTTTAGACATTATTAAGGAGCAGCAATTGCTGGATAACGCTAACAAGCAAGGCGCTTATGCAATGAAAAGGCTCGATGAATTGAAAGAAACCAGCAGCATCGTTGGAAATGTTTGTGGTAAAGGTCTGATGATTGGTGTCGAGCTGGTTGAAGATAAGGATACAAAGAAGCCGGCACCACAGAAGGCTTCTCAGGTTATTTTGCGTTCCTGGAAACGTGGGGTCGCAGTAGTCACTTGTGGCGTTTCATCATTACGAATAGTGCCGCCGCTTACTATACAAACCGACATGCTTGCAGCAGCTCTGGACATAGTTGAAGACACGATTAACGAAGTCGCAAAAGAAAAATAGAAATAAAATCAGTTGACAACCTTCAACTATTAACGATTTACGTATCATCTCTTTTCCTGCGTTTTTGTTAAAATTACAGTACAACTTTAGAAAAACAAAGAATGGATGAGTCTAAAAAATAACTTATGCGCAGGTAGAATTAAAAAAAACAAAAAAGAAGGAGTTAGAGTTTTGTGTCAGATGGGTGCTTTATAGTCGTTTAAGTAGGCGGTTGGAACAGAGAGTCCGGAAGCGAAGGGTTGATTTGGATATTGGTGAACGTGGCCGTGTTTCCAGCATTTGGTTGTCCACTTGGTATTGTGTAGGTAAAGCTTCCAGAGCCACCCCAGCCTTCCAGCATGTTTACGTATATACCTGCTGATGATTGTACCGTGGGCTGGATGCTTGTGTACGAGGTAGAAATGTCAGTCCATTGTCCGCCTTCATATGCCCACGCTTTCTGTTGGGCTCCGTTTATTATGTACTCGATGGTGCCGCTTGAAGGCGAGTTTACAACTTCTATTAGATCTACATTAGACGTCCCAAGATTCTTTGTTGCATAATATAACGTGTCAAGTACCGTTCCATTAGGAGCAGTACCTGTCTCGTTGAATTCATAACTGGTTGCTCCTGTAAAATAGCTGCTTGATGTTGAAGTAGGTTTAGGTGTAGCTGTAGTTGTTGCAGTTGAGGAGGCTGTAGGGGTTGGGGTTGGCGAAGTACCGGGGCTGGTTCCACCGCTACGAGTGGCCACATATACGCCGACTCCTACAACGACAATTGCGACGACAATTATTACCACGATAATTATTGCGCTTATCCCACGTACGCTTTTTTTACTAATTGTTTTAGCTTCTATCATTTTTTTTAATCCCTATTCTTAGATTGTTCGCTATCTTAGCGCGAAGGATCATCAAGTTTAATAGTTTTCAAAAATCGCGCATAGCTTACTGTTAGCTATGACAGTGCTTGTGATTAATAATAGTGTGTTATTATCATGCCACTACCACAAAAAATTGCCTGTGAATAAATCTGGAATGTGCGGAATCGCTTTAGGATATCGTTTCGAACAAGTTGCGTTTTATGTTGTGCTCCATAAGCCTGATGTATCAACAGCTGGATACCAAAACTACTTTGTCTTTAGGTTTTTCGTGGTTCTGCGTGGTTTTCTTTTAAGTTCTGTACCGCAAACTTGGCATTCCTTAAATGAGGCGTTGGCAGGGTATTCTCGATAGCACGCGGGGCAATACCGTATCCATTCCAAAAGTCGTTTGATCCCAAAAGTGGCTAGCGCTAAAAATTCTATCCCAAGTTGTGTCGCAACATTTTGAATTGAGTAGTCGTCAGTTACAATTTGAGGAGCAAAACCTTCCGTTTTCAGTTCTAAGGCTAATGCCAAAAGCTGTAAGTCAGTTTCTGATAATTTGAAAGAATCACCGACTTTATTTGCGGAAGCTTTAACATTGTTCAAAAATATTTCTTGTGGTTTTTTAATCTTCAGCTTTCCGCTTTCTATTGCTGCTGTAAATCTCACCAAAATTATCGAGTTTCTTTTTATTTCTTCTTCAACTTTAGGAACGGTTACTTGCTCTTCAGTTAAAGAGAACGAATCAAATCCAGCCAAAAAAGCAGAAGTATCTAGAACAACGATTCTTTTGCATGAATTATTTTGTTTAATTGTCATTCTGTTCCCTTAAACAGTAATCGGCTTTTCAGTCGGTCGTAAAAGTCAGTTTCAAACCTTATGAACGAAGTTACGTTTTTGGATACCGTGACTTCTAAGATTTGCTCTTTACTGTTTATGAGTTTGCGGAACTTTCCATCAATGAGAACAAGGATTGCGTCTGTCCTCATCACGTTGAAGGTTATGGTAGAATTGGCTGGAAAAACAAGTGGATGGAATACGGTTAATGAGCAGATAGGGGTAATCACGAAAGCACCCACTGCAGGATCTAAAACTGGACCCCCAGCTGAAAAGGAATATCCAGTCGACCCGGTTTCGGTGGCTACAATTAAGCCGTCTGATTGGGAATTGAGAATCGGTTTGCCATCTTTACATATTTGTGTATAAAGTATTTTTGACGGCTCACCCGCAGAAATAACAATATCATTTAACGCGTCAGGCATTATTTCATTGCCCGCTTTTACACGTAGCTTAGAACATTTTTCTATTTTGTAATTACCCTCAAGGATTTTGTTGACTGCGTCAAAAGCGTTTTTCGGTTCAGCTTCAGTTAAGAATCCTCGAAGTCCCATGTTTATAGCTAAAATTGGCGGTTCAGGTTTAGGCAGATTGATGCATGCCCGCAGTATGGTGCCATCCCCGCCAATGGTAATTACAAAATCAGCTTTCATTTTTGAAAGTGGAACCATCTCTTGGTGTGTGACGATTTTTCCCGCCAACGAATCTTCTATGTAAACTTTCAATCCTTTACCATTAAGATAATCCGCTAGCTCTTCTGCAAGCTTTAAAGCCGGTTTCTTATCGTAGCGGGCAATTAATCCCACACTTTTGAACATTAATTCCACAACTTAGTAAAATAGCGTTACATTAGTCTATATTAAGTTTTTAAGCTGTCCTTCTTGTTTGTCACGTTTTTAGCTTTTTTCTCCTCTGGGTTCCGAATTAAGCGTAAATTTGAATGGAGACTTCTTTAATTCTGCAGATTTTGCAAGCAGCTTTGAAAAACTGAGTAACGGTTACCGTGTAGAATGTTCAAATTGGTTCTGATAAGCAGCTTTATGTAAAGTAATTCGATTTATTCTATTGGGCTGGTTTTTGAGTATGAATAAACGGAAATGGTCAAAAAAGGTAACGGAAAGTAGTAACGCTCTTGATTTGGAGAGGGGCGTTTTTAGTTTTAAAGATCCAATTAAAATCGCTGAATCATTAAAAATGTCAGCTGAAGAAAGTAGTCGCCGGAAGGGCACACCATACCAATCGGCGATGAGTATGCTTAATTTCTACATTAATCGTGCTGGTACGAATTTGTCTGATGACCAAAGGAAAATTTTAGAGCAAGCCAAAATTGAACTTAAGAACTTATTTCAGAGGCCTATTAGTCCTCCTTCTGACTAAGCTATGGTCATAATTGCAAGGCACTACTATTTCTTCAAATGTCTTGAAGGCGATTTAGTTATGTTTTATCCGATTTGAAAGGCTCGCATGGAAACTGAGCCATTTTGGAATCCTTCGTGGATAAATTTTAAAGTGTCTTCTTTTCTCTGAAGCCCGATTGCATAAATCATCGGTAGATAGTGATCTTGGGTGGGTACAGCGTAATTTGCCTCTTTTCCTAACTCAAGGTAGTTGATGAGTTGCTTATGATTTCTTGAAACCAAACATTGTTTCACTGCCTCATCAAATTTTACTGCCCAATCATACGGCTTGGCGTCAGTTTCAAAATCAATAAGGCCCAAGTTGTGAACGATGTTTCCGCTTCCAAGGATAAGAACCCCTTTCTCTCTCAAAGGAGCAAGTTCCGAACCTAACTTATAGTGAAATTCTAAAGACTTTGGGTTCCAATCATTGTAAGGTGAATAGTCTAGGCTCATTTCAAAAACTGGAATGTCGGCGGATGGGTACATGTGTTTTAAGACAGCCCATGCCGCATGATCTAATCCCCATTCTCCGCATTTTATCTGCGTCAATTTTACTGTTTTAGTTGTTAATTGAGCGTTTTCTGGTGAACCAGGACTTGGATAGTTACGCTTGTATAATTCGTCAGGAAAACCGTAAAAGTCATAGATTGTCTTTGGTTTTTCAACGCATGTAACAAATGTGCCGTTTGTTAGCCAATGCGCGGATATCACAAGTATGGCTCGAGGCTTTGGGAGCTCTTTAGCGGCTTTAACGAGGCTTTCAGTATAGCTGTTTTTCAGAACTATATTCATGGGTGAGCCATGGCCCACAAAAAGAACAGGCATACTCTTAGCATGTGTCACTTTTTTACCTCTATTTTGTTTGCTTAAAGATTCTCAAAATTTAATTCTCTTCGACGTTGTTAAAGAGTTTGCACCTGATATTGCATTTAAATAATTAATTTGACTGTTGACGTGGAGAAACCAAATGGGTGAGGGTTCTTTTTGGCTAGTTCAAGTTTAATATCTCTTAATTGATTATTATTCTTGGTCGAGTTTAATGAAAACTGGTGTATTTAGGGAGCAAATGGAAGCGCTCGTAGCGCAGCAATCTTTTGCCCAAGATTTCGTTATGCCTGACTATCAAAGGCTTAATGTTAAGAATATTTTGCCTCAAATTGGAGCAGTTTTTGGTGTAGGCTCCCCTGGTTCACCGAGTTTTCCTAATGCTTTTAATGATTTCGCAGGAGTTGATAAGGTTGTTTTGATTATTTTTGATGGGTTAGGGTACAACCGTCTTATGCATCATCTAGACAGTCATAATGGAGCTTTTATGGAGTTGGCTGAGAAAGGTGCTCTTAAGCCTTTAACCACGGTTTTTCCCTCAACTACCTCAACTGTTTTAACAAGTATATTCACGGGTCTAACGCCTGCGCAACATCAAATTCTTGGCTATCACATGTTCTCTAAAAAATACGGTTTGATTTTTGATACTTTAGATATGAAGCCAGTTTACGGTTACAGTGGCCAAGTTGAATTAGCTAAAGACTACCTGAGCAGCGTTAAGCTTTGGTTGCCTATTTTGCTGCAAAAAGGCGTAAAAACGTTAGTTGTGACTAGATCATCTATTGCCGGAAGTGGTTTATCTCAGGTTATCCATAAAGATATCCCGTTGATTCCCTATTTGTTGGGCTCTGACATGTTCACTCGATCAGCCCGAGCGCTTGAACAGCCCGGTCCAACTTTGCTTATTATGTACTATAGCGGCGTTGATACTCTTGCGCATAGATACGGACCATATTCAGACGAGGTAACTTTTGAATTAACTTCAATTGAGCACAATTTAAGAAACTTTGTTAGTAATCTCTCGGAGAAGACAAAGCAGGAAACGTTGATGCTCATGACGGCAGATCATGGAGTAGCAGAAACACGGAAAACAATTTTCCTAAAGGATGTTCCTGAAGTTATGACGCGACTGATGTTGCCCCCAGTTGGCGATAGTAGAGCAACTTTTCTATTCTCAAAGCCATATCAACAAGATGCGATTGGTGAAGCTTTCCGAAATAATGTTGAAGGGTTCAAACTTTTCTCTTCCGATGAATTAATCGATAAAGGCGCTTTCGGGCAAGTCACAAACTCTGAAGGGTTAAAGGAAAAGATTGGCGACTTTACCGCTATAGGTACGAAGGACAGTGCTTTGGGGTATCCTTTCTTTGAAGATGATAGAATTCATCAAATGTTGGGAACGCATGGTGGCATGTCAAGTGAAGAGATGGTTGTTCCATTTTTGTCGATTAGACTTTCCCAGCTTTGATTAAGCGTTTTTTTGATTAATCTGTGACTGTTTTGGGATAGTCACATTGTATTAAATAGCTGCAAATATCTTTTTGATTCTGTAGCTGTGCTCCCACAATTCAAGAGTCGATTTCTTTATCCGAGGCATTTTGGTCAATGAGCAAGAAAACTTCTTGGTTTAGAAAAGATAGAACGGAAGGTCTCACCGACGGAATTTTTGCTACGGTAATGACTATCTTAGTGCTCAGTTTAGTGGTACCAACTATAACGGGTCCAAATGCTTCAACAACCTTGCAAGCAGACGTTTATGGCCTACTTCCAAACCTTTTCGCTTACATTATTACTTTTATTTTTTTAGGCGTACTCTGGATTAGTCACCAAAACATGTTCAGCCATATCGAAAACATTGATCTTAACGTTACTTGGATAAACCTTCTTTTGCTACTAAGTGTAGGGCTTGCACCATTCTCAACTGCGTTGCTTGGAAGATACCCTCTGCAACCCATTGCAGTCCTTGCCTATGGCATAAACGCTCTGGCAGTTTCAACACTATTTAATATTCTTTGGTTCTATCCCAGAGTAAAGCATCTAGTACATGAGGAACCAAATCCCGAAATAATAGCGAAAAGAAGCAGAATTGTCCTCATTGGCCCAACAGTTTACACCTTAGCAATAATTTTTTCGTTTGTTTCCACTGAAATCAGCTTAGGATTGTTTGTCTTTGTGACAATTTTCTATTTTATTTTTGGGGGAAGATACTTCCATTGATAATTTGTTTCTGTCTGGTTTTAGATTATGACTTCGAAGATAATTGAAGACCGAGATTTGAGAGATCGCGTTTCTGTATTTGGGGACAGGTTTGAAGCTGGCAAGCTTTTAGGAGATAAACTTCGGGAATACACCGGAAAGGGAAATGTAATCGTTTTTGCTGTGCCCGCTGGGGGAGTTCCAGTCGGCGCTATGGTTGCAAAGGAACTCGATGCACGATTGGATTTGTTAATTGTTAGAAAAGTTCAGATTCCATGGAACACTGAAGCTGGATTTGGCGCAATTACTTGGGATGGCATAACTGTTCTGAACAAAGATCTGGTTGAGCAACTAAATCTGACGAAAGAGGAGATTGAGGAATCAATCTTGAAGACCCGTAAAAATATTGAAGAGAGGCTTAGAAAGTTCAGGGGAGATAAACCCATGCCCCAATTCAAGAATAAGATTGTCATACTTGTTGACGATGGGTTGGCCTCGGGCTTTACTATGTTGGCTGCGGCGAGAGCTATCAAAAAGAACGCCCCTGAAAAGTTAATCGTTGCAGTGCCTACTGCTTCCTTAGGTGCTATTGAATTGCTTGCCCCCGAAGTAGATGAAATCGTGTGCCTAAACATAAGAAGCGGGTCATCATTTTCTGTCGCGGAAGCTTACGAGAATTGGTATGATTTAACAGATGAAGAGGTCCTAAAAATACTCAAAGAAAAATAGGAACTAACGAATAAATCTTCAAGATTAAGAAGAACACGATAATTTTTATGGATAGGCAGACAAGGACTAGCCCCTTTGAGATGAAATATTTGGACCATTGATTTTTCTTAATTTTCTAAAATAGGTTGTAGAATTATGGTTGCGGGTCTTGGGTTGTTAACTTAACATGGACAGGAGAAACTTGAAACCTTTTCCACGTTCGTTAAAACCTGACCCGCTAACCAGGCGCTACCATCGATAGCTCTTCTGTACATTAAATAATAGCTAACTTTTCAAACGCATATAACCATATGTGATTGCCTCGACACCACAACCAATTTACACGAAAAATCGATTTAATTGTGAGCCTTGCGAATCCTGTAAAAGCTAGAATGAAGTAAAATACAATTATGGAAAAACCTGATTTAGAAAACATAGAAGTTAACTGGAAAGTTGATGAAATTTCTGTTTATGGAACAATTACCCGTCCAAAAGGTGAAAACCCTCTTTCAGCAGTGGTTTTTGTAGCCGGTAGCGGGCCAACCGATCGGGACTGGTGCTCGCCTCTTTTACCTGGAAAAAACGGTAGCGGCAAGTTGTTAGCTGAAGCACTTGCAAGTCAAGGATTTCTCACTTTACGTTACGATAAGCGAGCCTCAGGACCGCATGTTCAAGAAAATCTTCCCAAGATGATTGGCAAAATCAGCATGCAAAGCCACTTAGATGAATTGTTGGGTGCCGTTGATACTCTAATTTCAGGAAAATATAGTGATCCTGATAATCTTTTTGTTCTCACAAACAGTGAAGGGGCTATTCACGCTTTAAACTACCAATTGCATGCAAAGACCAAATTCAAGGGGCTTGTATTGACTGGTGCGCCTGGAAGGTCTATTGGCGATGTAGCGCGTGATCAAGTCTACAATCAAATTAGGATTCTGCCCAACGCCGAAGCAATAATGAAAAACTACGACGATGCAATCGCCATGTTTCTAAGTGGCAAACCAGTATTGCCTGATCCTTCTCTTATGGATGGCATCAAGCAACTATTGCTTTCGTTAGCAAATCCTGCGAATTTACCTTTTGCTCGAGAGTTGTGGAATTATAATCCTGCAGACTATATCGCAAAAGTGAAGGCGCCAATATTGGTCCTAATCGGTAAGAAGGACGTCCAAGTGGATTGGCAACTTGATGGTAAAGCTTTAGAAACCGCGACCGCCAAGGAAAACTCAGTGTCTTTTGTATATCCCGAAAACGCTAATCATGTGTTAAAACATGAAGAAACGCCACGAGAAAAACTCACAAGTGAAACTGCTCTACGTTACAACGCACAAGACCAGAATCTTGATCAAGAGGTGACGAATGCTATCGTCAACTGGCTTACTGAACAAGTACATCAAAGACGGTTTACTTAAGTAAGCTGAAAGGATGTATTCACTGATTGTGACCCGCATCGGAAACAACATTTGCTTATATCGTCGCAATCTTAAGGTTATTTTTGGCGCATTCTGGAGGAATAAAATGAAAAAGATGTTGATTATGCTGGAAAAGGGCGTGGAAGATTCTGAATTCATTTATCCCTATTATCGATTTCAAGAAGCCGGATACAAAATGGATATCGTCGCGCCTAAAGCGAAAACGGAGTACATTGGCAAACGCGGCGGGACTTTTACCTCTGAGTTTTCGCCTGATGAGGTCGACTTGAATAATTATGAAGCGGTGATTATTCCAGGTGGTCAAGCACCTGACAAAATGAGAATTCACCCAGACATGGTGGAAATAGTTAGAAATGCAAATGTCAAAGGCAAAATTATAGCTGCAATTTGTCATGGACCGCAGATGCTTATTGAAGCTGATATAGTTCGAGGAAAAACAGCCACAAGCTGGCCTTCAGTTAGAACAGATCTAAAAAATGCAGGTGCAAAGGTTGTTGACGAATCTGCCGTGGTTGATGGTAACATTGTCACTTCTCGCTCTCCTAGCGATTTGCCAGACTTCTGTAAAACAACCCTAAAACGATTGGCGACATTGCAAAATGGTTCGCAAAATCAAAACATACCCATTTTGGGGGAATAAATAACATGGATGAAGTATTCTCAAAGGATTTCACTGTAATCGCATGTGACAAGCAGGGTCAGGGGCCAGTGGTCATATTGGTCGACGGTGCATTAGCTTATCGTTCATTTGGCCCTATGCCCGAATTAGCTAAGCTGCTTTCAACAGATTTCACAGTTGTCACTTACGATCGACGGGGTCGAGGTAATAGTGGTAATAATAAACCGTTCGCTGTTGAACGTGAAATCGAGGATATTGAGGCATTGATAGATGCAACAGGCGGGTCAGCCTACCTTTATGGTGTCTCTTCTGGCGGATGTCTGGTACTTGAGACCGCAATCAAACTCGGCGAGAAGATCAAGAAAATTGCCGTCTACGAGGCACCCTACAACTCTGACGAAACCGCCCTCGAAGAATGGAGAAAATACAATAATCAGCTCATGAAGTTCTTGGCAGAGAATCGCAAAGGCGATGCAGTGGCACTCTTTATGGCGTTTGTCGGGACTCCCCTCGATCAAATTGAGGGCATGCGCAAAACCCCCATGTGGTCAATGCTTGAAGCTGTTGCCCCCACTCTTGCATATGACGCTTCAGCAATGGGTACGGATAGCAAAGTACCCGTTGAACGCATATCACACATAACTGCATCAACACTTGTCATGTGTGGCGGTTCAGGTGCTCCGTTCATAAAACAAACAGCACTAACCCTTAGCAAAGCATTACCTAACGCAAAATTCCGTACAATAGAAGGTCAAACGCACGCCGTTGCCTCTGAAGTCATTGCTCCAATTTTAAGTGAGTTTTTCAAAAGTTAGAAAATACGTTATGGTGAAAGGTTATTATTGCCTTCAAGCATTGGCTATTAGTTGCTAAAGGAGTTGTAGCGGTTTGGATTTGCCAATAGATGTTGATTGCAATTTAATGATTGATCAAGTTATAGGGTCTCGCAGGTCGATTAGAAAGTTTAAGCCAGAAGCTCCCTCAAGAGAACTAATAGAGCAAATTCTTCAAGCAGGCCTTCAAGCTCCTTACGCGTCGGTCGCCGTATCAAGAGAAGACTTCAGACGATTCATCGTTATCCCAAGAGAAAGCAAAGCGACAGCTCAAGTTGCAGCAATATTGAAGCGTAAAGCTGAATCATGGAGCAAACAAATGGAACTGCAGATGCAACACGATGAGTTCACAAGAAAGCATGCTGGACCTTTTCTGGAGCGGCTCAAATTGATGGGTGAACATGGCGTACCAAACATAGGAAAAGCACCCTACTACATTGTTGTGGCTGAACAACGAGGGGTTCCTCCTGTTGAACATCTTTCATTGGCGCATTGTCTTCAAAATATGTGGATAAAAGCGTCTGCTTTAGGTTTAGGATTGCAGCTTCTCTCGATAACTCAACAATTAGATACAGACAAAGAATTCTGCGACCTGATAAAAATCCCAATCGCCGAATTTGTCATGGATGGCTGCTTAATAGGTTACCCCGACATGAAACCCCAAATACCCAAAAGACCAGACTTAGCCAAAGTCACAGAATGGATAAACTAAGCTGCTTTTTGTTTGTTTTGTTGATGCTTTTGTATACCGTTTTTGTTTTTTGTTAGTGCTTTAATCAGATTGTCATAAATTAGAGTGTCTTGGTCTCCCTCCCACATCCAGATTTATGCGATATTCTGCAATTTTGCAGAATTTTGGGGGGCACCCTTTGAAAAAATTGGTGCTAAATAACTAAGAATTGGCTTTAAAATTGGAAATAAACGATGAAATGGGCGTATTGGTAAAAAAGTAATTGCAGGAAAATTCTGCATTTGCATGGTTAACTTGTATGTATTTTTCCCTTTTTTTGAGGTAAAATGCAGCTGTTTGACCGAGAAGTGTAGCTAATTAAGAGGATCCCGACTTTACAGTTTTTCTATGGCTTCCATTATTTTCATATAACTCTCGACGCTACATCGCCAACCTAAAGAAACCATGTCACCGATAGCTTTCTTTGCCTGCATTTTGGAAATTACATCTTCGTTTGTAGCTCGAGCTAAAACATAAAATGAACCCACATATTCAATGCAGTAAACTTTTGCAGTTTTTCTCGCCACTTCGTCATCAATTACTGCAATACCATCACGTTCTTGGGCAAGAGCTAAAACCTCAGCGTCTGCAATATGAAGTCCACGGGTCTTTAGCAACTCACCTAAAAATTTTTGGTCTGCAGGTTCGCACACTTTGAATTTTCCTTTGTCAAATAGCTTATCCAGAACAATTGCATCGGGAATGCCTCTAATTTTGCCAGCATCAACAACTTCTTTCTTAACCGAAGGCGAAGTCAGCTTTTCCTCTTTCAAATCCTCAAAATTTTTTTTTAGACCGGCTTTGGTCAAGTAAATTAAAGGCGTCGAGTCGAAAACTAGCGGTTTCATTTGCATTTCGCTTCTGCCGCTTGCCCAAATTCCTTTTCTACTTCTTCAGGCGCGAGTCCCACCCATTCAACATTGCGTTGCTTGACTATGTCAGCAAACTCCCAAAGCGAAAGCTTGGCCATCTCTGCTGCCTTCGCGAAAGTCACTTTTCTTTTTTGCAGAAAATCCAGTGCAGTTTGCTTGCGCCATTCCGCAATGCCCAATTCAAGAAGATTCCTTACGACTGTTGCTTTGTCGAGTTTTTGTTCTTCGACGATTTCGCGAATCTCTTTTTCCACTTCTGCGGATACTCTTACAGCTAAGGGTTTAAGCGTCACAAGCATTCCCGTATACAATAGGTATCAAATGCATACATAAATCTTTTTGTAAAAACAAGGTTAAACTATACATGCTGCAACATTGGGTAAATTTTAGGCGATTTCATGGTTTTTTCTGCTCTTCTATTGAGGGAGATCTTCATCAGCAGACCTCTTCTGTAATTTTTTTGGTTTAACAGAATTTTCAGTAAGGTTTTTTTATCTATAAAATAAACATGAGGAGAGAGAGTATTACGACGGAAAAACAAACAATTATTGACGAAGTATTTAGAAAAGCTAGAAAATATATTGATGAAACTGTAGAAATGAAAATTAAAACAATAGAGGATGCAGACGACATTTTGGAAGAATGTCCAAAATGCCTTAAGGACCTTGATGATTTATATTGGCGCTCTGATCAGGTAAAAAACCCGTTTTTCTTAGCAGTTGATCTTGCCGTGGTTTTTTGTAAGGATTGCAAATTGTATTTTGCCTATTGGATCAATGAACCAACTTGGGATCCCTCGAGTGGCGAAATAAATGAGGACAAGGACTCCGCGAAACAAACTTATCCCTTAGGAAAGAACGCTGATTCGAAAAGGATTAACAAGAAATGTCGCACCGTTTACTCCAAATCACTTAAAGACACCCAAGAAAGAACCAAGAAAATTGAGCTTCTAATCCAAACAAAACTTCCTCAACTCTACGAAGCAGGATTAAGCATATCAACCATAAACTTTGCAAAAAACAAAGTAATCCGATATCTAAACAATGAAAAACCAACCCCCACAGGTCCTTCCAAACTGGTCGCAGGCGCCATTTATTCCACCGCCAACGGCGTAACCTCAGATGGAAGCAACCTATGGAAGCATCAAGGAGAGGGCATTACAGAAGAAAAACTTGAAATGATTTTTGGTGTAACAAGAAAAACAATCAGAAGATGGGCAAAGATATTATCCTAATTTCATGCCCTCATATCCACAATCGGAGAAGCCTCTGAATAAGGCTTTTACACAAACTGCGTGTGCTTGAAAGGAAGAATGTAATTCACTTTAACTTAACTTCCTCTCTTTGCCCAGTTGAGCTTTGCCTTTAGACTGATTTAGAATGAATTAACAGGCATTCGTAGCATCGCCAATTATGAATTAAAAATAGTGATAGTGGAAACTTTGAATCTTGAACTTTTAAAACGTCGAGCAGAAATGCTAGACAACATCTGCAAGGGGTTCCAACTTGCTGCCGTAATAAGTCAACTTGCCACCAAATACCACGTTTCAGAAAAAACCTTATGGAGTGATTACGAAAGACGAGGAAAATGGGCTCCAGTCATCTTTGCTTTGCAACATTTCAGCGGGTTTGCCGAAATGCAAGGAACCAAGGTTACTCTAGTTGAGAAAGGCGCGTGGAGCATTTTTCATAACGGAGACAACGACAGCTCGAAGGTAGGTGCGTTAAAAGTTATCTTAGACAGTGTTGAAGTTCGATGCAACATTTTGTTGTCTTGTGAGGTATTATCGCGGATTGAACGGATAGAGAAAGAATTAGCAATAAAGAAACAAATGGAGGAAAAGAATCGTGAAAATCAACAAGGAAATAATGAGGCGGTTAGCGGAAGCTGAGAAAAAGTTAGAGCCAACTGAACATCCGAAGTATGTCGTGATGGATTTTGATGGACACTACTTTGGAGAATGCGGATATGACCTATCTCAAGTACAGTTCGATGCTTGGCTCAAACTTCAGGATCTATCTACTCAGGTCGTTGTCATGAAGTATACCGTTAATGGAGGAAACAAAGTGGGAAAGATTGAACAAAATAGCGTAGCGAATACACAAAACAACCCTGCTTCAGGGTCAGAGGGAAAGGGGAATAAAGGAGGTGTTTGTGTTGACTGAAAAGAAAACAACAATCAAGGTTCCAGATGCCTATCTGCCGCTGCTTGAAGACCTTCGGCTTTTGAAAAGTGATGAAAACAACCCAAATAAGATGACTATCAAGCAGAAAGATCAAGTTTGGAAAAGCCTACAGAAGTACGGCTGGACTTATCCCATCATAACTAACAAAGATGGCATTTTTGCCGATGGCGAGCAGCGATCAGAAGTTTGCATAGCTCACGGGGAGTTTTTTGCCCCTGTTCTTCGATTGCCTGTTTCCGACGTTGACAGGCGAATACTTCGTCAGATACTAAACAAGCTCAAGGGCAAGCACAGTAAGGAGATTGACGGCGCCGAATATTTGCGGATTATTGAGGCTGGCGAAAAAGATTGCCTTAAAGCTCTTATTAGAATCAGTTGGCGAGAAGCTCCCAGAGGAAAGCATTGGAGCAAAATGAAGCCTCAAATATCATACCAAGCAGCTATGAGCTCATCATTGAATGCAAGGATGAAACAGAACAGAAAGGCTTCTTTGACAAACTCAAAGCTGAAGGCTACAGCATTAGGGTTTTGAATCTTTAGGAGGCAGAAGATTGGATTTTGATTTTGTTAACCGTTGGAGTGAACCAGATAGTTTTCGGGCCCAAAGCGTTGTTGGCAGCTTCACTCTAAATGATGTAAAGTTGGAGAAGCATTTCAAAGGCTCATTACCTATAGAAGGCGACGATTGGCAGATTGGCGTTATCGTAGGGCGCAGTGGCTCAGGCAAATCAAGCATAGCAAAACAGCTCTTCCCAGACGCTTACATCACAGGCTTCGAATACACTCACCAATGCATCTTGGATGATTTTCCCGAAGGCTTAGAGACCGGTGAAATAACGCGTTTGCTCTGCAGCGTTGGCTTTGCCTCACCTCCAGACTGGCTCAAAGCTTACAGCTGTCTTAGTCAAGGGGAAAAGATGCGCGTTGACATTGCCCGTGCGCTTTGTCCTTCCCCAGAAAGTTGTCGTTTTTGATGAGTTCACTTCTGTTGTCGACCGAGAGGTTGCAAAAATCGCTTCTTACGCAATTAGCAAGGCAATTCGACGCGACAAAGAATAGGAAATTCATTGCTGTAACCTGCCACTATGATGTAGTTGATTGGTTAGATCCAGACTGGGTTTTCTGCACTGACACAATGGAGTTTGACCGAAAAAAAGAATCGGCCGCCCGTTGAGCTCAAAGTTTATCGGTGCGGCGCTTCCATGTGGCAAATGTTTCGGCAATATCACTATCTGAATGGAAACCTCGGAGCAGGCGTAAAATGCTACATTGCTCTCTACCAAGAAAAACCAGTAGCATTCATCGCCGTTGCCCATGTGCGCATGAAAGCACACTTTTTCCGCGTTAGCCGACTTGTAGTATTGCCTGATTACCAAGGGATAGGCATTGGAAAACGATTGCTCAATTTCATTGCCGAACTCTACACTTCCCAGATTAATTTACCCTTCTATTTGGTTACTAGTAATCCTCAGCTGGTTCGAGGAAACTTGGGCAATTGGAAAGTGAAGCGGGTTGGTCATGGGAGCCATGGAAGAGGAAACACTCAGGATTAACTTGGGACTTGTGAAATCCGTTAGTAGTCGTCGCCTCACCGTTTCCCTGCAGTATATTCCTCGAAATCAAATCAAAAAGTCAGCTTAAGAATTAAATTAATGGAGACTGTGAGAATGCAAAAAATAATATGGTACGGTACAAGCCTCATCCTGGTCAACTTGAGTTTCACATGTGCCCTGCAAGGTTTCGCTTGCTTAACTGTGGAAGACGCTGGGGCAAAACACGCGCAGGTGCCAACGAATTCATAAGGCAAATGATGAAACAAGGTCCAAACATTGTTGGTTTTGCAGTTGCGCCTACTTATTGCCATACTCAGCGGCAATGGAGAGAATTCTTCAATTTTTGCCCACGTGAACTAATAGAAAAAATCTATCGTGCGCAGCGACATGTAATCCTCAAGGGCAACCGTCTACGTCTGGTTTAAGAGCGCAGATAACCCTGATTCTCTTCGCAGCCAAGGCGTAAAGGTTCTATGGGTGGATGAGGGTGCCCAAATTTCTGAGGAGGCTTGGACCTTAGCGCTTAGACCTTCATTGATAGATCACAAAGGAATAGCTTTCTTCACGGCACGCCACGTGGGCATAACTGGTATTTCAACTATGGACGCGTGGACAAGATCCTTCGCAGACGGATTATAAGAGTTGGAGTTTTCCCAGCGCAACTAACCCATATCTTGGATCCAGCGGAGATAGACTCCTTCTCCCGTGATATGCCTGAGATGGCTTATCGCCAAGAAGTTATAGGCTGAGTTTCTTGAGAATGTTGGTTCTGTTTTCCGAGGCATAGACCGTATAGTTAAAGGTAACTTTCAACCGTTTGATCGAAATAACCATTACGTTATGGGAGCTGATCTCGCTAAGCTTGAAGATTTCACAGTGCTTTGCGTTTTAGACCAGGATGGGCATCTATGCGCTTTTGATAGGTTCAATGAAATAGACTGGGTTTTTCAACGTAAACGCATAGTTCAACTTGCCCAACGATACGACGCTCGTTTGCTTATTGACAGCGGAGCGTCCTGGCGGACCCAGTTTGCGATGAACTCTACGCCGAGAAAACGTTCGCGTGGACGGACTACAAGTTCACTCACGCAACAAAGAAAGATCTGATCGAAAACTTGAGCATAATGATTGAGAACCAACAACTTACGATACCGCAGGTTCCCGAATTGATTAATGAACTTAAGCTATATCGGATACAAGACCACGGCAAGTGGAAATGTACAGTATGGAGCACCCGAAGGCTACCATGACGACTGCGTTATAGCTTTAGCATTAGCTGCTTGGCAACTAAACAAGCGAACCGCGCCCTCAGGCATAGGTGTTTTCTTTCTTCCACATGAAGATGCAGTAAGTAAAAGGCTGAGCAGGTTTGAATCAAGAAACGATGATGATGAGTAAATTCAACCTTAGCATTGGCTGCCTTACAAGCAAAGGATACGCTTCGCAAGGCGAAGTGTTTTTCTTGGATTTATTGGTCGGTTGATAGTTGATTTATACATGGATGGATTAGCATGACTAGGCAGATTTCAGTCTCAAACGAAGTCTATGACTTTTTTTGAAGAATTATTATAAAAATGTTTTTAATCTATTCGAGTACTTGGTGAGATTAGAGAAATATGCGTACTTTGGTTCGGTTTCGTCAACAGAATAGTTAATGAAAAGCACGCCGAAAAAGAAGGCGTTCCAAGAAAGACTTCTCTTTTCTTTGTGCAAATTGCTGTGAATTCGATTGAACTAAGGTGAGGAAATTAGATTCTCAATAATTGTAGCCAATTAGCAAAGATGACCGCAGTTGACCCATTAGAAAACAGAGGTCTAAGTATTATTTGGGACAGTGTATAACTTGTTTTGAGCCATCATTATAGTTTTGCTTGCTCTCTTTTCCCATGAAAACACAAGAATTAACCTTATCACATAAGCTGTAAAAATAGCGGAAGTAACAAAGGTAATTAAACTATCACCTAAAACAACTGAATTATAATAGAACACAAAAAAAGAGTAAATGAGAAATACTGCAAAACCAAAAAACAAGGCATAGTACATTTTCCTT
The DNA here is from genome assembly GCA_963750605.1 of Candidatus Bathyarchaeota archaeon. Classification (GTDB taxonomy): domain Archaea; phylum Thermoproteota; class Bathyarchaeia; order Bathyarchaeales; family Bathycorpusculaceae; genus Bathycorpusculum. The sequence goes on from CAVVRN010000017.1 coordinate 103,899, forward strand.
AATCCAAGTCCTTTGAATTCAATCTTTTCTGCCAATATTCTTAGTTGTTGTTTAGTATACCAATATCCACCAATTAATCCAAATGTCAAGCCCAAGAACATGCCCAAAACAGACATTTGTATCAAAAATGGGTTAATAGTATTAAATATCGGAATATCAATAAGCAGAAATACCATTCCTAAAAAGATAAGCGAAATTAGGATTAAGCCGATAAGAGTTGCATCAAATAGTCTTATCGCCACTGTAATCCATCTCCTAAGAAGGCGCAATATACTCTAGGAGCGTCATGTCCATATTCGTACTCATTCCGTAATTCAGTGTTGATGATTGCATCGAAACCGTTTCTTGCATGTTTGATTTTATCTGGCGCATTGTTCCATATTCAATGTACATTTGGGAGTTCATATCTAAGCTTATTGTCATATTTGCGGGTGTAAAGTAGCTTAAGCTTCCCAATGGCGAGTTGTAGTTCATCTTTAGATTGTTACTGGTTATGTCGATTCTAAAAACCTTGAATGTTCCTGCGGGAACGGTGAGGTCTTGTATGCCTTTGAAGGTCATCGTTAAATCTCCGGTTATTCCAATGGTTGAATTGCCACTGGGAAAGGGAACCTCAACTGAGTCTCCAACTTTAACCTCTGGCTTGCTTAATAGTTGTGCAAGATAAGAGATACTTGTAACGCCATCGTTAGGTATCTCTTGTTGTGTACTTCCAAGGTCAAGCAAATATGCTGAGTACCCTGTCTTATTCATCTTTTCAATTAATGAGATGCTTAACGGTTTGCTATTCGTGCTCAAAGTAATTGTGTGGTTTAAGGTATAGTATTCACCGTCGAAACCAGTTACTTCGATTGTTTGCTGCATATCTATACTTGTATTATTAGGTAATTGAGGAGTGATCCCTTTTGGCAAAGTCGAATTACCATACTGAAAAGAACTAGTCATTGTAGCATCATAAACCATCTTCTCTCCAACAATATAGTTAACGTTAAGTGGTATCGAGGCGGCTCCCTGCGGAATCAACAGAGTGCCCGCAAGCACCAAAATTGCAATAATCGCAAATATCATAAAGTAGATTTTTCTTCCAGATAATCGACGTTTTGGAGCCGATGAAATGTTTTCCTGTCCTATTGATGAAGGTGATTCCCAAGAACCTTCTGACAAGTTAACTTTGAAGTTTTTCATATCACTCACCGCTAATTCTATATTGGTAACCTACAGCTTTTAGCTCTAATCATAGAACACTTTGTTCTACTGATAGAACGGACTTAAGATTGTGGTTTTTCCACAGCTATCTTTTTTTGCTGCTGTCATTCTGAGTTTTCTTGCGAAGCCACATACCTTCGCTAAGAAACAGCACCATCGCAATGGCGGTAGGTCCCATCAAGTAAAAAAGATACAACCCTGGAGTTTGGCCGTTTTGAAATAATGGAATGACAATTGCTAATACTTCCACGATGAGTATGCCGATGAAAAAGAATGCATAGAAGATTAGCCTGGGAACGAGTGTTTTTCCCACCCACAAATGGCCACTGATGTTTATTTTTTCCTTAACTGTATATTCGCCATATTCATTCTTGGTAATTAAGCCCAGTGACTCCAGTTTTTGCAGATGCCAATAAGCAACGCTTGGGCTACTAAGATTTGCAAGCCGCATGGTTTCACGTGGGCCTAGCGGTTTACCTTCCTTTACCATGCACGAATATACGTTTAGGGTTGTACCTTCAAGTTCTTCTCCGTTTGTCAATTTATGGCTCCTCTTGGATGAACGCTTCAATGCCGTTTGGGGAGAGCTGGAATGTTTGGTTGCCTGAGAGAACAGTGTTGTATATGTATCCGTTGGGTGTAATTTGGAGTTGCACTGTTTTTAGCCATGTGGCAGTTGCAAGTGTGTTGTAATAGACTCCATTGACTGGCATGTTATTAATGAAGCTGGTTATTGATCCATACAGAGATATGCTTCCGTTTTCAAGAGAAGCGAGTGTGCTGTTTGTGCCCTCAGCGTTATTGTAAGACTGCATGCCTGTGAAAGCGATTAGTTTGGATTGTTGCGGTTCCCAAACGTAGCTAAACCCGGTTCCGCCAGACCATCTGAGTGCTGGACCGTTGGAATTATACATGTGCCAATCAGGAAATGCGGTTACTGGACCGATGCTGGCGTTCATGTTCTGGTAGATCGGTGTGCCTGACGTTAATACTTGGTCTACGAGTGTATTGCTTGCTAGAACCATCGGTTGTGGGGTGCCCGGTTGGACTCGGCCAGTTACATCCACCCATGCCCCGTTAATGTAAATTTGGGTAACCGTCATTTTTGTGGCGTCGTAAGATTCTCCTATTGGGACACCCTCTATCCATGTGCCATCATTAGTGGCGTTTTCAGGTAAATCAGGAATAGAAGATAGTGTTGTATGTTGTGGAGTCATTATCTGAAACATATTGTCAGGATAATTATTTCCTGGAATCCAGGTTGTGTTTACGCCATTTGCCATCCAGCCAGATTCCATCGACGACACCGCCAAAACTAACGCCTGGGTCTTTAGCAGTAGCCTCGGTTGAAGGATTCTCCTCCTAATGCTGAATTGACTATGTTTATGTTTTGGGCAGCTGCAAAACCCATCTCATGCATTTTAGCGCTCAAATCTGAAAGATTGGTGATGTTAGCAATAACGGTGTAAGTGACATTTGTGAAAGGAATAGATTCTGTTACGTTCACTGATGAGTAGTTGCCAGTAATTGGATCAGCAACCCATTTTTGCACCGTCTGGTTTTGAAACCACTCAATAACACTCAGATTTGCGTACAATATATCGACACTAAAGTCTGCTTTCGGTCCTTCATTGACGTGCGGGTAAGGTTTAACGTCCAAGGGCACTACGAGCATTGGCGTCGCAAATGCTGTTCCGCTTAACAAGGCTAATACAGCAACGGCGATGAGTTTGTACCTAAAGTCCATGTGTGGTCACTGCAAATATTGTTTTGTGGGTGCTTATTAGCTCTGGTCATAGAACGTTTTGTTCTATAAATAGAACGCTTGAATACATGCCCAAACTCGTCAAATGAAAATGGAGTTTTAGAAGTTAAGAATCTATTGAAATTACCATTAAAAATCGAAAAGAAAAAAAAACAGTAGTTTTTCATGACTGGGATGTCGCCGTCGAAAGGATGCACCCTTTAATGAGAAAACGTTTTTTTCGGGAAATCAGGAAAGACGTCGCCAAGGTATGTTATTTTGAGTAAAGAAAATAGTTTGGCGGCTACCGAGATTATTGATGAGGGCTAGGTATCTCATTTGAGGTGCAATTCCATTACTCGTTTAGCGTGAAACCAGTTAGTTTATATTGGATAATTGTGCTTGAAACGTCTGAAATTCAAATGTCAAAAAAGAATCAACTGGAAAAACTATGTCCCGAATGTGAAGAAGAAATGAATGCTGTACTAGACAAAAACAAGAACCTAACTTGTTGGGAATGTACCGAGTGTGGCACACATTATTTACGCAACCAAAGAACCTAAACAAGAAAAGCCTTAACTTCACTCCAATTTAAAATATTTAGTTCTTGTTTAGTTTTTCTTGTAGCTCTAAAGTCGATTTTGCCGCATTTTGGACACAAATAAACAATTACAGGCAGCACTTTCTCTCCAAGTTTTCCTGAATCTTGGTCTGCAAGTTTTTGATTTGCTCCTTCCCATCCCTCAATTTTGAACTCGGTTCGAGTTTGGGACATCTCTTCGTTACATAAAGAGCAACAAAGACTTGGGCGATTTTCGATTTGTCTTCTTCGGTTTTGTCTTCATTGATAAGTGTGCTTTCAATGTTTGGTTTTTTCAACCTCTACTGGTGAGGAATCATTTTCTGTATTCCCTAAAAATCGGCAGGGCGTCGCACAATCCAGTACAAACATGCAAAGGTAGCAACAGGTCATTTTTTCCTCATTTTTGCATCGAATCTGCCTGCTTGCCTTTGCTTTCTCGCTCTCAGAAACAGCTAGACATAATTTCTCACTTGTTAAATATTCACAGCAATTGGCTAGGTCCGACAAGTGCATTCTTCCTACTCACAATCCAGTGCAGATTTTGCCTATTTGTGTTTTGGTCAGAATCGCGCGAAAAACGTTCAAGCTTACCCTGTTCCTTCCAAAATGGTTACCCTCTTTTGAAGTTGAGTGTCTGAAAGCAACTGGGCTCTTTTATCAAATCGAATGTTGCTTTTGATAGAGGATGGTCTTGAACCCTTCTCCCGTGTAGAAATCACCCATATCAGCCTCTTTTTGAATTCTGAGCCTTATTAAGAAGCAAAGAAAAGTAAAATTTTCTGAGCAGAAATTTAGAATGGCTCATCTTTGGTTATATTTTTCTTAATTCAAGCATTGCTTCGTAATTTTTTAGCGAAACAAGAGCACCTAGAACTATGTACAGAACAGTGACGCCTACTGGTAAACCACCACCCACTTCAAGACTTGGTTGAGTGCTTACAGCTACTCGAAGAATAACTCCTAATGCCCCCAAAATTGAAGCCCCAGCGTAACTCCAAACCTTTTTTCTTCGACAATAGTAGATAAAAACTATACTCAGGATAGTAATTGGAGTTATGAAAGCTATCGATAGAAACCGCATTTCAGTTGTGCCGCTAACGAAGGTGGCTAAAAAAGCAAGAATAATTGCCACAAGAAATAACTCGAGTAGACCAACTGCAGTTCTCATGTTGACGCTTAGCGATTCATTAACTATCTTCAATGGTATTCACCGCTTGTATTAATTAGTTGAATACACGTTCATTAAAGTTCAGTAACTGAGTCAAAAAGTCTTCATTGTCGATTGGAGATGTCACTCGCATTTCTCCTTTTTTCTGTTATTAATTTCCTAAGTGTGGCTGGTGTTCGGTGTGAATCAAATCTGAGTAGCTTTTAATAGACAGAATAATCCCTATACAAATAGAGTGAGAGCCTTGCTGTTTAAACGTAAGAGCTTTGTTAAAGTTGATATGGCTGATTTGGATGATGAGAAGGAGAATCTTGCTAATTTTTTGCGGAGTCATTCCAAATTGAATTCACTGATAACTTCTAGAGGTTTGGAGATAAATGTGGAAGAGGTTTCTGTTTTTGCTTTGGCAGAGCTAGTCAAAAAGTTTGTTTATCACAAGAATTTAAATAGTTCCCATTGGGTCACGGTGGAAAGTAACGTAGTAAAAATCAATAAGTTCAAAGGCTCCACCAAGAAAAAAGAAAAACACAAGAAAAGCCCACCTCATCAAAACGTTACACAAAGCTGGGGACTATAAAGAACATTACTTTGATATTACCTTGTCTTGGTCAAGTTCCCAAGCCCTCTTAAACCCTTTAAAGGTGAACCCAGCCAAGCGGACGTTCACCCGCACCACCCTATTTTCTTTTATTAGTTTTTCAGAGAGACCGCTGGGATGTACTCAACTATTTAAGCCAATCCTTTTGTTTTCTAAATGCACAAAAAATGGTGGGGCCACTGGGTTTCAGACTCAAATCAGACTGTGTTAAAAACTTAACTAATTTCTAATGGCATGGAGCATTCGAGCTATTGCCTGCAAGTCGCATTCAACTGTTTTTACTTCTTATAATTACTCGCATATTTTGTAGAAAAAGAATCAGATCCACCAATAAAATTTGAGACTATTTTTCGTCCATTGAGATTCCTATAAGCACATAGAGCTAATGTTTCATACAAGAGGGCGTCATTTGCGAAGTTGAATAGTCATGAGACACCCCAATTACTTCAAAATCACACGAAAATGCTTGAGTATTATGCATTGACAAAACAAAAATACTCAAATCTTATATAAGATAATTGACGGAGCTTAAAATGATGGATTCGTCTCTAGTTTTTGCAGTGGTTGCGGGAATCATAGTCATTGGCTTCGCAGGAGAATTCTTCTTTAAGAAAACAGGCATACCCATTTTCATTTTTCTCATACTTATTGGAATAATCCTAGGTCCAATTCTGAACCTTTTTCCAAGAGCTTCGCTGATTTCAGTCCTCGCACCCACTTGCCGAGCTGGCACTTCTCATGGTCCTCTTTTATGATGGATTAGGATTGAAATCCGACGCGGTCCTTGCAAACGGAGGAAGAGCTTTCATTCAAGCGATAATCTACGTCGGGTTAAGCTCTATTCTGATTGGAGCGATAGGCATTTTCGTCATGAATTGGGGTGCATTGCCATCGTTTATTTTCGCTTCTATGATATCAGGAGAAACAACGGCTGCATTCCTTGTACCCCTCTCAAGGTGGATGAAAATGTCGGAAGCTACATCCTCTTTTCTGAAAATTGAGGCTGAAATAAACTCTATTTTTCTCATTGTCCTTTTTTTCACTTTTGTAGGAGTTTACACGACTCCAGGAATCAATTTGTCAGCAGCCTTTTCCAGTGTCGCATCACAGTTTTCAGTTGGAATAGTGTTGGGCGCCATTTTGAGTCTGGCATGGATCTACATACTTTATCGTTTTCAAAAGCAGAAATTCACATACGTCCTGACTTTAGGGCTCATCCTAATTACATATTCCTTGACCACGCAACTCGGGGGCAACGGCACACTTGCCGTGCTTAGTCTTCGGAATCATTTTTGGAAACTATTACCTCGTGAATAAACTTTTCAGAAGACAAATGGACTTAGATTCCCTTCAAAGTCAGCTTGGAACATTTCAGCAGGAAATTTCATTTCTACTCACAACTCTATTATTCGTCTCTCTGGGCTTGACTTTCGTGATTACTCCATCGCACATCGCCACTAATCTGTCAATTGCCATTGTAATTCTTTTGTTGCTTCTCGCAGTCAGATTTGTGGCAACGCGAGCATCAACCTTCAATTCACCGTTATTGAATGAGAAAAGGAAGATATTTCTCATGTGTGCACAAGGACTTACCCCAGCCACACTTGCAATTCTCGCAGTAAGTCTTCAGTTGCCACATTCAGACACATTCGTCAACATTGTAACCTACATCATAATTCTCACAAACATTGTTACAACAGTTGGAGCGATTTTAAGCAAAAGAGAAACTGAAGCCAAACCATTAACTACTTGAAGAGGGAGCTGTGAGAAAAAATGGATGTATCAGTTATTTTTGCCTTGGTTGCCGGAATCATAGTCATCGGCTTTGCAGGTGAATTATTCTTCAAAAAAACCGGTATACCCATTTATATCTTCCTTATACTTGCAGGCATCATTCTTGGCCCAATCCTGAACCTCTTCTCTAAGAGGATCTTTGATTCCCGAACTTGCCATTTTTGCAGAGCTGACCTTATTCATGGTTCTGTTTTACGGTGGATTGGGCTTAAATATTAAATCTGTTCTCACTAACGGAGCAAGAGCTTTCATTCAGACAGTAATCTATGTCGGTTTTAGCATGGTGTTAATTGGGCTAATCGGAATTTTCATTTTGAACTGGAATGCACTATCATCATTCATTTTCGCTTCGATCATAGGTGGAGAAACTACAGCTGCAGTCGTTGTACCTCTGTCTAGAGCGATGAAACTTTCAGAGGGAGCCGTGACGTTTCTCACGATGGAATCTGCAATGAACTCCATTTTGTCCGTTGTTTTTTTCTTTGCCTTTGTTGGAATCTACAAAAACGGGGGAATCGGTTGGGTTTCAATCATTTCCAACATATCATTGCAGTTTTTAATTGGAATCGCAATAGGGGTTGTTCTAAGTCTGCCTTGGGTTTTCCTATTATACCGTTTCCAGAAACAGAAATTGACTTACTTTTTAACAGTTGGTTTTATCCTAATTACGTACTCCTTGAGCACTATGCTTGGGGGAAATGGTATTCTTGCTGTTCTTGTCTTCGGAATAATTCTTGGAAACTATCACCTATTGAGCAGACTTTTTAGAAGACAAATAAGCATGGATCCTCTCGAAAAACAACTCGAAATTTTTCAAGGGGAGATTTCATTTTTTTTGGAAACTGTATTCTTTGTCTTTCTAGGACTGATTTTCATAATTACCCCCGCTTTAATCGTCAGCAATCTGTCAATAGGTCTATTGATTCTTGTTATTCTCCTTGCAACCAGATTTGTTGCCGTAAAAATCTCAACTTTCAGATCTGAACTAAACAAAGAAAGAAGACAGATACTGCTTACTTGCGCTATGGGTTTAACCCCTGCTACACTCGCGGTTCTTGCCGTAACTCTCCAGTTGCCACTAGCAGACACCTTCCTGAATATCGTAACCTACATCATCATCCTCACAAACATAGTTACAACAATCGGCGCAATGCTAAATATGAGACAATTGAAACGCATTGGATAAGTCATCAATGTGAAATTGGATTAACATTTTTTGAAAAAAATCGTAAGTTCAAAACTGTTTCCTTAGCATTTCTTCCTTCAATTTTAACTGTTGCTGTTTCAGATAACAGCTTCATAAACATCAGGTTCCCATTCCTCTGGATAGCAATTTTAGAGCCTTCGATAAAGTTGTTCATGCAATATTCGCTGTCAAAATAATATTGTCTGGACAAGAAATTTGCGGTAAACAGGGTTTTAGACGGTTCTAAAGGAATTCCATAAAACGGGATCTTTAACCGACAAAAAAACCAAACTCCACGATATTTTAAAAGGCTGTTTTCACGCTTAATTGGATTCCGCTCAGTCGACTTTTGATGTCTTGTAAAAGATACTCCGCTGATGATGAAGCTTTCACCCTGATTAAAACACTCTATCAGTCAAAGAAAAAGTGTCGATTTTCCTAATTTATTAATCTCTCTTTGTGATGTTTGTGTGCGTGTTATTTATATCTGACTTAGTGTTGCGTGGGTATTCAAGAAGGAAAAAAAGCTGAAGCGTCCAACTGCTTCTCGAGAGTTTAGTTATCTTAGAAAATGGGTTCCAATTGCTCTTTTGATAGGTTTGGTCAGCGGAGTAGGAAGTATTGTTTTCTATGAAGCAATTAGGCTTTCAAGCACATTTCTACTCGGGGATGTTGGTGGTTTTTTTCCTCCCTCGCCAATTGGGGAAGGCGGGACCTTAGGCGTACTTTCTTCTCACATTTACTTGATTCCAGTGATAACCACAATTGGTGGACTCTTAAGCGGGATAATTGTTTTTGGTTTAGCCCCTGAAGCCGAGGGTCATGGAACTGATGCTGCAATAGATGCTTTTCATAATAAGAAAGGTGAGATCAGATCTAGAGTACCTCTGGTTAAACTTGCGGCTTCAGCAATAACAATTGGCTCTGGAGGAAGTGCAGGTAGAGAAGGACCGACAGCGCAGATAGGGGCTGGTTTTGGGTCCTTTCTGGGCAAGAAACTTCATCTTAGCTTAAAAGATAGAAGAATCGCTCTTGCAATTGGCATAGGTGCAGGGATAGGCTCAATCTTCAAAGCGCCTTTTGGAGGAGCAATTTTGAGCACCGAGATTCTTTACCTTGGAGACTTTGAAGTCGAGACTTTGCTTCCAGCTTTTATAGCTTCAACTGTAGGCTACAGTATATTTGCATCTTACACTGGATGGACGCCCCTTTTTGGCTACATTAATCTTGGTGCTTTCACCGATCCGATTAACTTACCCTTTTATGCTATCTTAGGAGTACTTTGCGGTTTAGTGGGCATTGTATACGTCAAAGGATTCTACAGTACAAAGGCAGCTTTTCAGCGTCTTAAGATACCAAGGTTTTTGAAGCCTGCTCTTGGCGGATTGTTAGTGGGAATTATAGGCATGTTTCTTCCCCAAATACTCGGCACTGGGTATGGCTGGCTTCAAATAGCGATGAACGGCAACTTTGTCTTACTTCCCATAATTTTAATTCCAATAATCGTCGTACTCAAGATTGTTGCCACGTCTTTAACAGTAGGTTCAGGAGGAAGCGGAGGAGTCTTCGCGCCCGCTATGGTGATAGGCGGCTTCTTAGGCGCATCACTCTGGATACTGCTAGATGGGCTTTTTCCCCATTTTGGTCCCGTAATTGCCGCCTTTATAATCGTGGGAATGATGGCGTTTTTCGGAGGCGTGGGCAAAGTGCCTGTTGCTGTTATTCTTATGGTTAGTGAGATGACAGGAGGATTTACTTTGTTGGTTCCTTCAATGATAGCTACAACTATTGCATATGTAATCACAGGAAAGGTTACAATTTATAGAAGTCAGGTTCCATCAAGGGCTGATTCGCCAGCCCATAGAGGTGAATATTCCATTCCTCTACTGAAGAAGCTCTTCGTGAAAGACTCTATGACGAGAAAAGTCATCACAACCACCCCCAACTCAATGATTTCAGAAGTAGCGGAGATACTTTCAAAAAATGGGATAAAAGGTACACCTGTCTTGAATGATGATGGCAAACTTGTAGGCATGATCACACTTACAGATATTCTTAAGCTTCATCCAGATCAAAGACCAAAAACCAAGGTTGGATCCGTGATGACTAAAGATCTCATAACAGTGATTCCTGATGATAGTCTTTACACAGCTTTTGACAAGATGACAAATAACCAGATTGGGCGTCTCGCTGTTGTTGAGCCAAGCAACGGGACAAAGTTGATAGGTATAATCACTAGAGAAGACGTCTGGCGAGTCTACAACGTAGAGATAACATCACAGCTGGAAGAAGTAAAACTTTCTGGAACCACCGAATAGATGATGTTTAAAATTTCAGACCAACTTACTGAATCTACTTATTTCTCTTTGAAAGTTATGACGGCCATTGGTAGATTAATTCAAGCATAAAACGTATATTCCTAAAGGATTATGTGTGGTACCTATAGGCTATCTTATCAGTTGAAGGAATAGTTCAATGACCAACTCAATTGTAGAATGTCCACATTGTCATTATAGGTTTAATTATGAGTTTATTCCAGGAGCCTCTTTCACATCTATACGTCTGGGTCCAGCAAGAATATTCAAGTGCCCAAACTGCAAAGAACTCCACAAGTTCTACATCAACCACTTTGGTACTGATCCCTTGCTGCCAACACACGGAGACAACGCGGAGACCTCAATCGGCGGAAAAAACATGGCGTTAGCAGCTGGCCCCCTGATAGTTCTTGTTGCTATAGGCATTTTATTAGTAGCCACAGGAACATTCAACAGCGCTCTTGTTGTTCTTATTCCCTCCATAATTGGGATTGCATGGGTATTCGCTTATATTTTCTATCTCTATAGAAAAGCAATCCATAACGTAAATGGTACCGTAAACGAGGCACAATAGATGTCTGTCAACCAATTTACAGTTCAGCCATCCTCAAGTATAGGAACCATAGCATTGATCATTCTAGTTGCCACAGGGGTAGCCATTTTGATTTTGGCCCTAACAACTGGAAGACGCGCCAAGACCGTTAGACGCACCTTTATCGCGTTGTTGGTCATAGGAATAGCTGTTATCGGACTTGGAGTTGGACTGTTTTATGTCATAAGTATTCCCTCAACAATAACAGTCGGCTCTGGGTATGTGAATGTCCAGTCGCCTAGTTTTAACGGCGCAGGAAACCTCAATATTACTTCCAACCAGATATTGTCTGCTTACGTAGGGCAGATAGATTCAGGGAACCTGACTCTCGTAAAACAACATGGAACCAACTACGATCATTTCAACGTAGGTATATTTACACTTAGAGATGGAAGCACAGCATATGTTGTATCCAGTAACTCTACTGACCTTATAATTCATTTAAATACTGGAAAATATGTGCTGCTTGGAACGTCTAATACAGCTGCTCTGGCAACAAGTTTTTCACAGACTGTTTACCTGTTACCAAACTCTTGAACGTGTTAATTTTAGACATTTTTTGGAAAAGGAAAAAGACAAAAATTAGAAAGCGATAGAGTGGAACTAAAGAAGGCAACTTTTGATGAATAATCCCGATGCTATCCTTTAAGTTAGTTGATTAGCCTAAATTTTTTATCTTTTAAGTTGACCCTAAAAACGGTCAGCTTTGAAGAGGGCTTCCAGAGACTGAAGAATCGTGGTGAGCATGGTAATTGTTTACGGCTTCTTCATGGCCCATTAAACGGAAGAAGTGAATCTTCAGTTGATCGGTTATCAAAAAGCTAAGCAATGCGTAACCCCAGACAAAAGCGGCGATGCCCCATCCAATAGGAGTCATAAATACTCCGTAAACAGCGAACAAGGTACCGATAACTTGGGTTACTTCCGTAGTTACAAAGAGAATACTTGCTGGGAGCGGGCGCTTCCAAAAGTGGTTCACTCCACTGCGAGCCAAATAAATGGTCAGATGACCGGCTACAGCCATTTTGAGGAAAATAAGCGTTTGCAAAGTATTAATGCTTAAGTGGAAAACGTCTAATCCTATAAGGTACAGCCCAAAACTTGAAATAACGCCTGTAGCGCCAAGTAAAGAAGCTACAATTAGGACGCCTCTCATGTTCCAGCGAACCGGTTTTTCTTGTACTCTAACATGATCGTATGCTATCGTCATTATGGGCATGTCGTTAAGCAATGCTAGGATAACAATCATAACGGCAGTCAAAGGATAGAAGTTGAACGCAAGGATTGCTAATGAGAGGAAAATTAACACTCGTGTAGTTTCTGCTATACGATAAACGGCATAATTGGTCATGCGTTCGAAAATTTTGCGGCTCTCTTTTATGGCGTCGATTATTACGGAAAGTCCTGGTTTCGTTAGTACGACGTCTGCTGCAGATTTAGCTGCGTCGGTGGCTCCTGCAACAGCAACTCCTGCGTCGGCCTTTTTTAACGCAGGAGCGTCGTTAACGCCGTCACCAGTCATGCCGACGATATGCCCTCTTTCTTGAAGTAACTCAACAATGCGGTACTTATGCTCTGGAAAAACTTGCGCAAAACCGTCTGCAGCTTCAATTATGCCCTTTGCTTCGCTATCTGGCTTGTCGATAAATGTTGAGGCTAGCACTATGTTCGTGCCCAGATTAACTTCTTGAGCAATCTCTTTAGCAATGGCAATATGGTCGCCAGTGACCATTTTTACTTGTAAGCCCATTTTTTGCGCAGTTTTTATTGTCTCAGCTGAGTCTTCTCGTGGTGGATCATAAATTGCAAGAAGACCCACATATTGCCAATCACCTTTTTCATCCGCCTTGACTACACCTAATGCGCGGTGGCCCTTGCTGGCAAAGTTGCTTATTATTTCGTTAACTTTATTTTCAATCTCGGCCTTGTTATAAACAAGTGATAAAACGATTTGTGGTGCACCCTTTGACACTTTGAATTGTGCACCATCTCGGCTCTCCACAGTAGCTTCGGTTCTTTTTGAAACAGGGTCAAATGGTTTAAAATTAACTACAGTGTATCTGCCGAGAACATCGGCAACAGTATGAATGGATTTAGCTTTGGCGATAACGGCATCATCGATGGGGTCATGGTTTTCTTCCCTGGATGCCAAAGTCCCATATAACAACGCGTCATCAATTTCGAATTTTCCTAAAGCTTGTGCTTCCGCAATGGTGAGTTCGTTCTTTGTTATGGTTCCCGTTTTGTCTGAGCATAATATGTCGACGCCTGCCATTTCTTCAATTGAAACCAGCTTACTAACAATGGCTTCTTTTTTGGCGAGGACAATTGCTCCAACAGCCATGGTAACTGTTAAGACAGCTGGCAATGCTACGGGTATGGACGCTACGACTAGAACTAATGCAAATTGAAGAATCTGCTAAAGGATTGGCATGTCTAAAAAGTGCTGCGATGAATACTGCGGAAACCATTATTGCCGCAAGAATGATGAGGTAGTTTCCTATTCTTATGACGGCTTTTTGGAAGTGGCTTACGCTTCTTGCTTCTGCAACAAGTTTGGCGGTTTTGCCAAAGAAGCTGCTTATTCCTGTTGCCACAACATATGCGTCCATTTCTCCTTGCCTAACAATGGCTCCTGCATAAGCTATGTCGGAAACGTGTTTCTCTACGGGCAGCGATTCGCCAGTTAACGCCGATTCATCTGCGAGTAAATAGTCACCCTTCATAAGCTTAACGTCGGCTGGTACAATGTCGCCTAATCGGACGCGTACAACATCACCAGGGACGAGTTCCTTTGAAGGTATCTCACTCCATTTTCCGTCTCTTAAAACTCGAGCTTTGGGTGCAAGGCGTTTCTTCAAAAGTTCAATAGCGTTATCTGCTTTGCGTTCCTGCCAGAAGCCAACAACAGCGTTCACAATTAAGAGAGTAAAAATAATCGCAAAATCCTCGTAATGCTGTATAATTATGGATAAGACTGCTGCGACTTCTATCATCCATGGAATTGGTCCCCAAAAATATCCTAGAAACTTACGGTACGCACTTACTTTCTTTTCTGGAATCTCATTTAGTCCATACTTTTGGAGTTTTTTTGCTACTTCTTCTAAGGTAAGCCCAGTTTTTGCATAATTTTCAAAGGGGGTTTCACCATCGGAAGGTTCTGATGATTTTTCACTCAAAAAACTAACGCCTTGCGTAGATTGCGCTTTTTTTGTGTTTTCTAAAACTTAGTTAACTCTAACTCATAAACATTTATTGATTTTAAGATCGAGAAACTTATTATGCCCGACGGATCATTTAGCGTGCGCGATCAACCTGAAGCTTTCTCATCTTCGTTCTTCTGCCGAATATGTTCCTAACGTGCTCTTCTGTCATCGCGACCACGATGGTGGAGTCAATCTTAACTTTGTGGCAAGGAATAACAAGAACGGGCAAGCTTGGAAAAATATGTACCCTAGTTTGACCTGTCGCTTAGCTTAGTTTCCTTGAAATGTCGGCGCGCAAGAAGTAGGCTACGGCGATAGCGATGGTTACTATCGTGTAGACAAGCAGGATTTCAATTGACAGGCTAATTGTGGTACGAGAAGTTGAAGTGCTAAAAAAGCTTAAGGCTGTAGATAATGTGGAGGGAAGCCTCGGCAAAGCATATTGAGTAGGAAGCGAGCTTGCTGCCGAAGTTGGAAGATACATCTGAACGGTTTTATAGACTTCTTTACCCGTTACCCTAAAGATTGCGCTCAAAAAAACGCTTATAATGTAACTTGAAAAGAAAACCGCTGACGAGAAAATGTAGGCAAGAGAAGAGCGTCTAATTAGTTCTCCAAGCATGAAAGCCAAAGAGAAGAATAATAGTGAGCTAAAGGCTTGAGCTAAGAATAATCCAGGAATTAGGTAAAGATTGTTTTGGGCTCCAAAAAAAGTGAAAGCTGACGCGATAGATAAGACAAGAGTTAAAGTAAGAATAAAAAGGAACAGAAGATACCCTCCGAGGAATTTTCCTGCTATGTAGTCGCTTCTTCTTACTGGTTTTGACAAAAGGAGTTCCGCGGTGCCCTGCTCGTATTCTTCTGACATGGATCCTGCAGCTATCAGGATTGCGGTGAAGTTTAAGAAGAGAGGGCCAACCAAGAGAACTGCCAAAACCCAAAGATACGGGTAGACCTCTGTAGGGATCAAGTTAGTTCCCGCTTGGGACAAAGCGTAATATGGAAGCACGCTCAAAAGTATCGTGAAAGCAACTAGAGCCAAAACTTTTTTTCGTGCGATGGCACGCTTGATTTCGTAACGGGCAAAAGTGAAAATGACTTCAGCGTGTTTCAAAGTTTGCCACCTTTCGTTTCTTTAAGCGCTTCTATGTAAGCCTTCTCAAGCATGTTCTCACCTTGCTTGATGGTGTAGAGTTTGGCGCCTGACTTGACTAATAATATCAGCGATTAATGGTCTGATGTCTCGGTCGTGTTCGCAGACCGTAATTTCGATAGCGGTCGTATCCGTTTTGCCGCTTTCCGCAGGTTTGACTTGAGTCACTTCTGGAATCTCTTTTAATTGTTGGATCGTTTGAGACGACAAAGGGCTAGTCTCCAATTCAACAAGAGAGTAATCTAACACTTCTCCAACTACTTCATCTACTGATCCTTTGAACAGTATTTTTCCATGGTGAATTATTGCCACTGAGGTACAAAGCGATTCCACTTCACTCATAATATGCGAGGACATGAAAACTGTACCTTTCCCATGAGATGCGAAGTCCTTGAAAACATCCCTAAAATGCGCTACTCCAGCAGGATCTAAACCTATCATCGGTTCATCTAGAATCAAAGTTTCTGGTGAGCCAATTAAGGCTTGGGCAACGCTGAGTCTTTGAACCATCCCTTTGCTGAGTTTGCCAACCTTCGTTTCAGCGTAGTCATGTAAACCAACCAGTTCAATCACTCGATCTATCTCGCTGTTTCGGCTTTTATTGTCTTGGAAATAGAGCTCATGAGAAATTAAATTAAGAAGTTCTCTTGGGCTTAGGAAAGTCTGTATGTTAGGCAGTTCAGGAGAATACGCTACGTGTTTTAATGCTTCAACATGATTGGCGATGGGGTCAAATCCGTTGACTTTGACTGTGCCTGAGGTTGGCCTGATTAAGCCTAAGATTAGCCTGATGCAGGTTGTTTTTCCTGATCCGTTGGGACCGAGAAACCCCACAATCTCCCCTTTTTCGATTGTGAGATTTGCTGGGCCAATCCGCTTGCTGCCATAATCTTTCACAGCTCCATTGAGCTCAATTACTGCCGAAGAGTTAGCCGTGACGATTTCCACCTAAAGCTTTCGGTTTGAGGATAAATAACCGCTTTTTGCAATTACTCAGCGTTAGTCAACCCAGAAGGAAGGCTTCTTCTCGTCCTCTTGCTTTGTTGTCGTTTTCTTGGCCAGTTTTATTTTCATCTTCCCGAGTTTGCTCTTCGTGTCCTTTATTCTTCTCTCTCTTGTAGATTGTTGGGGCTGCAATTGCAACTGCCACTACTAAGGCGGCGCCGAGTACTGAGGCGCCTACAGGGTTTATGCTGCTTGCTGGCGCGTCAAGTGAAAGATTTGTTGATAAGAGCGTTGCGTTAATTGATGCCGTTTGATTTAGCGAGAATTGAACAGTGTCGATTAAACCCGATGGCATGCTGATTATGGTGCCATTCCCCGAGAAGGATAGGGCTTTGGAGGAATTTACCGCTGAAAAAGAGACGAGAAATTTTGTTGCTTGGTAGGTAACGCCATTAAACGTGACGGCTGTCTGTCCTTCATTAATTAGGTTTGCGCTAATGGAGATTCCTTGAGTTTGATAAGATAGGGACTGGTTTGTAATTGCAGGTAAGTATGGGAAGATTTCTGGCAGAGAAGTGGTGTTAACATCTCTGGAGTAGGTAAAGTTTTCCGCAGTGGAGGATATGCCCAGTGTGAGGTTTACGAAATCCGTTTGACCAGTAGGTTGGGCAGATTCGTTAACGAATCCGCTGACAGACTGGAAAAAGCCAGAGGTACCGCTTGCAGTAATTTTGTATTGTACATAACCATTAGATGGTCCGTAGGTAAGCGCAAAACTGGTTCCTGCACCAAGCCAAAATGGTTAATACGAGAAAAGCTGCGACCATAATTTTGAGAGAATGCATAATGTCACCCTACAATTAGTTCATAATTTATAGTTCCAAGGAAGGATAAAAACAATTTCTCTTAGAATGGCATTTTGTACATGTATTTTCGATCAATGCTTGTTTCTGAAAACTATGGTTCGCTGGGATTGGCCTTTTAACGTCGTTTATCACCTCTAAGTTATTTCCTTCAGAAAGGTGTTTAGTTAGTCCAAGCTGGATGTTTGCCGTCCGAGTCGATTCTGGCGGGACTCGCTGGGATTTGAACCCGGAATCATTTGCTTAGAAGGCTAAAGTCTTAAACCAGAATAGACAATGACCATGTTTCAGCAAGAAATAGATTGGCACACGCTCTTATTCACAAGTGTCTTCATGAAAACTCTTTTATGTATGACCATATCTTAGTATGACTATGCAAAAGTTATCCCACGTTAGAGTTAAACGGAAAGGGCAAGTCACTATTCCGTTAGAACTACGGTCAAAGCTTGGTATAGAGGAGGGTGCCATTTTAGAGATTAAAGAAGAAGAAGGCACAATCACTCTGAAACCCACGCCTAGATTGAAAGCGGGCAAGGCAGTAGGAGAACAAGAATACAAAAAAATCATCAGTGAACTCGACGAAGACAGGAGAAACTGGCGTTGACAAGCATTGCTGACACACGTCTGCTGCTTACTCTAGAGTTTCCTCCAACCGAAGCTCTTGGTACAAAGATTGAGAGTTTTGTTGAAAAAGAAATCCAAAGACAATTAGTTGCACCCTCAATTGTTTTAACTGAATTCATCAAATATGCTGGGGCAAGAATTGGTGAAGATGCTGCCAAGACAAGGATAATGGTACTGAAAGAGAAGGGATTAAAAATAATACCGTTAAGTGAAAAAGACGCATTGATAGCAGGAAGCCTTCTTCTAGCAAACCGAAACGTCCCCATTGCTGACGCCTTAATCGCTTCCTTTGTAAAAAACGGAACAGCAGAATACGTAGTTACTGATGACTTACACTTTAAGGAATTGGGTATTAAAACTAAATGGATATAAAACGGCAAACTGCCAAAAGGTGAATAAATGCGGTCGCCGGGTAGCAGACTGAACAGGTTCGAATCCCATTCTAAATTGACTATGTTATTTCAGAAAGAGATCTGTTTCTTCAATTAAAGCGGATCGCTGGGATGCTCTTAATTATTTAAGCGAATCTTACTAGAAAAGGTCGAAACAAGCTTCTTCGACTTGTGCTTTGGAGGGGAATTCTATCCCCATTTTACTATAAAAAGTATGAGGACAAGTCAAATGAGACTTGCACTAATTGGATCAAGACTACACGGCGATTAATCTACCTAAGAAGAGCTTATAACTCTTGCAAGTAAGGCGAGCTACGCCACAAATAAGAAATCAAACTAGAAAGCAACGCTTTCCTTGTTCCCAAAAATACAAAAACAAATCATTAGCCCATTTTAGAAGCTTGGGGTCACTTCCATACAATACCATGCTGTCGCCTCTCTTATCCGTTGATAAGATGTTTATGCCAGCCATCTTTTCGTTTATTAACATGATTGCTGGAATAGTTGGAACTACTCTCTTTTCAAAATTCCTCTTTTCCAGAACGTTATCATAGAATTTGCGACTATTCTCATTAAATAACAGTTTTACCTGCACTCCCTTTTGGCTAACTTCATCTGCTTTCTGGTTTAGGCTAATTAGAGGTCTCTGTCCGATCAGCCAAAGATATTTTTCAGCTCCTAGAATCAACTGCTCGGCGTTGTTGATCATTTCGTTCGTATCCATGCTCAATTTAGCCTGCGATAGCTCGCCAAAACGATTAAGAAATTGGTAAGGAATCCGATCAAGGTCACGTGACAAAAGAAAGCGTTTAAACCTTGAGACAAATTCGAAAGAACGTGAAAGCTCCAATAATAATTTGCCATTTTGTGTAATGGCATAGGCCCCCTCAGGATTTTTCTGAATTAATAATGCGTCGCTTAGTCGCTGCAACTGCCTAAAGGTCTCCGTGTGAGTTAGGCTTAGTTTTCGAGCGATTTCAGGCATTCTTGTATCACTCTTTTGAAGTTCCATCAATATGCCCAATCTGCTTTCGCTTGCTAACTCGAAAAACAACTTGTCAAGGCCCTCTTGATCGTCCACTGCCAGTCACATCAATGTGTATAATGTCACATCATTGTAACTTAAAATTAATTGCTATTCCCAGCCATTCGGTTCTATCGAGGAAAAAAATATGTTGAAAATAAACAAAGAACGATTCTTCTCGGTCGAACTGAAATCCAAGGCTAGCCTCAAAAACGTCACCTTATCCGACCGCAGTCTTGAAAACGTCCTTTTGGAAGGCACATTAGGCCAACTTCAACACGCAACTTTTGCAGAGGACTTAATCCTAGAAGTTGTTGGCGACAAAGGCGTTCTCAGGATTAACCTTTCTCAAAGTGACATCTCGAAAAACCAACAGCAGAAGGAGGTGAAAGAATGACAGAAATGACTTCTAATGAATTTAAGAAAGAACAAGGACATGATGCTCTTTACAAAGCTGGAGGCGTTCTGCTTATAATCGGTGGCTTATTTTATGTGCTTGTTACCATAGCAGCTCTTACACCAGGAACCAACGGTTGGGCAGAACCGCCGTTCGTATCTGCTGCGACATTCATCACAGCAATGGCTAACCACGCGCAGCCAGCGTACTTCACCTGGACCCTCTTCACACTCGTCGACTTCATCGCTGTGCCAGTTATGATAGCGCTCTATTTTGCTCTGAACAAAGTCAACAGGGATGCAGTGCTTGTTGGAATAGGTCTTGCCATAATGAGTGTCATACTAGATGCAGCAGTAGCCGAAGTAGGCTTCTTTACAGCAACGTCATTATCCGTGAGCTGGGCTGCAGCAACCGATCCCGTTTTAAAAGCAGCATATTACGTAGCAGCAAATCACGCCGTCTTAGACACAGAATTTGCTTGGACCTACAGTTACTTCGCAGGATTTGCAGCATGGCTAATCATTTCATTAGTTATGCGCAAAAGCGCTTTCGGTAAGTGGATTGGAGGCGTTGGTGCCGTCGTAAGTGCTCTATTCGTCGTCGATATGGCCTTAGTCGTTACTGCGCTAGCGCGCGGAGTGTCATCGTTGGCAGGATCTTTGATACTGCCCTTGCAATTGGCATTTGTAGTGTTCTTCATAGCCGCAGGCTCCCGACTATTCAAATTGGGAAAACGGGAAAACCAAAACGCAAAGAGTTTGGTTGCTTAGGGAGACGGAAGGAAAATGAAGTCGAAACTACTCAAGAAAAGCAATCTTCCCCTTTTTTGTTTCAGAAATAAAACTAGTCGAGGGCTATTGCCATCGGGGCTCTTGCAATTGACATTAACTTGTCAGAGTAGGATGGCAAAAAACGGTAAAAGGAGTAGAAAAAATTTGTCTTCAATAAATTGCAAGGAAAGTAGAACATTAAATTCTGCTGAACAAGTTTTATGCAGAAAATATGAAATCACATCGGAACTTCAGATTCGTGTGTTGGAAAGATTTTTTGACCCTTTTGATGAGCGTTGGGTCTTTATCGATGAACCTACGCCCGATTGTTTGAGTAGTCAGGAAAATATCAAGATCGTAAAAAATGAAGGAGGCGAAAAAGAATGAATATTATGAGCAAAGCTTTGATCGTGACAGGCGGAGTTGTTGTATTAATAGGGATGCTTATACTCAGCGGCGTAATTTTAATCGATTCTGGAAAACTGCAAACTCAAAAAGAAAATCTCAGTGTCTTCACAATAATCAACATTCAAAGTGGATTTCACGCGCAAATTAGCCAAGGCGACTCGTACAGCGTATCAATAACGGCAGACAACAACGTCATCAATAAAATCGACGTTAACCAAATTGCCGATACCTTAACAATCGGTTTACAGCTCGCATCGATCTTTAACATAGGAACACTGAAAGCTCAGATAACAATGCCTGATCTTCAGGCAATCCATCTTTCTGGCGGAGCAAATGCAAACGTTACAGGTTTCGTAATGACTCATGACTTCTTTGTTAGCGAATCTGGAGGAAGCACGCTTAACATTGAAGGACAAGCTAATGGTCTAACCGCTTCGTGTTCAGGAGGATGTCACCTACAGTTATCTGATTTCAAAGTCGACACGTCAACAATAATTATGAGCGGTGGCAGCACTGGAAACGTCAATGTTAACAGCCGGTTAGACGCTGATTTGAGCGGAGGATCAAGCTTGGTTTATGCAGGTAATCCAACGTTAGGGACTATAACCACCAGCGGCTTGTCAACAATTACCCGACAGCCGTAATATCCAACAAAGTGCAATTTATGGGAGGTGATTTAATGAAGAATTCCACCAGAACTATAGTTGGCTGTTTAGCCATAATAGTTGCAGTAACAACGATGTTGCAAAAAGCCGGAGTCATCAGCATTAGTAACGACATCTTTTACACAGTAATTGGACTCGCTGCAGGAATCTTAATTATATCAGCCGGATATGTGCGAAGTTCAAATGGAAAAAGAACCGTGCAAAATTGAACGACTTAACATCGTAAACATCTTCTTTTTTCAAATTCATGTTTTGAGTCTTGCTGTTTCAGACACTTAATCGTTTAAGCTTCTACATGCTCATCCCGTAAGAGTCAGAGTTTTCCAATGTCTGAAATTCGAGTTGAAGGGGGATCCCAGCCACCAATTTACTAGTAAAAATTTAATCCGGTGAGTCGGACCTGACTTATTCCAGATGCCTGTGGCCCTTACAAAATAAAAGTTCTTTTCGAGTTAAAATATTCCAGAATTGCTTTCGCCCACTTTTGGTTGAATTAGTGGGTGCGCGCTCGAAACCGCCAAATCCTTTGCCAATACGACAAATCACAGAATAACCCCTTTCTGCGATAGCTCTCAGGTTGGCGAAGGCTTCGATGACAGCGACGAATCCCTAAAATAAAATGAACTAGAAATAGGGTCCAAAGAAAAAAAAGGCTTGAGTATTACTCTTTTGCAGTAAGGTCCTTAAGCTGTTTCTTGTTTAAGCCAACATCGTGGCTCTGCATCCAAGCGCTTGTGCACTTTTCCTTTCTTGAACATTATCACTGTTGGATAGTACTCTATGCCATATTCTTCGCAAACATCAGGTTCTTCATCAACAATGACGCTAAGGCACTCTTGCGGATTGCTCTTTGAATATTCTTCAAAGATTGGCAAAAACGCTCGAGAAAAAGGGCACCAGGTCGCATAGAATAGCACAACCGCTTTGTCTTTATTATCTATCTTCTCATGGAAAATACTTTTCTTTTTATTCTCAATTGGGATTTTTTTTACGTGCGCTCATACTTAAATCACACTCGGTTTTATAGGCCTAATTGGATTTTTAACTTTGACGAAAGTATCTGAATCTAGTTCTTCAAAGGCTTTATCGAGTTCTTCTTCAGTATTCATAACGATTGGTCCTCTCCATGCTACAGGCTCGTTTAACGGTTCTCCCGACACAAACAGAAACCGAGCGCAGCCGTTCGAGACTATTTTGACAAAATCGCCTTCACTAAAAACTGCACACTGACCCTGCAATATCTTCTTGCTTCCAACCTCTATTGATCCTTCAATGAGGTAAGCAAAAACTGTATCATTCTTAGGTGTTTGGTGCTCAAACGTTTTTCCGGTATCTAACTCCACATCGAAGTATTCTATGTTTATTGCTAGGTCGCGGACCGGTCCTTTCGTTCCGTCAACCTTGCCTGCGATGATTTTAATTTTTGAGCCATCTTTTTCGACTATTGGGATTTGTTGTTTTTCTATGCCGCGATATTTGGGGTCGATCATTTTCTTTTTTGCAGGTAGATTTACCCATAGTTGGAATCCCTGCATGAATCCGTCGTATTTTTGGGGCATTTCTTGATGAATTATGCCTGAACCAGCTGTCATCCATTGCACGTCTCCAGATTTGATTATGCCTTTGTTTCCCATGCTGTCGCCGTGTTCAACTTCGCCTGTCCACATGTAGGTGACTGTTTCCATTCCTCTGTGTGGGTGCCAAGGAAAACCTTTGATGTAATCTTCAGGATTATCGGATCCAAAGTGGTCCAAAAGCAAAAAAGGATCAAGTGTAGAGTTATCATCGTTTCCCAAAACTCGTTTTAGCTTGACACCAGCGCCTTCTAAAGTTGTACGGCGATTTAGAATCTTGTCAACCTTTCTTTCCACACCAACCACCTCTTGAAAAATAAAAAATTGAAGTCTGTTTACTTTGACAGCCCAAGTTGCTGCATGAAACCTACGACATCGTAGAATAATCTCTCTTCGACGATTTCTCCGTTTTTCCATGTGGCGACAGTGCAGAATTCGAGTTTTGCCGTTTTTCCAGTCGGCGGAACCATTTTGCCGTCTACCCCTTTCATAGGTCCTTTCATGGTTACGGTCCAATCAGCAACGGTACATGTATGATCTCCCTCGCCGAAAATGATCTTGTAGGGGTTGTTAGATAGTTTGTTGTCGAATATTTTGAAGAACTCGGTGGCTTCGACGTCATGGTTGTGGCGTCCAATGGTCGGAAGAGGTTGAGCTGGCCAATACACTTTCACGTCTTCTCGGTGTCGCTTTCTAAATGTCTCCCAAAGCGGGCTGTTTGGTCCCGCATTCCAAGCATCATCAAGGGTTTTCATTAACTCAAGATTTTCTTTAACTCCCAAAATTAACCGCCTATATTATTAGAAGCCTTCAAATCGATATAAGACTTTTTCGTCAGTTATTTTCGCAGGAAGCTTTTGCATGATTTCAAACATTGTAAATCACTAACTAACTTTCATGGGTAAACTCTTCGGAGTAAAAGGAGTTGCAAAATTTTCTTTGGTTGCAAAGGGATGGGGGGGTTCTTGCAACTGCTATATTAGAAATTGAAAGGTTAGGTGGCTATGAAGAGGCTGACCTTCTGGCTTTCGACAGAAGCGAAAAATTATACCATTTCTTTGCTGTAACAAACACGGCGGCAGCTTACGACCACAAAGGAAAATGGCTAAATGATGACACGATTAGTTTCCTCTATGAGGGGTTTAAGGATGGAAAAAGTTACAAGGAAGAGTTGTTGATTAAAATCTTAAACCAAAATGAAATCACCATACTTGAAAATGACTTTGTCAGCAATCAGATAATCACAGAGATGAATGTTTGTCTCAGCAAAGATACGGAACATTAACCTTTTTATGGCCTTGAAACCCCAGAAAATGTATGAGTCCTTTTTCGTAAAACTTAATTTCTATTCATCAAATACCTTTTCTTCAATAATATGGATAACATCTGAAATGGAGCCCGCTTAGAATAAAACCAAAACTAATTCTCTATTAGACCTAGCAAGATGTCACGTTTTAGTTGCTTTGACGTTTATTTATGGATTTAGCATGTAGGGTCTATGTTGGTCAATTGGTTTGGTATCTGCTTTGATGCTTTGTTCCAGTAAAAATCGAATATTCCTTTTGACCATTCTATGATTTCGTTTTTTTCTGACTTAAACCCAGTATAGTCCGGCTTTCCGCTTATCTCAGGAAAACCCAAAGCCGAAACTTCCTTTTCCGAGAGACAAATGAATATGGGTATCTTGTCGAGAAATCGGAAATCCATTTTGTGAGTTCGAGCCGCTTTAGCAAAAGCTGGGTTGCTGATTAAGTCATGTATACTTTTGGTTGGATTGTAGTCTTTCTGCATCATGAGCCGAAATTCTGCACCACGCTCAAGGGCTGAAATCAAATATGAAATAGTGCTTGCTAAAATTTGGTTAGTAATAATCCAAACGTGTTCTTCTGCTCTAGAAATCATTTCTTCAACGTTACGGAAAGCTATCATTACATCTTTTACTGGGTCACAGTTTTCAAGTAGTCCCAAGCTCGATTCGAACAGTCTGGGTAATTCGATTGTCGTGTGGGTTGTGAAGTATTCTCTGTTCTTGAATAGAAACCTAAGCCCTGAAAGCTGTGATAAAGTCTCATCCCCATATGGAGTTAGGTGAAACAATGCATCTACATCTTTCGCTATCAATTTTGCGTCGGCAAGTCTTTCGACATTTCTTGAGGTCTCTTGAACAGTCAAGTCTAGCTTACCCGAAAGGTGAGACAACTTCAAGGGTGTTTTCTTAAGAAGTAGCATGATGTCTAAGCGGTCTACGCTTGAAAGCTCAAAGAGTAAACTGTTGAAAGTCTCCAATTTGTCATCTTCCTGTACTTTGGATTCTTTATGACTTCATAGTCGTTTATGATATTTCATATTTGCTGTTGAGGTTGCCTTATCATTGTTTTTCTTCACAATAATGCTAAAGGCGAAATAGATGAACAAAAGAGTTGAAGAACATTCATTCTCAGTTGAGTTGAAAACTGAGGGTGCCGTAAAAAGAATATCTTTTCTTGACAAAGAGAACGGACAAGTGTTCTTCGAAGGTTGCCTTGGCAAACTAACAAGCATCAACATGGTCGAAGGTGTAATGCTCGAAATAGAAGGTGACATTGGCACTTTCAAACTGGACATAACCCAAAAAGAAATAGAACAAGGTATCATCCCCAAAAAATCACTCCACATTACCGGTGAACAACAATGAAACGACAACAAACTAGAAGAATCCTTACAATACTAATGTTCGTCTTGTTTCCACTTATTTACTATTATTTCTCTCCATATCTCATAATAATGGGTGCTTCCGAAGGAATTGTTACAGGAAGCTTGCTAGTATTTTGGGCACTGTTTGTCTCCTCTTTGTTCTCAGGGAGATTTTTCTGCGGCTGGATTTGCCCAGCTGGAGCAACACAAGAACTCTGTGCGATGGCTAGAAAGAAAGGCTTTAAGAACGGAAAGAAGAACCTGATAAAATATGCTATCTGGGCTCCATGGATAACAATCATTGCAATAATGTTTTTCCAAGCTGGCGGAGTAAAAGCTGTTAACCCTCTCTATCAAACCTACTATGGAATATCAATCTCAGACATGTATTCAGCAGTAATATTCATAGCAATTGCAGGTCTTATCGCTGGTCTTGCTTTGGCAGCTGGCAAACGTGCATCTTGTCACACAATCTGTTGGATGGCACCGTTCATGATTATTGGACGCAAACTAAGAAACGTAGCCAACTGGCCCTCACTGCAACTTCAAGCTGACAAAACAAAATGCATTAACTGTAAAGTCTGCAACCAGAAATGCCCCATGAGTCTTGCGGTAAACAGTATGGTGCAGCAAGAATTCAATGGAAAACTCGGAGTGCATACTCTGTGGTTCATGCGTTGATAGCTGTCCCAAACAAGTAATAAAATACAACTTTGGCAAGAATAATTCTCAAACAAGCCTTGCCAACAGCAATTAATAGTTCATCGAATGGAGGAAAAACAAATAAAAACTTTGATCTTAAATGGAGCAAGAACCGAGAATGAAACCGCAAACACGGTCTCTGACTATCTTGTTGAGTCTCTTAAGGCAAAAGGTCACGAAGTTGATGTAATGATTCTGCGAAAAGAGAAGATTGGAGCCTGTCTTGGCTGCTTTGGCTGTTGGCTAAAAACTCCAGGAGAATGCGTAATCCACGATGCTGGAAGTGATCTGCCCGAGAAAGGTCATTCAAAGTGGCCTTGTCTTTCTGTTGACGCCAGTGACTTTCGGGATGTATTCTTCGGAACTAAAGAAAGCATTGGACAGATTTCCTTGTCCAGTTCTGCTTCCTTTCTTCAAGAAGATAAATGGCGAAATTCATCATGCACCTCGATATGACAAATATCCAACCTTGGTAGCTATAGGTGTACTGCCAAACTCAGATGAAGAAGGCGAAAACACATTCACACACCTTAGTATCAAGAAACGGCATAAACTTGCACACTAAAGCCATCTCCACAATCGTCTATTCAAACGATGCCGCTGACATAATCAAACAAAAATTAATTGCAACCTTATCAAAGGCAGGTGTCCAATAATGCAGAAACCTACTCATGCAGCACTTTTAGTTGGAAGCCCAAAAGGTCAAAGCAGCACATCAAACTCTCTTGGAACTTACCTTCTTGAGAAATTAGAGCAAAAAGGATTAAGCTCCGAAAAAGTTTACATTAACCAGTGCCTTGGCTCAGAGGAGAAACAAGCTGTTATGCTTCGGCTTGTGGATTCATCAGATTTGATTATTCTCGCTTTTCCTTTGTATGTTGATAGTTTGCACTCGCAAGTGATCAAAACGTTAGAGTTAATTGCTGAACACGAAAAGGGCAAACTCAATCTGGGCAAGAAAAAGTTTGTGGCAATTGCAAACAGCGGCTTCCCAGAAGTGAACCACAACAATATTGCGTTAACTGTCTGTCGTATCTTTGCTAAACAAGTTGGTTATTCATGGGCTGGTGGGTTGGCTATGGGTGGCGGAGGAATGATATCAGGTCGACCTCTGAATGAACTCGGAGGCATGGTTCGCAATCAGAAAAAAGCGCTGGAAATCGCTGCGGACGCCTTATCGCAAGGAGAAGTTATACCTGAAAAAGCAGTTTCTTTAATCTCCAAAATTGGGATACCTAAATGGTTGTATATTTGGATAGGCAATCGTGGCTGGAAACAAGAAGCCAAGCAACAAATTGCAACAAAGGAGATGTACAATAAACCTTTCAAAGAAGACAGATAATTAGTAAAAAGCAGATGGGAAAAAAGGCCTCTCTTAATATCTATTAGTTTATTTCCTTAGGTTTGAAGCAAACTCTTCTGCAAGTTTGAGGTCGTCTGAGTTTGGTCTATCTTTCTTAGTTCCACCCACCAATTTTAATGGACCCCAAGTGTTGAATCCAGCACAATTAAATTCGCCAACAATTGTATAGCCTTTTGATTGGAGTTTTTCCCTAAGAAGCGAGTGAAATTTGGGTGCGTTTTCAGTATTTGCGGATGTGGAGAAAATGAATGCTTTCTTGTTGATTTGCTGTGGAAGCTTTTCTGCTAGTTCTAACAAGTCTTTGTGATGTTTCCAAAAGTAAATCCCTGAACCAAAGCCGAGAAGGTCATACTGATTAAGTTCTTCCAAGTTAATTTGTTTCGGAGTCTTTATTTCCGCATTAATCACTTTCGATATGACTTCAGCTACTTTCTGGGTGTTGTTGTGATGATATGAAACTAAGACTATCAAAGATTTTATGAATTGCATCCTTCTTTTCATTGTTTAGTTAGTTCTTTTGTCCAATTCCGTATAGCATCCAAGTCTCTTAAATCATAAACCCCAGTTTTTGATTCTTTGTAACCGGCACTTTCGAGTTTAGGCTTGATTGATGATAAAGTTTTTTTGAAGAACCATGACATCTTGTTAAAGTCATAGCATCCACCAAAGAAACCCAATGCAATTGGATTCACCTTAAATTCGACTGATTTTTCTTCAAGGTATTTTCGTTTAGCATCATCAAATTCCTTGTCTTTCTTTTCACCTTCAGACAGAGGATTCGCACCACCACAAGAGACAAAAAGTGCCAACTTTTTCATTGCTAATTCCTTCTGGTATTTTTTGATGAAGTCTTCGGGTTCGCTTGTCCATTTACCCATCTGGATTCCACTTCCAACGATGATGAGGTCGAATTCGCTTATGTTTTGCACTTTTTCTTTTCTAGCATCAACAATTTTGACTTCGTATCCTACTTGTCGAAGAGTATCAGCAATAACTTCAGATGAATTTGCCGTTGCTCCATAGCGAGTTCCGTAAACAATCAAAGCTTTGCTCATTGTCTATTCCTCAATTTTGGAAAAGCTGTAGGTGTATTCATCTTTTTTCAACAACTTGAATAGTTTGCTACCAGTTACCATTAAGATAATGTCAGGTTCTTTCAGATGATGGTCATTAAATGACAACAATCCGTCTGGTTTTAAGACTCTATGAAGTTCTTTCAAAACAGCTTGTTTGTCCTCTAAGCCATGTAATACATCATACAGCATTACAACATCTAAACTCTTGTCAGGCAATCCCGTAGCGCAATCAGAGAGAATAGTCTCTACGTTTTTCAAACCATTTTTCTCGATTAAGCCTTTAACCATCTTAATTGCAAGTGGAGTTACATCCAAAGCATGCACCTCACCTGTTTCACCAACCAATTTTGATGCTGGAAGCACATAACCGCCAGGTCCACAACCAAAGTCAAGTACTTGAAAACCTTGCTTTATCCCGACTTCTTTCAAAATGTTTGCTCTTGGCTTACGATAGTCTCTAATTTTAAATTCCAAAGCCATCAATCTAAACCATATGCTAGACATTGAATTTACTCCTCTTTCAGCTCATTTTTTTCCTCAAGCGGTTCTCCGCCCATTAATGAGGCTATTATTTTGTTCATAAGATCTGCCTTTACTATAGCTAAACCTCTGTCGTCACCGACTATGATTACGCTGTCGCCTGGTTTGAGGTTATATTTCAATCGCGCTTCTTGAGGTATTACAATTTGCCCTCTTTCTCCAACCTTGGAAGTGCCGAATAAATAGTGGCCGCCTCTATTTACGCTCATTTTAATCATCTTATTCATATTAATCATATTAGTCGTATTAATACTTGTTGGCAAACTTTCTTTCTTATTTAAGGATTTGACTCCAAATTCTGTAAATGTTGGATTGCTTAATGCACTAAGGAGTCCTAATTTTTTCTTGGAAAATATTGAAGGTACCCGCTGGGATACGTTTAATTATTTTAAGCAAATCCTTTTGTTTTTATCTACTATAGAAGAAAGGCAAGTCGCTGAAATTTAAATATCGGACGGACCTTGACTCATCCGCGAGTTTCCCTTTTATTCGGTTAGAACCTCAAAGAATAATCGTTTGGCTACTTGAGGCAGTAAAAGCCTGCTTGCATGTAGGAGTACCAAAGTAGTTCAACCGTAGAGAACCCTGTTTTTTTCAAAAGCGACAAATGTTCTTTGATAGTTATTGGATGATATTCTGTGCCAAATCTCTTTAGATGCTCATCAATTGTTTGGTTACTTCGTCCTTTCGATAGTTGAAACTGACGCCAATTCTCTTTACCGATTCTGATGCCTTCAGCCGTAAGAGGTCTAATGTTTTCAAATGTAACGTAAACACCTTTAGAAGACAATAGTTCAAAGCAGACACTGGTGGCTTTTATTCTACTATTAGGCATCAAGTAATGATGCGATTGTATAGCGGTAATTACATCGAATTCTTCATTGTGATTTTCTAGTTTTTCAGTGGAACAAGGTTGAAGAAATTCAATAACCGCAGGTGATTGGTTTGCAAGTTTTTCTTTTGCTGCCTCAAGCATTTTTGAAGAAGGATCTACTAGCACAAAATGAGTGGTTGGAAATTCAGTTACTGCTTTTTGAGCAAGTGAACCTGTTCCACATCCAGTATCTAACCAAGTCTTGGGGTTGATCCCGATGGCTTTTACAATCTTTATGGTCTGTGTGTGGAACTCGTCATAAAAAGGGATGGTATTTCGAACTTGCATATCATATACTTGTGCTGAATGAGGTGTGGAATTGTCAGCTGCAGCCATGAGTTTTCCACCTTTAATAAGCTGTTTTGATCCATAGCAAGGTTTAACCGTTGCTATAAAAAACCCCTTATTTGATATATATGATTTACAAAAAAGAGGATGCAGTCTTGGTGGAGAAGAACTGCGTTCAAATGCGTATATACAATGGCAAAGAGCAATGTCCACAAGCAGCCGTTGTTTACCAAGAAACAAAAATTGGCCATTGTGAAGAATTCTTGCATAAGAAAAGCTACTTTATATTCTACATAATCGAAGGGGAGGGAACTTGGTTCATTGAAGATACGCCTTATGATGTTAAGGCTGGTGACGTTGTTATTGTCCCACCGAACAAAAAGTTCTACTATAAAGGTAGCTTGAAACAGGTGTGTATTACGTCGCCCGCTTGGGAACCAGAATTTGAGCAGCATATCCGCGATGTAAATATAAAACTATGATTTTTTGCATTTGGATCTTAAACATGCAATGGACCACGTTCATGCGCCATGCTGTAATGCTGCACTCTACAACTTTTAGCTGAAGGTGCGAACAAGAGAAGGAGCATTCCTATGGGATTGGGTATCCTGCAATCGCAACGAGGAATATTGAATAGCTATCTACATTATGGTCTGAAGTTTCCATATCAATTGGGATAACGGAAGTCTGATCACTTCCTAATCCAATCTGTGAAACTCCTAATGGCGAAGAACCAGTACTAGTCACGTCTTCTGAAGATACTATTTTATTTCCTTCATACAGTATAGCAGTCAAGCCAAAGTAAGCCATACCTGTACTGTTAATGCCTGAATTATCCATTGGGGGCGGTTCTTGGGCTGTATAGTCGTTTCTAATGGTAGCTTCAATCACTAAACATGGCTTTCCATTTATAGTT
Source organism: Candidatus Bathyarchaeota archaeon (assembly GCA_963750605.1). GTDB lineage: Archaea > Thermoproteota > Bathyarchaeia > Bathyarchaeales > Bathycorpusculaceae > Bathycorpusculum. The sequence goes on from CAVVRN010000017.1 coordinate 135,538, forward strand.
TGATAGCTAGAATTTGCTGAAATCAAGTATAGTTTAGATCCCGACAAGTAACCTGCATTATTTAGCTTAGGGTTAGAAGCAGCATTCACGTTTCCAATTTGATTGTATTCATACACAGCAATAGCTGTACTTGCAATCAGAAGAGCTATAAGAAGAAAAACAACTGGTTTTGAACCTAACGTGTTGCTAAAATTCAGTTTATGTGCTTTCTCCTTAGCTTTAGATGGTGATGCATTCTCTACTGTTTGAACTGTTAACAGGGCGTCTTTTCCTTCATCGGATAGGCAATACTTCCCATATTCATCAGTTTTAATCAGTCCATCAAGTTTAGTTAAGTGGTGTTGAAGATGTCCACTACTTTCAATTGCTACTTTCTTTTTTAAGTCTGCAAACCCAAGAGAACCTTCACTTAGAACTTTGAGGATCTGAATTCGTGTAGGGTGACCAAGTGCATCAAAAACTTCTGCACGTTGCCTGTCAGTTTCTATTTGTTTTCGGTCGTCTTCCATTTTTCTCTCTTCCCCGTGTTTTTTACCTGTTCATGTCATGTCCATGAGTCTATTTAATCCCTCTTTTGTAGACCGAAAAAATAAATCTTAGAACGCTTAGTCCAGCTTTGTGGACAAGATATCGTTTGCAATTATAATATAAGATAAGCTAGGAATCGAATTCGGCGATTTTACAAGTATGAAGGGGTGTAAAGTTCCAAGTGTAACTTTGAGTGTTATTGCCTTCTCCGAAGATTACTGTTGCTGTGTATGTCGTTGATTCCGCCAAAGGTTCTACTAGATTAAATGTCTCAGCCATCAGGGTTGTTGTCACATTGGCGATGGGTATGGCTGAGTCTGCTGTATCGAATAAGGAAATGGTGTTTGTCCTACAAAAGGATTAGAATAGCTGCTAATATTCTCACCCAAGTAAGGTTGTTTTAGCGGGTACAAGTCAAAATTGTTACCATCAATCACGTAGGGCAGACTCATTATTCCCGAACCGTTTATTTCCGAAGCAGTGAGGTATCTATGCGCGTAGTCACTTCAATAGTTACTTCAAAGCCGTTATTCCAGAAATCGAATCTTTGACTTTTGCTAACAAAACAGAGGGTCAGAGGGTAGGTTCGACTTATTAAGAGTCAAAAAGGACTAATAGTCAACGTAGAAATGCATTATCTGCACAATCTTCTCTATGCCGTAGCCTGCTTTGACGAGCCAATAGATAGCCTCTTTTACGTATTGAACGAATTCGGAATCAGACGCAGCAGATGCGGCCAAACAAACAATAATGGCGCCTCCAATTACTAAAGCGAGCATTTATATTGCCTAAGTCAAAGAACCAGTTCTAGACTAATATATCTTACGACTTGCTCGATATGGCTTGATTCTCACTTTTAGTGACTATGTGGGGGCCAAGGTTTACACGGTGGACGCCATGTACCATCAAGATACTGCGCTGCCATAAGTCCTTACCGTGAATCACGCTACTTTTCATAGTTACTCCAAAAACTACGTTATCCATAAAATGATGACTCACGGCCCTAAGCGGCTTAGGGTCACGCTTCCTGCCCAAGCACTTAGAACCTTTCTTCAAAAGTGGAGATGAAAAGTGCACTTTCACTCGAGGGATGGCGGATCAGCTGGGATTTGAACCCGAATTTATTAAAAGAAAATGGGATTAAGAGAGCTTGCCGCTTTGCTCTAATACGTGAAATGACCCTCTATATTTTATATCTGGCAGAAACAAAACTCATTTTGCAAAGATGGAAACCTTATTTTTCAAAATAGCTGCAGGATATAAATCAAAGTTTGAATGTTGAAAGATTAAATCAGGATTTTGGCTCATTTTCTTGTTAATACTTAATGGAAAAACCGCTTTATCCTGCTGAAAATGTGCTGCAGTTTAGTTGATATTGCCTATAAGCTAGTTCTTGTCGTTGTGTTGCTTCCCGAGGTTGAAAAAACATGTTTGCTCAAATAGTCATAGATTGTCAAACCCCAAAAGAATATGTAAGTTGCACCTACTGTATTGGAAAAGAAAACTGTCAACTCCGAATGGAGCTACAGAGAAAGTATCAATTTGCAGTTTAAACTTGGGGCCATGAGCTATGAAGCAAGTTAAACTATTCGGGGAAGAAGAACCGGTCATTTTAAAACAGCTTGAGTTAGCGAAAGCCCAGGTCATAGCTAAACAAGTTGAAAGTATAGTCAAGCCCTTGTGCGATAAACTTGAGATAGTTGGCTCAATAAGAAGACAGAGGCTTATAGTTGGCGACATTGACTTTGTTGTAGTGGCAACTGATGGCTGCTGGGGCAAAATTGTTCAAGCCTTAAAAAAAGCCACAGTTATTTGTGCAGGCAAAAGCGTAATAAAACTGCAATATCCCTGCGAAAACTGCCTATTTCAAGTTGATTTTTACCGTGCAACTGAGCAAACCTTTGGCATTCAAGAAGTTATTCGTACGGGTTCAGCTGACCATAACATGTGGCTTGCAGGCTATGCCCTATCAAAAGGCTTTAGGCTAAAGTACAGCGAAGGACTGATGAAAGATGAAGTTGCCGTGGCTGGCGAGACAGAAGAGAGCGTTTTTACGGCTTTAGGTTTGCAGTGCCCTGAGGCCCAACTTAGAGAAGTAAACGACGGAAAACCTGTATGGCAAAAACCTTGAGGATCCTTAATACGAGAATTTTGCCTCGGGGATAATCTTTCGCGACTTTCAGTAAAATTTTCTTATGCTTTTTCTTCAGAGCCTATCTTGATACTTTTTAAAAAAGAAAACTGTAACCTGGCGCCGGGGAAGAGATTCGAGCCCCATTTTACTAGTAAACCGCTAAAATTTTGCTGTTTCCTTTTTGAAAATGGCGTAGCAATGGTCTGTTTCCAAGTTATCTTCATGTCCCTTAGTATGCCAATGTTAATTTGAATTAGGAGCAACTTTTCTTGTTAAATCATTTGTTGGCTTTGTTGAAAATATGAGCTCTGCATTACTATCTTGCCAATATTTCTCAAAGTTTTCTTGGGCTATTTGCACGATAGGTATACAATCTGTAACCACGACTTTGGCTGGATTGGTTGGATCCACTGAGCTTGCAGCCCATATTTCTTTGCCGTCGATTATAGAGTAGGTTAGTGAAGGAAAAGATGTATATTTCGTCCTAACTTTTTTTATTTCGATGTTTAAGGTTGAGTAGTGTTTTGCGTCAATGTCCTCAAAAACATCTTTTTCGAGATTTCTGTATCGGCATAATAGCCTTATCTTAACTTGATACTTTTCAAACGCGGCACACTCATGTTCCTTAAAATAAGGAAGGGTACGTCTTAGAAACCGGTTTACGCTATCTCTATCTCCTATTATGTCAAAAGTTTTTCTGACCCTACTAAGCAAATATCGGTAATCATTTTTATAACTCTGAGATTTAGTGTGAAATATTACCACACTTTCTTCAGGCTCTTTAGGATTTTGGGCTGTTTTTTTGCTCTTTATAGATTCAATGATTTCCCGAGTATTCTTTTTCGAATCGTGAAGATTTTCTTGCTGTTTTTTGATTATCCCTTTAAAAGCTATTTCAAGAGGTAACGCTTTTACAATAATTGGTTTAGTTGCTGTCTTGGATATTAACCCCATCTGTTCAAGTCTGGGTAGTATCTTGTAGACATCTTGTTCGTGAATTCTTGTTAATTTTGCTATTTCAGGTACTCTCAGCTTCACGTTTATTGCTATGCTTAGATATGCTCGCGCTTGTTTAGTGGTTAATCCAAATTTACAAAGGCTATCGATCAATTCTTCTGTCAATATAATCATTACAACTAATGTTGACATTTGATAAATATTTTTTCTATTGTGCTCTTTTTTGTAAAGCGGTCGCTTTCCAAGCTTTGTCTTATGCTTTTAATTCCTACTACAGCTCACAAAAATGAAGGAAAAACGACTATGAATTTAAAAATAAATAATAATAAAATTAAAGGAAACAAAAAAGCAATCTGCTCGCTTTCGTTGATTCTGATGTTAGCTATAACACTGATGATGGCTTTTGCTCAGCCAACTTTGGCTCAATTTGGTATTCCTCAGCCGGTCAAAACAGCAGGTTATATCAGCGTTGCACCGCAACTCGTGGGAGTAGGTCAACAGGCAACTGTAAATCTATGGGTTTTCCCTACACCTCAAGACTATGCTCAAAATCCAGTTTTTCAAGGCTATAGCGGAGTAACTGTGACGTTCATAAAACCTGACGGATCAAAAGACTCGTTCGCACCAGTAGACGGAACAGGTCAATACATTGCTGGAGAAACAGAGGCAATTGGCGATTTATACTTCTTTTATGCGCCTGATATGGCGGGCAACTGGAGTGTAACCTTTTCGATGCCAGCACAGAACATTACTGACAACAGTGGTACCGTAATTTACTCCGCATGCAATAGTAGTACAGCCTATTTCGCAGTACAGACTGATCCGGTGAACGCTGGTCTGCTCAATGGTTATCCTTATTCTCAACTGCCGAACTCAAATGTCTACTGGAGTTACCCAATAAATAGCAACAACAGAGAATGGAGTGCAATCTCAGGCGACTGGCTTATGAGTGGTCAATCGAGATCAAGTCACGTTACTGCCAGTGTCAATACTAATTCGTGGCAGCCATATAGTTCACCAGTTAATAGTGCACACATAGTTTGGAATCAGCAGCTTGGTTTAGGCGGTCTTAGTAGGTGGAGAGTTTGGCAGTATCAGCTACGCAATTTCTCTGGGTGGTTCGCCCGGTGCTATAGTCATTGCAGGCAAAGTATTCACCAATATTCCCAATGCTGGTCAGTTTCAATGCATCGATATAGCAACTGGAAAAATCCTGTATAAAGCGACTGGCTCGATTAGTGCCGGTATACACGAACCTGGAAACGCATTTTCGCAAACCGTCAGTAACAATAGCGTAACTCTCGGCAGTTCTTATGGAAACACGCCCACATCGTATCTATTCGGAACCTCTGGCACTACATGGAATTTCTATGATCCACTCACAGGAACACTAATGCGGTCAATCGTTAACGCCTCTACATCCAGCCTTCTAGGATATCAACTTGTTGACGGTACTCCGCTTGCCTATGGAATTACATCAGATTATAGGAACTTGTTTGCTTGGAACATGTCGAAAGTTGTCAATAACAATTGGCCGACAGGAATCACATGGACACGCCCACAATGGCTACCAGTACTTTCAAACGCAGGTGTCTTACCAGTTTTACCAAGTATTCTTGGAATATCAACAGACCAGTCTACGATTGTAATAACCGGATCCTATGATGGCTCCAACCAGTACTTCGGATTTAACACCAAAGACGGTACCTCAGCTTGGAACCTTACCATACCCTACACTGTCGCTTTTTCATTCCATTTAGTTGGTCCAAACGACTTTGTTGTCTTTGATCCAGTAGATGCAACATTCCACTGTTACTCCGAGATTACTGGCGCTTCGGTATGGACAAGTCCCAGCTTTGCAAGCTCCCCATGGGCTACAGAATACACCGTTTATGGTTCCGAGTGTAATGACAACAATAACTTGTATCTTCAGTTCCCTGACGGTATAATAAGAGCTTTAAGCTTGGCAACGGGGCAGTTAGTTTGGCAGAGTTCGCCTAAACTTTCAACTGAGTTCACCAATAACGTAGTGCCCTACTATACTGGCATGGTCTTGTCTGGCGGTAATATTTACTCTTACGCAGGCTATTCCGTTCAATATCAACTTAACCCTATTCCAAGAACTGCAATGTTAGTATGTGTTAATGCTACTACAGGAAATGTCGCATGGACTTTAAACGGTGGAATGAATCCGATTGCTGCTGCTGATGGTTACATACATAGGGTTCGGAGTTTACGATGGAAATGTCTATTGCGTTGGCAAAGGTCAAACTTCAACCACAGTCTCAGCACCACAAACGGCAATCACAGCAGGCACTACAGTAATACTCTCAGGCACAGTCCTTGATCAATCAGCTGCACAGCCAAATACAGACAGCTATCTCTGACGCGAACATGAGTGTCTGGATGGATTATTTGCACATGCAAAATTCAACATTGCTAAATAACCCACCAGATTGCATCGGCGTTCCTGTTACCTTAACCGCAGTCGATCCTAATGGCAACTGTATCACCATTGGCACAACCACAAGTAATTACCAGGGTAACTACGGATTCCAATGGGCTCCAACCATTCCAGGGCCATATACTGTCTACGCGACTTTCGCAGGAAGCAACTCATATTACTCATCTTCAGCATCGACATTTGCAACCGTTAGCATTGCAAGTTCCCCAGTGCCCACTTCAACCGTGCAATCGTCAGTCTCCAACTCAGACATGCTGACGTACTTTACAATAAGTGCAGTAGTCATAATCATAGCAATTGCCATCGCTACGGTTCTCATACTTAGGAAACGACCATAAAATGAAAAAAGACAAAACCCAATCTTTCCTTTTTTCTTTTTCAAGAGCAGTTAGGCAGGAGGCAAACAAGTGAGTCCAAAAGTAATCAATTGCCCCCATTGCGGGCCCGTACGCTATGAACAATTTTGGCGTGAAAAAAATTCCGTTGGATACGATAGTTGTTGTATGTCCTGCATGTGATAGCGCAAGAATATGGAAAGATGAAATTATCCCAAAAGTTAATGGGAGTAAATTTAACCGATGATTTAAGTTTTGATTGTTAAATGGTGGCATATGATCAGGGATTGAACACTCGACCCCAGCTTAGGCGGATGGTGGTAAAAGCCTTTTTCATGTCTTGTGTGGGAAGGTTTTTATGCGGTATTTACGCTTATAATGTGCAATAAATATGTGTGAATTGTGATGTGCATGAGCAATATTACCGTGAGAGTCCCAGAAGAGCTAAAAAGGCGCATGAAGCGCTGCAAAAGCGTTAACTGGAGCGAGGTTGCAAGAAAGGCGTTTGAAGATGCCGCACGTAGGGAAGAGATACAATGCGCTTCAGAGGCAATCAAAAACCTTCGGTCGGAAAGCAAAGCCAAATGGGATGGCGCTAAGGAGATACGAAAATGGCGAGATGCCGCGATATAGTATTAAACTCTTCAGTGGTCGTTAAATGGTTTAGTACAGAAACAAAATCAGTTGAAGCACTAAAACTCTTAGATTTGTACATAGAAGGTACAGTTGAGTTGACAGTCTCGGAAATTTTAATTTGCGAGGTTGGCAATGCCTTAAGCTATAAACCAGATTATGATACACAGAGATGGAAAACCGCACTTGCTCAACTATTCAACCTCCACATGAACATGACTCACCTCAACGAAAACCTCGCAAATAGAACAGGCGAAATAGCCTACGAAGGAAAAATAACGTTTTATGAAGCCATGCCAATTGCCATCGCTGAAAACAAAAAAACAGTTTCTATTACAGCAGATGAAGAGACACAATACAAAAAACTTCAGCCAAAAGGTTACCCCATAGAACTTTTGTAAACAGTGGAGGACGGATTTGAACAATGGTGGAGATGTTTCCCCTAAAATCTGCTTTTACGTCGATTCCTTGGAACATACCTCCAACGAGGACTTATGGTACATCAAAATTTTTTCTTTTATCAGAAGCCTGACCCAATCATTTTGGCGCTATATTGTTTCGGGCATATGGTGGCATGTTAATTAAACTTATAAGCCCAAGTTAATCGATAACCCATCTATAATTCCGAAATATTTAGAGAGGGGCAGGGTTATGGGTCAAGATCTTGAAATTGAGGGTAAAAAATATCGAATTGATATAGGCGCGTATGGAAGCATTTGCATTGAGGCGCCAACAAAAAAAGAGTGTTTAGAACTTTTCAAGGAAGTTACACGAACAAGGCGTGACTCCAAAATAGGCGAAGCAATAAGATAAGTACGCAAAGTTTGTTACGAATTACAGGGTCAACAAATTGACAATTTTTCCAAAAGAGAAAATCCAGTCAAATGAATGTGACTCTTACATTTGTTGCAGGAAATCACCACTTCTACTAAACCGCGATCATTAACTTTTGGCTCTAAAATGCAGTAAGTTTCTTCAGTAGTCTCGTCTGGTGATATAACATTTCCACATCTCGGACAAGCAAAATCTCCGTTCCCATCGATTTTAGTCAAATCCACTTTGTAGGCTTGTGTTTGTTCCATTTCTCTAACCGACTTTCTTATTTAATATTTTTAGATTATAAAATTATGTTGTAACAAGATGAAACTACAATCAATAAAACTGCATTGTCCCTGCGAAAACAGCCTTTTCCATGTTGACTTTTACTGCGCAACTGAGCAAACATTTGGCAACCAAGAACTTATTCGAACAGACTTAGCAGACCACAATATATGGCTCGCGGGCTACGTCCAATCAAAAGGCTTAAGGCTAAAGTACAACGAGGGACTGATGAAAGATGAAGTTGCGGTGGCTAGGAAGACGGAAGAAAAGTGTTTTCACAGCTTTGGGTCTGCATGTCCTGAGCCACAAATTAGAATTAGTCGTCGGAAAGCTTGCCTGGTTAAATTTGAATATGTTCATTTGACCAAACCTAAGGATGCTTGCGGAAAACCAGCGATAAGTTACTCAAAATACGAATTTGTTCTATTTTTCCCAAACTACATGTACATTGACCTTGTTTTTCTCATAAACTTCAAGAATTTGTATACAAAAGTCTTCAAGCTGCTTATCATTGTTAGCTTTTGCCTCCTGATAAAGTCGTATGAAAAACCTTTTACCGGATTCCGTTTGTTTATAGTTTTTCTTTTGAAAGTTGTGTCGTGCGCAAAGTGTTATGCCTTATTTGTTGTGGCTTTACCTCCTTGATCATTCGGTTGGATATAGCCAATCTGCAATTCAACACCGTTTTCTATTCCTTGACCACAAAAAACACAACGATAATTGTCTCTTTTCATAATTTCTTGCCTTTGAGATTCCGTAAAATTTTTCATCTTCTAATTCTGGTTTACTTTTGATCGCTTTTGTAGCCATAGATACCAATTCTGCTAACGTTGTACTTTCTAATCTATAAATTTAGTCTTAATTTTCGGAGTTTAACCAAAATTCTCGAAAATAGCTGACTTAAGATTGAAAAACTAAAAAGTCTCTGAAAACTCTATAAAGTTTACTTATACAATGAAATTTTAATGCATATCTATATATGGCTGTTGTTCAGAATGTTTTGTTTAGAATTAGTACTATTGGTGGGTGTAATGAGTAAACCAGTTGATGTCGGAGAATTACGCGTTGGCGGCTATATGATGATTGAGGGCGAACCTTGCCGCATAGTCGACATTGCAAAATCTAAACCTGGAAAACACGGATCAGCAAAAGCAAGAATCGTCGCAATTGGCGTTTTTGATAAACAAAAGAGACAATTCGTTAAACCAGTTGATCTTGGCGCTGAAGTTCCAATAATTGATAAAAGAGCAGGTCAGGTTTTCGCTGTTAATCCAACTGGGATACAAATAATGGACTTAGAAACCTACGAGTACTTTGATGCTCCTTTTCCTGAAGAGGAAGAAGTTCCTAAAGCTAAGCTTACTCCCGGCACAGAAATTGAATACTGGCGTATTCTTGGCAAAGTAAAAATCGTTAGAGCAAAATAATCCAATCTCTCAAATTCGCTTATCTTCTTTCTTTTCTTCTTATTAAAAATTCGATTTTTCAAATATTTTATTTTTTTTAGCTCCACCATTTCCAATCTAGATCGTTTGAAGCTCAACATACAATTAGGCTAAAAGAATTATTCCCCAAACTAAAGGGACACTTCCTGATTACAAGAATCAAACTGTATTGTGGGTATAGGTAAGTGAATACGTTTGCCCATAGCGGTCAAAACGGTTAAACCTACAAGTAACAAAAGATCCAAAAATGCCTGATGGATTGCTCGTTCTGCCGTCAACTGTTACCAGCAGATGTTTACCGTTATTTCCTTGTGTTGTTAAAAGATTTTCTGTCAATGTTTATTTTCTAGTTGGAGCTTTTTTGGTTGAAGCCAATGATGCATGAAGAGCCGTCTGAATTGTGAAGAATATTTTAATGGGGAACTGAGGCTTCAAACGAAATGGCTCTTCAAAATCGCGTAATTTAGGTGTTTTCTTTGCTTTTAAGCTGTAATATTTATTTAAAAGAACTATCAGAATGATTAAGACTGAGAGACTCCGATGGCACTAGAAAACTTAGGTTCTTCACTAACCAACGCTATAAAAAAACTGTTTAAGGCTGGCGTAGTAGACGAAGCTACAGTGAAAGAACTTGTCCGCGACATACAAAGAGCATTGCTCCAATCAGACGTTAACGTTCAACTTGTTCTCGAAATTCCAAAGCGAATAGAAGAGCGAGCATTAAAAGAAAAAGTTCCTCCAGGCATTTCAAGACGCGAACACGTGATAAAAGTCGTTTATGAAGAACTAACTCGCTTTGTTGGTGATAAGCCTGTTCCACTCAAGGTGGAGGCTGGCAAAAGAAAAATCATAATGCTTGTTGGAATCCAAGGGTCAGGAAAAACCACTCACGCCGCAAAACTGGCACGGTATTTCCAGAAAAGAGGATTAAAGCCAGCTTTAATTTGCGCTGACACTTTTCGCCCGGGCGCATATGCTCAGCTTCAGCAATTGGCAGCTAGAATAAACGTTCCAATTTACGGCGATGTGAAAGAAAAAAATCCAAATAAAGTCGTCAAAGAAGGATTAAAACAATTCAGCGACAAAGACCTAATAATCGTTGACACATCAGGCAGGCACAAAGAAGAAAAAGATCTAATCAAGGAAATGAAGGATCTTGAAAAGAACATCAAGCCTGATGAAGTCATAATGGTTATTGACGGCACAATTGGTCAACAAGCCCTTATCCAAGCCAAAACGTTCCATGAGGCAACACCAATTGGAGCAATTATTGTTACAAAACTTGACGGTACTTCTCGTGGAGGAGGCGCACTCTCAGCAGTTGCAGCAACAGGTGCACCAATAAAATTTATTGGTACAGGCGAAAAAATCGAAGATATCGAAGCATTTATTCCCTCACGTTTTGTCGGTCGACTCTTAGGCATGGGCGATTTAGAAACGCTTTTGGAAAAAGTGCATGAAGCTGAAATTAAAGTTCCACCAAAGAAAGCCAAAGAAATAATGAGCGGCAACTTTACTCTTACAGACATGTATGAGCAGTTTGCAGCTGTCAAAGGTATGGGGCCATTTAAGAAAGTGCTCCAGATGTTGCCAGGTATGTCATCTAACGTGCCAGATGAAATGTTGAATACCGCTGAAGGCCGCTTGGAAAAATGGCAAGTAATAATTCAGTCTATGACACCCAAAGAAAAAGAAAACCCGAAGATATTGAACTCTTCTAGAGCAAAACGAATAGCACGCGGCTCTGGAACAACTGAAAAAGACGTTAAAGAACTTGTTAAACAGTATTTCATGATGCGTAAAATGCTAAAGACGTTTAAACGCAAAAAGAAATTGCCCTTCGGGCTTGGCGGAAAAGGAATGCCCGCGAATTTTCCAGTAGGCTAAATGACATGGATGTTTTAGAAAAAGCGTTTGAACTTCTTAGCAAATATCCTCTTTGTGACCACTGCCTTGGCAGACAATTTGCATTGCTTGGTTACAGCATGGAAAACAACGTTCGAGGTTCATCATTAAAAATCAGTTTAACTTTGCAAGCCAACGACTTGGTCAAAGAAAAAAATCTTGAAGGAATCAAACGGCTAAAAGTTTTGGCGACTAATGGTTTTTCAAGAGAAGCCCAAGAAACCCTAAAGCATCTTAAAAAACGAGTTCCAAAACAAGCCTCAGAGGAAAAATGTTATCTTTGTGAAGGCAAATTTGAGCTTCTAAACAATTTAACTGAGAAATCCTTAGCTGCAATTGAAGGTTATGAGTTTACTACTTTTCTTGTAGGCATCGAAGTGCCAATTAAAGTTGAGGAACGGGAAGACGAGTTTAAGGCTGCCTTCAACCTTGGTTACAGCGAAAGTATTAAGCATGAATTTGGCCGATTATTTGGCAAAGCCCTTGCGGGACGTACTGGTAAAGAAGCAGATTACTTAATTCCAGACCTTGTTGTGGTGATCAATCCTTTCCGAGAGAAGCATCCGTCTTCAGGTTAACCCACTTTTTGTGGGCGGCAGATACCGTAAGCTGGTGAGGGATATTCCCCAGTCAAAATGGTTCTGTTCAAATTGCCGTGGAAGAGGATGTGAGAAATGTGGCGGTACAGGTCAAGTTGTATCCTGAATCAGTTGAGGAGCTAACTTCAAAGCCACTGCTTAGAAGCAGCTGAGGGCAAAGAAACACTCATTTCACGCTTCTGGACGCGAAGATATTGATGCTCGAATGCTAGGTACTGGGCGACCTTTCGTTATTGAGGTTTCCAAGCCAAAGAAACGGTTTATTGATTTGAAAGAGATTGAAGCAAAAATAAATGCTGGGGCAGTTGGAAAGGTTGAGGTTTCACGTTTACGTTTCACAACTAAGGATGTAGGTTAGACGGCTTAAGAAAGGGGAAGGCGCACAGAAGGAATATCGGTTACTTGCCGAGTTTGAGAATCCAGTTTCCGATGAGGATTCGACAAAAGCTAGAGGAAAAACTTACTGGCGCCACAATAAAGCAGCAGACGCCTCTGCGTGTTATGCATAGAAGGGCAGATTTAATCCGAGAAAGGTACATATATAAGCTTAAAGTTAAGAAGGTGTCGCTTAAGAGGGCTCTATTGGAAATTCGTTGCCAAGGCGGGCTCTATGTCAAAGAATTGGTGTCTGGAGATGAAGGTCAGAACAATACCAAACGTTTCGGATTTGCTCGGAAACAGAGCGAAAGACGCTTAAGCTTGACGTTTTAAAAGTAATAATGGATGATTAAAATAAAGGTGAAAATGGATGAAAGGTTCAAAAGGATATTACACTGGTACTCGCAGTCTACTGAAAAAGCCACTAGAGAAAGAGGAAAACTAAACATTGGTAAGATACTTCAAGAGTATACAGTCGGTTCTCAAGTTATAATAAAGATGGATTCTAGCACGCAGAAGAGTATGCCTCACAAAAGGTTCCACGGTAAAATAGGTGTAATAAAACGAAAGCAAGGCCGCGGATATGTAATTAGCGTTCCTCAAGGTAACGCCATAAAAGAAATCATTACTCGCGCTGAACATTTAGAGCCATATACAGGCAAGTGAGTAAAATGAGCAAGAGAGAAATAAGCGAAAGTCGCTTGACCCTACCACAAGTCAAAAAAGTATTAGAGGCTCTTGGCGAAGAAAATCTAGATCAGTTCCAACGAAGAACACTAGATTATGTTAACAAATTCGCAAAAGCTACCCCAGAAAAAGCAGAAGAACTCTTCAAATTCTTGTAAAAGAATACGAAATAGATGAAGCTGAAGCAATTCAAATAATAAATTGTATGCCTGAAACTGTTGATGAGCTAAGAGTTTTCTTAGCTGGCGGTCGCAAAATCATAGAAACCTCAAAATTGCACTCTATTGTTGCCCTTTTGAATGAGAATAGAACTTTGAAGTAGCGCTAAAGCGACTAAGTATTTTTAAGCAGTAAGCACAATAGACTATAGAGGGCTTAGTGACTACAATGGAAAAGCGGTATGAAGAGTATGCTTACGTGTTAGATTTCTTGACACATGGTAAGCCAGGATTCCGTCCAACTGGACGGGCAGGTTATCGAGCGGGAGCTTTAATTCAATGTGTCGGCGAAGAATTTTTCACGCTTTTGGAAGCTTTGGTAAAAGAAGATTTAATGCTAAAGCCAGGAGACCGCGTTTATGTCGGCAAAGATTCCCGATCAGAAGTTACATACATTATTGGCCGAATCAGGCTTTGAAGAGTTAACAGCATCAGCTAAAGCGGAACTTCCAAGCGTCATAAGCAAAGTAGTTCAAAATCGAGAAAAATGGTTTGTGAACTTTTTCAATACCGCCCGAGCAATTACTCCTCGCATGCATGCTCTTGAGCTTGTTCCAGGCATCGGGAAAAAATACATGTGGCAAGTTATCAACGAGCGTGACCGCAAGCCGTTTGAAAGCTTCGAAGACTTGCAAAAACGTACTGAGTTGCCTAATCCAGTGAAGCTGATAACCAAGCGTGTTATGGAAGAACTTGAGGGCGACAGCAAGTACAGATTATTCACACGCGCTCAGTAAGGCATAAGAGATGAGCCTTGAGGAAACGAAGCAGCTGCTTCAAACCTACAGAATTAAGCCGAATAAGCTTGCTGGGCCAAAATTTTATGGTTGAGCCTTCACTCTACGTTAAGCTGTGCTCCTATGCCTCCCTTGGTAGTTCAGACGTGGTATTAGATGTTGGAGCTGGCTTCGGTTTTCTAAGTCGCTTCTTAGCAGATAAATGCAAAGCAGTAATTGCTGTTGAAAAAGACCCACAAGTTGGCCAAGTTCTTCAGGAACAAGTCAAAGGCTTTGACAACATAACTATAATTCAAGGCGATGTGCTCAAGACAGAACTGCCAGAGTTTAACAAAGTCATCGCAATTCCCCCATACTATCTATCTTCCCATCTTGTCACTTGGCTTCTTGAACGCAAAATCGACTGTGCAGTAATGATTTTACAGAAAGAATTTGCAAAACGATTGGTCGCAGTTGTGGGCAGCGAAGATTACGGTTGGTTAACAGTTGTAACTTTTCAACATGCAGAAGTTGAGCTTTTGGATTCGGTTCCTAAAGAGATGTTCTATCCTCAACCGGAAGTAGATTCAGTAATCTTTACGACTAAAACCTTGGAGCAAAAACCCGTTTGAAGTTAAAGAACGAAAAATTTTTCAAACAAATGGTCAAGTGGCTTTTCACCCAACGAAACAAGAAGTTAGGCAAAGCACTGGCGCCTTTCCTTAGAACAAATTTAAAATTAAATAAACAGGATGCAGAAAAGCTTGCTCTTACCCTGCCTTTCCATGATAGGCGAGCAAGAGAATTGCAGCCTAAGGATTTTGGAGCATTAGCAAATGCCATTCACAAACTAAGAGGACGTATTTTGGTAACTACGTTTTTGATGTAAACGATAATGTTTACGAGCCGGCGGAAGATTCTTTTCTTTTCGCCGAAAACCTTGATGTACCAAAAGACGCTCAGGTTTTAGATGTTGGCACCGGCTCTGGTATACTTAGCATATTGGCCGCGGAAAAAGCAGAGAACGTAGTTACGATTGATCTTAACCCCTACGCTGTTCATTGCACAAAAGAAAATGCCATACTTAATCATGTTCGTCATAAAATGGCTTTCATGCAAGGTGACCTCTTAACCGCTTTAAATGAAAACGCAAAGTTTGACTTAATTTTGTTTAATGCACCCTATCTTCCCTCTGCCGAAAATGAAACGAAATCTTGGATTGATCGATCATGGGCTGGAGGCATAAACGGACGACAAGTAATCGACCGATTCATCGTCCAAGCCCCGCATCACTCTGAAACCCAACGGCAGAATCCTCTTAATGCAATCCACACTTGCAAACGTTGAAGAAACAATCCGCAAATTTGATAGAAAATCAATCTAAAAGCAACCATTAAAGCGGAACAAAAGCTGCCTTTCTTTGAAACTTTAGCGCTAATAGAAGCCAAAGTTTAACGTGCTAAAGTAAAGTGCTTGGTTGCTCCTGAAAAGCAAATAAAGGGTTATTGCATTGGTTACTGTAGTGATTACGATGACAATTTGGTTTTATGTTAAAACAAGTGATGATCCAAAAACGGTTGGAGACATTGTTTGCGCTTTCAATTTTTCAGAAGGGAAGCATCCTGGGGATAATTACTCTTGGATTATGGAAGTTGGGAAAGATGAGCCTGGCTACTGGGATATCAAAGGCAAATATGAACACCTAAAAGACCTCACCGAAATAGGCATCGTTTACAGAATAGGCGATGCCGTAGTTTTGGCGGAAATTGATGATGACTTAGCACCAGACTTTCTTGACCCACTAATAACAAAATATGGCTTCGATAATGTCAAATGGATTGTAGTTCAAAAAATGAGCTAAACATTACCTAAAAATATTTAACTTCTTTTTTTAAATCAGCACATTAAGTGTTTTAGAAAAACTCAACAATATTGGGAGAAATAATAATGAATGTCTCAGAAACTAAAGAACTTTTAAACAAATATTATGAAGGGCTTTCAAGAAAAGAAGGTTGGCCCTTTCTTTTAACCGAAGACATATTGCTTTCTGGAACGATTGCAAAAGAATCGAAAGGGAAAAAGGCTTTTGTAAACAACAATTTTTTCAAGTTGATTAGAAGTCTGAAGGTTAAAGAGATGATTGTTGAGAACGAAAGCGGGTTTGCGTTGGTCAGTTATGATCTTGTTTCTCCCAAAGGCAAAAGTTTCTTAAGCGACGTTGCCGAAATTTGGAAAGTAAAAGATGGAAAACTTGCTTCATTAGCAATATATTTTGATACAGCTGTCTTCCAGCAATCTATGGCATAGAACCTCTTTCAAGTGTGACCTGCTTATATCCAACCGCATTGGAACAAGTTTTGCAGAAGATAATTTCAACAAAATGTAGAATTTAGGTCAACTGATAATTAGTTGCTCGGTGTGAAAGCAATCGTCGACACTTGATACCGTCGGATTAGAAGTTTTTTCTTTACTGTAATGTACGCATCATTCGTTAAACCATTTTTTATACCAATTGAAGTTTTCGCAATCATCTTTTGAAGAGCATGCTAAACACGGAAATTCCTTTCCAGCTTCCAGAATCAAATCAATAACTTTTCTCTGGGATTCTTCATCAAGTTTTAAAGCTTCGACACGTTTTTTGAATTCATCTGCCATCAGTTTCACCCTAATCTTATGTTTTATTACTCAACGATAAAATAAAATTATTCTGTTGATTTTTTGATAACTAGAAGGGTGATGGCACTCCAATTTGGATGCGCCATGATTAAGGGTTTAACGCTTAATTTCGAAAGGGATTGTAAAGCGTTTGGGCAAACCCTTAACCGCTTGGGTATTAGCTTAGTTGCCATAAAAGATTTTTCCCAAATTAGACCAAAACAACGACTTGTGACTTGGCTTGAGCCTAACCTAGTTTGAAGTTATCTGCCAAGTAGGTAATCTAAATGACAAATTCCACATTCTCTAATCCTTTGAACCACTTATCGCCTGTAAGAAATTTTACATTAGCCTTTAATGAAAAAAAGTACCCTAAAGCATCAGCGTAGGATATGTTCCGCCCATTCTTTTTAAGTTTCAACCGAAGAGCCATCGAGCCTTCAATGTCGGATTGCTGAAAATCTACAACATATTTAGAAAAAACTGTGATCACCTGTGAAGCTGCTGTTGATCCGTGAACCTCCAGGGTGCGGTAGTAAATTTCCAGTAGATTAAGTTTGGTTAGAAAGCCATCATTTTCTTCAAAATAAGACTTATAATTTTGGTTATCGCTCAGATAAGCCATAACGGCGTAGCTATCGTAGAAGTACTTGGTAGCTTTTTGCAACTTATTCCCAGCCGCGTTTCATTTCATCCTTTTCGTGTTGCAAGTTCGTGAAGGGATATTTACCTCTCAGACGACGCACGTCCGAAACTTTTCTCACTGTTATCTCGACTTCTTCCCCTTCCTTTAATCCTTCTTCTTCAATAAGTTTCTTAGGCAAAACCACACCTAGCGAATTCCCCCAACACTTTACTTTCGCCTTAGTCATCATAATTAGACATGTATAACTAACCAACATTAAAACGTTGCCAAAAAAACAGCCTAATCTTATCTATCGGATTTGAAATCATCCTTCAGCTTCCCAAACGAGCTTGGATGGCTTCCTTGATCCTTTTCATTACCACATCGAGTGTTTTGGCTTGAGTCTGGCATCCAGGCAACTCTGGAACAGAAGCAACATAATATCCATCTTCATCTTTTTCAACTACTCCACCAAATTTCATTTTGCCACCAGAGAATACCGTTAAGAAAAAACTATCACTAAAGCCTTATCCCAAGTTACTTTTAATTGGCAATTTTCAAATCGGTATATCAAAAGAAACTTGTCCCTTTACTTTTGGCCAGAAAGTTGGATGGCAACTATTGTTTGTCGTATTTTTCGATTTCATTATTAACTATAGTTAGTTCTATGCATGCTTGCTTGAACATGTCTATGGTGTCAGCGTCAGCATGGTAGCGTTTTTCGCAGACAACCCGTTTTATGCCGGCATTAATTATCATCATCGCGCAGGTTCTACACGGTGTCATTTTGCAGAAAAGTGTTGCTCCCTCAAGTGCTATTCCAAACCTAGCTCCTTGAATGATGGCGTTTTGCTCCGCATGAAGAGTGCGGACACAATGTTGCGTTACATTGCCGTTGTTGTCAAATACTTTGCGCATGTCATGACCGGACTCATCGCAATGTGGCAAACCCGACGGAGCACCAACATATCCAGTAGTCATAATTCGTTTGTCTTTAACGATGACGCATCCGCTTCTTCCTCGATCACACGTAGCACGTTTAGCTACTGCTTCACATAAATCTAAGAAATATTTATCCCAATTCGGTCGTGAATTTTTTTCCAATAGCTCCAGCCCCAAACCTTTAGCACTATTAGTTCTTCATAAGGAATTAATAAATTATATCAGAAAGAAACTGCTTATTTTTGGCAAATGTGAATTTGTCTGCTGATTTTATGACTTTCATCAACCTCTAACAACGAATACATGTTTATCAATTCTTCAACCCGGCTAGTGCTCTTGGAAAATAAGTCTTTGCCGAATGGTTGCACTATTTTGAATCCAGTTTTTTCAAGTTTGTCAACAATTGGCATGGTGACTGATTTTCCAGAACGAGTTATGATGTAGGGTGTTACAAGAACTAATCGGCCATCCTTTTTGAGGACTTTATATGCTTGTTCAATCAGACCGAAAAATAATGGCTCAAGCTTCTCAATAATTTTCAAAGCGTATGGGCCTGTAGGGATTTCTCTTAAAGCTGGACCTAAATCTGGTTCTGTTACGATGCAATCCACCATTTCTTGCCCCACTTTTTCCGCCAATCTGCCAATGTCTCCTTGCAAAACCCTAAACTCTGCATCCTGAAGACTATACTCGTTTTTCAGCCACTCAAGATTTTCAGTTGCGGCTTTAACGCACCAGGGATTAGCATCTACACCAACAACGTTTGCCTTCTCAAGCAATGCTTCTTGAAGAACGGTGCCAACACCGCAAAATGGATCAAGCAAAACTTTTCCAGGTTTACAAGCTGATAAGTTAACCATAATTCTTGCTAATCTTGGAGGCATCGCAAAAATTTTTCGTTGAACAGGTTTATACACGTCTCTTTTTTGAAATTCAAAGGGATTGTGCACGCCTATTGTTCTGCCAACCCACGTTTCTTCCTTGCCTATGCATAATAATACCTCTGATTTGGTTTCAACCAAATTTTTCTTCAACACTTCCACATGACTTAGCTGCACAGTTCCTCTATCTTCAGAAAATCCCATAAACTTTGATTTCTTGCCATAACCCTTCAACTCGTCTTTTACAGCGCTTCCGACAAACCGCTGAATAATCCCTGATAATGTACGCAACGAACTTTCAGCGCAATATACACTTACTCCAAAAAACAGCTTCTCAGCAGACTTGTCAATTTCATCAACCAAACTGCTTGATGCTAAAACTTCCGTTATTTTTGATTTGGCTTGCTTGTTTTTATCAAGAAATGCTTCTCTGATAACTTGAGTTGAAAATTTGGTCTTTTCTTCGCCAATCTTTATTGTTCCGCCCAAATCTGCGCATAGCGGAAACATCAAAATCTTTTTCGAAATTGAATATAAAGAATTCTTTTGAAAAAAACTGCACACAAAATTTAATTTCTCTAGTATTGAAGTAAGAAGTAAGCTCCGCTAGAGACAATCTCCAGTTTTTACCCGAAACAAATATTTCTGTTGGCATCTGGAGATAAAAAGTTAATTAAGTATATAAGAAATAACGCCCGCCTTGTCAAAGTTTACGATAAATGTATATGATTAGAAATTAAAAAACAGATGTTCATTTAATTTGTAAATTCACACAAATCGTTTAAATACCGCTAAATGAGTATGCTAAAAAGGGACGTTGTATGCACGCACGAAACTATAGGCACGTTAAAAATCGAGCCTACACCAGAAAAGAATACGCTAGAGGTTTTCCACCACCAAAAATCGTAAAGTTCACCATGGGCGATACGAAAGGAACCTTTGAGATTGAAGGTAAACTTATCGCTTTGGAACGAGCTCAAATACGCCACAGTGCCTTAGAAGCAGCACGTGTAGCTACAAACCGTGTTTTAATTGATAAAGTCATAAACGATTACCTTATGGTTGTCAATTTATACCCTCACATAATCCTGAGAGAAAACAAAATGATTTTTGGCGCTCATGCTGACCGACTTCAACAGGGCATGAGACGTTCCTTCGGAACTGCAATCGGCACAGCCGCTAAAGTAGAAGTAGACCAAGTCATCATGACGGTTAAAGTAAAAGCAGGATTTGCCGAAACAGCCAAAGAATCCCTCAAAAGAGGAAGCGCAAAACTTCCAATACCCTGCAAGATAGTCATCTCCAAGATTGAAGCTTCTCCACAGCTAAGAAATAGCTGAGAAAGCTGAACCGGAGACGGAGACGGCTTGAGCGTAAAACCAAACGCATTGGTTTTATGGTTTGATGAAGTAAGAAAAGAAGACATTCCTGTTGTTGGAGGCAAAAACTCCAGCCTTGGCGAAATGATTCATGCGGGACTCCCTGTTCCACCAGGTTTCGCCGTAACAGCATATTCTTATGAAAAATATATTGAAGAAAAACGAATTGCTGAACAAATTTACAAAATTATAAGGGAAACTGTCACCGACCTAAATGACCCAAAACAATATGACGTGGCATCTAAGAAAATCCGTGAACTTATGGAAAAAACTTTGATGCCTAAAGACATTGAAGATGCCATAAGAACTGCGTATAAAGAATTAAATCAGCGGCTCAAGCTAAAGGATACTTTTGTTGCGGTAAGATCGAGTGCTACTGCTGAAGATTTACCTGATGCGTCATTTGCGGGGCAACAAGAAACTTACCTGAACGTCAGAGGCGCTGATGACTTAATTAACAAGGTAATTAAATGCTGGTCAAGTCTGTTTACTCCACGTGCAATATTTTATCGAAATGAAAAAGGTTTTCCACACGAAAAAGTCTTCATAAGCGTCGGAGTCCAAAAAATGGTAAACTCTGGGTGCGCCGGAGTCATGTTCACTATAAACCCAGTTACTGGAAACCGCGACGAAATTGTTATCGAAGGTAACTACGGTTTAGGAGAAACTGTTGTCTCAGGCGTTGTTAACCCCGATGACTTTGTCGTTGACAAGTCTACAACTACGATTAAGGAACGACGGATTGCTCGCAAAACAGTAGAGTACATCCGTGATCCTAAGACAGGTAAAACAGTACACTTAGAAGTGCCAGCAGAAAAACAAAAAATAACCTGTATAGAAGACCGAGAACTCACGGCACTTGCAGAATTAGCAAAGAAAATAGAGAAGCATTATGGCAAACCCATGGATATTGAATGGGCAATTGACCAAGACCTAGATTATCCAGAAAACATGTTCATAGTTCAAGCTAGACCAGAAACTGTTTTTGGCACAAAAGTAACGGAAGCACCTAAAATGGAAACATCACAACATGAACAATTAAAAGTGGTAGTGAGAGGTATCTCCGCTGGCCGAAGAGGCTATGGCATAGGAAAAGCCACGGTGGTCCTCAACCCTGACGACGCAAACAGAGATATGAAAAAAGGAGATATCCTCGTAACAGGTATGACAGACCCCGACTTTGTGCCTTTCATGAAAATGGCAAGCGCAATAGTTACGGATAAAGGCGGAATCACATCTCATGCAGCTATCGTAAGCCGAGAACTTAACATCCCATGTGTTGTCGGAACCGAAACAGCTACTCAGGTAATGAAAACGGGTCAAGAATACACCGTTGACTCAAGAAATGGCGTAATTTACGAAGGTATCATGGAACAAGCTGTTCAAACACCTGTTGCATCAAACGGATCCGGCAATGGTATGGTAGCAGAATCAGCTCCAGTAACAGCAACAAGAATCTACATGAATTTGGGCACGCCTGAGATGATTGAACAATATAAGAATCTGCCGTTTGAAGGCATCGGCTTAATGCGTACCGAATTTATTCTCGCTAGCGCAATCGGCAAGCACCCAATGGCGTTTGTCGAAGAAGGAAAAAGCCAAGAGTTCGTTGACAAACTCGCCGAAGGTGTAGCCACCGTTGCACGAGCAATCCAGCCTAAACCTGTCGTCGTGCGCTTGAGCGACTTTAAAACTAATGAGTACAGAGGTTTAGAAGGCGGGGAAAAATATGAAATCGTTGAAGAGAACCCCATGTTGGGTTGGAGAGGATGCAGCCGCTACATAAGCAAATGGTACGATAAAGCCTTCAGACTTGAATGTCAAGCCATAAAGAAATGCCGCACTGAATGGAGCCTCAAAAACGTTTACGTCATGCTTCCAATGGTTCGCACTCTTTGGGAAGCAAAGAAAGTGCTTGAAATAATGAAGGAAGAAGGCTTAGAACGCAATCGCGATTTCAAGGTTTGGTTCATGGCTGAAACACCATCCATTGGAATAATGGCGGACGAGTTCTCAAAATTAGTCGACGGCTTCTCAATAGGTTCAAACGATATGACCCAAGGGGTACTAATGATTGACCGTGATTCTGAACGCTTAGGACAAATGGGTTACTTCGACGAAAGAGATCCAGCAGTAAAAAGAATCATTGCCCACCTGATCAAGGCCGCTCATGAAAATGGATGCACCGTCTCAATTTGTGGTGAAGGACCATCGAACTATCCTGACTTTGCAGAATTCCTCGTTCGCGTTGGAATCGACAGTATATCTGTAAATAACGATGCAGTAGTAGCTACAAGAAAGAATGTTGCCAGCATAGAGCAAAAGATAATTCTTGAACGGCTAGCTGAACAAGCCGCTTTAGCTCGCGGACAACCGCTTAAAAAACCAACCCAAGATTGGGAATGGCCAAAATAAACCACAAGAGCCTTGTGCAATGACGTAGCTCTTTGTTTCTTATTTTTCCTTAATTTCTTGTACCCTAATAGCAGGAATGTATTATGAAAGGGTTTGATTTCGAAGAAGAACGAATAAAACAAGAGATAATTAAACTTGGAGCCAAACGAGTTTTATTGCAATTTCCAGAAGGATTGAAACCTGAAGGACCACGAATAGCAGAGATTGTTGAGACGACAGGTGCGCTTCCAATAATTTCCGCTGATCCCTGCTACGGTGCCTGCGACGTCGCATTCAATGAAGCTGAAAGTTTAGGCGTTGATTTGATAGTGCATTTTGGCCACGCAAAACTTGTAACGCCAAAGACCCCAACAGTCTATGTTGAAGCACGATCAACCGTGGCAGTCAAAGAAGCAATCGTTAAAGCTTTACCGCTTCTGAGTAAATACAGCAAAATCGGTTTAGCCACCACCGTGCAACACTTAGACACGCTAGCGCAGGCAAAAACAATTTTGGTTAAAGCTGAAAAAACAGTGCTCGTTGGAAATTGTGAACAAATGAATTATCCTGGACAAGTCACAGGCTGCAATTACGGTAACGTAAAATCCATCGCTGAAGAGGTTGAAGCTTTTCTTTTTGTCGGCGGCGGACTGTTTCATGCTTTAGGCATAGCTTTGAGCACTTCTAAACCAGTTTTTATAGCAGATCCCTATGATAACCGGGCTTTCTCAATTAATGATGAGGTCCAAAAAATCCTCAAGCAACGCTGGGCATGCGTTCAAGAAGCAAAAAAAGCCAAAACTTTCGGAGTTCTTGTTGGTTCAAAACCAGGACAAAAACATTTAGATCAAGCTTTAAGCACCAAAGAGTTGGCGGAAAAACATGGGAAAACAGCTTATCTGTTGATTGTAAGAGAACTTATTCCTGAAACCATTTTGGAATTTCCATCCATCGATGCGTATGTAAATACTGCGTGCCCAAGAATTTCTCTTGAGGCAACACAAAAGTTTTCAAAACCTGTATTGACAATTAACGAGTTTATGGTAGTTACTGGCGAATCTTCATGGGAGAGCATGCTCAAAAAAGGATTATTCGAAAATTAGATTTAGAGCTGTTCCTCTCAAAGATTGCTCCTCAACCTTCCCCTAAAGCGCATCTTGAACAATATACTACCTCCGAGTCGGTTGCATCAACCATGCTGTACATCGCCTATACAAATAACGACGTTTCAGGCAAAACCGTGTTGGATTTAGGCTGCGGAACCGGTAAGCTTGCGTTAGGTGCTTGTTTTCTTGGGGCTGAGAACGTTGTAGGAATTGACATTGATAAATTAGCTATAAAAACTGCGTTTGAAAACTCGTTAAAAGTTAATTTAGCCCGTAAAGTTGACTTGATTAATGGCGACATTAACGCCATCAACGGAGGTTTTGATACTGTTGTACAGAATCCTCCTTTTGGAGTGCAAACACGCGAGGCCGACAGGGCGTTTATAGTTAAGGCTTTGGAGTTGGCAAATTCTGTTTATTCCCTTCATAGTCATCCCGAAACCGATAAACAATTAATCAAGCAACTTAAAGCAAGCAGCAACGGTTTCTTGCAGGTTACGCCTTCCCCCTTTTTAGAAAGGTTCGTAGCCCAACATGGTGGAGCTGTTAAAGCAGTTTATGCAATGCTAATGACTATCCCAAAAATGTTTGATTTTCATACAAAGACAAAACATGACTTTATCGTTGACTTATACGTCATCGAAAGATTAAGTGCTAAATAAAATCTTTACTAACCGCTCGAAGAATTGAATTAATTTTTTTATGCCAAATTTAATAAGGCAATACGCAGCATAACAATAAAATGTTTTCAAAAAAAAACAAAGAAGGAAAGAAAGAAATGAAAATTTCTGGAAATACTTCGAAATTCGTTATTATCAGTTTGATTCTTTTGATGACAACAATAACAGTGCCACTGGCATCTGTCAACGCACAAGTTTCTGCGACGCAGCCAACGTCTGGACCGTTACCAACAGGCGTTACTCCATCCGTTATCGTTAATACAAGCGCAAAGCTTAGCTTTAGACCAACCACAATAGGCGTTAATCAGCAACTCTTGGTGAACATGTGGACTAATCCAGCCCTTAACGTTGCTCGACAGTACGTTAATGCATATTCGGTCACGCTAACAAAGCCCGACGGAACCAAAGTTGTCATTGGTCCATTGAGCTCCTATTTAGGAGATTCAACCGCATACTTTACATACAACCCCGACACAGTAGGCACTTGGCAAATAGCTCTTAACTTCTTAGGGGTATACTTCCCCGCAGGCAACTACCTCAATGGAGTAATCGTAACAAACTCGTCGGGCACAACTCTCGGGTCAGCTTATTATCAGCCTAGCACTGATGGACCATACAATCTTACTGTACAATCAACCCCAGTGTTGCCTACTGATTGGCCTCAGACTCCGCTTCCTGGACCTGGAGATTACTGGTCAGCACCAGTAGAGCCAACCCATCAACTATGGTGGTCAATATTGGGTGCCTATCCACCAACGGGCGTTGAGGAAGGAGCAAGCGGATATGGAGGAACCGCATGGCCAGCTAATACGAATCCATATGCTAGCACAAAGTACGGTTTTGTACCTTACGCTACAGGACCAACAACTGCACATATCGTATGGGAAGAACCGATCGGACCCGGTGGCATAGCAGGAGGAACACAAGGAGAGTCTTCTTACTGGAGTAGCACAAGCAATGGGAATACTGAGCTTACTGATATTGGAGCTATTGCTGGTGAACCAACAATTATTCTTAATGATAGAGCATTCACTTCAATCACAAAAGCGTTTAATGGTGTCGTACAGCCCGTTTGGGAATCCTATAATCTGCAGACAGGAAAAGTGATTTGGGACATAGCAAATGTAGCTCAACCTCCTACATTTGTAATAGAATACGCTGGTGCTCCGGAAGTTCAGGGCGCTGAAGGCTATACCACTATGCTTATCTCGGATACATAGGCTCAGGCATGTTTTTAGAATATAATTCATGGACTGGCGCATTGGTTTTGAACTGCTCAATCGCCCCATTATCAACTGGGGTATTTTACGGCAATGCTTATGTTTTATCTGTACAGACAATTGGTACTGGAGCAACTGCTCAACACCGCTTGATTAATTGGACCACAACAGGAACCGCTACTACCCTAGCATCAAGAATAGTGAGCAACATAACTTGGCCATTTGCTGATATACAACCAGACACCTCATATTTCATCGATTTCCAAGCCGGCATAGCAGCTACAACTTATTCATTTACACCTACCGCAACAGGGGTCGCCACAGACGTTTATATTGCCGCTGCTAGTTTAACAACTGGGCAATTATTATACAACATATCAGCTAACATAGGCTTACCCAATTTTCAGCACATACATGGCGGTAGCTGATCAAGGAAAATTGGCAGTGCGTTTTGATAACGGATATTGGTACGGTTATGATTTAGCGACGGGAAAACAATTATGGCAAAGTACTTTGACAAGCTGGCCTTGGGGGGCATTTGGGACATACGGAGTAGCATCATACGGCGGCATGATAATTTCGGAACAATATGATGCAATTGCTGCTCTTAATTGGACAACAGGGCAGACAGTTTGGACATACACCGCTAAAACACCTATCGCATACGAGACTCCATACACCTCTAACGGAACAGGCGATTACTCATGGATGAGTCATTGCATAATTGCAAATGGGATATTGTATACTGTAAATGCTGAGCACTCACCTAATCAACCTGTAACAGTCGGGTGGAAACTATGGGCTCTCAACGCTACTGATGGTCAACCAATTTGGAGTATCTTGTTTGGCGAGCCTGGAGTAGGTGATGGCTCCAGAATATTCCAAGGAGCTATTGCGGATGGTTATCTCATGATGTCAAACGCTTATGATGGAATCCTGTATACCTTCGGTATGGGACAAAGCGCCACTACAGTTTCAGCGCCTCAAACGGAAATCAATCAAGGACAAAGTGTTCTGGTAACAGGCACAGTATTGGACCAATCACCAGCCCAACCAGGTACACCAGCTGTATCGGCTTCGTCGATGGAAACTCAGATGGAATATCTCCATATGCAGAATCCAATCGGCGGAACCTTCGGTAACGAAACTATAACTGGTGTTCCAGTTACGCTGACCGCAATAGGCTCAGATGGCACAGTATACAACATAGCCACAACCACAACCAATGGGTATTATGGCACCTTTAGCTATCCATGGACTCCGCCGAAGCCAGATACATACACTATCACTGCCTCCTACGCGGGAGACGGCTCTTACGGAAGCTCCCAGGCAGCCACAGGCTTGCTAGTAGGTCAAGCTCAAGCAACAGCAACACCAGCACCAACATCAGGATCATCAGATTTAGCAACTTCGTCAGAATTGATGACAGCCATGACCGTTGGAGTTATCGCAATAATCATTGCAATAGCCATAGTCGGTATCTTACTGCTAAGAAAACGGCCATAAACAGCAACAACAAAAATAACTTCCTTTCTTTTTCTTTAATTTTTAAGAGTTTCAAGCATAATCCTTCATTATTCTATTATATTTAGAGAAAGACACATGAATTGCCAACACAACAATTAATTTTGTTTATTAATCAAAAGGTTTATTGATGCGAATGGAAACTAAGCATATGATTTATCAATTAAACCAATCAAGTTTATTTAACATATAAGGGAACTATCATGACTCTAAACTCACCTGAACCAAAAAGTAGCGGTCGTTTAGTGGTGCCTGGAGACCGCTTAGGTGTTATTGAAGAATTTATTCCAGACTCTGGAACTTTTGTCAAAGACGGCGTTATCTACTCCAAAATTGTTGGTCGAGAATTAATAGATTTACTTAATCGACGTGTTTCTGTTTACCAATTAACTAAAGAACCATCTGTTCCAAAAGTCTCCACAGTGGTTATAGGTCAAGTTGCAAATGCTCAGTCTGACAACGTTTTGGTAAGAATATTCAAGGTAGGAGACAAAAACATCTCAGGCGTGTTTGGCGGCATCTTACATGTTTCCGATGTTTCCGACAGATATGTTAATGCAATGATCGATGTTTGCAGACCAGGCGACATTATCAGAGCTAAAGTGATTAGTGAAAAAAACCGCGTTTACCACTTGACAACCAATGACAAGAACTTAGGTGTAATGTATGCCTTCTGTTCTCGATGCGGCAATTTACTGGAACAAAAAGGTTACGAATTTCACTGCTCAAAATGCGGCAATGTCGAAACCCGTAAAAACGCTGCAGACTATGGAAAAGAAGAAATTTAACAAACAAGAGGAGAAATAGTTTGAAAATTAACATCTTAAAAAAATCAGGCAATGAGCTTAAAATTGAACTCGTAGGCAGCACACACAGCATATGCAACCTCTTGCAGAAAAGGCTACAAGACGATAAAACAGTAGAGTTTGCAGGGTACGATTTACCCCATCCCTTGGCATCAAGTCCCGTTATCTATGTTAGAATGAAAGGAACTGCCAAACCCGAAGACGCATTAATAAGAGCTGTTGAGAAAGCCCGAGAAACAAATGATGATTTCAGCAAAGAGTTAGAGCGCGTTATAAAAGCCTAATTATTTTCCATCCTCTTTGCCTTTTCCGTTTTAACACCACTAAACATTTGAGAGTCCCTTTAAAAGCAAATATGCATATACCTTTTTTAGGGAAACATTTTTGGAAACCAAAAGTCTTCGAGCCATAAAATCTGAAATCAGGGTTCTCGGAGTTGATGACGGCCGATTTGTTCCGCATGCAAAAGACCGAGTGATAATTGTTGGTGTTGTTTTTAGGGGAGGCAGTTGGATTCAGGGAGTAATGCATACTGACATCGGAATCGATGGCTTGGATGCCACTGAGCAGATAGGTTCCATGATTAATAATTCACCACATCGCAAACAATTACGTGTGGTAATGCTCAACGGCATAACCTTTGGTGGTTTTAACTTGGTAGATATCAAAAGGCTAAATTTGGCGACTAAACTTCCTATCATTGCATTAACCGATGACAAACCTGATTTAGATGCTATCCATAGTGCCCTCAATAATTTGCCTAAAACTGAAGAACGTTGGAAAATGGTTCTTGCTGCAGGAGAAATCACTTCTGCATCTTCGAGAGGCAAGACAATTTACATGGGTTTATCAGGAATTTCTAAAGCTGATGCCCAAGAAATTGTAGATTTAACTTCGACAAGGAGCAGTTTACCTGAGCCCTTGAGGGTTGCTCACCTCATTGCTTCAGGGGTTAGTTAGCTTTAATTTAGAAAAAGTTTAAAAGTCACAATGCTAAGGGATTCGCCAACGGATAGGTACGTGAGGAATTATGGAATTTTGCCCTAGATGCGGATCTCGTCTTGAGCCAAAAAAATCCAAGAGCGGAAAAGAAGCTTCTCTAATTCTTGTCTGCCCCAAATGCGGCTATAAGAAGCCGGAAGCGGGCGAAAAAGTTGAGATTGCCCCAAAGGTTATTCAGCACTCGCCTCAGCAGTTTGTAGCTGTTATCGGCAAAGAGGAGCAGAAATTGAGCACATTGCCAACCGTGCGGATTGAATGTCCAAGATGCGGAAATAACACAGCTTACGTATGGCAAGTTCAAACGCGAGGAGCAGATGAATCTTCAACTCAGTTCCTGCGTTGCACTAAATGCAGTTACACCTTTAGAGAATACAGCTAAGGCTCTTCTTCTAATTTTTATTTCTCAATTTCATTTTTTAATGACTGTTTCTCCGCCTATTTAGCGGAAATTTGTCTAAAATTTAAACAATCAATGCTCTCTAATACAACCGATCTCTTCAACCGCATGCTTTTGGTTTAGCTAGAACAATTTATTAATTAGCTCAAAGTGTTATCGATAAGCTATATAACTTTACAGTAAATATGCATTAGGCGGGGAAGAAGGTAACATGTTTAAGCTTAAAGTGTCTGACGCTAAACTTTTAAGAGACATGGCTACGGCCATCTCAATCTTAGTTGATGAAGCAACCTTCAAAATTGACGCTGAAGGATTAAAACTGCGTGCTATGGACCCCTCACGGGTTGCTATGATTGATTTTGAATGGCCAAAATCTATTTTCCAAGAATACATCTCCACTGAGCCCGCAAAAATATGCATCAACATCAGCGAACTGCTAAAACTTCTCAAACGTGCAGGAAGAGACGAAGCAGTTGAACTATCACTTGATGATAAAACTGGACGATTACAAATAACAATAACTGGCAAGTACAGCAGAAACTTTACAATGCCAACACTTGAGGCTTCAGAAGAAGAAGTTCCAACTCCAAAAATAACTTTCAACGTAAAAGCTAAAACGACAACACAAGGCTTAAGCCAAGCAATCGAAGACGCCCAACTGGTAAGCGACCATGTACGAATCGAAGCTGAACCAGAAAAATTGACCCTGAGTGCTTCAGGCGATTTGATGGGCGCAACCATAACTCTTCAAAAAGGCAACGACGCTTTACTTGATTTAGAAGTTAAAGAGAATGCGAAAGCAACTTTTAGCCTAAGCTACCTGTCAGAAATCATAAAAGCCGCATCAGCAACATCAGATATTGCAACACTTGAATTCTCAAGCTGACATGCCTGTGAAAATTGATTTCCAACAAACAAAAGAGGGAAAGCTAACCTTCTTCTTGGCGCCAAGAATCGAAACAGAGTAAGGACTTCAAATTGCAAATGGAATCGGCATTATCTTCTGAAGATTTTGCCAAATACCCTTTTTTAAAACAAGCCTCAAAACAGATAGAAGAACTCCAATTTACAATTGAAACCTTATCTTCAGAAAAACCAGTTTTTGACCGTGCCCAAAACCGCGTAGAAAAAGCCATTTTGGAAGTGAACACTGGAGAAGCAGTCAGGGATAAAAGGGCTGAAATTTCGTCTTTTGCAGCAGCACTAATTTTGGTTATAGCCACCAAGAATTCGTGGATAAAAAAAAGATATGCCTTATCCGTCGCAAAAACGGCGCATGCACAGATGCTTGGTGAGAATAAAGGAAAAATTTTTGCTATAGCCCAAGATTTTGACTGGGATATTGGTGAAGGCGCTTTTGGAAAGGATTTTCGTTTTGGGTTTGGTTTCTATTTGAAGAATGCTGCTCATATGCATGGTTCAGAGTGGAAGCTCGTTAACCAAATTATGGATAAGGGCATGGTTTATCTGAATAAAGAAAAGGTTGTTCGCCTGCTGCAAGAAGAAGTAAAAAATCGGGTTGAGAAAAGGCTTGATGTTCCAGAAATCAAAAACCTTCCACCAGAGATAATAGTCATTGCTGAAGGATTAATAAAATCGGCGCAGGCGATAATGGGACAAGAAATCGAAGAGATACCCAAAATAGTCGTACAAGCAGCTTTTCCGCCTTGCATAAACGCAATTTATGCAGAGCGGCCGCAGTAACTCATCATCTCTCTCAAATGGAGCGATTCACGTTGACTTCTTTTCTTTTGAACATTGGCATGTCTCCAGAAAATGTAAGTGAATTGTACAAAAGCTTTTCAGATTACAATGAACGATTAACTCGTTACCAAATCGAACACATTGCAGGAGAAAGAGGTTCAGGAACACAGTACAATTGTCCCCAATGCTCTGTATTGCAAACGCATGGTGTCTGCAAAAACAGAGATGATTTATGCCGTCAGAATTTATCACCCACTTTACCTATTATAAGAGGAAACAAAGAGTTGCTTTAGAATCAGGCGAGAAATCAACTTAGTCAAGATTTATTAGGTCACTACAACAGTAAACTGAGCAGAGTCCTATGCAATATCAATTAATTGGCAACAGCGCAATGACTTCCGAAATTGGCATAATTCTACCCACTTATCGAGAAGAAGAAAACATTTCTAAATTAATTGAAGCGATTGAAGACCTAAAATTAGATGCCTCAATACTTGTTATTGACGATTCTAGCCCAGATAAAACGGCTCAAATCGTAAAAGAGAAACAAAGCAAATACAAAAATATTCTTCTATGCATCAGACCTAAAAAAAGCGGTCTTGGAACAGCCATAACTGACGGCTTCAAATATTTTTTATCTTTAACAAAACCGCCAAAATATGTTATTACAATGGATGCTGATTATTCCCATAACCCAAAAGATATCCCCCAGCTTTTATCAAAAATGAATGAAAGTAATTGTGCAATAGTGATCGGCAGTCGATATATTAAAGGCGGAAAAATCAGAGGCTGGCCTTTCACTAGAAAAATAATTAGTCGAACAGCTAATTCTATAGCCCGATTTTCGCTTGGTTTAAAACTTCACGACTGCACCAGCGGCTTCCGCTGCTACTCAACCAAGTTCTTAAAAGCAACCATCAACAATCTGCACAGCCACACTTACGAAATCCAAATAGAAACCATAAGACAAGCATCACTCAGGAATTTCAAGATAAAGGAAACCCCAGTCTTGTTTGTGAACCGAAAAATCGGAAAATCCAAGCTTTCGTGGACTGAAATTCAAAGCTATTTATCATATACCCTAAAAGCTGTTTCACGTTCGTAAGCTTGTTAGCAACACTTATTTTGAGTCAAAAACATGATGTCTATTAACTCCGCTATTTCTGGATAAGGATTGTTGCTCTTGATGAAACGCCCAAGCACTAAAACTCTTTTTTTAGTAACTATAGGAGTTTTGGCTCTGAGCGTTGTACTTGGCGTCATCAGTTTATTTCCAACTTATTCAGGCGGCAGCCAATCAGATGTTATAATTAATAGCACTTTCACGTTAAGTCCAAATGAAACTTACCGACAAGGTTTGGGTGCTTTTCACGGGGGAGAAAACATTTCACTCTCAGTGCAGAGTCCAACAATTTTCCAAAAAAACTTTTCAATAGTCTTTCCAAATTCGACCTATTTGTTGATAAACACTGGATCATCTTATAGTAATTCTACAAACTCAAACATTGCTTATTCATTTATTGCTACCGGCAACTATTACGAAGGAGTTTTCACTTCATCTTCATCGGCAGCGGGTATGGTGCATTTTCAAGTTTCTGTTCAAGAACCAAAAGTGACCTTTGCAGATTCATGGTTAAATCAACCATCCAAAATTATGTTTATCGTAAGTTTATGTATAGTGGTGCTTCTAACTTTAAAAATCGTATTTTCAAACTCTAACTTCGTTAAACTAAACAAGTTAAACGCGCAAGGTCTCAGCAAAAAAAGCCGTCAACGTCTAATAGTTCTACTTTCATTGTCCCTAATAATTTGGTTTGGCGTCCTTGTTGTCAGCACTAATCCATTAGGTACGTTTGAAAATTGGTATACAGATAATGCCAGGCACACTTATGTTTCAAGTTTGTTCTTGAAAGATGGGCTTTCAATATTCAATCAACCTTTGGGCACACTTGCAAACACAGACACATCATCTAACAAATTTATAACTTGGCCCGAAATGCCACATTTGTATCCATTAGGCAGCATTTTACTTTTCTTGCCATTTGGTATTCTGGTCCAAAACGGCTTTGATGCAACTTTAATATACAAAGCCGAGATAGCGATCTTTCTTAGTTATAGCCACTATATGCATTTATTTTTTCTTTAAAGATTACTTCAAAAAAGACATGGCTTTGATTCTAAAACTAATAGGAGTTTACATTATTTACGTTTCTTTGATGGTTTATTCAGCAGACGGCATGTTTGATTCCGTTGCTTTCCTGTTTACCTTATTTGCCATATCCATGTTTATGGCTGAACGCTACGATTACTTTTTCTTATTTGTCACAATATCCACATTTTTTAAATATCAAGCAGGCATTTTTCTTTTCCCATTAATTCTTGTTAGTTTGATAAAACTTTACCAAACAAACAAACCCATTAACCTTCTAAAAAATAAAGCCGTAATTTCTGGAGTTGCATTTGGGTCTGTTAGCCTTTTCACAGCATATTTAAGTGCCCCTTACTTCATGGCAACTGGACCCCAATTAATCTTGAATGGTATTAATGCTTTTTCTTCAAACTCACACATCAGCTGGTCATCCCAATCCGCTTCTGTTTTGCTAACGCTTGCAGTTGTTATTGCTTATTCAATTTACATGCTTAACAAAAACAGTTTGCTTTCTTTGTCAGCAATTTTCCTACTTTTTCCAAGTTTTATGCTACCATACTTCCAAAATTGGTACATACCGTTTATTTTCGTATATATTTTGATCCCTCAACGGAAAAAAGAGTTAGAAGTAACAATCCTATTGCTGTTCTTTATGATATTGGTGCTCTCTTTCTCCGGAGCCAATTATTATCCTTTTATTGGCTACCTGTAGACTGGAACCTTCTTCAGTTCCCTTAAAAATTTTTTGTGGCTCATGAATTGATTGATTTCTTATGCACCGTGTATTTTACAGCAATGCGGTACAAAGATAAATTTAGAAGGCATAATAATTATATTTACAAACTTGCGGGGTAAAAACGGAAAATGGAGGCTTCTCGTGACTTCGTTTATGAAAAATTCTGTGAATACTACCGAGACCCCTCAAATGTTATTCCTGCTCCTATATTTCCTGAGCAAAGAGAATTTGGATATCTACTTTTCAAAGAACGGTTTATGGTGAGACATAAAAGATTTGAAAATATCAAAACCCTCAGAACAGCATTAAACCAAACGGTTCCTTCTGATGTTTACCATTCTTGTGCTTACTATGAAAACCCAGATTTTGATATGGATAAAAAAGGTTGGTTGGGCTCAGACTTAGTTTTCGACATAGACGCAGACCATATTCCAACAACTTGCGATAAAATTCACGACGAATTTACTTGCGTCAAATGCGGCTTCAGCGCCAGGGGACTACTTCTTGAAGCTTGCCCAGCTTGTGAAGCAACAAAATTTGAGACCAAAACATGGCCTTGCGAGCTTTGCATAAAATCAGCTCGAGATGAAACAGCCAAACTGTTAGATATGCTGGAAAACGATTTTGGTTTTTCTTTAGATGAGTTGCATGTGTTTTTTTCTGGACACCGAGGGTACCATGTTCATGTTGAAGACGAAGCTGTCCGGTCATTAGATGCAATGGCGAGGAAAGAAATCGTGGATTACGTTACCGGTTTAGGTTTGGCCGTATTTGACAAAGACGTTAAAGAAAAACGCGGAAAACGTTCAGCTAAAAAATTTAGTTTACATAATTTTGGTTGGAATAAGAGGCTAAAGGTCGGAATGCAAAATTTCATGCTCACTGCAACCAAGGAAGACTTGAAAAATATTGGTGTAAAGAATAATTCGATCTTGAAAAACAGAGACGCAATCATTAAACGATGCATAAATGAGGGGCGGTGGACGAGCATTAATGATGTCAGCGTTCAAACATGGCTAAAACTAGCCGAGTATGTACGGGATTCACAGTCCTCAAAAATAGATACAGTTGTAACTACTGATATTCATCGTTTAATCAGGATGAACGGCACCTTGCATGGCAAAACAGGGTTGAAAAAGGTCGAGTTTCCCGCTAAAAACCTGCAAGATTTTGATCCATTTACGGGAGCGGTAGCTTTTAAAAAGGGCGAGGTTAAAGTGTTGGTCTCTAATGCACCTGAGTTTAAGTTGGGCGGAGAAACGTTGGGTCCTTATAGAAATGAGATAAAAGAGTTACCGGTTGCTGCAGCAGTTATGCTTATTTGCAAAGGAAGGGCTAAGGTGGCAAACTAATGTATAATGAACTTTATGCTGCGTGGCGAACTGAAATTGAAGGCGCTGCGCTTGGGGGGTTACCGCCTGACTTTTACAGTAAATTAGCAGATTACTTGAGCCATATAAGCGAAGAGAACCGTGCTCTTGAAAAAAAATCAGTCAAAGTAAACTTACTTGATCATGAAGCACAGAACGTTAAGAGAATGCTTGAGGAACTACTTGATGCAAGATACAAAAAACTAATAACAACAATCACTCAAATCCAAAAATTGCCATCCGAATTATTAACGGTCGAAGAAGCCAAAATGTGTCAGAACTTCATGTCTTTCACTGAGGCTTATCAAAAATTCTCTAAAGAGCTTATGGGTGGACACTTTCAGATTCAAGTTCAAGAACAAGTTTCCCCCATGCAGACTCAGGCCGCTCCAATAATCGTTAAAGTTGTTACCGAACAAAAACACAAAAGGGTGCCTCTGAGATTCGTAAAAAATATTCCAGGTATTATTGGCGCAGACATGAAGACATATGGACCGTTTAAGGTGGAAGATGTAGCCTCTTTGCCTGCTGAGAACGCTAAAATGTTGGTTAAACAGGGGTTAGCTGTGTTGGTTGAGGCTTCATAGGACTTGGCGGTATCTGTTTTCCATTTTTAATTTTTCGCCAAAAACCTAAGCTCATAAGAATAATTATTGGGTACGCTACTATCCATGTAATCGAATACAGCGGACCATAGTAAAAGTGGAACATTTGAACTTGATTCGAGTCCACGCCATATTGCATACCAATCGTAAAGATTGTGTCAATTCTTAAAATATTTATGAAGTAAGTGATTGCAGCACCTACAGCGAAGAATCCTGTTTTAGCTTTCCAAGAAATTGGCATTCGCTTCAAAAATAACAAAGAGACAGCTGTAAAAATTAGGAGACTTTCAATGCCTGCGCAAGGCCAAGCTATCGAGAATTTTGCTGAACCTAATGGCCCAGTTGCTTGCAGGGTCGGCATTCCATTTTCTGATCCAAGCACAGTTCCATATCCCATTAATCCAAGGGTTTTAGCAGCCAGCATGGCCGTGGTGGGGACCAATAGTTGAAACGGTGTAAATGCCCCATAAGGAAAAACATTATCGATAGTGTAAAGAAGTCCTACTATGCCGAGGAATATTGCAGGTAAAGCAAAACCGGCTAAACCCTTTTTTCCAAAATACAGGAAAACTGTTAAGCAAAATAGACCTGCGAAAACAAGGTATTCAATGGCAAGCGGCATCGAATTATAAAACGCAATTCCATTCTGGAATGCAGTATTTGCAATGATTTTATTGAGCCCAAAATAATTCTCTAAAACAATATAAACAGTAGGAAGTACGGAGGCTATGCCAACAGCGAAGAGTATTGCATTGTTTTTCTTGTTTACTTTTGACTTTATGGTTTCCCAACTGAGAATAAACTCAAGCGCGATTAGCCAGATAAAAAACAATTGGAATGTTCTGCCTTTCCACATCAACTGGAAAGAATCTTGAGCATTAAGGTTAAGGTATGGATCCCATGGATTTAGAATGTACAGCAGAGCCAATGGGACAGCAAACGCAAGTAATGGCATCAGTTTAATGACTGCATCTGAGTGCTGCTTAATTTTTGGAACAATGTTTATCATAAATGCTGCCATGCCTGAACTAATAATAGTGAACGTATCCTCAATCTAAAAAAGGATATGTCCATATGCCCATAATTTAGTTGTTAACTTAATAGACCAGCATTGAAAACTGCAAAGTGATGCTTCAATCGAGTACAGGCCAACGTTTTTGGTAGAAAGGTGAAAAAGTATAAGAATGCGTATGTTTCTTTTATGCAAAGCTGGTAGTGAAGAACGTGAACGTTCCTAAAGAAGTTAAAACTTACTGTCCAAAATGTAAAGCTCATCAGATTCACAGTGTAACCCTCTACAAGCCCGGAAAACGCAGAGCCTTAGCTAAAGGTGAGCGCCACCACGCACGAGAAAAAGAAGGTTACGGTGGACAAAAATATCCACTTCAACATGAATTCGCTAAAACAACCAAAAAACAAACTCTGCGTCTCAAATGCAAAGTTTGCAATTACATGAGACACAAAGACGGTATTCGACTAAGAAAATTAGTTATACAATAAGTAATGGAGAAAAAAGTTATGTCTGAATGGAGTAAACTTATCCCAAAACCAAGAAGCGTCTTCCTAAGAGTTAAATGCCCAAAATGCGGTAACGAACAACTAATCTTCAGCAACGCTGTTAACAAGATCACCTGCAACGTATGCGGAGAACCATTAGCTGAACCATCTGGCGGAAGAGCAAAAATCAAAGGCGAAGTACAAGCAGTTCTTGAATAAGGAATGACAAAAATGGCTGAGCGTAAGCCAAAATGGCCGGACAATGGCAAAATGGCAATCGCCACCATTGAAACCATCGCGGATTACGCTTCATCTCAATGGAAAAGTTACTTTTAGAAGGGAAAAATAATGGTATGGCAACTACGTAAATGCGTAAACTGCGAAAAATACACTCTACAAAAAGATAGTTGCCCATATTGTGGTGGACCAGTAAGAATTCCGCATCCAGCCTAAATTTTCACCAGATGACAAATATCTGAAGTATCGAATGGCAATGAAAATGGAAAGTGCAGCGAAATGAAAGAAACCTACATCAAAGAATTCAACGAAATCGAACAACCAAACAACCCTATTCTCATAGAAGGTCTTCCAGGTTTAGGACTTGTAGGCAAAATCGCTCTTCGATACATGATCAAACAGTTAAAAGCCAAGAAAGTTGCCTATCTCTACTCACCACATTTTCCATACTTTGTCTTAGTCAACAAAAAAGGAAACGTTCGGCTTTTAAGAGGAGCATTTTACTACTACAAAAACCCAAATGGCAAAC
Source organism: Candidatus Bathyarchaeota archaeon (assembly GCA_963750605.1). Taxonomy (GTDB): domain Archaea; phylum Thermoproteota; class Bathyarchaeia; order Bathyarchaeales; family Bathycorpusculaceae; genus Bathycorpusculum. The sequence continues at coordinate 174,076 of CAVVRN010000017.1, forward strand.
GACCTGATTTTGTTCACAGGCGATAGCCAATCGCAAACAATCGAAGGACAATATGAAATCGCCGATCAAATGCTTGATTTCTCAGAAAAAACAGCGTAAAAACAATCGCAACAATCGGCGGGTACCGCATGGAACCCAAAGAAAAACCCAAAGTCTTCATAGCAGCAACCTCACAGGAAATCCTTGACAAAGCAATAAAAGCTGGTGCAACATTGAGCACTTCAGGAAGCCCCATTGTTGGAACAGCAGGACTAATACTTGGCTTAGCAAAATTCAAAAAAATAGACGCCACTCTGCTTACTGGGAGAAACACGAGGATATCTTCCTGATCCTCTTGCAGCAAAAAGCGTTTTAGAAGTTCTAAAGTCAACTTTCAACTTTGAATTGGATTTAACAGGCTTAAATGAAGAAATTGCACGAGCAGAAACAATGGTAACACGGCTCCAACAAATCGAAGAAAAACGAGCTATTCAAGCTGAAGAAACCCGCAAAGAAGAAGATAAAAAAACCACTTACATCTCTTAAGCAAAATTTTTCTTTATTATATCAACAATTTTTTGTGCTGCCGTGCCATCGCCGAAAGGCGAAACATGCGGCAACTCAACTTCTTTCTTTAACCGCTTCTTTCATTGCTGCCAAAATGTTGTTCTTGTCGGTTCCAACAACTTTGGCGAATCCTGCCTCAACTGCCTCCTGCCTCTCAGTCGATAAACGAATCACAAGACAGGCTTTCTTATGCTTGGCGCAGTGGCTTCTTCCTGAATTCCGCCTGAATCAGTGATGTATCAATTTGCAATTTTTCATCAAAATCAAGAAATCCAAGTATCCTAACGGTGGAAAAATCAAGCAAATTCTTTAATTTTTCCATTTTGATAAGCATATTATTTTCTTGCAGTCGTTTTTTTGTTCGTGGATGCATCGGATAAACAATTGGAAGAGGTGATTTTGAGAAAACTTCCATAAATGACTCAAGAACCGCGATGTCATCGACGTTTTCTGCTCGGTGAGCAGTTGCTAAAGCGAAAGTTTTCAAATGGAATTTTTTCCATAATTGAAGATTTTTTTTCTGCAATTGGTAAATGTTCAGTTACAGCGTCGATAGCTGTGTTTCCAGTTAGGTAGATTTTGCCCCAAACATTTTCTTTTAAAAGATTTGCTTTGGCTCTTTCAGTTGGAGCAAACAAGTATTCGGATATATGGTCGGTTAAGCGTCGGTTATATTCTTCAGGCATGCGAAGATCAAAGCTTCTCAAACCAGCTTCCACATGCCCAATAGGAATTACTCGTTTGTTAGCTGCTAGAGCTCGCTGCCAAAACACTGTTTGTGTCTCCTTCAACAAAAACTATTGATGACTCAATTTTCTCGAGCAACTGATCCATTTTCATCATTATTTCAGCTGTTTGTGCTCCAGGCGAAGAGGCTTCAATTTTAAACGAGTAATCAGGAGATGGCAATTCGAGGTTTTCAATGAATTGCTGAGACATGTTGTAGTCGTAGTGTTGCCCGCAATGAACAAATAACGAATGGTAATTTGGCTTTTTTTAAGGCTCGAATTATTGGGGCCATCTTGATTATTTCAGGTCTTGTTCCTGCAACAACTACAACTGGTTTCATGTTGTTCGTTTCTGCTTTAGGTTTTCTTTAGGCATCCTTCTCTGTGGTTCATAAATTGTGCCTTCCCGTAGCAGTTGGCTTATCATGCGTTCAATTTCTGCCTCTTGGAATCTTATGCTTGGTTTCCAATTCGTTGACAAGCGCATCTTTCTCAACTATGCCTGTTACCTTCTCCATATCCATCAATGTTGAAAGCACAATGTGATAATCTATCTCGCAATGCTTTTAGGTCTGCCAGTCATAATTAAGTCAATGTCAACTTTGTAGGAGGACAAGTCGATTCCCACTTCTTCCAGCGACCTCTTCATAATGGTTATAGCTGCATCTGCATCTTCAGCTGTTACTTCTTTGCGCAAAGCAACACGTGCTCTGGCTTCTGAAATACGAACAAGCGATTCAAGTTGGCGAGCGGTTATTGCTACTGGTGAGCCTTCCGTTTCGCTTGCTGCACGCATAGCTAAGTAAAAGTCGCTTAAGCGTTTTGATGCTTCAATACTGAGTGCTGGCTTGATTCTTTTAGCAAAACTAACGTATTTGCGAAGAATTCTGCATCTACTTGGGCTTCTACAGGGCTTACTCCTCTTCTGTGAATTTCCAAGATGTGCTGAGACATTTTGCTGTCCGATTCTTTGTTAGGTACGTCTCGCAGAACGAAAATTAAGTCAAAACGTGAAAGGATAGTTACTGGCAAGGGAACGTTTTCTGCCACAGTTCTGTTTGGTTCATACCTGCCTAAAGATGGGTTGGCTGCTGCAAGCACTGCTGTTCTAGCGTTTAATGTGGCGACGATGCCGCCTTTTGCCACTGAAACCGTGTGTTGTTCCATGGCTTCGTGGATGGCAACTCGGTCTTCGGGACGCATTTTGTCCATTTCGTCGATGCAGGCAATTCCTTTATCTGCAAGACAAGTGCGCCTGCTTCAAGGCTCATGCTTCCGCCTTTTTCCCTGACAACTGCAGCGGTTAAGCCTGCAGCGGTTGTTCCTCTGCCCGAAGTGTACAAGTCCTCTTGGCGCTATTCTGGCAACATATTGGAGCAATTGGATTTTGCGGTACCTGGGTCACCGATTAAGAGTGCGTTCATTTCGCCTCTGACGTTAACGTCTGGCAGGCTTTTTGAAACTCCACCGAAAAGCAAGTACATTATTGCTTCTTTGATGTGCTCGTAAGCCGAAGATTGATGGTGCAATGGACGTCATGATTTTCCTATGCACCTATGGGTCTTTGGATAGTGCGATGCATTTTTTCTTCTTCTTCAGGTGTTGGCGGTGAGGTTTCAGGTTCTTTGCCAAGACTTCTATGGAGTTGGCATCAAGTTGAAGGATGAAGGTGCGAAGTTTTCCCATGCCCATAAGCGAAGGCGCAAAAGCGCGGACTATGCCAACAATGGAAACGTGGTCTCCTGGTCTTGCAACATCAACAATGTCGTCGCCGACAAGCTTCACGGCTAACGTACGTGGTAATTGTCCTGGAGGTAAATCTTCAGGTTTTTCCTGCAGTCTAAGGTCTTGTGAATCGATAAATGTGGATTCTTCTTGGCTAAATTCGAATGGTCCATCTCTTCCGCAGTCAGGGGCTTGGCAAATGGCTGGCGCTTTCAAGAATTGTCCTGTTTGTTCAACTATGTTCATGGTTCCGCAACGTTTGCATTTGAAGGCTCCTAGCAAAACCATCGGTCGAACAGGGGTGGCTCTGACAACGATGCCTTCAATCATGATTAGCTTGCTCATTTGTCTTGAGCCAAGTTTTCTAAGTACTTCTTTGCCAAGAAGCTGTACAATTCTAATGATGATTTTCTCTATTTTCTCTGCGTATTCGGCATCTTCAATGCGAAGTTGCTCATAAGCTCCTTTGCCAGCATGCTGCAGGTACTCTTCTGGTTTGTTGAGTAATGCTCAGCAAGTGCTTGATCAAACCCATAGAGCTCTTCAAAATCAATTGTTAATGAGTTTTTTCCCGTGATGGCTAATTGAGCAATTCTTTGTCGGTACTTTTCTTTTTTGAAGAATTCTTGAAAACGCTGCTGTGGATCAATCAGTTACCTAGTTCATTAGCCATCTTTACTTTTCTCCCTCGTTTTCTAAAATCTTTGTTTTCCATTCAGAAATTATTTTGACAAGTTGCTCATAAAATGAGTTTTTCTTCGCTTGTGAGTTTTTTTAGAACCTGCTCCGTTTGGGCTGGAGCAGAAGATAAGGCAACTATTTTTTTTAGTCGTAGAATTTACAATGTCGCGTGCTAATTGTTTTGCTTTATCGTATTCTTGATATTTTTCCAGGTTGTTTTGAGGCTTGATCTTTCAAGTCGGAAATAAACCTTCGAAGTTTAGGGTAAAAATCTTCTGGCAACTCAGAAATTTGCCCTGGAATTTGCACGCCTTCTTTCCATTGCACCTTAAACAGTTTAGTCGCATCCAAAACGTCATCTTCTCGGAAATGAACCATTCCTGCAGTTGCTAAGTTCTTTTGCTACCCAAAAATAAACTTCATACTCATTTCCTTCATCAAAAGGACCAACAGTTAACCCAGCAAGCTTGATTTCAGGACAATTGCGGTTAGCAACAATTTTAACTAATGAATTCTCATAGCGAGAAATCTAACGTGCAAATTTTCGCTGCCAACTCCCTTTATCCCTCTCAATCCAATTGTTTTCCCTTTTGTGGGGTTCAACACATATAACAAGAACAGTTTTAAGCGTTTGCACTAAAAAACATCGCTTTAATTGGGTATAACGGCTTGTTTAAGGGGTTGACTAAGCTAAAGGACTGCGTTTTTTGGCATAAAAATTACCACTCAAAGAAGTAACCTGCAATCGTCATTTTAAAATAGTAAATGAACTGAAATCTGTATTTTTTCAGTCGCAGCCTTGCAGTAAAACGCGATTTTAAAGCAATTTTTTCATCTGAAAATGATTTAGAGTGTTATTTTTTCTAAGGTAGAGTTATGGCCAAAGTCCTAGTGATTTTATGGCGTTAGCTACTCTTCCTACACCCAGCATTAAGGCGCCTGTGCGCATGTCACTTTCTTCTTTCTCTGACAATCGCCTACCACATCGTTGAATGCTTTAGTCATTTTTTCTTCCAATTTTCTGGTTGACTTTTTCCAGCGGCCATTGTTCCCGTAGTTAGGTTTTGTACCCATTCAAAGTAGCTAACTGTGACTCCGCCGCTGTTAGCAAGAATGTCTGGGATTAGGCAGATTTCTTTTTCATACAAAACCTTATCCGCATCTGGAGTAGTTGGTCCGTTTGCTGCTTCAGCAACCATTTTTGCCTTGATTTTATCTGCGTTTTTGCAGGTAATTTGGTTTTCCAGCGCTGCAGGAATTAATACGTCGCACGGAAGTTCAAGTAATTCTTCATTTGTTATGTTTTTGCAGCCTTTGTAGTTCTGGACTGAGCTGGTTTTTTCTTTGTGTGCTAAAACATCTGGAGGATTTAAGCCGTCTGGGCAATAGATTCCTCCTGTTGAGTCGCTTACAGCTATTACTTTGCAGCCTATTTCTTGTGCTGCAACTGCCGCGTGATAGCCAACGTTGCCAAAGCCTTGGATAGCTATGGCTGCGTTTTTAAGTTTTAATCCGTTGTTTTCTGCTGCTTGTTTTACGCAGTGGATTACGCCTCTGCCTGTGGCTTCTGTTCTGCCCCATGAACCGCCAATCTCGACAGGTTTACCTGTGGCGCTTTCAGGTATGCTGTAGCCTTTGAGTTGGCTGTAAGTGTCCATTATCCACGCCATGGTTTGGGAGTCAGTGTACATGTCTGGTGCAGGAATATCCCGGTGTGGTCCCAAATAATCGCAGATTAGGCTGACGTATCTTCTTGTTAACCGTTCAAGTTCATGTTTGCTCATTTTTTTGGTGTCAACGCAGACTCCGCCTTTTGCTCCGCCGAAGGGTATGTTGGCGATGGCGCATTTCCAAGTCATCAACATTGCTAAAGCTGTGACATCATCAAGGGTAACATTTGGGCTAGTAACGGATTCCGCCTTTAAATGGTCCACGAGCATCCCAATGTTGAACTCTGACACCATTGAAAACGCCGACTGACCCGTTGTCCATGCGGATGTCAATGCTTACGCTGATTGAGCGTTTTGGTAGGCTGAGCATTTTATGCATGCCTGAGTCTAACTGTAATTTTTTAGAAGCTAGTTTGAGTTGAGAAAGAGCAACGGTTAATGTTGTATGTTCTTCCGACATAAACGAAGCCTTCTTATAAGAGTTTAATTAGAACTGAGTAGATAAGAATTGCCTTCGCAGTTTTTTGTGTGTTTGGTTGATGCTTTTGTATACCAACTCGATTGTTGATATTTGCCTGCATCATACTGTGACCTTATTTTTCTCGTCCAATATTGTGATTTCCTTTGAGTGTTACATCTTCACAATCTCAGATGAAATGATTTCTAAAATTATCCTTCATTTGAGCAAAGACAAATAGGATCTAATAATTGGTGAGCTTAACAACAAATTAAGTGGGCTCCAAAAATAATCTTAGAACAGGCGGACTGACAACAATCTTTCTTCACCCATTAGGTCAGAATCCCCAAAAATTAAAGTGTATGTCATTCAAAGTTTTTCGAGGTATTCTTCAAAGTGTTTCCTATCTCTCAGACAGTGAGGGCAAACGCAGCTAAAGGGCATGTCTCTGGTTGTGCATAAGTCGTTATAGTTGCAATCTGAACATGAAAATCTTTTCCGCACCGAGTGCAGCTTTGAAGAAAAATCAACTTCGATTTCAAAATACTCGCTGATTGTTTCAATGAGTTTTTCGATATTATTATAGTTTTTAATTGAGTAGAGACATTGCTCACGATTATAATCTATGCCCAAACGTATCAAAAGCACAAATTTTTCTTTTTCAACCCTTGGAAGCTTGAAACCCTTCGGATTTAAAACTATAACCATTTTACTTTTCCTCTTAGTACCTATTCATTTTAACTAGGAAATCAACTTCTTCAGGCGTAAGCTCAAGCCAAGAAATCAAGGGGCTTGATTTTTGTTTTTGCAAGCATCATCTTAATGAATGGAACGAATTCGTGTTTAGCTTTAGAATGCGAAACATGGCATTGGGCGCCAATTTTTCCGCAGATCGCGTTCAAGCATGGTTCTTTTGCCTTTGGTCCAAAATAGAGTGATGATCCTAATTGGTGGCGAAATGAATTCGAAGGGTTTGTATGATTCAGGGGCAACTGCAGCGGCTTCTGATAATTCATTGAAGAAGTACTTCAGGAGATGCCAGTGTTCGGTTCCAATTCTTCCTCGGAAAAGGTCCGCCTTGGAAACAAAATCGTAGGCAACTGCAAGTTCATCTGGGTTGGTGTATCGTCTGGGAAGGTTGTCGCTTACTGACATTATAAAATCGTCGTAGTCAACGCTTGAGCGGAAAAGTAAGGATGATGCTTCCTCAATTGATTTTGCAGAGAAAAAGCCTCTGAGTGTTTCATCCATGCTGATATCTTTGTTTCTTGAACTAGAGCCATGGTGTCCTGCAAGGTTAAGACATGGTTTTCTTCGCTTAGACTTTGCAAATCATTTATGGCTGATCGAACGTCGCCTTTGCTGTTTTGGGCAATATGTTCAAGCGCTTCAAAATCTGCCTTAACATGCTCCAGCAAACAAATCTTCTGCAACAATGCAATGATAAGCGGAATCGGATTTGATGAAAACGAATCAGCAAACAAACTTTCTTTAGCGGTCTTAGTTTGTCTATGTCCGGATCGTTTGCCGCCATAATAACTGGAACTCTTGATTTCTTCAACAATTTCTATTATGGCACTTACTCCGCCTCTGTCTTCGTTGCCTGCGATGCCATCGACTTCGTCAAGAAAAAGCAGGTTGCCTTTGCCTTGTCTGTCGTAAAAGTGTCAAGGCCAGATAGGATGTGGCAGGTTTAGCAATTGCATTAACGGCTTTTTCTGATCTTGTGTCACTTGCGTTCATTTCGATAATTGTAAAGCCGAACTCTTTTGCGGCAGCATTAACCAACGCCGTTTTGCCAACGCCAGGCGGACCATACAGCAAAACTGCTTTCTTGGTTTTGCGTTTGCTTTTAAGCCATTCGATAAAGGTAGCTTTAGCTTCTTCATTACCAATTATATCTTCTATCTTTTTTGGGCGGTACTTTTCCACCCATAGAAGATCATTTCTCAATAAGTTTCCCCTATGCCTTTACCGAATTTTCCAAATTGTGCCAATAAAGCGCTTAATTGAATGTCGCTGTTTGCGCCTTGAGTTAAGCGATAGTCATATTCGCCAATTATATTTGAGAGATCCGCTTTTTGTTCAGGCGTTAAATCAGACATTTTAAAGATTTCCCGCTGAACTTGACGAATTATTTCGTTGCCAGAAAAGCCGAAAGACCCCATTATTTCATACATTGTTTTTCTGGCTTCCATGAAATCGCCGAACAGTGCTTTCCTAATCATTTTTTGAACTTGCATTGGGCTGGCTTCGCCGATTACCAATGAAACAGTTTTCTCATCTACTTCTCCTCCTTCCTTGTAGGCGGAAGCCGTCTGCAAGGCGTTTATTGCGTGCCTTAGGTCGCCTTCAGAGAAATCCACAATTCTTTCTGCGGCTTCAGGCGCAAGCTTAACTTTTTCTTTTTTCGCAATGCATTGCAGTTGCTCTTTCATCGCTTGTTTGTCTAGTCTTGAAAATCGGAATATGGCGCAGCGGCTTTGGATTGGCTCGATGATTTTGCTCGATTGGTTGCATATTAGGATGAATCTTGACGTGCGGGAGCTGGTTTCCATTATTCTTCTCAATGCAGTCTGGGCAGGGCCCGTCATCTGGTCACATTCATCTAAGAATAATTAATGCAAATGGAATATCGCCAAAACCTGAGCGGCTATAACGTGAGAAATCCTTAACTCTTTCACGCACGGTGTCGATGCCTCTTTCATCAGACGCATTAAGTTCAAGTGTGAAGTTTTTCCAGTTTGGACCGAAAAGTTCGTGAGCAATGCATAGTGCAAGTGTGGTTTTTCCGGTGCCTGGTATTCCTGCGAACATCAGGTGCGGCATCGTTTTTGGGTTTCTCATAAAAGCTTTAAGGCTTTCAACGATGTCATGTAAGTCTACGACTTCATTTAGGTTTTTTGGGCGGTATTTCTCAACCCACATAAGTGCTTCTTCATTAACTGCCATAAAGATAACCTTCCACAACAAATTATACAATTAAGTGGTTTAATTTAATAATTTAACTCTTCCCTAGCGATTTACTTTAATCTGGCAGAACGATGAATTCTTAGTCTATTATTAGCCGATTTTGCTTCCTTCAACAATATCCTTCTCAGGCACAAGAACCGTAATGTTGCCTTCACTATCTTCAGCAGCCAAAACCATGCATTGCGATTCTACCCCCGCCAACATGCGTCTTTGAAGATTCAACAGAAAAACACATTTTTTTCCAACCAAATCCTCAGGCTGATAATACTTAAGGAGACCCGCAACCGCCTGTCTCTTCTCCGAACCAAACTCAACCATTATCTGGATTAATTTTTTTGAGTTTGGAATTGGGGTTGCTTCAACGATTTTTCCAACTCGCAAGTCAAGCTTTTGAAATTCAGCGTATGATATTTCTTCAGCCAATTAATTCACGCTCTAACGATAGTTTTTAGTTTTCATTGATATTTACTTTGCCTTCGTTTGCAAGTCTGTTTTTTTCGTTTGTCGCTAACTTGTGCGCTTGCAGGAGCGGCTCAGGAATTCGGTTTTTGGCGCAGTGCTTAACGATTTTGATTGATGTTTTAAGTGAGACCATGTGACCGATGCTAACGTAAATTGGCTTGGCATTCTTTTGTGTAGTTACGACAGCTCCGATGATTTCGCCATTATCAACTAGCAAGTTTTCTCCATCCATTTCGGCTGGTGTTCCAATCAATCTGCTTTTTGCAGCGCCAACAGTCGGTTTGCACAAAATGAGCCCAAGGTGGCTAGCGAAGCCGCATCTGTAGGGATGTGCAAGCCCTTGTGCATCTACAAGAAATACGTCTGGTTGTAATTTCAGCTTTTTTATCGCTGCCATTGTCGGCGGGATTTCTCTAAATGATAGCAAGGTGGGTATGTAAGGAAATTTAACTTGGCATGTTGCCACTTGACTCTCCAAACGCTCTAACGAATCATAATCCAAAACCGCCACTGCACCAACCCCAAACTCGCCAATGTATGAAACGTCAACGCCCGCAACAGTCCTAATTTTTGCTGGTAGCATATCTTCCAAAATAACTTTCTTAGATAAGCAAAGCTGCGTCTGATGTGCTTTTTGTATTGAAAAACTTTTCATTAATTTGTGGGGTTTATTCAAATGTTAGCCTTTTTTGGTTTGCCTCTGCTCTTGCTTTTTGCTGGATCAAACTTCTTTAGAAGATCTTCAAGGGATTTTCTTCGAACTTCAAGTGTTATGTCGCCACGGGTGGCTTCGATTATTCTTCTTGACGCATCAGATTTATGCCTAAGCCCAGGAACAAGCATATAAGCCTCATCAAGTGCCAAAAGCTGAATAAATATCTGATCCATTATTTCTAAGCATTCTTCTCCCTTTTTGACTTTGCCTTCACGCAAATTATCAAGAGCTAAACGCCTGTATTCACCAATGACATCTGCTAAACCAAGTGTGTAATCAATCGAAGGCACACAAATCTCCAGTGGAGTAACAAAACGAGATTCTTGAATGAGTGTCAAAAATATGCGTGCCTCAGAGTATTCCTGAAGAGCCGCGCTAAACATTCCACCATAAATAATCTCAGGATACTGCTTGGCTAAAGACTGAAGACTTGACATTTTCTCTTTAGCGTTCGCAATGAAATTCTGCGCCTCAGTGTATTTTTTTTGGTGAATTAGTAGTATGGCTTGTTTGGAGAGGCTTGTTGCTTTTCGCATACTTTCATGTGTTTCTTCGCGAATTTGGTTTTTCTGCAATAAATCGTTTTTTACACCTTGAAGAACACTTTCTATTGAGGACAAAATTACACCAATAAATAAAGCTGCATTGTTGTTTATTTTAATTTCCTAACTTTTGCTACTTTTAAAAGTAAATCCACTTCTCTACAATTACTTTTTATCTCCAATTCGAAGCATTCGAGCCTTAATGAAAACAACTGATTCATATTGCAAAAATGTAAATTCATACTTTTCTAGTAAAAGAAATCAGTTGTTTCCAAATTGGATAGGTTTTTCTATCCTGCTCAATAAAACTACTCTGCTCTCAGTTGCTTCATTAACAATTTTGTACCCAGTTTTCTCTGCCAAAGCCTCTGCAAAACTCCTAACTTCGCTGTGAATAGGCATGCTCTCAAAGCTTAAGCGAAGATGTGAGAAACCAATATGCATGTACGCTTTTGCCTCAATGTAGGTGGGGTTAGCTTTCTCTACAAGTTTGGCATATTCATCTACATTGGTCATATTGTGATCTTTAACTAGAGTCATGCGAAGCACTTGGGGGCAACGAAAACTCTGAAGTAAACTAAGTGTCTCATTTAATTTTGCCCACGCTTCTGGAAACGCAGGGCGACAAACTCGCTTATACACTTGCTCATTTGGCGCACAAAGTGAAATATAGAGTTGACTTGGTTCTTGACTTAGTTTAGAAAGCTTTGCTGGTAATGTTCCGTTAGATACAAGAAAAGTCGTTAACCCTTTTTTATGAAAAGTCTTAATTAATTCCCCCAGAGGCTCATAAAGCGTTGGCTCACCGGTTAAGCTTATAGCAACTTGCTTTGGCATTAGGGCTTCTTGGAATTTGCGCCAATTGGTTTTTGGGTTTCCTTTATATCCAGTTAAAATTTTATCTTGCGCCCTGAAGCAGCCTTCAACAATTTCTTCAGGTGAATTTATTTTGGGAATTTTCATTTCATCCCAAGTGACCTGTAGATCACCGCTTTGAGCTCTCCAACAAAAAAGACATTGCTGCGTGCAATAGTAAAGTGAAGGTGACATTTGGATGCATCTGTGGGATTTTATGCCGTAAAATTTTTGCTTATAACATACTCTATCGTTAACTATGGATTCATAGAGCCATTTGCACCTTTTAACAGCTGAATGATGACCTACAAAATGGTATTTTTGCTTCTTTAAAGCCCCTGAAAGTGTTGCTTCGGTGTTTTTTTCCAATTTTTGCGCCTGAATTGGGTTTACTCATAGGAGCATCCGACTTTAAAAAATCCTATGCTAAAATTCGTTTTTAACATAAAAATCGATTTGGTTCAAGAAGCCTTTAGATATTCTTTGCAACGATTAAAAGGTAAAGTTTAAACAGTCCTAGTTAACTCAAACTCAATGTAGACGTGGATAGCCCGTCTATTGGGAGAGCCGACTCGTTTGAATCAGAAAATTTTAGTAATAACGCTGTTGCTGCTTACATCAATGGCTTTAGCATTCGAGCCTCTTCCATTGATTTCAGCGCAAAGCCAAAGTTCTTCTGTTAGCATCTCAGAAGTTTCTCCTAATTCACTAAGTGGACCTGTAGGCCAAGCTGTAAATGTTCAGGGAACAATTTACACTTATAACGGTGGCTACCAAATAATTTTTGGGTCAAATGTTGTTGGTACCGGCGCATCTACCGGTTATTCTGTCAACGCGAACTTTATCGTACCTGAAATTCCAGCCGGCAGCTACAATTTAACGCTTAAAGATGTTACAACCGGTGTAACTTCAACTGACCAATTCCAGGTTATAACAACCTACTACATAAATGCAATTCCATCTCAGATTCAGGAAGGAGCTAGCATACTGGTGAATGTCACTGTTACAGGGGGACAACCAACCACTCCATATACTGCAGATGTTTCCATTGCACTTCCAAGCCCCCTAAACACAGAATACTCAAAAATAATCTCGCTAGGCGACTCTACCCAAAAGGGAACTGCAAATGCCCAAGTCAATTTTCCTGACAGCAGTTTTCAACCAACTGGCTCACTTACCGACTATGCAGGCTCCTACACTTTGTACTTTAATCAAACTAGTTCTTTAGCACAAAACCACTTTTCTGTCGTTTTCATCGATTTTACTAATTATCATAGAGGCCAACCAGTTAATGTTAGAGCAACTGGTTATCAGCCAAATCAAGAGGCCAACGTAACCATCAACAATGTTGGAGCCAGCTCAGCGATTGATTCACTGTCCATAACAGCGTCGGCTAACGGCACTATGGCTGCAGCATGGGTAGTGCCCTCCAACGCTCCAATCGGAGATTACGTTGTGCAAATAACCACATCAACTCCCCAAAAAATAATACATGATTCCGAGTCCTTCTCGATAACAGGATACTCCATTCAAGTTAAAACAGTAAACCTTGCCGGGCAAGTTGTTTCCGGGGTAAAAGTTCAAGCTTTAGACTTAATGACTAACTTACTTTATAATAATACAGCTTCAGATAATGGAATAGCAAACTTGAATCTTGAAGCAGGTTCTGTTTCTTTAACTGCGTTTTGGAGCGGCGTTAATGTAGGGCAAAGTAACATAACAGTCAATGGTGAAGGCACGTTCACGTTGCAATGCGAATTAACTAACCTTAAAGTGTTAGTTCAAAACGAAAATGGGGTTCCATTGCCATTTGTTAATTTAGCGATTACATATCAATATCAACCTGAAAACGGGGGTTCCCAAACTGGAACTGCCTCAGGTCAGACTGACATTTCAGGAACTTACATCTTGAACTCTACCCTAATTGGAATCAGCTATAACATAACTGCTTCATTATACAATCAAGTTTTTAACGCTAATCAAGAAAACTTCAAGATGTTAACTTCAACGCCAATTTCCCAAGTACTTATAACATGTCCCAACGAAGCATTAACAATCAATGTGGTGGGATACAATGAAACAGCGATACCTAATGCACGGGTAGAGCTCGTTGAATTAACAACTGGATTATTCTATACACAGACAACTAACAGCTCTGCTTCGGTGACCAGTCAAGTAACTTTTGGAATGTACCGCGCACGCGTGTACAAAGATGACATTTTACTTAATGAAACAAACATCAACGTATTCGGCGACAGCAATGAACAATTGCTTTGTACTCTCTACGGTATTTTAGTAAAAGTGTCAGTTGTTGACTTGTTAGGCAACCCAATCCCAAATGCTAATGTCACGTTAACTGGACCAGCAACAGAGCGATTTTCAGCTATTACCCAAGGTAGCGGAACAGTAACCTTCAATGATGTTATTGGCGGAAATATGCAAATTGTAACTTTTGCAAGCGGAGCATCGAATGATTATCAATCAATGACGACTCACAATTAATCAGCCAGCCAATGTTCAAGTAAAACTTGACAAATACATTGACCTAGGACCACTCCTAGTACAAGTTAATACGTTGATCGCAATAATTGTAATATTGTTAGCAGTGGTTCTGTTAGCTGTCGTAGAAATCTTCAGACGAAAAAGAGCTAAATAATCTCAAAAAGGCAACTATCAAAATCCCCCCTTACTAAGAAAAAGTTTATATGGCTTCCAATAACAATTAAAGAAAAGATAAAAACAAAACGTCATAAATAATATTTTGATTTGATTATTGAGGTGTACTTTAATGGCTCAATCAAAAGCTTGTTCACCAACGTGCAGCGCTTTTAAATGCGGCAAAAACTCTGTTTTTTACATGCGCGGCTCCATTCAATGTAGAGAAACCGAAGAACTTTGCAATGTTGGAAACTGCACTTATTCGATGTGCATGAAGAGACGAATGTTACCAGGCGGAGTATGCGGCGAAACCGTCAAACGTGTGACCGTTGAAAAAGATGTTGACGACGACTTCCTTGGCGACTCAATAAGACTCAAAGGTAAAGCTCTGCGCAAACTTGGCGACAAAGAAATCTACTGAGTGAAAGAAACTAAAAACTACATTAGCTCGTATTTACGTACGAGTTTTCCCTTATTTTGATTGAACTCGTTTAACTACTGGTGGTTTAACTTTCTTGAGAATCCTGTAACCACAAATGATGCACTTTGTTTCTCCGCCACGTAGTTCTAATTCTTCAGAAGGCACTCTTAGCCCCGCATCTCATGCATTCGTAAACAATTCCTGACTTTTCCATAAGAAAGCCTCTTCCTACAAAGAAAAGTATTTTGCTTTTAAACATTTCCAATAGGTTACCATTAATGAGGATGCGTACTTGAGAAAAAGACTCCGTCAGAAACTCGCGACCGATTTTGGCTCGCAAGAATTAAATCAAATTTACAATTCCTTTGATGTGATAGGTGACATAATAATAATCAAAATACCAAACGACAATATCATAAACGCTCAAAAAGTTGCAAACCAAATAATGAGTATATACAAAGGCTTGAAAACTGTTTTTGTCCAAACTAGTCCAATCACGGGCGATTTTAGAGTTAGAAAGTTAACGTTAGTGGCTGGAGAAAATAAAACAAGCACCAAATACAAAGAGTCAGGTTGTATATTTGCAGTCGATGTTGAGAAATGTTATTTTTCTCCCAGACTTTTATTTGAGAGGTCAAGAATTTCACGCTTGGTTAACTCCGGTGAAACGGTTGTCAACATGTTTGCAGGTGTCGGCTGCTTTAGTATCCTGATCGCTAAAACTGTAAACCAAACCAAGGTGTTCTCAATCGATGTCAACCCTACGGCAGTCATGTATATGAAGGAGAACGTGAGAATCAACAGAGTTTACGATAGAGTAATTCCTCTACTTGGCGATTCAAAAGAAATAGTTACCGTTAAGTTTCAAGGCAAGGCTGATCGAGTCTTGATGCCGTTGCCTGAAAAAGCCCTTGAATATTTGCCATATGCAGTTTCAACGCTCAAAAAAGAAGGAGGCTGGATTCACTATTACGATTTTCAACATGCTACAGGAACCGAGAATCCTGTTGAGAAAACCAAATTGATGGTCGCCAAAAAACTTGATACTCTTGGAGTGGGTTACGAATTCACTTTTTCTCGTGTAGTGCGAAGCACGGGGCCGAATTGGTACCAAACTGTTTTGGACATACACGTAATTTCAATGCCAAGCAAGTTTTAATAAGTCAACTGTTAACTTGTATTTCGGGATGAAAAATGAAACGAAAACTTATGGAAATCCTCGCTTGTCCTATTGATAAGTATCATCCGCTTGAACTTCACGTTTTCGAAGAAAAAGATGAAATCGTTGAAGGACTAATTGTTTGCCCAAAATGCCTACGGTGGTACCCTATAAGAGATGAAATTCCAGAAATGTTACCCGACGAATTACGAAAAGAAACCGAAGATTTGCCCTTCTTAAAGAAATGGAAGGAAAAAGTCCCTGAAAAAATAGTCACTCAGGGAAAACCATTCAATTTAAAATAAATTATTCTTCTTTTTCCCTTATGTTTAATATGGATTGCATCCCAGCATGTGAAATCTCAAGGGCTTGAGTTGTTTTTTTTACGTTGTTCCTTTTCCAAGACCACGGTAAATGAAGCCTTCTAGCTCCACTTGTTGACGCTCAAAGACACCTGCTAAATCTACGATTACTGAAGGTGACCTCATTAACGGTTTAAGTTTCTTTAAGTTCAAGTGTCTAAACTGTTCCTCAGCATTAAGTATTATTATACAATCCGTACCTTCCACCGCGTCTCTTAAACTATTTTTTACAACACCCAAATCCAGTGGCTCTCTTCTTGATGCGGGTTCAAAAAGACTAATTTTAGCACCCTTCAACTCTAACATTTTAACGAAAGTACCGGAGGGCGAGTTCCCTGTTCCTAAAACCGCGACTTTTGCTCTTCTGAGGTTTTTGCCGCAGCTTCGCAATGTCTCTTGCGTTAAATTAACCGCGTGTTTAAGCATATCTTCGTTAATTTGCCTGCAAAGCGTCGGAAGCTTGAGTTTGGCATTAATATTGTCTGCACTTTCAAGCAAAAGGTATACTTCATTCGTGTCTGCCTCCTCAACAGTTGTCGGCCAAAAAGCCTTGTCGTTGAGACCTAACAGCTTTAGGATTTCAAAATAATCTGTGTTTGCGCTTTCACAGAAAACCGCAAGTTCGTTAGCTAATGCAATATCAGCATCTTGCTTTGCAACGGTAAAAAGCGTTGCTATTTCTGCTGTTTTAACATCGCCTATCTGTTTAACATTTTTTGTTATTGTTTTCAGGATATTTGTTGTTGCCTCTAAGCTTGTTTTTCCAACTCCGGCAACCTTCAACTGGAAATTTGCGAACAGTTTGAGATTTGCATCTGAACCATTAAGAGGCATATAAGCTAAACCAAAATCTTGGCCCGCTTTGAGCCCTGACGTATTTTCTAATGTTTCCTTAGCTATGCCTTCTATGAAACCCAAACCAACAACTCCTCCATAAATGACAAGTGCGCCCGGGTGCAGTGTTGACCCAACTTGTTTGCACGCGTTTAAGACTTCTGAATAATCAGTTTTTTTCTTATCATCCACTTTTGCTGGCATAGTAATGATTACTATGTCGCTTTTTGAAGCAGCTTTTTTTAATTCCCCACTCACGCTCAATTGTGATGAATTCATTAAGCCTTTCAATTTGCTTTCAAATTCTGGTGCAATGAAGGGTGCTTTTCCTTTCGCAATTTTTTTTATGACACTTTGATCAGCATCAGAACAAATAACTTTGAATCCCATCTCCGCAAACGCAATAGCGAAAAGAATTCCTTTTTGCCCACATCCAACAACGCTTATTGTATATTTTGACCGCTTTTCACTGGTATCAATTTCTTCTGGTTGGATGTTTAAAACTGGGGGCATTGATTGTTTTCTCCAGAGGGCCATGAACTATTACATGGCTTCGAGAATTTTTTTAAGGCTTGAAGAGTAGATTTCAATTAATTTTAATGCTTTTTCATGGTTTTTTGCTTCAGCATATAGTCTAAAAACCGGTTCTGTTCCGCTTGGTCTAATGAGTATGGCGCTGTAATCGCTGAACCATATTTTTACTCCATCGATAGTGCTTATATTTTGGTCTTTAACTTGTTCGCAAATTAGTTGTAATACCCTTTCTTTTTTCTCGTCTGGGCAATCGATTTTTCCTTTCTCGATGAAGTATTGCGGTTGCTCAGCCACAAGTTTAGAAAGCTTCTGTCCAGTTTCAGCCATAATATTTAGTAGCAAAGCGGTGGTCATTGCTCCATCGCGGACTGCTTGGTGTGGTCCATAAAAGATTCCGCCGTTTTCTTCTCCTCCAAGTTTAGCGTTTACCTCTTTCATCTTCTGAGAAACTGTTACGCTTCCAACTTTAGTTAAAATTAACTCGCCTTTGTAAGCTTCAACTGTATCTTTGATAAGTGTAGAGGAGCTTACTGGCGTCACGATTTTTGCACCTGGGTTTTTGAATAAAAACTGTTTAATTACCACTGCAAAAGTTTTGTCTCCCCAATATATCACACCATTCTCATCAGTAAAGATTGATCGGTCTGCATCCCCATCAAAAGCTACTCCTAAGTCTGCACCGATTGCTTTCACCGTTGAAGATAAATCGGTAAGGCTTTCTGGTCTTGGCTCGGGCAATCGTCCTGGAAAAGTGCCGTCAATATTGGCATTGATGGTGGTTACTTTGCAACCCAGTTCACGCAATAATGTCGGTGCTGTCAGTCCGCCCACGCTATTAGCTGCATCTACAATAACATGAAAATGTTTCTCAGCAATTTTATCAGGATTAACATGTTTTTCTATTGCTTGGACGTACTCATCATTAATTGCAGGTAGTTCGCATTCAGTCCCAATTTTATCCCACTCTGCAAACACCATTTTGTTATCAAAGTAAATGTTCTCTATTTCGACCTCTTGCTCATGTGAAGTTTCTATACCATCATTCCAAATAACTTTTATACCGTTATATTCCGGCGGATTATGTGAAGCGGTAATAATTACTCCTCCATCCATTTTGTGGTTTTTAACTGCAAATTGCAATGAGGGCGTTGGTGCCATTCCAGCAAAAAACACGTTGCAACCCGTTGCAGTTAACCCCGAAATCACAGCTTTGGAAAGCATAGGTCCGCTTGTTCTAGCATCGTAACCTAAGAGTAAATTTTTTCTTCCAAAAAATGTTCCAATTGCACTGCCAACTTTTATTGCCATTTCAGGCGTTAATTCTACGTTAACTAAACCTCTAATACCGTTTGTTCCGAAAAGTTTTCTTTCGCTCATAAATTTTTCACTTCATTGTCCACTTAACAGTGAACCTTGGGTTTTAAAACGTTTTCAGCAACTTCTTTACCTGGACATATTCTACCTGAAAGTTTCAAGCCTTCTCTGACTTTTGCATTGTCGCCAACTATGCATCCGCTACTGATTTTAACGTTTTTTCCAATTTTTGCCGCTTCACCAATTATTGCCCCGTCAATTGAAGCAAAATCGCATATCTCAACACTGGGAAAAATAACTGAGTTGCTTATTTGCACATTTTTCCCAACGGTTACATTTTCTCCTAAAATAGCATATGGACCAATAATTGACTTTTCCGCTATGGAAACGCCCTTATCAAAGGCAACAGGCTTTTTTAACTCAAAGCCTTTTGCATTTATCGGTTTAATTTTTTTTGCTTGGACATCAAGTATTACTTTATTTGTTTCAAGATATTCTTCTGGTCTACCAATATCCATCCATAAACAATTAACAAAATGACCACATAATTTGCCTTCTTCAGCAAGTTTTGGAAAAATCTCTCGCTCCATCGAAACTGACCTTCCAGAGGGAATATAGTCGAAGACTTTTGGACTTAGAACGTAGACTCCGGCGTTTATGAGGTTGCTCGGTGCTTTATCCTTCGTTGGTTTTTCAATAAATCGTTTAATAAAATTATCATCAGCCATTTCAGCTACACCATACCTGCAAGGATCCTCAACTTTGCATAGTGCGATTGTGGCTAAAGCGTTCGATTTTACATGAGTATTTA
Organism: Candidatus Bathyarchaeota archaeon; assembly: GCA_963750605.1. Classification (GTDB taxonomy): domain Archaea; phylum Thermoproteota; class Bathyarchaeia; order Bathyarchaeales; family Bathycorpusculaceae; genus Bathycorpusculum. Next base: position 193,523 of record CAVVRN010000017.1, read on the forward strand.
CTAGTTCTTTATACCTTAAATCTGCAAAAATGTCGCCGTTTAAAACAATGAACGGTTCATCATGACCAATTAGTTTTTCAGCTTTTTTAACTGGTCCTGCTGTTCCCAATGGCATTTTTGGTGGATCAATAGAAAACCTTAGTTTCAAACCATGCCTACGCGGTCGTTGCTGTTTTATATGGAATTGCGTTAATGCGTTAACTGCCAAAATGGCTTCGTTGACTTCGTTATTAGCTAATCCTTCAAAAATCCATTCAATTAGGGGCTTGTTAACTATTGGAAAGAGAGTTTTAGGTCTAGCGCAACTAAGCGGTCTAAGCCTTGTTGCGAAGCCACCAGCCAAGATTAACGCCTTCAGATCTGTCACCCTTGTAGTTGAATAATGTACTGCTCTTTTTTATTTAAACAATTATGGAAATCATCTATTCCCACTCGATGGTTGCAGGTGGCTTGTGAGTTATATCGTAAACTACTCGAGTAACTTGCGGAATCTCGTTTGTGATTCTGGTTGAGATTTGTTCAAGTACCGGATATGGAATTTGGGCAAAGTTTGCGGTCATGGCTTCTTGACTTTCTGCGGCGCGAACGGCTACAACATACCCGTACGATCTCGAGTCACCTTTAACGCCAGTTGCTTTCGTGTCGGTTAACACTGCAAAGTATTGCCAAAGCTTTTCTTCTAAGTGATTTTTCTCGATTTCTTGACGAACAATGGCATCAGCTCTCTTTGCAATGGACACTTTTTCTGGAGTTAGTTCACCTATTATTCTTACGGCCACTCCAGGTCCTGGGAATGGTTGACGATTTACTAAAGTCAATAGGCAAATCAAGCATTTTTGCGACTTTGCGTACCTCGTCCTTGTAGAGGTCACGAAGTGGCTCAACAATTTTCTTAAACTTTATTTTTTTTGGTAGTCCACCTACATTGTGGTGGGTTTTTATTACATCTGAATTCTTTCTGATTCCTGATTCGATTCTATCTGGGTAGATTGTACCTTGAAGCAGATATTGTGCGCCTGATTTTTCAGCGATTTCCTCAAAAACCCTGATGAACTCTTCTCCAATTACTTTGCGTTTCTTTTCCGGGTCAGCTACGCCCTTAAGTTTCTCCATAAATCGGTCTTGAGCGTTTGCTACTACGAAATTTATTGGAAATTTTTCGAATGTTTCGCGGATGGCTTCGGGTTCGCCTTCCCGCATGAATCCATGGTCAACAAAAACGGCTGTAAGTTGGTCACCTAATGCTTTTGCTGCCAGTGCAGTTGCAACGCTTGAATCTATGCCTCCACTTAAACCTATGATGGCTTTTGCTGAACCAACATCAGCTTTTATTTCGTTAACCATTTTTCCTATGATGTCTTCTACTTTCCAGTTTGCTTCGCATTTGCAAACGTCAAATATGAAATTGTGTAGTATGCGGGCGCCTTTTTCTGTATGGATTACTTCTGGATGCCATTGTAATCCGTAAATTGGTTTTTGTTTGTGTCTAAACGCGGCGACTGGGCAATTGGCAGTGTGTGCTAATGTTTCAAATTCTGGTGGTAACGCAAAAACGGTGTCGCCGTGGCTCATCCAAACTTTCTCTTGCTTACTTAAGCCTTCCAGCACACCTACTGGTTTGTCAATGGCTACTTGTGCGATTCCGTATTCTTTGCAAGCTGCTGGTTTAACTTTACCGTTCGTTAATTGAGCTAAAAGTTGGTGTCCATAGCATAAACCTAAGATGGGCAAATTTATCTCTAAAATGCGAGGGTTAAGTTTAGGTGCATTTGGCTCATAAACGCTTGAGGGTCCACCGGAAAGAATCAAGCCTTTAACATTGAATTTTTCATTAAGCGCTTTTACTTCTTCTGGCGATATATCATGTGGAACAATTTCTGAATAGACACCGTTTTCTCGTATTCTTCTACCTATAAGATGACAATATTGTCCCCCAAAGTCTAAAACCAATATAGTATCATATTTCACTTGCATCTTAGGCTCACATTATTGGGCTTAATGCGAGTAATTTAAGATTACTATCAGTTTCTCGATAAAAGCAAAGCAGTTCTAAAGCTTTAACCCGTTTTTGCCTTATCTTTAGCATTTAGGTTCTTTGTGGAATAACTAAACTTTTATTAACATAATCATATGATAGTTAAAACTAATGTTTCAAAAAAGCCAGTTTAATTGAAAGAATGTTTAGGAAGTTGTGTTTATGGAGCTAAACGAAACAGACCAGAAAATTCTTAAAGCCCTCTTAGAGGATGCAAGGTTTTCAAGCAGGCAAATCGCCAAGAATGTTGGCGTATCAGTCGGAACAGTTTTGTCAAGAATAAAAAAGATGGAAGATGAAGGCCTAATTAAAGGCTACTCAGTTCTTTTCGATCATGAAAAACTTGGTTTCCAGTTAACTGTAGTGACTGAGATTACTGTTTCAAAAGGTAGACTGGTTGAAACTGAAAATGAAATAGCTAAAATAGCAAACGTATGCAGTGTTTACGACGTAACAGGCTTAACTGATGCTATTATTGTTGCAAAATTTAAGAGCAGAGAAGATCTTGGGCACTTTACCAAGAAGTTGTTGGCTTTGCCATACATTGAGCGGACAAATACCCATGTAGTTTTGACAACAGTAAAGGAAAACTTCCGTCTGCTTTAAACTAAGCATTGCTTTTTCAGTTCATGGTTTTCTTTTTTGTATTTTAGTTCTGGTGCAGAAATAGTTATTTTTGTTCCTGAAGCAACGGGTGAAGTTATCCAGACATTTCCGCCAATCACAACATTATCGCCGATCACTGCTTCTGCTCCAAGCAGAGTTGCGCCTGAATAGATAACCACATTATTTCCAACTGTTGGATGACGTTTTCTTCCTTTAATGATATTTCCTTTTTCATCTTTTGGAAAACTAAGAGCTCCCAATGTTACGCCTTGATATAGTTTCACGTTATCGCCTATTTCTGCTGTTTCTCCGATAACGACGCCAGTGCCGTGGTCGATGAAGAAGTTTTTGCCGATTCTTGCGCCTGGATGAATATCAATGCCTGTCAATGAATGAACATGTTCACTCATTATTCTGGGAATCAACGGTATGCCGCTCAGGTAGAGTTCATGAGCTATTCTGTAAGTTGTAATCGCCAACACGCACGGGTAGCTTAGGATAACTTCCTCCGTACTTACAGCAGCTGGGTCTCCTGCGTAAGCTGCTTGGATATCCCCACTTAATTTTGCCCTTATTTCTGGCAGCTTCTCAAGAAGTTCTTTAACAACGACATGAGCACGTTTTTGGCAAACATCTTGTGGGCACTCACTTATTTTTCTGCAAATATACTTTAGACTTTTCTCAATTTCTTCAGTGAATCGCGTATACACTGAGGTTAAGGTTGTGTCCAAGATGATATTTTATGTTAGCTTTAGTCATTTCTTCCTTGCCAAGATAGCCTGGAAACAGAATTGTGAATAAATCTTCTAAAACTTCAGTAACAACTTTTTTTGAGGGAAGATCTTTTCCTTCAAGATGATCCATGCCGCCGAAGGTTTCATAATTAGCCATCATGGTCGTTAACTAGTTTGGGCAAGCCTTTTTCAACCCAGTCCTGCTCTACTTTATCATGGTTATGCATTAGAGTATCGAGCATTCTGTCTGGGTTCCAACAGTCAACTTCCCGAGTTTTTTCGGTGCATAGCTCTTTGTCATTGCATTTATCGCATTCTTTAAGATGGGGTTGATTTGCTTTCGACATATTTCTGATTTCCTTTCTTCCAATATGTAGAAAAGGGAGGATATAAGAGAAGCGTCTTGCAAACGGCTTCTTAGATATTTGAGTTTGTACTTGGCGGCTCTTGGAATAAGTACTGTGCTGAGATATCGTTCGCCGGTGTCTGGAAGAATTACAACTATAAGTTTACCTTTATTCTCCGGTCGCTTGGCTATTTCTATCGCAGCATACGCTGCTGCACCTGAAGATATGCCAACGAGTAAGCCTTCCTTTTGTGCAAGTTGCCTGGCGATTTGAATTGCATCGTCATCTTTTACTTTAAAGATTTCATCCACCAATTCAAGTTTGAGCACATCGGGCTTAAACCCGGCTCCTATCCCTTGAATTTTGTGGGGACCTTTCTGCCCTCCACTTAAAACTGGCGAGGCTGCAGGCTCCACGGCCACTGCTTTAAACTCTGGTTTTTGAGGTTTAATATATTCGGCTATTCCTGTTATAGTGCCGCCTGTCCCGACACCTGCAACTACAATGTCCACTTTGCCGTCTGTATCTTCCCAGATTTCAGGTCCAGTAGTTTCTCGGTGGACTTTGGGGTTGGCTAAGTTTTTGAATTGCTGGGGCATGAAGCTGTTGGGTGTGTTTTTGACGAGTTCTTCAGCTTTTTTTATGGCGCCGCCCATGCCGTCTGGTCCTGGAGTGAGGACGAGTTGCGCGCCGTAGGCTTTGAGAAGGTTGCGGCGTTCGACGCTCATGGTTTCGGGCATGGTCAGGATTAGTTTGTAGCCTTTGATGGCCGCTACCATGGCTAGGCCAATGCCTGTGTTGCCGCTTGTCGGCTCGATGAGGGTTGCGCCGGGTTTGATTATGCCTTGTTTTTCTGCTTCTGCTATCATGCTTAGGCAAATGCGGTCTTTGACGCTTCCTCCTGGGTTTCGTGATTCAAGTTTGGCTATGACGGTGGCTTCTGTGTCCTTGGGTTAATTGGTTTAGTTTTACTAGTGGGTTTTTCCTATTGTTTCTAGGACGTTTTTGAAAATTTTTGACGTTTTACTCACCTGATTATAACACTGTTATATTTGCTCATGGAAATAAACCTTACTGCTTAACAAAAAACAATCAGCAACTTCAAAGTAATAAACAAATCTAACAAGCGACCGCAAGCAACGGCAAAGTAAAGCCTTTAAATGACATGACTAATTCTATATTTCGCACCAGCCTCAAATTAAGACACCTAAGCGGAGGTCGCCCAGCATGGCCAAAGGCGTAGGACTGAGGCTCCTATCCCGCAGGGGTTCGTGGGTTCAAATCCCACCCTCCGCACTTTGTCTTTTTTGACATATAAAGTTAAAATTCTCTCCGATTATCAAAAAATGTCTCTGATCGGTTGACATATGATTATGGCAGGGGTGTCGGTTCCTCCCGGCGCCATTTTTTAAGCGTTTTTTGAGCCGTTTTCGGCTAACCATGGGCAATTAAAGATTATTTAGAAACACTCTGAAACAGGTTGAAATAAGCAGCAAAATTTTAGCGCGCCGCGCAAAATCATCCAGCTCCATGATTGTCGCGAGATACAGCTGAAGACTTTTTCAGATTTCAGCGTTTTTCTTCCTTATATTTGGCAGGTTTCTTTATTGGACGGTGCAAATGTTTAGTTTCTATTTTACCATTGACCTCCTTTAGTTCAATTTCTTCTGCCATAAACATAATTCTCATTTCTTCGGGGAATTCCTGAGGCAGTTCATGATGTTCAGTCGCCGTTGAAGAGACATTTGTTCCGGTCTCCAGAATCCCTTCCCCCAGCTTGGTTTTTTGCCTCAAAAAATTGGATTGCTCTTTTGTCAATATATAAGTAATTTTTCTTGTGCTAAGTGTTTTACGAATAATAAAATATCGGCTATCAGGTCGGTACTCGCATTCAGGGTTTCGCATTTGAATTTTTTTGATCCATTTTCTTACCAATGGATCAATATCTTCATCGTTGACTTCTTCGCCTTTCGCATTTTCCATTTCAAAAGATAAATGTTGAACCTTCATGCCCCTGCCAATAGAGCTAATGTCATTCTGTCTATTAAAACGCAATAGAACTCCAAATGTTGTCTTATTTTCTCGCTCCTGTTTCCCAGGAACTTCAACACTCGATCTAGGCTTTACGTCAAGTTGCGTAACCGTAAATTTAGTTTTAGATTTATTTATTCTAATAATCGTTCCAGGCGGTTCTTGATTAGTTGGATAAAGATAGAACTGCCAACCTGGACCAAGAACCCCTGCGATAATATCCTTTCCACTTTTTACCCACCACACAAAACCAAGCACGGAAAAGAGTGTAATTACAGCTATAAGTATCGGGGTAGTTAAGAACCCAAAATCAGGCAAAGCACTTCCTTGAGTAACGCCGTTGGTGGATGATGGTGTGGACCCTGTTGCGGTCGGAACAGTAGCTGATGATTGAACGAACTTCTGTACACGATAATTGTAGGTATCAGCAACATAGATACTGCCCGATTTATCAACAGCAATGCCCTGAGGGACATTAAATTGGCCATCTCCTGACCCAAAATTTCCCCATGATAGGAGAAAATTTCCATTAGTGTCGAATTCTTGGATTCGACTGTTGAATTGGTCTACAACAAAGATACGGTTGTCCTTGTCCACTGCCAAACCACACGGTAGACTAAATTGTCCATTCCCGAATCCGTATGCGCCCCAGGACGTTATGAATGTTCCATCCGAACTGAATTTTTGGATTCTATCATTTGATGAATCGGCGACGTAGACGTTGCCATTTTGGTCACAGGCTATTCCTAAAGGCATATTGAATTGACCAACGCCGCTCCCTTGACTTCCCCACATTGTCAAGTAAACGCCGGCTGAATTAAACTTCTGGACCCGTGCGTTGTCTTGCTCAACGACAAAAATGTCTCCGCTTTCATCAACCACCACGCCTGTAGGCCGACCAAACTGAGAGTAACCAGAGCCTTGACTGCCAAAACTAAAGAGAAATGAGCCAGTTGAACTAAATACTTGAATCCGGTTATTCTCCATATCGGCAACATACACTTTGCCGTTCCCATCAGCGCATATCCCACTAGGCGAGTTAAATTGTCCATCGCCCGTTCCTGTTTGACCCCACGTTAACAAAAAGGCTCCAGAAGAACTAAATTTTTGAATACAATCGGTTTTATAGTCGCCAACATAAACGTTGCCTTCTTGATCAACCGCAATGCCGAGCGGCTGGCTGAATTGGTTATGATTTGAACCTTGAGTGCCCCATTTAAGTGAAAATACATATACATCTGCTTTTGCGAAAGCAATGAAGAGAAGACAGAATTAGTGCCGTTATAATTACTATTGCAAAGAAACTTAATTTGGGGTGTCTGTGGATAGGAATCAACTTTAATCTTTTGGGCATTATTTTGCAACTTGGCCTTTTGAATAATTAAGTATTGATACTTATTAAAGCAATTCTGTCCTCAGATCGCCTGTTATTTCAACAATCATTTTAGCTTTGTGCGGCGCGAAAGGGGCATTTCGGTTCGGTCATGATGGTCCTCTAAATATTATTTCTAACCCTGCTTGAAAGACGGTAAGTTTTATTGTGCTTCCGCATTTGCCACAAGCGAGGAACAGGAGCCCTTGAACTGTTGATCAACAAGAACACAGGCTTAGTCTCACCCGAAACTGCACCCACCATATCCTGGAATGTTAAATACCGAACAAAGGCACCTATCTCGGAACAATATCCCAGGTGGCGGTGACTGCAAGTCAAGCGACGGCTAATGTCAGCAATACCTAAACAGCTATCCATCAAGGAACAGCGACCAGTCAGGTAACAGCGTTCTACGGCTACTATAGCATCGAAATCCAAAGCGGCAGAAACGCCTTTAGAATATTAAGCGTAAATGGGATACCGGACACTGGTATCACAACTCTAGGCACTTTCATAACAAAAAGTACAAGTCCCCACTGATTCCATTGGAGTCTGACAAGCTGAAATTTTTCTTTTTATTTTCTCTTCTTAGACAATGAATTGCCGCGCGCACGATATTTGGGTCGAGCGCTAGCTCAAGCTGTTTTTAGTTTCTTAAAAATTGAATTTAAGTGAGTTTGGTTTTTCTTGCGTGAAATTTAAACGTGAATATAAACCGTAACCCCTCCGTACCATAAATTCAGGCTTATTATAAGTTTAATTTGGAGAATAGGCTACAATTTATGGACATGAAGAATGTGTTGCTATTGGGGCTAAATTTAAGAGTTAATTTACCGGTAAAACTGACATTTTCCTCTATCCTTTTCTTTTTGTCAAATTATTTCCCTAATCAACTTTGTAAAAGAGAAATAAGTTGCTTTTAAGTTTCCAAGACTTTGATTTCCTGACAAACTCTTTTTCAAATACCTCTTCCCAAAGAAGATTTTAGAATGATTTGATTCATTTTAACATGAGTTTTTACGAGACGCATATGCTTATATTACAAATTTCGGTTACGGTTCTGTCCTCGGTGATAAATGTGCTTCCGGCTGTGAGCGTGTTGCCTACTTCGTTGACTATGGATGTTAGGCATTCAAAGCTGTTTACGGCTACGGCTTCTGGCGGTTCAGGTACTTACTCGCCTTCCACAGGTTACCAGTGGTATGTGAATGCGATATCTCAGGTTGGTCAGACTGCGTCAACGTTCAGTTTTGTTCCTGCTTCCGTGGGTACTTACAATATTACTGCTACGGTTACTGACAGCAATGGCTTGACTTCGGCACCGTCTAACAATGCGACAGTTACAGTTTCTGCGGCGAGTTCAACTACGACTACTCAGCTTTCTGTGAGCAGTATTAGTTATGGGGATTCGGTGACAGTTACTGCGACGGTTACTTCTGGTGCTACAGGAACAATGAATTTTCAGAGTAACGCAACTGGATCCTGGGTGACTTTCTCTACCAAATCTCTGGTTAGCGGTCAGGCTACTTCTGACGCTTATTATCCGTCGTCTACTGGCACTTTTTGGTTCCGGGCGGTTTACTTGGGTGACAGTAACTATGCGGCTTCTGAGAGTGCTGATGACGCTGAGTCTTTGACGGTTACCCAGGTAAGTTATTCTGTGACATTCACTCAGACAGGTTTGCCGTTAGGACAATCTTGGGGCGTAACATTCAACGGCCAACCAAAGTTTTCAACAACCACCATAATAACCTTCAGCGGTATACCCGCAGGTAGCTACGCATGGAGCGTTTCATCACCAATATCAGGAGGCCCAGGCGTTCAATACTTAAAAAGCCCGAGCACAGGCACAATGAACGTTTCCGCTCCAACAACTCAACTCATAACCTACCAGAAACAGTACAGCGTAACTTTCGCCGACTCAGGCATTGGCTCTGACTTTACAGGGACCGTACTAAACATAGGCGGAACAAGCTACACCAGAGCCCAACTTCCAAAGACGTTCTGGTATAACGCTGGCAGCCTCCACAGTTTCACCTACCAATCACCACTAGTGGCATTAGCAAACTCAAAGCAATACACGCTCACAGATATTGATACAACTAGTAACAATGGGCTTTCATTCGACGAATCGGGCTTAATCATTGCTGACGCACCTATGACTATAACCGGAAAATACAAGACACAATACCACGTTAGTTTCGGCCAATTAGGGGTCAGTAACGACTTCAAAGGTACTGTAGTAAGCATTGATGGATCAAACTACGCGATAAGTGCACTGCCGATTAGTCTCTGGTTTGACAGCGGCACAAAACACAACTTCGTCTACCAGTCACCTTTAACTGTTAGTGGCAACCAGAAACGCTACGTCTGGGGTACAAGCACAGGACTGTCAAGACCATTGCAATCGGCAACTCTAACAACATTGCATTCAGGCATTATAACAGCCAATTACAAGACGCAATAATACTAAACCTTGAATGTGTCACCTGTTGGGGTCCGAGGACTCTTATCATCAAGTGGATGGTACAACCAATGCACAATAGTCAGTATCTTAGAAACCCCAAAAACAGGATATACATTTTCCAGCTAGAGCGGCTCAGGCTCTTACACTGCAACCACAAAGAACAGCCAAATAATCGTGAACGGCCCCATAACAGAAACTGCAACAAACAGGACACTCATCAGCACTGCCGACGGCAACGACGACCTCGTTAACAACTGGGAAGATAGCACATATGGGTTTATTACTCAATATTTGGGATAAAAACTGCGCTTTTTACCGATAAAATAAGGTCGATCGAAGTACCACCCTCTGCACCAGCAAAGTCGCATTTTGCCATAAATATTCGGATTAAAATTGTTTAGTTGATGCTATTTAGGTAGTAGCTTAGTTAAGGTTAAAAATACTTTATGTAACCTTTAATGCTTAATTTTTTTAAAATATGTGTTTTGCAAAACATGTTTTCCATGAAAAAACATTTTTTCTTAAGTAATGGTTAAAAGCCAATGATGCACACAAATATCAAACCTAAGGGGTTGGTTAAGGATGCAATCCGCTAAAACAGTACAAAAAAGAAAATTCATATCCGTTGACCCCGGCAAATGCATTGGCTGCGGGATCTGCGAGTATGCTTGTACAGTAGAAAAAGGCGAAACTATGTGGAATCCGCTGCGTTCAAGAATTCGAGTTGTCCGCATGGCGCCGGTTCTTAATTTCGCACTAACATGTCGTGGATGCAAAGACGCAAGATGCGTTAAGGCATGCCCGGAAAAAGCAATCATGCAAGCAGAAGACACTGGTTTATTGATTATTGATGAGCACACATGTAAAGGCTGCGATTGGTGTGTTCAAGCGTGTGAACATGGCGGAATTACCATTAACCAAGACACGGGAAAAGCCATAGCATGTGATCTTTGCAAAGGCGAACCCAAATGTAAAGAATCCTGCCCAGAAGAAGCTTTAGATATTGTTGATTCTGATGAAGCCGCAGAAAAACGATTCAATGACGCACTAGACAAAGCTTCAAACACAAACCGAACAATTAACCTCAGCAATCAAAAACAAAGATTGGAAACCACTAATTGCAACCGCAGAGAAAAGGTCAGAAAAAATTACTGAGAAGCTTCAAGCATTAAATAAGAAGACACTTGAAAAGAAAGAGAAGAAACAGTAGATTCTTCTCCAAATTATTTGTTTTCTTCATATCCTCTCAATAAACTATCAATATCTAAACCTACATTTTCTCCTACGTAGCCGCCTTCTAAAACAAAAAATGCAGGTTTTTTCAAAAGCGCTATTTTTTTGCCAATCTGACCATAATCCTTTCCGATCAAGCCTAGAGACGCTAAATCTCCAATATGGGTGTCAAAACCGCAAGAAACCGCAAGCATCTCAAACTTGGTCAAATCAACAATACCTAAAGCTTTATCAAGAGTCTCCAAATAAATTTGTCCGCCGCAGTTTGGGGGCAAAGCAAAATTAATGCAGTTTCCCTCAGTAAATGCACCTGTTCCAGGGAAATTTGGCGACTGATGAATTGAAACATAAACCACTTTTTCGTCACCCTGGAAAACTTCTTGAGTACCATTTCCGTGATGTCCGTCAATGTCTAAAATTAATGTTCTTTTGCCTGACTCTTTAACTGCTATGGCTATGTTGTTAAAGTAGCAGAATCCGCGCGTATAAACACCCAATGCAGCGCCGTTTCTACCAACATGGTGCCCTGGCGGACGCGTAAGAGAGAACCCATTAATTTTATTAGCTAAGAGTGCGCCGCCAACTGAGAGTCTTGCAAACTCGTAAATGTTATCATATGCAGGAGTATCTGAATCCTCAACTAACCCTTTCTTGACTTTCCAAATGTACTCTGGGTCATGAACAGCAAATAAGTCGTCATCATTTGCAGGTGTTGGCTCCAAAAACTCGTAACCCTTCGTTTTCAAAATATCATGTGCTGTTTTAACTCTTTGAGGTCCTTCAATGTGCCAAGTGCCATAGCCTAAACACTTTTCTGAATAGACGACCTTTGTTTTCATCGCTTGCTGCATCCATTAGACAGATAAATACGCTTACACATTTAAAAAACATAACTCAAACAAAGATGCGCTAACAAAAGGATCGGGAAAAAAGTGATGGTTTCAGAAAATCCATTTGACCAATTTCGCAAAGAATGCCAAGAAGCTTTAGCAAACGCATTGAAGACGACTTTGCCCGAAATAAAAACCCCAAATATCGCGTTAAATAAAACACCAAACATCGAATACGGCCAATTAGCTTCCTCATTATGCTTTGAATTGGCAAAAAAACTAAATCAAAAACCCTTAGACCTTGCACAGCATCTTGTCAAGGCAATCGATCACTCTCGCTACAAACTAATAGAGAAGGTCACTACTGCAGGTGCAGGCTACATAAATTTTCATGTTAACTTCGCGAAGTTTTCAGCTTTAACTCTCCAATCAGTTAAGGCAGTTAAAGTTTGACTATGGTTTTGTTAAAGCTGCTAACGCGACCAAAATAATTGTGGAACACACAAGCGTTAATCCTCTTCACCCAATTCATATTGGTCAAGCCAGAAATCCCATGCTAGGCGACGCTTTAGCACGTATTCTGGAATGTAGGGGGCACACAGTTTCTCGCCATTACTATATTGACGATGTTGGTAGACAATCCTCCGTTGTTGCTTACGGATATGAAAAGCTAGGCAGACCAAAACCAACTGAAAAATCAGATCTTTTCGTTGGTAAAATCTACACTGTTACCAGTTGTCTTGTTGAAATTAACCGATTAAAGAGAATGCGCGACCTAGCCGTTGTTGCCCAGTCAGTGGACGATTTAGCTAAGGCAAATAAGGACATTGACGAGTGGATGTCAATCGCGGCTGAACTTAAAGAAAAATACCCTGTGCTTTTTGATGTGTTGACTGGCTAAGATCGGTGAAGATGAAAATCCGGAGGAAGAAATAAATCGATTAAACCGGGCTTACGAAGATGGAGAACCTAAAGCTAAACAGCTTATCCGTGAAGTCAGCGATTTATGCCTTGAGGGTTTTAGAGAAACCATGAAGCGGGTTGAGGTTACTTATGACTCGTGGGATTGGGAAAGCGACTTTGTTTGGAGTGCACAAGTTAATGAGGTTTTGCAAAAGCTAAAAACTTCACCATTTGTTTACAGTGAAAAAGGCGTGCTCGAATTTGATGCTGACAAAGTTGTAGAGGTCCTCAAATTGAAGCCCAAGCTGGGCTTAAGTGAGAACAATGAGATTCCGCCTTTAACTCTCGGACGTGCGGATGGCACCACCCTATACACTACCCGCGACATAGCTTACACGCTATGGAAATTCAAGCAGGCGCAAAAAGTAGTAAACGTCATTGGCATGGAACAATCCCTTGCGCAACTACAACTAAAAATTGCACTCTATGCATTGGGCTACAGCGACTACGCTGACAATCTGGTTCATTTTGCTTACAATTTAGTTACTTTGCCAGGGTACAAGATGAGTAGCCGCAGAGGACACTACATCACTTTCGATCAAGTACTCGACGAAGCAGTTGAACGAGCGTATGAAGAAGTTTCGAAGCGTTCCCCGCAACTGTCTGAGGAAGAAAAACGTAAAATCGCCAACTTTGTCGGTTTAGGCGCTGTGCGGTACGCTCTTGTTGATGTTGATACTTCAAAACCGGTAATATTCACCTGGGAACGCGTGCTTAACTTTGAAACTAACAGTGCGCCATATGTGCAATATACTCACGCGAGGGCATGCAGCATTTTGCGTAAGGCAGCAAGAGAGCCAGAAACTCCAGCGTTCGAACTACTTTCGGAAAAGCTTGAACGCGAACTCATTTTGAATCTTGCCAGTTTTCCAGACACATTCGTTGAAGCAACAGAATACCTCAAGCCAAACTTAATTGCTGATTACGCAAATACATTAGCAGACAAATTCAACACTTTTTATAATGCGCTCCCAGTCATTAAAGCTGATTCACAAGAGCTTAGCGACGCACGAATAACTTTGACGCAAGCCATTCAAATAGTAATGCACAACGCTTTAACGCTGATTGGTGTGGTAGCCCCAGAAAAAATGTAGCGAATTAAAAGCATACATTTTGTTGTTTTTTTTGCAATAACAAATTTCATATACAAGCCTATTGATTTTACACCGAGGCAATCACTAATGAGCGATTCATACTTCAAAAAGAAACTCGAACCGATCAAAGTTAAACAAAAAAGCATTTCACAACTTTTATCAGATATGAGCAAAACCGCTTACCAAGGACGCAAACTTGGTGAAGCCGTTGATGTTTGGGAAAATATGCTCAAAGAAAAAGACCTTACTATAGCCATGGGTTTTGCAGGGTCCATGAGTACAGCGGGGCAATGGACAATTATTAATTGGCTTATGGAAAACCGTTTCATAGATGTGCTTGTTTCTACGGGCGCGAACGTTAGCGAAGACATCGTGGACGCCATGGGACTCGGCTATTATCAAGGCAGCCACATGGTAAACGACGAGCAGTTGTTACATGACGACGTCAACCGATACTACGATGTTTACGGCAAAGAAACAGATTACCGCCAAATGGAAGAATTAGTTACAGACTTCATCATGAGTATAAAAACCGACCACAACTACACATCCGCAGAATTTCTCTATCTGCTCGGCAAATATTTGGGAAAGAAAAAAATCCCCGCAATTTCAGCAATTGCAGCCGCCAACGGTGTTCCAATTTTCAGCCCCGCCATGGTTGACAGCGCATATGGCGAAACCTTCCTAATGGCTAAAAATCAAGGTCACAACATAGTGATTGATTCTGTTAAAGAATTTGACCAATTCATCAGCATAGGCACAAAGACCAAAGAGGTCGGCGTAGTTTATGTCGGCGGCGGCGTCCCAAAAGACCTAACACAGCTTATTGCCATATCTGTTTCACCACAGACCTGTGACCAAGGCGTAAAGGGCAGAAATGGCGGTTTGCGTAAAGGCTTACAAGAATACTATTATCCCCACAAATACGCCATACAAATCACTACAGATTCACCTCAATGGGGTGGCTTGTCTGGCTGCACGTTGGAAGAAGCTATTAGCTGGGGCAAAATTAACAGCAAAGAAGGCACACGTGCCGTATGCTACTGCGACGCGACGATTGCACTCCCACTAATAGCCCATGCACTCTGTGAACGCATGCCAGAAAAACGCAAAGGGCCAGACATGAGCTGGCTATTCAAAGGCGTCCAATAAACGCTATATTTTCCGCCCATAAAAGCATCTTTTTCACAGTAGCTATCTAAGACTTTGCAAATATAATGTTAAAGAATGGCTAATCTGGACCTTCTCAGTGTCCATGATCTCGATCCTCTCTGATGATGTCGGCAGAGGACGTGGTAATTCCTGTCTTTTTACCACGTTTTTTCCTATATGTGTTAGCTTCTTCCATTACCTGCTTTTATTCGGACATTTTCTTTTTGTTTAATCTGTCTATTAGTGCACTTGTCATTATTGGCATGATTACTGTTGCGTCGCCTTCTATCATGATGCGTTTGGCTTTTTCGTTGATTTTTCCCCATGAAACCGCTTCTCGTGGGCGTGCGCCGCTGAGGCTGCCATCCCACTCGTCTGCCGTGGTTATGTAGACGACGTAGTCTAAGCCGTCTTTGAATTGGTTCCACCAAATCGTGTGGTGTTTGCTGATGCCTCCGCCGACAATCAGCGCCCCGCTTTTCTTTGCGTCAAAAACAATGTTGTTGAGGTCTCCTTCGTCTTTAAGCAGGTTAATGCGGAAGTCGTGGTGGTCTTGGCTGAAAAACCAGAGTTGGTAACCTACTGAACCGTCAGTTATGCCTGGCACAAAGACGGGGATGTTGTTTTTGGCTGCCCAATAAAGAATCGAGCTTTCATTGCAACATCGCAATCCGATTTCTCGGCAAAGTTCGGTAGTTGAAAGTTCTCGCTTGCCTTCTTTGTATAATTCTTCAAGAAGCCCTACGATTTTCTTTTCTATAATTATGCCGTAGCTGTCATTTGGGACAAGTACGTTTCCAAGGCGGTTTAGTCCTTCTTGGTGAAGTTTTGAATCATTCATTATGAAGCTGCCTTTGTAGTAGTCTTTCCAGCAGCGTGCAACATCATGGTCCAATGTTCCGCACGTTGTAATGATAACGTCAACGAGTTTGCGTTTAACCAGTTCTTTGATTACGCCTCGTGTGCCCGTCGCTACTATGTCGGCAGTGAATGAGAGAAATTTTACGCACCCTTTGAATTAATCATGGATTCCATAATGCTAACGCCTGTAGCAAGCTTGCCCGCGGTGAAACCCCACGCCTTATCCATTTGCTGGACAAGCTCGTCTACAGACATTTTTTCAGTAAATTGGTAATCTTCCACTGGAACTTTATGTGCTGTTCTTTATGAGTCATAACAAGTCACTCGATGCAGTTTGTTAAGAAACGTTAGAGATAAATACGTGTCGAAATGAGGTCGGGTTATTCGGAAAGGTAAGAGATGATTCGCTGGTAAATGTCATGGTCCATTGAGTCTTCGTAGCCAGCGTAAATACTTGGGTTATCGTTAACTTCAACAACAACGTAGTCGCCATCTACCTCTTTGATGTCAACGCCATAGAGCCCTTTCCCAACAACACTACATGCCTTCAAAGCCACTTCCCTAAGCCTCGTTGGCAACTCTTGCTTATGCAAACTTACTGTTCTGCCCCAAATCACAGTTGGTTTGCCGCGGAGTTTGGCGCCATGCTTCCATTTGCCTTTAGGAATCATATACTTGCACACATAAAGTATGTCGTTGTTCAGTACGCCGACTCTCCAATCAAAAGCTGTGGGCGTAAACTTTTGAATTGCCAAAACATCAGATTTCTTAAAGAACCGTTTAGCAACATCTCTAAAGCTTGTTTCGCAAGCTGCCTTCTCAACATACCGCGAGAAACTCGTGTAAGGTGCTTTTATAACAACAGGTTTTCCAAGTTCGTCAAATATGTCACTGATTTTTTTGTGATGCAGATTCATCTTTGCTTAGGAAAACCGTGGGTATATGTGGCACGTTAAACTTTTCAAATAAAGCATACTGGTGAATTTTGTTGCCGCAAATAGTAATTGATTCAGGATCATCAATAACTTTTAAACCCAGTTCCCAAGCTGTTTTAGAAACCACATAAGCGGTGTTCAATGGGTCTGTTGTTGCCCTAATGAAGACAGCATCATATTTTGGGACATCAGAAATGTTTTCGCGGAAAAGGAAACTGAATTCGTTTCCCTGTTTTTCTGCAGCTGACTTGAAGTTTTGGAGTGCGCCTTCTTCTCGGGGGTCAGTAAAATTATATTTCTCAACAAAGCATGCGATTTTAGACACCGAAGTGTTCACCCTGCTCAGAAATGAGCGAGACCTCTTTAGAGATCTTTTGCAAGTCTTGTTCTGAAAGCTCCTCTTTGCTTACGGGTTGCAATCCACACAAATAAGCTTTGTCTATTGCTTTTTGAATATGCAAATTGCAAAGTGGAATTTTGAATGTTTCATAGACTTTTTTTGCAATTTCCTGTGTTTGGGTGTCTTGATTGGTGGTTTTGCCGAAGAAAGATTTGATGGTGAAAAGTTCTCCTTTAAGTGGTTGGGCGCAAACAGCGAATTTGTAGTTCATGCCTAGGCTTTTCATGGCTCGGTAGAGTGCGCTTTTGTTGTTGGCGATTTTGTAGCCGTCGTAAATGAATGGGTTTACTGCGAAAAGGACGACTGGGTAGCCGATTTCAGTTACTATTTTCTTAACGGAGTCAGTGACAAGAAAGGGTAAAGTTGGAACTCCCGCTCTTGCTGCTCTTAGAAGAAGAGTGGGAGTTCTACTGGAATCTATAATGTTTTCACATGATGGAATCACGTGGTTTCCGAGAATTTCCGCATGCATTGAGACATAATAGCCCGTTTTCATGTATCGGTATTCGTTGTTGATGTTGAGGGTGGTTTCTTTGATTGTGGAATCTAAAAACGTTGCGGGCTTCATTACTTGAACATTAGTTGCTAAGGTCGATGTTTGAGACGACCAACACGGTCATGAGACACCAGGTAATTAAAAGTCGATATTAGTGCAGTTATATTTAAGATTAACTACTGACATATTCGCAACCAAATCAACGTTAAACAGGAAGAGGAAAACCTAACGTATAAACCACTTGAAGTCCTTGGACCAGAACATGAGTTTTCACTTGTAAACCAAGAACTAAAAGTTCTACCAATCTCCGACAAAATCATAAAAGACTATTGCGGAAAAATCATCAACTTTGTGGAGTTACCCAATTTCACTTTTGGCAAAGAAATGCAGCTGCACGTAATGGAAGTAAAAGCAAACTCACCATTCAAATCCCCCATAGAATTTGAAGAAACCATGCAAAACGCTGTTTCAACTCTAAACCAAATTGTTCAGAAACATGGTGCTATGCTTCTTGGAACAGGAATGCATCCGCTGCTTAAACTAAAAGACACCGCTATCTGGCCACACTACCACAAAAAAATCTACCAGGAATATGGCAAAATCTTCAACCTAAACCAACATGGATGGCTAAATATACAAAGTTTTCACTTAAACCTTCCATACCAAAAAGAAGTCTGACGGCATTCAAATCCATAATTTACTTGCAAATTTGTCTGCTTATCTCCCAGCATTAGCTGCTTCTTCTCCAATTTATGACTGCAAAAATGGATTGGATATCGACAATCGACTGAAATTCTACAAGGTAAACCAAAAAGAAATTCCGTCAATAACAGGTGAAGTTATCCCAGAATACGCTTTCTTCATTTAGCCAGTACAAACATGACGTTATTGGACGATATACTGAGGATTTGGCTAAAGCTGGTGCAAGCAAAACACTGCTGTATCAGGAATGGGTTAATTCAAGAGGCGTAATTTTCCGCTTTGACCGCTCAGCCCTTGAAGTTCGTGTAATGGATGAGCAGGAATGCGTTAAATCTGATGTGGCCTTAAGCTGTTTTGTCCGTGCTGCGCTCAGAGGCTTAATTGCGTTAAAGACTGAACTTTTACCGCATGACCAATTAGTCAAAGACTTCAACATGATAATTAAAGATGGATTAAACGCGCAGGTTTCAAACCCTCATGGCAAAACAGCAAGGCAAGTATGCCAATCACTACCTTAACTTGGCTCTTGAATATGCGGATGAAGATGAGAAAAAATATTTGTGGATAATTAAGAAACGACTAGAAAATGGCAATCTGTCTGAAATTATTCGAGACCGAGTCTTGAGGCGAGCAGAGAAAACTGATTTCCATGAAGCAGTCATCAACGTTTATTCAACGCTTATTAAGTGCCTTTCCGATAATGAACCCTACTTCTAGAAAATGGTGAACCCAATGGCTGAGGACAACAATGGAAAAACTTTCTCATTTGATGTATGTAGCAAATGCAACAAGTATTGTTGCCAAGACGCAAAACCACCACTAACTGAGAAACGGAAAAAAATCATAAAAGAATACTTGAAAGAACAAAAAATTAGACCTTGAGCAACCATTCGCTAAAGAAGATTATTCTTATCCGGCGGTTGATGACCTTGTTTTCTGTAGCCTTTTCAATAAAGAAACAAGAAAATGCTTAGTGCACACTGTCAAACCTGAAACATGTGTGTCGGGACCCATAACTTTTGACATAAACTTTAGCACTAAAAAAGTTGAGTGGTTTCTAAAAAAATCAGAAATCTGCGCTTTCGCAGGTATATTATATGATAATAAAGTTGATTTCCAGCAACATTTTGAAGCGGCAAAAAAACAATTAACTCAACTTATTTGTCAGTTGGATGCTGATGAGTTGCGGGCGATTGTGAAAATTGAAGAGCCTCAAACATTCAAAATTGGTGAAGACGATTTGCCTTTAGAAGTTATTAAAAAGCTTGGTTTAAAATAGTCTTAGAAAAGCCAGCGTCTCTTAATTTTAAAGCTAAACTTATGTTTCCTTTAAAACGGATTTTTCCGGTGAAAAAAGCTTTTTCAGCGCTTAATTTTCCGTTTACCATGTCCATGAAGTCGCTTTCGGTAACTTCTAGAGTGATAATGAGGTGAGGATTAGTTCCTTGTGTGATTTGCTAATTTTTTGGTCTTTTATGACAACTACCCAGTCTTGCTCCGTTTGACCGCCGCTTAAGTTTATTTGAATTACGGTATCGATGCCTGCTGCTTTTTCTGGTTTGAATTTTTCTGGGAGCTGTTTTTTCGAAAAATTCCTTCAGGCGTTTTAGCTTCCATTATTTTCAACTCAGTTTTCAGGTATCTTATGCAGTTGGGTTATTGAACTTATTGAATTTATCTGAATAGATCTTTTTCTTTGGCGCTGATAAGCTCGGTTGTGGATACGTCTTCGCTTTTTGGTAATTGTATCCTCGGATAATGGCAACTGGTATTCCTTCATTGGCTTGGCCAATAACAAGTTCCGCTGCTGAGGATAATTCATCTGCGATGGCGGTTTGTTTTATTCTAAGAACATATCCAAAGAGATCTTTTTCGCCTCTTCTATCTCTTATAGGCTTGATTCCTGCTACGCCAACTGCCACATTTATTTCTCCCAAACGCAGAGGTCTTCCATGAGTGTCAGAAATAATAACTGCTACGTTAGCTCCTGTTAACCGTTTTATTTCTTGTCTAATGTTTTGAGCGGAAACATTGGGTTTTTCTGGGAGCGGAACAACGTTTCTATCGCCTGAAACATTAGACTTATCTACTCCAGCATTAGCGCAAATTATTCCGCTTTTGGTTTCTGTTATTATGCTATTTTGTCTCATTCGAACTATTTCTTTGGTTTCTCTAAGAATAACCTCAACAAGTGCAGGATCCTTGTTAGTTTCTTGCGCTATTTCCTTTGCTCTCTCAGAAGGTATGACTTCGTCAAGGTTTACAATGTTTCCTTCAGCTTTTGAAACAACCACATGAGTAATTACTATAATATCATTTTCCTGAATAGGAGTTCCCTGTTTCTTTGCCGCGTTAGCAATAAGTTCTCCAAGATTATCTCCTTTTTCTATAAGCGGCAGATTTTCAACGGCAATTATTTTTATGACGTCCATGTCCGCACTACTCCTAAATTAAAGATGGCTATGAGAAAATCGCATTAAAGCTTATCTGTTTTCCTTTTTCTTTTTGGGAATCAAAATCGGGTGGAAATTGACAAGTTTTAAAAACTACTTATAACTCTATAAATCAATGGCTTTTTCTGGAGTTTAAAGAATGGGAATCGAGAAACTTGATAATCTATTCAACCCTAAACGTATAGCAGTCATCGGTGCAAGTGACAGAGAAGGTTCCATAGGCGCCAAAATTTTAGGGAATCTAATTGGGGTAGGTTATAAAGGAGCGGTTTTTCCTGTAAACGCCTTTAGGGACACAGTGCATGGGATAACAGCTTATCCAAGTGTCAGTAAAATTCCTCGGGTAGTCGATCTAGCGATAATTGCTGTTCCAGCTCATACTGTGCCACAGATTGTAGAGGAATGTGGAGAGGCTGGAGTTTCGGGGATAATAATTTGTTCTGCAGGTTTTAGAGAAGTCGGCGAAGAAGGTATTCTGATTGAAAAACGAATCGTTGAATCTCAAAAGAAGTATGGAATGCGAATTATAGGACCTAACAGTTTTGGAATCATCAGACCTAAAGCAAATCTTTATGCTACATTTGCAGATGAAAAAGCAGTACCTGGAAAAATTGCTTTTATCTCCCAAAGTGCCGCCTTGTGTGCTTCCGCACTAGATTGGGCTTCCGAAAGTCAAGTTGGATTCAGCGCCGTCGTATCTACAGGGTCAATGCTTGATGTGGATTTTGGCGACTTAATAGATTATTTTGGAGCAGATGCCCAAACTAAAAGCATCGTTTTGTATGTTGAATCAATTAAAAACGCAAGAAAATTCATGAGCGCAGCAAGAGGCTTTGCCCGTAGCAAGCCGATAGTTGTTGTTAAAGCTGGACGTTTTCAAGAGAGTGTTATTCCAACGTTATCTCACAGCGGTTTTTTGGGCGGGGAAGATGCCGTTTATGACTCGGCATTTAGACGCGCCGGAATAGTCAGAGTAGAAACAATGATTGATCTGTTCAATTGTGCAGAAGCATTAGCAATGCAGCCAAATCCCACTGGACCTAATTTAACAATAATTACAAATGCTGGGGGTCCCGGTATAATGGCTACAGACCAACTTATCGCTAAAGGTGGAAAGCTATCGCCACTAAATCAAGAAACCCTTCAAGCTCTAAAAGTTATTCTACCTTCGTACTGCAGCACTGCAAATCCGATTGACATTTTAGAGGAAGCAACCCCTGCGCGATTCAAAGATGTTATGGCAGTTTGCCTAAATGACAAAAATACTAATGGATTTCTGCTAATCTATGCGCCTCAAGCAGCTTCAGACCCTTCCGCGGTAGCAAAAATAGTTGTGGAATTAGCAGAACAAACACAAAAACCTATTCTTACCTGTTTAATGGGCGAAGATTCTAGATGCGGCGATGCTCGCAGATTTTTGCAGAAAAACGGGATTCCAACTTTTGCTACCCCTGAACAAGCTGTTTCAACTTTTATGTACATGTACCGTTATACTCAAGGCTTAGAGCTGCTTTATCAAACTCCAGAAGAACTTTCTGTGGAGCAGACAAACTCAGCAGCTCTCAAATCTATTATAAAGCAAGCTTACTATCAAGGAAACCAAATTCTTGGTTTAAATGAATCTCTTCGGTTTTTAGAAGCCTACAAAATACCGGTTGTCAAGACTTGGGTTGCTAAAACACCCGAAGAAGCCGAAATTTTAGCGTCTAAAATCGGCTTTCCAGTCGTTATGAAGGCTTTATCTCCACAGGTTAATCATAAATCCAAAATATCAGGAGTTATCCTCAATGTTTGCTCTACGTTGGAAGCACATGCTTACTTTGGTGAACTTGCTAAAAAAGTGCAAAAGTTAGGAGGAAACGCTGAATTTCATGGAGTTGCAATTCAACCAATGATCTGCAAAAAAGGACATGAACTGCTAATCGGATCTAAGAAGGATCCCCAGTTCGGCTCTGTAATCGTTTTTGGTAGGGGTGGAACGGATGCAGAGATATTCAAGGATGTGAGTATAGGTTTTCCGCCTTTAAATCAGGTGCTTGCAAGAAGACTGATAGAGGACACGGTTATCTACAAGCTTGCATCTTTGTCCCAATTCCCATTAAATGTTAAAGCTATTGAGGAAATTTTGGTAAAGTTTTCTCAGCTTGTCATCGATTATCCTGAAATAAAAGAAATTGACATTAACCCTTTGATTGTTGATAAAAATAGTGCTGTTGCCGTTGATGCAAGAATTGTAGTGGACGTAAATCAGATAACCGAGGATGTTGGTTCCCATGAACACCTTGTTATCGCCCCTTACCCGAGTAAGTATACTTCTAACTGGAACGCCAAAAATGGTGAACTTGTTCATTTACGGGCTATAAAACCTGAGGACGAAGAAAGATTCAATGAGCTTTTCAAGTCGCTTTCTCCCCAAACAATGCGTTTCCGATTCTTTGAGATAATAAAAGAGCTTTCCCATGAAACATTAACGCGCTATTGTAATTTGGACTATGATAGAGAAATTGCAATAGTGGCAGAAATTCCTGATAGCCGACGCATTATTGGTGTGGCCAGATTAATTGTGGATGCAAACGGAAAAAGTGGTGAATATGCTGCCTTAATTGGGGACCAATGGCAAGGCTTTGGGATAGGCACCAAACTAATGAATTATCTGATACACATAGCGAAGGAAAAGAGCTTAGAGAAAATATATGGTTTCGTAATGGCAGATAACACTAAGATGATAAATCTCTGCAATAGATTAGGGTTTAAAACTGAAGCGTTCGATGATGATGAGACCTTACTAACTTCCTTAATTATATTCGTGAACGACAACTTTTTAAACACATCTTGTAATTACTTTTCGCTATAGGAGTTGCCTAAGCATGGATTATCCTAAATTAGCGGAGTTGGTTCCTGCTGAAAAGTTGGGGCCCTTATCTGATCAACTACTTAATTTCGTTTTAACAACTAAAAATGATGGAAAAATGCCAACTAAACTTGCTAACTGTATGCTTTCTGAAATGCAGATACGGTGAAATTAAAAGCAAAACCGGAGTTTCTGTTCTCATAGAGGCTGCTCTGTTGCTTGAGCCAGAAAAAACAATGACTGCGTTAGGTGAAATGCAAATGACTCAGTTGGCTGACGAAATAAAGAAAGGAGGCATGTAATTTGGCACTTAAATTCGGAATTGAATTCGTTCCAAAAGAACCCTACTGGAAACTAGCCGCTTACGCTATTCAAGCTGAAAACGTCGGTTTTGATAATCTCTGGGTTACAGACCATTTCGGCAACCGCAACGTCTATGTCACTCTTGCAGCCGCAGCCCTATATACAAACAAAATTACCTTCGGTACAGGCGTAACCAATCCTTGGATGGTTAACCCAGTTATAACAGCACAAGCAATCGCAACATTGAACGAATTAGCGCCGGGAAGAGTTGTGCTTGGAATGGGTGCAGGAGACAAAACTACTCTTGAAGCAGTCGGCATAGATATGGGCAAACCATTAGCTGCAGTTAAAGAATCGATAGAAATGTTCCGCAAACTAACAGCCGGCGAAAAAGTTGCTTTCCAAGGCGAAGTATTCAAAGCAGCAGGCGCAAAATTAAACTTTAAGCCAGCAAACAAAATTCCAGTTTACGTAGGCGCGCAAGGTCCAAAAATGCTTGAGATGGCTGGAAAAATCGGCGACGGAGTTCTCATAAACGCCAGTCACCCAAGCGACATAGAATTCGCTGTAAAAATGGCAAATGAAGGAATGAAACAAGCAGGCAAATCACCCAGCGATGTTGACATAACAGCTTACACTTCATTCTCAGTTAATGAGGATCCAAAGAAAGCAGTGAAAGCAGCAACGCCAGTCGTAGCCTTTATAGTCGCAGGCAGTCCACCGCCTGTTCTTGAAAAACACAAAATTGATGTATCTAAAGCAGATGAATTACGTGCAGCACTCAAAGTTGGAGATTTCCCAAAAGCATTAGCAGCAGTTACACCAGAAATGATTGATGCATTCTCAATTTGCGGTACACCAGATGTATGCATTGAAAAAATAGCAGGTCTTCAAAAAATCGGTATCAGCCAATTCGTAGTCGGCTCACCAATAGGTACCAACGTTAAGAACTCTATCGACTTAATCGGTAGCAAAATCATTCCCCACTTTAAATAAGAAAAATTAGCGCGCCCATTTGGGCGCATCTAAATATTTTTAGGCAACATTGCCAAACAAAATAAGAAAGATAGCGGTATGTGAATGTGCTGCTGTAAGGGTGCCTTCAATGGATGTCTACGCAATTGTGCCGGTAAAAAAAATTGGCGTATCCAAGAGAAGGCTTTCTCAAAGCCTAAGCATACAGGAACGAAGGCTTTAACCGTAGCCATGCTGGAGGATGTTTTGCAGGCGTTAAAAACATCAATTGTCACTAAGGTTCTAGTCGTTAGCAATGACCAAAATGTCTACCCGATAGCTGAAAAGTTTGGCGCTTTCTTTTTTTCGCCTTCCGTAAAGGCTTGAACTCTGCTGTTGAAGAAGCCTTTGTTTGGTGTATGAAAAACAAAGCCGATTCAGTGCTTGTGTTGCCTGCTGATATTCCTCTCATATCACTCCAAAGATATCAACGCTATAGTACGAGCTGGGTTCCGATAAGCGACGAGTGGTTCTGGTGCCTTCCAGAGACTGGGGAACCAATGCCTTTTTCCAGTGCCCGCCGCAGCTTGTTCATGCCTATTTTGGCCCCGGCAGCTTCAAAAAACACGTGAATAGAAGCCTATAGCAAAGGTGCTTCGCGTTAAATTTTATTATTCATTGGGTGTGGGTTTGGATATTGATTCAGTTGATGACTTACAAGTTTTGCTTAAAAGCTGAAAACAGTACTTTAAGTAAACAAGTTTTACATGAATTTGATGTTTCAAAAAGTTAGAGTGAAGGCATAAAAGATGCTATTCTTTTGAGGGTTCTTCTTCAGGGCGTGGGACACCAGTTATGTGAATGCCTGCTCCAATGATCTTGTAGCGGATGTTCATTGAAATGAGCGCGGCGGTTAATGTTTCAACGACAACTGCATTTTCAATTGGTCCTGCATCATAAGCCAAAATCTTGGCTTTTTTTATTAAACATATGATCATATCACGTGTTGCTCGGTCAGCACCTGACAACGAGAACGTCAGTGGATATTTTTCCACTGTAATCTAGCAAATCAGTTGGGCAAATGTTTTGGAATGCATCAACAACTTTGGCTTGAGGTCCCAAAAAATTTTGAATTTCCATAGCAATTGACCCTGCGGGGTTAATTCGTAGCTCTGCTTTTCTTTTCACAATCAAGAGATGACGCAATGTTGATAATTACTTTTCCTGAGGCGATGGGTTTTATTTCTTCCAAAGTACATTTCATAGCGCATAGGGAACGGCAAGGACAATTATGTCCGCTTTTTCTACCGCTTCGCAATTGATGAAGCCCTCAACGCTTTCTATTTTACATTCCAAATTAATCATAGTTGCGAATTGTTTTGCTTTTGCTGCATCTCTTGATCCAATAATAGTGTGTACGCCTGCTTTTGCAAAACGTGTGGCGATTGCGCTTCCTTCTTTGCCTGTGCCGCCGATAATGGCAATTGAAGGGTCAGGATTCAACATTGTTTATCCTGTAATTAGTGACTTCTTTACTTTTTAAATTATTCGGGTCGTTTACATAGTAGAAAGGAAATGTTGTCTCTTGGTAATCAAAATTTTTGCTGAAAGTTTTCCTGCAACAGAAAAAACCTGTTGCGTGTATGTCTCTAACGATTTAGAAAGTAATTGAATGGAATTGCTTTTTGCGTCTCTTTAAATCGCCACTTTCAGGCTTAAAAAACTATAATGATTTTTAATTTTTAAAGAAAACATAAATTAATGTTACTTAAATTTATTTATATAGTGATTTTTTATGAAGGTTGCAGTTTCTGGTAAAGGCGGCGTTGGCAAAACCTTGATTGCAGGCGGTTTAGCTCGTGGTTTTGCTGAACGCGGATTAAAAACAATAGCGATTGATGCAGATTCCTCTCCAAATCTCGGTTTAACTTTGGGTTTGTCGACTGAGGAAACCCGTAAAATCGTGCCCATTTCAGAAAATAAGCACTCTAGTTGAGTCAAAAACAAGCACTGGTTACTCTGGTGTTTACAATTTGAATTTCACAGTTGACGATATAGTTAGAGAGTATTCTGTTGCTACTCCGTTGGGCGTAAACTTGATTGTTATGGGTACAGTGCAGTCAATGGATGCAGGTTGCATGTGTGCGCCAAACGCTGTCATCCGCGCTTTACTTAGACATCTTGGTTGTGGAACGGGACGAAGCGGTTGTTTTGGATTTGGAGGCAGGCGTGGAACACATTGGAAGAGGCACAGCAAGACAAGTTGATGCATTACTCATCGTTGCGGATTCCAATTTGAAATCACTTGGAAATCGCCAAACATATCCATGACATGGCTAAAGCTGCTGGAATGAAACAGCTCTACCTCGTCGGAAACAGAGTAATGAACGAAGCCCAAAAAGAGGCAATTCAAAGCTTTGCAGACAAAAACGGGCTTATCTCTGCTTGCTTTTGTGCCTTTTGACCAGAAAGTAATTGAAGCAGATATGCTCGGTGAAACTCCGCTTAAAAACAAAGAAATCTCAGCAGTTAAAACCATAGACAATATATGTGAGCTTTTGATTAAGAAAACAGCATAGCACTTGAGGTTTTATTAAATGAAAACTTTGGTTACTGTTGGTCGTGGTGGAACAGGAAAATCCAGTTTCACCGCTTTAATGGCTAAATGCTTCATTGAAGCTGGGCAAGTCGCCTCTTCTTTTGGTTGATGCTGACCCAGACCAGAACCTTGGTGAAATGCTTGGGGTAGACCTAAAAGAAGCAGGAAAATCAACCATCGCCGACCTCTTCGTAAGCACATTTATTGAGCAAGGCGGCACCACAGTCGGCGTTCCGCCAACAGAACGAATTGAAAGCCGCATTTGGGAAAACGGGCTTTATGAAAGCAAAAACTTTGATTTCCTTGCAGTTGGCACCAAATGGGTTGAAGGCTGCTACTGCATGCCAAACTCGCTTTGAAAGGCGCTTTGGAATCGTTAACTAAAAACTACAAGTACATACTTATTGATTCTCCTGCAGGACTTGAAAACCTCAACAGGCGAATCACTTCAAATGTCAACGACATATTCGACATACTTGACCACTCAAAAAAATCTCAAGACCATGTCAGACGAGCAGTCAAAATAGCTAAAGAAGTTGACATGAAATTTGAAAACTTCTACTTAGTTGGCGGCTACCGTTTTCCAGCAGAACTTGGAAAGCAAGCTGAAGCTGACTTGAAATTCAAGTATTTGGGAAAAATTGCGGCGGACGAACAGTTAGATGAGTATGTTCTTGAATGGAAAGTCGCTGCTTGATTTGCCAAATGACAACAAAGCATACCTTTCAGTGAAGAAAATACTGAAAACCTTGGGCTATCTTATAGTCCCAAATCTTTTTTACACAATTTTTTAGAAACCATTGCATATCTATAGCTGCACCATGACTTTTGCCTAAGAAATCTGGAAAGGTTTAAAAAGATTGTAATGCAGCATATGACGTAAACCTTTACAGAGGTTTCACAATTTGACTAGTAAAAACGTCCAAGTAAAAATCGACGAAATGAAGACCAATAGTGGTCTCATTAAAAATCTTGAATTATCCATTGGCAAGGTTATGAACGATAACTATAACTGAGCCAATGGGTCCAACCCCAATGCCCTCCATGACTACCCTTCGGGATTGGGACATGAAGCTTCTCACCAAGTACAAGCCCTTCTACATGCCCGATTGTGATCTTTGCTGTCTATGCACTTTTGGAAAATGCGATTTGACAGCTGGAAAACGCGGCGCATGCGGCTTAGACATCGCAACCCAATCATCTCGTATTGTGATGTTAGCTTGTGCAATTGGAGCAGCCTGCCACACAGCCCACTCACGTCACCTTCTTCACTCACTTAATTGAAAAATACGGTCGCAGATACCCCTTAGACGTCGGCGGATTAAACATAAAAGTTGAAGCACCAGTCAGCCGTCTCGTTACAGGTATAAAGCCTGAAACACTCGGCGACTTAGATGATATTTTAACTTATACTGAAGAGCAAATCACCCAAATTCTCGCAGTAGGACACACAGGTCAAGAAGGCAACAACTTAGACTTTGAATCCAAAGCAATGCACGTTGGCATGATTGACCACGTAGGCATGGAAGTCGGCGACATCGCACAAATTTCCACCTTAGGCTACCCAAAAGCTGACCCAGAAGCACCACTCGTAAAACTTGGCATCGGAAGCGTCGACCGAACCAAACCAGTTATCATGTGCATCGGCCACAACGTTATTCCATCAGTCGGAATTATCGATTACGCAAAAGAAAACAAAGTTGACGACAAAATCGAAGTAGTCGGCTTATGCTGCACAGCACACGACATGACACGATACTATAACCGTGCAAGAATCGTCGGTCCAATCAGCTGGGAACTAAGATTCATACGCGCAGGATTAGCAGACGTAGTCGTACTCGACGAACAATGTATCCGAACAGACATCTATGACGAAGCAGGCAAAGTTAACGCTCCAGTAATTGCAGCATCAGAAAAGAACTGCATGGGCTTCAAGAACCGCACAAACGACCCAGCAGACGAAATCGTCTGCTGACCTCGTAAGCGGCAAAGTCAAAGGTGTACTGATTCTTGACCCAGAAAAAGTCGGCGAAGTCGCAGTCCGCGTAGCACAAAAAGTTGCTCCAATCCGCAAACGAAAGAACGTTCTTCCAAGCATAGAGGAAATTACACAAATCGCAAAGACCTGCACACAATGCAAGAGTTGCCAACGTAACTGTCCACAAGACTACGCAATTCCAGCAGCCATAAAAGCAGCAGCAAAAGGCGACATAACCCTACTAACTGACCTATACGAGACCTGTATCGGATGCGGAAGATGCGAAGAAGCTTGCCCACAAAAAATCATGATCCACAGCCTCATCGTTAAAGCAGGCGAAAAAGCCATGCTCTGCAGAAAACAACCTATGCCGAGTAGGCAGAGGCGCAGTTTCAGACGTCGAAATCCGCAACGTCGGCAGCCCAATCGTCCTCGGAGAAATCCCAGGCATCGTTGCAGTAGTTGGCTGCAGTAACTATCCAAAAGGCGGCAAAGACGTCTATGACATATGCAGAGAATTCGCACTCAGACGATACATCGTTGTACTATCAGGATGCTCAGCCATGTCCGCAGGCAGCTACCGCAACAGCGAAGGCAAAACACTCTACGAAGAATTCCCAGGCGGATTCGAAGCTGGAGGAGTCCTCAACGTCGGCTCATGCGTAGCAAACAGCCACATCGCAGGTGCAGCAATCAAAGTAGCAAACATCTTCGCAAAACGCCCATTAAGAGGCAACTACGAAGAAATCGCAGATTACATCCATAACCGCTTAGGCGCAGTCGGCTTAGCTTGGGGTGCATACTCACAGAAAGCAGCAGCAATCGGCGCAGGATTCTGGCGCTTAGGCGTACCAGTCCTCGTCGGTCCACACGGCGTAAAATACCGTCGTATGCTCCTTGGCAGAGAAGACAACCCAGAAGACTGGGAAGTTCTACGATGCACGCACAGGCGACAAAGTTAACGTCGGACCAGCACCAGAACACCTCTTCAACACAGTTGAAACCAAAGAGGAATGTATGGTTGCAATCGCAAAACTATGCATCAGACCCAACGACACATGGAAAGGACGCAGCATAAAACTAAGCCACTACGTTGACTTAAGCAAACGATACTTAGGAGTTATGCCAAACGACCTGCACTTGTTCGTGAGAACAATGGCTGATGTCCCAATGACCATGAAAGACGAATTCACAAAGATACTTGAAGCACACGACTGGAAAGAAACAGTAATTCCGGACCCAACATTGCTTCCAAGAATGGTCCGAAAAATGAAGGAGTAAATGGAGGAAAAAAATATGTCCTGTGAACCATGGCAATGTGCAGAAATAGCATCAACTAAAAAAGCAAACCCAATAACAGAAACCCGAGATAGCAGTAGCAATGATCAAAAAAGCCCAACGTCCCCTTCTTATCGTGGGAAGCAACGCCACTGAAAGGTACATGGAAGGCAAACAACTAATCGAATACATCATTGACTTCGCTAACGCCTCCAAAGTACCAGTAGTCGCAACAGCCCACATGGTTGGCGAATTCATAAAACGCGGATACCAACCAGCAGCATTCATGAATGCAATGGAAATCGGCAACGAGTAGTTGACCCAGAATGGCAAGGACTTAGACGGCAAAGGACACCCAGACCTAGTTATGTTTGTCGGGTTACCTTACTACGTTGAATCATTGATGCTCTGCGGACTCAAACATTTTGCACCAGACCTAAAAACCATGACTCTTGACAACCTGTTCCATGTCCATGCAAGCTGGTCTTTCCCAAACGCAACCCTTGAAGAATGGGCTGCAAACCTCAAAGTAATGACCTCAAAATTTAATGGAGGAAATTAAAAAATGTCAATGTTTAAAGATATACCTGTTGAAGTTGGCGTAATCTACGAAGGAGAACGTATCCGAAGAAACGACATGCAAGTAGAACTCGGCGGACCCACAGTCAAACAAAAGTTTGAACTGGCAAAAGTAAAACCCATGGATGAAATCGAAGATGGAAAAATCACCATCATCGGCCCAGACTTAAAAGACATGAAAGAAGGCGGCGCATACCCATTCGGCATTCTTGTTGAAGCTGCAGGCGCAAAACTCGATGCAGGCCTTGAAGGTGTCATTGAAAGACGCATTCACGGCTACCTAAACTACATCGAAGGCTTCATGCACCTAAACCAGCGTTATGACATCTGGATACGCATCGGCAAAAAATCATTCCAAAAAGGCTTAAACAGCTTTGAACCAATCGGCAAAGTTCTCTACCGACTATTCAAGAGTGAACTGCCAATCATCGAGAAAGTACAAATTACCTTCATAACAGACCCAGCAAAACTCGAAGAAATGACCCCTGAAGCAATGCAAGCCTACGAATCACGCGACGCAAAAGCCAGAGGTCTCAAAGACTGCAGAAGTTGACACATTCTACGGCTGTGCCCTCTGCCAATCATTCGCACCAAGCCACGTCTGCGTAATCACACCACAAAGATACAGCAACTGCGGCGCAATCAGCTGGTTTGACGGCAAAGCCTCAGCAAGCATTGACCCGAAAGGTCCAGTCTTCGCAATTCCAAGAGGCGAAATGATCAACGAAGAGAAAGGTGAATTCTCAGGCGTCAACGAAGCCGCCAAGAAACGCACCATGGGCGAAGTCAACCAAGTTTGGCTCTACACAGCATTTGATCACCCACACACTTCATGCGGATGCTTCGAAGCAGTAACCTTCTACATCCCAGAAGTCGACGGATTAGCCGTAGTCAACAGAAGCTTCAAAGGCGCAGCAGTAAACGGCTTACCCTTCAGCACAATCGCAGATTCAGCAGCAGGCGGAAGACAAATCGACGGATTCCACGGAATGTCCATCGAATACATGAGAAGCAAGAAATTCTTTGCAGCAGACGGCGGATGGAACCGCATAGTTTGGGTACCTAAAGAAGTCAAAGAAAAAGTCAAAGACTTCATACCCAGCAGAACTCGTTGACAAAATAGCAACTGAAGAAGATGCAAAGAACGTAGATGAACTCAAAGCATTCCTGAAAGCAAAGAATCACCCAGTAGTCGCAAAATGGGAAGCAGAAGAAGCACCAGCAGCCAGAAGCACAAGCAATACAAGTTAACGAAGAAGCAGCAGGCACAATGATGCCAGTTGCAACAGCAGGCATCACTGCCAATAATGGCCGGCGGATTCAAAATCATACTCAAAGACGCAAAAATCTACGCTAACAAAGTCATCATAACAACCGTCAAAGACGACAAAGACAAACGGTGATTTCAACGCCCCAAAACGACAACAGACAAAAAGAAAGACAATGAAGGACTAAAACTAAGCGACGACCTACTGGAAGCGCTCGCAAAATTCCAGCAAATCGAGCTGGAAGACTTCCAAATGGACGTCAAAGACTTAGAAATCATCTTTGAACCAGGCATGGCTGGGCAAATAATGCCCAAACTAAAGCTTCCAGCGGCAGTTGCAGGCGGAAAACCAATCTCAATGCTGCAAGTACCTTTCCTACCACCAATCGAAACATACCCAAACAAAATCACTGAAGTAAAACTTGGGGCAACAAGAAAGCGAAGGCGGCACACGCGGAAAATCACTCACCATAGGCGGAGAAGTTTCTCCTGCTTTCTACAATTTTGAGCGACCAATGCCACCACAAACCAGTCATCACCTTGACGTTTTCGACATGGAAGTTCCACTGAGCAAAGCCGTCAAGATGCACGTTAAAGACGTCGTCGGCGACCCAGCAGCATGGGCAAAACTTGCAGTTGACAAATTCGGCGCAGACATGGTTACAATGCACTTAATCAGCATTGACCCACTACTCAAAGATGCAACACCAAAAGATGCATGCAAAACCATTGAGAAAGTTCTGCAAGCCGTTGATGTACCACTAGTCATCGGCGGATGCGGAGACCCAGTTAAAGACACAGCTGTCTTCGAAGAAGTATGTGCACAGCTTTCCCAGGCGAACGCTTCCTAATCAGCTCAGTCACACGCGACATGGATGTCGAGACAATGCGCAAAATTCATCAAGAAAGCACGGCCACGCAATCCTCTCATTCACTCCAATGGACCTCAACTTGGCACGCGAACTCAACAGGCGCCTCTACGACTACGTTGGCAAGAGAAGACATCGTTATGGACTTAACAACTGCAGCCTTAGGCTACGGTTTAGATTATGCATTCACAAACATGGAACGCGCAAGAATCGGCGGCTTAATGGGCGACATGGAACTTGCACACCCAATGTCTTCAGGCACAACCAACGCTTGGGCAGCACGTGAAGCATGGCTCAAAATGTGCGCTGAATGGGAACCACGCGAGCTTAGAGGTCCACTCTGGGAAGTAACAACAGCCACTAACACTGTTGCTTGCAGGCGTAGACTTATTCATGATGATGCATCCAGCAGCCGTAAAAACACTCAAAGACGTCACAAACTACCTGACAAGCGGCAAAAAAGCAGACCCATCAAAATACGCAGACTGGGTCACAGTGAAAGCTTAAGGAGACATGATTGAGCATGAGCGAGAAAAAGAAAGGCGGATTAAAAGAATTAAGCCCCATAGACATTTACAAGCTGCTTCCAAAAATTAACTGCAAAGAATGCGGCGTCGACAACTGCATGGCGTTTGCCACAAAAATTGTCAACCGCGAAGTGAACTTGACAGCTGCAAACCACTGCTAAAACCAGAAAACGCCAAATCCTACGCTAAACTCAAAGACCTGCTAAAACCAGCAGTTAAAGAAGTCATCGTTGGCGTTGGAGACAAAGCAAAGAAAATCGGCGGCAAACTAGTCATGTACCGCCACGAATTCACCTACAAGAACCCAACAGCCATCGCAATCGACGTAACCGACGAAATGACCGAGCAAGAAATAGTTGCACGCGTACAAAAAACAGAAAACTTTACCTTCGAATACATCGGCAACACACTAAAACTAGACATGATAGCTGTCAGATGCACATCAGGAGATGCAGACAAATTCAAAGCAGTCGTCAAAAAAGTTTCAGAAACCACCAAACTACCCATGATTCTCTGCACCATGAACCCTGCAATAGCTGAAGCAGGATTAATGGCAGCGCCAAAAGCACGACCACTACTCTACGCGGCAAACTCAAGCTAACTGGAAAGACATGGCAGAACTCGCCATAATGTACGATTGCCCACTAGTTGCATCTGCACCAAACGACCTAACCACTCTGGTTTCACTTAGCAAAAACCTTGATGACTTACGGCGTAAAAGACATAGTTTTAGACCCAGGCACATTCATAAACGAAGGATTACCAGACACAATAAACAACTTTACAATGCTGCGCAGAGCAGCAACCAAAGGCGGCGAAGAACTAGCAGGCTTACCCTTATTGGGCGTACCAATGGTTGCTTGGGTAGACAAAGGCGAAACAGCAGACGACCTAATCAAATGGCGAGAAGCATACGTAGCTTCAATGCTCGTAGTTCGATACGCAGACGTACTTGATCATGCACGGCAACGACGGATGGTCACTACTACCAACAACAGTGCTACGCCAAAACATTTACACTGACCCACGCAAACCAGTCGCAGTCGCTCCAGGACTCAAAGTCTACGGCACACCAGACGAAAACTCACCAGTAATGTTCACATCAAACTTCGCCTTAACATACTACACAGTAGCCTCAGACATCGAAAGCAACAAACTCAACGCCTACCTAATCGTCGTCGAAACAGAAGGCTCAGCAATCGACAGCGGAGTCGCAGGACGCAAACTAACCGCCGAACGAG
The DNA here is from genome assembly GCA_963750605.1 of Candidatus Bathyarchaeota archaeon. Lineage (GTDB taxonomy): Archaea > Thermoproteota > Bathyarchaeia > Bathyarchaeales > Bathycorpusculaceae > Bathycorpusculum. Next base: position 228,680 of record CAVVRN010000017.1, read on the forward strand.
TCGCAGACGCAATCAAAGCCTCAGGCATAGAAAGCAAAGTCAAACACAGAAAAATCATCATCCCAGGCAAAGCATCACGAATCAGCGGCGAAATCGAAGAACTCAGCGGCTGGAAAGTCCAAGTTGGACCACGCGACAGCAGCGAGATACCCAAGTATCTCATAGAAAAATGGCAACCATAAATCTATCTTTTCTTTCTTTTGTTTTTTATTTTTTCAGCATTTTTCTGTCTAAACATCATTTTCATTAAGTTTTTATTTTAGCCTGAGAATGGGTTATTGGTGATTTTTTTGGATCATACAATTGTGCATTTTGAAATTCCAGCCAACGACATCGAAAAACTGAAGAAATTTTATATGCGACTTGTTTGGTTGGACAATTGAAAAATATCCTGGACCAACCACCTATTATCTTGTGGGAACTGTTCCTGTGGATGAAAAAACGATGATGCCTATTCGACCTGGCGTCAACGGTGGACTTATATCTATAAAAAAGATTCTTCAATGCCTGAAATGGCTAAGCCAACAAACTACATTTCGGTAGAATCAGTTGAAGAATACAGCAAAAAAATTGAGGCGTTAGGCGGCAAAATTGTTGTGCCGAAGATGGAGATTCCTGGTTTAGGCTGGTGGGCGCTGGCGCTGGATCCTGAAGGCAACCACTTCGGCATACTCGAGTACATGCAGAAATAATGCAATCTATTAAAAAATGCTTGCCTGCTTTTTTAAATTAGCTAAATGGTTCTATTAAAATCTACTGGAGTAAACTGACGCTTCACAATCTACTTAAAACCAAAGCAACTTAAACCACAAAAACAAAATTAACTTTTGCCCAAATAAATACTGCTTCCTTACTCTATCTTGATCTTTAAATCTGTATTATGTCAAAAATCCCATGCTTTTTAGCTAAATATGTACATAAAAGCTGATAAACCCCTTCTTTCACTACATGCACATTTACTGCGGGAAGGGACCGAAAATGGGCTGCGGTATCTTTGGCGCAATAAATTATGAAAATCAACCTGTTTTTCCATATGTTTACTGGGGGTTACGCGCCCAAAACCATCGAGGGCACCAATCACACGGTTTTCTCACTTACAGTGATAAACAATTTTTTACGTACAAAAACTTGGATTTAGTTCCTAAAGTAAAAAATGATGCCATACAAGAATGGTTTGGGCGTCTTCCTGGATCAATAGGCATCGGCAACGTAAGGTACACAACCTCAGGCAAATGCGATGACGTCTCAATAATACAAGGCACCCAACCAGTTGTCGCTTCAGTAAATGGCATAAAACTTGCTCTCTCATTTAACGGCAACATCGTTAACACTCTGCCGCTGAAAAAAGAAATGTACCGAAAACTTTCCAGACTTTATCTACGGCTGCGATTCTGACATTGTATGCAACAAAATGCTCTTAGCTCTAAAACAAGGCAAAGACTTAGCAGTCTGCAGCCAAAGAAGTTATGGAAAGTTTAGATGGCGCATTCTCCGTAACAGGCATAACTGGAGACGGCGACTTTTTCGCTTTCAAAGACCCACATGGAATAAAACCCTTATGCGCTGGACATGACCCAGCTGGCAAAACTTACGCTTTTTCCTCTGAAACCGTAAGCTTAGACATGAACAGTTTTGTAAGAGATTTTGAATTAAAACCAGGCGAACTCGTAACCGTTTCAAAAGATGGCTTCAAACGCATCCAAATCATCCAAAACCCTCGTCCAGCTTTCTGCGCTTTTGAATATGCTTATTTTGCAAGGCCCGATTCAAGGTTCAACGGCAAATACGTTTATGAAATCCGAGAAGACTTCGGAAGAAACATAGTAAAAGAAAACCCCGAAATCGTAAAAGAAAGCGACATTATTCTGTCAGTGCCTGAAACCGGCGATGACTCAGCAATGGGTGTCCATGAAGCGTCAGGTTTACGATGGGAACGAGCGTCAAGGCGGCACCGCTATGTTACCGAACGAGCTTTCATTCTTCTAAACGTTGAGCGCTTTTCAACTATTGATAAGAAAATTAACATTTTAGGCTCCAAAGTAGATGGAAAACGAGTTATAATAACTGAAGACAGCATAGTCAGAGGAGACACAACCAAAGTAATCATTGATAAATTGCGGAAAGCAGGCGCCAAAAAAGTTTACGTCTTCGTTACTTTTCCACGAATTATTGGTCCCTGCTTCTACGGCATTGACATGTCAACATATGGGCAACTTGTCGGCTCAAGACATAACGCAGAGGAAATCGCTAAAATCATAGGTGCAGACGGCGTATGCTACCAATCCATTGAGGCATTAGTAGAAGCTACAGGTCAAACAGAAGACCAACTTTGCTTAGCCTGCATCACAGGCAAGTATCCGACGCCATGTGCACAAAAAATGGCTGACGCAATGAAAAAGAGATTCCTAGAAGGCTATGAGGAAAAAACAAGAATTTACGAGTCAGAAGAAGTTCAGCCGTAACCGCAGTGGCAAAGCAAATTAAGCGATCCTTCTATTTTCTTAGCATAACGGTGTATCTCTGATGGAAAAAATAGGTGTACTGGTTGTTTCTTACGGCGCAAGAGAAGTCGCCATGGTTGATGCTCTTCTGCAAAGCAAAAAATATCAAGTGGAACTCTACATCGCCGACAAACAACGCAACCCCTTCAACGCAGAAAAAGCCACAAAACACGTTGTCATCCCAAACCTGGATGTTGAAGAAATCTGCAAATTCGCAGAGGCAAACAAAGACAAAATCGATTTTGCTTTGGTCGGCTCAGAAAAACCCATAATTGAAGGCATCCGCGACCAAATTGAGAAACGCACAGGTATACCTGTTATTTGTCCAAAGCAACAATACGCTATAGAAGTCAGCAAAGTTGAGCAGCGAGTGCTTTTTGATGAGATTGCGCCTGAAGCAAATCCGCGTTTCAAAGTTTTTAATCCAGCCGATTACAAAGGTGAAGCAGACGTTAAAAGCTGCATGTTTACCGATGGCTAGATGAATTGGATAACCAAGCCGTTGTTAAGCCTGATAAGCCCGCTTTGGGAAAAGGCGTCGGCGTCTGGGGAGACCACTTCGCCAACCGAGAACAACTTTTTGAGCATTTCATGTCCAACTTTCAAATATGGCTCAGTTATTATTGAAGAAAAAATTGATGGGGAAGAATCAAGTTTCATGGCTTTCTGCGACGGCAAACACTTCATTCCCTTGCCAGATACACGCGACTACAAACGTGCCTTCGACGATGACAAAGGTCCAAACACAGGCGGCATGGGCTCATACAAAGACGTTGATGACAAATTGCCTTTCTTAACAGCTGCTGAACGCGAACAGGAGCTTGTGTTAGCTAACAAGATTTTCAAGGGTTGGAGAGCAAAAATCAAAGATGACTCCGCACTCAGAGGCGTGCCCCTTTACCTTGCTTTCATGCACACGGGCAAAGGCATCAAAGTTCTTGAAATCAACAGTCGCCCAGGCGACCCAGAAATAATCAATCTTCTTGCGCTAATCAAAGACGATTTTGTTGAGTTATGCTTCAAAATGGTAGAGGGCAACTTGACGAACTGTCGAATTGGAGAAGGCTGCGTCTGTTTTAACCTACAAAGTTCCAGCAGACTACGGCGGCTACGCAGACGATGTTCCCAAACCAAGTTGATAAATCAGCAATTAACTCGCCAGTTGACCTTTCAAAAGCTCAAGCATTAACCAAAAAATACGGCAACAAACATCCGCATTTACCCCGGCTCAATGGAAATCCGAGACGGCAAAAACTACGCTTTAAAATCCCGCGCCGTCGGCGTCTTAGGCATCGGCGAAAGCATCGAGGAAGCACGGCAAATCAGCCAGGAAGGCGCCAAAGCAATTACAGGCGGCGCACTGTGGAACCGAACCGACGTTGCCTCAAAGCAGCACATTGCCAAAAGCATCAGCCACATGGAGAATTTGAGGCGTAAAGCGTGAAGCGCATCTTCATATCCGACTGCGAAGGACCAATCTCAAAAAACGACAACGCCTTCGAGTTAGCGGCAAATTTTATTCCAAACGGCGACAAACTTTTCGCTAACATCAGCAAATATGATGATGTTTTGGCGGATATTCTACAGAAACCCGGTTACTCTGCTGGTAGCACTTTGAAGCTTATTTTGCCTTTCTTCAAAGCATACGGCATAACTGACAAGCAGATGGAAGATTTCTCAGCGAAAAACATCATTTTAATCGCCAACAGCAGAAACCACCCTACACCACATGCAAGCCATAGCTGAAGCCTTCATCGTCAGCACAAGCTACGAACACTACATCAAAGCCCTCTGCAAAGCAATCGACTTCCCATACAAAAACACATACTGCACCAAAGTTAGCCTCGACAAATGCGCCATCACCCCGCAAGAAAAAGACCGCCTAAAAAAAATAGCCCAAGAAATCGCGCAAATGCATTTAATTGATATTCCCCAAACCGCAAAAACATTGAAGATTTTTCAACCAGCGACCAAGCAGTTATTCAGCGTTTGGACGAGATTTTCTGGAGTGAAATCCCCAAGATGTTTGTCGGCAAATTCCTCATTGATGTGGTGACGGTTGGCGGGGAACAGAAAGCTGAAGCAATCCGTGATGTCAGTGAAACGTTTGGGTGCAGATTTAGCGGATGTAATGTATGTGGGCGACAGCATAACAGACGTGGAAGCCTTCAAACTGGTCCGCGACAACGGCGGCTTAACAGTATCTTTTAACGGCAACAGTTATGCAGTAAAGAATGCTGAAGTGGCTGTTCTCTCAGAAAGCAACCTTGTAACTGCAGTGATTGCTGATTTGTTCTGTAAGTTCGGGAAAGAAATAGCAATCAACGCCTTGCAGTCTTGGGGTTATGACAGCACTTAAGAATATAGTGAAGTTGATCGCTGCTTTGCTTAAACAGCTTTCAGCTCTGTATCCTAATGGTCTGCCTAAAGCTCAAATAGTTACAGCCCAAAATATGGAATCACTAGTAAAAGAAAGCAGTGAATTTAGAAAAAAAGTTCGCGGAGTAGCCATTGGGAGACTTGGATAAATGCAGTAAAGCGCAAATCGAAGACACATATGCTGAAGCGTTTACTGGGATTTTTTGCAGAGTAATCGTAACTGCAGACGATGAGGAAACATTGCGCAAAGCTGCTGAAGATTCAACAGCAACGCCATCTGTTGTTATCGGCAGAACAGAAGGCGGCGTAGAAAAATACCTCAACCCAAAAGAAACCCCCGACAAACGAGTAGGCGCAATACTTGCAGTTCTGGGGAGAAATAAACCCCAAAAAAACCTTCGAGCAATCGCTCAAAAAAGTTTGAAACTGAACTTTCCTACCGCATCCGCCAAGACATCTTGGTTAAACCTTTCACTGCCGTATATGATGCTTTGCCAAATGCTGAAGGCAAAATGGACATGATGGAGACTGTTGGGCACTGCGGCGACGGTTACGAATGGGTTGAAAAACGTTATGGCAGAGAAGTCATCGTTGTTCCCTTGATGGTTCCAGACTTTGTTATTGAACGTTATCTTAGGTTATGGTCGGGGTGTTATGGGCGGCAACTTTTGGGTTATGTGCAAAACAAAACAAGCCCTAAAGCAAGCAGGAGAAAAAGCCTTAGCCGCAATCCACAATGTTGAAGGTGTGGTTACGCCTTTTGATGTGTGCTCTGCAGGCTCCAAACCAGAAACCCATTTTCCAAAAATTGGTCCAACAACCAATCATCTTTATTGTCCTTCTCTTAAAGAACAGCTTAGGCAAAGAATCTCGTGTTCCCGAAGGCGTAGGGTACATAGCTGAAATAGTCTATGACGGCATCTCATTAGAAGCCGTTAAAGAAGCCACAAAAGCTGGGATCGAAGCCGTTTTAGACATTGATGGTGTCGTGAAGGTTTCCGCTGGCAACTACGGCGGCAAACTAGGCGAATACAAAATCCCGTTAAAGGAGTTGTTTTCATGACTAAATTTGATGTTGTAGGTTTTGGCGCACTTAATGTTGATATGCTTTTCAAAGTTGATAGACTTGCAGGGGCTGAAGAAGAAAGCTTCATCGAAGATTACACTGAAGCCTGCGGTGGCTCAGCCGCAAACACCGTGGTTGGGTTGGCGAGGCTCGGCTGCAAAACTGGGTTCATAGGAAAAGTAGCCAACGACCGAGAAGGCAAACTGCAAATTGACTGTTTCAACAATGAAGGCGTCGACACCAGCGGCATCATTCAGGCAACAAAAGGCAAAAGCGGTTCAGTAATGGGTTTCGTGGACAAGAAAGGCGCAAGAGCCCTATACATTAACTCAGGCGTCAACGACACAATCGAACCCCGAGAAATCAATTACAGTTACCTTTCTCAAACAAAATTTGTGCATCTACTCCTCTTTTGTTGGTGAAAAATCTTTTCGTGCACAAAAAAAACTCTTAGCCGCCTTGCCTAACGATGTTAAAATCAGCTTTGACCCTGGCTCAGTGTATGCGCAGAAGGGTTTTGCAGCCATAGAACCAATAATTCAGAAGTTCTTATGTTTTGATGCCTAACGCTGTTGAACTTGAACTTTTAACTGGAGAAGACAGATTACCGCAAAGGTGCCGATTTAATGATTGGGATGGGCGTTAAAATTGTCGCGGTTAAACTTGGCAGCAAAGGCTGCTACGTTACAGATGGTCAAGAAAAGCTCAGAGTAGAACCCTTCAAAGTTAAAGCCGTCGACACGACTGGCGCTGGAGATGCTTTCTGCGCTGGTTTCCTCTACGGCTTAATCAACAAAAAAAGCCTCTATGAATGCGGGCAGATTGGGGAATTTTGTGGCTTCCAGAAGCGTTACGGCGATGGGTGCCCGCGCAGGCTTGCCCTACGCTAAAGATTTAGCATTTCTTTATTAGATTATCAATTATGCTTTGGAAAATCAGTTTTCCATCGCCATACTGAAGCATCTGCTGCTTGCGTGTCCAGTCGGGTTGTTGCCACCAATACATCGCCCTCTCAGGGTGAGGCATTAAACCGAAAATGTTTCCTTCTCTGTTGCAGATGCCTGCAATGTCATAGAATGGAGCCGTTTGGATTGATTGGATATTTGCCGTCGGCAATGTTGCCGTTTTTGTCGCAGTAACGGAAAACAACCATGTCATTATCAATTAGTTTTGCAAGCATTTCCTTTTCTTTTTCTTTGGGAACAGCAATCTGCCTTCTCCATGGGCAATAGGCATCTTGACCACTTTTCCAGCTGGAATTTTGTTTGTGAAAATGCATTTTCCCTTATTTTCATGTTTGAGGTAAACCCATTGGCACTTGAAGCCTGCTGGCTCATTGGTTGTCAATGTGGCTTCAGGATAGGTGCTCACTCCTTCGAAGCCTGGAAGCAAACCATACTCAACAAGTATTTGGAAGCCATTGCATATGCCCAGAATTGGTCTGCCTTCATCGATGAAAGTTTCCATTTCTTTGCCTAATTTGGCGCTGAGGTGCCTTGCAAAAATCACGCCTGAACGCACATAATCGCCAAATGAGAAGCCGCCTGGAAAAACCAGCACCTGATAATCCAGCAGGTTTTTGCGTTTGATCAATTCGTTAACATGCAAAGTTTCCGCTTGAACGCCTAACTCTATGAAAGCCCGCTGGGTTTCTGCATCGCAGTTGGTTCCGCCGACACGCATAACGCAGACTTTGATTTCTTCCTGGTTCATTTAGGATTCCCCGCTTAACGTTTTCTTCCAGCTACGCCGCAACTCGGCAAGTGAAGCGTCAACGACTATTTTCTGGTTTAATCCGTGAATGAGCAGTTTTTCTTCTTTGGTTACTTTGCCAATTTGGACACAGCATTTTGCCTTTCATTAGAGCTTCAAATTCTTGCCTGTCTTTTTCTGCAACTTCCAATAAGGAAGCGGCTGTTTGACTCTGAAAACAACACAAAATCATTTCGCTCTAACTCTTTGCCTGGCACTTTGCCTAAATCCAGTTCTAAGCCGTAGCCGCCTGCAAACGCCATCTCCGCCGCCGCCACTGCCAACCCGCCTTCAGAGAGGTCATGGCATGATTTGATTAAGCCTGAATCGATGGCTTTGGTTACTGCTTTGAATGTGCGTTTGGCTTTTGCTCCTTTAACTTTGGGTACGTTTGCGCCTAAGTAGCCTTTGAGTTTGTAGTATTCTGAACCGCCAAGTTCGTTGAAGGTTTCGCCGATGATGTAGAGCAGGTTGCCTGGTGCTTTCAAATCCATAGATGTGGTGGATTGGATGTTTGGAATTACGCCTACGGCGGTGATTAGAAGCGTCGGTGTGACTGGACCCAGCGGGGACTCGTTGTAGAGGCTGTCTTTTCCCGAGATAAACGGCGTCCTAAACGCTGTTGCGAAGTCGTAGCATGCTTCGCAGGCTCTTACCAGCGAGCCGAGACGTTCTGGTTTCTCAGGGTTTCCCCACGTGAAATTGTCCAAGCAGCGCAATTCTTCTTCCGCCAACGGCAATGTTGTTTCGCACTGCCTCGTCAATGGCTGAAGCCGCCATCCAGTAAGCATCAATCTTTCCATAATTCGGGTTCATACCGCATGAAATCACTAAGCCTTTCCATGAATCATCCAGCGGTTTTAGCACTGCTGCATCGTTTGGTCCAGCATACTCTCCTTGCAAGGGTTTGAGTGTGGTGTTGCCTTTTACTTCATGGTCATAAGTGCGTATGACGCTTTCTTTGCTGGCAATGTTTGGTGCCGAAAGAAGTTGCAGCAGGGTTTCTGTTAGATTTTCTGGCTCTGGAAACTCTGGTTCCGTGAAAGTTTGCTTTTCGATGGTTGCGATTTTCATGCTTTTGCATGGGTTAAACAGAAAAGCCATGTCCATGTCGGCAACTTTTTCGCCATTAAAATTTAGTTGCAAGCGGCGTTCGGTTGTTAGTTTGCCTATTGCTGTTGCTTGAACGTCTTCTTTCTCAAAAACTGCCATAACCCGCTCCAAGATTTTCTGGCGGCACGGTTATGAGCATTCTTTCTTGGGATTCTGAAATGTAAATTTCCCATGGAGCCAAACCCTGATACTTCAATGGCACCTTGCCAAGGTCAACGGTTACTCCGCAATCAAATCTTTCAGCTGTTTCGCCGACCGCTGAGGATAAGCCTCCTCCGCCAAGGTCAGTTGTCGCTGAAGCCAGTTGTAAATCGCGGATTTCAATTATTGCCCGTTTCACTTTTTCTTCTTCGATTGGGTCGGCGATTTGTACGGCTGGACGGGAGATTTCTTCTGATTTTTCGGTTAATTCGGCTGAGGCGAAGGTTACGCCGTGGATGCCGTCGCGTCCTGTTTTTCCGCCTGCCAAAACAATGATGTGTTCTGGTTTGGCGTTTTTTGTGAATTTGTTTAATGGTAAAAGTCCGATGCATCCGCAGTAGACGGTGACGTTGCCTGTGTAGCTTTCGTCAAAGTATATTGCTCCGTTAACGGTTGGGATGCCCATGTTGTTTCCATATGCGCTAATGCCTGCGGTGACGCCCATGTACACGTATTTTGGATGTTTAACGCCTGCGGGAAGCTTGTTATAATCATAATCTAATGGTCCAAAACCTAAAACATCCGTGCATGCGATTGGGTCAGCCCACACACCTAGGATATCTCGAATTACGCCGCCAACACCTGTTGCTGCGCCGCCAAAAGGTTCAACCGCAGATGGATGATTGTGGGTTTCAACTTTCGCCGCTATTCCATAGCCCTTGTCAAATTTGACGATGCCTGCGTTATCTTCAAAGACGCTAAAGCACCATGGCGCTTTGATTTCTTTTGTGGCTTTTGCAATGTAGGTTTTGAAGAGGCTGTCGATTTCTTTGCCGTCGATTTGGATTTTTCCTTTGAAGGTTTTGTGGTAGCAGTGTTCTGACCACGTTTGGCTGATGGTTTGCAGTTCCACATCTGTTGGGTTTCTGCCTTCCGCTTTGAAGTAAGCTTGGATACTTTTCATTTCTTCCAAGCTTAAGCCTAAAGCTAATTCGTTGCTGATTTCGATGAGCTGTTGGTCGTTGGCTTTGGCTAAGGCAACTTCGTAAAGTGGGTAGTCTGCTTTGCGTTGGATGTAGAGGTTAGCGTTCATTTCTGCTCCTCAACAGTTATTGTGTAGTTGTCTTTGGTTGGGTTTGCCAAAAGGCGTTTGCTCATTTCTTCCGCTTTTGCCTTGGCTTCTTTAAGTGTTGATGCTTCAAGAGTGACAGTGTAAACTTTGCTTACATCCACTGCTTTCACTTTGTAGCCGAGTTCTTTGAGTAAATGAGCGGTTGTTTCGCCTTCAGGATTGCTGTGACCTGGTTTTAGGCTGACTTCTATTTTAGCACGGTATTTCATAAAGCCTTTAAATTAAGCTACAGGATTTAAACGCTTTCGTCAGAAAAAAAGCAAAACTTTACGTCAAAATCATCTTTTTGTTTTGATACTTTATTTCCACTGTTTGTTTGTCAGTTACTTTGCCTATTATTTCAGGTTTTATGCTGTCTTGCTCAAGCGTGTTCATGGCTTTGTCGATTTCTGTTTTGTCAACGATTATGCCAAAGCCCCAGCCCATGTTAAAAGTCTTGAACATTTCCTCATCCGTAATGGTAAAGCCTAGTTCAGCGGCTGTTTTTTGAATTAACCCAAATATCGGTTGGGGTTTGAAATTGTTGAATTCAAAGCCTATGCCTGGCGAGACAGTTGGCAAGATTGTTGAATTTCATGTATGCGTCGCCTGTTATGTGGACGGCTGCTTTGACTTTTACTTCGCTGGCTAGTTTAAGGAGGGTTTAACATAGATTTTTGTTGGCTCAAGAGCTTCAAGAACAATTTCTCTGTCTAAGCCTTCTGGTATATCGTTTGGCAGGTATTTTCCGCCCCATTGTTTAAAGAGGATTTTTCTTGCCATTGTTATGCCGTTGCTATGCAATCCGCTGCTGGCTAAACCTATGATTGGGTCGCCTGGCTTGATGTTTTCTCCAGTTATGATTTCTTGTCTTTCAACTTGCCCACTGAAGCCACAACCATGTCAAACCCAGCGTTTTCAGTTAAGCCCTTTATTATTTCAGCGACGTCGCCTGTTTCTCCTCTAGTAACTGGGCATTCGGATTCAGCTGCGCCTTGGATGATTCCTTTCAGCCACTCTTTTACAAGCTCTGGGTTGCTTTCTTGTGCATGAATGTTATCTGCAATTGCAAGCGGTTTGGCTCCTGAACGAATAACATCGTTAACCACCATAGCAACTGCATCAATGCCTATAGTGTCATATTTCTGTGCTAATTGCGCTAAGAGAACTTTGGTGCCTACGCCTTCAATTACAAGGTCCAAAAACAGTGTTTTCTGCGATTGGAAAAATGTTGCCATATGGCAGATGCATGACGCCGCCATAAGCGACTGTACTTGTATGTTTCTTGCAGGTTTTTTAGCGCCTTTTTTGGATTCAACGCGTTGTTTGCGGTTTACGCCTGCATCAGTGTAAGTGTAATTTTTAGGCAAAGCTGTTTTCTCCTCGGTATTCTTTCTGGTTAGTTAGAGATAACGATTATGCTTGCTCGGATGCCAAAAAAAGAAATAACGTTTTTTTGACATCGTTATCAATTATTTTTTCTTCTTTACTCATAATGAATCGGCATTAATCATATTGAAAAGAAGAATCAATATATCGGGCTAAACCAAAAACAAACAAGTCTAAAGAAAGAAAGCGTTTGCGGTCGTAGTCTAGCTTGGTAGGACATCAGCTTCCCAAGCTGACGACCCGGGTTCAAATCCCGGTGACCGCACCATTTCTAAAAAATGACTTTCAAATTACTCCAATTTGACTTTATTAAGGGACTATTTGGGCGTCTGCGCAACCACTGCTTATATCAGTTATTTTTATTTTTACGTGGTCGTTGAGTTTTGCGTTGCCGATAAAGACTGGAAATCCTTTGATTTTGGCGATGCCTTCCCCATTTGGAGTCACATCTACAATGTCTACTTCGAATTCTTCTCCAATTTCAAATGGGTAATCAATACCTTTACCGCGTTTGTTTTTTGCATTTCTTGGGGCTCTTTTTTTTGGGCTAAAAGTGCATCTTCCTCCTTTTAAATTAATTAATATTTATTAATGCACTTCAAACGCATAAGGGTTTTGTACATTTTGCTCTCTAAGATTGTTTTTCAGTGATTAAAACACAAAAAGAAAAAAGCAAGTTTTAGCATATTTAAAGTGGTGTTGAAAAATCCTTTCAGCTTTTATCATGGTTCCTGTTCCAACTTATTCCCAAAATTTAACGTGCCCGAACTGCGGGTCACAAGTTGCATCATTCTCAAACTACTGCAATATCTGCGGCGTATCCTCCGTCAGCCAATTTTGCTAAAAATTTGCCCCAGATGCAAAACACGGATTCTTGTACGAGCAAAATTTTGCCCTGAATGTGGACTAAAACAAGAATGTAACGGTCATCAGCAAAAAGCTGGCGACTATTGTGCAGACAAACAGCTGCTAGTTTTGTCGCGTACACCCTTCAATCCAGAAATGATGCAGTTTGTCTGTTGTTGGTCATTAGCAATCACATACGAATATTAACTTTGACCCAGAATGTTTTTTGATGACGTTTTTGGGTAATTCAGTACCGGACAGTGAAGAAAACGCGAAACATGTGCACGTGTCCAGGGTTGTCCAACCTACAAAAAATCAAAATTAACAAGTAATGATTTTTTGTGCAAAAGGAAAAGCTAAGGAACCTGTTCAGACTGCTGGTTGTTTATGTCCCAACTTGCGCAGTCTTCAAGAAATTATACTTTAGACCAAATGTACTTTTGTGTTTTAGGAAAATCATCAGATATTAAAAAGTAATTTAATTTGTTGGAAAATTTTTGTTTTGTTCTAAGACGCGCCGTTTTTATCTGGCGTTGTGGTTGTTGTTGTGTTATTAGGCATAAGTGAGCTGGTTTTTAGATCGCCGTTGCGTTACCGGTCTGTGTTAGTTGGCTGGGTTGTTGCATTTGTAATTGAATCTGTTTCCATGTCACTATTACTTTCTTTTTAAAGGATTTTTCGAACACATCTTTTTTCTTGTTTACTGCATACTCTTCTAGAATTGGGTTCAGAAGGACTGATCCTTGAATGGTCACGTTCTCGAAAGCTACGTGGGCTTCCACATCTTGAACTATAGATTGATGAGAGAAGTCCAAACCGTCTGCTAACCGCAAAATGCTCGCCAAAATCGTGACTTTCCGTCTTAATTCACGGTTCAAGAGACTTGAAGTTGTAGTGACTTGTTTTTGGGCATCCTTTGCGGTGATACCGGGCTATGTTGCCTATGACTCGCCTCTCGATAGAAGTGAAAGGCAGTTGCGTCTCGTTTAGAATCAGATTCAATGATTTCTTATGATGCGCTTTCGATCCTTGCGATAAGCCTATGTCGTGAAGAATCGCTGCACATTCAAGCCAGCAACGTTCCCTCTTGCCGAGCTTGTGCAGATCTTGCAAGGCAGTCAAAAAGTTCCAGAGATAGTTTTCTCACTTGCTCCGAATGCTTCATGTCTGGCCAATATTTTCTTGCGATTTCTCGGGTGCTTCTCGCCATCAAAGCGCATTTTTTTTCCATGTCATTCTCTCGAGTCTTATCTTCCGCGATTATGTCTTCAAGAGATAGCCCGCGAAGCAGCATCTGGGAATAACTTTCAGGTGCTCCCTTTCTTCTAAGAGCATCAGCTGCTGCCTCCACATCATAATTAACCCTTAACAACTCAACAGAAAAGGGGCTGGCGGTGATTGTTGCGTAGGCGGCTTGAGGGATTTCCGTCCCCAGGTCTCCCCACGCTTCCTGGATTAATGAATAAGGTTCCGTCAGTTTTTTTTGTGAATTGTTCATGAGAATGACCAAAAACAATTATGTCCGCTCCTGCGTTTTTGGCTAATTCTTGAAATCTCTCCTCTGGAGTGTCATGATAAAGATGTTCGTCAACTGAGTCGGGGGTTCCATGAATCATAGAAGTTTTTTGTGAGCGATTTCAAGCTCAAGTTTGAAGGGCAAGGTCGCGAAGATAGGTTTCGTAAGATTTTGTAATGCCTTTCTAGTGTATTCTAAAGCGAATTTTTTGTGGCCTTTCCCATTGTTATTTTTGTCTAAGACTTCGAGGTCGAAATTTCCTATCACGCTTAAGAGCATTCTTCGAGTATAGTGTCTGGATGACTTCGTTGGGAAAAGCTCCAAACCCTATTATATCGCCAGCGTTTAGAAAAACAGTTATTCCTCGACGTTCTGCGTCCTGCAGTACCGCTTCAAGAGCATTCAGATTGGAGTGAATATCTGCAATTACCGCAATTTTCACATAGGGATTTGCCAATTCTGCCTTCGTTCTATATCCTCGCGGCTACAAATCCTGCACTCGCATTTTTCCTCAACTCCTCAAAAGCGTTTTTGCTTTTCTCTTTATCCCAAAAACTTACGAAATTTTCGTAATGGTTTTTTCTTTTTTCTTTAATGTGGTCGAGAAACTTGAGGAGATCTTGATTGCCCTCGGCGATTGCTTTTTCGTTTTCTGGAAATGTTGCGTTTTCGTTTTCGATCTCGTTTATGAATTTTGGAATACGCTCGATCCATACGTCGCAGTCATGCATTTCGCCAAGCGTATCTTGAAAATTTTTCATCATTTCTATTTCTTCAGAAAGTTCTTCAGGATAAAGAGGCGCAAACGTTTCCATAGTGTATCGGAGCCATTTGGCTCGAATGCGCATTTCATGGTGTTTGAGGATTTCGTTTTCCTTATGGACATAATCTTCCATGGCTAGGAACTCGTCGAGTTTGGCGGATATTTGCCAGAAAGCTTTTTCCCGAACAGCGAACAAGTTGAAAGAAGTGTTTGTTGTTTCCTTGATGATTTGTTCACAGTAATTTGTTATTTGCTGCAGAACTTTTGATTTTTCAAGCTCTTGCAGTCCATTGATTACGCTCGATTGCAGGCTTGTTCTTTGGTCAATGTGTCTTTCGAGCAGAGTTCTCAATTCCTGTTTTGGGCTCGGTGGGTTGAAGCTGTTTAATGTAGTCTTTTATGACTGCAGATCTGTACATCTAAATCTCTTGCAGTGCCGAGGAACTGAGTTACTTTCTTGATTTCGTTTAGCCATTTTTTGTAGCGTTTTTTTGGAAAACATTCTTTAAAAAGTGGCATGGCGGCTCTTATTCTTCGGGAAGTTACTCGCATTTTATGGACGTATTCTATATCTTCGCTTTTTTCAACTCCTTCCATTTGAGCTTCAATAGTTTGAAGAAGTTTAGCGAGGGCTTCAGCTCCAAAACGGCAATAGCTAGAATCTGTCATGGCGTTATCAGGATCGAAAGCGAGTACTCATGCCCATTGCCTCAAACCTTCGTCAACGAAGCTTACGAGTTTTTTGTTTTTCATCCCACATAACTCTTTCGATTAAAGGGCTGTATTTTGTAGGCAGTAGAAAAAGTTAAATCTCTTCATATAGTTCTTAGTGAATTATGAATTCTAAAAGTCTTTTGGAAACAGGATTCTCCGAATGTTTCCCATTGAAAACTATAACACTTCTCAAATTTGCCTCAGGACAAAAGTAGCGTAATCGTAATATTTGATCAGGAACTCTCAGGAAAACCAGAATCTGATATTCTATACATAGGCCGCACAAAAAAACCCTCAAAAGGATACTTGGCGGATATTTGGCAGGATACGGCGGAAAAAACACTAAGAAGATCAACCAGATGCTTTTCGACGAAGGCTACATAGAAAAAGCAGTCAATAAGCTGGATGTTAACAGACAAACCAAGAATTATGCAAGAGAGAATTGCTCGCCAAATTCAAAGAAGACCACGGTGAACTCCCAGTATGGAACACCAAAAAGAAACTCACTGTTAAACCCAAGGGGACTCCTGCTTTTAAGCCAAAAAAAGCTCCAGTATCAAAAACTAAGGACGTCACTCCGAAAACCATAGCCAGCATAGTACCAAAGTCCAGCTCCAAAGCCTAAAGCTGTCTTCACAAAGAAACCCGCTGCAAAAAGAGCAAATGTCAGCAAAAACAGAGCCAACAAGCAAAGAGGAAACTGCCACAGAAATGCCTGAAAAGGCAAAACCAAAAACCGAAATGCAACTTCAGATAAATCAATGATAACTTAAGATTCATCAAACCTCTCTCTCTTTTTTTGAGAGAAGTAAGATGATATAATTTATTTTTGTTCATTTAATTTTTCAAAGATTATAATATGCAAATGTATTTTTGGCTTGGTTTTGTCAATCATCTGGGCTTTGAAGTAAACATAGCTATTATTAGACGGATAACCTATTCTTATTGAGGCTGTTTTAGTTGTCGATGGATATAGAAGATTTCAAGGTGCCGCCTGGCAAAAAGATAAGTTTAAAGGATTATGATCCAGGTTGGGTTCCAAAATGGGCTAAGAAAGAGGAAGATGAAGAAGGCAAAAAAGCAGTAAAAGAACAGGCATTAGCTATTCTTGAAGCGAACAGACAGAAACTGGTTGAAATGCAAGAGTTGTTTTGGGCAAGCGACACATATTCCATGTTAATTATTCTTCAAGGAATGGATGCAGCGGGAAAAGACAGCACAATCGCTCATGTAATGTCAGGGGTTAACCCTCAAGGCTGCCAAGTTACTAGCTTTCAAAACTCCATCTGAAGAGGAACTGAAACACGATTTTCTATGGCGCCACTACAAAGCTCTTCCAGAAAGGGGAAGCATAGGAATTTTCAATCGTTCATACTATGAGGATGTGTTGATTGTTAAGGTTCGTCCAGAAGTCTTGGAAATGCAGAAAGTTGCCTCCTGAAGACGTAGAAGGAAAACAATTTTGGAATCAACGATATGAAGACATAAACATGTTTGAACGACACTTAGTTCGGAATGGCACTGTAATTCTGAAATTCTTCCTCAATGTCTCAAAAGAAGAGCAGAAACAGCGTTTTCTTAAACGCTTGAAGACTCCTGACAAAAACTGGAAATTTTCGCTTACAGATCTTTCAGAACGCTCAAAATGGAAGGATTACATGGATGCATACGAAGATATGCTTAATGAGACAAGCACTGAATGGGCACCATGGTATGTTATTCCTGCAGATAAGAAATGGGTTACTCATGCATCGATTTCTGAAATTATAGTGTCAGAAATCAAGAAACTGGATTTAAAATATCCTGTTTTAAGCAAAGAGCAAAATGAAGCTTTGGAAAAGGCAAAAGCTGAACTGGAAAAAGAATAAACGCGAAAATGGAATCTAGATTATATGTTAGCGTGTGTAACAGTGCATTTAGCATCCAGTTGCTTCTCGAAGGCTTCATAAAACGCTTGCTGATTTTGAATAATACTCCATTCTTCAAAACTGCAGTCTGAATCTGAATAAAATGAGAGCAGTACTTGTCTTTGTTAACTTTGATAAATTCTGCTTTTTTTACAAGTCCACAGTGGCTTCGATCAAGCTTTTCTGCAAATCTTAGAAACGTTGAAAGAATAGCGATGGTCTCTTTGGTTTTTTCATCCAATCCTGTGATCTTTCAATGCTTTTTTGGAAGGTAACTTTTTCCTATGGAAACGTGCAATATTAGCCATTATTTGGGTTTCTTTCTGGGTCAAAACCAAGAAGTTCAGCGTTGCTGATGATGTAGTGGGAATGAAGATGATGATTATTAAACGAAAGAAAATCTCCAACATCATGCAACGTTGCAGCATGCTTCAAAAGTTCTTTCTCTGCTTCACCCAAATTATGTAGCCCAATTTGTTTTGCGCTGTCAAAAAGCTGCAATGCCAAAGAAGCCACAGTTTCTGAATGTTTCTCGTCGAAGTTGCAAGATCTGCCTAAATGCAAAACGCTTCTGTTTCTCATCGGCGCCTTTTGCAGTTCTCGAAAGCCTTCAAAATTCGATAAGTATTCAACAAGCAAGCCGTCCCGCAGTTCTCTGTGGCTAATGCTGATTTCTTCTAAACCGAACTCTTCCATAATTGCTTCCATTATGGCTGCTCCAGCAATTATGATGTCGGCTCGATCAGGGTTAATGGCTGGCAGTTTTTTTCTTTCTTCAAGAGACAGAGCAGCAAAGAATCGGCGCCAACTTTTTCAGGTTCTTTCTTGATAAAGTGAGAACGCCTCCATTGCCGTTTTTCTTAAATAGTTTGTTTGCGATTTCTGCCAAGTTTATGATTGTGCCTGATGAGCCCCATGCTAGCCTGACTCCGTACTCCAAGACTCTTGCTTTAGCTGCGTGAACTTTGCTGCAAGCGTAATTTTTTATTTCTTTATAGACCTCGTTTGCGATGGGTCCAGTCCAGCCTTCGCCTATGAACTTGAGTTGTTAGCCTAATTGCGCCTAACCTAAGGCTGTTCAAATAGAAGCATTCATGTTGGTTTCCGATGGCAATTTCGGTGCTGCCGCCGCCTAAATCTATGAAAATAGCTTTTTCTTCGCCGATATCTATTCCGCTTGAAACTCCCAGCCAAATCAGGCGGGCTTCTTCTTCTCCCGAAATAACGTGTACCTTGAGTCCTGTTTCGTTGAAAAGTTTCTGAAGAAAATCGGATTGGTTTTGCGCTTCTCGAATGGCTGAGGTTCCGACTGCTATTATTTCTGTGGCGCCATAAGTTTTGGCAAGATCCGCGAATTTTCCGCAAACAAAAATGGCGCGTTCCATGGCTTCTGGTTTAAGTATGTTGTCTTTGAATTCTTCTTCGCCAAGTCTGACAACTTCTTTTTCTTGGCTGACGATGGTGTAGGAGAAATTGGGGTTTATCCTCACCACTAAAAGACGCACTGCGTTTGTCCCGATGTCCACAAACCCGACTACATGTCCAGCGGTTTTCACTGTTGCTTCCATACCAGCACCAATTTTCTTAGCGAAGACCTTTTCAAACAAATCTTTCTTCTTATTAAAAGCCTGCTCTTCCAGAATCGATTTGCTTTTCGAAATCTTCAAGGAGTTTTAGGAGATTTCGGAGCCGAATTTGCGGAAGCTTGAGTCGTTTGGCATGTTTGAGGCTAGTTGGAACGTTCATTCCAAATGCCTCTGTTCTGAATGAGCCAAGCTTGAGAGTTGATGACTTTTTCATCTTCTTTAGGTGTAACTCTTTCGTATGTTCCATCAGGCAGTAATCTTCTTGCTTTGACGTTATCGTGAAGGTGGATTTTAAGCATGTCTTCAAGAATAGCGCTTCTTAGATTATGGGTCAGGCACTGATAAGAGAACTTCAATTCTTTCGTTAAGGTTTCTAAACATCATGTCTGAGCTGCCAATAAGTACTTCCTCTTCAGCGTCATCATCGGAAGTAATAGATTCTGGCGTGTTCAAGGAAACGTCCTACTATAGATATGACTGAAATGTTATCGCTTATTCCTTTTATTCCCGGTCTTAAGCAGCATAAACCTCGGACGTTGAGGTCAATTTTGATTCCAGCCATGGATGCCTTGTAAAGAGCTTGAATAACTTCTGTTTCTTCTAAGATTGTTAAGTTTAAAAGCTAAGTAGCCTCTGCCTGTTTTTTGGTGAAAACATTATTTCCCTATCTATCCTATCTGAGGATTTCACTTTTCAATGTTTTCGGAGCTACAAGAAGATGTTTGAATTCTTTTTCTTGAAGCCCGTTTATTATTATGTTGAAAAGTTCTTCAAGTTCTGCTCCCACTTCAGGGTTTGCTGTTAAGTAGCCTATGTCGCCGTAAATTTTTGCTGTAACTGCGTTATAGTTTCCTGATCCAATGTGACGAGTATCTTATTATTTTATCTTTTTCTTTTTTAACAATTAAGCATAGTTTTGCATGAACCTTAAATTTTGGAAAATTATAAACAGTATTTACTCCGCCTTGTCTTAGTTTTGAAACTAGAAGGATATTGTTTTCTTCATCGAATTTAGCTTTCAATTCGACTATTGCTGTTACTTTTTTGCCTCTTTCAGCAGCTTCTATCAATGCGTCAACAACTGGTGAATTATGATCCATTCGATACATTGTTATGCAGATTTCCAAAACATTAGCGATCCTTAGCTGCTTCTTTTAGCAGGTCAATGATTACTTCAAAGCTGTCATAGGGATGATATAGGACAAAGTCTTGTTTGGCGATGGTTTCGAACATGTCTTTTTCAGGAGTCAAAAGAGGTGAAAAACATGGTAGAAAAGCTTTTGTCTTTAAGGTCGGGGCGGTTTATTTTAAGCAATTGCCAGAGATCCACCAAACCTAGTGGTCCATCAAACTCGTAGGTTAAATAATCTGGTAAGCCCAAGTGCAGTAGCTATCTCTTCTCTTAATAGTTCAGGTACTTTCCTTTCAAATTCTAGTCTACTTGGGAAACCCAGCTTTTCTGGTTGACAGACTTTTTTTTACAGAATTGAGAAAGTCTGCAGATTCATCCATTAAATGTTTATTTCTCCATTTCGTGTTAACCTAAACTTGCATGCAGATCAGATTTTTTTCGTTTGGGAAAATTAAGTCTAAATTATTTTCCATTAAATCTTCTAAGAAAACAAAGTTATAGTGTATGCTTTCTTTCCTTCTAAGTTACTTGGCTGCCGCTTTTTGGGATTCTTATCAGTCTTCCAAAATCTTCGGTTGGGACATCAACTAAACAGTAAAGAATCTTGCTTAGCAAAGCCTGATACGTATAGTGTAATGTGCAGATTCTCAATTGCTGCCGATCATCGAAGCCTTCTTTAGGAGTTTTGACTAAAGGAAGAATGGTTTGTTTGAAGAATTCGCGCAAGTTTTCTTTATCTTTTTCTCCTAATTCGTTAAATTTCCAAATGAAGATTTTTTCTTTCGCAAGAGCGGGAAGAAGCTCGTTTCTCCAGCAATCTGCGTGTTTTTCGATAAGGGGTATTATTTCTTTTCTTGTGGCTTCAATCTGTTCGATGGCGGTCATTCCATCCATCGATTTTTCGTTAGATCCTGCTTTGATTTTTTTCATAAGTCGAGGAATTCGTGTCATGAAAAATTCGTCAAGGTTGCTTCCGCAGATGGCGATGAATTTAACTCTTTCCAACAAGGGATGCCACAGGTCTTGTGCTTCCTCAAGGACGCGTGCATTAAATCTTATCCAGCTAAGTTCTCTATTGATGAAATAGTCTTGGGTTATCTAGAAGTTTTTTCTGGCTTAAGACTTATTTGCTTCTAGAATCAAGGTTGTTTTGAGCTTGACAATAGTCTTTCACCTAGTGGGTTTTCAACCGTTTGGTGTATGATTAACGCTTGGGCTATAAAATAATTGAATTCGTGACTTATCAAGCAATCTGTGAAAAGCTTTATTCTTCTCAAGCTGCAGTATTTGCTTTCAGCGGTCGCGCTTCCTTGAAAAATCCAATGATTCTACGCATTTTGCTTTGCGAACTGCAAATGTTTCATATTCAAAGAGATTGGCTTTTTTGTGCATGTTATCTTCTCCAAGAGTTTAGTTTTGAGAAAGTTATCATTAAGGACTCCGAAAATAGAATCTATAGTCATAAATAGTCTATATAGGAAGAGTTAAATGTCGATTTCCGTTACTTAAGCAACATGAATTCTTTAACTCTTAAGAAAATGGCTTTGCCGAATTCGTTCCCTTAAAAGGGCTTCAATTTTCAACCGTACCGTACGATAAAGCGAGTGTTTTGGTCTTCGCTGACACATCGGTTACTGGAACATCTGTGTCAGATATTTTGTACATTGGTCGATCAAAGAAACCGAGTAAAAGAGTCTTCGGAGGATACTTAGGCGGATATGGCAGAAAAGCTACTAAGAAAATCAGTTCCAAATTACTAAATGATGGATTTATCGAGAAAGTCGCAGTCAGTTGGATGCTAAATAATAATCCCAAGGAAGCACAACAAGAGCTTCTGGAGAACTTTAAGAAAGAGCACGGTGAATACCCAGCTTGGAATACTTCAAAAAAAGCCCCAGTAAATTCTCAACCAGCAACACAAAAAGTTGTCAAAGCTCGCCCTGTTAATAAGCAACCCGTCAAACCTGCACCATAAAACAATGAACTTATTTTTCTGTTTTGCCTTTAGAGGACGAATAATGCTGGATCAATTCACGGGTAGACCATGGCAAACAATCTTCACTTTTGAAGCCTAAAAGCTTGGCATATTCATAGATTAAATCAGTATTTTCAGCCTCTATTTCCAAAAACTCAGGGATATATTCGTATTGATCCAAGTAACGGTCGATGTCAAACCGTACGTTTTCAAGGGTATAGCTGACTCGGTGCTTCTCCATGCTCTCAGTGACGTATAGGCCCAAGTTTTCCAGAATCTTTTTCATTCCTTCCAGATCGGATACTTCTACCGAATATTCTTCCGCTTGCTTAGCAGTTTGAGTGAAACTGACTTTTTTGTACGTTAATTCGGTTTTCTTTTCTTCTTTTCTAAGCCGTAATACATTTTTTGCTTTAACAATTGAGCCATCTTTGAAATCTAAAAAGAATGTTTGAATATGCCCATCGAAGATTTTCTCGGCACCCAAATCAGCCAATGTTTTCTCAATTTTTTTCTTGTCGATTCCTAAAATTTTGACTTCAATTTCTTTCATAATTTAGAGTAACCTTCTTGGAATTAATAACTTGCTGGTTTTTTCTTAATCTAAAGATTTTTGTTGTTATTCGGGATTAAAGAATAGGTGGATATGCGGTTTGTTTAGGCAAGTTGCATTGATTTGACTTCGACGTGGCTTGTTTTTTTGATGACTTGGTGGTCTAGACCGCAGATTGGGCAGAATACTATTTCATAGTTGGCAAATATTTCAGGTAAGATGTTGAATTTTCTTTCGCAACCTACACATTTGACTTTCACCATTTTTCACCTCATTCTAATCTTAAAGAAGAGGAGGCTTTCTCGGTTAGACTAAATTCAAAGAATTGAAGCAGTAGTTTATGGCCGTTCTTAACCGTCATAAATTCGGTTCCGCATATCGGGCATGGAACTAACTCGTATTCTCCAATATGGTCAAATTGAAATGATTCTTTACATCCTGGGCAAGAAAAAGTTATCGATTCGGCTATTTTTTCCATATGCGCTCTTCCCTCAAAGTTAATTCGTCGTTGAGCCAATTAAGAGATACCTTCATAATTTCTAGCAACTATATAGAACGTTTCCAGTTTGGTTGTTGCATTCATTGGGGTGTTAGGTTCCCAGCTCAGCTGACTGGTCTAATCGGTAAAGAGTCCTTGAAAACTCTTCGTGATAAGTAGCTTCAAGATTTTCTTTGGCCTAAATTTTGTTCTTTGTGTTCCAGTTTGCTTCTTTGATTTGCAATCTGATGCGTTTGCAGGTTGCGACTGGAATCGACTATAATTGACTGCAAATGACTCTAAATGACTATTTACGACTAGAAAATGACTGCTTTCGACTCTTTTAGACCCAAAAATGAACAAAGAAATTAAGCATTAGACAAAACTTGGATTTACAAATTAAGTTTTTTTTAAGAAATATTGTTTTTGGCTTTCGCGCTGAGCTAAGTTTTATGAGATTGCTTTTAGCCTGGGTTGCAATAAAATAGTATCGAATATTTATGGATAAGTTTGCTTATCTTCAAAGGTTTTATTGTTCAAAAAAGGAAAAGAGTGATATTAGTTTTCGTCGTCTTTTTCGTCTTGTTCTTGATTCAGTTTTTTCTGGGGAGTAGCAATGTCTTGTTTACCATTATTTTGGTTGGGATTTATCTTTGCTATTTCTTGTCGTATTGAGTCAAAGTAGTTTTTGACTGCTTTTTCTTGTTCTTCAAGTGTTTTGTTGAGGTCGGTTATTTCTTTGTTAAGTTGTTCTCTTTCAATTTTGAGTTTGGTTTCTAGATCTTGGACTCTTTGGTTGATGCTTGAGATTTTAGTCAGGTGGTCGATTACTGTTTGTTTTTGTTCTTGCGGTGAACTTGGTTCCGGCGTAGGTATGCCTAATGTTTCGTATATGTTGGGCATTTGTGTAGTCAATGTGGCGTTGATTGTTCTTTCTTGCGCTATTTTTGGCGTTGGTGCAATCGGTGAGGCTTGAGATGTTGTAAGTTGTTGAGGTTGTGTCGAAGTTGTCATTGTTGGGCTAGGCGTTGATGTTGTGCATATTGGAATTTGGGTGTTAATTTTTAATGCTGGTTTTCGTTTAAGAAACACAAAGAGTAATGTGAAAGTAAATAATCCTGTTGCAATTAGGACCCATGAAAATAGGCTAACGGAGTTTTCGATGCTGTTGGGTGGGAGATTTGGAGTTGGAGTGGGTGCAGTGTTGGCGGCTATTGTGAAGTAAGCAGTTTTGTTTTCTCCATCAGGCAAGTTGATGTCTTGGAAACTTCCGGAATAAATTGCTGCATTAATTGTTGCCTCTCCCGTGATTGCGTTGTTGGGTATTTGAATTAAACCTTGTATTTGTGTCGGACCTGTGGAGTTTGCGCTTATTTGGGTGTTTAGAATTTGTGTCTGGTTGATTGTTCTTCCCGCTGAATCCTGGAGTGTGAGGCTTATGTTTGCCGCTTTGGCTGGTCCTTTATTATTAATTGACAGTAACACTTTGGCAGTATTGCTTGGGTAAAAGATTGTTTGGTTTTGGTCTTGAGAACTTTGAATATTCAGCGAGGTGATTTCGAGGTTCCATTGAGTGGTAAAAGTTAGGTTCTTATGTATAGCTTGTTGTAAGGTGCCGTTTGTTGTTTGTATCGTGGCTGAGGCTTGCCAAGTTCCAATTACCGAATCTTGATTTTGGCCACTCACGGGAAGATGAAACGAGCAAGCTGCGATGCCATTAGCGTTCGTCGTTGCTATTCTAGTGATGTTTATGGGGTCAGATGAATTTGAAGGTCCTTGAACTTTGAATGTGATTAAGATGTCCGGTTGAGTTGCATTGCCATAAGTTACGTTAGCAAATAATTGAATTTCGTCGAACGGTGTAAAGACGTTATTTGTCACGTTTTGGTTATTTAGGATTTGAAAGCCCAAGGCCCACTGATTATTTGAAGTTGAATTTTGGGCACGCGTTACTTGAATTGTCTGAATGACTGTGAGGGACAAAAGTATAACTAGTATTATCTGAGCAAGTTGCTTTTGTGTTGTTCTATTTTTCAATTTTGACATTTATTTTCCCTAATTTTGTTTATTTTCCAGTGATTTTTTTAGTTAAACGATTTCTTACCATCAATGCAATGAAGCAAATTGTAAGGTAAACAACTATGAGAATAAATGATGCAGCAAAGGCCATACTGTACATGTTGAAAACATATCCGGGTACCGCTTTTTGTACTCCTGAGAAATCATAGGGGATGCGGTAAATTAGTACTGGCAGTGCCGGGAAGGGTTGGTTTTGTGCAAAAATGTTGCCAAGTGGAGGTAAAGCAAAAGGACCAGTTGGGACACCTCCAGAAGAAAGATAAATTACTGCGGATTCTCCCAGCGCTGCACCTGCTCCTAGTAATATTCCCGTTATAATTCCCGGTGAGGCAGCGTATAATACAGTTTTTCTTACTGTGTCCCATTTTGTCGCTCCAAGGGCGAATGATGCCTCTCTATATGAGTTTGGAACAGACCGCATGGCTTCTTCAGCTACACGAATATTCCATGGGAGGATCATAAGCGCCAATCCCAGTACGCCCGCTGTAAAGGTGAATCCCATGCCAAATCCTCCTTGAACAAAGAGGCCAAAAGCAATTAATCCAATGACAATAGAAGGGACACCTGCAAGTGTTTCAATAAAAAAACGAATAATTTCGGTTAATTTGTTTTGTTTTGCATATTCTGAAAGAAAGATAGCTGCGCCTAACCCAAGTGGGACTGCAATGAGTTCACAAAAGAAAGCTAACAATAATGATCCAATTGTATAGCCCATTATTCCTACTCCACCAATTGAACCAGGGTTCAATGTATTTGCTATTGTGCCAGCTGTAACCATGTTCCACTTTAGGTTAGTGATAAAGTCTAAATTAAGGTAAGACGACCCTCTAATACCTGAATAGGCAAACAAAAATACAATTATACCTATGCAAACCGATATACAAATTAGCATTCCAATCTTTGCTAAATTTTCTATCACGATAGGTGAGTCTTTTTGTCTACTTTTTGAGGTAAATTTTTTTCTTATTTCTATAATTGTGGCAACGCCGACTATTAATCCAATTGAAAGTGTCAATTCCATGCTTATATCCTTCAGAGCAGCCAAAGAAATTACTGCTGCACACACAGCGACTGATAATTTCCATCCCATCGAATGCGACTCCAGTAATATGTACCCTATAGAGAACAAAACTAAACTTGGCAACATCATTAGTAATCCAATTATGGAATCTGAAATTATCAGGTCAGACGTTTGAATAGATAAACCATCAGCGGCATAAGCATGAAAAAGAAAACTTAAGCTTGGGACCATTGCAATTAGTGCTGCCGCAAAAAGTAAACTTCCTACTAACAATTTTTCTTTTTCTTTTTTTCTAAGATTATGAAGTATTCTCATCAGGAGAGAAGATATTTTCTTAATTCTATCTTGAATCAAATTTATTGAGTTTCCCCCTGATTAATCTTATAGAAAAATTGGTGATTATCGTTAAGATGAAAAGTATAACCCCTGCCGCGAAAAGGACTTGAAAAGATCCCTTCCCCCATTCAGCATCTCCTCCAACTGCTCCCCTGACTATCATTGCGGTAAGAACGCTGGAAGCAGTTAATGGGTTGGTGGTAACTGGCGGGGGAGTTAAGTTACCGATTACAACAAGTACGGCCATAGTTTCTCCCATAGCATTGAGGAGAGCTAATAAAATTGAGCTCGAAATGCCTGAAATAGCGCTTGGTACCAAAACTTTAATTGCTGTTTGCCACTTCGTGGCACCTAACCCTAAAGATGCCTCTTTTAACTCATGAGGAACTGCTCTCAAAGAATCCTCTGAAACGCTGACAATCAGAGGTAAAGACATTATTCCCAGGACAACCCACCCTGCCATAATGCACTCAACCCCGAGTTGGTTGTTACTATTTGCAAACACGGCAGCATTGTTTGTGTATCTCCCTAAAATGGCCACACAGAAGAGGACAAAGACCAATAATCCGATGACGATTGAAGGGAATCCATTCAATACTTCGATGGCTGGTTTAACCATGTTTCTTAGCTTGATATCCGAAAATTCGGCCAAATATATTGCGCACGGAACACCCAGTACAACTCCTATGAGTGTTCCACCTAATGCAACGTACAATGTATTCACTATATAGGGTCCTATAATGGTGCTCCCAGAACCGCTCCAGAATCCATGAAGAAACCAGTTAGCAAGCCACGGTCCGGATCCCCATATCATATAGCCTACCATAAAAAACACAAGAATTATTGAGACGATTGCACAGAGAAACAGAATTATATGAATAAATTTTTCTTTAATCAGTTTAGTATTCATTTGTTTCCCCTAAAGTTTCCCTGTGAACGCTAAAAAGGTGGAAAAGCCCCCTTCTGAACAGTTTGAAAAGTCGGAAGCGCTGAAGATATTGCTTTTCTATTTATTATCAATAGTAATAATTAGAATCGCTTGCCTGATAGGGTGCCGCTTCAGAAATTTTTCAAACTATTGTTTCTATTGTTAACCTTGTAGACTAAATTTTGTAACATAAACTACATCGATAAGCTAGTTATTGGTTAACCGTCGATTAAGGGTTGAACGACTAACCGTTCATTCATAATGAAAGGAGAAATAAAAATTGAATAAAACCCAAAAAATTTTAGTTTCAGTGTTAATACTAGCAATGATGGCTTTTTCCGCGGCAGTTATACCAGCAAATGCTTTAATCAGCAGCAACTCGCTTTCCATCGCAGGCTCAAGTACGGTATATCCAATAGCTGTTCAAGCAGCTCAAACATTTCCAGCATACTGGAATGGTTTGGTTGCAGCTAATCCAAGCTGGAGCGCTTCAGCTCTCACAGCCTCAACACCAATAAACATTGCAGGCTTAGGAAGCGGAACCGCTTTCAAAACAGTTATACCCGCTTCTGGTAGCCCAACCGCAGACATAGGCGAAATGTCAAGACCCCCGTCAGACGCTGAATGGACACAAAACCTTGCAACTCCAGGAGTTAACAGTGCATCAACCGCTCACATCTGGGCAGTCGGTGTCGACAGCCTCGCAATAGTCTACAGCCCCGACATGACATGGGCACCAACTCAATTAACCAACTTGCAAGCAGCAAAACTATTCATGTCCACTGACGCAGCAGGTAACAGCCCACAGTACACTACATGGGGACAATTCTTACTTGACTACTACGGTAGCACAAGCAACATGACAACCGCTCAACAAGCAATAGTAGCAGGCGGTGCAACATACTCAATTAACAGAGCAGTAAGAGACCCAACCTCAGGAACATACGATTGCTTCAACAACTTCTTTGGCAAAACACAAACCAGCATCACAGGCTCTAACGGAGCTGAAATAGTTGATTCAACCGGCGCAATCACCGGCTCACAATATATGGCACCATACATCTTCTGCACTGCAAACCAAGACATATACAACGCACTTCAAACCCACACCAACTGTATCGGCTTCATCTCAATGGGATATCTTCTCAAACTAGGCAACATGATCGGTATAAGCATATACAATTCTAATCCACCAACCCAACCCCACGTAGGTGCTTACTTTGCTCCCACACAAGCTAACGTCATCAACGGCGATTACACAGCATTCAGATGGCTCTGGGAAATGACACCAAATACAATTCCAAGCACAGGCGCTAACCTAGTAGAAGGCGTTTGGATCGCATATATGAAACTTGACGCAAACGTAGTTGGAAGTAATCCTGATTTCGTCACTGCAAACGACTACATGGCAATGCCACGCGCAGCAATGGCAGGCGGACCAGTTCTCGACTCAAACCTTGCATCAATCACACCAGCAGCAGGCCAAACCCAAATTGTTCCACGCCTCGTAGTTGACTCAAATGACTTCTTCTACTTCATGGACGCATACATAGCATACTACGGCAGCCACATATACAACCCATACGCAGACATTAACGCACAAGGCACAATCAACGGAAACAGCTTCCTTGGCTTCATGAGCGCATACGTCTACTACTACACAACATACGCCCCAACACACTAAACTAACTATCTTTCTTTTTTTTTAAAAATAACATGAACACAAAATGAAAGGAGAAACAAAAACAATGAACACCAACCTAAAAAACAAAAAAGGTCTCATAGCATTTGCGCTAGTTTTCTTTATGATTGCGCCAATGTTATTTGCCCTAAATACGGTTGGTGCCGTAGGCGCTACCACTGGCACTTTTAGTGCAGTGGTATCAGGTACAACTAACGTTAATAGCGTTAATTTACCTGCAAGTCCTAGTCCAATCGGCACAACCGTAAAGTTCGACATATACATCAGCAACGCAGCAAACATTTGGGGTTGGTCTATCCCCACGGTGTCTTGGAACCCCGCAGTGCTTCAACTGACAAAAGTAACTGAAGGTTCATTCCTCGCAGACAACGTACCAGGCGGAGACGTTACCGGCTTTACAGGCAACCAAAAAGCATTGTTTGACAACGTCAACGGACTTATCGAAGGCGGTATGGCTGAAGCTATTCAAGGCCCCGATGTTTCAAATGATCCATCAGGCATAGTTGCCACTCTGACATTCACCGTTTCAGGCTACGGCAGCAGCTCAGTAACTATTACCGGCGGCAACCTAAGAGCATCTAGCAGCGACAACACAGGCGTCCCAGCACCGTGTAACAGTGCATCAGTAGTTGTCAACCAACCAGCAGTTACCCTCAGCTTATACCAAAGCGGATCAACTTCGAATGCAAACATTCAATACCCATCTCTGAGCAACCCAATCGGCGGAACTTTCAGCGTTGATATGTATCTTAATGGCGCAACCGGCGTTTGGGGATGGAGCGCAGGCGTTACATGGAATCCATCAGTTCTTAGTTGCACAAGCATAACCGAAGGCACTTACCTAAGTGCAAGCGGCGGAACACTATTCGCTCCAGGATTCATAGACAACTACCTTGGAAAAGTTGATGCAGGTATAGCCGATGCCTACTTGTCATACCAAAGTGCAACTGCTTCATCAGGTGTCTTAGCAACATTGACATTCCAAATTTTGAGCTATGGAAACAGCAACCTTAACATCACTGCAGGAACACCAGCAACTTTACTAAACCAGAACGTTCCACACGGAGCAATAGGCCCAGTAACATTAAACAATGCAACATACAGCTGGACACCCGGAACCGCAGTCAATCCATTAGCAGTCGTAACCACCACCGGCAGCCCATTCGGTGCAGGCAGCAACCAGACATTAACAAACTACGCATTAACAGTTGACGGTACACACTCCGCAGCCGGCACAAACATGGTTCCACCATACCAGAACTGCCCAATCGCAACCTACAGCTGGAGCATAACTCTAGTAGGAGGAACAATAGTTACTGCAACAACACCAACAGTAGCTCTATCAGCAACCCAAATTGGCATGAACCCAGGCACAATAGTTGCAACTTTAACAGTTACCGCACCCTCAACAACAAACACACCGGCACCATCTTACACTGGAATGGGCACAACAACATTCAACATACAAGTTCTCCCACCACTACCAGCAGGCTGGAACAACTTCACAAACGGTCAATTAGACATCTGGACACAAAATGGCGGACAAGGAATTAACGCAAATGCAACTGCATACGGCCCACAACAAGAAGTCGACCTAACAGCACTCGCAACATACAATGGCGCACCAGTAGCCCTCAAAGAAGTAACCTTTAATGTCTACGTCGCAGGCGTTTACATTGACACCCGCACAGCACTAACTAACAGCACTGGATATGCAGCTGTATCTTACAGATTCCCATGGCAAGACAGCAACCCAACCGCATACTTCGGCCCAGTCTCAGTAACAGGAGCAGTCGACCTATCACAAGTTACATTGAACGATACATGCTGCTTCTACTATGGATACATCCTTAACCTACAAGGCGTACAAGTGACAAATGGCATATACGATAGTAATGGCGTAGGACCAGTCTTCTTCCGAAACTATGCAGGCTTAAACATGGTTACAGTTCAAGCAACTGTCAACAACACCAACTGGAGTACACAACCATTCTACTTGACAGCAACAGTTTACGACAATGCATCAGTCCCAGTAGCATCCAACATACTAATGGAAACCGCAGCAGCAGCCTTACCAGGAACTACTCCAACAAGCAGCAACACACAAACATACACCATTACCTTAAACATTCCAACATACGCATTCGTCGGTCCAGCAACAGTCTACGTCAACATATTCAACGGCAACCCAGCGCAAAACGGATTAGGCTTCTCACCAGAGCAATCAGCGCCACTATTCATATACAACGGCAATTAAGTGGTAAACCATGAAAACAAAAATAATATCCTTTTCTTTTCTTTTTTTAATACTTCTATCAAGTTTAGCTTTAGTACACGCTCAAACATCAAACAACACGAGTCTTACAGTTAACTCAGACAAAGTTGTCTATAACTTATATGACCCAATTACTTTAAGCGGAACCCTTTCGTTTAATGGAATATCCCCAAGTGACGGTCTCGTTGGAATACAAATAAACTATCCAACGGGCGGAGCTTCAATGATCTTAAGAACGATTCAAACAGGTACAGTGCAAGGATTCAATCAAGCAGAAAAAATTACATCTGCATACTCCTCGGATAGTTCAGGTCTTAATCAGGTGGGAACAATCCTAAATGGGGCCAACGGTTTCTTTACAGCAGTGATTTCAAATCAAGATAGTCAATTGCATGTAACCTTGGTGGCAATCAGTATATTTGACGGCGATGGTGTTCCACTTGGGTTAGGTTATGCTCAGGTTTCAATTGGGACTGGAGCAAGTCAACCCGAAACAGTAAGTATTCCAATACCTCCAAGCGCACATGCAGGAACAGCATATGGATACGCAGATGTTTACACGGATTGGCCACAAAACGGCGGCACTCCGCTTAGTCAAGAAAAATCCTTCCAATTTACAATTTCGGGAGGTGCACCAGCTTCTGGTCCAGCACCCATCAACAGCGGCAATGCAGGTGCTTACAGCATGTCATTCACGCTCCCAAAAAATACTCAAACTGGCACCTATCACGTTTACACTTCCGCTATTTACTCAGGTTATCCGGGTACAGCCTCTACCACATTCAATATTCCTGGATGGTCGGCCGACTTTAACGGAGATGGAAAAGTTGACTCTAATGACTTCTTTATCTTCCTAAATGCGTACATTAATTATTACCAAAATATACCCTATAATACTGCATGTGACCTCAATCATGACGGCAAAATTGATGCAAACGATTTCTTTCTGTTCCTTGCCCAATACATACAATACTGGAGCGCATAATCATAGTTGAAAAAGGTAATAATTTGCATAGCAATATTGCTCGCAGTCTTGATGTCAACATTGTTACCTCTGCCCATACATTTTGTTAATGGGCAGACGCAACAACCCACAGTTTCTTTTGATCAAACATCAATCAATGCAACTCAACTTAACCAAGCTTTCACTCTAAACATCCAGATATCCAATGTTCAAAATCTTTGGGGATGGGCCGTTAATGTCACTTGGGATAGCAAATACTTAAGCTTGCAAGGCAAGAAAGAAGGAACATTCTTATCCGATCAGATGACAACAGGGTTTGGTGCCACTAACACTTTTAATTTTACTGATCCATATCATAACTCTGATACTTACAAAGGCATCAAGTTATCTTGCTCGGGTATGTCATCGACTGACGGAATAATACAAGACTCAGTAAGTGGAAGTGGTGTTCTTGCAACTTTGACTTTCCAAATTGTAAATCAAACTCAATCAACTCCGGTAACTCTCACAGTCGAAAATCTGCTAGGACCTGTGAATATCCCTACAGCCGGGCACGACACAACTGGAACCAACCCCCCGATTCCTCTAAGCTCCATCTCTTCCACAACTGCGGTTTCGCTGATAATTCCTGGGCTCCCAACCGCTAATGCAGGCCGAGACCAAACAGTGCAAGTAGGTACTCAAGTTGTCCTTAATGCATCTCAAAGCGTCTCTAGCGGGAATAACACGACTTACTCTTGGACTTTCATGGATGGTACACAGCAAAATCTTACAGGTATAATAGTGGATTACACTTTTAGCAATCCAGGCAATTACAGCATAACATTAAATGTACAAGATTCTCTTGGTAGCGACAATTCGACAACAATAATAAGAGTTCTGGGCAGTCAAGCTACATCAACCCCCACTGAAACTGATATTCCAACAAACGATGGTTCAAGTCCAACCCCTACAGTAGTCACAACTACCCCGAGCTCCTCAACAACACAAAACACTGGAACACAAAATAATGGAACTTTCACTCTACCCCCAACAATACTGGGAATTCTTATTCTTCTCACAATATTTGTCTTCAGCGGGTCATTTTTCTGGCTCAGAAAACGAACATAAAATAAATCATAGATCTTTTTCATCTAAAATTAAAAAATCCAATATAAAACTCGAACTAAAATATGTTAATTTATTTATGTTATTTACCATTTTTCCTTGAGCGTTGGTCCATGACTTAATGTCCTTTGATTGTTTTTGAATATTATGGCAGAAAGAAAATCGATTGTCCAAGCTCGCGTATTGGAAAAAAATTTTATATATATTAGGCAAAATCTATTTGTCTCTACATATTTTACTTACTGAAGACTGAATAACTATCCGAGCAGATTTCTTTCTAACCGATTGCCAAGCCTTCACCAGCTTGCGAGAGCATCGGTCTCTTAACTGCGGGTTAATTGGTGAGGTTGGAGAAGAATGGAAAAGAATAGAAAATTGCTTAATTTCCTAGCGATGATTACAATAGGTTCTCCCTCGTTTAAGTCAAACAAAAAGATAATTCTGGGTTCGGTAATAATTTTTCTCCTTGTGTCATCAATGCTATTGACTATAAGCCCAGTTAGAGCAACAGGTGCTACTTCAGGCAGTTTTAGCGCAGTATCTTCGGGGACAGGAGGTACGACTAACGTCAATAGTGTTAGTTTACCTTCAAGTCCTAATCCAGTGGGATCAAGTGTAAAGTTCGATATCTACATAAGCGGTGCATCAAACATTTGGGGCTGGTCTATATCCACGGTAAGTTGGAATCCCGCAGTTTTAAGTTTGGCAAAAGTTACTGAAGGCTCTTTCCTTGCCGATAATACGGGTGGCGACCCAACTTCAATGGCAGGTCTTTCAAAAACTTTATGGGATAACGCTAAAGGAGATATCCAAGGTGGCCTGGCTGAAGCTATTGAAGCCCCCGATGTGTCCATTGATTCTTCTGGTGTCGTCGCTACTCTAACGTTCAATGTTGTAGGCTATGGCAACAGTGCTGTAATTATCACAGAAGGAAACTTGAGGGCAACCAGCGGAGATAACACAGGAGTCAGCGCATCTTGCAACAGTGCCTCACTGCAAATCAACCAACCCGTAACCTCACTCAGTTTGTATCAAGGTGGAACAACAAATCCAAATATTCAGTACCCAGCGTTGCAAAATCCCATTAACGCAACATTCAAAGTTGACATCTACATAAATTATGCGGCTGGGGTTTGGGGATGGAACGCAGGAATCACATGGGATCCGAATGTGATTCAGTTAACTAGTGTAGATGAAGGCTCATATCTAAGGCAAGGCGGCGCCACATTATTCACACCAGGCAACATAGACAACTATTTTGGAAAGATTCGTAACGGAATAAGCGACTCACTTCTTTTGAACTTAAATGCAAGCGCATTGTCAGGAGTTTTAGCTACTTTAACTTTCACGGTCGTTAGTTACTCTGACTGCAACATTAATCTCACATCAGGAATTCCATCAACATTATTAAACCAAAATATTCCTCATCAAGAAATTCCTGTACTCGCAATGAATAACGCAACCTATTCTTGGAATCCTGCAGCACCAACTGGACCGAAAGCAGTTATTACAACTTCCGGAAGTCCGTTCGGAGCTGGCAGCAACCAAACTTTAACTGATTACAGCATAACCCTTGATGGCTCCAAATCAGTCGCTGGACTTAATATGGTTCCCCCTTATCAGAACTGTCCAATCACTGAATACAGCTGGAGCATAACTCTTGTAAATGGAACAATAGTTACTTCAAACACTTTATCAGTAGCTCTCTCTGCGGATGAAATTGGTCCTTCTCCCGGCACAATATTTGCTTTCCTAACGGTTATTGCTGCCTCACCAACTAACACTCCAGCTCCAACTTATGCGCCAATTAACACTACCATATTCACTTTGTATGTTCTTCAACCTTTGAAGACTAATGATTTTCTGGATATCTGGACTCAAAATGGCGGTCAAGGACTTAACGCCAATGCCACGGCGTTCGGTCCTCAACAAGAAATAGAGCTAACAGCCTACGCAACAAACAACGGTAGCTTGGTCGTTGGCCAAGAAGTGCGATTTGACATTTACCTTAACGGCAGCTACATAGATTTCTGCCAAGCAGCAACTAACGCAACAGGATATGCAACAGTATCTTACAGTTTTCCAACGCAATATCTGTTTTCTTTCGGTGTTGTCACAATTGTAGGAACTATTAATTTACCGAATGTTTCATTAAGCGACACATGCCAGTTTTTCTACGGGTATATACTTGATCTGCAGTCAGTGAACATTACCAACGGGGTTTACGATAGCCAAAACATTGGGCCTGTATTTTACAGAAACTTGGCCGGTCTTAACATTGTAACAATTCAAGCAACGGTTAACAGTGCTAACTGGGTCCAGCAACCATTCTATTTAACTGCAACTATTTTCGATAATGGTTCGGTGCCTGTAGCATGCCAAATTCTGTCCGAAACCGCGCCGGCAGCCATAGGAAACAATGCATCCAGTAGCAATACACAAACATACACTATTAGCCTAAATATTCCAACTTATGCATTCGTTGGGCCTGCTACTGTTTATGTTGACATCTTCAACGGTAACCCTTCTCAAAATGGTATAGGTTTCTCGCCGGAACAATCAACTCAATTGTATATATACTACGGAACTTAAGAGTTCAGAATTAATTCCTGAACCTATAAAACAAAATGAAAGTGCAAAGTCCTAAAGAAAGCTTCAAATCAATTTTTAAAGAACAAGAATGATATCCATTTTTCCCAAAGAAAAGATTGCGGGTTTGTGACTCTATTCAGTTTAGTGCCCGCCGGGAATCCAGTATTGGATGTAGGCGTTCATAAAGGCAAAGAAGTCATTAGCATCTATCTTTCCGTCGTGGTTAAAATCCGCTAAAGGAATAAAAACGCTAGGATGACTGTAGTATAGAATGTAGGCGTTCATGAAGGCGAAGAAGTCGTTTGAGTCTATTTTGAAATCCCCATTCAAGTCTCCCACATAAGTTACGCTTACAATACTCGTTGACATTGTTATTGGTGTTGCTGTTGGTTCATCTGAAGGGATAACCGAGGCTGTTATTGTGTAGTTGCCAATATGCAAACTTGAAGTATCAGCTGAGCAATCTAAAACTCCCGAACTAAAACCTTCCAAGTTAATAGTTCCGTTAAATATCGAAGACGAATTAGCAAATATTTGAACGCTCAAATTTTCAGAGAAATTGTAATTGTCATTCAGCGTCACGTTCACTGGCAAAGCAAAACCAGCCTCCACAGAAGACTGCGTTAAGACATTTGTGATTGAAAATAATGGCTCATTTGAAATGTTTTCTGAAGTTGAGATTCCTGTTGCTACTTCATTTATGGTGATTGTGCAATTTTGTGTGACTGCGAATCCCGAGAACGTATGTTGGCCGCTATCATTATTAGTATAAGTGTAGGGGTTGTCTGCTGTTGTATATACCGGTAATGTAGCTTGGGGGTCTGAGCATGAGAAATAGACTTGACCTCCATAATCTGTACATTGTTTGCCTTGTGTAGTTAATGCAGTGACGGTTAGTTCAAATGGGGTATTAAGTAATACCGGATTAGGGTTGGATGTCGCATAAGAAGATATTTGCGACACAGAATAAACGCCAACATCATCAAACAAAAATTGTAGCCTTGTGGTATTGCCATCTGTTTTGCCCGTGAAATCGGCAACATAAATCTCATAACTACCTAGATTTGATAGGTACCCTTGCTGTTTAGCCAATGGAGTCTGTGTATTATTCAAATTGTAAATTGAAAATATTAAAGTGCCGTCTTGGTAAACCTCGAAAAATCCATTCGGGTTAGTTGAGTTGGTAGAAATCTTGGTATGAGTTTCAAGACAGAACCAAGTATTTAGTGGGGGTTCTACTGAACTTGCAACTTGCGCTAATACAGCGGTTCCATTTTGTACATTGTCATACCATATTTGGTACTTGTTAGTGGAGGGGTCTACTGTTACGGCAGTCATAACCTCATCGTCAATGAGTGGATTTGAAGCGAAAAGCATTAAGTGCATTCTAATGGCGTTGTTCCAAGGATTAGTTGTCATATTCACGATATTTATGTAGCTTCTTGTCCATACTTCCGTTAAGTTTGCTATTGTTGCCCATGGGTCGTCCCCCATAGATTGGCTAGTGAAACTTGTGCCGTTAAAAATCTCCGGATCTGTGTATGATGTTTGGTTTAAGGCATAATTGCTCTCAAAGGCTGATGTTGTTAAATGTCCTATTGACCAACTTTGATTACCTACCGTATTTGTATTCTGAGTTAAATCCCATTTCGTGTAGTTTAAGCCGTCTTCAAAATTGTCATAAAGCACTGTTGAGGAAATATTATTGGGCAGAATTGATTTGGGGGTGGGGGAGCCAACCGTCAATAAGATCTGTGAAGATTCGCCTGAAATAGGGTCAGTGCCTGTTACAAGCCAAGTGCCTTCATTTTGAGAGGTATAATTATTATTAGACCATGAACCTCCTGCACCAGAAGCGATCGACCAAGTTGCAATCGAAGTTATGTTTTGAGTTGTTATAGAGTATCCAGGTAAAGTGTATCCAAACCGTGTAAGATTTAAGGATATAGCGTTTCCTGCATTTATTTGTGCAGATTGTGGTGATACAGATACGTAATATGGCTGGACATTAAGCAATAAACTACTTGACTGAAGACCGTCCGTTACTGTCATATTCAAAGTTTCGACATTAGGAAAAATAAACGCTTGATTTCCAAAAGGAAATTGATGAGTTCCATCATCACTTGTTTGAAATGTGTAAGGATTGTCTGAATTATATGGGTTGGTTACTTGTGAATCATTGAAGATGAAATATATTTTGCCTAAATAAGCGGAAGTAGGGTTTCCATTTATGTCATTTGCGGAAACTGCAAAATAGTCACGTGCATAGTTATTTCCCGTGGAAACTGTAAAAGGTTCTCCTGTTGTGCATGTATTACTTGTTGGAGTTAGAATCAGACTGCAGGGAAGTATGTGCATAGAATAAACGTAGCCATTACTACATGTGTAGAAAATATTGTCGTTATATTCTGAAATTCCTGCTATGTTGCTCGGCAGACTGTAATTCCAGTACGTGCCAGTGTAGCCGTTTATGCCATATATGTAAACTGCATGCGATGTTGCAGGATAAATATCAGATATTAGATAGGTACCGTTAGACATTGCATTGTAATAGTTAAAATATGAAGTTAAACCATTAAATTGTAAAGATGGGTCTTCAACTGACCATAGTTGTGAACCAGTGGTTGCATTAAGAGCATATAGAGTAAAAAGTGTGTTTACGTAAATTACTCCATTAGAATATATCGGGGAAGCTTGAATTTGGTTAGCGTCTGGGCAAAGATACTTCCAGACTAAAGTTCCAGAAGACGTAGTATAAGCGTATACGTATCCGTCATACATTCCGACGTAAACAGTTGAGTTATCTGGACTTAAAGTAGGCGAGGAAATATAGCTGCCCGAACTTGGTGCGTAATTAGAAAGTGGTTGCGATGCTTTAGCGTACAATTGTATATGGTAAGTAGCGCTTGCTGCATAAAGATATTCTAAGCCTTTAGCGGGGTCGTAGAAATTTACCCAGACATTTTTGGCGCTGTCCACGACTGCAGTAGACCAATAACCTGCACCTTCTGCCGCAAGAATTAAAGTGTCAGCGAAAGTTGGAGAAGTTAAATCTATAGTGTAATAGCTTAGGCTATTGTCAAAGCCAAGATACATTGTTTTGCCATCTGAAGAGATCGTCGGACTAAGATATTTCCATGCTGTACTTGTGGTCCAAGAACTAGTTGCTTCAACAGTGCCCTTTTCTGCACCTGTACAAAAAATTCCATACATGCGACCACTTCCACTTGAAGTGAAAACATAAACTATTCCGGCTGAATTATAATTATAAGAAACAACAGGTTGACACCTAAAGTTACCGGCAAAGGACCAAATTACAATGCCGGTAGTTGAGTTTACGGCGTATAGATAACTTGATGTGGCAGCATAAAGTATTCCCTGCGAATCGATGGCACATTGACTATAGGCGTTGCCTGTCACCGATAAATTCCAATTTTGTTGAAGACCGTACCCATCTGAAGCAGAATCTTCAACTGATGCAGTGTGTTGGCTGTTGTTTCCAGCCGTTGACCAATCGCCTTTTACTTGAGACGACAACATAAGGAATGTGGAACTAAAAAGTAAGAATATGATTAAACAAGTTGATGCTTTCGTTTTTAATTTAATGCCGCAAAGACTTCTAATTCTATTCATTTAATCCACTCTCAATATTCACTTGCAAAGTTTCGTTGGAAAAAAGAACTTACTGAATTGGACAATGAATCTTCAAGCAATAAGCTATACGCTATTTTTTTCTTCATTTTCCTTCCTTCTTTCTCTACAGATTAGCTTATTTGAAAAGAAAGTATAAGATATCATTCGACATAGAAAACAGTTCTCTACAGCGTTACCTAATAAACTATTTAGTCACCAAGTTTCCACTTCCTTTCTAATGTGAGCTACGTCTTAGGTTCAACGTGGTTAGGTGACCTGAAAATAGCTCCAATATGT
Organism: Candidatus Bathyarchaeota archaeon; assembly: GCA_963750605.1. Lineage (GTDB taxonomy): Archaea > Thermoproteota > Bathyarchaeia > Bathyarchaeales > Bathycorpusculaceae > Bathycorpusculum. The sequence continues at coordinate 268,536 of CAVVRN010000017.1, forward strand.
TATGTAAGCGTTCATAAATAAGAAAAAGTTGCTTTCATCAATCTTGCTATTGTGGTTAAAGTCTGCTGCAGGGTTAACATAGCCGGTTGTCCAATATGTAACGTACGCGCTCATAAAAACGAAGAAGTCATTACTGTCAACTTTGAAATCACCGTTCAAATCACCCAAATAAGTGATTCCGATTGTTCCAGAGATCAAGGTATTTGTTGAGTTTCTCTGGCCTGATTGAGGTGGAACATAAGTTGTTATTGTATAATTTCCAATTGGCAATTTCTCAGTGTTAATTAACCAATCTAAGCTTATCGATTGCCCGCCATTTAATGTAACCGTTTGATTGTATATTTGAGTAGAATTAGCAAATAATTGAACCACGGCAGTCTCGGAATAGACGCCTAAATTCTGAATTGTGACATTAATGGGTAAAGAAAAACCACCCTCGACAATTGAATCTTTCAAGGCGACATTTTGTAATGTAAAATCGCTACTGTTTATCGCCATAATTGGAGTATCCAAAAGAGAAGCGATAGGCAAGATAGCTTGGATTGTATCTGGAGAAGCTAATGAGGTAAAAAGAGGAACCCAAGTTGTGTTATCCCAAAATGACATAACGCTCTTATTTGAGAAATCTGGGTTTGAAATATAAACTGTTGCCATTGCATTCAACCCTAAAGGACTGCTTGAAGTAACTATAACGTTGTAGTAGTTAGCTCCCACTATTGGTAATTCACATTTGCTTCCCAAGGGCGTGTTTCCATATGAACCAGATGTTATGGTTACTTCAGTCCCTTCCGATGCAGATGAATTGATGATACTTAGGCCAATGCCTGCTATTTCGGTTTTATCTGTCCACAGAGTCCCTCCAAAGATGCCTGTTGACGTCATTGAACATTCCTGAGAAGTTGTTAAATTCAGAGAGCTTACGTTTTGCATTATTGTTAAACTGAGGTTTTGCGATAGAGTCAGTAATTCAAATGAGGCAACGACATCAATTGTAACAGTGGTCGAGTTATTTTGAGCACTTGAAAGCAAACCGAGGGTTCTGTTGTCTGTCGTTATAGATAATAAAGATGGCGTATTAGGTGAAAGGTTTAGCATACTCGCCGAACAGCTTATTCCATTTGTCAAAAGAGTTTGATAATTGCTAATCGTCAAATTCGAGACCGTGTTGCTATTAGTCAAATAGGTAACGTTTCCATTTATTCCAATGCTTTGGGAAGGCGGGGATATTGTCAACGTTGGGGCCTCTAAGAGGAAAAAGTTTGTAGTTGTGTAAGTAACTTGGGCAACATCCACTGAGGCTAAAATCTTATAATTTCCAACTGAAAAATCTGAACTAGTTCGACAAACACAATTGTATGAGCCATTCAAATCAGTTTCAGAAACACGTAAATTTATCACATTGCCTACCGGATCCAGAAGCGAAACAGTAACTAATTTGTATGCAACAGGAGCCCCGTTGTATGTTAGGAAGCCGCTGATGTTTACTAAATCACCAAAAATATATGAAGTTTTATCGCTTGTAACTGTGATGATTACAGGAGCATCCTGAGCCGTTGTTTTTGAAAGAAACATTCCACAGGTGGAGAAGCATAAAATTGCAATGATAAATGCTGCTGCAATTCTCTTCAATTTTCACTACTTCTTGGATTAAGTTTAGATGAAAGGAGTATATGATACCTTTCAACATAGAAAATATTCTCATAAGATATTCCTTGTGGACTATTTAGTTGACATCGAAAACTGGTTAAAAATTTGTTTTATTTGAGGTATTCCTATGAAAGATTTTGCCTCTTTCTTATTCTAAAGACCAAAAGTACTCCCAAGATCACCGAAATTGCTATAATTATTGTAACAAAACCAATTAAATCCAGATTTTGATTACTTAGCAGATTGGTTGTTGGTGATGAAGAGGTCGCCGTCATCGCCGAATTATTGGGCTGGCCAATCGCAACCGTTGTTCCTATTGGAACATTTTCTCCGTTTGATTTAACGTATGTTAAGCTAAGGCTTATGTAAACAATTTTGTTTTCAATGACTGGTGAAAATGCTAATGTCGACACGTTGCTCAAAGATTCCTCTTTCAGTTGTGGCGAATTAATTGCATACTGCCATAGATTGGCACCTGAAGATGCATTAAGACAATAGACATTCAAATCAGAACACCCAAAATAAACTGACCCTTCACTTAAGGTTGGTGGAGAAGTTTGTCCTCCAGTTGTGTAATTCCACAATTTGATTCCTTTTGAAACGTTAAAAGAGTAAATATCTTCTCCTGAGCTCACATAGACCGCACCATCTGACACTATGGGGGGTGACGCAGAAACTATTCCTTCAGTTGTTGCACTCCATAGTTTAGCTCCTGTCTTTTCATCCACGGCACAAACTGGGTTTCCTGAACCAAAGTAAATTACGCCATTAGCTATTTCAACTGAGCCAACACTGTTTGCGGCAGTATAATTCCACAACTGATTTCCATTGGAAGCATCGAGGGCAAAAACAAAATTTCCCAGTCCTGCAAATATTGTGTTTCCTGCAAGAACTGGAGCCGATGAGTCAATAGGCTCGGTTAGTCCTGTAAGCGTGATATTCCAAATCGTTTTCCCCGAAAACGCATTCAGCGCGCAAATGTTGGCAGGAGCGGGATTTCCAGAAATTAGGTAGATATTTCCGTTACCGATAACAGGTGAGAGCACTACAAAAGAGTTAGGACCTGTACTATAATTCCACGCTTGGATGCCTGTGGTAGTGTTTAGACAATAAACTGTTCCAACTACTTGAGAACTAGGAAAAGTTCCTGGAAAATAGTTTGATATGTTTCCCTCGACAATTGAAGCACCAACATAAACGTACCCGTTGGATATTACAGGGCTAAATGCTACTCCTGTAGTCTTTCCAATGTTAAAATTCCACACTTGATTTCCATTGATTGCATTCAAACAATATGCATACGCGTTATCTCCAGAGAATTCCGCGTACAAGTAACCATTGGAGACAACTGGAGGAGATTTTGGTGTCTCACCTGTAATTGTGAAGTTCCAGTATTGTGAGATGTTTGATACTGCAACAATTGAATTGGACGGACTCGGGTTGCCGCTCGAAGATGAGCTAATAGCCAAGGCAGAAATATTGCGGCTTGAAGCTAATTCAATGTAGCACATGCTAATAATTAAAAAAGCTGTAAGGAGAACTGCAACCCCTTTGATGTTTGTCATGGCGCTTTTTATGAAACAAGTCGCTATTATAAGTTATCTACTTCTTATCTATATTAACAAAAGAAACGAATATAGAATCAGAAAAAACGTTCAATAAGCCAAACTGACAAGTTTGTCGTTTAACTTCGAAATTTTCATCGAATTAGCACATTTTTCGTCCAGGATTTTTCTATAGTAGATTTTGATAATATACTAACAAAAGGCAAAGGTGGATCAGGAATTTCTTAAAAACTGTGTTGAACTATCACCTGTAACAGTTTTGGCAATATTTTATTGAGAAAGCGCAATTTACTAATGGGTATTGACATAAATATTGTTTTTTACTGTTTCTCTTGTTCGGAACTTTCGAATATTTTTCCTCTCTTTGTTGTGTTTAAATAACTTATTAAGAAAAACTGCAATACACCACCAGATCCGCTAGCGACCACCCAAGTCCACTCCCCAAAAGAGCTGAAGGCAAAAACAAATATGGCAGTTCCTACGAGGAAAACCAAGAAGCCTACCATGTGGAATTTAATGAATCGCAAAATCCATTTCAATGCTGATTCCTTAAAACTCTTCTTAGCTTGCTCACTCATGTTATCATCTGAAAGTTAAGCGTGTGCTTTCACCGGAGCCTGTGCCACGCCACCCAATCATATTTTGATTTGGTTCTCTCTCTTTGAGATTACACGGAATGGGATTTATGTGTGCAGAGCAGGTGTCTCAGAGTGAAAGCCTTAAAACTACAGACCTAAAGCTTGCTTTTTTGCTTTATCTTTATAGTTAATGACACTCTTTTACGACTATATACCTATAGTAACCAATGGCAGTAATGAACGATGTTAAGTATCAAAAAGAAGAAACTTGAATCACTATTTGTTTAATGTAATCACGTCAATTTTTTGTTTATGAACAATTTTATTTTTTACAATAAATTCTTCCAAAGATTTGTTTGCGTCAAAATAAGCTTCCATTGAGGGTTCAAATGAAGAATTAAGGTGACAATTATTACAGAAGACAATTATTGTCTGTTCATATGTTTTCCTAATAAGAGATAGACTCTCGTTATCGCATTGTGGACAAACAAAAAGTTTGCTTGAAAGTACCAACACACACTTCTCTCCGATTGCCAATCTATATGTAGGTGTAATTAACTTTTTCCTACAAAATACCACTAATCAAGGTTTTCTTCATCTAATGGGTCTTTGTTCGGTCTGCGGGCTCTTTCCTCATCCAGACCGAACGAGGTTTTTGAGTGATATGTTTTGACATTTTGCTCTCTCCAGGCTATTTTAATGGAGCTGTCGTTTTGAGGGATATTGAGCATATTTTATATATGTTATCGTTGACAAAAACGAAAGAGTTCTGTGGCTTTTAAACAATTAATTCTCTGGGGTTTATTATTGTCTTTTGCATTACATAACTTTTCATTAAGAATGCTAGCTCTAACTAAATCGTTCTAAAGAAGATTAAGTCTGAATTGCTCATTAAACCTGTGTGCGCTCACTAGAGCACTGCTAAAGAAGACGACAAAGAAGGAGAAGCAAAACATAACAAATAAATTAACTTTGCTAAAGCTTTCTTAAAGTAAAAAATAGCGCATGTTAGCAGAACAATCAAAGGTAGGCGAATCCAAAAACATCAAAGCCCCTGTTTGGAGTAATGTAAACAGGCCAAAAAACCTTGAAAGTAAATTTCAAAAGAAATGTGTTATCAATTGTAGTCATTTTTTTTAATAATTAACGTAAATATGACCAAATTTTACTCAATCGATGGTTCTATTCTTGAAATTAAGGGGCCGCTTATCTTACTTGGTGGAACTAGGTGGGTCTCAGTTTCATTTTTATTTGCTCTATATAGCGATAAATAGACTACAAACTCAAAGTAGAATAGGTGTCCTTGTATTTCACCATACAAAGTGACCCCAAAGCTGCAAAGCTTGCCAAGTTACTGTGGAATTACAAAATTCCAAAAATAAAAACATTAAAATTTAAAGGAAGGAGCGCAAATGAAAATAAGGAAAAAAGCATTTTATTATGCATCAATTAGTATTATTGTCTTGATAGCAATGATTTCGTTTTCTTTTGTGGGTAGCAATGGAAATGCTGCAGCTATTTCTAATCAACCGAATAGTTCTTCTGGTCCTGCTATAAGCGCCGTGCTGACAGGCACTGTGAGTACTTCAAGCATCACATTGGGACCCAATCCTAATCCTATTGGGTCAAATGTAAGTATAGATGTTAGAATTGATAATGTTTCTGCTGGATTTTATGGCTGGTCTATAATGAATGTAAACTGGGATCCCACGGTTTTGAATCTTACCCAAGTCCAGAAAGGTCCGTTTCTAAGTGATAACACTGGCGGAGATCCAACACTTTTTAATGGAAACTCTAACAAAGTTTGGTACTACTGGTCTGGGCTAATTAGCGGCGGTTTATCTGAAGGCATCGTGGGGCCAGATACGTCTATTGATGCTTCAGGCGTTTTGGCGACTCTAACCTTTAATGTGACAGGGTTAGGAAGTAGCACCATAGGTCTTGAAGGGGGTAACATGCGACTAACACATGACGATCTAACAGGCGTAAATGTTCCTTGTAATAATGCAACTATAACCGTTCTTTCAAACAATCCATCATCCACTCCAACAGCCTCTCCTTCATTAAGTCCCACACCAACACCAATTCCTACCAGTGCTCCAACAAATACACCAAGCCCAACACCGGTAGACACATCAGCAACTAACCCTTCACCCACCTCAACACCTTCCTCTCGTCCAATCACGACAACACCGACCATAACCCCAACGCCATCCCTTCCAGAGTACCCATTATGGATAATTATCTCAATGCTTAGCATTTCAATTCTTGCCAGCCTTGCTTACTTAAGAAAGAAAAGACCGGATAAATCACAGTTAACGTAACTAGGCAAAACTCGACTCTCATAAAACATCTATTCGCTAATAAAGCTACAACCAAGAGATTACCATTAAATCGATTTTTACATTCAAACTCAATTCTTCCATAATCTATATAGTATATTTTCAATATCCTAAATAACGTTGCACAAATAACCTACAAAAGCAGGGGAAAGGCTATGGTGAACACCAAAATTATAGGACCGATAGCAATAATCATCATAATAACATTTTCAATATTTGCTTATGCTCATTTCGCTTCATCTGCGTCATCGACAAATCCATCTAATGCTCCTTCTCCATCTTCAATTACTTCGCCGACGCCATCAACAACCCTTGGCTCTCTGCCTAACGCAACTGTGAGCGTAGATCCAGCCACATTACAGTTACAAACAGCAAGCGTTGGCCAAACAATAGAAGTAAACATTACAGCAAGTGGCGTTCAAAGTCTTTGGGGTTGGGACTTTTCTGACTTAACTTTTAACTCCAATGTTTTGAATCTAACACAAGTTGTTGAAGGTCCATTCTTGCAATCGGGAGGACAAACCTTCTTCTTGTCTACTGACAGTGTCCCAGCAGTTAAACAAGGAGACCTGCCCAGTGTGGCAGATGCTTTAACCCAAAATGTCACAGTTAGTGGCAGCGGAACTCTTGTAACATTAAAGTTTAGCGTGCTTTCCGCCGGAACCTCTCCAATCAGCATAACCAAAGCCAACTTATACACTCCATTCGTTAAAGACCAAGTCAGTTATGAAGAAGGACTTCACGTAGCAATTAACAGCACAATAGTAAACGGTAAGGTAATAATCGGTCAAATATCATCCTGAGCAATAAAGTACAAAATTTTTATTTTTCTATTAGTTTGCCATGAGGAAATATAGAATCACCTCTTCAATATTTTATTATCCGGCTTTTTCACTGATTCTTTTCGACAAATTTGCCTTAAAAGAAAATTCAAAAACATATTAACTAACTATGTAGGTCTTAGCAAATCTATGACTTCTAAATAATTTATTTAATAAAGGTTGAATAATCATCGCATGAATTGTAAGCCAGAGAAAAGGGGCAATCAACGCCTGCCAAACTAAAAATTATACAAATCATTAATTGAGGCTTTCAAAATGAAATCAAAAATCAAAATTGTATTAAGTATCGCAATAGCGGTGAGCATTATTTTGTCAGTGCTTTTGGTATCGACCAGCACCTTCGCCGCAGCAACTACCAGCGTAAGCTTAAACCCCCCATCAATCGCTGGCCAATCAATCGGTTTAGGCAAAACTTTTGTTGTAACCGCAAATATTTCGACTTCTGATAACATTTGGGGATGGAGTCTGAGTCTTTCATGGAACTCTTCAATTTTACAAATGGTGAATTTCGCTGAAGGGTCATTTCTAAGTTCTTCTGGACAAACCTCATTGACATCTGCGCCAATTGACAATAATGTTGGCACAATTTCAAATATTAATGATGTTTTAACTTCCCAAAATAGTGCTTCAGGTGCAGGAAACCTGCTCTTCGTCACATTCCAAGTCGTCGGTCTTGGATCAACCCAAATAAACTTGGCTAATGTTCAGTTGCTTGGTCCAGCATCAAGCTCCTCAACCTCAAATCCTCAGATACCAGCCCTCATAACAAGCGCTACTTTCTCTGACATAGAATCGCCGGATTTGATGGTGACTCCCAGCGCTAGTTTATCAGACGCGGCTTTTAGTGCTGTTCAATCAGGAACCACAACATCAAGTATTTCTGTAGGGCCAACTCCTGATCCTTTCAACTCAACAATTAAGATTGATATAAGGGTTGACGGCGTTACTACTGGTTTTTGGGGTTGGACAATAAGTACCGTGAATTGGAACCCAGCTGTTCTAACTCTTACTAAAATAACCGAGGGATCGTTCCTAGCAGACAATACAGGCGGAGACCCTACAAGCTTTGTCGGGAACTCAAAGACCTTATGGAACTTAACTGGAGGCAGCATCATGGGTGGTATCAGTGAAGCTATCTCAGCGGCAGATACATCTATTGATCCTTCAGGTGTTGTGGCAACATTGTCGTTTAACGTGACAGGATACGGCACTAGTGCAATAACAATTGCGGGAGGAAACCTACGTGCCACAAGTAGTGATACAAGCGGAACGTCCGTTACCTGCAACAGTGCAACAATAACCGTTCTCACAAACAATCCAACTCCAACGCCTACTCCCATTTCAGGAACTCCTACACCAACTCCTTCTCCAACGCCTACTCCCATTTCAGGAACTCCTACACCAACTCCTTCTCCAACGCCTACTCCCATTTCAGGAACACAAGGTCCAGTAGCCTCATTTACTCCACAAAACCAAACAACATTTGCGGTCGGTTCTACACTTTTATTGGATGCTAGCTCTTCAAAAGCGGGCTATGATAATGAAGTCTGCTCAATTACAAACTACACTTGGACAGTGCAATACCCCGATTTATCAATTCTTGGAATATACACTGGTCCGACAGTGGCTTTCAAAGTACCTAACACTACAACTCTTAAAATTACATTGACTGTGACAGCTCCCGACATAAATTCTCCTCCATCGCCAAGCTATAACGCAGTTTCAACTGCTGTTTCTTTTATCCAAGTTGGGTCTGTCCAATCTGGGAACATTGACGTTTTTACTGACAAAGGAGGAATCGGACAAAACGTTAATGCCGGCATTTACAATTCACAAGACTTGGTGAAAACGTATGCACTAGTTACTTATGGCGGGGTACCTGTATTAGCAGGCAATCTTGTCGCTTTCGCAGTCTTTGCTCCAGGAGGAAATGCAAGCATTTACCGGGTGCCGCAAACAAATGACACTGGCTATGCCTTTATGGAATTCAAATTGCCTGATCCTGTTTCCAACCCGCAATCTATTGGTGTTTGGTCAATTGTTGCTTCGGTAACGGTCAATTCTATAGTTGTTACAGATTCGTTGAATTTTACGTACAGCAACAATGTTATCATAGTGAATAGCTCTAGTTTCAGTATCGGTGGGATTCAATTACCTGCAAACGTAAGCCGATCTAATAATATAAATCTGAATGTATCAATTAATGCTATAGCAAACTCGACTTCCTCATTGACAGTAACTATTTGCGATCAACAAGAAGTTCCAATTGCCTGTTATTCGGTTAATGTCACCTCAATATCAGGTGGAACAGTACTGGTTCCAGTGCAGCTTTTCATTCCTTCATGGTCTTACGTCGGCACAGCAACCCTTTACGTTGATTTAATGACAAACCTTCCATCAGCTAGCGGAGTACCACTTTGCCCAGAAAAAACAGCCACCACCCAAATTCTTTCCTAATTTTAGGGAAAAAAATTGGAAAAATAGAGAAATCGGTGACCCAAAAAAGTGAAACCAAAAAAATGGTTAATTTCATCAATTTTGATCGCCGTCATCTTCTTCGTCCCTCTGACTATTTTTGGGAGCAGTCAAGCAAGTACTTCGAGCCCTGCTATTAGCGCTGTAAGCTCAGGGTCTGCAAACACTTCAGTTATCACGCTTGATCCTTCAGCAATAAATACAACTGTCAAGATTGATATCAGAATAGATAATTCACCTGGCATTTGGGCTTGGTATATAAAAAACGTAAGCTGGAATGCCACAGTTCTCCAGTTAATTAAAGCAGCTAAAGGCCCATTCCTTGCTGACAACTCACCGGGCGGTGACCCGGCAGATTTCACACCTGTGGCATTTGACAACGTTAATGGAGTTATCGATGGAGGAATGGCTGGAGCTATCAGCGCTGATGACAAATCCACTGATCCTTCTGGCGTATTAGCCACTCTGACTTTTAATGTAACAAATTACGGCGTTAGTCCAATAACCATTGCGAATGCATATTACCTTGCACAGTACGGAAATACCAGCTTCATTAATGATCCCAATAATCAAATTAAAATTGCTTGCAACAGTGCAACTGTCAATATTCTATCAACTACTTCTACTCCAACCCCTACCTCTTCATCGAATCCCACACCCATCCCTTCCACTTCACCTAGCTCCACACCAGCACCAGCAAATAATTCAACAACACAAAACGCAACACTACTAGTATTCACAGACAAAGGCGGTCTTGGCACCGGCATGAGCGGAACCTACGGCCCACAAGACCTACTGAAAATATACGGATTAGTAACTTACCATAACCTCACAGTTTCCAACCTGACTGTTTCATTTACCATGCAAAATCCAAATGGAACTACAATAACAGTTGGAAATGGCGTGACAAATCAAAGCGGAATAGCGAACGTTGAATACAGGCTGCCTGCTCCACAGCCAAATTCAACCAATAGTGTTTTTGGGACGTGGAAAATAACTGCGTCTGCAGATATCTCTTCTCAAATTATCGTCACTAATGCGACTATATTTAATTTTAACTATTTAAGCAACATAGAGAGCATCAAAATGTCGGCTAGCGTTTACCGATCGGAAACTGTTCCAATAGAACTCACTATAGATAATGGTCTTTTCGCTACGCCATGTTCTGAACTTGACATAACAATATTTGATCAAGCGAACACGCCTATTGCCTCGTTTACTTATACAAACACTGATCAAATGCAAAATTTCACTGTAATTGATTTAACTACTACTATTCCAGCATGGGCATTCGCTGGTCAAGCATCAATATACATTTGCATGTTGACAGCAGATGGAACTGCGCTCGCTCCAGAGACAGCTGGAGTCTTCCAAATTCTTCCTTAAAATACAATAAATAGTTTTTTGTTTAATCTACAAATAAACCAGTTTTCTAACGCAATTGCTTTTTTGGCAAGATTTTGGTCTTCCTATCTTGACTGGGTACATTTTGACTTCTATCTCTAAGGTTGTTCTTCAAAAATCAGATCGGGTAACTTTGCTTTTTGTCTTCAACTTTTCTAATCGAGTCCAGTATAATCTCCAAACTTTGGCTTCGAAATAGCAAGTAAAATGCTGCTGCATCATTGAATCTGGCACGATCGTAATTCAGATATACAACTTGCCAAAGGAATTGAGTATATGATGAAATGTGAAACTTCTATGCAAACGGTATTTAAAAGAGGCGTCTGAAGGAAGTGCTATGAAGCTGTTTCTTTTTCCAAGGAAAACCTTGAGATTTCATCTTCAGCTTTGTTGAAACGCATTGAATACCTTTAAAAATACATGTTTTTCCTAATTCAAAGTTGAATTTATTTCTATCTACTTCCTGCGATCCGATACCTCAAAAAAGCACTACAAAAATGGTTGTACACCCAAAAGTGGCTGTACAATCAGAGTTACACGGACAGCAATATATAATTAAGCATTATGTGCGACAGCGAACGATGCTTTTGGTGAAGTAATTGACCGAAAGCTCAAAATCTCAACCGAAAATGAGAAAATTTGCAAGGGAATGCACTCAAAAGTATACCGGAACTTGGAGAGTTCACAAGTCTGTTGCTGGTACTCGAAAACTCTGATTTCGTAGCATAGCAGTAACATAGTCTAGATCGCTTCTAAATAGTCAAAAGGGTTTCTCTTAACTATATGTTTTCTATTTGGACAAGTATCATATAAGGAAAGCAAGCCGTAAGAAGGAACAAGGCATTGATCGATAAAATAATTGCGTTGTAACCATGAAAGGAGACTTTGATAAAGTGAAAAGAAATGTGATTTTAACTGAGTTGCTCGTAATGCTAATGTTAGGGGCGATGGGTGCAATCGTTTATGCCCAAGTTACCGTCCAAATAGGGACCCCAAATTCACAAAACGACTTAGGCATCACCACCTCTCAAGGCTACTGGATTGGACAATTCCCAATTATACTAAATGGAACCACCAACGGTGAAGCCTACTGCTTAACCCCTGACGGCACCATCTACTATGGTTCAAATTATGTGGCAAACGAAGTCCCCCCACCAGACAACGCAACCTGGCAAGGTATCAGCTACGTTTTAAGTTGGTATGCTCCAACAGACACAACTAGCGGAGCAGTAGATCAAGTTTCAATCTGGGATATTCTAGGCGAAAGTCTCCACCCTATGCTGACTTCACCCTCGACTCCTCAATTACAAGCCCAGCAGCTATATTAGCAGCTGATGCTAGCGGCAAGAATACCGCCCTACCTGGCGACACATTAACGTGGATTTCGCCCTCTTCAGGCACCGCCTCAGCTAACCCTGGTGACACGGTAACTTTCTTGGTGCAACTTAGTTCCGCACGCCCCAACGTGCGAATCGACTTTACAGCGAATCTTACGCCATCTGGAGGTTTGCCCACATCTTTACCCTCAGCAGATGTTAGCCCAAGTATGGCTTTTACAAACATTAACGGTATGGCCCAAGTTAGCGTTACGGTGCCTTCAAACGCACCGTTGGATTCAACAATCTCAGTTACCGCTCATACCCAAAGCATATGGCCAACACAATACTTAGACCTGATAAGCTTCAATAGTGGAGCTCAAAACCTAATCGGAGTAAGCCCAGCTCTAAACCTAACAGCAAGTGCGGACGTTTCAGTCTTTAACTCCTTACAAGTCAAATCGCCTGTGACCATAACGTCGAATATCAATAGCGCTGGAGTTCTTAGTCAAAGCTCAGGAAACTACGGACAGAGCCCAACAACTATAACGGAAACCCCAAATGCGGGATACAATTTTCTCTATTGGCAAACAACAGGCGGAGTTTCGATATCCTCTAACTTGGCGAGTAGCACAACATTCACTGCTTCTGGAGCAGGCACAATAGACGCATTCTTTGAACAGGCAACACCAGTACAACTCGACAATTTCCAACTGCCACAGATAGCCACACAAACAGGATTCTTGGTGCCCGCAAACGTAACCTTAACTAATCCAAACCAAATGGAAGAAACCGTAAATGTCGTCATAACCGCAAATTCAGTAACGGCATTCAACGAAAACTTTAACCTAACTGGCCAACAAACCGTGACGGAACCTTGCTACTTTAATCCAAATTTGTTAGTTGGTAACTACTCCGCAACAATAACGGTTACTACAACATCATTACCCGGTTCTGGCACGCAAACCTCAACCAAGAACCTTGGAGTAACGTTCATTGGTGACAATAGTGGCGACTTCACGGTTAACAGCATTGACTTCTTCAACTTTGATGATGCATATATTCAATATTACATGAATGGAAGCTATAATCCAGCATGTGACATGAATCATGACGGTAAGGTCAATGGCAGTGATTGCTTCGCGTTCTTAGACGCTTACAACACATACCTGGTTTCAACATATAACCATGCTAGCCCATGACTTTAAAAACATAAATATGCACGGAGAAAGGAAAAATCCAAAGAACAGCCATCGGAGCAGGCCTTATAATTCTATTCACGCTAAGCTTAATCACATCATTTCACGTTACACTAGCATATTCTTCCACTCCAACTTTGGTTTCCACAATTAAAGGATTGGAAAGCAACATCAACTTCACTTCAGACATAGATACAGCCTACATGGGCTTAAGCCTCGGCAAAGTCACAATCCAAAATTTTCAAAATATGATTGACATTCTCCCGAGCTCAAATTGGAACACCATACTTTATTGGTACGCCGTGGTCGATAAGTACAACATAGAAAACCAAACAACGATCGAACGTGCCCTTGACTCATCAGCCATGATGGCTAACGGGTTGCCCGCTGAAACAACCGATTCGAACGGAAAGCCTTGCTTTCTAATCTATGATCGTTACTTAATGTATGGTTATTTTTGGGCAAACAAATATGGTTATGATCAAAATAAATGGAATTTAACTGCAGCATACGCCAACTATGATACAGCGATCAATTACAGTCAAACGAATTCTGGGGTTCCGCCTCTTTGGATATATGGTGATAACTCGGCTAAATCTTACTCGGGCCGATACTACGATGAAACAGCTCAGTCGCTAGATGGGTACCTCGAGTTTTACAAATTCGGAATCACACAAGCTTTGGGCAGAGCTGAAGATTTGTGGAACTTTGCAAATTCACATTACTGGAATGGTCTTTACTATGGCTATACGGGCGTCAATGGACTTTATGAATGTGAATCCGGAGGATTTGACCAAATCATCTGGAAACTCCAATACTATGACCCAGCTATCTCAAATACACAAAACTTACTTACCGACATCAATACTCGATACCTAAATAGCCTTTGGAATAGCCCACAATGGCTTGACTATGTTGTTCAACACGCAAATTCCAATCCACAGAGAAGACTCGAAAACACCCAAATAGATTGGCAATCAATCATCGCCGCTTACCCTCTGTTGTCATCGTCAAGCCAAACTAATATTCAAGAATTGCTAGAAGGTACTGCTTACGGCATTACCAATAATAACAATATCAACATGCCCGCATGGAGTTTACTCAGCAATTCAGCTGCTGGACTATACGATTCAACAACCGGATTATACAGAATTCACTCCGATGCACTTCCTAACGATTCAGCCACTATTCTAGCTGCTAATCTGTTAATGGAAATGGGAATAATACAAACAACTGCTTCGTTGGCTACTCCACTTGAAGAATTGCATTACGAATACAACTACAATTTAATTGACAAAGACCTTTACGCGATGGATTTAGGGACAAACTCAATCAAAATTTCAATCATGGCACCTGGAAACCTGACTTTTATTTATGGGTCAACTCCATTGAATTGCAATTTCCCCATGAAGGGTGTATGGAACATAACTTTCTCCTCTGATTGGAACTCAATAACAAATGTAAATTTCATTGGGCAATTACCAGTCAACAGAATTTATCTAGCTGCAAATAATGGTAAAGATAACATTCAACCAAATTACATATTTACCGAGGCAGGGTTTCAATTGCCTGTCACCGTTCCAGTAGGGAATGGAGTCAACATTATTCAAATTTATGCTGACTCTACTTTGGTATTCAACAGTTCAATTACGGTGAATCATAATTCCGACTCTATAATATGTCCAATCCAAACAAATAACATGTCAATAGGAAACCACACTTTGACATTAAATGTAAATAATACAGTTACGACCGAAATCGCGGGCATCACTTATGTGGGAGACTTGAATGGGGATTTCAAAGTAGACTCAAATGACTTTATGTTATTTTTAAACGCCTACATTAATTACAATAGCGTAAACGGCAATCAGTATGATTCACTTGCAGACATTAATCACGAAGGTAAAATAAACGCCGATAACTTTTTTGCATTTCTCAATGCTTATATCACATACAATGAAATTCAACATTAAGAATTCTTGCATACGCTGGTAACTGAAAAGTTATTCTGTTTACTAAAAATTGGTTATTCTTTCATAGCCGCCTGGGGTACCAAGCACTCAAATTTTGAAAAGAGGAAATAAGCCAAAATTCCGTCTATGCTTACCTCTACAATTGACGTGGGGGCACCAATCGCACCAAAATAAAGGAACTGGACAAACTGAAAGAATGCAGCTAAAACGAAAATCAACAAACCTACCCAACGGGCAATTTTGTTTCTTACCCAAAATCCTAAGCCTACAAGTAGAAAGTCAAATCCAATAATCCACGAAACTAAGCCAATGACCGACACGCTAGTTCCTGAAAGTTCGCCAACGTTAAAAGGGACTCCCGGTACGCAATTGACTGTTGATATAGCTAATTGGGTAGATGACTTTGCTTGGGCGACTGTCTGGCCAATGACCATTAAATAGATTCCCCCAACAATAAGAACAACTGCAAAAGTTATCATGAGCTTGGAAAGTAGATCAGTTATTAATGCGTGATTATTTAGATAACTTTTAAATTTAAATATGTTTTTTTTGACTTCTGCCGCCATTTTTCTCACACAAGTATTGAATCGACAGTTAAGTTAAGTACAATTTCAGCGATGTCACAGGCATACTCAGCTGTTCTTCTTACACTTTCAATAATTAACCGCAAATTCGCCCCATCTTCAATGTCTGTTTGAGATGACTTAACAGCTTCTTTTTCGAAAGTGATTACTTTCTTTATGCTTTCCATAATTTTTTCTGCTGAGTTGTAATCTTTCCTAAAAAGTGATTCCATGGCGGTTTCAAACATTTTAATGGCATATTTCAGCTCATATTTTCGATTTTTTCTAAGCTTTCGCTATTCAAGTCATGTTTGAGTGCCAATACATTCTCTGCTATGTTAACGGCGTGGTCAGCAGTTCGTTCAACTGACTTAATTACTAGACGATAGCCTAAGCAGTCGTTGTTGCTTACAAGACCAATTTCTTTAGTTATTCGGGGTTACTGTATTGCTGTCCTTAGCAGTCTAGTTACGTAGAGATTGAATCGATCTACTTCGTTGTCAGTTGATATTACGTCTTTTGCCAAAGAATTATCACTTGCTCTAAGGCCTAATATTGCATCTTTATGCATTGAAGTTGTGATTATGCTCATTCTTCTCAAAGCACTTTGAATAGTCAATTCAGGATAACTTAAAAGAACCTGTAAAATTAAATGCGAAGCGGTATCAGTAACGATTTCTGTCCCAACAAGCATATGGCGAACAAAATTCTTCATTTCATGTCTTTGCTTGATAGACAATAATTGTTTATCTGGTTTAATCTGAATTGAATTATATCCACCTAAATAAGCAGATACAATTTTTCTCATGATCATTTCCGTGTCATCATTTTGAGAAACCTTAATTGATTGCTTCATCCATTCTTTTCTGCAACTTGGAAACATGGAGGAACAATTGTTAACAATCCGCCTTCTTCTTCGCGGAGCTTTATGAAACTTCCTTTTTTTACTTGATTTTCAGCAATCCACCTTTTAGGTAACGATATAATATAGGTGGAGCCACCTGTAAACTGAACTTTTCTTGTTTCTTCATCTAGCTTTGCCTGCCACAACACTTAACCCTTCTTTTTCCTACAGCCAATAATATGTGCCCTAAGAAGGTTTACATAATAAATTCCTTATCTAAACAGATTATATATAAAATTATAGTCTATGAAGGCTATTGTGGAAACCAATATAACCGTAAGCATCCACACATCCACAATGACACCCAGGAGATATCACAATGCAAAGAACATTCTCAGCTATTCTGCTCTATAAGTTAAAAGGTCTATTTTAGGAGAGAAAATCTTGGGGAAAATCCAAACGAAAAAATTTAATTTATGGTTTAAGAATAATCATGTCTTGAAAGATGTTGATTTTGAAGTTCAAGAAAACACAGTTACTGCAATCATGGGTCCTTCAGGATGCGGCAAATCAACACTTCTCGGTCAATTAACCGGATGAATGATCTAATCAATGGTTGCCATACATCTGGTGAAATAATGTTTGATGGACAAAACATCTACGAAGATAGCGGCAATGTTTACGATTTGAGGCGAAGAATAGGCATGGTATTTCAAAAGCCTAACCCATTTCCCAAATCAATATTCGAAAATGTTGCTTTTGGTCCTCAGATCCATAATACAGCAAAAGGCGAAAAGTCTAAAAGAAATAGTGGAGAAAAGTCTAAGAGGTGCCGCGTTATGGGATGAAGTTAAAGATCGCCTTCATGAAAGCGCTTTCTCTCTTTCTGGAGGGCAACAACAAAGGCTTTGTATTGCCCGAGCTTTGGCTGCTGAACCTGAATTGATACTAATGGATGAACCATGTAGCGCTTTGGATCCAGCTGCGACATCCCGCATTGAATCCCTTGTAGGAGTTCTAAAAGAGAAATACACTGTTATTATTGTCACACATAATCTACAACAAGCGTGTAGAGTTTCAGATTACACTGCTTTCATGTATGTCGGTGAACTGATAGAGTATAACGATACCAAAACTCTTTTTGAGAACCCTAAAAGTGAGTTAACTGCAAACTACATTAACGGCAAATTCGGATAAAGACCCTGACTTCTCTATATTTAATTTTTTATAAGTAGCTGCCCTGTGGCAACGTCGTAAAGAGGCTTTTGGGTCAGTGCAGCTTTCTTTAGTTATTTTGAATTCTGATTCAATTTTCATAAATCATAAGACACACAATAAGCTAAAATAACGGTTCTGATGACATAAATGACCATAGATCCAAAGCTAAACCACAGAATTAGCCTGATTATCCACAGTTTGGGCTTAAGCTGTTTAGGCGGAGCAATCATTCTCCAAATTATAGTCTTCTCAGATATTTTTATGCAAGGATATTTCAAAGCAGTAGAAACAAGCCCATCAATCCTCACACTAGAAATGACACTAACAGCTTTCACGGCTATCTACTTCATCTACATTTACCAACGACTCATTCGCACATCTCTAAAATAGATATTTGGAATTTACTTTTCCAACTAAAAAATCTTGAACAATCGTTTAACAGCTAACACCAAACTTGCACGAGTCTATTTATCAGATATAGATTACTTTTTTAGCTATAGACTATTTGTGGAATTCTTAAAAACTGCAAGAACAATGTTTACTCAGCCGAGGTATTGCAACATAAAAGGATGTCATAAGAGCCCTCAGCGAATCAGACGTTCAACGACACACACATACACTCCTAAGTTTGCCCAATTTTTTAGTCCTAACGTTGAACATTTGGTTCGCTGAAAACTTATTTTTAAACTATAGACATACATAACTTATCTCAACAATGAATTTGGTCAGCTTCAATGTTGCTAATATACAACATAAAGGTTATTACTTTTAGAATGATTCAATCCTAAAGTGGAGTTAAAATAAGGTGCCCGTAGCGTTTATTATTGGAACAGCTGGGTCTGGCAAATCCCTATTCACAGCAGCTTTCAGTGAATGGCTGAAGATGTCAAAACAAGACGTTGCCGTAGTTAATTTGGATCCGGGAGCATTGAAGCTTCCTTACTCGCCGGATGTTGACGTCCGCAACTATGTGGACGTCGGCGATATAATGGAAAAATATGGTTTGGGCCCAAACGGCGCATTGATTATGGCTGCGGATCTAATAGCTGACGAAATTGAAAATTTAACCCGTGACATCGAAGAAGCCCACGCTGACATTGTTTTAGTTGATACTCCTGGTCAAATGGAGTTGTTTGCTTTCAGAGCAAGTGGTCCATACATTGTTGATGAGTTAACGAAGGAGCCGAAAGCCTTAATTTACCTCTTTGACGCCGTCTTTTCAGCGAATCCCATGAACTATGTTTCAAACATGTTTCTTTCGGCAGCAGTTTACAACCGTTTCTTCCAGCCACAAATACATCTTCTATCAAAAACCGATTTAATACCAAAAAAAGATGTGCAAGCAATTGCATCTTGGTCAGCAAACACCAGAGCGTTAGAAGATGCAATTGAAGAGAAACTTGAAGGGACAAAACGCCTCTTCAGCCGCAACATGATGCAAGCCATCAACAAACTTGGTTTAAAATTTCTCTTAATGCCCGTTTCGTCAAAAACCAACGAAGGCATGGTAAACATAAACACAATGCTTAGAACGCATTTTGAATGAAGGCGAAAAATACACAACCTAAAATTACATGCTAATCAAAGACCAGCTTGCTGCAAAGGCTCCGCATTTGGCCTCCAGAATTGAGTCTGCACCGGCGATTATGATAACGTCATTATTTTGAGGAGATAACTCCTTTAGAATATGGCTTGTTGCCCTCGGATAATCCTTTTCTACACAATCACTGACTGATTCAATACACAAATGACCATTTCTGAAAACCATGACTAAAGCTTTGCGGGCACCAGCAATAATTGCTGCATCCCTCTGGTCAATTCCAGATCCTACTTTTTGCCCACTATTTCTTACTAAGAAAGCAAAATTATATTGAGATTGATTCAGTTCTGTTTTTGCAACTTCAGCGCGCTTAGGGAAAAGTTGTTCAAACTGGTGCCAAATCTCAGATCCTTTCTTTGTTAAACTGCAACCTTCTTTAGAGTTTTCAATCAAACTTGAAGTTTTAAGTCTGCTAATTATTGTACGCACCGCTCCGTCGCCAACGCAAAGTTCTTTAGCCAACTTATTTCTACCAATAGGTTTGATTGACATCAGTTCTAATGCGTGAAAAACATGAAATATCGTAAAAGTCGTTGATGGCCCAGGAGCTTTTTTTCCAGCAAGCCCTGACATGAATTCTTTAAGCGAAGTAACCATACTTTGCACTGCTTTATCTAAAACGTTGGTTGGGTTTTTATAATTTTTCGAAATGTGTTCATTCATGCGAATTATTCTTTGTAGGCAACAACTGAAATTTCTATGAGCGCGTTCGCCTTCAATTCAACGGCAACTGTAGCGCGAGCGGGAAATTCTCCATCAAAGTACTTAGCATATTCAAGATTGAACTCATTAAACAATGACATAGAAGAAAGATACACATCGGATTGAGCAATGTCTTTTAAACAGTAACCCGCAGCTGCCAAGATGGCTTGTATGTTCTCCATAACTTGTCTCGTCTGTAACGCAACAGTTTTGGCAGTTATTTTGCCTTCTTTTGGATCAATAGCCAGTTGCCCTGATACAAATAAGAATTTGCCTGCTTTTACAGCTTGATTGTATGGGCCAATAGGCTTAGGTGCTTTTTCGGTAGACACTATCTTTTTCATGTTTTCTTCTCTTCATGCTTGTATTGTTTAGATATTAAAATGGTTTCTACGGATTTGCATCAACTCTTGTTGTTTGTCAATTAGGCGCTTCTTTTGCAGAAAGACTTTTAAGAAAAAAAGCAAGTATCTTATGTTCTTATTTACAACAACACGGAAAAGATTCCTATGAAAAGAAACGGAAAATACTTGTTTACTTCTGAGTCAGTCGGTGAAGGTCACCCAGACAAAGTTGCAGACCAAATATCCGACAGCGTTTTAGACGCGATATTCAGCCACGACCCCAAAGCAAGAGTTGACTGCGAAACACTTGTCATGCAGGGAACCGTGATGATCACTGGTCAAATAACAACTTGCACCTACATTGACATCCCAAAAGTTGTCCGACAAACCCTAAAAGAAATAGGGTTCGACAATGCAAAGGACGGCTTAGATTGGGAAACATGCGGCATATTAGTTTCACTTACAGCGCAATCTCCAGACATTGCTATGGGCGTAAACGAATCCACGGGTCATGAGCAAGGCGCAGGCGACCAAGGAATGGTTTTCGGCTATGCATCTAACGAAACAAACGAGCTTATGCCCATTCCAATTATGCTTGCGCATAAACTTGTTAAACGATTAGCTGAATGCAGAAAAACAAAAATTATGCCTTATCTCCGCCCTGACTGTAAATCCCAAGTCACAATCGAATACGAAAATGGCAAACCCAAATGCGTAAAAACCGTGGTTATTGCCGCACAAAACAACGGATGCATCGATGACGCCACTTTAAAGAAAGACGTTATTGAAAACGTCATCAAATATGTTATACCAGCAAACATGTTAAGTCCAGAAATAAACTACGTCATCAATGGAACAGGCAGGTTCGTAATTGGCGGAACACTCGCAGACTCAGGATTAACCGGCAGAAAAATCATCGTAGATACTTATGGCGGAGTAGGAAGCCACGGCGGTGGATGCTTCAGCGGTAAAGACCCATCAAAAGTTGACAGATCAGGCTGTTACATGGCAAGGTACATAGCCAAAAACATCGTTGCCTCAGGCATTGCAGATCAATGCGAAATCCAAATCTCCTACGCCATCGGTGTAGCCCAACCAATCTCTGTACTCGTTAACACTTACGAAACTGGCAAATTACCTGACACTCAAATTCTCGAGTTGGTCCACAAATACTTCGATATGAGACCCAAAGCAATAATCGATCAACTTGACCTGCTAAGACCAATCTACAAGAAAACAGCGGTTTTCGGCCACTTTGGAAGAGAAGAACCAGAATTTTGCTGGGAAAAAACCGACAAAGCCGCAGATCTCAAAAAAGAGCTAGAAAAAGCCAAAAAAGCCTAACTTTTCCTTTATTTCTTCCAATTTTATTTTAAATTTTGAAACTCAGATTTTAACCTGAATTGCATAACCTAATAGATGTAATCTGTAAAAACTTAAATTTGATTTTCTCATAGAAAGAAAATACTTTAGCCAAAGCACTCACTTTCAACAATAGCTTTTCCACCGTTCTCCTCTACCAAACTTGCAAGCTCACTCACAGATTTCAGAAGTTTCTCCATAGGTTTCTCTTTTTCCTCAGATCTAATTGTTAAGTGAATCTCAATGTGAGGCCTAGTATCTGCTCTCGCCACCTTTGACTTAACGTAAACATGAGATTTTATGTAAACGCCCTCATTAAGACTCATCACTTTATCGATTAACGGAGCCAAATTCGATTCTATCATGTTATCTATGAACATGCTTTTCTCCCAAAAAACCACGTCACCAACGGATTGTTTAAGCACCGGTATTATGGTCTCTGTAAAAATCGCTTCCATCTCTGTAGGCACGCCAGGCAAAGCAAACAAAATCGTTCCTTCGATGTTGGCATATATTCCGGGTGCAGATCCAATTGGGTTGCTAATTGGTTCTGTCTTTTCAGGTAACTTTGCCATTTTAACCCGAGATGGAGTCAAATCAGTTATTGTTCGGAGTTGTCGCTTTCTTGCGTATTCTCCACATTTTTCCTTAACCATTGCTAATGCTTTTTCATTGATTTCCAATTTGCAGTTGAGTGCTTTAGCTATGCCCTCTGAGGTTTTGTCGTCGAACGTTGGACCTAATCCTCCAGTGGTAATTATGAACTGAGGCTTTCGCCCTAAGACTTCGCAAATAACTCTCGCAATTTCGTCAACAGTGTCTTGCGCCACTGTTATTCGCTTAACATTTACTCCAAGATTTGTCGCATGCTTACCAAGCCAATAAGCGTTCGTGTTTAGTGTCTTACCTATCAATAACTCATTGCCTATACAGATTATTTCCAAGTCTACAATCATGGTACTTCGCGTCTTTTACAGATAGCTGAATTAGGAATTGGTTGTTTTCTTTTATACCGTTTGATTAATTATTGTTGAAATATGTTGTCAAGTTTTGTTAGTGACTTTTAATCCGGGATTTTTTGCTACTTCTCGTGCTCGCTCTTGTGTGACAAGAATGATCTTAGCGTCAAGCCCAAAAGTTACTGTTGCAGACGTTATCTGGCTGCTTGATGCTATAGTTAATCCTGGGTCGCTTCCCTCGATGAAATCTTCGAGCATCAGCTTTTTTGTTGACGCAAATATTTCTTCAATGGCATTTGGGGATGCGTCGGCATGTATTACTGCGCAGCTATTGTGAGACGTGAATGGTATACTAGGATGAACAAAGAGTTGGTGGCGTGTTACTCCGTATTTTTGAAGGCTATTTGAAAGCGATGATGCAATGTTTCTTGCGAGTCTACCTGTGTCTCTTGATTCTAATGTATCTGTGTCATTTATTCCAATGTAAATCATCTGGTCATCCTCAAACATAATTTGCGATGTGTATTTTTAAGCACATCGTTTTTTCTAATAAAATTTGTTGGAATTTTGAAGATAGTCAGAACTAACAAAAAAGGTTGAAGTCTTTTTTAGCGGCAGTTTATTTTTTGCTAAGATACCATTTGAGGTATTCTTTTCTGCGGTTTTCTTTCACTTCTTCCGCTGTTTCTTCGTTTGGCCTGTTTTTTTCACGCAGCTCCATAAGTTCCTGCTGTGTTACGGATAACCCGCAGCTTTTGCATATGTAACGTTTGGTGCATATGTCGTAATGCATTTCTCCGCCGCATTCAGGACAATATGTTTCCATTTTTATCTTTCTCGTTTTGGAGTTTTATAGTAAATCGTTTCTGCGGGGATATTAGTCTTCGCATCGGTTTGAAGAATTTTAACCTAAAAAACGGTTTGATTCTTAAACGTGAGCGTAAACTTTGTCGATAGAGTACTTTCCTGTATCCATTTCTTGTTCAATTTCACGCAACATTAAAATCCGTTTAAAGGTCGGTGGGTGAGTCGCAAACAAATTGTTCATTTGTACCCATGTGCTTTTAGATTCTTTTTCCATGGCTAACTCTAACTCACGTTCATCTAAAACACCATCATGGTCTAAGTCATATTCATCTTTATGCTCCATAATGTGCTGCACTTCCTGTCTTGCAGCTGCAGGGTCTTCAATATAGAATGCTCTGGCTCCTTCTGGAGCTTTGGGTGAGAGCGACAAGCCGTAAGTGATTTTTGCCAAGGCGCTTTCGAGTTCTCTAGGGTTACCTGTCACATATGCAGAGTAGGCGTCAGCATAATGTTCACGAAGGCGACTTAGTCTCATAACAATTATGAATGTCAATATGTAAATTGCAAAGGCAATTATGCCTATTATGATAAGTGCAACGCCCGAATTGTCTTTACTATTTCTTCGCCCACCACTAAAGGCTCCGGCATATAACGATGCTTGTGCAATTAAATATGCGATTAATGGCAAAGCTGAGAGAACGGTCATAACAATGTAATCTTTGTGTTTAACGTGTCCTAACTCGTGAGCTATTACCCCTTTTATTTCATCTTGATTTAACTGTTTTAGAAGTCCTTCGTGTACCGCTAAAGTGGCGCTGTTTGTGCTTCTGCCAAAAGTAAATGCGTTAGGCGTATTATTTGGTACCGTTGCCAAACGAGGCATGGGTAAACCACTTTTGTCTGCAATTTCTTTGACTGTTTTTTCAAGCCAAGGGTTCTCGCCAGGTTTAAGGTAGTGCAGATGTGTTGAGGCTGCAACCATTACTGGACCTATTGCATACTGAAAAAGTATGAACAGTGCTGAACCGCCTAAAGCAATAATTAAACCAGTAAAAACATCCAATTGTAAAAAGAAAACAATTGCAAACACGAGAAGACCAAAAATGAATGCCGATAAGAAAATCGAAGTTGCCATTGCAAACTTTAATTGTGATAGACTAGCCAACTATAATCCCTCTCGTTATTTTTCAGAAGTATCAGGCTTAAAGAATTAAATCTTTCTAAAAAAATAGATCTTTTAAAACAAAAAAAGAAATTTAGATCGGATACGCTCCGCATACTTTGCAAAATTGTATCCTTGTTTTAACATAACTCTTGCACTCTGGACATTGTTTTGCACCGTTACCAGTGTTTGGGAAGACTTCTGATGGTTTTCCAAAGATTTTTCTGAAAGATTCGTAGTATAGCAGTTGTTCTTTGTCACGGATTTTAACATTGTCAGCTGCAAGAATTCTATTCTTCTCCGATTCAAACTTTGAATCAGTAAATTCACTTTCAAAGACTGTGTGAAGTGCTGCTGCCCCCGTTCCAACTTCGAGTGGTGCTTTTGGTCTCCAAATAACATCTTTTGGTATGACATCTTCGTATGATTTGCGGAGTAGCCATTTGCTATATTTTACACCATCATGCATACTTATTTTTACTTTAATCGGCAATTTTTTTGCCCAATCTACGAATAACGGGTCAAGATAAGGCTGTTTTACCTCCATTCCGAGAGATTTCGCCATTGGTATTGAAGAGAAACCCATCTCTGCCCACATATCAAGTTGCTTTTTGTATAATTCATCTTCCGAGAGGTGAAATTGCCAAGGATAACCGAAAAGTTCGTCCAACCCATCTCCAGTAAGGATGGCTTTTAACTTCTTTTTCTTCAAAAGAGTTAAGCCAATATAAACTGGCATGCTATTTCTGACGTCCATGGGGTCAAAAGTCTTTAAGGCTTTTACAACTTTAGGAATGTTAGCTAAAGCTTCCTCTCGGTCAAATATGTGTGTTTCATGATCTTTGAGTTTTAAGAAAGTAACCATTTTTTTGACATATTCGGTGTCTTTTGGGGCTCCTTGTTTAAACGCTATTGTTAACGCAGGAAGGTTTGGGTTAAATTTAACTGCTTCATAAGCAATTATTGTCGTGTCCGTTCCGGCTGAAAACAAAATGCCGTCTCCCATATTTTTCTGCACAACTTTATTGATTAAAGCTTTTGTTTCTGGTATAAGATGTGAATATTCTTTTGGGTCTAGCGTCATGTCCAACATCTCGCAATACCAGAGTTGTCTTTCAAACCAGTATATAAGGTTTATCCATATGCAAACAAAAGATAAAAAATAATAAACATATGTGGGGAAAGTAGGCAAAATATTGAACAGACGAGATGTAAACTCATCAAAAAAACCCATGAGCCCCTATAAATGGCACACTAGAGATCAGAACAATACGGAAGAGCTCATTCAACCATGAAACTAGACTTCTGGTATATTCAGATAGTTTCAAGTTGAAGTTGTCTGAGTTACTGGCTTTCAACAAGTTCACATAAGAAGAAACTCTAAATAAATGGATCAAATCCTAAATAGAAAAGTAACATAAGAGGACGATTGAAATGGAACAGTTCAAGCTGGCAAGCAAAACTAAACTAATTATAAAAGAAAACGTGCTAGCCGTAATTTGTGATAACGCTTTAATGACTGTGAGTTCAGCGTTTTATAATGGCGGGTGCAAACAGGTTAAAGCTGTCCTCAATGTAGGCGTGCCGGAAGGATATAATGACCGTTCCTTGCACCTTGACCCGCTTGAACTCATCACTTCTTCCGCAGCAAAACTTGGATTTACAAAAGATTATCTTGCAATGGTAACAGCAGCGAAAATAAAAAATTTCAGTCTAGTAACAAAGAAAACTGACGACTTTTCAGTCAGCGTTGCTGCAACAGCCGGCTGCTCGCACGGTGAATCTTCGGGAGAAGAGATGGACGTAGAAGAATCCCCAGGGACCATAAACATTATTGTATTCATAGATGGAAGCCCTACGCATAGTTGCTTGGTAGCATCTCTAATTACCGCTACTGAAGCTAAGTCTGCAGCTCTTCACGATTTAGATGTTAGAAGCTTATACACTGGAGACTCGGCCACTGGATCAATAACCGATAGTGTAACCGTGGCATCAACGAATCAAGGCAAATCAATAGTCTATGGGGGGCCAGCCTCAAAGCTGGGTAAAATCGTCGGATATTGCACAAGAAAAGCTGTTACCGAAGCCCTAATCAAGCAGGAACCAATTTGGGCTTGTCGAACAGTATTGGACAGACTAAAAGAAAGGCATCTGCCAATTGACAAACTAGCAATTGAAATATCTAAAGTAGACGGTTTAACAATTGATGAGAAAAGTTTGGCTGAGATTTTGAACCATAATCCGGTAGCTACTGCCTATTTATTGGCTGCTGCAAAGCTAGATGATGACGTCAAAAAGAATCTAACGCCCAAAGAGTTTGGGGATGTGAACGAACTAAGCAAATGTTTTAGCAATTTTGTTTTTCTTCAAGAGAGGCAAGATTGCTCCAAAATAGCGAAAAATGATTCGGTGGATTTGCCTCCTTTTACAAAACATATTCTACTTACACTTCTAAAGCAAGCTTTTTCTAAAAATTAAACAAAAATCCATTATTTATTAATCGTAGTGAGATTTCTGTAAATTATGCAAGATGTTTAGCTGAGAAAATTTTTGCCGTTTAAACCTTCAACATTTCAGGTTCAGAACCTTTCAAAGAAGACGTTGGCATCCCTATAGTTTTTCTTATAACTGCAACTACGGCAAAAACCAGAACTACAACACTAAGTGATATCGTTATTGAAGTAAAATTAATTCCAATAGGTGAGAGACCCAAAAACAACCCTACCAATCCATCTAAAGCAAAGCTTAGCGCAACTGACAATACTATTTCTTCAATCAAGTCAAGCCTGTTTTGATTGATAAACAAAATATTAACAAGACAATAGCCTGGCAAAAAAGCAACAAAAACGAAGCCGAAAACATAACGAAAAACAACAAGAAATGAATCGCTTGGAATAAAATAAGTTACTAATAATGTTATAACAGTGAATATAAAAATAATTTCAAACCATTTAAGTGGTTTCAGTTTTTAACACTTCAAAAAATTAAAATAAAAAATAAAGGAAGAGATGGTTTTACATGAACATCTTGTAGATTGGGTGCGTTTCTTCTAGTGGGCGTGTTCCGAGGTCGCCGGCTGCTGATGCAATGTATGAGTCTGTGACTGCAACTGCTGGGAATACCCATTCTGCCTGTTCTGCTGGACCGATCATTAGCCAGTTTGCGCCTGCGATCTGCATGATTGCGTTTGTTGCGGTTCTGCATCCTGGACGGAATTCTTTAGCGACGTTTGCTTTGACCCACCCCATGGTTGTGACAACGTTCCCGCTGCCTAAGCCTACTGGGTGACCATATTTCTCTTTCATGATAGGTATGGTTCTTACGGCAGTACCCATGTCTGGTTGGAACGCTGGAATCGCTGTATCAATTAGAGGCTTTGTGATTCCGCCTTTTTCTGCCAATGCTAATGCTTCTTGGATTACCTTCATTTTGCCTTCGAGGGTTGTGTCTTTTGGATCGTCAGCAAGCACTATAGACATTTTGATTCCGCTTTCTTTCAGTTTTGCCAATTCAACGTCGGTGACGCCTTTGTAGACGGAGTTGTAGAGGCATCTGTCTGCAAGACCCATCTTCTTTGCCATGTCCGCGGCTGCCATTCTTGTCTTCGGACTCATTGCGTCTAGCATCAATGCTGCATCACTATGTTTTGAAACGAAATCGATGTATTTCTCAAAAGCTAATTCAGTTGTTCCGACAATGTCAAAACCGAATTGCACACCGGTAATATCACTTTGAACTTGCATTGTATTGATTATTTTTTCTGCTTCAGCTGCGTCAAAAATACCTTTGTTTGCATCTTTAACCATTTTCTGGCCTAGCCAAAATATAGAGCCAATCAGAAAAGTTGGTAGCTCACCTGGCTGACCGCCTACTTTTGCTTTTCCAATAGTGTATATGTTTTGTTTAGTATTGAATTTAAATGACATTTTTCCACATCTGATGGATTATTTTTTGCCCATTGCTTTCTTTGCTAAATCGGGAGCTTCTTCCTTGTTTTTGCCAAAGAGGGCACCCAATGCATCGGCATCTTCTTTTTTAACTGCAGCGCCGCCCATGATTATTCCGACTTTACCTTTCAATCCGGATGATTTCAATAGTTCATCTAGTTTTGCAAGATTGTTTTTAGCTGGAACTGTATTTACTGAGATTGCGATTATATTTGCATTGTTTTCTTTTGCTTTATCGATGAAAACTTGTGGTGCGACGCTTTTGCCAACATCGATTGTTTTAAATCCTGCACGTTTTAGCGACCGTCTTACGGCTTCTTTAGCTGTATCATGCATATCGGGTTCAATGTTACCTATTACGACTACGCCGATTGGATTTTCTGGTTCTGGAGGCTCTTTTTCCATCATAGATTTAAGCCAAGACATTTAAACACCTTTTTTCCTTTTTAGTACTCTGGGATTTTTATACTCGAAATTCATATTTAAGCTTTGACTTAAATAATTAATCAAATTGACAAATGTTTAGAGAAAGGTGGGGTGCAAATGTTAAAGGCAAACAGGACATACGTCGTGTTATTGTTAATTTTTATTTTCTCATTTGTTTACCGCCTGACTCTATTGTTTTGGCAAACGTATCCGCCAGGTGCTGATATCGGCTTACATAGCAGTGTTATTAACTCAATCACTCAGTCAGGTAACACTAATTTTCTGTGGGATTTCTACCAGATGGGCGGTGGCTTATCTTTGACGTTTCCAGGTTACCACATTTTCGCTTCAGGAATAATTATGGTGACCGGAATGACCAATTACATGGCGCAAGGTGTTATCGTCGCTTTATTTTCTTCGCTCATTGTGCTATGCGCTTTTTTAATAACTAGAATTGCATGGACTGAATCAGGTGCCTTAATTGTTGCGTTTCTCGTTGCTGTTTCACGTTTTGACATAGAAATGACACTTTGGGGAGGCTACCCAAACGTAATAACCTTACTTCTGATACCATTAGTTTTTTACCTTTATCTGCAAAGAGACAGATTCTCGATGGCACCTTTTATTGTTTCAACCTCTATTTTAGCAGGGTCGATATTTCTAACTCATTCTCTAAGCAGTGTGATTTTTGTCGGTATAACAGTTGGCACTGTGCTGGTTGTATTGATTCGTCCTAAAATGTTTGGTTCGTCAAGAAAACATGTTCTATCTTGGCTAATATCGCTCGGTGTTGGTGCGATTCTTGTTGCACCTTTTCTTTACGAGGCGGCTCATGCTTACTTAATTTCTAACTCCACTTTTAACGGCGAAATTGACATTCAAAGAGCAATACTCTCAACCGGAATACTGCCTCTTGAAATAGTCGCACCCTTATTCGCAATTCTGGTCCTATTTTTCTTTCTTTCTAAAGAATACAAAGGACGCTTCTTTACAGTTCCAGCAATCCTGTTTTTCATGTGGCTTTTAATCCCCTTGGTATTAACCCAAGGTTACCTCTATGGGCTCTACATAGATTACAACCGATTCCTATACTTCCTGGTTTTGCCTGTTATAGTGCTTTTTGCTATGTTCCTTGATCACGGTTCAATAGTTTTTGCACGCGCAATAGATAGTTATCACAAGCTATCCAGTCAAGCTCAAAAAACAAAACAAACCACAAACAAGTATTCTGCACGCATTTTAAAGTACGTTACACGCAAGAATCTTTACTCTGGTTTTGTAGCTGGCTTTTTACTCGCAGCTTTACTGCTTTTTCCATTGTTTGTTACTCCTTGGGAAGGCGTTACAGTGCAAAGTTTCTATCAAACTATGAACAATCCTGGTTACGAAGCAATTCAGTGGGCTAAAACTAACACTCCGGTCGGTTCAGTTTTTGCTTCAGATGCTCTTTACGGCTGGTGGCTTGGAGGATTTGCTCAACGGCCAACCATTAGTGCAGTTGACCCGCAATACATAACGGGTATTCGCGAGTTGAACCCAGCTAAAAACGCGTCTTTGCTGCTTGATACCGACTACATGATTGATAATGGTTACATTCAGGTCCGAGAGGATGGCGGATACATTGCAAGACATAACCCAGAGATATTGACTGACCTAAATTGGACTTATTTCCCCTACTCTTTCTTTAATTTTGACAGCGACCAAATAAAAATCGATTACAGCGTTAACGGAGTTACTAATTATACCTTTGTGAGCGATCTTCCAGTGAAAAACATGCAAATGCAAATGGGACCAAACAATGAAAGCGCTACCATCATTGTTTCCAGAGGCAACGATTTATTCAATTATACACAATTTACTACAGTCTCTCAAGGCTCAAAATTCGTTAACTTAACAGCAACTGTCGACAGCACTATCACTGGTATTTCACTGAATTATCTTACCTTCCAAGTTGAAAGCAAAGGAACAATCATACAGTTAAGCGACAATACTGTTGCCTGGATAGACCAAGGCGTGAAAGCTTTTGGGCAATTGATTTTCTATGGCAATAAGCCTGATGTTAGCCAAACTCTGAATAATCCTCCCCCATACAATGTAAACGTACAATACTCCTTGAACGGGAGTTCTCATGCAAAAATCGAGTTTTCAGCAACCACATATTCAGTAACTGACAATTTACAATTTTACACAGATCAAGCAACCATCGATAATTATTTCGCCCCTATAATCGCCGCTAACATGGCGCCACAGCAACTATTGGGCAATTTGCCAATAACAACCTTTGACTACCAAACAGCGCTAAAACAATATTCGATTTCCTATATCGCGAATCGAAACACTGAGTTAAACCCAAAATTTGCTAAAGATCCCAAGTTTAGCCTTGTATTTATTAACAGTGAAGTTGCTTT
Source organism: Candidatus Bathyarchaeota archaeon (assembly GCA_963750605.1). Taxonomy (GTDB): domain Archaea; phylum Thermoproteota; class Bathyarchaeia; order Bathyarchaeales; family Bathycorpusculaceae; genus Bathycorpusculum. The sequence goes on from CAVVRN010000017.1 coordinate 300,219, forward strand.
CTTTAAAGTTAACATGGACGCCAATCCAGCTGGGTGATAGCTAGTCCTTGATAGGTAAATTGACAAAAGAGAGACAAATTGAAATTATCTTTATTACCGTTCTCTCAGTGTTAATTTTCGCCATTTTCTTCACATTCATATCAATGAACGGAGTAGTTTTAGGAAATGACCCCTCTGTTCACTTACAAAAAGCTCAAAACTTCCTTGAAACTGGAAAAATACCTTTAAGCAACTTAGGGTGGACCCCTCCGCTTTACGAGATTCTGCTTGTAATGCTAATTTCTTTTAGCGGCGCAACTGGTATTGGGCAACTTATTTTTTTAGTAAAAGTTTTAGCAGTAACAATTAATTGGCTATTGTTCCTTGCTGTGTATTTGCTCAGCAGCAAATTTTTTAACAAAAAAATCGGTGCTTTCGCATCTGTTTTGTTGTTAATGTGTTTTCCTATGTACGAGTTAAACGCGTGGGGCGGTTATACCACAGTACTCGGTATTGCATTTACTCTTCTAGTGTTACTGTATTTAACTTTAGCAATGGATAATTTAGGGTACCTTCTGGTTACTTTTTTTGCCGCTTTTGCCTTAGTTTTATCACATCAGCTTGCTGCATTTCTCGCTGTAATAATGATACCGCCAATTCTGCTTCTTATGATAATAAAATCTAAAGGTGCTTACCTAAAAGTAGTGATCGCGTTAGTTCTAGGCGGCGGAATCGCATTCTTCCTCTATTATTTCCAAGCCATGATTGGCTACCTTGGCGCAGTCATTTACTACGTTTTCTTTGCGATCAAAACCTATGCTTATGAAATTCCAGCAGTTAGTTTTCATTCCTTCCTGGTTAATTTTGGTTTCATATTCTTTTTTGGTTTAAGCGGAATTGCAGTTAGCTATTACGTAATGAAACGAGAAAAAAGCTAGTTTCTTTTGCGATATTGATGCTTAGTTTTTTTGTACCTCTTTTCTTTGCAGAATCTTACCTTTTTGGTTTGTTCATGCCGTTTCAATGGTTTGTTTACTATTTGACCCCTTCTATGGCAATTCTGGCGGCTGTTTCTCTTGCCTTTCTGTCTGACAAATTCATTACTTTTTATTCAAAACATAGAGTGAGCATGCGCAAAAGCTGGTTAAAAATAGCCACTATTTCTCTGATTGTTTTGGTGTCTCTGATGCTTGTGTTTCGCTCAGATGTAGTTTATGGCAATATATTGGGTGCAAGCGTTTACTATTCAACATCTGACATAAAAGCGTTTGATGCAGGAGTATGGCTTAACAATAATTATCCGAATAACGCAACAGTGGTTGTCACGGAAGTTCCTGGGTCATGGTTTTCAAGTTTTTCTGGGAAAAACGTGATAGCGCAAACAGACCCTACTATTGAAAGAAATGAAATTGCTGAGTCAGTTCTGAGTTTATCTTATGAGATTCAGACTCCCCAAACTTTGCTGAGGGCTTATCAGGCTAAAGGCGATATTACAGACGAAAACTACGTGTCAATAAATCAAGTTTGGTACCGAGTTTCGTATTCTTCAAGCGGCGGAGACTTCATATCCTTCACTCAAAATGGAACGGATTACAAATTTCTCCTTTCAGATTTAAGCAGGACTGTATCTTTTGACGAACAAAGCACACCAAAAAAAATAGCATTCGATTACTCTAACGATTATGTGACATTAACTCAAACAATGCTTGTTAAAAATGACAGTTACCCAATCAACATTTCTTGGGCTCTATCCCCCTTAAAGAGTGACATTTCCAACGCAACCCTGTATATAACCAATTACTTTGATCTTCAATTCAACTTCACTAAGGCACAAATACCTCAACTAATGGATTGGGTTAACCCCTGGGATGTGCCTTCAAAAACCACTCATGGAACAGATTGGGCAGTCGTCGATTTCTCAAATTCAACCCTGAAAGATAATTACATAGGCCTTTATGATGATCAAAAAGATGTGGCTTTCGCCTTTAACTTCACTGATTTGCCCGATTGGGGAAATATCGGTGCATTAGCAAACCATCAAATAGACGCTGTTAGATTCCAATACCAATTCAATGAAGTTAACGTCAACCAGACAGTTACTAAGCAATATCAAGTTCTTACACTTTCAAAAAATAGTTTTCCAACAATGCAACAGCCAAACCAACTTGAAAGCTTATTTAATTATAAACCTGCCGAATTTACACTATATTATAGAGATTATAAAGATTATATTGCTCAAAATAATATTGAATTCGTCGTTTACGACAAAAACCAGCTTGACTCAAAAATAATACGCTGCAGATTTTTAGAACTTATTTATTCAAACGATAGATATGCCATCTTCAAAATCCTAAACAATTATAATCAAACGCAATCTTGAAAAAATAAAATCGTTTTCAAAAATTAAAAAATAAGAAGATTTGGTTTGGTTTCTTGGTATTATTTAATGTCCAGCTTACTTTTTGCTTAGCGTTATCTCCATCGTGGAAACCATTCTGGACCTGTTTTCTCCCTCGCGTGGTGGCATCTCTACTGTTCCGATTGCTATTTTGGCAACTTTGAGGTCTTTAATGAACCGGTTTCTTGCTATCTCTGCTACGTCAACAGCGGTGGTTATGGCTTGGCCTCGCGCTTTGAGTGTGATTTCTTTCAAGTTTCCTGAGGCAAGGCTAGTTATGATTGCCAAAACATAGCTCATTGGAGGTTTGTTTCCTACGAAGATAACATCTGCGTTTCCAGTCATTTTCTTATCTCCTTTTGTTGTTTCCTTTGTGTAACATCAGGGTTACTTGTGTTTGACGAGTAACGGAAACGTTACTTTCGAAACTATGCTGATTCTTGCTAATAAGTCGATTGAAAATCAGTGATATACATGAAATTGTCCAATATTTTGTAAGAAACCTTTCTGGAAAGGCTTTTTTATAGCTAATCCCTAATGAGTTTCGAAGAGTTCAGGATGTTAACTTGCTAACTAAATTGAAGAAAAAAATACAGTTAATGCTAACTTCACAAGCAACAGCCGCACATAAAATAGGTTTAACTCCAAACAAAGTAAGCGCCTTAGGATTCATCCTTGCTCTCGTATCAGCTGGCGCCTACGCTCTTGCTCCAAATCATGCTTGGCTTCTTCTCTTAGCGACAGTCTTGCTCCTTGCTTCTGGATTCTGCGACACACTTGACGGAATTATTGCTAGAACTTTTCAGCAGGTAACTACTTTTGGAGGGTTCTTCGATTCAGTTCTTGACAGGTATGCTGACGCAGCAATTTTTGCAGCCATTATAATTGCTGGACTAAGTAACTCGGCTTGGGGTTCAACTTGGGGTGCAGTCTGGGGTTTAGCCGCTTTAGCAGGTTCTTTACTGGTAAGTTATACTCGGGCAAGAGCTGAAGCAGCAGGCATAAAGATGGAGTCAGTAGGGTTAGCAGAAAGAGCAGAACGCATGCTTATTTTGGCGGCTGTGACCATAATAGCTTTCTTCTGGCGGCCAGCATTAGGCTACGGAATATTCGTACTGGCTGTTCTTGCAAACTTCACGGTTGTACAAAGAGCATTTCATGTATACAAAGAATTAAAGAAAAAATCAGTATAAACTATTTAGTATCTTCTTTTGGCGCGTGAATGACGTTCGCTTTCGGCTCTAACATTGACAATGCCGCGATGAACAGCACACGATATGCAGTAGTATTTCGTGTCGACCCACGATGCTAGAAACGTGCCTTTTTGCCTAAGCTCTTTAGCTAATTGAGGCTCAACAAACGATACGCGACGAGTGTTTCTCTTCGCCTTATCTCGTGGTACTTGTGCTCCACAATTAGCGCATTGAACAAGGCTGCCGCTTCCTTTGCTTCCTTTTGATCTTCCTCGGCTTTTTCGCTTAGATGGCAATTATTTTAACCTCTTATTCTCCTATTTTTCCAATTAAGCATTAAACTATCTTATATATATGCTCATAAGTTTAGAAGAGAAGCAATATTAGCTTTCGCGTTTATCTGAGGGATAATTTTTCCTTGTGGTGAGGTCATTAAAGTTGTAACTCCGGGACCATGGCCTGCTGTGACACAATTTGTATGAATCACGACGCCCACTGAAACAGCGCCTTGGCGGTAAATTCTCCCAAACGAGTGGTCAGCATCAATAATGGCTACTAAATCGCCAAGCCTTAAACTTGCCAGTTCATACTGCTCAACAATTCCGTCATCAAACAATTGAATGTCATAGTCTCCAGAGTTTGCCTGGTTAGCTCCTAAGCCTGAACCCATGATCGCCGCTGGCACAATATGCGTAACTGACACTTCAAGTTTATCGCCCTTTGGCTGGGGGGCCCATGCTTCGAGCAATGCTGGATCCATGTTTAAGACTTTAATTTCTGGATAATCGAGTAGTTTTAAGCCTACACCAAAAGCTTTTACCAGAATTCTATCCCCGATTACCAGTTTTTCTAAAATATTTGTGGGAAAATCAACGAGAACATGTTCAATTCCGCCATGTTTGCCTGTGACTGTTCCTTGAACATCTTTGTTATCACCATTTACTATGTTGGCTTTGTTTCCGACACATGATAAAATGTTGAAGGCTGTATTGGCAGCCTGTCCTGAGCGGCCATCGTTTTCCTTGTTTTCTGCACTAACACCCGGTTCCACATGGTCCGCTTCCCAACCGCATGCAGGATCGCCGACTCTTAAATTATAGGTTATGCCCCCTACTCCAGGTAAGACTACTGGTTTCCCTGTTGCTGAGACATTGTATGCCGATCTGATGGTGGGGCTGGCTATTTCACCCATGACTGACATTTTTATAAGTTTTTCAGCATTCGTTTTTAGCATAACCTTTCCTCATTGGCATTGTGTCCTAATTGTAATGAACCTAATAAAGTTCACAGCGTACTTTTCTGTTTAAGCAATTCTTAAATTATGCGCTTCTTTTATTGTTGCTTTGAAGCTAAGTCAATCTAAATTGTCGGAAGTGACATTTACCTTTGTCTGAAATTGGATTAAGAACGAAAATGATCGTAAAAGACGTAATGAGCAGCCCAGTTGTAACTATGGATGAAAATTGGACCTCAAACGAAGCTGCCGCTGCCATGGAAAAGAACGATTTTGGCTGCGTAATAGTAACCAATCAAGCTGGCAAATCAATCGGAATTATTACAGAGCGAGACTTAGTGATTAGGGTTTTAGCAAAAAACCTCAAACCTGACTCAGTTAAAGCCAAAGAAATCATGACAACTCCTTTTGTGACAATTGAACCTGACCTGACAATAACTGAAGCAGCGAGAAGAATGAACAGTCTCGACATTAGACGACTAGGCGTTATTTACAAAGGCAACTTGGTCGGAATAATCACAAGTAAAGATCTTCTTAGGGGTAATGCCTGAACTAATAGAAATAATACAAGAAAGATCACGTATTGAAGGAGCTGCAAGAACTGAAGAAGGCGAAGATGTTCCGCTCTCAGGTTACTGCGACCGATGCAATATATACTCCGAAAGCCTCAAAGAACGAAATGGGCAAAATATTTGCGACGAATGCAGAATAGAGCTTGAACAAGAAAAATAATTTTTCTACAGATCGATAAACGCAAAGTTTTCTCTTTTCTCAATACGATAGGTAACTGTAAATGTGGAAATCTTGCGTAAAAAAAAGCGTACTTCATGTTTTGAGAACGCTTCATTTATCACCTTTATTTTTCAGAGGAAAACATCTTTAACCTTATGGATGGCATCATTTACTTCTAGGCTAATATCAGATGAGACCTTTTTTATATATATCTGGATGTAAGAGTTTCGTCGATGTAGGTCATAATTATTTCCTAATTATTATCTAATCAATTCAAATTTTCCCATCCACCCAGATACCAAACCTGAATTCATGACCAACCGCGTGATTCTCAAGCCCAACATATGGAAAATAAACATCTCTAACTCTAACTTTGTCATCGAGAGCTACCGCAAATCGTCCATTACTAAGCAAAATTTGTCTGGGCAATAAAATCCGCTTCTAAAACAATAAACCTAATATAATCACCATAAATAAACTTTAATTTGTTTAGGTGAACCTTTAATAAAATTTATTACTATCCTTCATTATTTACAGGTATGGCGGCTAATAATGCCTTATATGAGGTGCAAATTGAGAATAGGGCATTAAACAAAGTAAAATTAATACAAATTTATAAATTAAAAGATGGCTTGATATGTTATGAGCTAAAGCAAGAAGATCGTTGATTGCTGGCGAAGAAAGACTCAAATGCATGAGCAAGTACTGGGCTTGACCCAATAGTTAAACGGTTATAGTGTTCCTACACACAAACCAATGGAATAAACGGGTTCCGGCCCAGACATGCTCATAGAACAATTAGCTGACAAAACTATAAAAAATTAATTGTGCACACTTCTATAACTATTTAGTTAAGGGTATATTTTGGTGATGAAGGATTTTCCGCCCCAACCGATGTTCAGGTAATCGTTCAGTTTTATTTTAGGGTTAGCTTGTAGGAACTCTTTGAGTGCTTTTTGCTCTCCTCTTTCTGGGTCTCCGTTGAAGCAGTAAAAATCGTCGAATGCAACTACAGTTCCCGTCTGCAAGACTGGTACAATGTAGTTTAGGACGGGTATGGTTGATTCGTATAAGTCGCAGTCAATATAGATCAAGGCGGCTTTTTTTATTCCAATTTTGTTGGGCAGGTTGGCTTTTAGGGATTCGTTGTAGAACCCTGGAATAAGTGTATATTCTGATGGTGCGACGGCAGTTTTTTGGAGCTCGCTAGTTAATTCTTGCATACCCATGGCATAGAGTTTTTCTTTCCACTGCTCATGTACGTCGATGCCCTCCGGTTTAGGCAATCCTTGAAAAGAATCAAAGCCAAAAAGCTTCATGTTTAGATTGGATATGTGTTTGTATTTGTGTGCAAGAGTAAACGTTACTCCCTGATGACACCCGAACTCTAAGTAATCTCCTTCGATATTGTTGAAAGAGAGAAAACGGAAGCTTTTAGCAAAAAAAGCTTCTCTGTAGAGTTTTTCATAGAAGCCAACGTCTTTTCGATGCTGCTCTTCCATCAGTGAATGCATTGATAAATAGAACCGAGTAATCCTTTGGCCTGCTGCTGTATTTAGAAAACCTTTAATTGAGCTGCCTAATGTCACGGTATTCCCCTAAATTTGTTCAGATATAACCGTGAAGCTCTTTAAAAAGCTAAAGAAACTTGTTCATTAAATACAATATCATTATATGAATACAAATCTTGTGTTCTATCTAATGATTTTGACCCTTTGCACATTATCAAAGTTAGATATGCCAAATAAGAAATTAACAAAGAGCAATATGAGGAAATGAGAAGAACCCTATCTTCTTAACTAACTTCAATTTGAGGTGCACCAAAACAGGGAATTGTGGGTGATGTCTCCATTGAAGCTCTGCACCAAGTCCCGCTCTTGCATCATTTAATTAAACTAAAAGCCAAACGAATAGCTTGATAAACTTTAATTAAGCAAACTATGCGCTATTGATTATTGCCGTGAGCTGATTTGATTGTTGATTTTATTCTTACAAACGCTAAAGCCTACCTCAACGGACAAATCGTAGATTGCAGTATTGCGGTTGAAGAAGGCAAAATCTTTAAAATCGGCAAAGAAACCCAAATGCCAAACGCTGACCAAAAAACTAACCTAAAAAACCTCTTGGTCCTTCCAGGTTTGATAGATGAACATGTTCATTTGAGAGATGAGGGAAAAGAATACAAAGAAGACTTCCAAACAGGGACCGCTGCTGCTGCCGCTGGAGGTTTCACTACTGTCTTAGATATGCCAAATAACGAGCCGGTTACTATGAGTGCCTATACCATTAGAAACCGGATGGAAATAGCATCAAGAAAAATTCTGGTAAATGTTGGATTCTACTCTGAATTTCCAAAAAAATTAGCTGAAACAAAAGATATTGTTTCACAAGGGGCAGTCGGGTTCAAACTTTTTATGGGTTGCCAAATCGGCGGATTAAACATTGATGATGACGAAGCGTTGCAAGATGGGTTCAAAGAGGCTGCAAAGTTAAATGTTCCAATAGCGGTACACGCTGAAGACAAAGCTTTACTTACCGTCAACGAAAACAAGCTTAAACAAACCCAAAAAAACACCACAACAGCATTTCAAAAAGCACACTCGGAGCAAGTTGAACTAAAAGCCATCGAACGGCTGCTAAAACTAAGTGAATCGACTGATGTGCGATTGCATTTTTGCCATGTGTCAACTGAACAGGGATTAAGCGCCATTCATAAAGCTAAGGAATCAGGACGAAAAGTAACCTGCGAAGTTACACCTAATCACCTGTTATTATCAGATGCTGATTTGGCGCATTACGGTCAAATGTTGATTATGGCGCCGCCTCTGCGCAATAAAAGTAATGTTGAAGCATTATGGATGGGTTTTGAGACAGGTTCAATTGACACTTTAGGCTCAGACCACGCCCCGCATGCTTTAAACGAGAAATCGGCAGATAACGTTTGGGATGTTAAAGTCGGCATACCCGGCTTAGAAACTACTTTGCCACTTATGTTGACACAGGTTAGGAAGAATCGGTTACTCTTGAGTCAAGTGGTTCAATTGCTCTCAGAGAAACCTGCAGAAATTTTCGGCTTGAATGATCGTGGCCGCTTGGAACAAGGATTGAATGCGGATTTAACGGTGGTAGATTTTAACCGCAAATTCAAAATTGAGGCTGCAAAATTCAAATCCAAAGCCAAATACTCGCCCTATGACGGCTGGGAAGTTGTTGGTAAACCAGTCAAAACATATGTCAATGGATTGTTAGTTTTTGACGAGGGAGACATAGTTTCTAAAGCAGGCAGAAGCTCAATTGTTCGGAGCGACAGTGTGTGAAGTTCTTAGCGGATAGTATGCTTGGGAAAATGGCACGTTGGCTTCGCATGATAGGACAAGACGTCGTATATGACGTAGAGCTAAACGATAATGAGTTGCTTGAACTAGCAAAAAAAGAAAATCGTGCACTATTAACAAAAGACTTGGAGCTCTACCAACGTGCCATTGGGCGAGGTATAGATGCCTTTTATGTTGAAGGTAAAACGGAATCTGAACGGTTAGCCGAACTTGCAAAACGATACGGATTTGCTTTAGAGATGGATATGGAAAAGTCCAATTGCTCTGTATGTAACACCAAACTCAAAGCAACGTCAAAAGATCAACTTTCAGGCGAGCTCCAAAAAAATACGTTCACTTATTATGACAAATATTGGAAATGTCCCAATTGCGGTCAAATCTATTGGAAAGGGGCACACTGGAGACAAATCAGCAAAACGCTAAGTGAGGCACAAGAGAAACTGGAAAAATTAAAAGAAAATAAGGTTTAGGATAGCCATTTTAATGGAATATCCTGGAAGGTTCCATCCGGCAAGGTTCTTCTAATTGTTATCGGAAGAATTCCAGCCTCAAGTTCTACTAAAGCTATGTCAATAGGGTTTGTATTTTCACTTGCATCCACCAAAATTGGTGCTCCCATCGAGATTTGAAGTGCTCTAGCTCCAACTATTCTTGCTTTCTCGAAACGAGTAATTTTTGGTGGTCCAACATTTATTTTTTGTTCTGACGTATTTTAATACTCTCCAGCACCTGGATATCCGCCCATGCCACCCATTCCGCCGCCTGGTGGTGTTGGGGGTCCCTTGGTTTTGCCTGAGGCAATTACATCGTCGATTTTGAGAATCATGGATGCTGCTTCATTTGCGGATTTAATTATTTGTTTTTTAACTGAGAGCGGCTCGAAAATGTCTGCTTTTGCCATGTCCTGAACTTTTCCTTTCAAGACTTCTATGCCCGCCCATGTTTCTCCTTTTTCATGTCTAGATCGTAATTCTGAAAGTACATCGATTGGATCTACTCCGGCGTTTTCAGCAAGCGTTACAGCTATCGATTCGAGGGCTTCTGCAAATACTTTGATTGCAAGTTGCTCTCTTCCTGGCATTGATTCAGCGTATTTTCTTAGTACGTTTGCCATTTCCATTTCTGGGGCACTTCCTCCAGCAACGATTTTCGGTTCTTGAATTAAGTCTCTGACAACGCAAAGTGCATCATGGATTGAGCGTTCTGCTTCTGCCGTCATGCGTTGAGTTCCAGCTCTAATCAAAATGGTGACTGCTTTGGGGTTTTTGCAGCCTTCAATAAAAGTCATTTTGTCGTCGCCGATTCTGCGTTCTTCCACTAAAGCTGCATATCCAAGGTCTGATGCATGAAATATCATCAATACTGCTTACTATTTTTCCACCCGTGGCTTTTGCAAGTTTTTCCATGTCTGATTTTTTGGCTCTTCTAATTGCAATTATTCTTTTTCTTGAAAGAAAATGCTGAACTATATCATCTATGCCTTTTTGGCAGATAATCACGTTGGCTCCTGAAGCTAAAATTTTATCGGTCATGTCTTTTAGCATTGTTTCTTCTTGCTTGAGGAATGCTTCAATTTGGTCAGGGCTTTCAATGTTTATTTTAGCGTCTAATTCAGTTTTTTCAATCTCTAAGGAAGCATCTATTAATGCAATTTTTGCTTTTTCTACCCGTTTGGGCATTCCTGAATGAACAATTTCTTTGTCTAAAACAATGCCATTAATTAGACTGGTGTCTTTGAGGGATTCGCCTGTTTTCTTTTCAACTTTTACGTCGTCAATATCCACTTTGTAGCCTCCGTCTTTTTTTTCGGCAACTGACAACATTGCCTTAACAACTAAATCCGCTAAGAATTCTTTGTATTCAGCTACGATTTTGCTTCCCATTGAGGTTGTAGCGGCCTTTTTCAGATAGTCCTGAGATTTCAGGTCTACGGGGATGGCTATTTTTTCAAGAGTTTCGTAAAGCTTTTTCAGCTGCCATTCTATAACCCTCAATTATGATTGTTGGATGAATATTTTTGTCAATTAATTCTTCTGCTTTGTTGAGAAGTTCGCCAGCAATGATGACTGCGGATGTTGTTCCGTCACCAGCTTCATTGTCTTGGGTTTTGGCTACTTCAACTATCATTTTTGCCTGCTGGATGCTGAATATCCATTTCATCTAAGATGGTTCGACCATCGCTTGTTATTGTGACATCTCCGAAGCTGTCAACTAACATTTTATCCATGCCTTTTGGTCCTAAAGAGCTTCGAACACTTTCAGCTACAACTTTAGCGGCAGTGATGTTATCCGTGTTGGGCTTCTCTTCCGCGGGACCTGTTTGAGCCTTCTTTTAAAACTAGAATAGGTACACCGCCCGCTTGTGTTGGGAATGATGACAAATCAAATAATCTCCTTTAATAGCGAACAACAACAAAATGTTACTACCAATATAAGTTTTTCTAGGCAGGGCATAACGATTAAAGCCTAGGCAAGCGGTTTTTGCATCATTTAAGCCAGCTTTTACGGTTTTATTCGTTTCATTTTTGCCATAAGCTTAATAGACTGAAACTTTGGCTATTCCCGGAATTTTGAGCAGTTCAGGGATTAGTTCTCCTGGAATTTTTTTCTCAACTATCAAGGTAAGTTTTGGTTCAGGTGAAAGTTCTGGGTCATCTACGATTGCTTGTCTGATACTTAATCCTGCCCTGTTAAGAATCATGGCTGCGTTGGATAAGATTCCTGGCGATTTTGCGTTTACAGGAGTTATTTCTAGTACTCCAAGGTTAAGGTGTTTAGCGATTTCTTTTAGTGAGTGACCTGCTGGACGTATTTCCTCAAAAATAATTTTAGATCGGGGCTGGCTTTTATGCTGTTTATTGTCTCGTTTACTGTTCGTCTATCGACTCCAGCGACTCTTGCTATGCGTACGGGTGGGATTTCAATTTGGTTTAGGCATATTTTGTTATTTTGGACGCTTAATCCATTTTCTATGAGTACGCGTGCAACTTTGAGTCGTTCAGGATATTCTTGAAGTTGATTTTTTATTTGGTTCCACATTTTGTTTCGCTTATGCGTGTTTTTGTTCGTTTGGGTATAAATGTGTTGTTAAGTGTTTCCTCGTTTTCAATGAACAAAAGTGTACACAAAAGCTTTAAATAAAACTTGAAGGTACATTTCATCACTTTAATAGGTAGAAGGCGAAAGAAATGACCATTAAAAAAATATTACTAAAAGAAGATGACATACCAAAACAATGGTATAACATAGTTCCCGACTTGCCGCATCCGTTGCCTCCATTCATAGATGCAGCAACAGGTCAGCCAGGAGTCGGAATTGTCCCAAGAATATTCCCCAAAGCAATAATCGGTCAAGAAATAAGCCAAGAAAGATGGATAGACATCCCTGATGAAGTAAGAGAAGTCTACCGAATCTGGAGACCCTCACCACTCTTCAGAGCCACAGGCTTAGAAAAAGCACTAAAAACACCAGCAAAAATCTACTACAAATACGAAGGTGTAAGCCCTGCTGGAAGTCACAAACCCAACACAGCGGTACCACAAGCATATTACAACATGAAAGAAGGCACCAAACGCCTCTCCACAGAAACAGGCGCAGGCCAATGGGGCTCAGCTTTTGCGTTTGCAGCCATGATGTTTGGACTCAAAGCAACAATTTACATGGTTCGTGCAAGCTACGACCAAAAACCATACCGAAAGATGATGATGAATGCTTTTGGCGCAGAATGCATTGCCAAGTCCAAGTAACAAAACTGAGGCAGGACGAAAAATTCTCGCTGAAGACCCAGATAACAAAGGCAGCCTCGGAATAGCCATCAGCGAAGCCGTAGAAGATGCCTTAGTTAACGAAGAAGAAACTAACTATGCCATCGGTAGCGTCTTTAATCATGTATGTTTACATCAGACAGTTGAAGGTTTAGAAGCTAAAAAACAATTTGAAATGGTTGATGATTACCCAGACGTGGTTTACGGATGCATCGGCGGAGGCAGTAGTTACTCAGGAATCATGTGGCCATTCTACTACGACAAGGTTTCAAAGAAAGCGCCTAAAGAAACCAAATTCGTTGCCACTGAAGCCACAGCATGCCCCAAAGTAACCAAAGGACAATACCAATATGACCACGGTGACACAGCAAAACTAACACCGCTCGTACCCATGCACACCTTAGGTCATGACTTTATTCCAGCACCTATCCACGCCGGTGGACTCCGCTACCACGGCATCGCCCCAACCATAAGCGTTCTTGTACAAGAAAAACAAATGACAACCGAAGCATACAACCAACTAGAAGTCTTCGACGCAGCCAAACTCTTCTTACAAACAGAAGGAATCATCCCAGCGCCAGAGCCATCTCACGCAATAAAAGGCGCAATCGACGAAGCACTACGATGCAAAAAAACAGGTGAAGCAAAAACCATCTTGTTTGTGCTCTGCGGTCACGGCTACTTCGACATGGCAGCATACGACGAATACTTCAGCGGCAACCTGCAACCATACGAATACCCAACTCAGAAAGTTGACGAATCAATGCAGAAACTGCACAAGCTATATCCATGGCTAAACGAAGTCAACAAAAAATACATCGGCTGCGAAACATACTAAACCTCAAAAACTCTTTCCTACATTTTTTATTTTCGTTTTACTTCAATGTTCTATCGATGATAAGAGACTTGGATGACTTTTAGTTGACGTTAGTTGACGGTGGTTGACGGTAAATGACTTCTATTGACGGTAGTTGACTTTAATTGACTCAACCTGCAAACGAAACAAAGCCTGAACCAAAAAAGCAAGTCAAACCAGCTTGATCAAAAAATGGCAACTCCTGTGTTGTTGGTTAATCAACTATCAATCCAAAATATGAAAACAGACTAATTCAAAAATCATTTTCTTTTTATCCTAGTAACCCAATACCAATTTAGGTTTCCCAATGACTAAGCCTCAAAGTTTGCCAACAAAAACCATCGGGTTCATCGTCAACCCAGTGGCTGGAATGGGCGGCACGGTCGGGTTAAAGGGAACAGACGGCAAAGCGATTCTAAACAAAGCCATATCTCTTGGAGCCAAACCCATAGCACCACAAAGAGCAGAAACCTTTCTAGCTGAATTGGATCCAGTTAAAGACAGTTTAAAATTAATTGTTGGCGCTGGAAGTATGGGTCAGAACAGAAGCCGAGAAATGCGGTTTTACGTTTGAAGTTAAAGGTGAAAGCAAAAATGAAACCTCATCAGAAGACACTCAAAATATTGCAAAAGCAATGGTGGAGTTAGGTGTTGATTTGCTTGTTTTCTGCGGCGGCGATGGAACAACCCGCGACATACTAAAAGCGGTTGACTTGAAGGTTCCTGTTCTTGGGGTTCCAACAGGCGTCAAAATGCATAGCGCCATATTTGCGGTTACTCCTCAGGCTGCCGCAAGAGTGGCAATGAATTATCTTTGGGGTGGTTTGCCCCTGCGAGAAGCAGAGGTAATGGATGTAGATGAGCAAGCCTTCAGAGAAGGACGTCTATCAGCTGAACTCTACGGATACCTGTTAAGCCCTTATGAACCCCATTTAATTCAAGGCAACAAACTTGAAAGCCCAATGACTGAGAACGAAGTGCGTAATCAAGCCGCATAGCAATTTACATTATTGAAGAAATGAAGCCAAACATCATTTATATTATGGGTCCCGGCACAACCACTCGCACAATCAGTGACCTTTTGGATCAGAAAAAAACTCTCCTCGGGGTAGACCTATTTTTAGACAAGAAAATAATTGCAAATGATGTCAACGAGACACAAATACTGGCAGACTATTAAAGGGCAAGACCTCAAAGATAATTGTGACGCCGATTGGAGGTCAAGGATTCATTTTTGGCAGAGGAAACCAACAGATAAGCAGCAAAGTTATCCGCCAAGTAGGTTTGGACAATATTGTTGTGGTTGCTACTAAAAGCAAATTGGATAGGTTAAAGAGTTTAAGGGTTGACACTGGCGACTTGGAACTGGATAAAGAACTTAGTGCCCATGGCGTTAAAGTAGTGATTGATTATAAAGTTACTCAAAAAATGATCATCGAATAATATTTCTTTGGTACACAAGAGCGCTTAATTTTAAGCAAATTAAAATATTGCGCTCAAGCAGTATCTAACAGAATGAGGCCAAAGAAATGATACCGATCAACTTGCCAAAGATAGGAGAAGAAGAAGTCCAAGCAGTAGTAAAAGTTCTAAGAAGCGGTATGTTAACAAGCGGACTTGGCAATGGACCAATGGTTACTGAATTTGAGAAAGATTTTGCAAGCTTTTCAGGTGTAAAGCACGCTGTAGCGGTTAACACTGGAACTGCAGCCTTACACTCAGCCATTATGGCTTGTGGAGTAAAGCAAAATGATGAGGTAATTTTGCCTAGCTTCACTTTTGTAGCTACTGCAGAAGCGGTCGTGTTAGCAGGTGGAAAACCAGTTTTCGCAGACATAGATCCTGAAACTTACAATTTGTCGCCCAGATGCGGTTGAAAAATCAATAACGAAAAAAACCAAAGCAATACTGCCAGTTGATCTGTATGGTTTTTCCGCTGATATGAAACCTATGAGTGAAATCGCTTCCAAACATGGCTTAGCTTTGCTTGAAGATGCTGCTCAAGCGCATGGAACAACATATGCAGGTAAACCCGCTGGAAGCTTTGCTGATGCTGCTTGCTGGAGTTTACGCGAGCAAAAACATGACATCCGGTGAAGGCGGAGTAATAACAACAAATAGTGATGAAATAGATGAGACTTTGCGTATGATTAGGACTCATGGAGAAAAAGCCAAGTATTCATCAGTTATTCTTGGAACTAATTATCGAATGTCGGAAATGAGGCGGCCATTGGTAACGTACAGATGGAAAAGTTACCCTCTTTTTTGGCTAAACGCCGTCAAAACGCACAACAATTAACATTACATTCTTAAGAAAAACAACAAGCTTGTTTTGCCTTATGAATTGAAGGATAGACAGCATAGCTGGTACCTATACACAGCAAGACTAAAGGATGGCACAGAAACAGAACGCAATAATTTGATAGGAGCACTCAAAGAAAAAAGGAATCGGCGCTGAAGCTTATTATGTTAACCCTGTGCATCAGATGCCGTTTTACCGAGAGAACTTTGAAGGCGCTAAAGTTCCAGAAACAGATAAAGCATCAAAGCAGGTTTTCTCTTTGCCAATTCATCCGGGGGTCACTGCGGAACAGATTGATTTTATAGGAAAAACGGTTCTAAGCCTCTTATAAGCAACTTAATGCTGGGTCATAATTTGCCATCAGTTGAAATGACTGTAAGAGTTAAATTGAACTTCGACCATTGAATAGCCTATCCCGAGATTTACCGGGTTTTCTTTAAAGGAGCATGAAATATTTGAGTATGAACCAGAGGTTCAAGCCGATGTTCAAAGCAGACGTTTCCCACATAAAAGTTAAGTTTATCATTGAAGGTTTAGGTGAAGCTGAAGGTGAATTAGTCAGATTTTTAGCGCCAAGAACCATAGATTATATCGTTCGAAAACTTCCAATCGAAGGCAGAGCTGCATTATGGAAAGAAGAAGTTTATTTCGAAATCCCAATAAAAATGGGTGAAGAAAAAGCAAAACCCACCGTGGAAACTGGTACGATTGCTTTTTGGCCATTGGGCGGCGCCCTATGTGTTTTCTACGGCAAATCACAGCCCTATAGTCCCGTTAGCATACTTGGCAAAATAACAAATAATTTGGAAATTTTTAAACAAGTTAAAAGTGGAACAACAATTAAAGTTGAAGCTTGTAGACAATTTAAAAGGCTAATGAGCTTTCTTTCCACATTAGCAGTAGCCGTTCGCATTCTTCTTTTACAGTTTTGTCGTTACTTTTGTCCCTGAGTGCCTGCAAAAACTCGATACGTTTTGCAACGGATCGTTTTTCTGCGTTACCACCGTAGTAGAGTTCTCCTTCTAAGTATTCTTTCATGTGGTAAGCTTTCTGAATGAATAAGCTAGCCGCGTCAACAGGGTTTTCTACGGCGAACTTGTTTGCCCAGATGGCATACTTCTGTTTCTCGCAGCTGTGTTATTCCATCAATTTCGATTATTTTTCTTATATGCGCTCTTAAAAACTCAAAGTATCCTGCCGTTTTAATTAGGTCAAGAGCACTGTTGACTTTTTCTTTGAAATCCGGCGAGCCCTCAACTGTTAAGTCATGTTTGTAGCCTTGGTCAATTGATTCTTTAGCGGCTTTTACTTCGTCAGCAGTGTAAACTCTTTCTGGAAAATCTGTCAAGTAGAAAATTCTCTCCACTCTGTTTAAAAATTGGTTAAAATAAAAGGATTTGGCTTAGAGCAGTTTAGGCTGCTTTAGCCTTGTAGATTTTTATGTTGTGGCTTCCGGAAACGAGTTCACTGTACCGTTAGCTTCCATTGTTCAAGGAAGTCTTTGGCTGCGCTTATTCTTACTCCGTATCTTGTTGAAACGGAGTAAGGCGTTATAGCACCCATTTTTTTGACTTCAGCAACGATTTTGCCATCTTTTGCGTCTGGAGCAATATTCCAATGGTTTTTCTTTCTTTTGGCGGTCCAGCTTTCTCTTTCTTTTTGTCTTGCTTAGCTTTTTCTTCATCTTGAGTGACCTGTTGCTTTTCCATCTGCTTTATGCCGAGCTTCTTTTTTCCACCCATAAGTTTTCACTTTGATATTTTTGTGTTCTCATCATCTAGAATGGTTGGCTTATTTCAACTTTATGTTGGGCCTTCCATTCTTTGATTGGGATGCCAAGTTTCTTTTCAACTTCAGCTCTATGAATGGAGTTCATGGTGCAGAATGGAATTATGCGTCCATCGGGAACGGCATAGTGGATTAGGCAGCGTTGTACTCTTTCTAAGTCAAAGTTGTATGGGTCCATGAAATGCATGGATGATAATAGAATTGCTTTTCTTTGCAGTTCGCCGAGAGATTTGTAGTCACCGCTCGTTACTACACCTAAAACGTATTTTCTTAGGAAACCTAAATTGACATGACGCATTGAGCTGACCAATTGGAGTTTAGCTTTAGTTTTGCTTCCCTTTGAGGCGGTCAAATAGACTTTGTTCATGACAGCGATGAATTTGTCGATGTTTCCGTACCTTGTAATTGGAATGATTTTGCCATTTTCAACCAGAAGATAAGTCGCCATTCCACAATGTGGGTGCGCGGTGAATTCTAAGATATCGTCTGTCTTTTAATGCACCAACAGCTTTTGAAACAGGGACGACAGTGGGGACTGGGTAGAAATCTGAGACTTTTATTGTTCCATTTGTTTGTTCCTCAACCGCTTTCATGAAGTCTGGAATTGTGATGCGCATTTTTTCTCGGTCTTTTTGCGGTAATCTGCCGCAAAGACTGACTGGTTGAACGTTAATGCATCTTATTATATCGAAGTTTTTGGCAGCGAAATTGATGATGTCGCCAAGTTGATGATCGTTAACACCCTTTACAAGTGTGACGACAAGAACGACGCTGTCCATTCCTGCCGCTCGAAGGTTTTCGATTGCCTTCATTTTTATATCCAGTAAGTCTACGCCCCGGATAAACTTGAAAACGTCCGATGTTAACCCGTCAAATTGGAGATAAATAGTGCTTACTCCTGCTTCCTTGAGTTGTTTGCAGTATTCGACGCTTTGTGAAAGTCGAAGACCATTCGTATTAATTTCAACGTGACTGAAGCCAAGCTCTTTTGCTTTTCGAACAAAATCGGGGAGGTCTTTGCGTATTGTTGGTTCTCCGCCAGAGAATTGAAGCGCTGTAGCTGCCACCGGCTTGTTGGCTCGAAGATTCTCCAGCATGCCTACTATTTGCTCTTTTGTTGGTTCGTAAACGTATCCTGCAGCAGCAGCGTTTGCAAAACAAACTGGGCAAGTAAGGTTGCATCTATTTGTGACATCAATTATTGCCAAGGCAGTGTGAGACTTATGTTCGGGGCAAATTCCGCAGTCGTACGGGCAACCATTTTTTTTCTCGGTTCGCGGGTTTTTCATTCCATCGCCATCAAAGCGGAATTTTTCTGCACGCATGTACTGGTCATAATCTGACCAGTAAAGCTCTTGGAAAGCTCCATGTTCGGAACATTCTTTTTTGATAAAGACTTTACCATCGTCTTCATAAATTGTTGCATCTATAGCCTTTAGGCATTCAGGGCAAATGCTTCTTGTGGTTTTGATATCTTTCATTTTTTTGCCTTCTTACATCTAAGCAGTTCGAAGGGCTTAAGAGCAGATGAGTTAATAATAAGGTTTCCAAACGTTTCCTACGGTGATTGAGGGGAAAAGATGTCCATTAATGAGAAGACGCGAAATACTTTGCGAGAAATGGGCTTGAACGCCTACGAAATTGATGCGTACATAGTATTGCTGGCAAGTGGGCAAATGACGGCTATGGAGATAAGCCAGGAAGCAAAAGTACCCTACAGCAAAATCTATGAAGTCCTAAACGCTCTAAAGGAAAAAGGCTGGATAAAAAGCAGCGAAACCCGCCCATTCAAATATTACCCTGTGCCCCCCTTAGAAGCAACAAGGTCAACCAAACTTAAGCTAGAAGACAAGTACCTAAATTGGGAAAACACAGTCACAGAAACACTCCAGCCACTATATGAAAAGCGGGAGCTCATTGAGCGACCCGACATGCTTATTTTGCGCGGTCAACAAGCCGTCTTTGGCAAACTTGAAGAAGTCTTAATGAAAGCAACAAAAGAAATTGTAATTGCAGCACCAGAATTTGCTAAACCAGTACTTACCTTAGCTCAACCCTTACTTGGCAGTGGCTTGAAAAAAACCGTTACCATCAAATTGATGGCTGCAGGGAAAAAGGAAGATTGGCTTTTTCTAAAAAAATATTCTGCCTTAAACGAGTTGAGAACACGAGATCACATGTTTGGCGGCGGCGTAATCGCGGACGGCAAAGAAGCGATGCTTTTTCTTGGAGAAGACAAGCCAACGTTGGTTATATGGAGTAATCATGTGGGTTTAGTTGGGTTTGCACGTGAATATTTCCAGTTCCTCTGGGATTCATCCGCCATCACTTAGTTTTTCGTAATGGTTCACGAGTGTAAATTTAAATGTTAAAACTGCGAGCAGCTTTTTACTCTATTTTTAATTAAGCTAAAGCTCTTTCAAACATTTGAGAGTAAAAACTAACAAAAAAGAAGAAAAGGAGAACTTTATTAAATTCTTATTTTCCCATGACTTTCTTAGCGGCGATTTCAATATCTTCCGCTTTGATGGTTTTTCTTCCAGCATGCATTGCAAAATCTAATGCTTCTTTCGCAATTTTTACACCTATTTCTTCAAGAGCCTTTGCAAGCTCTTTTGCGGCTGCTTCACTTACTCTATCCGCACCAGCTTTTTTGCATAACCTGTGCATGGGGGCTACAGCTATTTCTAATTCAGTCATAACGACATCTCTTGCTTCTTTTTCATTTTAAAGCAATATTTAACCTTTGTTATCATTTTTTCCCTTAAATCGACCTAACATAGCACATGGTGCATAAACAAAGAAAATTATAAAAATGCTAAGATGATATTAGCGCTTATAAAAATGAAGCTAATAGACGCGCATATTCACCTTTCGGATTTAGAATACTACGGCCATATTGATGAGTTGATAGCGGACGCAAAAGCCTCCGGCGTAAAAGCGTTATTAACAAACTCGATGGACCTAAAGACCTGTCAAAACGATGTTAAACTATCTGAAAAGTACCCTGGTTTAGTATACGCTGCACTCGGGATTCACCCTTGGAACGTGAACGTTCTTAAAGAAAATGAGCTTGAAGAAACAATCGCCTTCATACAAAAACAAGAAAACACAATTAAAGCGGTGGGCGAAATCGGCTTAGACTATAAGTACGAAACCGTTTGGGAAAAGCAACTGATGGTTTTTGATAAAATGCTTCATCTTGCAGAAACACTTGACCTCCCAGTCATAATCCATTCCCGGGGAACAACTGACAAAATCGTGGAAATGCTTCCCTCTTATCGTGTAAAGCGTGTTCTGCTGCATTGGTTTAGCCACCCAATGAGTGCGCTAATCAAGGCGATGGATAAAGGATATTTCATCACTGAGGGTCCGCCTTTAACTTATTCGGCAGGCATCCGTGAAGTCGTGGAGAAAGTGCCGATACAAAATTTTTTGACAGAAACCGATGGCCCAGTAACGTATTGGAAACGCCCCTTCAATGGACAATTAACTAAGCCCTCGTACATACGAAATGTTGTTGAAGCAACGGCAGAAATCAAAAAGATGCCGCTCGAGGAAGTTGCAGAGCAAATCGCCAAAAACTTTGAGGTTTTCTTTAACATAAAGCTAAATTAACCATGCACTTTTAAATTAGCATTTTACCTTAGAGTTCATGGGCTAGTTAATTTGCGTCGTAAGCCGTAAACTTAAATTAAGCCTATCATCTATTGAGAATTACTCCTGAGCTTTTAAGCGAGGGACACATAAAACATCGATGATCTGAGGAATTGAAATTTGGGAAAAGTAAAGACCGACCAAGTAAAACGATCAGGCAAAGAACTCATGAAGCGTTTTCCAGCTAAATTTAACACCAGCTTTGACGAAAACAAACGTTCAGTTGACGCTTTAACCGAGGGAACAACCACGCGGGTAAGAAACCAAATTGCTGGATACATAACCCGCACTAGAGCGCTAGCTCAAGTTAACTCTGAATATGAGTCTGACGTTGAAGAAGACGACACATCAGAATAATAGGTCAATTTTAGGAAAAAGAACCTAATGATGGATGAGTACAGAAAAGGGTGGGCGCTAAGGTACCTGCGTGAAGCAAAAGCAGAGTTGGAAGCAGCGCGAAAAATCCCCTACATGGCACCAGGCTTAGTTGTGGAAGCAATACGAAAAGCAAGAAACGCCATATATTACAGTCTTGGCGAACCAGCTTTTATTGAAATACTCATCCGAGAAGAAGTAACCAAAAACCCGAACACAAATGATTCAATTCTTCGTTTCCTAATTGATATTGAAAGCATTATCCAGCAAATAGCTCAGTTAGAAGAAGTGAACTGTGATGCATTGATGACGCAGGCAGATTCAATTGTTGAAATCGCAACAGATATCGTAGAGACCCTCACAGAAGAACGCTTCCAAAACTTTTAAGGTGCACTCAACAACAAAACCTACAAAAAATTTTAAGATAAACAATAGTATTAGACCTAGTGAGCTAAGAAAATAAATGGCGTTAACTTTAAAATTCATCGGTGCAATACGCCAAGTTTCAGGAAAAACTCAATTAACTGTTAACTTCCAAGATGGAATGTCGTTAAAAGACTTATTCAGTAAACTCAGCTCAGAAATGCCGCAGATAGAAAAAGTCTTCTGTGGCCAACATCTTAACGATTCACGCTCAAATTCGCTCATACTTATCAACGGCAGAGAAATCAGTGTGCTGAACGGTTTTGAAACCAAACTAAGCAACGGCGACGAAATCGTCTTTATCCCAGTTGTTCACGGCGGTTAAACATATATGATAACTTTGACCAGCGACTTTGGGTTAAAAGACCCTTACGTGGCAGAGATGAAAGGAGTAATTTTAACCATAAACCCAAATGCCACAATAGTTGACTTAACTCATGAGGTTGAAAAGTTTAATGTTCGAATGGGCGCTTTCATGTTGGCTTCTGCTATACCGTACTTTCCAGACGGCACCGTTCACGTGGCAGTTGTAGACCCAGGCGTTGGCACGCAAAGACGTTCCATACTAATACAGACCGCCAAAGCCTTTTTTATTGGACCCGATAACGGCGTTTTGATGTTGGCAGCTCAAAATCAAGGCATAAAACACGTTTACCAAATAACGAACCACAAGTTGATGCTGCCTAAAATATCAAGCACTTTTAATGGGAGAGACGTTTTTGCGCCTGCAGCAGCCTACCTAACTAAAGAGGTAGCGCCAACGGAATTTGGTGCAGAAATCAAAAACCCAGTTAAAACTGACTTCGCACAAGCAAAACGGGGAATGAGAGGTTTAAGTGGCGAAGTGCTGCATATTGATGGCTTTGGCAACATAATCACAAACATAGCAGAAAAAGATATCATCCAAAATCAAGGTAAATCAATAAACGTAGAATTGGCTGGCGTTTCGCTAAAACTTAATTTTTGCAAAACCTATGCAGAAGCTAAAACTAAAGAACCCATAGCATTCATTGGCAGTAACGGTTTTATGGAAATCGCGCTTAACCAAGGTAATGCATCGGAAAAATTCCGTGTGAAATCTGGAGATAAAGTCGCGGTTAAGGCTGCTTGAAGCTTTCAACGACTTTTTCGATTACATCAACAGGGTCTTCTAACTCTGCAAGCTTGCTCTTAACATCGAATCTTTTGCCAATATGCTTCTTTGCATACTCAAGCATTCCTCGTTCTGTTGTTGCAAAAAGTGGAAAGCCCTTCTTAGTCAAATACGTGTTAACGTATGTTTTAGCCATATCCGAAATAGCTACGCTGGGAACACCCTGAAGCGCTGCTTCCCTTGCAATGGTTCCTCCATAACTAATAACCAAATCTGAGTTCGCAACCAAACGCGCAGTATCAGTGAAACCTTCTTTAACTCCAAAAGTTTTCGCTTGACCATTGTACCTTTCAACGTAATGCACATTTCCAAATGCCGATAATTTTGCAAAAACATTTTTGGCAAGGTCTTGCTTTCCTCCCGCGTAAGCTGCTTTTGTTTCGAGTTGCCTTACAACTATCAAAGGCTTCTTTAGTCCGTCAATTTTTAGAGGCTTATAATTTTTAATCCAGGCGGCCTCGTCTACCCCTTTGAATGGGAGGACGTTTTTTGCGCAGTAGTTAGAGGTGAAACGTTTTGGTAAAGCCTCGGAAACCACAACTGTGTGTGCGAACGGTATGGTTAACCTGTTGGTGGCTAAGGCGTATGGCGTGTCGGCGGTCAAAATTATTGGAATTCCTAATCCAAAGGCTGTTCGGCATAGCTCAACTGATTGATGGGCAATAGCGACGTCTGGGCGGTCATTCTTAAACAGCTTGGAAAACGCTATTACACGTTCGGCGCTCTCTTCAAGCCTTGAGTAAAGTGTTGATGGGTCATATTTGCCCACGACAATGGGTTTTTCTCCAAGAATTTTCATTAAAGGCAACGTGTCCGGGTGCTCACGGGTGGTAAAAACAAATTCGTGCCCCGCTTTCCTAAGACGCTGCCCAATAGCTGCGCCATACCTGGTATGTTTGCCCGTACATGCATCATACCATATCTTCATTTATCCACCTTACTTTTTTCGGCAATGAATGCTGCACGTTTTGCCTCGTAATCTTCTAAAGTCATCATTATTTTTGCTGGGCAACCAGCTAAAACCATTCGAGGAGGCACGTTTTTGGTGACGACGCTTCCCCCGCCGATAACCGCGCACTCACCTATTGTTACATCTGGCAGTATGGTGACGCCTCCGCCGATTCTTGCGCCATCCTTAATGATAGGTGGCGTCATAAAGGTGCTTTTTGGGTACTTGTCATTTAGAAGTGAGCTGTTGGGTGCAATAAACACGTTATCGCCAAGCACGCAACCATTTGAGATAGTTACGTGAGCTTGTATGTTACAGTTTTTCCCTAAAACAACATTTTTGCCTAAATCGCAGAAACTTCCGATTATCGTTCCGTCGCCAATTATTGTGTTGTCACCTATTACCACATAATTCCAAATGGCGACGTTAACGCCTATTTTCACGTTAGCGCCTGTAACTATGCCAGTGCCTTTCTTTGGATTGAGCATAAAATCTCCTCTCGGACTCCAGATTTAAATAGTTAACTTAAGCGGCTTTCGAACTAAAGCTTTGTGTTATTATAATTTTTCAGCCACATACTGTTTTGCCCAACCTGCAATAAATTCAATATTAAGCTTTGACAAATACCAAAAAGTTTTGATGCTAAGATTGATCAATGCTGCAAACGGTGTAAAAATGAATCTGGCAACCATTCGTCTAACCAGTTGAAAAATAGTAAAATGACAGTACATCCTGTAAGCTATTCCAATCTTAACATAATTTTTAGATGAGCCAAGATGGGTTGCGCCAAGAAACGGCAACACCTGCCATTTATACCCTGCTTTTTCAACGTGTTTTTTGAGTTGTTGATCTTCGCCAAAGAATAGGGATGGAGGGTTATAGTTCTCCATGAGTTGTCGCCGCATTATTATGTTGTTGATGTGGGGGGATGTGTCTATTTTGTTTAGTTTAACTACTGTTCCGACTACTCGGTCGTAGGCGGCAACATGTTTGTTTTTGTGAACAGCCACTGTTCCGATTGCGCCGATTTCGGGGGCAATTTTTGAGGTGACTTGCAGGAGCCAATTTTCAGGTAAAAGCATGTCATCGTCAACCATTGCAACCCACTCAGTTTTTCCCTTCAAAACAGCGTTTTTTCTGGCAATGCTAAGTGGTCGTTCTGTGGTGATTATTATTTGTCCCACGCACGGCATGTGCTCAACGATACGAAGCAAGGAGTCGTTTGGTTTCTCTCTTGTTGGAATAACAAAATCGACTTTTATGTTCGCATCTGAGCATGTTGGCATAGTGCACTATTATTTTTTCGAACGTAAATAGTTTGTCGCATCTGACAATTCAATAAAATTTTTGAATGTCGTTAAAGACTCTTCGAGGTTGTACCACGAATATATCCCAGGAGCCAAAATAGGCGGATAATGGGGTAACTAAACATTAATCGGGAATCGTGCATTTTCAAAGCCATTTTAAAACTAGAAAATGGAGATTTAGCGAATCTGAGAACCATGGCGCTCAAAGTTTCATTTTTGTAGAAATCTAATTTTTTGAGTTGATTGTAAATCTCAGGCAGGCTTAATCCATAAAAATAGTAATGTTTGAATTCGTTCAAAAGCCCGCCTTGATGCATATGTAAACTTTTAACGTCGTAATTTACCAGCCACTTGTAACCTTTTAAATCAAAGAAGTGAAAAAGCAAAGTGTCAATGCCTGCATAGTTAACTTTCGGGAAACCTCCAATAGACCTGAGAGCTTCGGTATTCCAAATTGTGTTATCTAATGTTTTTCCGTAGCCACCGTAAAAGTCGATGTCTTTCCTTTTGAGCTGATATGGTTCAATGCTGAAACAAAAGTTGTTTCGGGGAAGAAAACGCAGTCCGCAGGCAGCCGCAACCTTCTCTTTATTTAATATCAAATCAGAAACTTTGTTCCACCAGTTATCTGCTAAATATACATCTTGTTCAAAACTGCAAAAATAGCTGGTTTCGACATTTTTGAGGGCAGTGTTGGCGCCATCACTTATTCCTTCCCCCTCATTTTTCAAGACACCCCAACCATGCTTTTCTGCTACCTTAACGGTATTATCTCTGCTGCCGTCATCAACAATAAATTTTTTATTAACACTTTCTTTGGGAACAATGGAGTTAATACGGCCAAGGACCGCTGGTAGCGTTTTTTCGCCGTTAAAAGTCCACATTACCAAATCAACTTTCAAAATCCCGCTCCCCTCAAGATTTCACATATTTCTCAAACAGACTTTCAAGTATATCTATCATTTTATCAAAATTGTACTTCGCCACTGTATTTTTTCCATTTGATAATTGTTTTAAAGCCAATTCATCATTTTCTAAAAACTCAATAATGCGTGAAGCAAGTTCCTCTTGGGTTTTGGCTAAGAAACAATTTTCTTTATCAACCAAAAACTCGTTCCCAATGAAAGGCGTAGAAGCAACGTTTGTTCCGCAAGCTAAAGCTTCAAGCGGAGGCAAACCGAACCCTTCAAACGAACTCGTGTAAAGAAGTATTCTTGCTGATGAGTAAACCCGTGCAAGTTCAACGTCTGAAAGACACGTGTGTAATTCAAAGGGAAAGTTTGGGTTAATTGTTTTTGCGAAATTACTTTGAGCAACAATGTGGATTTTCGCTTTTTTCTTTTCATAAAGTTTAGATAAACAGTCTAATGCTAAGTCATCTCGTTTTGAAGTCATTCCTCGGTAAAAATAAAGAATTGAATTTGGCTCTTTTTCGCTAAAAATACATTGAGGCTTAAAGATATCAGTGTTAACTCCATTTCCAATGTACACGCCGCCTGTTTTTTCTTCTAGCCAATGGCTAACACATATTTTAATTGCTGGAGACTCATAGGAGTCATTGGCTATTTTTATTAATTCAGGGTCTGTGAAAAACCATGGTTCATAATTCTGCACAAGATAAAACGGTGTACCTTTATGGCTATCAACTGTTGGAGCAACTGTTAAACAAAAAGTGGCAATGTTGATATCGCAATCGGGGATAATTTTCTTAAGCAGATCTAATTGAACATCAACATAATATTTATGCTGAATTCTTTGACGTATAATGCGGGTTATTACTGATGGAAAAGCCATGTTTAGTTTTGCTTTAATGTTTTCCTTACCATACCAGTCAAACCTCTGAAGAGTGACAGCGGAAATAGTGACGTCATGACCTCTATCTACTAGCCTGTTAGCTAGTTCGATGATTACTCGGTTTCCGCCGCCAGAGGATAACCCTAAAGTGTTGAAGTTAATTTTCATTTAAGCACTCGTAGTCAAATATTATCGTTGATTTGTCCACATAAACGTTTTCAATATATAAAGTAAAAACCATTTTTTCAGACAATTCAATCAAGAAAGGTTAGTTTAGGCAAATTTGACGAAGATTCTACGGTTTAAGCTTATAAGTAAACCTTCATTAGATTAAATTAAAACATAGGAAAACAAGATATCAGGTTGGAATAACTTGGCAAAATTCCTTGTAGTTCACCCATACCTTGACATTTACGGAGGAGGCGAAAGAGTCTGCCACAACGTAATCAAAACCTTAGTCGCTCATAATCAAAAAGTGGAATTGTTAACTTTTGATTTTAACGCTCAAAGATACAGAGATGTTACTGGAGAAGAATTAGCCAAAGAAGTAACCGTGCATTCGCTGGGGAAAAGAGTCGAAATTAAGCCGCCGTTTACCATTTACAAAAGGCACCGGTACATAGTAAAATTGCTAAAAAAATACAGAAATAGCCTAAACTACGATTACCTCTTTTCCACCCAATCATCCTCCCCGTTCGAACCCGTTTTCTTAACCAAGGCGAAAAAAAACATTGCTTATGTCCATTTTCCAGAAATACATTTTGACTATACTCAGGCTAGGTTTAGGAAGAGAGTTTACCTCTGGTTGTTTAAGAGGTGGGTTGAGCAGGGGATAAGTAAACTCGACTTGGTTTTCTGCAACAGCAATTATACTAAAGAAATGATTGAGCGCTTCTGGAAAAGCCACGGCGTTAATCAGCCAATAGTTGTTTATCCACCTGTAAACTTAGAAAATTATTGGAGCACCAAACCACTATCTGAGAGGCGCAAAAGAATCATCTATGTGGCACGGTTTATTCCCGCGAAAAAACATGAAATTATGAAAAAGTTAGCTGTTGATTTGCCAGCCTACGAGTTTGTAAGTGTGGGTGGATTAAGTGAGGGCGAAAAAAGTTGGTTTAGCAAATTTTCAGAAAATCTGCCCCAAAACTATACTGTGAAAACTAACCTGCCTGATTCCGAGAAAATCAGCTTGCTTCATGATTCCAGAGTTTATGTGCACTTAATGGAAGGTGAACACTTCGGCATCGCTCCGATTGAAGGTTTAGCAAGCGGATGTATTACTCTGGTTCACAACAGCGGAGGAATGAAAGAGTTTATACCTGAAGATTTCAGGTGGGAAAACTACGGTGACTTGAGAGAGAAAATCGTCAAATACATAGAATCTAACGATGAAAGTGCAAATTGGGAAATGACGCGAAAAGAACTTTGGAGTAAAATTTCAGAATTGAGTGCTGAAGAGTTTCAAAATAAAATTTGGCTTCATGTTCAAAAGTTAATCAGTTAAAATCTTGAACGATTTTCATAGTTCTTCGCACGGATAAGGAATATTTCCCCTTGAAGCAGGGTTAAGAGGTTTAGCGCGACTATGAATAAACAACCGTGCAATATCTCCCACAGCGTCATAAACGCGGAAATACAGTTTTATTGGTGGTGTAGGAAGCTTGGCGATGGTGTAAGCCAACGTTGGAGAATACCCCGCGTATAAAGTCAAGTCTTCTCTAAAGTTATTAAAAACCTCAGCATCATAGGCGCCCTCACTTCGCAGGGCAACCAACGAAAGTGAGCGCCTCACAGTCATTATGTTGAATTTAGAAACAAACACAACGTTTGCAAGATATCTGATAACTCTCTCTTTATCCGCAACGGAGTAAACTTCTGGCAAAGAACGAACCACTTTCTTCAGATCCGCCCAAACCTTGAAGCATCTTGGTATCCACTTGCTTTTGCCCGAGTCAGTTGCAACAGGATCAGCCAAGAAAAAAACATTCAAATTCTTTTTATTAGCTATATACTCAAGGCTCAACCCAAGAATCGTCCAGTCCGTACCCGCGTATTTTGACGGCAACTCCGATTTCCAAGCTTTCGATGGAAGAATTTCAAATCCCAACCCCGTCAAGTTACGACTTAGCTCCAAGAATACTCTTTCGGCGGAAGTGTATCTTTGGGTTTGAGGGACCTTGAAAGTTGGATTTAAATCATTTAGCACTACCATATCCCAGTCCGATTGTTCAAGAATCCCGTAGATTCTGCCCAGCATTCCAGGCAACATAATGCGTCTGGCACCGATTACCCAAACATATTTTGAAGAAGCCATACGTGCGGCATCAATCATGTTTTGGTCAATACCCAGATTCTCCTTATTTGCCCTAAAATGCAGCTGCGGATAATTTTTTTGGAAGGATTCTAGAACCTTAACAGTATGATCTGTTGATGCATTATCGGAAACATAGATCGAAATATTGTGTTGCCGAGCTTGAGGAATCATGGATTCCAAGGCTTTTCGTAAGGGCTCCGCGTGGTTGTAGGTTGGTATGCAGATTGAAAGCAGATTGTTTTTTTGGGACTCCACGCGTTTTCTTCCTACTCAGTCACTAATGCTCAGTTTTTGAAGTATGCGATTGTTTTGTCTAATCCTTCGCTCAGGTTATACTTTGGTGCCCAATTGATTTCTTTCTTGATTTTCTCGGAATCAAGGACGAGGTAGGGTTGGTCAGATGATAAGGGTCTAAGTGGGTAGCCTGGAGGGTAAGAACCGAACTTTATCTTTTTAGTGTCGTATCCTACTTTTTTGGCTATCAATTCAGCCAGCTGCCTATTTGATACGCCAATTCCCGTGCCAGCATTGTAAACTTGCCCATCTGCCTTTGAGTTTTTGGCCACAAGAACATAAGCATTCACGTGATCGTCCACAAACATGTAATCCCTCACTGAGTCCGGAGACCCAACATACAAACTCTCGCCCTTGAGCATTTGAGTTATGAGATATTCAACCATGAAGTTCTTCTCAAATTTGCGTGCCAAAAGAGTTAGTGGGCCTCATCACGGTGCCGTGTAGATCAAACGAGTTAAACATCATCTGCAAGTATAAATCACCCGCAGCTTTGGTGACCGCGTAAGGGCTCGACGGTTTGAGTGACAGCGTCTCTTTTAGCGGTTCATTTCCCTGTATTCCGTATACTTCGGCGGTTGAGGCGGCAATTAACTTTCGTTTTTGCAAATCAGGCAACTCCAATATTGCGTGAGCTACGTTCATTGTACCTGTAAAATTTGCTTGTGAATATTCAAATGGGCGCTCAAAAGAATCGCGAACTGGGCTTAGGGCGGCTAAATGAAAAACAACATCTGGGTTAGCAATTTTCAAGGCGTTACGAGTGGACGCGTAATCTGTTATGTCCCCCGATACTAAGGTTACGTCTTTGAGAGTGTCGCCGAGAACATCAAAATTTCTGCTTGCTACGCGACGAACCAGACCGTAAATTTCGTCGCCATCCTCTACAAGTCTCTGTGCCAGATTGCTTCCTATGAAACCAAGTATTCCTGTAATGAGAGCTTTCATTTTTTTAGACCCCATATTGATTCGAATTCTTTTTCAGCGATAGATAAATCTTTAACACTATTAATAGTTAGCCAACGTTCACCCTTGCCTAGTCGGTATGCTTTAAGAAGCCTTTTTTCCGCCAACGTAGGAAACGCAGTTCGCTCAATTGAGCCTGTTATGGGCAAGTAGTCGCAAATAGTGTGGCTAAAAACGTAGATACCTGAGTTTATGAGCTTATCTTCAAGTAAAGGTTTTTCTTTAAACTCCACAATATCATTACCGTTGAGTTCAAGAACAGCGAAAGGCGACCGCATGGGCGAAACAGCTATTGTAGCTATGCCTTTTTGTGCGAAGTGGAAATCAACGAATTTCTCAAGATTCAGATTTGTAAGTTCGTCACCGTTCATGGCAAGGAAGTTCTCGTCATTTACGTGTCTTTTGATGGCAAGCCGAAAACCTTCTCCTGTCTCGCCTTCCTGTGTGTGCTCACTGAAATCCACTTTGATTCCAAACGGGTTTTCTTTAACATAGTTGATTACTGCTTCTTTGCAATGAGATACCCCAAGAACGATGTGGTCAAAGCCTTGGTCTCGAAGCCAAGTGAGTGTCCAGTACAAAAGAGGTTTGCCCCGCAAAGGAATCATACATTTTGGCAGGTCCTCCGTAAGAGGACGCATGCGCAACCCTGACCCACCAACAAGCATTACTGCAGTTCGAATTTTCAGCGTCATCTTTGGTCACTTTATCGGCTTTACTGGATTATTGGAACTTACGTATATATCGCTTTAAAGGCTTTAAAGTCTCGCTCACTCAGATTGCTCCGTTCTCTCAGTTTTTGCTCAGATGCAGAAAATGAACACTACAATCTGCTAGGTGGCAGAGCAGCTGGCAAGGGTTTACAGCAGATTAGTCTAGCTTTTAATGGCAGTGTTTATAACTAAAATGAATCATTTAGGTTGGCAAATGAGTAGCAATGATAAAGCTAAGATTGGATGTTGATTATCCTTACCCATCGAGGAGCAAAAGCTTTCTATACTTAGCTTTGGGAATCAAAAAAAGAACAAACAATGATTACCTGAAAAACGCTCGTATCATTGCTAAAATGATTAATGAGTCGCCAAAGGAAGTTATGGCTTATTGGTTTTTCACGCCCTACACCATCCCGGATAAAAAACTGCTTGATTTGCTCAATCCAGAGCGGCATGAGGTTGCACTTCACGTTGCAGTCGATCCGTACCGTGAATGGAAAATTTTAGAGAATAAAACCAACCGAACAGTAAGGTACTACACTATTCATGGCACTTCGCGGTTGATTGCTCAGCTACTGTGGGGGCGAAAAATTGGGCAAAAACAAGCCAAAATTCCCAGCGATTTTCCATTAAAATCTTTCCATGATTTCACTACATGCAGTTTAGACACTGAACGATTACCTTACTGGTTTTGAACGCGCTAAACAACACGCGGAAGAATGGATTAGTAAAGATTACGTGTTATCTATTCATCCAGAGTGGCTCTTTAAAAAAGGAGAAAAAAACCGTAGAGGACCATACTACGACGTTTTAAAGAAAATTTTAGAAGTAGACGGCGAACTTGAAACTTTAAGGGTAAAAAAACGTATTTTTGCCAAAATGGGTCATGACATTCAAGAATACGAAAGAAACATTGTTCCAACAGAGCTTTTCCTTGAAAAGCTTGCAGAAAGAGACATAGACATTTTTACTTTTCTTGAGAGAACGTGGTGTTGCCCAATTCCTAATCCGCCAAGCACCTGGATAAAAACCGAAGATAACGTTGGCGTGCTTGAAATAAAAGACTACGACACCTGGTGGAGTGATGTCGGAAAAAAGACTCGCAACATGGTGCGTCGAGCAGAGAAGAGTGGCGTAAACGTTAGCATAGTTGAGCCAGATGAGAAATTTGTTGAAGGCGTCTGCAAAATTTACAATGAAACGCCCATAAGGCAGGGTCGCGCCTTCAGCCATTACGGC
Source organism: Candidatus Bathyarchaeota archaeon (assembly GCA_963750605.1). Classification (GTDB taxonomy): domain Archaea; phylum Thermoproteota; class Bathyarchaeia; order Bathyarchaeales; family Bathycorpusculaceae; genus Bathycorpusculum. The sequence continues at coordinate 332,987 of CAVVRN010000017.1, forward strand.
ATGTCGGTTTCGTCAGTTGCTTGGAATATTCACTTGTTCGCAAACTCCACGTTTATCGGCGCATACTTTGAAGATGAACTTGTAGGATTCATCCAATTAGTATATGGCGATAATGTCGCGATTGTTTCCCAGATACTTTCCATGCAGAAGCATTGGGATAAATCCCTAAACAACGCCCTGCTTGCTAAAGCGGTTGAAGTCTGCGCCACAGGAAAGGTGCGTTGGCTAATGTATGGGCGGATAGGAAATCATCCGTCGCTTGACAGGTTTAAAGAAAACAATGGATTTGTCAAGTTCCCAGTAACACGTTTCTACATACCTTTAACAGGCAAAGGCAAAACAGCTATTCGATTAGGGTTGCATAAAGACTTTAAAGATGCCTTGCCAGAATCAGTCAAAACCCCGCTTATTCCAGTTTTAAACTGGGTAAGCAGAACCAAAACACACCTGAAGCGTTCAACAGCAAAATGAAATGTTTTAGAGCAGAAGCTTGGCAAGCAGATTGTTGAGGTCTTCCCTGTTTTTGATGCTTCTAAAAATAGCTTTTCCGCTCGCGTAGAGACGAAAAGATGTACTCTTCGAAAGTTAATTCAAAAATTATTCCAGCGATCTTGTTTTTGACTTGGGCTTTTTTTAGAATGTTGGCGATGGCTTCATCCTTTTTGTCATACTTGAAAACCACAATGACATCGTTTTCTGCACCGCAGGTTCCTTCAACTCGCGCGACATAATCGTCAATGGTTGCCATTAGAGTTCATCAATTTCCTTTAAGACTTCAATGAAGCGGTCAATTTCTTCTTGCGTGTTGTAAATGTAAAAGCTTGCGCGGTCAGACGATTGAAGTTTGAGAACTTGCTGATGTAGAGGTTGCGCACAATGGTAACCACTTCGTATCATTATCCCGTAATTATCACAGAATAAGCGCAACATCATGTGAAGATAAACCTTTAACGCTGAAGGGTATGATGCCGCATTTTTCAGAAAGATCGTTGGAACCATGAACTGTAACTTTGCTGCATTGCTGCATTCGTTCAACTGCGTATTTAGTTAATTCTTTCTCGTGGCTAAGAACCTTATCCATGCCTATGGCTTCAAGATACTTAACAGCTTCACCCAAACCAATTGCCCCGCAAATGTCAGGGTGTCCCTGCTTCAAACTTCCATGGTAAATCATTCCAGCTTATGCTGCAACCTGCTCCAGGATTGAACGAAACTTCCTTTATCATTTCGCCACCGCCTTGGAATGGCTGCATATTTTGGAGAATTTCCTTTTTGCCGTAAAGCACTCCAATGCCTGTTGGTCCAAGCATTTTGTGACCTGAAAAAGCAAGAAAATCAACGCCTAAATTTTGGACATCAACTGCTAGATGCGGAACAGACTGTGCGCCGTCAACAAGCATTAAAGCTCCATTATCATGTGCTGCCTTCGTGATTCGTTTAACATCATTAATTATTCCTGTGACATTTGAAACATGACTTAAGCATGCGATTTTTGTTTTGCTAGCAAAATAGGCTTTCGAAATCGTCGTAATCTAATGTGCCGTCAGTATTTACTTTGGCGTATTTGATTGTGAAACCCTTTAGTTTAGACGTGATTTCCCATGGCACAATGTTGCTGTGGTGCTCCATTAGAGAAACAAGGACCTCGTCGCCTTTGCTCAAATTGCTTAGTCCCCAAGAATAAGCAACTAAGTTAATGGCTTCTGTTGTGCCTCTGACAAAAATGATTTCTTGCCAGTCTTTTGCGTTGATGAATTTTGCTATTTTTTGACGTGAGTTTTCATAGAGGTCGGTTGCTTCCAAAGACAGTGTATGAATTGCTCGATGTACGTTAGCGTTATTGTTTTCGTAAAAGTTGGTTATGGCGTCAATTACTTGGCGGGGTTTCTGGGTAGTTGCGGCGTTATCAAAATAAATTAGGGGATTGTCGTTTACTTTGCGTTTTAAGATTGGAAAGTCTTGTCGAAGCGCTTGTATATCCACGATTACTTCTCTGCCTTCTTTTCTTCCTCTACCTTTAGCCTTTTAGAGAGTGTCTTTGCCAACTCTTCTTCTTCAAGCGCTTGTTTTTCCTCAAAGGTATGTTCTGCAGGCATCCAGCTGGGTGCGTGCAACTCCTTTTTCTTTGAAGTATTGTCTTATTGCACGTTTAAGTGCGCCGACGGCGAGTACTCCGCAGTGGAATTTGACGCTTGGTAACCCACCGATTTCCTCGGTCACTCTTTTCCAAGTAATGTCTTTCCAAGCTGCTTCAAGGCTTAAGCCTTTAATCATTTCTGTAACTATGCTTGATGTGGCAATGTTTGCTGCGCAACCGTAGCTTTCGAAACTTGCCTTTTCAATGATATGCTTTACTTCGTGATTTTCAGATAGAAGGTTATCATGTCTCCGCAAGCTGGGTTTCCAGCCACTGCTACGACTGTGGCATCATCCATTTTTCCCAAGTTCTTTGGGTGTCTAAATAAATCCATAACTTTAGGGTTGTACGGTAAAGGTATACGTGACATATTTAATGTACTCCTGTTGAGCCAACTATCCCTCTAATACGATTGACAGCTGTAGGTAAAACTTTGAGAACGTAAGCTATATCCTCTTCTGTGTGACTGCGTGTGACTTTCATCAGGATGCTGCCGTGTGCTTCCTCGAATATGCGTCCGATTGCGATAAGAACGTGGCTGGGCTGAAGTAGTCTTCGGCTGCATGCGCTTCCGCTGGAAACATAGACGCCTGTGAGGCTGAGTTCAATGGTTAATGCTTCGCCTTCAGCTCGCAATATGCTGACGTTTGCGTTGTCTGGGCTGCGTTTATCTCCTTTTGGACCGTTAAAGCGCAAGTCATCAAGCTCGGCGAATATGCCGTCAACAAGCTTATCGCGCAACATGCGCATTTTTGCCGTGTTTGCTTCGAAGTTTTGGAATGCAAGTTCCGAAGCTTTTGTGAAGCCAACGATTAAGGGTGTGTTTTCGACTCCTGGCCAAAGCTTCTGAGTTCCAATTTGCCCTTCCAAAATGCGTTCCATGTTTATGCCGTCTCGCATGTACATTGCGCCCATACCTCGTGGACCCTGAATCTTGTAGCTGCTAACAGTGGCTAAAGTCAACGTTTAGGTTTTGCACGTCGAATGGAATTCTGCCAAACGCGTCTGAAGCATCGGTGTGGAAGAGTGCATTGCGGGTTTTTGGCTTTAACAATGTCAACGGCTTCTTTAATCGGCTGCACTGTACCAATCTCATTGTTTACCGCTGAAATACTGACTAGTATGGTTTCGTTGTCTACAGCTTCTTTGAGTTTCTCCAAATTGATGAAGCCCTCTTTGTTCACGGGAATTTTTGTAGTCGTGAACCCGAATTTCTGCATCATTTCTGCAACTTGTAGTACGTTGATGGGTTCAATTTCGGAAATTATGATTTTTTTGCCTTTGCTTTTTTGTGCAAAGCAAGTTCCCATAATTGCCAAATTGTTGGCTTCAGTTTCGCCAGGGGTGAAAGTGATTTCTTCAAGGATTTTTGCGCCCATGGTTTTGCTCAATTTTTGAAAGCAGTTGATAATTACTTCGAAAGCTTCCCAGCCGGGTTTGTGGGTAAGTGTGGGGTTGCCATAAGCTTTCTTGTTAAAATAAGGCAGCATTTCATCAATTACTTCTTGTGGAACAATGCTAGAGTTTTCGTTGTCTAAGTAAACCTCATGTGTTATCCCTTCATGAAGTTTGAGAAGTTCTTTTACATTTTCAACCATACAGTATCCTACCTATTTTAGAGAGATTAGATAACTCGTCACTTTGCTAGTGCTAGTTCAACTAAAAAAACCTAACCGCTGAAACCAAAAAACCTCCCGCTTACTTTACCTGGAAAAAGGAAAAAATTGCGTTTCAACTGAGCTAAACATGAAGCTCCAGTTTGTAAATTATTTCATGGTCTTCTTTGGATGTTTTTTAGGGCAATGTGGCATTGGAGACAGTTCCTAAAGAATCTGTGTAAATTGGGGCTATTGTGCATGATTTAATTTGAGTGCCGGCGTAGTCCAGTCTGAAATCAAGCCCCAATCCCACATGTGGTGTCATTCCTCCGAATGAATAGAATTTGTCAATAACTGTTCCTTCTTGCGTAAACGCAGTTAGATGAAGATAAGCATTGTATGCTGTTCCTCCTCCAGTATTATTCAGCCAACAACTAACATGGAGGTTGTATGGAAGTCTTGATCGATCATCAAGAACAGTCAAATTTTTAAAGGCAATGTATGGTTTGTTGCCAACTTCAGTATTTGATGGTTGAAGAATTTGTGTGGGTAACTTTGTAATTTGGCCTAAATTGCTTGGATAGGGAGTTGCTTGGGGTGCCATAATTGGGTGGGTTTTTTCATATTCTATCAAGCCGTTGTAGGCGAATAAACCAATTATTGCAACTGATAACACAACAACAGCGATGCAAACAGCAACCAAAATGATTACTGATTTTGTCCCCATGATCTTTTCCCAAGAAAGTAATTGTCGCCATGGCGATAAAAGACTTGCCAATAATTATTATGTTGGACAACCGAGAGGTTTGCCGTTTCAAAAAACTGACCAGCAACAGTCAAAAAACTAAGATTATGTTAAAAAACTCTAATAACCTACACAAACCCATACTAGCAAAAACAGGAGTTATTGGCGAATTTACTTGAAGATTGCAGAGTTGCTCGTACCCGAAACCGTTAAGGAAGTGCTGTTAAACTTGGGGATTACGGAGTTGTTTCCGCCTCAAGAGGAAACTATACGGGCCGGAGTGCTGGACTGCAAAAATATCGTTTTGGCCAGCCCAACTGCTTCGGGAAAAACTTTGATTGCTGAACTCTGTGCTCTTAAGCATGTTTTGGAAAAGAATGGTAAAGTAATCTACCTCGCTCCGCTCCGAGCGCTCGCCAGCGAGAAATTTGAGGACTTCAAAAAATACTCCTCTATTCGAAAGCAAGATGGCAAAAAAGTCAGCGTCGGCATAAGCACAGGCGACTTTGACGCCGCCGACAATTGGCTACAACGCTATGATATTATAATTACAACTAACGAAAAGGCTGACTCCCTTCTTCGTCACCGTTCGAAGTGGATGGATGAAATATCTTTGGTTGTTGCAGATGAAGTTCACCTTCTCAACGATGCTTGGCGCGGTCCAACCCTTGAAGTTGTGCTGGCTAGACTTCTGCAGGTTAACCCTGACATTCAAGTTTTAGCATTAAGCGCCACAATTGGCAACGTTGACGAAATCGCTTCTTGGTTAAAGGCCGCCTATATAGTAACTGACTGGCGACCAGTCATTCTCAAAGAAGGCATCGTTTTGAACGATGAAATACAATACAAGGACGGCAGCGCAAGAAAAGTAGAGAAAAAAACCCACCTCACCACCGTAAATCTCGTTTTAAACACCATAAGAAGCGGTGGGCAAGCTCTAGTTTTTGCTTCAACAAGGAAAAATTCTGTTTCAGCTGCAAAAACAATTGCTCAACACACAGGCGACGCCTTATCCAAGCCGATGAAGCGCACGCTTGACCATGAAGCCGAAAAAATCTTATCCGCAGGAGAGCGAACCCAAATCAGCGAAACCCTTGCAGATTTTGTAAGATGCGGCGCAGCTTTTCATCACGCAGGCTTAGCAGGTTCACATCGCAAAATCATTGAGGACGCATTTAAGGAAGGTAAAATCAAAGTTTTAACTGCGACCCCTACGTTAGCTTTTGGCGTTAACCTGCCCGCTCGGGTGGTTATTATTCAGGATTACAGACGTTTTGAACCAGGCTACGGAAACTATCCCATCAGTGTGTTGGAATACAAACAGATGGCGGGAAGAGCTGGGCGACCAAAATATGACAAGGTTGGCGAATCCATCCTCATTGCCAAGACTTCTGATGAAGCTGATTATTTGATGGAAGGATACATTATGGCTAAGCCTGAGCGAATTTGGTCAAGGCTCGGGGTTGAGAAAATCCTGCGCGGTCACGTGTTAGCCACTGTTGCTTCGGATTTTGCTCACTCCGAATATGGAATTTATGAGTTTTTCGAAAAAACCTTCTACGCTTACCAATATGATGTAAAAGCGATCAAGAGTATTATCGGTAAAATCCTCAAGTACCTGCTTGATGAAGAAATGATTGGTGTTAGCGGAGATAACATTTACGCCACCAAGGTTGGGAAACGGGTAAGTGAACTCTACATTGACCCAGTCTCTGCAGTTGTAATCCGAGATGCCCTTCGAAACAAGCCTTCTGAATTGACAGATTTTGGTTTGCTTCATTTGATTTCTAACACACCCGACATGGGGCCAGTCATGAGACCCTACGCTAGGGAATGCGATGCTTTGGCAATTCAGCTTGAGGAACATCGAAGCGAATTATTCACTGACGTTCCAAATGAATGGGGTGACCGAACCGAATACGAGGAGTTTCTTGGACAAATCAAAACAGCAGTGGTGATGAAGAGTTGGATTGAAGAAGTCAGCGAAGAAAGGCTGATGCAACAATTTAATGTGCAGCCAGGCGACTTGTACAGAATAATTGAGAACGCCAAGTGGCTCCTTCATGCAGCTGATGAGTTGGCTGGGCTGTTCGGAGAAAAGGAAATCAAGCCACTAACTGGTGAGCTGGTGGAGCGCGTTTCTAAAGGCATAAAGAAAGAGCTGTTGCCCATCGTCCACCTTGAAGGTGTTGGCAGAGTCCGTGGACGCGTAATATTCAACGCAGGATTCCAAACAATAGAAGACATAAAACACGCTTCTATTGAAGAATTAACTAATTTGCCCACTGTTGGACCACGGTTAGCTAAGAAAATTAAGGAGCAAGTGGGTGGCTTCGTGAAGAAGGATGAATGGGACAAGTTGAGTAGTGAGCAGGAATTTAAGCAGAAAGCTCTAGGCGATTTCTAGTTACTGGCGAATTTTTCTGCTTGCTTAACTGCGGTGCCCAAATAGTTCTTCGGATCCAATGCATCATCAATTTCTTTTTCATTGAGTTTGCTGCTTACAAGTTTATCTTTTAAGAGGACTTGCTTGAAATCTTTTTTCTCAACGGCACTTTGAATAGTGAGTTTTCTTAGTAACTCGTGCGCATCTTGCCTGTTAACGCCCTTCTTTGCCAAAGCCATCATAACCGATTCAGACATTGCACGTCCCTGAGTTATACCAAGATTTTGCAGCATCTTTTCTTTGTCAATTCGCAAGTTAGCAACAATATTGCACATTAAACTAAGCATATAATCGAGCAGGATGTTTGATTCTGGCAAAATGAAGCGTTCCGCTGACGACTGGGTTAAGTCTCTTTCATGCCAAGTAATCATATCTTCCAAAGCTGGAGTGCAGAGGCTTCGGACTATTCTTGCTAAGCCGCATACGCGTTCGCATGTTTCTGGGTTCTGTTTGTGCGGCATGGTGGAGCTGCCGACTTGTTTGGATACTTCAAAGGCTTCGAAAACTTCTGCGATTTCAGGTCTTTGCAGTTCCCGTATTTCAGTTGCAAAATTCTCAAGCGAAGAAGCCACCATAGCGTAAATACTTACAAGTTCAGCGTATCGGTCTCTTTGAACAATCTGAGTTGAAATCTCTGCTGCAGTAAGACCGAGCCGTTTAGTTACAAGTTCTTGAATCTTTTCAGCATGTTCACCTAAACCAGCTTGGGTGCCTACTGCGCCGCTGATTTTTCCGACGAGAACACGTTTTTTGCAATCGTTTAGCCGTTGAAGATGCCTTTCTACTTCATAGCCCCATACGGCAAATTTGAAGCCCAAAGTAATTGGTAATGCATGTTGACCATGAGTTCTGCCAATCATAACTGTCTCTTTGTGCATTGCTGCCAGCTTTTGCAAAATGACTTTCAAATCACCAAGTCTTTTTTCGATTATTGCTTCAGCGTCTTTGAGTTGCAACGCGTTGGCTGTATCCACAATGTCGTAGCTTGTTGCGCCCAAATGAACGTAGGCGCCGCTTGATCCGCTAACTTCAGAGAGCGCACGAACCAACGAGGCAATATCATGCTTTATTAGTTTTTCAATAGCTTTTACTCGTTCAACTTTGACGTGTTTGGTGTTGGCCATGTCGGCGATTTTTTTAGCGTCTTTGGTTGGGATGTTGCCTACTTCAGCATGCGCTAAAGCAAGGGCAGCTTCGACATCAAGCAGTTTTTGTAATCGTGTTTCTTCTTCGAAGATTTTGAGCATTTCTGGTGTTCCATAACGACCAGTATCAATAGGTGTTATTGGCAAGTTAGTGTTCCTCAAAGTGAAGGATATACAGATTAAGGATTAATGTTTTACCAATACTATTGTAGAATATACATTGTACTTTGGTGAGTCTGTGTGAAGGTTACTGTTGCGGTGTTAGATAAAGAGGGCAAGAACGTTGTTGATAGAGTTCTTGATGTGCTTGATTCTTTTAGTGGTAGGCAGCCTGTGCATTTTGGGTTGGTTGCTCCGCAGAAGAGTGTTTTTGAAAAAAGCCCAGGTGTTCTTAGGCGCCAAGGCTTAGATTCATCATCATTGGTCGGCTTTGTTTCCACACGACCTACAGCATCGAGCGGCTACGAGTTTTTGCAGTTAGACGAAGCATCGCTAATGTTCGAAGGAAAAGTCTACTCACCAATCCCAAAAACTGCTGTGATGGAACAAGTTGCCAAAGAACCTCTCCACTGCGAAGAATTACTGCAATCACTTCTTCAAAAAACAGACGGAGATTACAGTTTTCTCATGGTAAAAAACGGTTGGGTCGCGGCAGGAAGAGACCCCGTAGGAGTTCAGCCGCTCTATTATGGAGAAAACCAAACTATAGCTGCGCTGGCTACAAATCGAAAAGCTCTTTGGAATCTCGGCATAGAAAAACCAATTTCTTTCCCGCCTGGAAACATTGGCTTTGTAAACCGCGAAGGCTTCCAATTCAAACCTGTCAAAACACTAACTTACAATGAACCAATAAAGATAACACTGGATGACGCTGCAAAAAAACTTCAAATTCTTCTCGAAGAATCAATCAAACGACGCACAAATGGCGTGAAAGAGGTTGCTGTTGCGTTTTCCGGAGGATTAGACAGTAGCGTAGTTGCTTATTTAGCCAGTAAATTTGGATTGAAAGTTCAGCTTCTGCACGTAAGCATGGAAAACCAGCCCGAAACCGAAGAAGCAATCCACGCATCTGAACTATTGAATTTGCCTCTTCAAGTTGATTTATTCAAGGATTCTGATGTGGAAAACACTTTGGCTCAGGTCGTAGTTCTTATCGAGGAGGCTGACCCGATTAAAGCAAGCGTTGGTTTACCTTTTTATTGGGTAGCACAGAAGGCATCTGAAGCACATCTCAATGTAATGTTGGCGGGTCAAGGAGCGGATGAGTTGTTTGGGGGCTACCAACGTTACGTCAAGGAATACTGCAAAGAGGGCGGCGAAAAAGTTCGAAAAACAATGTTTAGTGATGTAGCCAACATCTTTGAGAGCAACCTTGAACGAGACCTCAAAATCACAGGTTACTTTGATGTGCAACTGCGTTTGCCTTTTGCATCCTTCAACTTAGCTGAATTTGCTTTGACTTTGCCGATTGAATGCAAAATGGAGCCCAAAGAAGACACGTTAAGAAAACTAGTACTTCGAAAAGTCGCCGTAAACGTTGGCATGTCAAATGAACTTGTTACTAAACCCAAAAAAGCAGTACAATACTCAACAGGCATAAACGACGCAATAAAACGGGTTGCAAAAACTCTAGACAAAACAGTCAACCAATACATAAGCGAATTACTAGAAAAATCTAAAAGCTAAATCATAACAGCTCAACGCTGTCTACACCTCTTTGATCTCGCGCAAAAAATATTCACCATGGCTTGGTTACCGTGTAATCTACAGTTTGCCAAACCTGCTATCGTTGAGCGTTGCTGTTAGATTTTGACGCAATTTTTTTTCTTTGTGTTTAGGGTTGCTTTTTTGGTTCAGGCTTTGTTTCGTTTGCAGGTTGAGGTTATAAAAGGTTGTAAAAGGTGATAAAAGGCGTATAAAGGTTAGAAAATGCTATAAAAGGTTGGGAAAGGAAAAAACGGCAAATCAAACTACTGAAGGACCTTTGAGTGAAATTTCTAGATACAAGCGTCATAATAGATTTCTTAGCTGGCGACCAAAAAATTATTGGTTTAATAAAAGAAATCACAAATAATTAAGACATCAAAGCCACAACAATAACTAATTATGAGCTGCTCAGGTAGAAGACTAAAATAGGAAAACAAGGTGCTGAGAGATTTGGCGATTTGGTAAACTCTAAGTCATTCAATATAAGTTCTATTGCGGTGACTGTGAAATCAGAGGCCGATGGCTAGCAATTGACAACCATGAAACCAAATTATTGATGATTTCATACCAAAGTAACATTTGTTGAAAAACAGAGCAAACAAAGGTAACTATCCGATTGACTCGAAAATGACTTATTTTTTCTAGATTTAGAGGTCGAGGTTAACCAGTCAAGAAAACTTGACTGCAAAAGGTCAATAAACTTTGACGGAAACTCTTTTATTAAAACAGCTATCAACTGCTTAACAGGGAAAACAATGAAAACTTCAGCGGTTGCTTGTATGATTTTTCTTTTAGGCTGTATTTTTATTCCAATTGTGAGTGCTGACTGGTCAATGTTTGGTTCGGATCCAACTCATAGCGGCAGTGGAACAGGCAATCCAGTGCTTTCGCCCCAGATGCTTTGGAATTTCTCCACTCCCGGCGAATCCATCGGCTACTCGGCCGCTGTCGCTAACGGAACGGTCTACGTAGGTCTCAGTCCCGACTACTCATACATTTACGCTTTCAACGAAGCCAATGGCCAAATTATTTGGCGGTACAAAACAGCCGATGTCATCACCACGCCTGCAGTTGTGGGCGGCGTTCTTTACGTTGGTGCTAATTACTCTATAAATGCTTTGAACGCTTACAGCGGCAACTTGCTGTGGAGTTTCTGCACTGGTTGGCGGGTTGAGTCATCACCAACAGTAGCCAATGGCATAATCTATGTAGGATCAAATGGTTGCGGAGGTATCCCGACCGTACACTTCTACGCGTTGAATGCAACTAACGGCGCACAGATTTGGAATTACACAACATTTGACGACATCACGACTTCTCCAGCAATTTCAGGAGGAGTTGTCTACTTATTTGGTGGCGACTGTGATGGTCACCTGTATGCTCTAAATGCAACCAGTGGCGTTGAGCTTTGGAATTACACACTTAGCTTTAGCGGTTCAGCTGCGGTTGCAAACGGTATTGTTTACGCTGGCTGCTGTGATGACATCTTTTATGCCTTAAACGCGACTGACGGCACATCAATCTGGAATTTCACAGACAACCCATCAGGTTACGGCACCATGGCGGCTACTAACCCGGCAGTTGCAGATGGAGTTGTTTATGTAGGGCCAAGCGACGGCAAATTGTATGCTTTGAATGCTACAAATGGACAGACCGTTTGGAGTTTCCAAACTCAACCAGTTTGGAACAACTACACTTACGCCATAGGGGGTTCACCAGCTGTGGAAAGCGGCGTCATTTATTTCGGCGCAGGCAACGGCTGCTTGTATGCTCTAAACGTTACCTCGGGGTTACAGCTTTAGAATTTTACTATGCCTCGCCTCAGGGATAATGGCTGGGCAGTAGATTCAGGTCCCGCAGTTGACAACGGCGAAGTTTTCCAAGGCTCATTCTACGGCTGCCTTTACGCATTCGGTAATTCGCCTGCTCCAACACCAACTCCAACGCCGACAACAACCATGACCCCAACACCCAGTCCAAATGCAACAGCGAAACCTACACCTACAGTGAGTCCAACCCCTTCCCAAAATCCAAGCCCAACAGCTACAACAGTTCAAACAACAAAAAATGACGAAACAAATATTGTCTTAATCTTAACCGGCAACATAACTGCTTCACAAGTAACCGACACTGTCATTACCACAAACCAATCTGCTGCCAAAACAATTATTTCTTTTACTGTAACAGGACAAAGCGGCAACACAGGCTTTAGCAACATCACCATAGCCAAAAGCAATGTACCTTATGGAACAACGCCAACCATTTATGTTGATGGCTTAGTGGCACAACATCAGAGTTTTACACAAGACTCAGGTTATTATTATGTTTGGTATACAACCCACTTCAGTACTCATCAAATATCTATAGTGTTCTTTACACATAGTCAAAACCTACAGTTTCCGCTTTGGGCAATTGGGTTACTATTTGTTTTGGCGATACCAATCATCGCATTTGTTGTTGTTTTGGTGAGGCAGGGAAAGAAAGAAACTAAAACTTAAAAACTGCTTTACCAGAAAAAAATCAAGGTTTCGGTTGCCAACTGTTAGAACATAAGCATTAATCGATTGCTAAATCACAATAAGCCTTTCATATTATGCATTTTAAGATCCATTTTGTACAAACCCAACGGCTAAAATTTTTTTGAATAGAACAACTACGAAAATCGGCATCACCCGGAAAACTGGGATTAGAACCTGTCCGGGTCTGCAACTTTGCTTCATAGTCGGTAAACAAACCATTTGCCATCACCAGAATTTTTTTTCGCCAAAAATCCGCAAAAACATGTATGAGAACCGCGAAAAGACGTCTAAACCACGCAGAAACACGTCAAATTTCTTCCCAACTTCAAAAGCAAAACATCTCCAAGCTCCACGCTTCGCCAATCCGAGCCCATTCCAAAACGCCTCCAATACCGCAAAGCACAAAAATTGAAGCAAAAACTTCAAATTCAAAATTTATTTTGAAAAAGATTCAAAAATTTTGAGCTTAAAAAGGCCTAAACTTGATTTAAGGGGTTAATCTTACTCGATCCCGCGGGTACAAGGTTACTTCTCTTATGTTCTTTTTTCCAGTCAAAATCATTGTGAGTCGTTCAAGCCCAATAGCCCATCCCGCATGAGGAGGCATACCGTAATCGAAGGCTTGCAGATGATACTTGAAGGATTCAGGGTTGAGCCCTTTCTCTTGCATCCTCTGGATTAACTGCTCTTTTTGGCTAATTCTTGTACCGCCCGAAACCAACTCGATATACCGCCACATTAAGTCGAAGCCTTCGCAGACTTCAGGCTTGTCTTCCCGTGGTTTAATGTAGAATGCTTTGGCGTGGGTTGGCCAGTCGGTTATGAAGTAGAAGATATGGGTAGAGTTTGCACTAGTTCTCTGAAAGCTTCTGTTGGGATGTCTTCGCCCCATGGAATAGTGACGCCTTGCCCTTTTAGGTCTTCGAAGACTTGATCATAGGTTAAGCGTTTGAATGGGATCTCGGGGATGTCAAACTTGTATTTGAGCGCCGAAAGTTCAGCGGCACATTTTTCCCTAACCGTAACGCACGCATGATGAATAACTTGCTCTAGAAGCGCCATAACATCTTGAGCGTTTGCAAATGCCTCTTCAATATCAACAGATGTGAATTCGCTAAGATGCCTGCGGGTATGCGATTCTTCAGCTCTAAAGAATGGTCCAACCTCAAATACCTTCTCAAAACTCAGCGTTAATTCTTCTTTGTAGAGCTGTGGGCTTTGTGCGAGGTATGCTTTTTGGCCAAAATAATCTACACTGAAAAGTTCTGCTCCGCCTTCAGTTGCGGACGCTATGATTCTTGGCGTGTGAACTTCCAAGAAATCCTTTCTCAAAAAGGAAGTTTCTTATTGCTGAGAGAGCGGTGTGCTGAATTTTGAACGCTGCTAAAATTCTTTTCCTGTCGTAAGATCTAGTGGCTCTTGCATCTAAGCGAGCTTCAATGTTAGCTGGAGTTTTGCCTGTAATGTCAATGGGCAATTGTTCTGTGGCTGTGTTAAAGATTTTGATGGCATTTGGAATTACTTCGATGCCTCTTGGCGTCATATTTGTTTTTTTAACTGTGCCTTTAACTGCCCAGACTGAATCTTTTCTGCAAAAGGTCTGATTTAGCTAAAACTTCAGGCGCTATTCTTTTTTTAGGAATAGTTATCTGGATGGTTCCTTCACGATCTTGCAGTATAATGAAGCGGATGCCGCCTAAGTCGCGGATTTCTTGGACCCAGCCAAAAAGAGTAACTTCTTGCCATCAATTTCTGGATGTAACATTGCTAGTATAGTGAGTTCTAGTCCAGTCGCCAAGAGAGTCCAAGTTCATGGTTATTCGCCAACCCTTAATCTGCGATTTCAACGCGTAATGACATTTTACGTACTTTACTAGCGATTTCCTTTAAAGCCTTAAGATCAAAGGGCAACTGTGCGCCACGTTTCCGCTTTAAGAATAACTCGTGTTTCAGTGGTTCCGTCTGGAAGCCAAATAGTGTTGATTGTTAATATGCTGAAGGGTACAAAGAGGTCTTCGAGGAATTTGCGGTCATCAACACCGTACTCTAAAACGCGGATATTTTTGCCTGTTTCGTCGCTTAAGGCTTTGACGATTTTGCCGCTGTAACCTAAAAGTTTTGGCACATCTCCATGTCCAACAATTATGGCTAAGGTTTTTTCTACATCAACCGCTTTGTAGAAGCAGACGTTTTGCAGGGAAGGATACTTCTCTTCTAGAGAGAGCAGTAAACGGGCTATTTTTAGGTCTATCTCACTGATTTCGCCAGCTTTCACTTTAGCTGAACATTTTTGGCATAGTATGCCGCTTTTTAAGCAGAAACTGCATAGTTCCGTTTTCATTTTAGTGTCGTTTTTCCTGCAAAGTAAGGAGTTTAGCTTATTCGTGATTTACCTTATCAATGTTATTTCAATTGTGCTTACGTTAGTTGTAGAGTTCGCCTTCTTCTTGCGGCTGGAATTGGTCTGTTCCGATGCTGATGCTTTTGATTTTTGCATCTGGAAGGAATCTGTGTCTAACAACTTCAGCTACATCTATTGCTCGGCTGATGGATCTTCCGCGTGCTTTTATGCTTACTTCTTTTGCTCCGCCATGGAAGAAAGTGATGCATGCAAGGACATAGTTCATTATTGGTTTTTTGCCGATTAAGACTGCGCTGCTTTCCGTCACGGCTTCGCTTCACTCCTAGTTTACTTTTTAAGTGGCTTCACTAAAGCTTTTTTTCAAAATAAATACATTGTGGTGTATCCTTTAACGTTCTAGCTGAATGTTTGCAAATTAGTTCGCTATTTCTAACTGCGATTTTTTACTGAAACATTGGTGTAGCCTATTTCAAATTATGGTAAAGTTCTTGCTGATTGTGGGAAGTTTATAACTGTGTTTAAATATAATTTGTTACTGTAGAAACGACATTCTTGTTTAAGAGAGCGCTTGTATTTTAGCTTGTTTTGAGCATCAGATTATTAAGCAACCTACACTATTGTAAAGGTTTAACTTAACAAAACATCACAAAAGTGACCAATTTGGAACCATTAACTAAACGTTCAATTCAACTCTTAAAAACACTTTATGAGAAAGGAAAATCAACAAACACATACACCCTAAGAGTAAAACAAGACGAATTATCAAGCCAACTAGGTGTAAGTAGACAAGCATTAAACGTTCACTTGCGTAAACTTAAAAACCGTGGTTACATTCGAACAGGCAGAGGCTTCATCGATGTCACTGATAAAGGCTTAAACGCACTTGGCGTATCCACAACTCCAGCTTTTATTCTTCTCAAGGTTTCACCAATTAAACGAATACATGTTTACGATCAAATTCGCGAACTAGCAGTTTCCAGAGCTTTCCGAATAGCAGGCGAAGTAGATGCATTAATAATTGTTGAACGGGAAAATCTTGATGAAATCTTAAAGAAACTTTACAACATAGACGGCATAGAGGATACACGTTCTTACGTGACAATTGAAGAAATCAAATAGTTTTTTCAAATTTTCTGTAAATTCTAAAGTTTAGACAAAAGGTATATTTGATACTTAACCATCAAAGACTTAGCCAAAATGGAAGGTTAACAATAAAATGCCAATATTAGATCCAGTTAAAAAAGCCATAGCGCAAAAGCACAGGTTATACATGAAAATCTGCAGAGACTGTGGCTCACGTAACGCTGCAACCGCAATAAAATGCAGAAAGTGCAAAGGCAAAAACCTGCGCTGGAAGAAACGAGAAATAGTAAAGTAAACTTAACTTTTCAGTCTATTCGAAAAATTATACTTACTTTCACTCGTATCATTTTTATTAATACAATTATTATCTGTAATCAGAACAACTTATGACTGCATTGCTTAATGGAAATTTCATTTTTAGAAAGTATGACTTGTTTGTATTGCATAGTCTACACACCATTCGGTATTTACCGTCAAATTACAATGTTTCTAGATTACAATTAAGACGTACCTATGATGTCATTATAGCTTTGCTCATGTTAATTGAACTGTCAAAGGTATACTTAGAGGACTTTACTGAGTGTTTCCATGTTGAAAACAGTGTTTGCACAGCCATTCTTTATCAATGGAATTCCTTGTCCCGTAATACTCATACTGTTCAAAAGTGGACCCAAATATTTTCATTTCTTCTCCACATGCAACCCCAACAATGCCTTCATATTGGCTTTTTTCAAAATTTTAGGAATACATGAGCCCCCTGGCAATAGGTAAACGTCATAACCTTTTTTCTTAGCTAACTTGGTCTGCCTTGTTTACCAAGCAATCTTCTGAGCAATGAGCACACGTATAAGTTGGAATATCTGCGTTAAATGAAGCTTTACATCGGTTATCCATGTATTTTCGTGAGCAATGAGGCAGGAAAAGAGCTCTTTTCTTGGTCTGCAAAAACTTATTTCTCTCAATCATATTAATTGCTTGTAAATCAATAAAATCTTGAAGCAGAACAATTGCATCGGTTAAGATTAAGTCCAGTTGCTTCTTGAATTCTAAATTTAAAAATAAGTTCATGTAAGTTTGTTAAGTAAGCTTTTATGCATGCCCTTTTGATAACTAACTGTCGCGATTTCAGTGAAGAAAAAGCGTGGTACCTTGGAAAGGTCGAAAGTGAATTTATAGGGCATAGTTAGTATTAGTATCCATGCTTAAAAGAATAACTGTGTCTATTAAGATAAGAATATTTTTTAATTTAATCCTAAAATCCTTAATGACTTAAGTTTTCCGAAGTGCTTTACCTCGCTTCAAATTACTAGCTAGACTTATCTTTCTTAAGTTCAAACCACTTAAAATCAGGCTTATTCGAGCTTCATTTTCGCGTAAATTTGTAAATTCTGTTAAGCCGACTGATTCCTTAAGTTTACCAATTAACTCTTCTATTTTGTCTTCAATTTTCTGAATCCTACTAACCTCAAAAAAAAGAGAAAATTAGATGCTTATTTGGAACATTAATCGTTCAACAAGTTCCTTGTATCTGTTCCGAATAGTAACCTCAGTAACCTGTGCAATCTCGGCGATTTCTCTTTGTGTCTTCCGCTCACCCGTTAAAACAGATGCAACGTAACTTGCTGCAGCTGCAATTCCGGTTGGTCCTCTGCCTGACGTGAGTTTGAGTTCTTTTGCTGCTGCCAAGATTTTATGGGCAATTTCTTCAACTTTTCCCTGCATTGTCAGTTGGTTGGAAAACTTTGTTATGTATTGGCTTGGTCTCAGCGGTGGGATGGAGTAGTTTAGTTCTCTGATTAGGAACCGGTAGCTTCTGCCAACTTCTTTTTTGTTAACGCATGACGACTGAGCGATTTCATCTAAGGTTCGCGGTAAGCCGCATTGCCTGCATGCCAAGTAAATCGCTGCTGAAGTAACACCTTGAATTGATCTGCCTCGGATTAGGCGTTCTTTTACTGCTTTTCGGTAAATTACCGAGGCTGTTTCAAGAATATTTTTTGGGAGATTCAGGTTGTTAGAAATCTTTGTGATTTCAGAGAGGGCAAATGCTAAGTTCCGTTCTGTCGCATCTGAAACTCTGATGCGTCTTTGCCATTTCCTAAGACGATAAACTTGCGCTTTCTGTCCTGGCGAGAGGCTTTTGCCATAAATATCTCGGTCATGCCAATCGATAGTTGTTGATAAACCTTTATCGTGAATTGTATATGTTAGGGGTGCTCCAACTCTGGTTCGTTTTGATCTTTGCTCATCATCAAAAGCTCTCCATTCAGGTCCTCGGTCGGCTATTTTGGCTGCTACTACGAAACCGCAGTCCATGCATACTATTTCTGCGCATTCATAATCGCGCATAAGTCTGGTGCTGCCACATTCAGGGCATGATTGTATTTTGGTGGGTTCTGTTTTTGATGTTTGGTCTATTTCTAACTTGCTGTCTCTGCTCATTTATTTTTTGCTCCGTTGCGTTTTCGAGAGAAGCAAGTACACCGGTTTATTCAATAGTTTAGCGGGTTCCTTAATGGTTGGTTTAACAACTGCGTAAGGAGCCGACACTGGACCTATAATGTCAAAAACTTTACCGATAATAATTAAGTTCTCATCAATAACTTCAGAGCCAATTCTAGGAGCTTGTTCAGTCTTAACAACCATGTTTTTTGACGGAGTTAACGCCCGCACTCTGCCCAATTTCTGCAAACGCGCCCATTCCCCTCTCGAAAAACATGTACGTTGCCGTAGTAGCTTATTTAAAGTTTTCTAAGAGTCTTTATAAGGCGAAAGTTGTAGACTGGCATTTTAGAGTCGAAAGCTTCTTAAATAAGAAGTGCGGATAAGACTGTGCCTTAAAAGGGTGAGGCTAATATGTCCAAACCATTCTATGTAAAATATGAAGTACCGAAAGAAATCGTAGATGCAGCCTATGAAGCCCTAACGATTGCTTCTAAATCAGGCGTAGTTAGGAAAGGAACAAACGAGGCAACAAAAGCTGTTGAGCGATCTCAAGCAAAACTTGTTGTAATAGCTGAAGATGTTGATCCACCAGAAGTAGTGGCGCATTTACCGCTTCTCTGCGAAGAAAGAAAAATCCCATATGTTTTCGTTCCAAGCAAAGACAAAATAGGCACATCAATAGGTATTGACGTTCCATGTGCAGCTGCATGCATTCTAAGAGAAGGCGAAGCGGTAGGATTAATCAAAGAAATTGTCACGCGGATTGACCAGGTTAAACGAGGATCCCAGTAATGAGCAAAGAATCAGCTGAAGAACTTAGTCCCTCAGAAGTTATTCAAGTCATCGGTCGTACAGGCGTAACTGGCGAAATTACACAAGTTCGAGTTCGCATAATGGAAGGCAAAGACAAGGGCAGAATCATAACACGCAACGTTAAAGGGCCAGTGCGAGTTCAAGATATTCTGATGCTGCGAGAAACAGAAAGAGAAGCAAAGAAAATCACAAGATAGACAAGTCTGGAGAAATTGTCATGCCAAAAAATCGTAAATGTTCGTTCTGTGGTGCTGATTTCCCAGCTGGCACAGGCATGATGTTCGTCAAAAATGACGGATCAGTTCTATGGTTCGATTCAAGCAAATGCAAGAAAAGCTCACTACTATTCAAAAGAGACGCGCGTAAACTCAAGTGGACGAAATATTTCGGTAAAGAAGAGAAGGGCAAAGGGTAAACCACAGCTCTTTCTCAGTTTCAACCCATTTTTTCCTGTTGTTTTAATTTGCTATTCGATTATTAACCGAAGGTTTATCTTTTAGACAACCTTTTTGAAAATTTAAGGTTTCCAACATGCCACTTTTCCGTACAAAGAAAGAAGCATTCGAATGGTTAACGTCAGGCAAAAAAATAATTGATGTAAGAAAGGGGGATTTACATAGTGGAGATGTTGCCGTTTATTTGTCGGGGCGGAAGGTCTTGCGGATGAGGATTATTAAAAAGGAAATGGGCAAGCTGGTCGAAGTTGTTCGCTCTGATAATTACAGGTTGGTTATTCCATCTGCCGTTACCGTTGAGGATGCAGTTGCTTACTTGCGTGGGCTCTACGTTGGATATGATGGCATTTTTACTGCTTATTACATTGGGCCCTTAGAGAATTAAAGTTTTTTACTTTTGCGGAAAGGGACGTTTATTATCTGAAATTCTTTGACTCTTCTGGGTTATATTTCGTTTTTAGTAAAATTAATGATGAAAACGTAAAGCTTAAATATGATGCTAAGAATCTTTTTCATCTTTAATGAGGAAATTAAAATGGTAACATTTAGCGGTTGTTACACTGCTTTAATAACTCCAATGAATAGTAATCGCCAAGTCGATTACGAAGGTTTACATCAAATGGTAGATTTTCAAATAAAAGAAGGTGTAAACGGTTTACTCGCCGTCGGCACAACTGGAGAAAGCCCTACCTTAGACTGGCATGAACATAACCAGGTAATTGAAAAAACACTAGATTACGCAGCTGAAAGATGCCTGACCATCGCCGGGACGGGAAGCAACTCAACCCAAGAAGCCATCGAAGGAACGGAACATGCTCAGCGGCTAGGTATAAAATGCGTTTTGCTAGTAGACCCTTATTATAATGGTCCAAGTTCACTGGAAATACGCAGGGAATATATTGAACCAATTGCACAGCAGTTTCCTGAAATTCAAGTAATCCCATATATTATACCTGGCAGAACGGGAACCCAACTTTACCCACAAGACCTCGCAGTTCTCCATCAGCAATACCCAAATGTCCGATGCGTAAAAGAAGCAACTGGCGACCTCAAGAACATGGAGCTAACTCGTCAATTCTGCGGAGAGGACTTCGACATTCTATCAGGCGATGACGACAAGACTTACAATATGATGATTTCACCTGATATCAATGCAAGCGGCGTTATCTCGGTGGTATCTAATGTTGCTCCAAGTTCAGTGCTGGACATGGTCCATTACCTGTTGGATGGTAACGAGGAAGCTGCTAGCGTAATCGCCCAAGCGCTCCAACCGCTCTTTAGCTTAGTCACTGTGAAAACCCAAGAGCAAACACCGTATGGGTCAGTCACTTGCAAAGCAAGAAATCCACTTCCATACAAGACATTGATGAGTATTCTTGGCATGCCATCTGGTCCATGCAGGCAACCCTTAGGAAAAATGACTCGCGCTGGTTTAGAAATAGTTCTTACAAATGCACGAAAAGTTTACGATAGTAATCCACAAATTCTCCAACCAGTGGCAGACTACTTCAACGTTGATTTAAAAGATCGACTCTATAACTCAAACTATTTGGAAGGGCTTTATTATGCTTAAGTTATGTGTAGCAGGCGCCGCTGGTAGAATGGGCAACGCTATTATAACTGAAGCAGTAGCGAAGGGGAATCAAGTCGTTGCTGCAATTGAAGCTCCAAACAATCCTAGCATAGGGAAAACCCTGCGAGAACTTGGCATCACCAATTCCAATACGCAAATTCTAAGTGCCGATAGATTAGATGAGGCTGTCCAAACTGCTGACACTTACGTTAGTTTCACCATGCCCGCCGCCGAAGTCGTTAACATTCCGATTGTTGTTAAAGCTGGAAAACGCATAATCCTTGGCACCACTGGCTTCACACTAGAACAAAACCGCCAAGTCGTAGCTGCTATGACCGGCAAAGTGCCAGCTGTGTTTTCACCGAACTATTCCGTTGGAGTCAACATACTCTTCAAGCTGGCAGAAGCTTTGAGGGCTTTCCCATCGGGATACGACTTCAGCATAAACGAAATTCATCATACAGGGAAAAAAGATGCACCAAGCGGTACCGCAAAGAAGCTAGGGGAAATCGTTGCTAGCAGCCGAGGTTACACAAAAGTTGTCTCTGGTAGAGAAGGCATCAGTCCACGACAAACAGAGGAACTTGAAATCACGGCTTTGCGTGCTGGAGGAGTGCCAGGTATTCATGACTTAATTGTTGCAGGACCTTATGAAATGCTTCGAATAGAACATATCGCATTCTCACGAAACGTCTTTGCACAGGGTGCTGTTTTCGCGGCTGAATGGTTAAGCAAGCAAAACGAGCCTAAAGTGTTCAATATGGCTGATGTTTTAGGCTTATCTTAACCTTAACTTAACCATTAACTTTTTTATCAGGGACAACTAACTCAAAAGAGCAGGAAAGAAACAAAACATGACTATGAAGCGTAAAGTTGCAATATTAGGCGCAACCGGAGCTGTTGGACAACGATATATTCAACTTTTGCAGGGGCATCCATGGTTCCAAATTGAGGTGCTTGCAGCTTCTGAGCGGTCAGCCGGCAAAAAATATCAAGATGCTTGCAACTGGGTTATGGAGTCAAATTTGCCAAAAGAAATTGCTGAAATGCCCGTCGTAAACGCTGATGTTGAGTCAGTGGAGAAGGCGGGCAATGTTGATTTGGTATTTTCGTCGTTGCCAGGTGATTTGGCAGGTCCAGTTGAATCAGAATTCGCCTCACTGTTTCCAGTTTTCAGTAAAGCAAGCGCTCATCGCATGGAGAAGGATGTCCCATTAATTATTCCAGAAATTAACCCCGATCACGCTGATTTAATTAAGGTTCAACAGAAGTCACGCGGCTGGAAAGGCTTCATAACGACTGATCCAAATTGCAGTACCATTCAGCTTGCAATTACGCTTAAGCCTCTGATGCAGTTTGGCTTAAAAGAAATTATTGTTTCAACCATGCAGGCGCTTAGCGGAGCAGGATACCCTGGCGTTGCTTCTCTTGACATCATTGATAATGTTGTTCCTTTCATTTCAGGTGAAGAAGAGAAGATGGAAGCTGAAGCTCTAAAGATACTTGGAAATTTCAACGGAAAAGCTGTACAGAACGCTGATTTCAAGCTTAGCGCTAGCTGCAATAGAGTTCATGTGAAAGATGGGCATTTAGAATCAGTCTTTATAAAATTGGCACATGATCCCTCCATAGACGAAATAGAAGCTGCCTTCGCTAACTTTACTGGTGAACCACAAAAGCTCAAGTTACCCTCTGCCCCAGCTAACCCAATTGTTGTTCGACATGAGAAAAACCGGCCTCAGCCGCGATTTGACCGCGATTCAGGATGCGGAATGAGTGTTGTGGTTGGCAGAATACGGAAGGATCCAATTATGACTTTCAAATACATGTGTCTCGGACATAATACAGTTCGTGGTGGCGCAGGCGCAGGCGTACTCAGCGCTGAACTCTTTGTAGCTAAAGGTTTAGCTTAAACTTTCAAAATTGCATTAATGCGGGTGTAAGTTATGGTTAAGAATAGGAAGCTTCGTGAACCTTTAGAGGACCGAAAAGGCTGTTTGTTCTTTGATGGCTGCTCCGTTAAGGATTTGGCTGAAAAATATGATACTCCTTTATATGTGGTAAGCGAGAAGCGCATTCGAGACAATTACAATCGTATTCACGATGCCTTAATCCGCAACTACAAGTACGTGCGAATCTATTACGCTGCAAAAGCCAACTCTAACCTTACATGTGCTAAAAATTTTGCAGTCTCAAGGCGCATACTTAGACACTGTTAGCCCAGGCGAAGTGTACATGGGGTTAATCAGCGGCTACACTCCGGACCGCCTAATGTTTACAGGGACCAGCGTGAGAAATGACGAATTGAAATTTCTTGCAGATGCAAACATCACGGTTAATGTAGATTCACAATCCGAGTTAGATCGTCTTCTAAAAATTGCTGTCCCTCCTGTTTTGTCTGTACGTGTTAATCCAGAAATCGGCGCAGGCCACCATAGCCACTGCATAACGGCTGGTCCCGACTCGAAATTTGGACTTTGGGAAGAAGAGGCAATTCAGGCCTATGCAATTGCGAAGAGGGCAAGAGTTGAACGCTTTGGCATTCACATGCATATTGGCTCAGGTATCCTCGAAGTTGAACCCTATGTGTTGGCAGTTGAGAAACTTCTTAGCATTGCTAAGAGGGTTCATGATGAAGTAGGCATAAACTTTGAATTCATCGATATTGGCGGCGGCTTTGGGGTTCCTTACAAGCCTGAGGACAAAGAATTTGATTTGGCAGAGTTTGCTTCAAAAGTGGTGGCGCCGTTCAAGGTCAAGGTGGCTGAATATGGTCTTGGCAAACCGTTCTTGTATATTGAACCGGGCAGATACATAGTTTGTGACGCAAGCATTTTGCTAACAACCGTTAATACTGTTAAAAGTTACGCCTTCAAAGAAATTTGTGGGTGTGGATGCAGGTTTTAACACGTTGGTTAGGCCAACAATGTATGGTTCATATCACCCAATATTGGTCGCCAACAAGCTTGGATGTGAATGATAAAGAAACCTATGATGTAGTGGGTCCAATCTGCGAGTCAGGCGATGCCTTAGCCAAAGATCGCGAATTGCCAGTTATTGAGGAAGGTGATTTGCTGGCAGTTTTAAATGCTGGAGCATACGGTTTTAGCATGAGTTCACAATACAATGCAAGGCCAAGAGCTGCAGAAGTTCTGATTAGGCAAGGCAAATCATTTGTGATTAGGGAACGCGAGTCAGCTTGATAATTTAACAGCAAACCAAAAAATGGCAGAATGAACTTATGCGGTTCTGGAAAATGCATGGTTTAGGCAACGACTATATTGTAATCGACAATAGAGACGAAAAAATCAGCGGTAAGCAGGCGTCATGATTTGGCTAAGAGACTTTGTGAGAGACGCTTCTCGGTTGGTGCAGATGGGCTTTTGCTGGTTTCTAACTCGAAAGTGGCTGAGGCAAAGATGCGGATTTTCAATGCTGATGGCAGTGAAGCGGAAATGTGCGGCAACGGCATACGTTGCTTTGCCAAGTACTGCTACGAAAACGGCATCGTTCCTAAACCAGAATTCACAGTTGAGACGCTTTCAGGTATTAAAGCATGTTTGGTTAACGCTTGAATGGCAAAGAAGTCGCTAGCTGTCAAGGTGGATATGGGCGCGCCAAACTGGCAGAGAAGTTCGCTTCCGATGGTTGGAAAAGGCACATGTATCAACGAAAACTTAGACGGTTGACGGCGAAACTTTCAAAGTTACTTGCCTTTCAATGGGTAATCCTCATTGCGTAATATTCGTTGACAATGTATGACTGTTTTCCAGTTGAAGAAATCGGTCCAAAAATCGAAAATCATAAAGCTTTTCCGAAGAGAACCAACGTTGGCTTTGTCGAGGTTCTAAACGAAAACGAGTTGAACGTTCGTGTTTGGGAGCGGGGCTGCGGAGAAACCTTAGCTTGCGGTACAGGAACTTGCGCTGCTGTGGCTGCTGCAAACAAGCTTGGAAAAGTTGGCAACAACGTTACTGTTCATGTGCTTGGCGGCGACTTGCAAGTTGAAGTGGCTGAAAGCTTGTTTTTGAGCGGAGCCGCAGAAAAAGTTTTTGAAGGAACATTATTTGGAGAGGAATGAAAATTGACATTTGATTATGCTGATAGAATTAAGCGGTTACCGCCTTACTTGTTTGCTGAAATTGAGAAAATCATTAAAGAAAAGAAGGCTCAAGGCATCGATTTGATTTCGCTTAGCATTGGTGACCCTGACCTTCCGCCGCCACAACTTTATCATAGAAGCGCTCAAAGAAGAAGTTGCCAACACCAAAGAATCATAATTATTCTTTCAGTCAAGGCGAACCAGACTTCCGAGAAGCCGTTGCAGGCTGGTACAAGAAACGATTCAACGTTGATTTGCAGCGTGACCAAGTGGTTGCGCTATTGGGCTCCAAAGAGGGCATAGCAAACATTGCCCGAGCATTCATAAATCCAGGCGACCAAGTTCTCGTTCCTGACCCAGCTTACCCAGTTTACGCTAACGGCAGCACAATTCTCTGTGATGGCATAGCAGTGTCCTTTGCCACTGCTTGAAGAAAACGGCTTCAAACCCGATTTTGAGGCGATAAATCCGAAGGGCGTCAAAATGATGTTTCTCAACTACCCCAACAACCCAACGGCAGCTACAGTGGACAAAGCGTTCCTTAAAGAAGCAGTTGACTTCGCTAAAGACAACAACATCATGCTCTGCTATGACAACGCCTACTCAGAAATCACCTATGATGGCTACCGAGCCCCAAGCATCTTGGAGGTTGACGGCGCCATGGACGTTGCTATCGAGTTCCATTCGCTTTCAAAAACCTTTAACATGACAGGCGACCGCATCGGCTTTGCCGTTGGAAACAAGCAACTTGTTAGCGGCTTAACCAAAGTCAAGTCACAAATTGATTCTGGACCGCCAGTTTACACGCAGAAAGTAGCCGTCAAAGCTTTAGCAGCCTACACAAGCCATGAACCGCCAGAATTCCTAAAGAAAAACAACCAAATTCTGCAAGAACGCCGCGACCTGCTTGTTGAAACACTTTGCAAAATCGGCTACAAATGTGACAAGCCCAAAGCAACATTCTATGTTTGGGTTAACTGCAAAGGCGACTCAATGAAATTCGCCGCCAAACTGCTTGATGTTGGCGTGGCAGTGACGCCAGGCATTGGCTTTGGCAAGTATGGTGAAGGCTATGCGAGAATAACGTTTACTCAGCCCAAAGAACGAATAATTGAAGCTTGCAACCGAATCGCCAGTGCTTTCTAACTTCTTTTTTGCTGTTTGAATATCAGTCCACAAATAGAGTGTAAGCTCTACAGATCAAGAGCTATGTTTTGTGCTTTTGCAGTCTTCTTCATTAGTTTGCTCTTTCACAGGTGTCCGGAGGCTTGCTCAAATGATCCGAAAACAGAATCCAATTAGGCTCCAAATAAATACCAAAAAAACCCATTTGCTGAAATGTCAGTTAAATAAAAAGCGTTAAGTAAAAAACAAAAAAGAAAAGTTAGTTGCTAATTATTTTGCAGCTGCTTTTGCGAGTTTCTTTAAGATTGCGTCTTTGGCAATGGTGTATGCGATTGAGTAGTCAAATAGTCCCTGTGGCTCGGCGGTTGCACGTTTAATCATTTCTGTTTCAGTTTTGATTTTTAGTTTGCCGATTGCTAATGCGCCTATGCCGTAAACGCCTGGTTTGAGTTCTATGCCGTCATCATTTGAGCCTAAGCCTTCCACACCTAGTGGTTTAATTGCGTTAATGTCAGCGACGATTTTGCAATGGGAGATTTGTCTAAGTCGCTTTTGAGAGCAGCTGTATTCCGCCTGCGCCTGCTGAAAGGACAATTTCTGCATCTTTGATGGCTTCTGCTGTTTGTTCGGGTTTTGTTACTTCAACAACTTTGACTCTTTGTGCACCGACTTCAGCGTTGATTTTGTCTGCGACTGCTTGCCCTTTTGCTAATGAGCGAGCTGGTGATGGTTACGTTTGCTTTTTCTGCTGCGTAGATTCTTGCGGCTGTTTGCCCGACTGGTCCTGTGCCTGCTAAAACGGTGACTTTTTTGCCTTCTAATGTGCCAAAGCCTTTCTCCATTGCTGCTCCGAAAGTTTTTGCTACTGCGGCTGCAGCTGTTGAGTATCCTCCTCGTGGATCAACAATTATGCTGTTTCCCCATGGGGCTGACTTCATGGCTTTCTGTGTTGCTTCGACAACTTTTTCGACCATTTCAAAGTTGCTTCCATTGATGAAGACTTTGGTATGTTTTGCTCCTTCGGGTCCTCTTGGAAAGAGCATGTCGTAGACGATTTTTGGGGCATCTTCGCTGTTACGTTTTCATATTTGAATATCATTGAGTCTGGAAAAGCATCTATTGCTACTAGCATGTCGAATGGACTGCAATATTTGTCTGTGTCTAGGAAAACAAAAACTGTTTTGAAACTTGGTGGTTGTGCCAATTTTTTACACCTTACCTTGTTTGTGAATGCAGTTTAACGATTTAAGATTATCTTTTCGCTGAAATTTGTAAAGTCTAATATTAACTGCATCATCGATTTGTTTCTTGATTTCAGTTGAACCCCACGAATCTTAAGAAAATTGCGCGTGTATAGAGTTAATATTGTTGAGTTGAAAAAAACCGAAGAAGCTCGTGGTAAAGCTCAGGTTAAACTTGAAGAAAACGCTATTTTACTTGAAGAATACGTCAGTTAAATGGAAGAACTTGCTGAGCAAAGAGCACAGCAACTTAAAAAGTCTGAGCGTCTTGCGGCTATCGGTCAAACAGCAGGTATGATTGGTCATGATATCCGCAACCCACTTCAGGCGATAACTGGAGACATGTACCTGATAAAAGACGAACTGAAAACAGATGCCTGAAGGAGAAAACAAACGAGAGGTCTTTGAAAGAATACGATGCTATTAATGAAAATCTTACTTATATTGATAAGATTGTTAGCGACTTGCACGACTACACAAGACCTATACGACCCAGCATTCAAGACGCAAACATAGCAGAACTAATTGAAGGCACAATTTTAACAATTAATATTCCTAAAAGAATAGAGGTAATAACAGAAAATCAAGGATAACTCAAAAGCAATCAAAACAGATGTCGCATATCTAGACGTATATCTAATAAATCTAAGAAACAATCGCTGTGTAAGCGATGCCGAATGAAGGTAAATTAACTGTTAGAGCAAACAAGAAAAAAGGCAAAATAATAATTTGAGTAGAAGACTACTGGGGTTGGTATTCCAGAAGAAGTTAAAACTAAATTGTTCACGCCGCTCTTCACACAAAATCAAAAGGCCAAGGTTTAGGCTTAGCCGTCGTAAAACGGCTTGTTGAAGCATTAAACGGTGAAATATCCTTCGAAAGCCAGCCAAATAAAGCAACCAAATTCATGTTGAAATACCGCAACTGATCAAAAAACACTAGCCGCTTTCCAGTTTTTAATTTTTTATTTAGCGCTTGGTTACAGTTTTAGAACGCTATTTAGCTTCCAATAATGTTAAAATAGCTACTTCAAGCAATTCTAATCGAGGAACTGTTTTGACAGAAGTAGTTGAAAGAAACTTGAAGAGACTAGGCATAACTGTTTCTAGACCAGCCTTAGGTATTATCGCCATAATTTTTGGCACATTAATCATTATTTACCCGCCACTTCTATCATACTTGATTGCCATATTTTTAATCATTGAAGGCATACTTCTGCTCACCGACTATTTAGAAATAAGACATCACACACAGCCCAACCGCAACCGCAAACATGTCATCACCATCACCTCCACCTCCGACCTCGCCGCCTTCACCACTGCCATCTTCGCCCCCATCCCCCACAGAAACCGAAAACCCTTAGCAACTATCAAAATTACGCCAGCAACGACTTCTCTTTGAACCACAATTGTTTAATAAGTTATCTTTAAGAGTTCTATTAATAAAACTCAAGAAGGTATTTCATTGTCCATAAATGAGAATTTAGCGAAACTTTCTAATGCCTGCGGAGTAACAGGCAGAGAAAATGAAGTCAGAGAATTAATGATTAGACTCATGACACCCTACGCAGACGAAATAATTGTTGATCGACTTGAAAATGTTATAGCAATCAAAAAAGGAAAAGAAAAATCGCCCAAAATTATGCTGGCCGCCCACATGGATGAAGTTGGCTTAATGGTTAAAACAATCACTAAAGATGGCTTTCTGCAATTTGCCAAAATGGGTGGAATAGATGACCGAATCTTGCCCGCTCAGAAAGTCACAGTTTTTTCAAGAAAAGCCGTATTCCCTGGCATCATCGGGTCAAAACCCCCTCACATCCAAAAAGAAGAGGAACGCAAAAAAATCATAAGTTCAGATGAGCTCTTCATTGATATTGGAGCAGAAAGCAAAGATGACGCTTTAGCAATGGGTGTTTCAGTCGGCGATCCAGTAGGATTTGATGTTCAATATGTTCAATTAGGCAAAGACGTTGTTGTCGGCAAAGCATTTGATAACCGAGCAGGCTGCGCCACAATGGTTGAAGCGCTTAGAATAATGGAAAAAACTGACTTCACAATTTATGCGGTTGGTACTGTCCAAGAAGAGGTAGGTTTGCGTGGTGCTGGAGCAGCGGCTTTCAGTGTTGATCCAGATTTGGCAATAGCACTTGATGTAACTATAGCAGGTGATACTCCAGGAGTAAGAGAGTTTGATACCACCGTAAAGATGGGTAAAGGTCCAGCGCTTACAATCACGGATTCAGGCTTAATAACTTCAGGCAAGATTTTGCGGTGGCTTTTAGATTCGGCTGAAGAAGAAAAAATTCCTTTCCAGATTGAAACAGGATTAATGGGCTCAACTGATGCGGCAAGAATTTCTCTTACAAGGCAAGGTATTCCATGCGGCAACATATCTATGCCTGTACGTTACATTCACAGCCCCGTCGGTATGTTGAGTCTAAAAGACATAGAAAACTGCGCTAAACTCACAGTTGCGGCAATCCAGCGGACATCAAAATATTTCTAAAGAGATGAAAAATATGTCATCAAATCAAAAAGTCGTTGAAAAAGCAATCAAAACTTCCAAAGCGGCTACAACTGCGCGGAAAGCGTTCTTTTAGCGTTGTATGAGCATATTGAACCAGAAGGCAAAAACGAACTTGTTCCCAAAATAGCTGGTGGTTTTGGTGGCGGCATAGGACGATGCGGCTCAGTTTGCGGAGCATTAACAGGCAGCATAATGGCAGTCGGGATCAAATATGCATCTAACGAAACTGGAGTTGAAAAACGAGCAAAAGCTTACGCAACGCAAAAACGCTTCTCAAACAGTTCGAAAAGCAGCAAGGTACCACTTTCTGTCGAGACCTGATCAAATATGACCTGTCAAATCCTGAGGAAGCGGCAAAGCTCGAAAGGAAGGCCTTTGAAAAGTATGCGTTAACTTATTAAAGCTTCAATCGAAAACATTTTCATTGAACCGAATAGCTATTTTGATCTGATTAGCGAAAGCATTTTTAGACAATCCGTTCAATTACTTTGTGGCTTAATATGAATAAAGATGCAGCCGGAGAAATTTGATGGAAAATTCGAGTTTCTAGAACACACTGCAGATGTTTACATTCGAGCACACGGCAAAACAATGGAAGAAGCCTACGAAAATGCTGCGCTCGCAATGTTTGAAACAATGACAGACTCAGACAAAATCGCTCAAACACAAGAACAAACAATTAGAGGTTGAAGCTGAAGACCAATATGCGCTACTTTATAATTGGCTTGAAGCTTTGCTTGTAAAATTTGAAACTGAAAACATGCTTTACTCAAAATTTCAAATCACAGATTGGAAAGAAACCGCTGAAACATTCAAATTTAAAGCAAAAATTTGGGGAGAAAAATTTGATCCTCAAAAGCATCCGCAAAAAGTCGCTGTTAAAGCAGTAACTTATCATAGAATGGTAATAATAAGGGAAAAAGACCGAGTGGTCTTAGAGTTTATTTTGGATATTTAGGCAAGCTTGAGTTTCTTTAGTTCAGCTATCATTTTGTCAACTATTGGTTCTGGCGGCTGATCAAGAGTTGTGGTGCCTGAGATGACGAACGGAATTTTTTTCTCTTTAAAGAATTCAAAAAGTGGCTTTGTTTGTTCTTGGTAGACTTGGAGTCTTTTCTTTATAACTTCAGGGTTGTCGTCGGATCGTTGATATAGAGGTCCTCCGCATTTATCGCAGATGCCTTCAACTTTTGGTTTTAAGTAGAGAATATTGTAGACGGTTCCGCAGTTGCGGCATATTCTGCGTGTTGATAATCGTTCAATGATTATCCAGTCTGGAACATCAAGCAGCAGTATAACATCAATTTTGGTTATAGTGTCCAAAATTTTAGCTTGGGCGAGTGTTCGTGGGTAACCGTCAAGAATGAAGCCTTTTCCTTTTGGAATTTTGCTTAAGCGTTGTTTTAGCACTTCAACCACAACTTCATCTGGGACAAGAAGCCCTTTTTCCATGTAACCCTTAACTTTCTTGGCTAAATCTGAATCTTCCTTTGCTAATTCACGAAAAATGTCGCCTGTTGCATGACTTCAACACCAAGTTTTTTTTGCAGTCTCGAAGAATAAGTGCCTTTTCCAGCGCCTGGCGCTCCTAACATAATTGCTTTCAATTCATTTTTCAACCTTTGGCTTCTTCATAAAAGTAGATAGATAATTAAATTTTACGTATGCTATTTTTCAGGGAAACATTTATGGAACAAAACGACCAATCAAACCTAACTAAGGTGAATATTTGCATACAAAAGAGATTGGGAAAAATCTTTTTCAGGTCGAGTTGGAAACAGGCGGATTCAAAAACCTCATCTGCAGCTACATTATAAAATCCTCAAAAATCACTCTAGTGGAGTCAGGTCCAACCTCTTCTGTGCCAAAACTTCTTTCTGGCTTAAAAGAACTTGACATATCGTTTGAGGATGTCCAATATCTTGCTATTACACATGTTCATTTAGATCACGGTGGCGGAGCTGGCACTTTGCTAAAGTTTCTGCCCAACGCCAAAGTCCTCGTTCATCCAAGAGGAATGCCTCATCTTGATAAATCCTGAACGCTTTGGCCATCAGCTCAAACGGTTTTGGGTTTGTCAGCGAAATTTTCGGCAAACCTGAACCCGTACCAAAAGAACGGATAATTCCAATCACAGAGGGCACATTTGATTTAGGTGAGGGCGCCAAATTGAAGGTTATTGAAACACTCGGTCATGCTTCACACAACCTTAGCTTACCAAGAATCATTTAATAGTGGTGTTTTTCCAGGCGATGCTGCTGGCACATATTTTCCAGAATTCGATGTTGTAGTTCCAACTACGCCTCCGCCTTTCCATTTGGACGCAGCATTGGCTTCACTGGACAAATTAATCAGTCTAGAACCGACCGCTTTCTACTATAGTCATTTTGGAAAAGCCACCGAAGCGGTACAACGCCTCAAAGACTACAAATTGCAGCTCGAATTGTGGGCAAAAATTGCGGAGGAAGGGGTGAAGAAAAATTGGAGTTTAGAGCAGATTCGAGACAAAATTGTTGCTGAAGATAAAGTTATGAATCAAGTTTTTGGTTTCGTTAAGTCTCATCGTATTTACTCAAAAACCGTTTTGGAAAACTGTGTAAGAGGATTTATGGAGTACGCGAAGCAGAAACAGGTTTCATAAACATTTTATAGTCTCATTTATCTTTTGTTTGGAAAGGTGAAGATTTTTGGGTGAAAGTGAAAGCAGAGCAGCTCCTGAGAGAGTTCCATTAGAAAAAGTTAACGATTACATGTGGCGCATTCCCACATACAAATCTTCAATGCGTGTTCCAGGCATGGTTTTCGCCAATGAAGTTCTTCTTGATAAAATGAAGACTGATCGTACTCTTTGGCAATGCTCAAACGTTGCGCAGTTGCCTGGAATTTACAAATACGCCGTAACATTGCCCGATGGACATGAAGGATATGGATTTCCCATCGGCGGCGTTGCAGCAACCGATTATGACAACGGCGTTATCAGCCCCGGCGGCGTAGGATACGATATTAACTGTGGGGTTCGC
Organism: Candidatus Bathyarchaeota archaeon; assembly: GCA_963750605.1. GTDB lineage: Archaea > Thermoproteota > Bathyarchaeia > Bathyarchaeales > Bathycorpusculaceae > Bathycorpusculum. The sequence continues at coordinate 366,032 of CAVVRN010000017.1, forward strand.
CTTTTGGCAACCACACTTACCGAACAAGAGATCAGACCTAAACTTGCACCGTTAGCGGAAACTATTTTTCGCAACGTTCCATCTGGACTTGGAAGCCGCCGAAAAGACCTTTCAATATCCAACGCTGACTTAGACCATTTAGCAGTTGAAGGGGTGCCGTGGCTTATCAAACGCGGATTCGGTTGGTCGGAGGATGCAGAGCATTGTGAAGAACAAGGCGCCATGCCAAATGCGGACCCAGATAAAGTTTCATCAACACGCAAAAAGCAGAGGGTTAACGCAAATTGGCACTTTAGGTTCAGGAAACCATTTCTTAGAAATACAAAAAGTCGACAAAATCTATAATCCTAAGACAGCGAAGGCTTTTGGAATCACCCAGGAAGGGCAAGTAACAGTTATGATCCATTGCGGCTCACGAGGCTATGGTCACCAAGTTTGTTCAGACTACCTAAGAGTAATGGAGCATGCAGTGGTAAAATACAAAATAACTTTGCCTGACCGCGAATTAGCCTGTGCCCCTGGAAACAGCAATGAAGCCCAAGATTACTTCCAAGCCATGGCTTGCGCAGTTAACTATGCTTTTTGCAATCGACATGCAATTATGCATTGGGTTAGACAAAGCTTCCAACAAGTTTTCCAGCAGCCTCCTGAAAACTTTGGTTTAAAACTTGTTTACGATGTAACCCATAACATTGCCAAAGTAGAAACCCACAAGATTGATGGAGGAGAAAAGAAGGTTTGGGTTCACCGCAAAGGAGCAACACGCGCTTTCCCACCTGGTCACCCAGATATTCCAGCTGATTACCGTAGTGAAGGGCAACCAGTGCTTATTCCAGGCAGCATGGGCACAAGCTCATGGGTTCTGGCAGGTTCACAGAAAGCTATGGATTTAACTTTTGGTTCAACAGCACATGGTGCAGGCAGAATGATGAGTCGATCAGCAGCAAAACGGCAGAATTGGGGTGGAGACATAAAGACGGCTTTGGAGAAGCGGGGAATTGTTGTTCGTGCTGCAAGTGCTTCAGTTTTAGCTGAGGAAGCTGATCCGGCTTACAAAAACGTGGATGTAGTCGCTGATGTTAGCGACAAAGTTGGTATTGCCACCAAAGTAGCGCGGCTTGTTCCATTAGCAGTTGTAAAAGGGTAAATTTACCCTATTTTTCTCAATTTTCATCTTTTTTTAAACAGATGTTTTTTATGGTGTTATTTGGGAAATTGTATATCTAAAAGTTAAGCAATGCAGTAAATAATTGAATCGCAAAAGCAGGAAAAATCGATTTGAATACAAACCAAATTAGGCTTCGCTACAGTGGATTTATCGTTTTTACAACACAAATGCTAGGCATAATTACTGGGCTTATCTACACACTTTTGCTCACAAGAAACATGACTGTGTCTCAGTATGGAATTTGGACAAACATTTTTGATTACACTTTATACTTTATGCTTTTTAGCAGTGTGTTGCCTTTCTGGGTAACAAGGTTTACGGCAAGAGGAAAACAGGGCACTGTAAAAACCAGTGTTTTCACGCAGTTAACGATAGGTGTTGTTTCACTTTTAATTTATCTGCCGGCCATATATTCTAATTTCACAGTGCTATCGGCACTAGCGGCTATTTGCCGATTTATTTTATCGCAGGCTTGTACATTCTGAATTTTTATCTACTTGCTATTTTTGAAAGTATTTTACAAGCGACCAAGCCACAAGCAGTTGGATATGGCTTTATTATTCAAGAAATAGTAAAAGTGCTTGTTGCATTAGTTTTGATATTGGTTTTAAAACAGATATTTCTTGGGGCAATATTGGGTTTGGTTGTTGCCTCTGTTATTCAAATTTTTTACTATACCTATCTTTTATCTGATTACTTTAAGGAGAAAGCAAACTGGGGCTATGTTAAAGAGTGGTTTAAAGGTTCACCGGCAATTGTGTTCAACACTATTGGTTCACAATTAGTTTCTTTTGTACTCATCCTGCTTTTCTTATACGGCGGATCAGCAGCGAGAGCCTATTATCAGGCTGCTTTGAGTTTTACCACTGTGGTTGGCTATTCTTCGTCTTTGGCGTTCGGGCTGTATCCTAAACTGTTGGCTAATTCGTGTTCAGATAAAGAAGTAGGATCATCATTTAGAACAGTTCTCATGCTCGCGATTCCCTTTGCTACATTAGCTATGGTGATGTCCTATCTCATTCTTAACTATCCTAAAAGTTTCATACGGTGTAGCATGGCCAGTTCTCGTTGCATTAACGATTGATACCGTAATCACCTTGCTCTATGGTTTTTACACTTCATGTCTCATGGGGGTGGAATCCTTCGATGCAGAAGGAAAAATATCGATTCGCAAGCTTTTCAGAAGCAAAATCTTCAAGGTATTTACAATTCCGTATATTCAGGCAGCGATTGCTCTACCGTTAGCATACTTTGTTTTAACAAGAAATCCAATTTCTGAACCCGTACAAGCAACAGTGGAGGTCATAATAATAATGATTGGTGTTCATCTATCAACTTTCGCTGGACTATACGTTCTTATGCGTCGCTCCATTAAAATACCAGTGGCCTGGAAAAGCATAGCCAAATATATTCTCGCCTCATTACTTATGGGCGTTATACTTTTTCTGCTTCCCACAACCTCAACACTGCTCTCTACACTAGTTAAAGCGGTCGGAGGCTTTGCACTCTATATAATTTTGTTGCTGGCTATTGATACCCAGGCGAGAGAACTTGTCAGGTTAATTTGGGAAGAAATCAAAGGCACCTTACAACTGTTAACTTCTAAAAACAATAATTTGCAGAACAAAAACGGTTTGTAAACATGAAAAATTAATATCTTTAAAAAGCGAATAATGATATGTGCGATGTTTTGGGTTCGCTCTTTAAAGGCTGGCGAATAATTGAAAGATGAATGTGGAATTTGTGGCCGAGTTCTAAGCGTTGGTTACATGCGTAAGTGCGAGCGATGCAAAAAACTGTATTGCCGAGACTGCATGGTCCCTGACGTTGCCACCGGCGATCCCAACGCAATGCTGTGTTTGCACTGCGCCAGGCGTGTAGTTGCTCCAGTTTCAAAGGGTAAATATGATGGGCTTGAGAGCCACTTGAAGTTCAGGGGGGCCTTCACTAGTTTAGTGAAGCTTCCTTTCGCAAGAATAGATGGCTTAATCGGAAGCAATCTTCCAATGGCAGCTTTTAGAGATCAAGCATGGTGGAGCAACTCATCCACTAGCGCTCATGCAAAAGCTTGGTTGAAAGCGGGGTGGGAAGTGCAGGAAGTTAACTTCAAAGAAGGCTACGCTGTCTTCAAAAAAGTACGCAATATCCCGGTCAAAAAAGGTGGGCGACGCAAACTTGAGATTACTCAGCCGTTCACGCCAGTGCCTGTTCATAGATCAAGGTCTAAGGTGCCCTCAAAAACGAAAGTGTCAAAGCTCTATGCAAGAATAAAAAATATGGAGCGAAACCGTGCTGAGGCGCGGCGGCAGATTAGAGGATTTAAAGCTAGGCCTCGACATTAGACCAAGGCTAAAAATAAATTTTTTCTTAATCTATTTTCTTACCACATTTTTCGCAGTATGCAGCAAATGATTTATTGCTTGAACCGCAATAAATGCAGAATTTGTTACCCTCTGAGTTTTCATTTATTTCTTGAGACAGGTTTGGTATTTCTTTAGAGCTTTTAGCTGTTTTAACAGTGACAGCAATCGCAATCCCAATTGCAGCGGCTATCACTATAAACAGAAAAGGGTCATCGGAAATCAAGTTTAAGGATAAGGGTTGAGGTTGCTGTATATTCGGTTGATTAACGCTGGGTGAAGTTGTTGTGTTTGGTTGAAGAGTTGGGTTTGAGGTTGGCTCTGGTGTGCTTTGAATAATGGTTGGGTTTGGTTGGGTGGATGAAATTGCTTCGACGCTTGGAAGATATTGTTGGCTTTCATCTATTGGGTAAACAAAAGCCTTTTGGCCTTGGAATTGATCTGGCAGTTGACCAATTTTGAACCCAGCTCCTGTGGTTTCGCAGTAATAGTAGGATTGATTATTATAAGTCCAATAGGAGCCACCGAGATCATTTCCCAATATACCAACCGCTAAATGGTCCGGAGGACTAATGAAGACTGTACCGTAACCCATCAAAAGCGTTAATGTCGCAAAAAGTATTGAATGAGACTTGCAATCTCCAACATTATCCACTAAAGTTTCAACTGGGAACCTTTGGTAAACTTGGTATCCTGTACTAACATTGTCAAATGCATAAGGTATACTTTGAACGAAAGCTAAAACAAAGTTAACTTGATCATATGAGCTATATCCCAGCTGTGTTCCAGTCTCATTTAGTTTTTGAGCTAAGGTTTGCATGAAACTATCTTGTGTTGTAGTGAAAAAGCCAAATTTGTCCGGTCCAAGTTGGATTCGAATTGAATCTGGTACTGCTTTATATGCATCATACTCGGCTTGTGGGATGCTTAGATTCCAGGTCCAATGATGCCCGCCGTAATCCCAAGCAAAATTTGTGGTGTAATACTGAGTTTGGTCTTGGCTCTGCGCACTGCCAAATTCGAAAGGACGAATTATTGGTAAGCAGACAAAGAAAGCCAACGTTAAGATTATCAGAAGTCTGATAGGTTTACGATTCAAGGTGCGCCTCAGCATTAACACATCTTCAATGTCCATACCATTTATGTTCAGTCGTTTAAAACTTCTCCCAAATCATAATTTAACTTTAATTGTTGAACGGGTTTGCCCAGCGCTAAAACCATAAGCAATGACAAGATCAACAAAGTCAACTAAATATAGATGGGGAAATCACATTTTGCTCGGCCAACGATTTGGCTTCTATATCTAAATATTGTAGAAATCTACTTCTGTTTTATTATGCCGTAACTTTGCTTTTTCCAAGCATCCCTAAACTTGTTATAATAGTCAATTGGTTGAAAAACTGGCGCATATGTTAATTGCCATTCAAGACCACATTTGCAGACAGCATACACTTGTTTTTTGTAGGCATTGCACGCAATCTGCAGAAGTTCCTTGTGACATTTAGGGCAGTAGTATGGTCCATTCACCATTTGCTTCGCATCTTTCGTCAGAATTTTCATACGGCTGTTTGGAACTTTAGTATTAGGAACCTTTTTTGTTTCCTTTCCTAGAACCATCTTCTCTACCTAATCAAACTTATACCCCATCAAAGAGAAAGATATACCATTCCATTTCAAAAACCAAATTTAACAATCTGATTTCTATTTTGTCGGTTCTTAATCCACCTCGGTTCATACGTTTTGCCATTTAATATTCATTGCACGTGTTTGTTTAGCTGTATTTTTGGTTGAAAATACTGTGTGTGATTTCTTTGCTGTTCTGCGGTCGCACTTTTTTGTTCTTTGCGTTTTGAGTTGCTTTTTTGATTTTGGGTTTGAATCGTTTGCAGGACGCGTCAATAGAAGTCATTAGAAGTCTTTTACCGTCAACTGCCGTCAACAAAAGTCAACTAACAGCCCCTAAAGTCGATTAACATCCCTTCACATCTATAATTAATGAAATAATTCATGCAGATTTTTTATATTTTTATATTTGATTTTTTTGCTTAAGCTATTACTTGGAGTTTACTTAGAAAACCTGAGTTATGAGTAACAATTAATTTGTGGTTTTGACACCGATGTATTTTAGTTCCCGAGGATTTGTTATCAGCTCTCATTTTTCTGATTAGCATTGCACTTGCAATTGACTGTTGCATAGCTTCGTTTGTTAAGTTAAGTTTAGTTGTTCGGATGGAGAATAGTGTAGTCAATAAATCTTGACTAAAATTAGTCAAGAAAATTTAACGAAAATTGTTTTATTCAGAGAAAGTTCCACATGTAAGTGAAGCTTAAAGGCGTGTGACAGACATGAGACGATCTTTAGTTGCTCTTATATCCTTAATTCTTGTTTTAGCACTACCAACTTTAATTGATTTTCAGCCCATTATTCAAACAACAAAAGCCCAACCTAACAATTCATTTTCTGACAATTTCAGCACAGATTCTGGCGAATGGCTGTACTTAGGAAACGCCTACCGCGACACAGCAAACCAGTACCTGGTCTTAACTCCAGTTGGTCACATGCAAGCCGGAGTTGTCTTCTTCAAATCTCCAATACCTGGGCCTTTCACTGCAAGCTTCAGCTACAAAGCCGGAGGCGGAGATTGGCAAGGGGATGGGTTCACAATGTTCTTCTACAAACAACAATATCCTTCAACACTTGATAACAATGATAGTTTTGATAGTAACGGAGTCGCCGGCGGCAATTTGGGCTTCAACTCTCAAATGATTATTCCTGGATATGGAATTGAATTTGACGCCTGGGCAAACTGGGCCTGCGATTGGACGCCTATCGTAGGCGGTCAACCAAACCCTCTTGCTGACCCCTCGGATCATCACATTGCGTTAATAAAAGATTTTACTGGTGATCACTTAGCCTACGAAAATGACTCAAGAGTTGCGGACAACAATTGGCATCAAGTTACTGTAGACGTTCAAGAATCTTCAGTTGACGTCTATGTTGACCAGGCACTAGTCCTTCATTGGGAAGGCGCATTAAACACAACTTATGATGGATTTGGATTCAGCGGAGCTACGGGAGGGAACGGAGGGGATTGTCACTTAATCGACAACGTTTCAATTACCGCTAATAATCTTCACACATCGACTCTAACTACTTCCTGCGCAACCTCAACAACTCAACAGATTTTCAACGTTTACAACATCAATGGTGCCTTAACATTTAATGGGGAAGGCATTTCACAAGCCCCTATCTTAATTTCTTACAGCGTCTCTGGCGGAGATTCTTGGCAGGACCTCACATTGGTGTACACTGATTCCAACGGAAATTACTCAGCCATGTGGCTTCCAACTGTTACTGGAAACTATCTGTTAAAATCCATCTTCAAAGGCGATGAGAATTATTTGGGCTCCAGTAGTATAATCAGCTTTTCCATAGAACCGTCCACTGATCAAAACGTTTTCACGATAACTTCAAACTCGACGATCACAGCGCTTTCCTTTAACCCAGCTAATAAACAATTAAGTTTCAACGTTTCAGGTGATCCAGGAACTAAAGGATACTTGTACGTTTTCATTCCTAAATCCTTGATGAATGACTCTGGGGGTCTAAATGTCCAGCTCGACGGTAACCAGACAGACTTTACTGTGCAGTCCCAGAATGACGGGTGGCTACTCTACCTCACTTACCACCACAGCACTCACATAGTTACCGTCAGCTTAGACTCATCTGTTAGGTCTGCCTCTGAAAAAAGCAGCATACAATTTAACGTTGGAGATTATATTTTTGTCCTTGTTTGCGCCGCCATCGCCATTATTGCTGTGGTTCTTTTTGTAGGTTTAAGGGCTTGGAAGAAAGACTTCGAGACCCATCAAAAACAGGTGTAAAGACAACTTTAGGAACAGTGAGTGCAATAAGAACACACTGAATCAAGAAAAGATTTATCAACGCAAACCTAATCTTCATAGCTGAAATGCGGTCGTCGTCTAGTCTGGTTTAGGACATTAGCCTTCCAAGCTAATGATCCCGGGTTCAAATCCCGGCGACCGCACCATCTTTCATTTTCAAGCAATTTTTTTGCTTAGAGCTATCATTTTTTTGTAATTAAGTAGCTAAAGCTGTTCAGCTAGGTGAAGACCGCTTGGTTAATTTCCTAGTTCGAACGGTAACTGTTAATAACCGTTTTTGCGATATGCGCTTTTTGGTGAATTGATGCGTAAAGGAATCATGATAACTGTTATACTTCTGATTTTCGCTTGGCTTTTAATGCTTAGTTACCAAATCTTTACAAGAACAGCACTAACTACAGTCGCATCTTCACTGAGTTCCTCAACCCCGTCTTTGGCTTCATGGTTAAACAGCAACATTACTGTAGCAATTTTCGTTTGCTCTTTCGCGTGGATGTTTGTTTTATCCTCAGTTATTTCAAACCTTCTTTTTGGAAAACAAAAAAGAATATTTATCCAATTTCTAATAGGTTTAGCTTTAACCGTGACGGCTTCAGAAATATTTATAGCCTTAAAGTCCGGTGGCATAGACTTGGCAAACCCAAGCACCCTGCTTTCCAATCCGTATGCCAAAGTGTTTAGCAACGCTTTGTTTTCATTTTTCTTTCTTTCGTTGCCCTTCATTTTTATGATTATTGTTGACCTACGCGCAATTGCAAAACAACATAACAAATAAGCTCAATTGCGATTCCAAGTGGCAACAGAGCGAAAAGGTGAAAAGGCACAAGGCACTTTCTAATTTCCAATGGTGACTTTAAAATGAGCGACGTAGATATGGCAACAATCCAGTTAAAAGGTGCAAAACAAAGTTTCATTTTAAGCGGCGAGAAAAATTTTAAAACAGGCAGCAAAGGCTATCATGCTCAAGGCAAAATGCAGATCGGCGACAAAAACTATCAAATAAACATTTTAGCTGTTGAAATCGGGTCTAAGCCAAAAGAGAAAGAAGAAAAGAAAAAATAGCTTATTCTCACTATTTCTTTAATTTAATTTTTTCTTTAGGATACGATTGATGCACTGATTATTGTTACGTTTGTGCGTGGTTTATCATTTGACCCGGTTGGTACTTTGCTGATTTTGTCCACCACATCCATTCCAGCGATAACTTTTCCAAAAGAAGGATGCTTACTATCCAAAAAATTATTGTTTACTTGATTGATGAAGAATTGGCTACTTCCTGTGTTTGGACCCGCATTTGCCATAGCTATTGTGCCTCTATCATTGCGATTAGTCCTTGTGAATTCATCTTTAATGTCGGGTATTGATGGATCCCCATAACCGGTTCCTGTTGGATCGCCGCCTTGAATCATGAAGCCCGGTATGACGCGATGAAATATTGTGCCGTTGTATATTCCTTGTTGGACTAGTTTTTTGAAGTTGCCAGTAGTTATTGGCATGTCATTTCGCAGAGCGATAGTAATGTCACCCATGCTTGTGTGAAGTAAAACTTTAGTTTCAGGTTGATTTGATAATTGACTTGACATAATCTATGCCTCGATATCAAGTAGAATCATTTATTATTATGCCTATTGCCGAAAACATATTCAATTGGTGAAAATCGGGTCTAAACTTAAACGGAAATACGAAATAATCTTCTCAAACCTTTTTTGTTTTAAGAAAAAAAATAGTGAGAAAATTAGGATATAACGGTTGCGCTGATTAAGGTTACTGGGTTTACTGGTTGGCTATCTTCGCCTGTATATTGGTTGGTCGTTACTGGGGCGTTAGCAATTGCGGTCACAACATTTTGTCCTGCGATTACTCTTCCAAATTCAGTGTAGACCGCATCAAACTTTGTTCCTTGAGCATCAATAGGGTTGTTGCCGTTGTTTGCGACGTTTATGAAGAATTCGCTGGTTGCAGAGTTGGGTGAGCTGGTTTTTGCCATGGCTATCGTGTATGCAACATTGCTGTTGTTTGTGCCAATTTCATCCTGTATTGGTGGAACAGTCTGAGTGATTGCGCCGCCTTGAATCATAAAGCCCGCGATGACACGATGGAATATTGTGCCATCATACCATCCTTGCTTGACAATGTTAATGAAGTTAGCAGTTGTGATTGGCTTGTCATCTCTTAATTCTATTGTTATGTCGCCCGCGCTTGTATGTAAGAGAACTTTGGTTGAAGTGCTTGAGTATGCACCGTTATCTTGTGGTAAGGCTTGAGTAGGTGGGGAAGTTGTGGATGAAGTGACAGATGGCGTTGGTGAGGTATTTGTTGTTGGAGTGGGCGTGGGGGAGGCATTTAATGATTTTCCTGATTGTCCTATTACTACATAGGTGCCTGCAGCAATTATTATTATGACTATTATGCCAATGGCAAGCCACAAAGTTTTTCTTGACTTTTGACTTGTTCCTTTATACTTTTTATTAGGCGCCATGCCATTTCATGTTACAGCTTTTCATATAAGATTTTCTAAAATAACATAGCTTTGCAGCAGGTATTTTGAAGAACAGATTTATTCTGCCTGCGGTGTTTTATGCGTAGTTTGCAGGAACCCTTCAAATGTGAAAACAGCTAGCGCTGTCCCAGTAATAAGCAAGATTATAATGAAGAAGACTTTGAATTCGTTTGTTTCGTAGGGAAAATGTGCAATTAGAACGTATAGTTCAAAAATGAAGATTGCCAAGAAAAAAATAGAATAGCGCCACATGCCTGGCATCAAGCGTCGGCCAAGCCAGACATAGCCTCTCACGCAAGCTTTGTTTTTTGCAGTGTATTCGCCATACTCATCTTTTTGTAGATAATCAAGTTCTTCAAGTTTCTGCAAGTGTCTGTAAGCAACGCTTGGGCTACTTAGATTCAAGGCTTTCAGTGACGTCTCTGGGTCCGACTGGTTTTCCTTTTTTTATTACGTGGAGATAAACGTTTAAGGTGATTCCATCTAATTCCTCTTCCTTGCCCCTCGTCATGGTTTAAGCCTCAAACAGTCAAAAGATAATTAGCTCATTCGTGTATTAGTTTTGCTCAAGGAAGAAAAAAGCTTAACTTTCCAAAAGTTTTCCGTCTAAATATTCAAGATTTATTAGGTTTTCAGAAAGTCTTATAAAACAACTGACATTAAATTGAAAGCAACAATTAGGAGATTATGAAAGGATGTCTAACCCGAAAGAATATTCATACATGACTAAAGATAAACTGATGACTTACACATTCTATCGCACTTTTAATAATAGCGATAGTTACTGCAGTTCTATGGTGGCCAGTAACACCATTTGATCCCGTTACAAACGCTACATTTCTAAGCTTAGGCCTTACTGTCGTCTTAAACTGCATAATTGCCGTAGGAATAGCTGTGGGAATTGATGCGTTACTTTACAAAGTAACATCTGATAGTCCACTGAACACAATGTCTGCAGCAGTCTTCGGTATGATTGTTGCTCTCTCATATACATTAGGCGTTCCAGCAATGGCTTCGGTTGAAGAATCAATGATGCCCTTAACGGCTCCCCAATGTTTCCTCTATGTTGCATTGATTGCGCTTGTTGGCATGGTTGTGTTCAAGAAACTTCAGGGCTTAGCAGGGAGAAAATTCGTAAACCCGGCTGCAGCAGCAAAAATTCTCATTCTCATCCCATTCCTATATGTGCTATTGGTTCCTAAAGACCACACAAATGATATTCCAACTCTTGCAACACATCTAAACTATAACGGACCCACTTCGTTTGGCGCTTGGATGCGATTCTGTTTTAGTAATCCCAACCAAATACATACAATAACGCAGACCGGTATTCCATCTTATACTCCACAAGACGTTTTCCAATTACTATTCCTCGACAAATTCCACGGATGGACAGGTGGCGCTTCCGCTCTCGCAGTAATAGTTGTTGGCTTAGCACTCTTTGTGATAGCTCGCAAATACATTAAATGGAGAATTACAGCAGCTTACCTTGGTGTAACAGTTGTAATGTCTTTGCTTATGACTGGCATTTACGGTGGAGACATAGCGCTCAGACTCATGTTTGAACTCTTCATTGGCAGCTCAATATTCCTTGCATTCTTTATGGCAACAGATCCCGCGACCACGCCACTAACGTATTCCGGGCAAATAATATTCGGCACAGGTCTAGCTATCATCACAGTGCTGTTGCAGTCTTTCGCTAGCTTCTTTGGCGGCTCAATCGTTGCTTTAATCATCATGAACCTCACAACACCTTTCCTTGACAAGGTTGGAAAACAAAAGCCAATGGAAGGTGGCAAAGAACCAAAGCTACCTAAAGGTCAAATGTTCACAAAAGTCAAAACCACTCCTTGCATTAGATGCGGCGCTTGCATGCGAGCATGCTGCAACAGACTTAGCCCCATACTCATTAAACAAGCACGTGACAAGCAGAACATGACAGAGCTTATGAAACTTGGATGCAGACTTCTGCGCGGGATGTGGAAGCTGCAACTTTGTTTGCCCAGCAAGAATCGATCTAAAGAGTAACGTGCTTAACTATCCACTGAAAGAAGAAGACGAGCAATTGATAGAGCAGACTTTCCTCAAAGGAAATGCGGAAGAAGACATCGGCGTTTACACAGAAATGTTCTCAGCAAAAAGCACTTACCCAGGACAAGATGGCGGAGTAGCAACAGCATTGCTAGTTTCAGGCATGGAGAAAGGTTTGTTTGATGCAGCAATCGTTGTTAGAAGAAGCAAAGGTTACTTAGCTGAAGCTTTTGTCGCTGAAAGTGTTGAAGACATAAAGAAAGCCAGCGGAACAAAATACATGAGAGTTCGAGTAATGTCAAAGCTTGGTCAACTGATCGCAAAAGGCAAGCGAAAGATAGCTATTGTTGGAACACCATGCGAAATTCGTGCAGCGAGAAGAATACAACAACAACTTCTATCAGAATGCCCAGATTTGGAATTAACCATGATAGGGTTATTCTGCTTTGAAGACTTCGACTACCGCACACTCAAAGCTGAAACACAGAGACTACTTAATATCGACTTGGACAAGGCAGAGAAAACTCAGATTCGCAAAGGCAAATTCATTGTAACCCTCGACGGAAAAGAAAACTCGATACCAGTAAAAGATCTAAGCGCTGCTGTCGAAAACGGATGTCTATCTTGCCCAGACTTCACATCAAAATATGCAGACGTTTCTGTGGGTTCCGTAGGCAGCGAAGATGGACGCTCAACAGTCATAGTGCGATCAGATATAGGCTTAAAGCTCGTTGAAGGACTCGACCTAAACAAAGGCGAAGTAAAGAAAGAAGAAATCACTAAACTAGCCGCTCTAAAGAAGAAACGCGCTGAAACAAACAATCCAGAACCTGAATAAATAACTCGACTTGCTACATCAAAGTAGCATTTCCCTTTTTCCTTTTTGTTTTCAAAATTTTAGTATTTTACATAATTTGATTTCTTACAAGCAGCCCTGAAATTATTTAGTTAAAAAACCCTAATTTAAAAGATGAAGAAAACAAGTTAGAAATTAGCTTTTTCTTATATCATCACTTTTTGAAGCAAATTCCCAAACGATATTTCCTTTCCAAATATCGCCCAATTTTGTTATTTTAATTTCTTTATCATTAATTTCAATGAGTCCTTTGTCTTTGAGCCTTTGAAGCTTTTCAGCGAAGACGTCTTCTGGTAGTTTTCCGAACTTTTGCAGAAACTCTTTTTTATCAACTGGCAATCTGAGGTAGAGTCGAGTCATAACTTTTCTCATCATGTCTTCAGTTGAAGACTCTGAAATTCTAGCGATTGGTAATCTGCCTGTGTTAACTGCAGTCATGTACTCGTTTATGTCCTCTATGTTAGAGTATGCGAATCTTTCAAAGTATCCCATGAAGCAACCTGCACCTGTGGTAAGTTGAGCTGCAAAAGGCCACCCTGTTAGGCATGATTCTTTAAAATGCCATGGTTCACGTGAAAAGCGGTCATGACCGACTGCCCTGTAACCTGCATCTGTTAAAAGCTTGTAAGCGTTCAGGTACATTTGTGTCTCAAACTCTGTGTTTCCTGGCTTGGGCATCTTTCCTTCTTCAATTTGCTTTGAAAGCATCGTTCCAGGAACAACGTCCAAAGCATAACAGTCAACTTCAATGTCAAGTTCAATTGATTTTTTTATGGTGTCAATCCAGCTTTCCATTGTTTGACCGGGCAAATTATACATTAAGTCAACACAAACGCAAACGTCTAGTTTCCGCGCTTTTTTAATGGCTTGAATTAAATGTTCAGCTGGGTCGGGCAAACAAAGCTTCTTTCTAAGCTCGTTATCAAAAGTTTGGGCGCCCATATCAAGTTGGAAAACGCCGTAAGCTGCTAATTTGTCAATCTTATCTGAATCAAAACTCTTTGATGATGCTGTAACTTTAATGAAATATTCATCACTTGTTGTAAACCGCGCCTTGCAAAAATCAACAAGGTCGATAATTTGTTCAGCGGTCAATACACTGGGGGTTCCTCCTCCCAAGACGATTTCGTCAAAAACGCTGGTTTGAATGTACTTTGTTTTAGCATACATTTCGAGTTCTTTTTTGAGCGCTAGCAAGTATGGCGGTATGTTCGCCTTGCTTGTAGGTGTAGTTGGAAAATAGCAGAAACTGCATTTCGAATCACAAATGGAAACCCAAGGCTGCAACTCCATCAACTTATTAGAAGTATTCTCTGTTTCTAAGAACTCCATAAATGATTTGTACATTTCAGGCTGAATATCAGGATAATCCCTGTAAGTGTAGGGTGGCCAGTTTGACCTTAAATCATAAGCTGATTTGTTTTCAGTAGCCTGGTTTTTCATTGTTTACTTTCCTCGAGTTTAGCTTTTTAAAAGGTCGATAGGATAATAAAGTTTCTGTTAAAAATGCTTAAAACGCAAAAAACTGTTTTTGACTTAAAATTTTCTGGCAAACAATTTATTGCTGTGCTTTTTAACTCGTACAATCGTTATTGTGATTGCTGCTAAAACTGCAATTGCTAATAAGATTGAAAGCAAAACAAAAATTGGTTGTGGCATAAGGTTGGGTATCTCTGGGTTTTGAATTGTTCCAACTGCATATATCATTCGGTCGTAAGAACCAACGTAGACTACCCCGTTTGCAACGGCTGGTGAGGAAACTACTTTGTCTTCAGTCAAATAACTCCAAACTATGTTACCGCTTGTTTGGTCTATCGCATAGAGGTTGCCGTCATAGGAACCTACAAAGACCATCCTGCCTGCAATTGCCGGAGAAGATGCGACATCTCCCTTTGTCTGGTAACTCCACATATACTTGCCAGTCAAAGCATCTAATGCGTAAAGTTTCCCATCATCCGAACCAACGTAAATACCACCGGCGGATATTGCTGGCGAAGAAGCCACTGAGCCCCCTGTAGTGTAATTCCATAAAATCTTACCACTCGTTTCATTTAAAGCGTAAACGTTGCCGTCATAGGACCCAAAATACACCTTCCCATCAAAAACGGCCGGCGAAGAACTTACCATGTCACCAGTTGTATAATTCCATACGAGGGCGCCCGTCGTTGCGTTAAGGGCATACAAATGGTGGTCTAGAGATCCAATGAAAACTCTGCCATCAACGATCGCAGGTGAAGAAGTAACAATCATGTTGCCCGCGCTAAAACTCCAAATTAGGCGTCCCGATAAAGCATCAAACGCGTAAGTTCGATTATCTTCCGAGCCAACATACACCATACCGCCGGCAACCGTGGGTGAAGATACCACTGCGTAACCTGTTTGGTAGCTCCACTGGAAAGCTCCCGTCTCAGCATTCAAAGCGTACAGTTTGCCGTCATATGAGCCCACGTAAACCATGCCGTCTGCAACCGCAGGAGAAGATAACATAACCATGTCGCCCGTTGTGTAGCTCCAAAGTATGTTGTTGTGTAGTTCCCAATCGTAGCCAACCATGCCTGTAGACGCGTTTAAAGCATAAAGTTTGCCATCATGTGAACCAACATAAACAATGCCGTTTGCAACCGCTGGAGAAGAATCAACTTGGCCTCCGGTACCAAAACTCCAAACCAAGCTGCCGTCGTCACTGTTTAGGGCGTAGAGTTTGCCATCCCAAGAGCCCACGAAAACAATGTCGTTATTTAAGGCTGGTCGCGTAATCACCATGTCGCCCGTCGAGAAGGTCCATTTTTCGTCGCCTGTTTGAGAGTTCAAAGCGTAAATTTTGTTGTCATATGAACCCACGTAAACCATGCCATCGCTCACGGTAGGTGAAGAAGCTATTCCGCTGCCCGTACTATACTGCCATTTGAGGTTGCCGTCAGCTGCGTCCAGCGCGTACATTTTTCCATCAATGGAGCCGACATAAACTAAACCATCAGTAATCGCTGGCGAGGAAAAGATTTGACCGCTCGTTGAGTAATTCCAAATTTCCACACCATTTTCTGCGTTAACCGCATAAACCTTGTTGTCTAATGAGCCGAAATAAACGATTCCATTGGCAACTGTAGGTGTAGATACAATGTTGTTACCTGTAGTGTAACTCCATAGTAGCTGGCCGTTTAATTCATTTAATGCGTAGATTTTGTGGTCTAGTGAGCCAATGTAGAGTATACCGTCTGATGGCATTGGTGAGGAGAGCATAATTTGTCCTCCAAGTGTATAGTTCCATACTAGTTTGCCCGTTTGGGCATTTAGTGCGTAGACGTTTTTGTCTTCGGAGCCTACGTAGACGATGCCGTTTGAAACGACAGGGTCAGAATCAACATAATAACCCGTTGTATAATTCCATAGTTGTGCTCCTGTCGCCGCGTTCAAAGCATAAACTTTGTCATCTTCCGATCCTACATAAACTACGCCATTACTAACGGCTGGGCAAGACACCACCCTGCTACCTGTTGTATAGTTCCAAAGTTCGTTACCGTTTAAAGCGTTAAAAGCGTAAATTTTATTGTCATATGAACCCACGTAAACTATGCCGTTGTTGACAGTAGGCGAACCCATTTGGCCGCCTGTATTAAATTTCCAAAGGGTTTGATTGTTTGCTGGGGCTATTGAGTCAGAGGTTCCTGTATGTGAGGCGTTGTTGTGAAACATTGGCCAAGAATCGCCATTTGACTGCGCTAACGAGAAATTATTTAAGAAGAGCAGCGGAGTAAGAAATAACAAAATTAATGCTGCACAGATGACTCGTTTATTTTTCACTATTTTTTCGCCTTTGAAACCATTATTTTCTGAGAAAGTTCAAAGTGAAGTATGCCTAAGGTTGATTGCAACCTTTAGTATAATAAAAATATCTATTACATTCAGCTCAAATTCAGGCTTAAAATGAAAGGAAATGGAAAGTTTTGGGGCTTATTTTTTCCTTAACTTTTCAGGAGTGTATGCGCATGCTGGGTCTTCGCCGTAAATGTCACCGGTGTACGCGTATGCTCTGTTTCTGCAGCCACCGCATATGTCTATATATTCGCAGACTCCGCATTTTCCTTTGAGGACTTTTCGGTCTTGGAAGCTGCTGAAGTAGGGTGATTTGCGCATTTCTTCCCATGTTTGACTGAGCGTTTTGTCCCGTATGTTGCCAAGCATCATGGCTTCCATCGGGCGAAGGTCTGTGTAGAAGCATGGAATCAAATTGCCGTTTTCTGTTACGCTGATGTACCCACCAAAAGCGAAGTAGGTGCATTTGCCATGGAACTTTTTATCGTACCATTCTTCAAAGTTTGGAATATTTCTCATTTTAACTACGCGGGCGTAGTGTGGGCAGTGCACGTGGATGTCAAAAACGCCATCGTACTTGACTGATAAGTCCCAGATGTGATTTAATGCTTCCTCGTATTGTTCAGGAGTCGGGGTTAAATCCATGGTTTCTTTGGCTCTTCCGCTTGGAACCAGATGGTTAAACCACACAAAGTTAGCATGGTATTTTGCAGCTAATTCGCAAACATGATCTAGATGATTATAGTTGACTGAGGTTATTGCGCAAGCTAAGCCGTTGAGGATTTTTCCTGCTGATAACTTTTCGATGGCTGCTAACGCTTTTTGATATGAGCCTTTGCCACGTAAAATATCATTAATTTCTTCAGGTCCATCAATGCTGACCGAAGTCCAGACTTGGTTTTTAACCAAATTATCGTAGATGCTGCCGTCAACAAAGCATCCGTTTGTCAAAAGACAAACGTTTAGCCCTTTGCTTTTAGCGTATGTGACTATTTCAAAAATGTCTTTACGCATAAGTGGCTCCCCGCCTTTGAGGCCAAACCATCTTACGCCAAAATCATACACTTGATCTACCAGACGTATTGCTTCTTGCGTGGTTAATTCTCTTGGGGCATGTGCGTCTGTAGCGTTAACGTTACAGTATTTACAGCGTGCGTTGCAGGCACCTGTAGCCCTCCAAGAAGTCATAAGTAATGGCCCTTTCTTTGCCAATTAAAATGCACCTTTACCCTCTAACATTTTGAAATACCTAGATTTCTCGTAGTAAAAAAAGATTGTGCGATAACACCTATAGTTGCTCCTTTTAACCCATAAACAAGAACCAGAAAAACAGCGCTTGCTCGATGGATGCGTATTCCGCAAGGTTTATAGTCATAACGAAAAACATACCAATAAGTCCGTTGTCAAGGCACATTAACAGCGAGGAATGTTGTGTTAGCCGATTTAGTTCTGCTTGACTGCAAAGTTATAACAATGAATCCAAAGCAACCCACAGCATACGCGGTAGCTATAAAAAACGGTAAAATAATCCAAGTTGGCAACAAAGAAGACGTCAGCAAAACAATTGGGAAAGCAACAAACACCATATCTTTAAAAGGAAAAACAATAATACCTGGAATAATTGACACCCACATTCATGTCGCAGATTTTGGGAGAATTCTGAGTTGGCTAAATCTTGACGGCGTAGAATCTATAAAAAAACTTCAAAACTCCGTAAAGCAGCGTGTAAAAGAAACTTCAAAGGGCAAGTGGATTATTGGTCGAGGCTGGAACGAAAAATGCTTTCCGGAAAAGCGTTTTCCAACTTGCGTTGACCTGGATAAGGTTTCGCCTGATAATCCCGTGGTTCTTTATCACGCTTGTGGGCAAATATGCGTTGTTAATAGCCTGGCATTTGAGTTGGCTGGAATAGCTAAACTGACAGGCGGCAGCCTTGGAAAAAATGAAGCGGGGCAGCTTACAGGTCTCTTGCGCGATGAATCCACTAACATAGTTTGGAATGTAATTCCAGCCCCAGACGAAGAAGAACTCGTTGCGGCAACCAATTTAGCCTTCACAAAAATCGTTGAAGCTGGAATAACAAGCATTCATTGGCTCATCTTATCCCCAATGGAAATTGCAGTTATCAGGAAATTAAATGAACAAAGGAAATTTTCCATCAAGGTTAACGTTATTGCACCTGCCAACCTATTTGATGAAATTTCGAAGTTATCTTTAAAACAAAGTTCAAGCAATGAAAATTTGCGTTTTAGTGGCTTTGAGATTTTTGCGGACGGCTATTTAGCTGCTCGAACAGCGGCGCTGTCGGAGCCCTATAGTGACTGCCTTAACGAGAAGGGAAAGTTGCTTTGCCCACCAGAAGAGATGGCTAATACAGCAGCAAAAATAATTGAAGCTGGTTTTCAACTAGTGATACATGCTGTCGGAGACAAGGCTGTTAATGCGGCATTAAATATTATCGAAAACGGAAATGGAACGACACGGAGTAAAGTGCGTTACCGTATTGAGCAGGGTGCTGTTTTAAATAAAAAATTGATAGAGCGTCTTAGAAAGCAGCATGTAGTTGTTTCTGTTCAGCCACGGGTTGTAGCTTCCGAGTTTTCAGTTTGGTCAGCTGTGGATCGTTTAGGTTCTAAGAGGGCAAGGTGGCTGTTTCCGTTGAAAACGTTGGTGGAAAACGGCGTTCGAGTCGTTGCTGGCTCTGACTGCCCAATGGAGCCATTAAACCCGTTGCTTGGTATTCAAGACGCTGTGACAAGAGAAACGTATCCTGAAGAGCGGGTAAGTGTTGAAGAAGCATTGAGAATGTATACAGTTAATGCTGCTTACGCAACTTTTGAAGAAAATATTAAAGGCTCAATCGAAGTGGGTAAACTAGCAGATATTGCAGTTCTTTCGGGTGACCCGCTGACTGTTCAACCTGATAAAATCAGTGCTATAACCGTTGAAATGACGATTTTAGGCGGACAAGTGATTTATTCAAAAATATCTTCTTAGACAATTATACATCATTGCCCATGAATTTTAGGTATCTGTGCCTAAGCGATTCAGGGCTGAGGCATTAAATTTATTAGCACGCTCAAACGATAATAGTCTCAATCAATAAAACTTAAAAGGGATAAAAATTGGAAACACAAAAATTTAGGCTCGTTGACATACTCTATGGCATAATCATACCACTCGTTTTAGCATTACTTATCTTCCTTCTTGCAGTCTATGTAAATCCAGGCGGACAATTCCATGTATTTGGAAACGGCACTGGTTTGCTAGCTACGATCGGTGTCATTCTGACTCAAGGCTTCGCGCAAATGATTATTCTCGGAATTCCTCTGGTACTAGGCTTACTTTGGAATAAATGGGCTGGAGGCGCAGCAGGCTTCATCACAGGTACGGTATATTATCTTGCCAGTGCAGGGCTTTATAATGGGTACTATGCTACCTCGTCTGCCCCGTACCACAACTTTTACGGCGACATTAGCATGCTATTTTGGCTAGTCTACGGTGTGATAATTGGTTACATGGCTGGCGCATTAACTAACGGATCAACTAATTTCAAACGTATGCTAGGCGCAGGGTTAACATCTTCAATAATAGTTGCGTTGCTCCAAGTATACCTGAACTACAACTGGTCACTTAACTTTGCTGGCGGCTCTACTTCAGCTATGCAGTATTCACCACGGTCGATGGCTCATGGACTTTGGACAACATCTACGGGAGCATATACTGCTGGCTCAGTTTTGTACGGATTTACATTAGCCTTCATTCCACTGATCGCTTTAGGAGTAATCGTGCCAATCATTGCAAAAGTAATGACCTGGTATGGTCTTCAGCCATTGAAGCATCAATAAACCCCTTCCTTTTCCTTTTTTAAATTTTTTTATTTCCAACTTCTTCATTTAGTCTTTTCGCTGAGCCCTACTTCCTACTGAAAAAAATGAATCTATTGCCACTTATAACTTGGATCTGATCGTTTTTGAAAGATAGAAGAAATATGTTCTTGTCGCTGCATAGCCCGAGGCAAAACCTTTGCGCCACATGCGTAACAAGTAGCTTGGACGCATGTAAAAGTGTCGAAAAGCATAATCATAAAGTTCCTGCAACTCTTTCATGCTCATAGTGGGGGTTTCAAAAATCGGTCTTGTTGCGTCGTAGTCATCAAAGTTTGTTACTCTTAACCAACCATTTTTTATTACGTTGTCGTACATGGGGGTTCCCGGATAGGGAGTGGCGATGTTGTAGTAAGCAATTTCATCTGGGCTTACCTCTTCTGCAAACTTTATTGTTTTTAACGCGGTCTCTTTGGTTTCACCAGGAAAACCAAGTAACACGTTAGGAGTCGGCTTTAACCCCAGTTCTCTAACCCAACCAAGAGCCTTTCGTGTTTGTTCGGTTGAAATGCCTTTATGCATATCATTTAGGACTTCTTGCGCGCCTGATTCCAGACCACACCACATTGAAACGCAACCGGCATCCTTCATTTTTTGAAGCAGTTCTTTAGTAACTCTGTCAACTCGAGTGCCCATGTTCCACTTTATAGGTAAATTGCGTTTTTTGATTTCTTCGCACAATTGTTCTGTTCTAGCCATGTCCACTGTAAATGCATCGTCACAAAAAGTGTAGTATATACCACCATATGTTTTATAGAGGTATTCAAGTTCATCAACAACGTTTTTGACGCTTCGCATTCGGAATCTACGCCCAAACATACGTACGGCAGCACAGAAGTCACACCACGCAGTGCAGCCTCGAGAAGTTATTAAGTAAAACATGTCTTCTTTCTTTCTGATATCTTCAAGATTCCAAAGGTGTCTTGCTGGAAAAGGCAACTCATCCAAATTCTCAATAAGTGGTCTGTCTTGGTTGAATACAAATTCGTTTCCTTTTCTTTGAGTGGTTCCTATAACGTCAGTGATGTCTTTGCCTGCTTCTATACGTTGAGCAAGCTCCAATAATGTATATTCGCCTTCTCTGCGAAGTACAACATCAAGTTCCGGGCATTCCTGAAGGGCTTTCTCATTCCAGAAAGTCACATGAGGACCACCAAGCATAGTAACGCATTTAGGATGAACTTCTTTGGTGATTTTTATAATTTCCAACGCAGAATTATAGAGTCGTGTAGCCGCGGTAACTCCTACGATGTCGGGGTTTCGCTTTGCAATCTCTCGTTTAAAATCGTCATACCTGTAATCTGAAGCTTGACAATCAATAACTTCAACTTCAAAACCGTTTTTTTCTAAAACAGCCGCAAGATAACCTACACCTAACGGTGGAAACGGCGGGTGCTGATGTGGTACTAGTTCGATAAGGTGGAACTACAAGAGTTACGTGAAGCCCCATTATTCTCTTCCTGACGCTGTTATCTCGCAAATACTAAACGACAAATGTCTTAAAGCTTTCTAAAAAACGGCAATTTGTAGTTTAAAATTTTAAAGTGGTAAACCCCAAAGGAATGGCCAGTAAAACCCAATCACGAAGATGATTGGCAGAACCATGAGGATGCACAATACGATTGATAGGTCTCGGATTTTTAGAGAACGCATAATCTTGTCGGCTGTTATTACTTCGATGGGGTCGCCGACGGTGTATCTTCCTGGTTTATCAAGTTGTATATGCAATGCTCCTGCTATAGCTGCCATTTGCCATCCGTGATTTCTGCTTTGCACACGTTTGTGGTCTCGGCGTGCGATTTTCCAAGCGCTCTTGTAATCTTCACCTAAAATTGCAGCAGAGATAATCATTAATGCTGTCGTAAATCTTGAGGGAATGTAATTGATTATTGTGTCTAAGTTAGCGGAGAACCAGCCCGTGTTCATGTGCTCTTTATCTTTGAAGCCCACCATGCCATCGAGCGTGTTAACTGCTCGAAAAGCAACGGCACCCGGCAAGCCGAAGAATGAGAAGTATATGAAGGGTGAGAGTTTGAAGTCGGTTAAGTTTTCAACCATTGATTCGATAACTGCGGATCCGATGAGTGGACCCGATAGTTGGCTGGAATCTCTGCGGGAGAAATGGGCGTATTTGCGTGCCTCTTCTAAATCGTTGGCTTGAATGGCTTTGGCAACGGCTTTGGCTCCGTCGGTTTCAAGTTTGATGCATAAGGTAAATTTGAAAATTATAGATGCGACAATTACAAATGCAATGGCGCCGAAGAAAATGAAGAGGTATTTCATGCCAAAATAAACTGGCACAGTAATTGACGCTATAACGATAAGCGCTAAGACTACGCCGCCTAGTTTCTCCATTTTGGCGTTGCCGTTCTTAAAATGTGGTTCTAAAGTTTTGGTTAAGTTGCCAAGCCAAACGGTTGGGTGGAGGTTGTAGATGCGTTTCCAGGGCTTCCAAGGTGATATGTCGCCGATAAGTAAGTCTAAGATTACGGCTAAAAGCAGTACGCTAACACCTATTACTACTGCTAAGATTGCAGTCATCGTAAGCGTAAATTCTCGTTTGGAAAATTTATCCCTATCGATTACACGCTTAGAAGAATTCAAGCGATTAAGAAAACAACTGGTTGATTCCTTTTCAAGTTCATTTTTATTGTGGCACTTTAACTTTGCAAGTTAAACTTATTGACTGTTCCAGTAGTAGATGTTTTGGTATTTTTCTTCAAAATTGAATGTGGTGTCGTTATAGATTATGTCGAGCTTCGACCCATAAGTTTCAAGAAGCTGGTTCATTTTAGCCCAAATTACTGGAGAGTTGGCGTCTGAGTTCCATAATCCCCAAATCTTGTCAGTCGGCGACCTCATGCCCCAACCGTAGTTGCTTGGCAGCACCAGAGCTGCCTGCGCGTTTTCGCTTGCGAATTGGCTGTTTTGGCTTGTGTGAATTTGGCTCCAGAAGGTTTTCATCGCGTCGAATTGGTCATCGGTAAGGATGCCGTAAGGGTTTGTATCTGGGTACGTGGGATAATTAAAGACAACAATGTATTTGGCTCCTGCATGGTAAGCAGTAAGCATGTCTTGCAACAACGCGGTTCCGTTTTCCGCATAAGGTGGCTGGTTTTCAGACCTTGTAATAATAGCGCCCCATTGTTTACCCTGCACATCTGCCGCCCCTCTACACAGAGCTATTTGCTCAATCTTGATGGTCTGATTGGTTCCAAAGAGCTCAGCAAATACGCAGTTGTAACCCGCAAGGTAATCGTACCAATAAAGAGCATAATCAGATGTGAAAGCAGATATTCCAAATGTTCTGAGGTCTTTCATGCTTTGAACAGAACTTAGGCTATTTACATAATCATTTGCAGCATCGCTGTAAGTTGTGGCGTTCGCAAAAACTGATGAATCGTTCCCCCAAGCGCCTGTATCAATTTGTTTTCCACCTGGCTCATCGTCAAAGTATATTCCCAATAGCTTATCGCCATATTTTTGCTGGGCTTGTTCAATCCATTGGGGCTGCCATGGATAAATTATGTGGGAGATGAACGAGAAATACACAATTATGCTCAAGCCTTGGCTGACGGCATAGTCGCATACAGTAGTGAGTGAAGTTCCGTTGACGGCTTCATTCACAGTGTCTAAAGTCCAGGAATCTACGATAAACAGGTTGGTGTAACCCTTAACTTTATCTATCAACTGTTTTGCTTGGGCAGTAGTGTTTAATCCGAAGGTAACACCGAAGTATACTTGACTATTCTGAGTTTTGTGTTGATTTTGGTAGCTAAAATAGCCTATCGGCAACAGAATTGAAGAAAGCAGGAGAGCAACAATTAGGACTATCCATGCCCGCTTCATTTTGAATCATCCTTTCAACAATTCGCCGGAGAATATAGGCTTTTTGAAAAAACAGCCTTTGTGTCAATAATCAAGTTTTAACGTAATGGTTCTTTAATGCGTCAGGAAAAGTGCATTCTTATATTTGGCAAAAACCAATAGAAGGGCAAACCTAGTTCAAGCTATGGTGACTCGAATGCCTAATGTTGTCGTCTCATTATCAGGTGGAAAAGATTCAGTCTATGCTTTGTACACTGCGCTAAAAGAAGAGCTCAATGTAACTCACCTTATGTTCATAACAACCGGTGGCAAAGGGCATCTTGAAAATAAATGGTTGCTGAAGCTCGTATCAGAAGCCGTTGGCATACCCGCCATCGTAGTGGGTAGAAAACCACAGGATATCCAAAAAGCGCTTAAGAAAGCTAATGCCGAAATGCTGGTTTCAGGCGTCATGACCACCCCCGAGCACCTCGATTATTACAAAGAAATCCTTGACCCCATAGGCGTTAAGCAGTATGCGCCTCTTTTCGGCAAAGACCCGCTGGTTTCGCTGGCTGAAATGCAAAAGCTGGGCTTCCACAACCTCATCATCGAAATAGACACAGCGTTGGGTTCAAATAAGAATTGGCTTGGACACGAAATTGACCAGGGCGTAATAAACGAAATCAACCAGTTAGTTAAAGATAAAAAGATGAATCCCATCGGAGAATGGGGCGAATATCACACAGTCGTTGTTGATTGTCCAATTTACAAGAAAAAGATTCAGGTGGAAAAGTCCAAGACAACCTGGAAAGGATCAAAAGGGTACTTCATAATTAAAAAAGCAAGCCTAGTACCAAAAAATTAAAAACAAATTTCTGGGGCAGTTTACTTGTGCCTTCACTAATATGCACAATGTTTTTTAGATTGCAATGAGCTAAAAAAATCAAGGCTTACGTTATGAATAAAAAACTAA
Organism: Candidatus Bathyarchaeota archaeon; assembly: GCA_963750605.1. Classification (GTDB taxonomy): domain Archaea; phylum Thermoproteota; class Bathyarchaeia; order Bathyarchaeales; family Bathycorpusculaceae; genus Bathycorpusculum. Next base: position 391,336 of record CAVVRN010000017.1, read on the forward strand.
TTCTAGGATTATTTTCCGTTTTTTTGGCATTAAGTCTAATCAGCATATCATCCGCTCAATTAGCGGTAGGCGTGAAGGCAGGCGACTGGATTCAATACAAAGTTACATTCACTGGCACACCCCCCGATCCCAGCCACGCAGTAGTTGCTGCTAACCTGACAGTGCTTAGCGTTCAAGGGACAGCAATTAACGTAAACATTGTTTCAACAATGTCAAATGGCACCGAACTTTCAAGTAACTCTACCCTAAACTTGCAAACTGGACAATTAATCGATAACTTCATCATTCCAGCTAACCTATCAAAAGGTGACCAATTCTACGATTCAAACGTAGGTAACATAACTATTGCAAACGTTGGACAGGGAACTTACGCAGGTGCAACAAGAACAGTGATAAACGCAACAAGCGGTAGCAACACCTACGTCTGGGACCAAGCAACAGGTATCGATGTTGAAGGCTTCTCAAGTGGCGCAAACTACACAATGCATACGTTAGCTAATGCAACAAATATTTGGCAGGCACAGGTTCCAGAGTTCAATTCAACAATCCTTGGCTCTGTCACCATCATCGGAGCTGTCACCATAGTCACATCGGCAATCGTCGTTACACGCAAAAGAAAATAATCAAGGGAATCACATCCCTTCCCTCTTTATTTTAGCGATAAATTAGTTGTTGAGCACATTTTAGAAAACGGGTTGGCCCTTTTACTTTGATTGCTTTGCTCTTGCTTTTTGCCTGTAGAAAAGAATTCCTAATGCACTCTTAGGATTACGCATAGCCCTCAAAATTCGGTCACGAGTAACTGTAGGATTAACCAGATTCGCCTCCGCAGCTATGCAACGTAAGTCATCAACGGTGAATTCGGGCGTTTCAATTAATGGTTTAACTTCAGAGAGTGCGTCGTCGCTGAAATCAGCGGTTAAGAAGCCGCCTTCTTTGGCTTGGCGGTAAAGTGCCGTGCCGTACAGCGGTGTGGCGTAACTGAAATAGAAGTATTCAGCGCCCAACCGGCGAAGCTTCTGAGCAAATTTGATTGTTTCTTTCATGTCCTGTTTTGTTTCGCCAATCATGCCTAAAATAAAGAAGCAGCCAACCTTAATCCCCAACTTATGAGCAGCAGCTACGACTTCTTCTACGCGCTCTAAGCTCTGTTTTTTCTTGATAACGTCATCGACGATGCGCTGGACGCCTGATTCAGGAGCAACCAAAATCTTTTTGCAGCCAGCCGTCCGCATCTTCGTCAAAAGCTCAGCATCAAGTGAATCCGCTCTGACACCGTTGGGTGTACACCACTCGATGTGTAGGCGCTTCTGGATTAGCAAATCGCAGATGGTTTCAAGGCGTTTTCTATTGAAAGCTATGTTATCATCCAAAAAATCGATTTGCCTAACCCCATAAGTATTAACAATTTGCTCAATCTCAGCAACTACGTTTTCAGCGCTTCTTCCACGCCATTTGCGCCCCATCACAATGTTGTTTGAGCAGAATATGCAGTTTTGGGGGCAACCGCGGCTTGTTAGCATGCGGATTGAGGGCTTTTTCAGGTTGCCGCTGATGGGGATTTTTTTGGCTGCTTCAAAAAACTGTTTCATTGGTAGTAGGTGTCTTGCTGGGAAGGGTAGCATGTCTAAGTCTTCGATGAATGGTCTGAGCGCTGTAATGGTTACCTTGTCGTTTTTCATAAATCCGATTCCTTTAACCTTTGAAAGGTCGGGGTCTTTTTCAGTTGATAAAGTATTTGCTAACTCGAGCACAGTTAATTCGGGTTCGCCAATTACAACGAAATCAACATTTTCCTGATTTAGGCACTCGTTTGGTCTGGCTGAAGCATGTAAACCGAAAAGTGCCACCTTAATGCCTTTATCAACGCTTTTCACGGTGGCGGCAACTTGGAAAGCTGCTCTTGCCCATCCTGAAAAAGGAATAGGCATGAAAACTATTTCAGGCTTAAAACTCTCAATGCGGTCTGCAACGACTTCTTTTTTTAAGCCCTGCCGATACATTGCGCCTTCCATTTCAACTAGGATTTCCCATCCTTCGTTGGGTATGTCAATAACTTGAACTTCATGCGTTTTTTCAAGTATTGCGGCAACGTAGGCGAGATCTATGGGTTGGTAAACGCTTGGTTTTCCCCATGCTTTGGGTTGAATTCTTGGCGGGTTAATGAGGCATACACGCATGTTGATACCGAACACTCTTATGGCTTAAGTTTAGGTCAGTCTCCTTCTGAAATACTTTTAGTAAAATCTACCTTTACCCTATTTTTACGAAGGAAAAGCAATAAAAAAAATTAGAAATGCGCTTTTACTCGCCAAACCATATGGTTTAAAGCAACTCGTGCCATGACGCGGCTGTAAAAATTCTGCTTAAACATGTGTTTCAAAGCGTATTTGGGCGTGTAGAAGCTGTCATAGAACTGTTTTCTTATTTTCATGGCTTCTTCGTCCGGTAAAAGGGGGTTTTCAAAGACAGGTGTGGTTGTATCGTATTTTGACCAGTCAGGCGACATTTTTAGTCCCATCTGCTCAACAAGCACCCGCAAATCAGTACCTGGATAAGGCGTAGCAATACAAAGGTAAACGTCGTCGGGTTCAGAGCGATGTAGAAAATCTATGGTTTGTTTACGCATCTCTGCTGTTTCGCCAGGGTAACCGATAATGATGGATATAGCCACAAACAAACCAGCTTTCTTTGCCATCTTTATTGCTTTCTCGTTCTGCTCAACTGTGGTTCGTTTTTTAACCCAGTTCAAAACATCTTGGCAGCCTGATTCAGCGCCAAAAAACACTTGCTGGCAATTAGTTTGCTTCATCTTAGCTAAGACTTCTTCAGAAATCTGGTCTACGCGAGTTTGGCAATCCCACGCAATATCAATTTTGCGATTTTTAATTTCTTCACATATCTCAAAAATCCGCTGTTTATCAAGAGTTAAAGTGTCATCATAAAACGTGAATGAATCCGCGTGGTACTCATTTTTGAGTAGTTGAAGCTCGCTTCCTATGTTTTTCGGGCTCCTTGCTCTATACTGCTTGCCTAAAGTACGAGAGGACGTGCAAAATGAACATTGAAAAGGGCAACCGCGACTTGTAATTACAGGGAAAAACAGTTTCCCAAAAAGCCTGTACTTATCAAGTGGGAAATGCCTGTAGGCTGGAAAAGGCAGCTCATCAAGGTTTTGAATGAAGGGTCTAGTCGGGTTTTGAATGATTTGCCCGTCTTTTCTAAAGGTTATTCCTTCAACCGCGCCAAGGCTTTCTTGGCTACTAATTTTCTGCGTCAGTTCAAGAAGCGTTAGCTCGCCCTCGCCTCTAACAATAACATCAACTGAAGATTGTTCTTGAAGAATTTCTTTATCCATAAAAGTTGCGTGTGGACCGCCCAGCACCACGGTTGCGTTTGGACAGGCTTCCTTCGCCACCTTCGCCGCCAACATAGTTGAAGGCACCATAGGCGTCATAGAGCTTATGCCAATTACGCTTGGATTAAACAGAGCTAACTTTTGCTTTAGGTGTTCATGGTCTATGTCGGAGGCTAAGCAATCAAGAACTAAAACTTCGTTGCTCTTTTCTTCTAAAACAGCTGCCAAATAAGCCAAGCCAATAGGCAAATATGGATGATGATGGAAAACTCCCTTCATCGTTGGTGGATTAACTAAAGCTACTTTGGCTGTTTTACTCATTGATGTGCGCTTCCGGAATAACTAAACGGAAAATGCTGAGGCAGCTTTTAGATGGCTGCTTTGATCTTTCTTCTCAAATGTGCCAATGCTGTTCGGGTGGCTGATTTGCCATAGACTCCGCCTTTTCTCCACATCTTGTAAATATAGCTTGGTCGAATGTAGAAACTTTGGAACGCTTTTTCCCTCATTTCCTTAAGTTGCTTTGAGCTTATCAGAGGAGTTTCAAAGATTGGTGTGGCAGTGTCATAACGGTTGAAATCTGTAATTTTCAGCCAGCCTTTCTCAGTGACGAGTTCATGCATTGGGGTACCTGGGTAAGGTGTGGCAATGTAGTAGCCTACGTCGTCAGGGTTTAGTTCCTCAATGAATTTCGTTGTTTCACGCAATGTTTCTGGTGTTTCTTCAGGGAAGCCAAGAACAACGCTTGCAACAGTCATTAAACCAACTTCCTGTGCGGTCCTGAACGCTTTCTTTATTGTTTCTAGCTTGTAACCTTTACCCATTGCATCAAGAACCATCTGTGAGCCTGCTTCTACGCCGAACCAAACAGCGATGCAGCCTGCATCCTTCATAAGCTGAAGCAGTTCACGCGTAACCATGTCAACGCGGGTTTCGCAGTCCCATTTAATCTTTAGGTTTCGCCGTTGAATTTCTTGGCATATTTCTTTGACACGATCCTGACTCACGGAGAATGCGTCGTCGTAGAATGTGAATTGTTGTGCATGGAACGTTTTAACAAGGAATTCAAGTTCGTCAACAACACTTTTTGGGCTTCGCATTCGGTAGCCTCTGCCAAACATTCGCACTGCAGAGCAGAAGTTACACCAAAACGTGCAGCCTCGGCTTGTGTATACTGGGAAAATGACCACGCCGTATTTGTTTAGGTGTTCAAGTGGAAAAAGGTGGTGAGCTGGAAATGGTAAGGCGTCGAGATCTTGGATATAGGGTCTGTCTGGGTTTTTGACGATTTCGCTGCCTTTTCGGCAAGTTGTGCCTACAACGTCATAGTAGGGTGTTCCTGCCTCGATTCTTTGCATCAAATCAATGATGGTGTTTTCGCCTTCTTTTCGAACAATAATGTCGAATTGGGGGAATTCTTTTAAGGCATTTTCATCCCAGAAAGAAACGTGTGGACCACCAATCATGGTAGTGCATTTTGGATTAACTTCTTTTGCTATCTTAGCCATTTCAGCCGCAGATTTATAGGTTAAAGTGGTTGACGTCATTCCTACAACGTCTGGATTACGCTTAGTTAGTTCAATTCTAAACTGGTCAGGTGTGAGTTTAAGCGCCTGGCAATCAATAACATCAACTGGGTAACCAGCTTTTTCTAAAACAGCAGCCAAATATCCGATTCCCAACGGAATAAACGGTGGATGCTGATGTGCTCCCATTGGGTAAGGAGGGTTAACAAGGGTTACGTGTGGCTTCATTACTATCCCTGAATTTAATTGGATTGATAGATGCACTACTTTGATTAATATATGTTTTCGAATCAAATGATTCATGCCTAAAAAAGAACAACAGAGCTAATTTCTCCGTCGATTTGTGCTTTCCTCTCGGTATTTCATCGAGTCATTGCTTTTTAGCTTTTAAGAAGCTGCCAATCTGAAACTCAAGTGCCAAAACTAAACGTTGCAGTCATAATGTAAGCCTTAAATTATAGCGAGCGATGATTTAGAAATCGATGCCAACCTCGATCAAAAGACGCATTCACGGCTTAACTTATCTACTTATGAATCCTGCTCAAGTAAAGCACCTGATTATACGAGAAACATTATATCGACAAAGAAACCGAAACAGGAGCGGGTGGGTTGAGTGGCAGAAATATGACACTTACACTGCAGCATCCATGCATAGTACTGCAGTTGCTTATGCCAGACCTTTGAATCTAGCAAGAATTAACGTATTTACAACCATGATAAGCAAAATCGGTAAAGACTTGACGGTTTTGGACGTAGGCTGCAGTGATGGCTTGCTAAGTGAGCCGATAGCCAAAATGGGCAACACCGTTGCATCTATAGATTTGCCAACAATCACTCCTGTAGCTCAAAAACGCCACATTTCATTTGTAGTATCTGGTGATGCAGAGAAGCTCTCTTTCGTAGAAAATAGTTTTGATGTGGTTTTAGCTTCCGAAGTGGTCGAGCATCTCTGGAATCCTGATAGTTTCTTGGCGGAAGCTTATAGGGTTCTGAAACCAAAAGGTTACCTTATCGTTGAGGCTCCAGAAGGCAAAGAAGGCTTACGCTATGACGCTCACAAGCACTGGTTTACAGTTGAGGTGTTGCAGCATATGTTAGGTTCAAAATTTAGCTTAGTAAAGTCTGAGCGATTTTCACCTGAGTGGGGTGCGCCAACACCAACCTTTATCGCGCTTTTTCTTAAAAACTAGAATTTAGGTTAAGTCTGTTTTTGCTTTTTTAAGCATGTCTATTATTTGTAATTTGTAAGGGCATTTTGGTCCACATATGCCGCATTGGTTGCATTGGTCAGCCTTAACTTCCAGTCCGCCATAAAGGTTTTTTGCCCAATTCTTTAAGCCGTAAGCTGAGTAAAGAGTCTGGAACCTTAAAATTGCTGCAATGTTCAGGTTTTGGGGACAAGGCATGCAGAGTCCACAATCTCGGCAATAATTTTGGCCAAGCTCAATGTTGACACTGGCTATCTCTTGCTTGGTTAAACGGTTAAATTCATTTCCAACCTTTGCGGCAACCTCAACCTCATCAGTCGAGCGCATGCCCGGAATTGTCACAGCAATATCTTGGCTCAAAACATACCTTAACGCACTGGAAACCATAGTTTTCTGGTCTTGCCCTAACCATTCTTTAAGTTCAGGCTCATCAGAAATCAGCGAAAGCGAAGGCTTATACAAACAGGTTATCAGCGTGGAGGTTTTTGCTGATAACGGCTTCATTACAGCAACGCCAACATCATGTTCTTTTGCCGTTGGCAACAGTTCTTCTAAGGCTTGCCGAGTTACCAGATTAAGTGGGACGAGAACAGTGTCAAACTCCCCTGTCTGGATAGCTTTAGCCAAAACCCGTGGTTTGTGTCCTGTAATGCCGATAAAATCCACCAAGCCTTTAGTGCGTGCCTTTTTGCACGTCTGCAAAGACCCGTCAGAACCCATAGCTTTTGCCAACGTTTTCTCATCATCTATTCCATGCAACTGAATCAGGTCTATTCGGTCAGTTTTCAATCTCTGCAAGCTATTTTCTACGTCTTCAAGAGATTCCTTTTTTGTTCTTGATCCCGTCTTAGTTGCAATAACGCATTCGTCTCTAACGTCTTTTAGGGCTAAGCCGATTTTTTCTTCGCTGTCCCCGTCAAGTTTTGCAGTGTCAAAATAGTTAATGCCACAATCATATGCTCTTTGGACAACTTGGACGGCTGAATCTTTGTCGAGTTCTGAAATCCATGTTCCGCCAAAACCAACTATGCTGACTTGAAGGCCTGTTCGGCTAAACCTTCTCTTCTGCAAGTACCTTCACCTATGCCATGCCTGCACTATTTGAGGCACCAGGATGTAGCCTGCGTTTGGCAAAGTTGAGAACGCCTTCACGTTTAACTCTTTTGAGGATTTGCCCTGGTCTACGGTGGAACTCTACGAAAAAGCGCTTTTGAAGTTTCGTGAGTGATTCAAAGTCGTATTCATCCGTTTTGACGCTTAGTAAAAACTCATCCAGCTGGGTGTATTTTTTGGTTTCTAGCATTTCTTGGTAGAGTTTGCTGTCCGGGTAAGCTATGAAGATATTGAATTGGCACCAGTCAGGATTGAGTTTTTGTGCGAATTTTAACGAGGTTTCCATGTCCTGCAAAGTTTCATCTGGTAAGCCAAGCATGAATGAGCAAGCGACTTCTATGCCGTTTTTGCGGCAGAGCTTAAAGGCGTCTTCAATTTGCTGGAGTGTTGTGTTTCTGCCAATTCGCTGCAGAATTCTGGGTGAACCTGACTCGACTCCAAACCAAATTGTTTTGCATCCAGCTTTACTCATTGCCGCTAAAAGTTCCTGATTAACTAAGTCTACTCGTGTATCGCAAACCCATTCCAAATCCAGCTTGTTTCCCACCATTTGACTGCAGAGTTCTAGCGTTTCCTTTTTGCGAAGAGTAAAGTTATCGTTGATGAAGTAGATCCCTTTTGTGCCATATCTGCTTTGCAAGTCCTGTATTTCCCCGATAACTCTTTTGGGACTAAACGCTCGGCACATGTTTCCCCACAGCTTTCTTGTTTCACAAAAACCACAATTAAAGACGCAGCCTCGTGCAATGCTCATGACGTCGGCTGGTTTAGCTTTTAAAAACTCTATGGTTCGATCGTAGAGTTCAAGCGGCAGCAAATGTCTCGCTGGATAGGGGATTTCATCCATGTTTTCGATGAATTTAGGTTGATTTAGGATATTTTTGCCTTGACGCTTACATGCGACGCCTGCTATTATTGCGGCTGCAGATTCGTTTCCGTTTACGATGGTTGAAGCAAGCTCAACAATAGCTCTTTCGCCTTCACCCATAATTGCATAATCGATTTCTGGGTTAGCCAGCAAAGTTTCAGGCAGATAAGATGCATGCCACCCACCCACCACCACTTTGCAGCTGGGTAGGGTTTCTTTAATTGTTTTGGCAGTTTCTATGCAGCGTCTAAAAGTTGCTGACCCGCAAGTGATGCCTACAATTTGCGGGTTGACTTTTGCGATGTAGGTTTTGAGTTCGCCTGATGGTTTGTTCATTAGGTAATTGTCAAGCATCTGAACTTGGAAGCCTGCTTTCTCAAGAGCCGCCGCCACATACATTAAGCCGATTGGAGGCAGCCGTTTGCCATGGTACCACTTGCTGTTTTCAGGTGGAGCAGTAGTCATAAGCAATATAGAGGCATTTTTTTCCTTTAGGCTTGGCATTTAAGTTGGCACCATGAAATGTTTTATTAAAACGTTTGATTAGCTGCGACTTTATAGCTTTAACGGAACATGACGCTGAAGGGGCTTGAGTTGTTGTTTTTGCTGTTGCTCTTTTTTACGGTGAAATCTTGAGTAAAAAAGGGTGAGGGCGGCTCTAATGATAGTTAGTACATGTTGTTTTTTGGTTGTTTTAAAAGAAATAAATATTTCTACGTACCCTTTAGTATTTGTTTTATTGTTTCTATGAGTTTTTGGTTGTCTTTAGCTGACCGAATTGTGACTCTAAAGTATTTGTCGTCTAAGCCCATGAAAGTGCAGCAGTCGCGGATTAGGATGCGCTTCTTTTGTTAGGGCTTCTTTGAGTATGGTGGATGTGATTTTTCCGTTTGTTATTTTTACGAGCAGAAAGTTTGTTACGGATGGGTAGACATGGAAGCCTTCGATATTTTCTAAGCCTTTGGCGAGCTCTGCTCTTTTTTTTGCGATTGTTGTTTTGGTGTTTTGTATGAATTTTGTGTCATTGAATGCCGCTAAGCGTGGCGGAACTCGCCAATCCATTGATGCTCCATGGCAGTCTAACTTCTTCAACTTTCTTAACTAAGCTGTTCGCAGCTACTCCGTAGCCTAACCGGATGCCTGCCATACCATAGAACTTTGTAACAGAACGAATAACAAAAAGGTTTTCATAATCTTTTACCATGCCTGCAACCGTTGTTTCTTCTCCTTTTTCGGCAAATTCAATATAGTTCTCGTCTATGCTGAAAATGATATCTTTCTTTTGGCAGAAGTCGCACTAAGATCCAAAATTGATTCTTTACTGTACAGTGTTCCTGATGGGCTGTGTGGGTTGCAGATGCACATTATTTTTGTGTCGTCGGTAACTGCTTTCTTAATTTGTTCGTTGTCTAGAGAAAAATCTTCTGGCAACTGAACAAAAACAGCTTCGCCGCCGACTCGTATCGCCGCTTTCTCGTATTCAGAAAATGAGGGCACAGGAATCACCGCGTTAAAAGCAGGATGGCAAAATCTCTGTTATCGCGTAGATGAGTTCGATCGAGCCGTTCCCCAAAACAATGTTTTCTTCTTCAACACCATGCCCAACGTACTTGGCGATTTGTTCTTTGAATTCTACTGGGTTTGGGTCAGGATAAAACTTTATGAATTTGGCATATTGTTTGACGGCTTCCACTGCTTTGGGTGAAGGTCCAAGAAAATTGATGGGTCCGCTGAATTCAAGCACTTCTTCAAGTGGAACATTATATTTTCTGCTAAAGCCCCAGATGTCTCCGCCATGGCTAACGAACCTGCGTTCTTTACATTTGCCCGACAGCTTTCTCTTCCTCCATTAATCTGCCTATTTCTTTCTCCACTTGCAATTGTGCTTTAAAGTGAGCGTTATACAAGTTAACAACTTTGTAAAGCCAGTAAACTCCCCCAACGCCCAACGTGACATATTGTTATCAGAACATAAGTTTTTATCGGTATTGTCTGGGGCATAAACATCCGCTGTGGAAAAGCAGCTGCCAAAAAAGCATCTTGCCCTCGTTCATGCAACAAGCAAATCCCTAGACAACAAATAAACAATGACGAAGACTGGTATCACCAGAATGATGCTGGCAGCCCACGCCTTCGCATTCATCTTTGGTAATTGCATGTTTATTGGAGGCGGCTGTTTTCCTTTGCTTTTCAAATAATCCGCAATTTGCTTCTCCAACTCTGCTTCATGTTCAAAATGCTTGTTTCTGCTGTCAACGAGACGGTAGAACATGGGAAAAAAGGCAATACCAAAAGTGACAATTGCCCCCAGAAACCACATGGAAAACCACATTTTCCTGTCAACATAACCTTGACTTTGCATTGTGGTTTCCATCTTAGACATCAAACTATCCGTTCAATTGCTTACAAGGTTGGAGTAGCCAAACTTTATAAGGTCTTCCATTGGCATTTAAAAGTAAAATGAGCCAACAGGAAATGCTGCTTTCCATAATAATTCCCGTCTACAACGAGGAATTAACTATAGGCAACATAATCGACCGCGTAAAAGCCGCACTGCAGCAAACAGGGTTAAAAAATGAAATTATTGTTGTTGATGATCATTCCTATGATAAGTCGCTTGAAATAGCTAAACGGCACAGTATTAAACTCTACACGTTAAAGCAGCACATGGGCAAAGGCTACGCGCTTACGAGCAGGCTTTGCCAAAGTCCAAAGGCGACATAATAGTCACTATAGACTCAGACGGTTCACATCGGCCCGAAGAACTCCTCGAAGTGCTTGCTCCAGTTTTGCAAGACAAAGCAGATTTAGTTATTGGCTCAAGATACATGAACCAGAAAAAAGTGGCTGCACGAAAACTCAATGCTTTCGGTGTTAGACTCTTCAACAAATTCATTCAACTTTTAACGGGAGTTGCCATAACTGATTCCCAATCAGGTTACCGCGCTATGACACGAGAGGTCTTAAAAAGCCAAAAGCTAAAGTCAGGAACCTACGAAATAGAATCTGAAATGCTCGTTAAAACAGCCAAGAAAAAGTTCCGAGTCACCGAGGTTCCGATTAGCTTTGAGCAGCGAACCTACGGCAGGTCAGGTGTGGATCCGATGATTGATGGCTTCAAAATTTTCATATCAATCGTTTCTGCTTACGTGAAGGGTTAACAAGTGGCAAGCGAAGCATTTCAAAAGGTTTCAATCATAGTGGCGTCGTACAATAACGAGCAAACCATAGAGGAATGCCTCAAATCGATTTTGGCGCTTGATTACCCCAAAGATTGTTTCGAAGTTATTGTTATGGACGGAGGCTCCAAAGATAGCCACGGTGGAAATTGCCCAAAAATTTCCAGTTAAAGTAGTCTCTATTCGCTTGAACTGCTCCTGCCGCGTACAACTATGCTATGAAAATCGCTTCTTATCCCGTTTTTGGTTTCATAGATGCAGACGCTAAAGTCGAGCCTAATTGGCTTAAGTTAACTTGTCCCACACTTGGAAGAGCCACAGGTTGCGGGCGTCAGCGGCAGCATAGAAACTTGGAACGCTGATAATCCATTGGGCAAAAAGCATCGGTTTCGAACTTAAAAATCGCTACCAACGCATAGGGAAATACACTGGACGCATAGCCACCATGAATCTGCTGCTTAAAAAAGCGGTTATTGAGGAAGCTGGCGGATGGGATGAAAAATTGCCCAGCCAATACGACACCGACTTTGGCTTTAGAATAAGCGCAAAAGGCTACAAAATCGCTTATGAACCAAACGCCGTCTGCTACCACTTCAATAGACCAAACTTGACGCTCATATTATCGGCAGCAGTTGCAGTATGGCAAAAACACCCTAAAACTTTACTTTAAACATGGCCATTTGGCAAAAGGCGATGAAATCACAGATGTGGGTATGAACATTCAGCCGATTTTGCTTCTGGCGTTTTTTGCATGTTTCATCCTTGGGCATCGTGCCGCTGCTAAGACCATTATGGTATGTTTCAGCCTTAATTTTTGCTGGCGATGTCTAGTTTACTTCATTTACTCAGCTGCAAAAATCGCGATTAAATTTCACGATGGCTGCCACTTGCGTTTGGTGGTGCTTTATTTATGTGCGTTCGTTTGCATGGTTCGTCGGCGCAGTAACAACAACGGCAAGGTACTTGATAGGGAGGAACAAGTAACGCCGCATAAAGTCTGCTTTATCTCGCCCGAATACTGGCCGCTTTCTGGCGGAACAGGCGCCTACGTTTACTACCTCTCCAATCGAACTGCTCAAAAACGGCTACAAAATCTACGTCGTCACAGGCTCAAACCAAGCCCAAGACATCCAAGTCAACCCTCAACTCGACGTGTCCTTTCTAAAAATTCCCAGAACACCCATCGTCAAATCCTTCATGCTTGCAGCCGCCAGCAACCGCAAACTCCAAAGCGTCCGAAACACGGCAAATGTGGACATTACCCATCCCCAACTGCCTCTGACACCCAACTTTGCTGTGCCGCCCAACTTTGGAAAAGCACTCGTCTGCACCGTTCACTCCACATGGAAAGGCGAGGCTGAAGCCATCCGCGGCGAACCCTACAGCCGCCTAAACGCAAACGAAAAGTTTTTGGTGAGTTTTAACTGGTTTTTGCGTTTCTTTGAGGAAGGCATGCTTAGGCGAGCACGAAAAATCATCGCTGTCAGCCACTTCACCAAATGGGAGCTGACAAATTACTACAAGATTCCCGCAAACAAAATCCAGGTTATCCACAACGGCGTTGACATCAACAAGTTTAAGCCAGCCGCCGACAAACGCAAGGTCAAGGCGGAATTGGGCTTTAACCCTGACGATTTAGCCATCGTCTCCGTTGGGCGGCTTTATGCACGCAAAGGCTTGTTTACCTTGATCGAAAGCATGCCCGCCGTCACAAAACGTTTTCCCAACGCCAAATTCATCATTTCAGGCAAAGGGCAAAGCGACGAAATGCACAAACTAATCGCTCACGCAGAGAAACTCGGCGTCAAAGACAACATCATTTTCACAGGTTACTATCCAGACAAGAAACTGCCCAAACTCTATCAAGCCGCAGACGTCTTTGCGTTCTCGACTTTCTATGAGCATCATCCCTTCGCTGTGTTGGAAGCGTTAGCAACAGGCTTACCTGTCGTGACAACCACGGTTGGCGGCATCCCTGAAACCATTGAAAGCGGCAAAAACGGATTTCTAGTTGAACCCTTCAATCCCAAACAGTTCTCTGAAAAAATCTTGTATTTGCTTGAGCATCCACATTGACGCTGACAGAGATGGGTGCAAAAGCACGAAAAACAGTTGTAGCAGCAACTTGATTGGCGCATAGTCGTCAAAGAAGCAATGAAAGTCTACGATGAAGCTCTAAGTTAGCCGATTTCTACGGGTTTGCCTCGATAAGCCATCGTTACCTTCTGAAACAGCTTAACGATGTCGAGGGAGCAGAAGAAAATTTTTGTTAGGTATTCGTGTTGGTAAATCATCATTTGTGCTTTCACAGGCAAATCAATTCGCGGTGGCTCAAATTTGTGCTCAACTGTGGCTGATCGGCAAGCCTTCAACTCTGATGTCTTCTTCATTCATGCCTGTTTTGTTGGCGATGTAGCCCAGATAGGTTTCTTTCCAATTCAGCATCATAACTTTGGCGGCGATTATGTCTACGGCTAAAGCGTCGTTGCCTGTCAGCATTAAATCCATTTTGACGGGTTTGCCTTTTGTGGGGCCGTTGCCTTCAATGCCTACTCTTGCATCCATAATCGTTAACTGAGGCTTGAACAGGGTGTATAAGCGATAGAACACTTCAGGCAAATACGGATGCAGATAGATGCGTTTGTTGCTGGGCACGCAGCCAAAGAGGTTTTTGATGGCGCCGCTGTAAGCCATGAACTCATGCGTTTTCATCAAGGGCAAATCGACAACAGCATCGGCGTCAAGGATGGTTTTGGGCAGAAACAGCCGTTTAAGTGGAGTGTTGCCTTGGAATTTTACTTCAACAACTTTGTCTTCGGAGAGATTGATGACGGTGCCGCCTGCCGCTTTCACTGCAGCTTCGGCGCCTGTTTTATCGAACGCTGTCCAGCAGGGATAGTTGAAGCCATTTGATTCGCCCACAATGACTTCGCTGTTCCCATCACGAAGCAAACCGACAAGTTGCTGCATCAATTCGGGGCTCGTAACAACGCCCGGCAGATATTCTGGGTGACTTAAGTTTGGCTTAATGAAAATTTTGTGTTTGCCACGTAAACCTGAATTTGCAACGGCTTCCTTTACAATATCGCTTATGTCCTCTTTTGCGCGGAAAATTTTAACGGTTTTTTGTGGGTTAGGCACTTTTGGCACCTTTCACTCCCATTATGCAGCCTGGGTCGCTATTCAACATGTCACCGTTATGATATGCTGCTGAACGGGCTCTGCAGCCGCCACAAATGAACTTGTAATCGCATTTTCCGCATGCGCCCTTAAGGTTTGCTCTGTTTCTGAACGCGTTGAAGAGCGGTGCGTTTAGCCAGATGTCCTGGAACTTTTCGGTTTTCAGGTTGCCCACGTTTACTGGCAGAAAAACGCATGGGTGAACATCTCCCTGAGGCGACAGCGAACAGTATAGTCTTCCTGCTCCGCATCCGCCGATAAAATCTGCCAGTGGCACAGCTTTTTTGGTTACTTTGACGGTTTGCATATGCGCCATTGACATAGTTACTTCGCCTGTACCCGTTGCTCCTTGGCACTGAATGCCGACGCGGGCTAGTTGAGGCGCAGTGGTAAGAATGGTTGTTTTACAGCCCTTAGACATTCTTGTCAAGCAAATACCGCATAAGTTTTTCCCGTTCCTCAGGGGAGAGGTCTTGTTCATAATGCGCTTTACCTCTGCCAGCGGGAACAAAATTAAAGTTAGTGAACCTCTCCGCACCCAATTCTTCAGCTAAATCGATGATGGCGGGCATCTCTTCAAGATTATTTTTCGTCGCCGTGGTAGCAATGCATACGCATAAGTCTGCTTCAATACAATTCTTGAGACCAGCCACAGCTTTATCAAATGCGCCTGGGACCCCTCGGAACTCATCATGCGTTTTAGCACATGCTCCATCAATGCTGATGTCCAAATAGTTAACTTTGGCTTCTTTGAGTTTCTGTACATTTTCTTTTGTGAGCAGGGTTCCGTTTGTCGCAACGGATATGTAGAGTCCTCGGTCGGCGGCATACCGTGCAACCTCAAAAAAGTCACTGCGGGTTAAAGGTTCGCCGCCTGAAAAGGCAAGCGCCGTAACTCCAGCATCTGCAATCTGGTCAACAACATCTTTGGCTTGCTGTGTTGTTAGTTCTTCTTCTCTGATTGTGCCGCTGTTTGAGTAGCAATGCTTGCACTTCAAATTGCATTTATGGGTAAAATCCCAAACGATGAGGAATGGCGCATAGAGTGAGATTGGTTTTTTTATGCCTATGTAAGCGAAACTTTTAGTTAAATTCATCACTGCCCGCCGAGCATACGGGTCAGCTAAGAGCTTCTCAACTTTTTCCCGCTTAAAATTCAAACTTCGCCGCAGAAATTCAACCCAGAAACCATATAATCTGCGAGTAAAGACCACTGCACTTCTCGCATTTGCGGTCTGTTTTTCCTGCGTAATCATCTAGTGCCGCTTCAAGAACCGTTCTGCCGCAAACGGGGCATTTTTTGAGGGACATCTGAAGCATCCGCTTGGTCATAGGCATAGTTATGACTGCATTCCAGAAGCTGTCGTGGCTAAGTAAACTCATACGAGGCTTCTTCTCCAAGCGGTCTTAACTACTTTATTGGATACGTGGGGATGTTAAATATTTCTCTAAAACGCCAATGTTCGCAATTTAACTTAACGTAGTCTATTTTGCATTATTTTCTGGGCGATTTCTAAATCTTTAAGCGTGTTAATGTTTAGGAGAACTTCGAGTTCTTCTGTGATTAGTGCGTCCGTTTCGATTTTGCCTTCGCCTTGAATTTTTGAGCCGTTTACAATATTGACTCCTGAGATCGCATACCACTTGCCCATGTACTCGTCGGTAGAGTCGATTGATAAGCCCCAATTCTTCGCGAGCTTTAATAGGCACAAAAACAGCGAAGAAATCTTTACTGCAGGCTTCAAACTGGCTGATTATTTTGTCAAGGAATTTACCTGTTACGGCTGGTGAATCTGCGGGAACACTGAGTACTGGGCCCGTCAAACGTGCCATCTGGGCAGCTTGTTTTAAGTCGTTGTGGTAGCCTTTGGCGTCTGTACGTAAAACTTTCCAATCCCTGTTTTGACAGTGCCGCTCGGTATCTGGGGTGTTTGGGCTGGTTACTACATAAAACTCGGAAACGTTTTTGGCGCTCTCAACTGCCTTCGCAACCCAATCAATCAGCGGTTTACCCAAAAGGGGCAGAAGCGGCTTCTCAGTGGGCAAACCCATGCGTGTTCCTTTTCCGCCAGCCATAATCAACGCGGGAACTTTCATATTAGCATCAGCACGCCTGCAAGAACAATAAGTGTAACTGCCCTTGCGATCTCGTTTGTTGCTCCAATCATGTCCCCTGAGACTCCGCCAAAAACTTTTTCACTAATTTTCTCCATTACAAACGCCACTGGAATACTTAGTAATACTGCTCCAACACCTAAGAAGCCTAAAATGGGGCTATGTTGAAAAGCAAAAAATGGGTAAACAATCAAAACTGAGAGTGCGTATGCGATGATGTTTAGTTTCTTTTTGGCTTTTTTTAGGAAAATTGAGCCTAATCCTTTGTGAGTAGGTTTTCCAACCCAAACAATAGTTACCATCGATAATTTTGCTGATAATTCCGCAGCGATTATTGCTCCAAAAGCAAAGAGCGGGTTAACAAAAAATAACCCGACGAAGGCAACGAACTCTATAGTTATCGCTAGTAATGCTCCTCCATAGGTTACGGTCCAAGCATGGGCGACGGTTTTGCGATCCTGCATATTTCTTAGTCCCAACGTGTTGCCAAGATCAATTAAGCCATCAAAGTGCTGGAGACCAGTTAAAACAAGCAGAAAAGCCACAGTCATCGCGGCAACTAAAAATCTTGAGATGAAATCCGTCGGCAATGCAATGACTGAGTTAACTAGATTGAGCAAAAAATCAATGATGACGCCAGCCCCGATAAAATATGTGGCTGCAAGTACGCCGATTAATGCACCGATGATGGGAAATAGATACATATGTTCGGCTGTTGAGAACACAAAATCTTCTTTTGTGCCAACAGGGATAATTGTTAGGAAAGACAGCAAATCCCTAAAAGTTTTTATAGGTTTCACTGGCGACATATACCAACAACTAACATAAACAGAATATAGGTTTTGTCGTGATTTGCATGGGGGACCTTAAAGGAAAAAAAATAGTAGTTACTGGCGGCGCAGGTTTTATTGGCTATCACTTGTGCACAAGATTGTCACAGTTAACATCTGACTTAACAATTTATGATAATTTGTCAAGCGGCAAAATGGAAAATGTAAAAGACGTTCCTAAAGCCAAACTTGTTAAAGGCGACATTTTGGACGCTAAGAAACTGTGCGGTATGGAGAAAGCAGACTTAATCTATCATTTGGCTGCACAGGTCGTTGTACCCTACAGCATGGAGAATCCAATGATAGATTTTGAAACCAATGCTAAAGGCACTGTACAGGTTCTTGAGAAAGCACGCAAAGACGATGCAAAACTGGTTTTCGCATCCAGCGCAGCAGTTTATGGTAATCCAACAGTTTTTCCAACACCCGAAAGCTACGGTTTTCATCCTTTTTCTTGCTATGGCTTATCTAAAGTTGTGGGCGAAGAATATTGCGATATGTACAGAGAACAATACGGTTTAGAAATAGCAATAACAAGGTTTGCTAACGTTTACGGGTTAAGATGCCATGGCGTCATCCATGACTTCCTAGACAAACTAACCAAAAACCCAGGCAAATTGGAAATTATTGGTACCGGTTTGCAATCAAGGGATTTCGTACATATTTCCGATGTGGTGGATGCTTTAGTTACGGTTGGTTCGGAAGACTTTACTAACGGTAAAGTTTACAACCTTGGTCTTGGAGAAACAGTTACTATAATTGAACTTGCCAAAATGATGCTCAAGATCATGGGATTAGAAAAGAAAACATTTGTCACAACCACAGGTCAATCTTGGCAGGGAGATGTGACAAAAATCTGGTTCGATAACTCCAAAGCAAAAAAAGAGTTAAACTGGAATCCAAAAGTAAGCCTTGAAGATGCCATAAAAGAAGTTATCGCTGACAGGAAACTTTCCAAATGACTACGCCAGCGCCAGCTAGAGGGTTAATCGCTCTTTTGCGGCTTCCCTACTGGCTGATGACTGGTGGTCTATCGGTTTTAACAGCTTTCGCCATAACCAAAAACCCTTTTAGTCTTAGCATACAAACGTTTCTGCTCATTTTCTTTTCGATGGCATTCATAACCTCTGCGGGTTTTGCGATTAACGATTTTTTTGATCGGGAAAGCGATGCGCTGATTAAGCCAAAACGCCCAATCCCTTCAGGCGCACTGTCACTGAAGCAGGTGGTCGCAGTTTCAGGCCTGCTTTTCGCAGGTGGCTTAATTATGGCTTCTTACATTAACTTGTTAAGCTTTACAATTATCGCTGCCGATTCAGCACTGCTTTTAATTTATTCCACGCTTGTAAAGCGTAAATCAGGTTTTGTTGCTAATGTTTTGATAGGCATTTTGACTGGTACTGCCTTTATGTATGGACAAGCAACAATTTCTCACCCACCTATCGTAAATTTAATTTCCCTAAGTCTGTACCCCATCGCTTTCGGCACAATCGGCGGTAACGTGCTACGAGATGTGCTAAGTGTAGAAGGAGACTCGAAGGTTGGATACCCAACGCTTCCTCAAAAAATCGGCAGCTCAAAATCTACAAAAGTCGCTGCTTTATTCTTCATATTAACTGCATTGTTTGCACCTCTGCCATTTTTCATAGGCAACTTCACAATTTACTATTTACCGCTCATACTACTTTGGAGCGCTCTACTAATTTATTCATCAATCCGCCTCATGACTTCAGCTTCAACGATACAGAACGTGCGGAAATATGAGCGTCTAGTAACAATGTCGATGATTCTTCTGCCATTAGCATTAATAGTTGAAGCGATACTTGGAGGGCTTTAATGACCGACACAAAGAGCATTTGTCCTGAATGCCAAAAAAAAATTGATGCTCAACTAACACAAGGTAACGGCAAAATCCAGATTAAAAAGCAGTGCCCAGAGCACGGCGATTTTGAAGCTACCCATTGGCAAAGCCCAGCCATTTATAATCACATGCAAACCTACGACCAATTCCAATACCTCGGCGACTTAAATGCTCCAAAAGACCCCGCTGGCTGCCCCTACGTCTGCGAAACCTGCCATAATCACGCTTCAGGCACAGTCATAGGCGTAATCGACGTTACAAAACGCTGCAACTTTAAATGTGCTGTTTGCTTCTCGACTTTTCCGGAACAAGAAAAAGTCGATTATGAGCCGACAAAAGAAGCTCTCATAGATATGCTTGAATTCGTCAGCAAAGCCAACCCAAAGCCTCCCGCAATCTTGTTTTCAGGTGGCGAACCTCTTGAACGAGAAGATATGCCTGAAATCATCGCTGCCGCACATGAACTAAAGTTTATGACAATTTTAGCCACCAACGGTACACATTTGGTTGATACTCCTGGGCTGGCTAAGAAGCTTAAAGATAACGGGTTAAACATTGTTTATTTATCGTTTGACAGTTTCCATGAAGACTTCAACAAGAAGATTAGGGGAAGAGAGCTCTTAGATGTGAAGCTTAAGGCTATTGAGGTCTGCCGCAAATATGATATGGAAATAATCCTTGTCAACACACTGATGAAGAGTTTGAATGATAAAGAAGTCGGCGCCATGATACGTTTCGCCGCTAAAAACACAGATATTGTGCGAGGATTAATTTTCCAACCCATCGCATTCACAGGCAGAGCCACCGAAAACCCGTTTCGCGAGAACTTCCGCGAATGGTCTTTTGCCGAGGACGTCGAAAAACAAACAGGCGGGGAAGTAAAAGCCAATGACCTCTACCCCATGTCCGTGATGACTTCTCCAATCAAAATAATGCGCCAATTCATGCAAAAGCCCTGGCCACTATTCTCCTGTAGTCCACAATGCGGCATCGTAAATTGGATTTACGTTTCCGAAGACGGCAAAATGTTCCCCATTAACCGGTTCGTCAACTTTGACAGATTCTTCAACTACATCCGAAAAACCGCTGAAAACGCCGAGTCAAAAGGAAAATTCAGCCTACTCTCATCACTGTTTATGGCGTCTATGCTTTCAATGAACATGTTTTTAGTAACCAAAGAAGTCGGCATGCCAACCCTGATGAAATCAATTATGCGCATGCACCTCGACCCCTCGTATCAGTCACTGGGAAAAATCCGCCGCCGCATCTTCCTCTTAGGCTGCATGGCCTTCATGGATAGCTACAACTTTGATGTAAACCGCGTCAGACGATGCGTAGTTCACTATATCACGCCAGACAAGAAAATCATTCCGTTCTGCGCGTACAACAACATCCACAGAGTCGCAATCGAAAAAGACTTTGCTGAAAGACAAAAGAAAGCTTAACTTATTACTTGTATATTTAGGACGCAGTAGTTGTTGGTGAATTGATATATTCCTGAAGAGTTAAGTTGCCATAGCTCGAAAACAACCGAATAATTTCCCACCTGATTTTGTGTAACTGTTACAATGTTTTGCCAGCTTTGACCATTGTCTAATGTTATATCTGTGGCGTCGATTGGTTGGGTGTCAATTGGCAAATTGGAGGCATCTGTGGTGATTTTTGTTTGGATTTGATATTTTTCTTGTGTGGCCATGTGGTTTTCAACGCTTAGCCATACGTTGAATGTGCTGTTCTGGTTAGCAACCAAAGTGACTGGGTAATTATCGGCTTTTTTTTGAGAATCAAGTAGGTAAATTGTGTTATATCCTGCTGGCTGTGGCCTAAACGCTACAAAATAAGTTACTGCTAATGCAGAAACAATTATTAATACAAGGAAAACGGCGACGACATAGCCTTTTTCATCGTTTATGCCGATTTTCTTTCCAATGCTTTTGGCACGTTCTAATCGTATCTGCATCAAGCATTCCTTTAAATATCGTGCTAAATATCTCAACCCCTGACTTAAATGGTTTAAGCTTAGTTTTGCCGTATTTTCTGGATTTATACGTCGTGGGGACTTCAACCATGTTGTAGCCTTCTTTTGCGAATTGGATGAGCATCTCAGTAGCAAAAGCCATGTCATCTTCCTTTAATTTTACTTGATCGATAGCATCATGCGATATTGCTCGGAAGCCAGATTGGCTATCGCTTAAAAATTGGCTGTAGAAAAAATCAAAGGTAAAAGTGATTATCTTGTTTCCGATAAAATTTAGGAGACCCATGGCTTTATTGGGGTCATACATGCGGGTGGCTAAAACCATATCAGCATCTTTCTCAAGCATCCGCTCAACCAAACGGTCAATGTGCCTAAACTCGTAAGTGCCGTCTCCATCTACCATTATAATGATATTGCCTTTTGCGTTTCGCATCCCTGTTCTTAAGGCAACACCGTAGCCGCGTCTAGGTTCGATGATAAGTTTGCAAACGTTTGTGTCTTTAACAATCTCGATGGTTCCGTCTGTTGAGTTGCCGTCTACCACGATTATTTCTTTCGGATAGGTTACGTCTTTCTGGATGGTAGTGATAGCTTCCAATATGTTTCCTGCTTCATTAAGAGTTGGAATTACTATCGAAACCAGTTCTACTTTAGATGTCATGAGTTTTCTCCATTTTCTTAAGGCGTTATATACATGCGGTATTTATGTTAAATAAGCTCTTCGTAAATTTTAACGAGAGCTTCAACATTCTTTTCCCAACTAAACTTATCTTCCATTACTGCCCTAACCTCTAATTTGTATGAATATAAATCAATACGTGAAAAATCCAAAATTGCCTCTGCAAGTAGCTCGGGCTGGTTAGCCGGAACTAATTTTCCATATTTGCCCTTTAATACTTCACTTATGCCCCCCACGTTTGTCGCAATCACAGGCAGCCCGCATGCCATCGCTTCCAGAGCAACCAAAGGCAAGCCTTCACCAGATTTAGAAGGTAACACAAAAAAGTCTGCAGCATTATAATAAAACGGTAAATCCTCATCTGAAACAAATCCCGTAAGCCTAAAATTATTTTGAATCCCTAACTCCTCAACTCTCACTTTAACACTGTCAAGGTCTGGTCCCTTTCCAACAACCAAAAAAACAACCTTCGGATTCTTCTTGACAGCTATGTTGGCGGCGTCAACTAACGTGTCGATGCCGTTTTTATAAACAAGTCTCCTAACGGTTAAAACTACTATTGCGTTTTGGGAGATTCCAAGCTTTCTCCTCATTTCCTCGCGTTTCCCAGATAGAGGCCTAAAATGGTCCAAGTCAACTCCGTTTCGCAAAACTTTAATTTTTTCTGGCTTTGCGCCTAAACTTAAAACGTAATCTCTTGTTGCATTGCTCACTGTAATTATTCTGTCTGCCGCTTTCAGAGTCTCTTTTCCAACGGTAAGGTCATTTAACCGTTCAACGCGGTCAAACGTACTATCATACTGGATGAAAGTGTTATGTTGGGTGAGCACAAACGGCTTAGAATGTTGTTTCGCTAGTTTTCCAGCAATAAGCGAGGTCGGGTACGGGTGACCATGTGCATGGACTAGTTCGCTTGACTTTACTGCTTTAAGAAACGTTTTGAAGCTTGGCACAGTCGGAATCGAGTAGGGAATCCCCAGACGGAATCCAATGTTCAACGATTCATAACACGCAACTCTTATATCGCCGATAAAATAGTTTTTTGGAGTTTGAATCCAGCTTGTAACAACGAAAGGCTCATAGTTTCGATGTATAAGCCGCTTGCTCTGTTCATAAACAACATTCTCTATCCCACCAACATGGGGCAAAAAAGTGTGAGTAACAATGCAGAGCCTTGTTTGAACCATAAGAGCCCAACTGCGTAAACTCCTCAATCAACATAGTATTATAACCTTATGGTAAAACAAAGTTTAACCTCACAGACAGCTTAGGGCATGATTTTTGTCACTTAAAATAGTAACAATCGCGTACACGTTATCAAATTTAGACTGAAATTTTCAAAAACTAAGTTGATCTCTGATGGATCAGAGCTTTGAAAAAATTAAGAAAAGAACTTTACATTTTTGCTTCTGCCTTTTTAGTTGCGCGTGTATAAACATTTGATGACACACCTGCAACAAGGGCCCCTATGGAATCGTTTGTGATTGACCCAAGCTTCTTTAAAATTCCTGGTTTAGCTTGATCAAAACGCACGTATTCAAAAACTGCCCGAGTACCACCAATGTATGTTGCGATGGCTATTCCTAAAATTTCGTCAGCAACTGGTCCAGGTCTTCCTCGAAAGCGTTCCTGCGTTAATCCAGGAATCAAACCTTTCTCTGCGTCTTCTTGCGCATGGAAAGCAGCTACCTCAAGGATTGAAATATTAACGTCATTTAATACATCGAGAAATTCCTCTCTTAGCATCTCAACAGCTTTTTCTTCTGTTTCTATGCCTGGGTGCGGAACATACATTTCGAGGGCACAGTGGATGAGGCTTTTGAGTGATATGTCGTGTTTTTCTAGAAACTCTAATAACGGCGGGTTTTCGTTCATGATAATCGAACCTCTTTTTTAGAAGGTGGAGTGGGGTTTAAGCGTTGTGAACCATATTATCGTAATGTTTGTATATTCAACATAAAAAACTGTGTTTTCGAGTATTTATGTTATTTTGGAAAAAGATGGAAACTCATCTTCTTTCCAACGGAAGTCACTTAGAAAATGTTTTATCAAATGCGCATTGTATTTAAGAAATCATCTTGAAGTTTTTATCGGTTGGCTATGCCCATACGTTCCATGAAATCAAGGATTTTCTTGATACTCAACTATGATATTGATTGCCTTTTTGCGTAAGGTTGAGTGAAAGTTGGTCTTCGATTAATTTGAGGTATTCTAAATCAGAAATGTAGCTTTTCAAACGGTCGAAGGGAACATTCATTTTCGTCTGAATGTGGGTTAAAACTATTTTGTCGGTTTGTTTTTTTCAGCCTTAAGAATAGACAAAAGGTCTCCGTAGATTTTCATTTTGTTTCTTCTGGCTTTTTTCTTCATTCAGGAACTCCTTTTTTGTGACCCATAAAAGGTTCGGTAAGCAATTAGGAGGAAAAGAACCAATCCTATCCAACGAAGTACCAAGCCTCCATAAAATGGGAACATATTCGTTCATATCCCCGTATTGCCAAATTAACAATGAGTATTGACCTATTCCAAGAAGCATGTATCCGAATGGTGTCAATATTGTTTTTGAATCTTGAGCTTATTAAGTGACTTCTGAGTGTATGGATAGTAATATAGACCAGGCAGACTATGTCGAAAGACCGGGCATAAATACTTAAGAGGATGATAATTATTAAGAGCGAATTTGGTGCGACAAAAAACAGAATTAACAGAGGATGTCAAAGCAACGATCATATGCACTTAATGTTGTATCCCAGATTAGTCGGGTGTTTGTTGAAGTTTTCTTGGAAAAATAATATGTGAACGCAAGAAATGCAAAGGCAAATGGCCGTGCGAGAGAAGTTGAAACCAAGTAAAGGATTAATCGAAAAAACATAGGATAAGAATGTGTAAAAGCTGAAAATGCATAGGAAGCGCCAAGAAAGCCAAATCCGAGGGGAAGACCCAAATGTCGGACTTCTCTAGTTGACCTGATATGGCTTTATTAAGAACCATACGAGAATGAAGCAAATGACTGAAGAAAAAGTTTCTTCTGCGACTAGAAAAATCTGTTCTGAGATTCAGAGGATGCCCTCCTATTTAGCGTATCACAACTATAGTCTATGTAGTGCATACATTTGACATATTTCTTCTCCCTTATTATATATCGTTTGCTCAAACAAAGCAATTGAGAAAACAATTTTTTTCATTTCAGATATTAAATTAACATTTATTTGCATTCACAATAGGTGAGTGACTCTTAAAAGGGCTTTCTGACAATGTATAGCCCTGTAAAATTTAAGGAGAGAGAAGAAAATGAAAAATTTGACAAATAAACCAATCAAAAATAAATGCTTTGCTTTAATCGCTATTGTCTTAATGATGACTTCTGTTATAATGCTAACAACGCCATCAGCTAAAGCTTCTGGTTCAGACTATATTGCTGGCAGCCCGATGCAAGGAACTACCAGTGGCGTCGTTGGACCATTAGCCTCAGGCGCTACCCCAAGCATTACACTAAACCCAGTTGCTTTCCTAAGTGTCAGCCCCAACCCGATCGGCGTAGGTCAAACAGCACTTGTTAACATGTGGACAACCCCACCAGTTAGCCCTAACAGATTCAACTCAGGCTACTACGTAGACATAGTAAGACCAGACGGAACAACCGAAACTGTTGGCCCAATGGACTCTTATCCAGCCGACGCTACTGCATGGTTCCAATTCATACCCCAACAAACAGGAACCTACCAATTCAAATTCAGATCCACCGGTGAATACTGGCCGAACGGAACATACTTTATCGGAAAGCTTGTTACAGCCGGAACTACAGGCTCATACTATCTAGACTCAGCATACTATGCAGCATCATCTACTGGATGGCAAAACCTAACGGTACAAAGTGCACTTGTTTCATCTTGGCCTGCAGCAGCCTTGCCGACAGGTTACTGGTCACGCCCAGCAAACGTAAACAACAGAGAATGGTGGTCAATTCTTGGTAACTACCCACCCTACGGAATTGTAGGCGGCGGTTCAAGTTGGGCACCAAACACGAACACATACATAACTGACTCAAACTATGTTCCATACGTTCAAGGACCAAACTCATGCCACATTGAATATATGCAACAAATTGCTGATGCCGGCATTATCGGAGGATCGGCAGGCTCATACAGTGTTTCTACAAACGTAGGTACTCCAAGTGTTATTTACAACGGACGTTGCTACCAAACTATGACAGTCCCAATTAACGGCGTTCCAACTAGCTGCGCTGTTTGCTGGGATCTGCAGACTGGCAAGCAATACTATGCAATACCCACGACCCCCGCGGTAGCTGGAACTATCGGTGGAATCACACCAAACATAATCTCATATGTACCACCAGGAACTTCAGGTGCAGCAGTTGCAGGTGAAGTCGGCGCTACAGCTGACGCCTCATACTCAGTGTCACTTATAGCCATTGACAGCAGCGGTAACTTCTACAAGATCAACCCATTGACCGGAGCAGTTACCTTTAACATGACAGGTGCAGCAAACTTCACAGGACCTGCAAACTTAATCCAAAAGGCCATGTCTCCACAATTAATGGGCGGTATCCAAGGCAGCAACGCATACACTGGCTTCTACAGTGATCCATTCGTGTTCAGCGTTCAAACAGTCACAACAGCAGGTGTATCACACTACTACTTGATCAACTGGACTACAGCTGGAACAGCAACAAACTTCGCAGCAAGAATAATGGGCAACGTAAGCTTACCATTCGCAGTACCAACATACCCAGGCGGTATCTTAGGCTACAACACCTTCTGTATTGACCCAGAAACCAACACAATGTTCTGGATGGCAGGCATTGCACCATTAGGTGCAGGTGTCTACCATGGAACTTGGATAATGGCCGTTGACTTAACTACAGGCGTCCTCAAATGGAACCAAACATACCCAGACATGACAAGATACAGCACAGCTTGCTTCGGATGCGATCATGGACTAGTCATTTGCTTAATGGAAGGCGGATACTACGCTGCTTTCAGTGAAGCAACGGGAGCCTTAGTGTATAAGACCCAACTGATGGATTACCCATGGGGTTCTGACAGCTTCGGCGGCTACCAATACATATCAGGTTATGGCATGTTCTACCGTTGTTCATACGATGGCGTCTACGCTTTCAACTGGACTAACGGAAACATTGTCTGGCACTATGTTGACCCAGCAGTACCATTCGAAACACCATACACAGACGTTAACGGAACACAATGCTACTCATTTAACGGCGGCGGTTACGTAGCTGACGGCAAACTATACACATACAACACTGAGCACACACCAAGCTATCCAATTACCAGAGGATGGGGCATAATGGCCCTCAACATCACTGACGGCTCACGTGTCTGGAGAATTGACTTCTCAGGCAGCCCAGGTCCAATCTCTGACGGATACATGGTAGCAGGCAACGGATACGACGGAAACATGTATGTCTTCGGTAAAGGTCAAAGTGCAACCACAGTTTCAGCACCACAAGCAGCCATAACTTCAGGCACCAGCGCAGTCATCACTGGAACAGTCTTAGACCAATCTCCAGCACAACCAGGCACACCATGCGTCGCAGCACAATCAATGAGTCAATACATGGAATACATACACATGCAACAACCAATTACTGGTCTATGGCAAAACACTTCAATCGTCGGTGTTCCAGTATCTATCGATGCAGTTGATCCAAACGGCAACTTTGTGCACATAGCCACAGTCACTTCTGACGGAACAACTGGTACATTCGCTTACACATGGACACCAACAACTCCTGGTGATTACAAGATATCTGCAACCTTCGCTGGTGACGATTCATACGGCAGCTCATTTGCAGCATCATACGCTACTGTTGCTAATGTACATACAACTACGGCACCTACAACAACCTCCGCACCCTCAAACCTAGCAACTACAACAGACCTAATGACATACATGGTCGTAGTGGGAATCGCCATAATAATAGCAATTGCCATCGCTACAGTCCTCATACTAAGAAAACGAGCATAAAATGAATACACACAAAAACCCAATCTTTCTTTTTTTTGTTTTTAAGGTGAAAGAAGGGGCTGAGAAGGCTCAAAACATTACTCAAAATCATCGTGGAATATTGAGTTTTTCAAGTTTCTCTTCCTTTACGAGCCTCAGCAAACCCTTCAACCAAATTAAAATTAAGTACCTCTACACTAAATAGTTTAGCCAAGATGAATTGGCATTCTTCGAAAAATTTCATTGATTAACTTGATTTTGATTTAATGAACAAGTAAATTGACAAATTTGGTCTGCAATGAAAAACACCATTCCAAACCTTGTTTTTCCAATGCTGTGCTTTCACTTCAAACGTAATGAATGAACAGTGCTCGATTTAATGCCGCCGTCTTAAATTTTCGTTTAAAAATAGAAATGCTTATATGAAAAGCTTGGATAAACCAACCAAACACGGCGATGATAATTTGCTAAACTTCCAGAAAAACACTGATATTTCGCTCAAAGCTTTATCATGGGGCAGGATATCTGGATGTTTGGAAAGTAAAACAAACTTTTTATGTTTACCTGTTTCCACAAGAAAAAAAAATGTTTTTTTGGAAAATCAAATATTTCGTATTCACCTAAAGCCATCAGTAACTAGA
Organism: Candidatus Bathyarchaeota archaeon; assembly: GCA_963750605.1. Taxonomy (GTDB): domain Archaea; phylum Thermoproteota; class Bathyarchaeia; order Bathyarchaeales; family Bathycorpusculaceae; genus Bathycorpusculum. The sequence goes on from CAVVRN010000017.1 coordinate 419,860, forward strand.
AAAACGGTTGAGGGTGAAGTTTAAGGAGGTAAATTGAAGATGAAGGTTGTTTGTTCATGGAGTGGCGGCAAAGACAGCTGCTACGCATACTACTTAGCAAAACAAGAAGGCCACGAAGTTATAAGTCTTTTAACCATGATGATGAGCGAATCCAAATCTAATTTCCACATGATACCAACGGGCATACTTGACGCCCAAGCAGAAGCTCTTGGAGTTCCGTTACTTAAACAGAAGGCAACGCCTGAAACCTATGAAAGCGATTTTAAGGGTGCATTGCTTAAGCTGAAAGCTAAAGGGGCAGAAGGTTTAGTCACAGGCGACATTTACGAGGTGGCAGGACATGAGGAAGGATGGCTTGGCAGGGTCCTTAAAGAAGTAGGGTTAATGCCGATAAAGCCTCTGTGGATGGGCGATACCAAATTAATCTATCTGTACTATCTCAAAACCGGGTTCAAAGCAATCGTCGTACGCACGGACCTCAAAAAGTTAGGCGTGGAATGGCTTGGACGGGTACTAGACCAAAAATTCTACGATGATATCCTCAAACTCGGTAACATTGACCCTTGCGGCGAAGGCGGTGAATACCACACTGTAATAACGGACGGGCCCTTAATGAGCAAAAAGGTTGAAATTCTAGAAACTGCAAAACACAAGCTAGACGGCGGCTTCGGATACTTGGAAATCAAAAAGTTCGAAGTTAAGCCGAAAGGCAAGGTATAACTCTATAATGGCTACATCACTTGACGTATTGTTAGCTCATAATCCATTGAAAGCGAAAGCTTTCCTTGAAGAGATCGAAGGCAAAAAACCGCTTTTCATCTGCACTATCGCCACCACTGAAACTGGAAAAATTCCTGGTTTATCAGCGGCTGGCGCAAACCCAGATTTTACTGATTTTACACCGCCGGCAGATGCTGAACTTTTACTTTTGGGCAAATGCAAATCCATTCCAAGGTGTCCCCATCACTCCAGACGGTATTCCGACACCAGGCTTGATAACGACGTCCGCTTTGCATCTTGCCGACATCCCCGTGCTGGTTGTTAACGCTGGTGTGAAAGTTAAACCGCAAATTCCCTATGTTGATATAGGCGGAAACTCGGGACGCGACATACGAACAGGCAACTCCGTTGATAATGTAGAAGAAGTTATCGAACGCGCCAAAGTTTTAGGTGAGCAAATGGCAAAAGCGTCGGATTACCTTGTTATCGGCGAGAGTATTCCAGGCGGCACCACAACCGCTCTTGGAGTTTTGTCGGCGTTAGGTATCAATGCTGAAGGAAAAGTCAGCAGCACGCTCCCACTAAATCCTCACAGCTTGAAAGGCGAGGTAGTTCAAGCAGGCTTGAAGGCAGCAGGCGAAAAATTCGGTAGCCTATCAAACAACCCTATTAAAGCCGTTTCATGTGTCGGGGATCCTATGATGCCTGCGTTAGCTGGTTTAGTTATTGGAGGAGCTCGGCAAGCGCCTGTTTTAATGGCTGGTGGAACGCAGATGACTGCTGTTTTAGCGTTGATTAATGCTTTAGAGCCTAAAGCACTTTGCAACGTGGCAGTAGGCACGACTCGGTGGGTAACTAAAGATAAGTCCTCAGATATCTGTGGAATCGTTAAGCAGTTCTGTGAAGTACCCGTTTTAGCTGCTGATTTGAACTTTGGCTGCTCTCGTTTTCCAGGTTTGCAGATTTACGAGACTGGACTTGTGAAAGAAGGGGTCGGTGCAGGCGGTGCATCCATAGCGGCGATGGCTAAACTTGGCGGTGCAATAACAAAAGACCTACTGCTTAAAGAGATAGAGCGCAATTATGCCTCTTTGATGGGTTTGAAGTGAGACAGGCTTGGTTGTTAAAGAGTTAAAGAATCTTTTTTCTTTCCTAACCATTTTTCCGGTGGCAATGGATAAAGACATGTTAACCGACTGTGCTCGTAACATGTGGGTTTTTCCTTTAATCGGGGCATTTATCGGTTTGTTGGTTGGAGTTTTCGGTTGGGTAGCGTACCATTTTTTGCCCGGTATAGTTGTGGGCGGCTTAGTGTTGGCTTTGTTGCTGCTCATAACTGGGCTTCATCATACTGATGGGCTGCTTGATTTTGGCGATGGTATAATGGTTCACGGGACAGCTGAGCGTAAAATTGAGGTTATGCATGATCAATTAACTGGCGCTGGCGGCTTAACTTTAGGCATTATGACTATGCTGATTACTGCTTTAGCTATTGGTCAGTTGAGATTTGGCTCCGCTGGTCCACTAAATATTAGTTTGATAGTTGGCGGCGTTATTGTTGTTGAACTTTCAGCGAAGCTTTCTATGGTTGTTATGGCTTGGGCTGGAAAATCAGTTCATGAAGGCATGAACTCACCGTTTCTTGAAGCGATGCATGGCGGTAAAGGGGATTTGCGTTTGGTTGTTGCACTAATTGATTTCGTTGGCAGTTGCATTGCCTTTGCTACGTTGGGCAGGCGCCTTCGTTATCATTGCAAGCGTGGTCACTAGTTTAATCATGACTGCAATTGCACATAGAAACTTCAATGGAGTTACAGGCGACGTATTCGGAGCAACAAACGAAATAACCCGCATGGTTTGCGTGATTGTTCTATTGGCGGTGGTTGCATGGGCATAACAGCACTTGTTATGGCTGGAGGTAAAGGCACCCGAATGCGAACCGCTGAAGAGAAGCCTTTGATAAAAGTCTGTGGCAAACCCGTCATTGAATACGTACTCTCCGCCCTAAAGAGCGCCAAAAAAATCGACTCTATCGTTGTCGCCACAACTTGCTGCACACCTAAAACCGCCAATTTCCTAACCAAGTTTCCAGTCAAAACAATTGAAACCCCCGGCAAAGACTACGTTTCCGACATGGGATACGCCTGCTCACCACCTCAAACTCGGCGTTTTCTTAGCCATTGCAGCCGATTTGCCACTGGTTACATCCAAGGCGCTAGATGCCATCGTTGAACGCTATGAACGCTGCGGCAAACCAGCACTAACGGTAGCTGTTCCCCTCGAAATCAAAACGAAACTTGGTATGAGCGTTGAATACTCATTCAAAATGGAAGACAAAGACGTAGTTCCAGTCGGCATCAATGTTATCGATGGGCACAAGCGATATGGCGACGAATGGCTCGATCAAGACATCTATTTGCTTTGCCTAGACGAATTAGCAGTCAATATCAATACAATACAAGAATTGCAACTTGCCGAAAGTCTACTCGCCATGAAAAAGTAATAGCTTGAATTGTTTCAAGACGTAAATTGTTTTTACGGTTGGATTTTTTGGTTTTTGCTGTCAAGAACATCCCTGAGAGTAGCTTGCATTGTTCTTGCGTCAATGTCTAAGTTTGGTGTTTCGCATATCATTGTCGGATGCATTTGAAAGTCGGCGATTACTTCGGCTAGCATGCGGAAGTCTGGTCCATACCTTTTTTCGTCAAGCGTATGATGTTCTTTTTCTCCTTGGTTGTTAAATTCGATAGCTGAAAAGTGGCAGTGCATACTTCTTAGCATCTCTGTCCCAAGTTTCTGCTCAACTTTTTCAGCTACTGCCCGAAAATCCTCAACCTTCTTGAGGGCGCCAAGTCCTCTTGCATGCAAGTGCCCCCAATCTATAACGAGTTGTGTGTCCTCCACTTGCTCATTAATTGCTAGGATTTCGTCTATGCTGCCGACTTGGAATTTTCTTCCCATAGTTTCAGGACCCAACTTGACCTTTAAACCGAGGTTCCTGATTTCAGCATTAACTTCTTTAATTGCATCGAGACAAGTTTTGAAGGCAAAATCTTTTTCAAATCGTCCATAAAATCCAGTGTGGAAAACTACAACGTATGCTCCCATCCATTCGGCGGCCGTTGCGCACGCAATCAAGCGGCGTTTGCTCGCTTCAACAACTTCTTTTTTGCCTGCAAAATTAATGTAGTATGAGCCATGCATGCTTAGCTTAACATCGGTTTTTTTCACTTCTTCGCCGAGTTTTTGTGCATTCTCTTGTTTTATCTGCGGTTTTTGTCCCCACTGAACGGCTTCATACTCGAAAGCGTCCAAACCTTCTTCACGCAGAAGCTTTGGTACATCCGATGTTGTTGCTCCCATAAGCCTGAACATGGGCGGAACTCCTGCCGGACCAAAACGAGTATGCTCTGCCATATTATTCACTGATAAAGTGTTGAATAGTTGTCAATATCGATTTCGCTCTACTAATTGCCTGTTTATATAAATTCTAAAAGAAATATTAATGCGCCGCTGATTATGGCGATTATCCACGCTATCATTGTCGGGATCATGTATTTTTTGGCTCTTGCACATCTCATTCCTGAGGAATAAAATACAAGCCATAAACCCGCGTACGCAAAACCTGAAACTAACGAGAATATACCTAAACCGACGTGAAGCCACATGTCAAAAGAAGGCAAGGTGCTAGCCCCACAATGACGTCAAAATTTTGTATTAATGAAGGAATCATCACTACAGCAATCAAAATTGTCTGAATCACTAACGCAACTATCGTTAAAGTGCCGTGTCGTGCAAGGTTCTTTCCAGTGTTTAAATTCTTAACAAGCGGTAACCCTAAAACTAGTAAAAACGCGGCTACAACTGAAAAAGTCAATGTAAAAGCGTCTATTAACTGAATGATCAAGCATGGAAGCTCCAACCTGTACTGGTGAAATAATGACGTTCTTTAAGGTTTTCTTTGCGTCAAAGTCACTATCAATCGACACTATTTGATGAATTTCATTTATTTAAGAGGAAAGTATCTCTCTTCCGACATTTATTGACGACTATTGGTCCTATAGCAGCTGAGTTATTGTTGGAATCGGCACAAAAAAGCGAATGTAAATTGCTGCAACCAGAATTCCGACAGTGATTGCTATCAAAGCATAATCTCCGCGGTGCAATTTCAATGCGTAAAGGTTTGTGCTTTTCTTTGTGGCTCCCCAAGCTCGTGATTCCATTGCTTCAGCCAACTCCAGGCTTCTGCGGATAGCACTAACGATCAACGGAATAAGTACAGGCACATAATTCCTAATCCTCTTGAGCAACCCGCCTTTCTCGAGCTCCAATCCCCTGGCTTTTTGAGCATCCATAATTGTTTGAGCTTCTTCAGCTAGAACTGGAACAAAACGCACTGCAGTGGTGAAGGCGAAAGCAAACTCGTAAGGAACTCGCGATTCTTCCAATGCTAAGCCTAAGTGATCAGGTGAAGTAGTCAAGAAGAAAACTGAGAAAGACTCAACAAGCACAACAAACGCAAAGTTAATGCCCCGGCGCTTTCCAAGATGGGTGCTGTCAAATGATAGCCTGAAGTAAAAAAGGTTGTTCCAACGTTAATAACGAAAATGAGTGCAGCCAAAAAAGCTGCTCCTCGTAAGGAACGTAGCCACTGTCTTTGAACTTGTGCTAACAAAACAAACGGAATTTGTAAGATGAAAAGCAAAAGCAGCGGAATAATTTGTAGAAAATAATAGCCACAACAAAAATTGAGATTACATAAACAAATTTTATTCTCGGGTCTAAGTTGTGGATTGGAGAGTAGACTTTTCTAAATCTTAAGCCGTCGAAAACACTCATTTCTGAGTTTTACTCTCCTTGGCTTTCAAAATTATTTCTTTGGCTTCGTAAATGTCAATAATGTTTTTCGGGAAACCCAAGTGTCGATAATTTCATGAAGAATTGTGCTATCTGAGGCAGAACAATGGATGACCAGCTAAAATTGCAGGGTCTGTAAGAATATCTTTTCCCACGCCGTCAGCCACAATGTTTGCCTTCCTTCATTAAAACAACCCGTGGGTTGCATTCAGCAACAAACTCCACATCATGAGTGACAATAACAACAGTTTTTCCCTGCGTTTGCAACTGCAAAATAAATTGGCGCAAGATTTCTTTCTGCTCATGATCTTGCCCAATGGTTGGTTCATCCAAAATCAACGTTTTCGGATCCCAAGCTAAAACGGAAGCCAACGCAACACGTTTCCGCTCGCCTCCGCTAAGAAGGAAAGGTGAGGTTTTGCTGATACTGAGTTAACGATAGAAGATTCAAAGCCCAAGTTACTCGATCTTCAATAACTTTTGGTTCAAAACCAAAATTTTTTAGTGCAAACGCGATTTCATCTTCAACTGTTTCGCTGAATAATTGGTGATCTGGGTTTTGAAAAACAAAGCCGACGTTTCTGGCTAAAGCCGCTACGCTTGTTTTAGTTGTTTCTACCCCGTCTACCAGAACTTTTCCCATTGAGGGCTTTAGTAAGACCGTTGAAATGCTTGACAAAGTGTTGATTTTCCCGCGCCGTTTTGTCCCATGATTGCGACGAATTCGCCGTCTTTTATCGTTATAGAGACACCCTTTAGGGCTTCCACTTTGTTTGGATAAGAAAAGTGGACGTCTTCTGCTTCAATCACTTGGCTTAAGAGCCTCCAGTAGTTGGTCGGCTAATTCTTCAGAAGACAATGGGGTTGTGTCGTTGAGGTTTAAGCCGTCTTTTTTAAGCATCTGATAGAGCAAGGTTGCTTTGGGGATTCCAACGCCGATTAAACGTGTTTCATCTGAGCTGAGAATTTCTCTTGGGTTTCCTTCAAAACGGACTTTGCCTTCATCCATAACAATAAGGTGGTTTGCGTATTTTGCTGTTAAATCCAAGTCGGTGCTCAACAAGGATGACAGTTATTCCCTGTTTCTTGTTTAAGTCGTAAATTACTTCAAAAATTTTCTCTGCACTCAACGGATCAAGAAAAGATGTTGGCTCATCTAAAACAATGATTTCTGGTTCCATCGCTAAAACAGATGCTATTGCAACCCGTTGCTGTTGCCCTCCAGAAATTTCGTGAGGCGAACGTTCTCGTAAATCGTAAATGCCTGTTAAGTTTAATGCCCAATCAACTTTTTTTCGGATTTCTTCTCGGGGAACTCCAATGTTCTCCAAGCCCAAAAGCCACATCTTTCTCGACGGAGAGTGCGAAAAGCTGGTTTTCTGGGTTCTGAAAAACTAAGCCCACATGCTTTGCCATCTCGTAAGTGTGATGCTTAAGTGTGTCTATGCCTGCAACGGAGATTTCGCCTTTTAGTTCTCCTTGATAGAAATGTGGGACTAACCCGTTGAAGGTTCGGCACAAAGTTGTTTTTCCGCAGCCGCTTGGACCAGTAATTAAAACAAACTCGCCTTTCTCCACTTTAATAGAAACATCTAAAATTGATGGTTTAGATGCGCCTGGATAGGTGTAGGTGAGGTTTTTTGTTTCAATTATAGCCAATTTTTTGTGCCTGCTACCTTAAGCGTAAGAGTTTGCTCATTTAAGCGTAGCTACCCAGTTTTGGCTATTTTCTTTTTCAACAGTACAAGACATTGCTTAAGTGTTGGTTCTATTTCGCCTGTGCCGCTTACTCCTGCTGCCATGGCGTGTCCTCCGCCGACTCCCTGCAACCATTCACCAAGCGGCGCTGCAATATCTTTCCTAAATTGATGCCTGTTTCCTCGATGAATTGGCGTGAGCTGCGTAGGCTTACTTCAATTTTCCCGTTTTTCATTCCTGCAACAGCTGACACATGAGCTCCTAAATCAACAAGGCTTTAGCTCCTGAAGCTTGATAAGCGCTAACATGGGAAAGCGCAATAATCCACTCGTTGAACTCTAACTATTTTGGCTCTTTTGCAAGCTTTCAATTGCAACCGCTCAGAAGTATCAATGGGCAGAGCAAACTGCGCCAATGTTTCCTGAACATCTATCCCTGCAGTAACTAATTTAGCAATAATTTGCAAAGTTGATGAACTTGCCAACGCAAAATGGCGTGTGTCAAAAGCTATGCCAACAAACAATGCTTTAGCCTCATTGAGGTTAGGTTTAGCTTTGGCTTGACTGAAGAGTTTGTAGATTATTTCGCAGTTGGCTGCTGCTTTATCATCTATAATGCAAAGTTTGCAGATTTTGGTTGTTTCTGGGTTTGGATAGTGGTGGTCAATAATTATTTTTGGCGCTGAAGATTTCTTAATGATTTCTGCGACTTCGTCAAGCTGGTCAATAGTGTTTATGTCCAAGAAGCATTATGACGTCTGCTGATTCAATGTTAGGTTTCAGGTTAACTGTTATTGGCATATGTTCAAGAAGCACTTTAGAAGGCTTATTGATGCCCTGCGGACACCCAATTTCAGTGACAATATTTGGCATAAACCGTTTCAGCAAACACTGCAACCCATAAGCTGAACATATTGCGTCGCGTCTGCACTGCGATGGCACAACAAAAGGACAAAAGCTGCATTAGTTTCTTCTAAAATTTTAATTAATTTTTGGAAATCGTTCATTTTATTTTTCTCAAGTAGTTTTCACTGGCTTTGTGTGCTTCATTTGTGGCTTCTTTAACCAACGCCTCTGCATCAATGCCTTTAGCTTCGAGCGTTAAGACAAGGTCTACTTCCACAGTAACATTTACTGGTTTTGACCCTGCAGCTTCAACACTAATATCTAATCTTATCAACCATTTTAGAAGAAACTTTAGAGAGAACATATTTTCTTGCTGCGTTCTCTGCTGTTGAACATAAAGTTTCTATTTGCTCAGTGGTTAGCTCTGGTATTCCCAGCTCTACCACAAGCTTCACCTTAAGATGATGGCTGAGAAACTGGGTTTAGGTCTTCTTGGAGTTTTGTCTGCGCTTCTTTTATTTGGCTGCGTATTCTTTCTTCTTGCCTTGCCAAAACAGTGCTTCTTGTGTCCAAAAGCTCTTTTCGCTCAACTAAGTTCTTCAGTTACTTTTGGCTTTTCTGCTTTAACCAACAATGAACCGATTGCCTTGTAAATCACTGCGTCATCAGCTGTTTTTTGCAGTTCAGCTATTGTTTGTTCTACTTCTGTTTTTTCCATTTCAACTTGCTGTTTCTGCTGTAAAATTGACTGTAAAGTTTGCTGCAGTTGTTGCAGTCTAAGAAGCCTTTCTTGCACATTAGGCGGTAACTTTGAAAGTTCGTCACTCAAATTTTATCCTTCCGTATCCAGCAATAAGATAAGCTCTTAATTAAGCATTTCCAACAAAGCAACTAGTTAATAGATAGCCTACTAAATTTGTCGAGTTCCAATAGTAAACGTTCTTGATAATGCCCATTTGAAACAGGGTAGGCTGGATCGTCATACACTATGTCGAGGCTGACGCCGTATTGAGCCAAAAGTTTGCTTGACGGCTAATCCAATCTGTTGCGACTTGCCATCTGCTGGCCAGAAACCCCAAATGGTATCGTTAGGATTGACCGCATACCCCACCCAAAATTTTGAGGCAACACCAAAGCGGCTTCTGGTGTGCTTAAATCCACAAATTTCTTTTGATTATGTCATTCCAGAATCTTTGAAGCGCAAGAAATTGCGCATCAGTCAAAACTCCATAATTGTTGTCCTGCAACATATGGGTAATCAAAAATTGCGATGTATTTTGCTCCTGCCTCATAAGAGGTTAGCATTTGATTGTAAATTTGGTCTCCAGTGTCAAGGTAAGGCGTCTGATTATATTTCCAAGTAATTATTGCGCCCCACTCTTTATTTTGCAGTCTTGCTGCTCCTTTAACTAACGCTATTTGCTCAGCACACTGCTGTTCCAACCTAATTCTGTGAACATAACGTTGTATCCGCCTAAGTAATCCCACCAGTACAAGCCATAATCAGAAGTGAAGATTGGTGATTCCAGAGCTGTTCAACTTTTGAATTCCTGGGTCTCCCGCAACAACATCTTCAATGAAAAAGTTAGCTTCCAAATTATAGTTTTGAGGTAGGGTGCCATTATTGATGTAATCAAGCAGTTTTAGGTAAATTTGATAAAGGGCGTCAGTTGCTGGGATGTTCAATTTGGTTTAGCTTTGCCCCATAAGTTGCAAACCATTGTCTCCAGTGTCGCATCAAGCTGTAACCCGCCTACCTCATCATTATAGTAAATGCCTAAAAATTTGTTTCCCCAACTCTCTGTCCAATGTTGCTTAATTGCGTCAAGTGAAGGTGCCTGTCCAAAACCAAGTTTACTTAGCGCCGGTGATGTCTTCGACTCCCAGATTAATAATAATGCTTAAACCTTTGGAAACAGCATAATCGCAAATTTCTTCAACAGCTGATTCGGTTTTCGCTAATGGGGTTTCTGCCTGAATCCAAAATGAATAGGTTTGTGTATCTTTTAACCCTGTCAATTAATAGTTTAGCTTCTTGGGTAGTGTTTCCGCCAGAAAGCTACTCCAATGTAGGCGTTAGGGTTAACTTTGGCTTGTTTGCGTTTAAATATGAAGTGTACATTGCTAGAATTGAAATTGATAATATAACTATCAGCAAGGTTGGAATCAGATATTTCCTAACCTGTCTGAGACCACTCATGCTTAAGCCTTAACAGCACAATGTATTTTCCTACGCTTATTTTATTTGTGCTAAATCAATCCGTATTGCTTTAACTTTTTAATGAACAAGAATTATAGGACCACGGAATCAGGTAATTTAACTATAAATTAACAAGTACTTTTATAAGCTGTATTTACGGCAGATATTGTATAATTAGGCTTAAGGGCGCTTTTGATTGGAAAAGGCGGGTTTGGATTCAGGTAATCGGAATTAATCTTCCAGACGACCTTATTCGCACTTTAGCAATTTTTTTAGTAATATTACTTCATGCATCAAATGCAACGTTGCAAGCATCTTCTGTCCCCATAGGGTACTGGTGGACAGCGGTTGTTTACAAAAGCTTAGCGTTATCCTGTGTTCCATTGTTTGTTATGTTAAGTGGGGCTCTACTATTGCAACCAGCTAAACTCAATGAGCCTATCCGGGTATTTCTTAAAAAAAGGTTAAGCCGTCTTGGCTTGGCTTTTGCTTTTTGGAGTGCAATTTACTTGCATGGGGCTTTTACGTGACCCAACATCCAGTAACTTTAGTCAACATTGGTCAAGGCATTTTATATGGCCTATTTAGTGGACGCTTACTATCAATTTTGGTTTATTTACCTTATAGTCGGTCTTTACTTGATTACTCCAATTTTAAGAGTAATAATAGCTCATGGAAGCAAAAGAATTATTCGAGTACTTGATTGTAATTTGGTTTTTAGGCGTCGCTATTGTACCTATCCTCCAATTAGCTAGTGGCCTTACTTTAAACACAGCATGTGTTCGTAATCGGCGGGTGGATAGGCTACTTTATTTTAGGAACATACCTGCAGAAAGTAAAGCTGCGAACTTCAATTTTGTATGGCATACTACTCTTAGGTTTCTGTTTGGACAATATTTGGAGTTTGGTTAATGACTTATCCACTTAATTCATTGGGTCAAAACAACTTCTTTTTCGATTACTTAACAGCAAATGTAATCATAGGCTCAGCTGCACTATTTATGATTTTAATGAAGTTCCGTTCAGATTGGCCAGGAAGCAACCACCCCATTTTCAACCGCTTCGTCAACGCCATAAGCAAAAACACTTTACCAATTTTTCTGTTTCACGTAATAATTTTAGAATCCTTTGAATTTGGCTTCTTCGGATTTAAATTAAGCTACACAACACTAAATCCAATTATTGAAATTCCATTAATCGCAGTTCTAACTCTCTTTATGACTCTTGGGTTAGTCCTGTTAATGCGAAAAGTACCAATTTTGAAAAAACTAATAGGCTAAAATGTCTAACTATATTAAATAGGAATTTATTCGGTTGTAAATTGTGTTTGCAATTATTTGTGCACCTTCACTGTTAGGGTGAACACCATCTGAAAAATATTCTGGGTGATTAAGCAACGGTGTATAAACATCAATAATTGGTAAACCTGTCGCGTTTGCCACTTGTTGTATGCGAGGAATAACCTCCTGAGTATAAACGGTAATGTTCAAATCAAGATTGTTTTGAAAAGCGGAGGCGGCAAAACTAAGAAAATCTGGGGTTTACTTGCAATAACTGAATTTTGCTTATCATCTGCTCGTAATCATTCACTAAGTTGTCAATTTGTTGGTAAATGTTAGTTCTGGCATCGTTTGTTCCAAGCATTATAATTACCGTTGTTGGCAGAAAATTCCGGGCGCTACGGTATTCTTCGCTTAAATAGTATGATCTGTCAGAGTTGAAATTTATGGTTGCTCCATTATAGCCAAAGTTAGTCTACGACCGAATTTTTGCCAAGTAACGTTTGTAAATCAGTTGGATAACCAGTCATGTTAGTGATGCTGTCCCGAGGCAGGCGACACGGTCTAATTTGTCATTAGTGCTATTGCTTGCTAGATTTTCTGAAAAAACCACTAGTAACGCTTAATAATATAAATTAATGGTCGCTATGCTAGCTGCCAAGATTCTTTTGTTTTTGACGTTCATTCCGATTCTTTACCATTCAGATGTTTATGACCTTAGATTTCGTGGTAACTGAAAGGTTGGCTTATTTAGCTTTTTTGCTTTGCGGTTTTAAATGCAAATGTTTTGTGAAGTCTTTTTAAGCAGTCTAAACATTAAACCAACCTTTGAGGGAAAAACAAATGGAACGTGCCAAAGTCGTAAAAGAAGAGTTACTTGAACAGGACATGCATTTTCTAGCAGTTTATGTTGAAGCAAAGAACTCATGCATGATAATGCTTAGCGAGAAAGAAGATAAACTTGGAACTTTGGCAATTGCCGTTCCTAAACCGAAGACATGGTTGGACGCTGCCACTTCTTCCGTGCTTTTAGGCGATAAAAATATAATTTCAGCACGAATGTTTGCTGAATATGTTGCTGCTAAAAAGGGAAAAATCGCCATGGTTTCTGTTTACTTAGAAAAAATCGGCGAGATTCAGGCACAAGAATTCTTCATGCACCTGATCGAAAAACTAATCAAGTCCGAAAGCCAAAAAGAACCAACTGCAAGCTAAAATCAACAATATACACCAAATTTCAAAACAGTGAAAAACTCAATGATTTGCAAATTATCAACCGCTCGATTTCCAAGAAATCTTAAAGGTAGTAAACGATGCTGCATTAGCTTACAAAGGAAAAATCCTCAATGACAGATGGAAAAACCTTACATGCCAGCCAAGAGCTCAAAGAGGAAATTCAAAGCGGCGTACATTTTACGGTTTGAAAGAAAACAAAATTTTGATTGCTGTGATGGGGATTCAACCGGTTAAGTGATGTCACATTAATCAGGCATGCCTACGTGCTAACATGTCACCAGCGAAAAGGAATAGGAGAAAAACTACTCAAACATCTGCTTAATTTAGCTGAAACATCGAAGGTTTACGTTGGAACTTGGGAAGCAGCAGCATGGGCAATAAAATTCTATCAAAAACATCGGGTTTGAATCTGGTTTCAACCGAGGAAAAGAATAAACTGTTAAAGAGGTATTGGAACATTCCTGAACGGCAAGTTGAAACCTCAGTAGTACTTGAACTAAAAAGGCAACACTAATGAAAGAAACACTTCTCTTAAAAGTTAACCCAGAAAATCCTGACCCAACAAAAATACAGACGCCGCAGCGCAAATAATCCGAAGTGGTGGTTTAGTGGCTTTTCCAACTGAAACTGTTTATGGTTTAGGTGCAGATGCACTTAATCCGGCTGCTGTTTTAGCGCTTTTTAGCTAAAAAAAGACCTTTAGATAACCCACCAATTGTTCATATCGCAAGGATGAAATGAAGTTTACAAGCTTGCAAAAGAAGTGTCAAAGAAGGCTGAGTTGCTGATGAAAGAGTTTTGGCCAGGACCATTAACTCTGGTTTTCAAGCGTTCAAGCATAGTTCCAAATGTGACAGTTGCTGGTTTAGATACTGTTGCAATTCGAATGCCAAAACACAAAGTAGCTCTTGCATTAATCAAACAAAGCGGTTGCTCCATCGCTGCTCCAAGCGCAAATCTTGCAGGAAAACCCAGCCCAACAACCGCCAAACACGTTTATGAAGACTTCAACGGAAGAATAGACGCCATTCTTGACGGAGGGCCTACAAACATCGGCGTCGAATCCACCGTTTTAGACATAAGTGTTGACCCACCGATGGTTCTTCGTCCAGGAGGAACAACATTTGAAGCACTAAAAAAAGTTCTCGAGTGATGTGAAGCTTCATCCATTTGTTGAAGCAGAAAAAGAATTGCCGCTAGAAAAAATAAGATCTCCTGGAATGAAGCATAGACACTATGCACCAAAAGCCGAAGTTATTCTTGTTGAAGGAACAGCTGAAACTAGTTACAGGCAAAATACAGGATTTAGCTGAATCTTACAGAGTTAAAGGCGAAAAAGTAGGCATTTTAGCCACGGATGAAACACAAGCCTCTACAAAGCAGACGTAGTTAAATCTCTTGGCAGCCGCTTGAATTTGGCAACTGTTGCCCAGAGCCTGTTTCGTTTATTGAGGGAAGTGGACGCGGAAAACGTTGATGTTATAATTGCTGAAGGTGTGCCTTTGGACGGAATGGGTCTAGCAGTCATGAATAGGCTTCGCAAAGCTTCAGGTTACCATATAATAAAAGCAGAATAAGCTTATTTTATCTATGGATTTACGAGAGAAGTTTATCCATGTCTATGTAGCAATGTGCAGCTAGACAGCCAAGTCATTTTTCATAATGGCGCGGACAGCGTATTTTGTGCTGCAAGCTATAAACTTAACGAAGTTGTTTTCCAAAAATAGCTTAACAATGTAAATAACGCGTTATTAAAAAGTCATAAGACATTTCCGTTTTTGTTTTATGTTGGGGTAGAATTGCAGTCACATATTCTTAAATTCGCGTGAATCTAGAAATTTATGAGTACCTTAACTTAAGAATCCGGTAAACAAACGACAAGTTATTGTTTTCTCTAAAAAGAGCAATCCAACAGTTGATTATGAATAATGAAGTGCAGCGCTAAATTTCTTGATTGGGATTAAATTAGAGAATTAATAGGAAGTGAAGAAGTGTCAGGGTCTTATGAAAATATTGAAAAAACAAAGCTCAATTTTGCAGGTAACTTTGAATCGAAAGGTATGCGAAGTATAGATAATAAAGGTTACACTGGCGAAACATTAAAGGACGAAGAAGATGAACAATGGGTCCAATGAAAATCAGTCTCCAATCGCTGGCAAAATATCTGGGTCAATGGAGGAGCTTGAAAGAATGCAAGGTTCAGAAACCTCTACAAGCGACGAAGTTCGGGAATGCCTAAAAGACTCCCTTGATTGCTACCAAACATGCACCGAAACCATGATAAGATGCTTAACAATAGGCGGCAAACACGCTGAAACCCGAACATCTGAATCTCTTAATGGACTGCGCCAGAATGTGCAATACAAACGCGGATTTTATGCTTAGAAATTCAACCTATTACCCACAAACATGCGGCTTAACCGCGGACATATGTGATGAATGCGCCGATACTTGTGACAGATTTGATGATGACTTCATGAAAGAATGTGCAAATGTATGTAGGCGTTGTTCTGAGTCATGTAGAGAAATGGCTCGGTAATCAATTTTGTGCTATTTTTCAAATCTGAGTTTAGTCTCTTTATTGACTCAATTTATGGTGGTGATTGTTTGCCTCCAAGAGGAGTAGAAAGTGACAAGCGACAAGCGTCAATATGAACATATTAAAGAGTCAGAGCTAAAGCGCGGTGCATCGGAAGAAGATGCAGAACGTATTGCCGCAGCAACAACTAATAAAACCCGAAAAGAAAAAGGCGAAACAGAAAGCTAAATAATCAGCATACTTTTATCTTTGTTATGTGAATGCTAGATTAGTCAGGTAATTGTCGCATTGAGGTTGGGAAAAATTTATATTTAAATATATGATTGTTGAATTCCGTTATTATTCAAAAATAAAACATTGGTGAAAATTATGTCTCAAGGTGGAGGAAACATTCCAGTTCTAGTATTAAAAGAAGGCACAGACAGAAATAGCGGTCGCGAAGCGCTAAAAAACAACATCATGGCGGCAAAAGTAGTTGCTGAATCAGTAAAAAGTACGCTTGGTCCATGCGGTATGGATAAAATGCTTGTTAACAGCATGGGCGACGTTTCTATAACTAATGACGGCGCAACCATAATGAAAGAGCTTGACATTCAACATCCAGCAGGAAAAATGCTTGTTGAAGTTGCAAAAGCTCAAGACAACGAAGTTGGCGACGGAACAACAACTGCAGTGATTTTGGCAGGCGAATTACTTTCAAAAGCTGAAAGTTTGGTTGACAAAAACGTTCATCCAACCGTAATAATTGAAGGTTATAAGAAAGCAAGTGAGAAAGCTCAAGAAATTTTAGATAAAATCGCAATTCCAATTTCATTTGATGATGACAAAACTCTGAGGGATATCGCAATCACATCACTATCTAGCAAAGGCATTAACGTTGCAGAAGATCACTTCGCAAAAATCATTGTTGAAGCAGTAAAACAAGTAACAGAAAAAATTGATGGCAAATACGTAGCAGACATTGACCTAATAAAAGTCGTTAAGAAACATGGCAAAAGCCTTAGATGAAACAGAACTTGTCAAAGGCATGGTTATCGATAAAGAAATTGCAAGCTCACAAATGCCAAAAATCATTGACGGCGCCAAAATCGTATTGTTAAATGCAAAGATGGAAATTGAAAAGACAGAGTTTGACGCTAAAATAAACATTGAAAGTCCAAATCAAATGCAGCTTTTCCTCGACGAAGAAGAACGCATGCTCAAAGAAATGGTTACTTCAGTTACAAAAGCAGGCGCCAACGTTGTTTTCTGCGAAAAAGGCATTGACGATATGGCACTGCATTTTCTGGGCAAAGCTGGAGTTTTAGCAGTTAAAAGCGTAAGCAGCAGCGACATAGAAAAACTGTCCAAAGCTACAGGCGCACAAATAGTTGCAAGCGTAAAAGACATTAAAGCTGACGTTCTTGGCAAAGCTAAACGTGTTGAAGAAGTAAAAATCGGCGACGACAAACTTCTATATGTTCGAGAAGCCAAAAATCCAAAAGCCGTAACCATCGTTATCAGAGGCGCATCCAACCAAGTTATCGATGAAGCAGAACGCTCACTACATGATGGCTTATGCGTTGTACGCAATGCAATTGAAGACGGCAAAATCGTTGCAGGCGGCGGCGCACCAGAAGCAGAACTAGCCAAAAGCCTACGCGCTTACGCAGTAAAAGTCGGCGGACGAGAGCAACTTGCAGTAGAAGCATTTGCAGATGCAATTGAAGCAATCCCACTAACATTAGCCGAGAATGCAGGCTTAGACCCCATAGACATCATGGTAGCACTCAGAGCACAACACGAGAAACCAGACAGCCAATACTTCGGCATCGAAGTCTCAACAGGCAAAATCAAAAACATGCGTGACCTACTAGTCATTGAGCCACTTCGCGTAAAGCAACAAGTCATAAAATCAGCCACAGAAGCAGCAAACATGATACTGAAAATCGACGACTTAATCAGCATTAAAGGCGGCAGCAAAATGCCACCAATGCCCCCAGGAGGAATGGGCGGTATGGGTGGCATGGGCGGAATGGGCGGCGGAATGCCCTACTAAAACCCAAATCTTTTCTTCTTTTTAATATTTTAAAAATTACGTTACTCGCATTTTGATAATATCAAGTAATGTTTTTAATGTAAATTTATTATTCAAACGCCTAGACATTATTCGGTATCTTGGAGACTTGCTATGAAGCATGTTAAGATTACAGCGTTCGATTGCCCTGATGCCTGGTTCAAAACGTTAAACAGCATTTGGAATGAAGGCGACGATTTTCAAGTAGGTTACGGTTCGGAAGAAACAGACACAAAAAAACTTAACTTATCAATAGAAATTACATCATCCTGAGAACCGCCCGCTTGTCAGCGACAAAGCTCCTTGCGACATGAAGTATGTTCAGTGGTATGCATTGACTTATTTATGGTGTGGAGAGGGAAAGCAAGATGAAACTTACACTTACGGTAGCAGGCTTCGAGAACCCGTCGACCAAGTTGAAGAGGCAATCAAAAATTACGTGAAAGAGCAAAGTGACAGACAAGTTACAATGGTTGTTAGATTGCCTGATGATATTTACAAGATTAATCCAAAAACAAAAGAGAGACATGAACCACCCTGCCTAAGCCTAATCGACACCGAAATTCTTGATAACAAAATGCATTTAACATGTTATTTCCGTTCATGGGATGCGTACGCTGGTTTGCCAGCTAACATTGCGGGCTTGCAGATGTTTAATGAGGCTTTTGTTTCGGAAATTAACGAGCGGGCAAATCTTGGTTTGCAAACAGGCAAATTAATTTTTCACTCCAAAAACTGCCACATTTACAAACGCCAATTTAACCTCGTTAAGGAACTTTTAGAGCCCAAGGATAAAGCAAGCAGAATGGCAATAGGCATGCAAGAAGCCAAAAGAAGAGTAATCGGCGAAAAGTTTTGAGCAATAGACTAGTCCGTGTAAGCAAATGGGAAGAGTTCAAACGTTTAGTGAACGAGTTAAAACCCGACTCGATAGTTTACAATATTGAACAAACTGGCATTTCAAAAACCCGAGAATTTACTAGTTTACGGCTTAATTATTCCCTCGAAAAACTATTATGTTTACGTTGATTTCCCAAAAGGGGATGCGCTTAAGAGAAACTGGAATTCTCAATTCACAAAGATCCGAGCTGGAACCCGCTGCATCGAAGACGACGACATAAGAGCTTTTCTTAAAAAAGAATTAGGAGAGAAATTACCTGTTTATTCTTACTGGATTACATAGAGGCTAATTTTTTATTGGGTACCAAGGTTTGTCCAAGCCGTCATGCCGCCCAGAACATTGTTAACATTTTTGAAGCCTGCTCTTTCCAGTATACTTACGGCGATGCTGGAGCGGTTGCCAACTGAACACGTAACTGCAATCGGCTTGTCTTTTGGCAAAGAACCCGTTTTATCTGGCAAATCAGCGAAATGAATACATTTTGCGCCTTCTATAATTCCTTCTTCTTTCCATTCGTTTGGTTCACGAACATCCAAAAGTGCAATTTCCTCTTTCTTCGAGCTTGCTTTTGAGTTCAAGAACCGACATTGTTGTCGTATTGCTTATTGGTTTGCCTGCTTCTTGCCACTCATTCATGCCACCGCACAAGTAACCACACATGTTATCAAACCCTAATCTGCGCATTCTCGGGGTTACAATATCGATGTCGCTGGGTCGTTCAAGAACAAAAACGATGTATTGCTCTGGTGTCAAGTAGCCAGCCTGGGTAAACGCTGGTTCCGCCAAGCCACATGCTCAATGAATTTGGAATATGTGAGCCTGCATAAGCGTAAGGTAACCTTGTATCCATCACTAGAACCATGGATTCTTGCATTTCTTCTTCGAAAGTCTCAAGAGAAAACGGCTTAGGATACGATAGCTCGTTTAGCAAGGGTGGTCCATTTAGGTTGTATTCTTCCATTTTGCGAAAGTATCGTGGTACAACCAATTCTTCACTAACCACTTTCTCAACAAAATCTTCCTTGCTTAACTGAAGGTAAGGGTTAGTTTTTTTCTCATACCCGATGGTGGTTGGTTCTTGTCCGCTTATGCTGTGACCGCAAACGCTTCCAGCCCCATGAGCTGGATAAACAAGAACATGGTCGCCAAGAGGTAACAATTTCTCGTGTAGGCTATTATAGAGTTTTTCAGCTTGTGTCTGCTGAGCTGTTTTGCCGTAAAGGTCTGTTCTTCCCACGGATCCAGCAAAGAGTGTGTCGCCGCTGAAAACCATCAATGGCTCACTCGCTTTCAGATGCATAAACGACGTAGCATAGGGATTCATTTGTGTGCCCTGGAGTATACAGAGTTTTGATTTTGGTGTTGCCAAAGTTTAAGATGTCGCCGTCGGCTAAGTTGTGTTCTCCATACTTGAAAGGTAAAGCGTTACTGTGACCGATTTCTGCTTCAGTCATATTTTGCAGTTCAAGCGAGCCGACAACATAGTCTTCATTTCTATGGGTTTCAAAATATACTTGATTTTTGTGCATTCTTTTTTGGCAAGTTGTGTGTAGATTTCGCAGTCGCGTCGGGGATCAATAACTACTGCTTCTCCTTCGTCTGATAAGTAATAGCTGTTGTGGGCTAAGCCTTCCGACTTTATGATTTCAAGTTTCATTTTATTCGCCAAAACAGAGTTTATAAACAATCTCAGTAATTATTTTATGTTATTTTATGAAGATCCGATTGTTTAGCTAGGTTTCAAATTAAAAACTGCATTGAATTTTTCTTTAACCTGTTCAGTTGGCACTTCATCATGAAGTTGCCTTATTACTTCTTTAATCTGAGCTTTTTTATCTGATGACAAAAAGTAGTTTCCTCTACAATATTACAGAAAACCTGGGATTTATTCTTTTCCAAGATTAAATTTTATAGCCTGCCGCTTAATTATATATGGTGGGGCAAAAAGATGAGCCACACCGCTACATGGAAAGTTCTTGAAGATTTGATGATAGAGCTTAGAAAAAAAGGATCAACCTTGCCTTTGAACGTTATTAATGATTTAAGAAGCGCTAAGCTAATGATTAAAATTTCGAATCAGAAGGCAGTAGTGGCGAAATGTCTGAGAAAGTAGAAGAGTATCTTGGAAACGTTGAATCATATCTTATTACTGAAGCCCAAAAAAGCTTTGGTTCGGAAAGTGTTGATCACTGGCTTAGGCGTTTGGAAGAAGCTAACATGCAGAAACAGCGAAGAAAAAATAGAAGAAAACAAATTTATCACAGGTGTTCCAAGAGATCAAAAATGGGTCAGAATTGAACCAATCGGCAATCTTAGTTGTGAACGAATAAGCAGATCGCTAAAGAAAGCAATCTTTCAGTTAATCCACAGAAGGACGGTCGACTAGTAGTTTACGGTCAACCAGAAGACATCAAAGAATTTCTTAAAAAAATAACAGCGGAAACAATTAAAAATATACGAAAATTGATCTTCGAACAATCTACAATGATTGCCTCAAATATTTTGAAACTTATCTTCCAAAAACAGAAAATCAGTTAGAAAAAGAATTATACTAAGATTTTTATAAAATATATTACATGTAAACAGTGATAATTTATGAAATTTGCTGAAATTGCTGTCTTACTAAGAGAAATTGTTGACAGGTGTCCCAGGTTTAGATGGAAGCTACTATCACTTTGATTCCGCAGAAAGCAATGTATCCATTATACAAGGGATACCACATTAACATTAAAGCAAATCTTACTAAGGAAAGCATGGGTAGTCTTAAGAAAAATAGTTGAAGGGCACGATTTAGTCATGCAGATAAAATTGATTCAGTTGTAGTGTACGAAACTAGATCGATAAAACTTTTTTGTTTGCTATCATTTTGTAAGTTTTTTGTTTCGATATGTTTTTTACGATAAGTCGCTAGTGCAGTAGTGGGACCATTTTGGTGAAACTGAAAGGATTCCAAAAACTAACTTTAACTGACCAAGCCTGCAAATATGGTTTAGTGCACTTGCAAATTGGAGCACCTAAAGTCGCAGTGGTGTCTTTGCAGGATGCTTTAGGTCGTGTTTTAGCAGAAGACTTAGTTGCTCAAGAAGATTTGCCGCGGTTTGACAAGTCAGCCATGGATGGGTATGCATTAAAATCCGGCTGATCACAATTGGGGCTTCACAGTCAAAACCAGCAATTTTGAATTAACTGACAACCAAGAAATAACAGGTAAGCAAGCCAAGCAAGTTTGGACAGGAAACCCCATCCCGAAAGGCGCAGACGCTGTAGTGATGCTTGAAAACACCAAAAAATACGAGGGGAAACTGGAAGTTTGGAGTCAACTTGCGCCTGGCGAAAACGTTTCCAAAATAGGTGAAGACATAAAAAAGGGCAACGTTGTGGCTAAAGTCGGCGCTCGATTAAATCCCTACCACATAGGATTAGCTGCTGCATTAGGATACAGCCAATTAAAAGTTGCTAAGAAACCGAAAATCGGCATTTTAGCCACAGGAAATGAACTTGCAGAAGTTGGGACTGCAGCTTTCTGGAAGCCTAATTTACGATTCAAACAAAATCATGATTTCAGCTGTTTGCGAGAACTCGGGGCAGAAACAACTGATTTTGGCATAGCCAAAGACAACGTAGATGAAATTGCGGATAAAATCAAAGAGGCCCTCAAAACTCAGGATGCAGTAATCACCACTGGTGGGACAAGTGTTGGCGGATTAGATTTGGTTCCTGACGCAGTTAACAAGCTTGGAGAAACCGGGAGTAATTGTTCATGGTGTTGCACTTAGACCTGCGATGCCAACGGCCGTTGCAATGTTGGAAGGTAAGCCTGTTTTGATTTTGTCAGGTAATCCTGTGGCTGCAATTATTGGTTTTGAAGTGTTCGGTAGACCGATGGTTTGCAGGATGCTTGGGATGAACAAAACAGAGCCAAGACCAATGTTGAAGGCGACTTTGGCAAGAAGAGTTGCTAGTGCTCTTGGAAGAAAAACATACGTTCGAGTCCGCGTAAGTTCGAAGGGCGACGAGTTTATTGCTGAGCCAGTTAGCGCAAAAGGTTCAGGGTCAATATCTACTATGACGCAGAGCAACGGTTTCGTGATTGTTCCAGAGAACCGTGAAGGCATAAGTGAAGGTGAAACAGTAATAGTTCACATGTTTGGCAGTTTGGAGGTTGAAGATTAAGTGTTTAGGAAACTTATGACGTTTGATGAGGCGCAAAGAGCCATTCGAGACCAGTTTAAACCCGTTTTTTTAGGGGAAGAAGAGGCTGTGCTGCTTGAAGCTTACAATCGTGTCCTCAACGAAGACATAATTTCAACGCTTGATATTCCACCGTTTAACCGTTCAACCGTTGACGGGTACGCTGTAAAAGCCGAGGACACTTTTGGCGCAGACGAAAACCAACCTGCAACCCTGAAGGTTTCAGGCGTCGTGAATATTGGTGAGCAACCAAAAGTTGTTTTGGCGAAGGGTGAAGCCGTTGAAATTGTTACTGGCGCACCAATTCCTGAAGGCGCAGACGCAGTAGTTATGGTTGAGGATACTGAGAGGGAAGGTGACGAACTGCATGTTTTCAGCGTTGTCACAGTTAATGAGAATGTAATGAAAAAGGGCTCAGACATAAAAAAAGGTGAAGTTGTCCTCAAAAAAGGGCAGGTTTTAGGTTCTTCAGAGATTGGCGTTTTAGCAGCTTTAGGTTTAACTAAAGTTAAAGTTCTGAAAATCCCCATAGTTGCTGTTTTGTCCACAGGCGGTGAAGTGACTGAGCCTGGTAAGTCTTTGCCTGCAGGGAAAAATCTATGACATCAACGCTTACAGCCTAAGCACAGCAGTAATTGAAAGCGGGGCAAAACCAGTTTATTTCGGTGTTGTTCCGGACGATAAAGCAGCTTTGACTAAGACTTTGCAGACTGCTTTGGCTTCAGCGGACATGGTGATTACTTCGGGCGGTGTTTCAGTTGGTCCAAGAGATTATACACCTCAAATCGTGGATTCACTGGGTAAGCCTGGAATAATTGTTTACGGCATAGCAGTTAAGCCTGGAAAACCCACAACTGTTGGGTTTGTAGGGACGAAACCTATTTTTTCGTTGCCTGGTCACCCCACGTCTGCTTTGCTGATTTTCTATTTGCTTGCTAGGCCTTTGATTCAGCGGTTAGCTGGCAGACCAGTGACTGGAATGAAGATGATTAGAGCTGTTGCTGGCTCAAGAATGTTTAGTGCTAAAGGCAGACGAACCTTTGTGATGGTCAAGTTAGAATTCGATAAAGATTGTCGATTGATTGCTGATCCTGTGGAAACTGGCGCTTCTGGAGCAATTACAACTTTGGCAAAAGCTGATGGATTTGTTGAAATTCCAGAAAACGAACAGTTCGTTGATGTGGATCAAGAGGTTGCTGTTTTGCTCTTCCGTAACGTTTCGGGTAACGCTTAGCTAATTGAAACCAATAAGCGCCACACCCTAATGTGGCAACACCGCTAATTACAATGTACTTTAAAACTGTATTACAAAACATACAACAAACTGTAAATACGTGTTCTGCAAAAGATTCAAGAGAGAAGAAAGAAATCCAAGCAAAATTGCATTGTGGCTAAAAGCGTTATAAACATTTATTATTTTGAGAAATGAAAGTTTCGATGAATTAAATCGCTTCAGTTAGAATAAGCATGAAGCTAAAAGGTTGGCTATAGAAATATTTTTTCAGATTATTTTCTTTTTAGCAAGACGTAATACGCGAATATCCATGTGAACACTGCATAAACGATCATGAGTAAGGCTATGGGTGCGTTGCTGAATCCTATCGAATAGAGTGTATAGAGTGAAAAGGTTGACGCTCCCACAAACAATATGAATACTAACCATGGCGCCCACCCTCTTTTTGTAAAAGCACCGTAAGCTGATATTACACTAAGAATTCCAAGAAAACCAAGCTGCGGCGCAAAGCCAGTTAGCGGCAAATATACCAAGAGGATTATTCCACTGATAAAATAGAAAAGCGCTGATGCTAGTTCTATGCGACTGTAACTTTTTAGTTTAGATGCCAAAGACACTTTTGCTCGCCTTTACCCTATGCATTAAGGGTTGAATTAATAAATTTAATGTATTTTAATTGAGCGAAAGAGTTTAGAGCAAGCTAAACTGAATACCAAGAAAGAGAGCTGAAAGTACCTGATGAGCTATCTTGAATTATTCACTTCGCAAACAAACGTTTTCAGCGGCATGCAAAAAACGTTTGAAGCAGCAAAATACGTGATTTTTGGTGTACCGTTTGATGCGACAAGCACTTATCGGACGGGTGCAAGGTTTGGTCCAGACGCAATTAGGGCAGCTTCGTTGAATATTGAAACCTACAGTTTACGCAGCGGAGTTGACGTTGAGGATTTAGCGCTGTTTGATGGTGGAGATTTGCATGTTTCACCAGAAGCCCAGAAAACTAATGACTTGACCCAGCTTGTTGTTGAGGATATTTTGGCTGCTGGCAAAATGCCTGTAGTTTTAGGCGGAGAACATACCATCACGCTTGGTGCAGCTAAGGGTTTAGGTTCTAAAGCAGCAAAAACAGCAATTGTCAGTTTTGACGCTCATTTAGATTTACGTTCTGAATTTATGGGTTCACATCTCTCTCACACCACGTTTATGCACTTGATTAATGAGCAGGTGAAACCCGCGAAAATCATTGAGGTTGGGACCCGCTCTATGTGTAAGGAAGAGTTGGCTTATGCAAAGCAGGCTGGGGTTGAATTTTTTACTTCTCAACAAATCATTAAGAAAAACTCAGAGCAGATTGCTGAACAGTTAAAAGAGAAGCTTGCATGCTACGACAACCTCTACTTAACTGTGGACATGGACGTGTTGGATCCAGCGTTTGCTCCTGCAGTGCAGAACCCTGAGCCTGAAGGAATTAACACAACCCAATTGCTGGACCTTGTTTTGGCTCAATGTGGCAAACGTGTTATCGGCTTTGACCTTTCAGAAATTGCGCCAATTTACGACCAAGGAATATCAGCGGTCGTTGCAGCAAAAATGATCTTTGAAATGCTCTGCCAACTCGAAAAATCAAGAAAAGGGTTTTAGTGTACTTGAGGGTACGTAGGTGTACGAGCTGGTACTTGTATATACTTTAGTGTACTCGGGTGTACTTTAGTGTACGCAACCTGCAATGATTTAAAGTTTGCCGCCAAAAAACAACCCAAAACAGCCAGTTCAAAAATGGCAACTCCCGTGTTGTTGTTCTAATTGACTAATCAACACTCATAAAACTTGCAAAAAGATAATCCGTTTAATTCTTATATTTTATCAATTATATCACCAATGGTGGAGGTCGTGTGTTGGCTAAAGCTTCAGAGCTAACAATCCTAACAATTGGGCACTCAACAAGGAGCCTGGAGGAGTTTGTAGAGTTAATCAAAACTTACAGTGTTGCCCTGATAGTAGATGTACGCTCTGTTCCAAGAAGCCGACATAATCCACAATTTAACAAAGAAACCCTGCCTAATTCACTCAAAACATACGACATAAAATACATCCATATGCCAGACATTGGTGGTTTACGCCACCCCAAACGTGATTCCATAAACTTGGCTTGGAAAAACAGCAGTTTTCGAGGCTACGCCGATTACATGCAAACCCAAGAATTTACTGATAACCTCCTAAAAATAATAGCGCTTGCTCGAGAAAACTGCTTGGCACTGACGTGTGCTGAAGCCCTGCCATGGCGATGCCACCGAAGCCTCATCTCCGATGCTCTCGTAGCACGAAATATTAAAGTGGAACATATCATAACCAAAACCAGCTGCCTGAACCACGAAATCAATGAGATGGCACATGTAGTAGGAACACAAATCACTTACCCACTATACAACAAGGAAACACCGCAAAGAACACTGGGAGATTTTAAGACAGCAACCTGATCTTTTCAATTACTGTTTTTTTAGTTTTGCGATGAAGAAACCGTTGCATTGGTGAATGTGTGGGTAGAGTCTTTGGCATTTTGTTAGTTCTCGCATTCCAGGTAACCCAATTTTTGGTTCAATTTCTGTTAAGGTGAATTCTGGGTGTTCTTTTAGGAAACGTTCAATTATTAACTCGTTTTCTTCGACAGTTATGCTGCAGGTAGAATAGGTTAAGGTGCCTCCCGGAGCGACCTCGTTGGCGCAGCTGTTAATCATTTGCCATTGGATAGCCGCCATTTTCTCTATTGAATTGGGTCTGAGTCGCCATTTAGATGAAGGCTGTTTGGCAAAGACGCCTGTGCTTGTACATGGCGGGTCCAAAACAACCAGGTCCGCTTGATCGTTGAAGGGTAAGCCTGCACATGCATCAGCGATTACTGGCTGAGCAATCTTTACTCCCATACGAGCCGTCTCTTTCTGCCACACCTTCAACCTTCTACTTGAGTAATCAACAGAGCCTATACTGCCCTCGTTATTCATAAGCTGAGCCAAAAACGTCGTCTTTGCACCCGGCGCAGAACAAACATCAAAAACTTTGCTGCCGGGTTTCGGATCCGCAGCTTCTGCTGCGAAACAGCTTGCTTTATCTTGAATGTAAAATAATCCTTCCTTGTAGCTGGGCAAAGTGTTAAGGGGCTTTTTGACTTCGCAGATTTTATAAGTGTATTTTAATGGTTCAGTTTTTTCTACTTTAACGCCTTCTTTATCGAGTTTTTCCAATATTGCCTCTTCTGTTGAAGCGAGAGTATTCACACGAATGTAGGTAGGCGGCGGATTTATACTGTCTTCTAAGAAAGCGACGGCTTCATTACGCCCCAAAAGATTGAAACAATATTTCACAAACCATGATGGATGAAAAGTTTCCAAACTAACTTTTTCAAAGTCATCTGCCGCTTTCAAAATTGGTTCCAACTGGCGCGTAAGCAAAAAACCCAAAAATTGCTCAACTTCCCTTAGGGTTTGCCAATCGAGAATTGCTCTTCCCAAGCTAGCTATTTGCCCTGCTTCTTGGAGGTTAATTTTGCCCCAGTTTTTGGCGATGCGTGTTTGGTAAACATAGAGCCGAAGAAAAGATTGGATGCCTAAATTATACTCGGTTATTTTTTTGGGCGTTACTACAGTGTTGACAAATTTGTCTATGAGATTTCTGCGTCTCGTAGTTTCTACAACTAAACCGTAAGCGTAACGTATTGCGTTTGGATCGTTAGCACCGAGCTGTTTGATAGTTCTTGTTAGGGCTAAGCGTTCGCTTAGTTTTTGCATATCCATCCAGCTTAATGTTTCAATTGCAATAGTCCAGGCATCTTTTAACAATAGATTTCACGTATTAGAGAAGATACAAGGCTTCTAAATAAGAATTCAAAATGCGTTGCTATAACTGGATGGTAACCGCCACATATCTTTACGAACGATTCATTGATGCTAAAACATTTGGGACTGAAATCAGCCCCTCATACTGGAGTTTCCAGAGAGCGCAATGAAAAAGACACAGAAAGAAGAAAAATATCAGTAAGTGAGGCTAGCAGAAGGGGTGGCCCAACGGGAGGCTCACGTGTCCATGAGCTCTTTCAAGAAAGAAAAAAACACAAAAATAAGCAAATAACATAATCTCTTGCATTTTCTACAAATTTCTTTGAAAGTATTTTCTTGAAAGAAGAGACAAAACGAGAAGCTGGAAAAGCTGATTTTACCCCTTACTTCTGTCTCAAACGCGCAAACTTTTGAGAATAAGTACAATTAAGTTAATCTTAGTAACGTGTATGTGCTTCAGGCGAAAGCTTAGTATTAAAAATTGCCTTTGCAAAACTTGCGGAAAAGGTCTAGCCTTTTTAAGTAAAAAAGGTCAACCATTATGCACACATGTTAAGTCCACATTTTTGACTAATACAATACTAAGCAGGCATTGAAAAACACCAAGCACAGCATTAGTTTAAGCCATTTTTTCTTTACTATAGCGATGGTTGTCCTGCTCTAAACAGAAAAAACACTTCGTTTAGTTTAGTTGTTTCCAGAATATTTCTCAACAAGCTCATGTCTTTTTTTGAAGAATTAATTTCTTGGAGTAAAAAAAGCTACAAGGTCTAATTCTTCAATTGAGGGCACTTAATCAAACTATTGTGCAGGCTTTAGACTATTTGTTCCATTTCGGAAAGCCATAAATAAATGTCCAATGTGTATAAATTAAGATTATATTAAATCGCATGTTAATGCAGAGAGATGGCTAAAGTGGGGGAAGGATTAAAAGAAAAACTTAATGACCGGCTGGAACCTTTTGGAAGATTGCGCATCCAAATAAGCCACGGCCAAATAATTGCAATTTCAGCGTTAGCTCTAATTCTTTTTGTCGCCTTTGTGGCCCGCATTCTACCTTTACGCTGGGAAAATCTATCAGGCGGAACCGCGCTTCTTAACGAGTTTGACCCCTACTACCAATTCAGTATTACCCAGCATATGGTCACTAACGGTTTGCTTTCGCCTTATTGGCCAACACACTGGATTAATAATCAACTTTGGTATCCTTTTGGTTATGACATGTCCACTTCTTTGCCATCGACTCCAATGACAGGAGCAGTACTCTATGACATTGCAAAAGCATTTGGTGCAAATATCGATTTAATGACGTTCACCGCAATGATTCCACCCTTCATAGGCGTAATCTCATGTCTAGTGGTTTATTTCTTAGGCAAGGACATGGGTGGAAAAACAGTCGGCTTATTCGCCGCGCTATTCTTTGCGCTCGAACCATCAATTGAACAAAGAACATCTCTTGGATTCTTTGACACACAAGTCGCAGGTACACTTGGCTTGGTATTGTTTATCTTCTTGTTTATGAGGTCGATTGACAATAACAGATCGTTACGTGCATCCGTATTATACTCCCTAAGCGCTGGAGCTGCTCTAGCTTATTTCATCGGAGGTTGGGGCGGAGCATACTACATCCTCGGTTTGAGTGTACTGTTCGCTTTTGCAATGGTACTATTGAAGAGGTACAGTCAACGGCTTCTACTCAGTTACAGCATCACTTTTGGTCTAGGATTATTTATTGCCACAAAGATTCCTTACATATCCCTCAGCTACTTAACTACCTATGCAGTTCTTCCAGTGGCTGCCGGGTTCCTTGTACTCCTCGTTGCAGAAGCGTTACGTCAAAATATATCTGCTAAAACAAAGTTGACATTGGCCGCCTCCGCGATAGTTGTAGTTGTTGGAGGTTTTGTTGTAATATATGCAACTGGCTTCCTTGGAAGAATTGCAGGAAAATTCGATACAGTCATTGACCCATTTATCAGAGCTACAGCGCCAATTATTAATTCAGTAGCGGAACAGCAAATTTCGTCTTGGGGAAATATGTACATTGAGTTAGGGATAGGAATACTCTTCTTCCTTGTTGGGTTATACTTTATACTAAGGAATCCTACAAACAGAAACATTTTCTTAATTATTTTTGGAGTAACGTCACTTTACTTTGCTGCCTCAATGGTACGTTTACTCGCAATTTTTGCGCCCGTCTTCTCGATCGTGGCGGCAATAGGTGTTCTGGGTATCATAAAACCATTTTACACTCTGTTACAAGAAAGCCCTCGCAGTATCGCGAAAACAAAACGAAAACTTGCACGAGTAAGCAAAGAGTACAGCGGTGTAGCAATCTTCTTGATATTCCTTATTCTGATGACAAACTTTGCTTTCTCACCCCAAACTGGTGGAGTGCCAAGATTCATTAATCAAGCTTATTTGCCTACTGCAATCAGCGATTCAAGCCTTCCATTGGGCGGCTCAAGTCTTAGCCAGCCTGTAGGTACTTGGCTTGATGCTTTAAGTTGGCTGAAAACTAATGTGCCTTCAAATAACATCGTAGTTTCTTGGTGGGACTACGGCTTCTGGTTAACTTACCTTGGAAATGTAACAACTTTAAACGATAATACGACGGAAAACACTACCCAAATTGAAAACGTAGGCTTCACATTTATGGGCGACGAAAACCAATCAATGCAAATGTTGTCTACCTATAATAACTATAACAATTCGGGTCGCGTAAATTACATCCTTGTCTTCACTGTGCTCCAAATTCAACAATCAAGTAGTGGCTCATCATCATACGTTGCAAGCCCGTCAGGTTATGGAGATGAGGGAAAATGGACTTGGATGGCTAGAATTTCAGGCGAAGCGAAGAACAGGTTTATACAAGAAGGCTATATGACCGCAGCAAATGCATGGACTGACGAAACCGCGTTCGGCCAGCAAGACAACCAAACTGGACAGTGGGATTGGAACGATAAGGGAGACAACAGCACTGTGTACGAACTGATGAACAACGCCGAAGTACAATACTGCAACCAAATGAATGCACTAGGAATCAATCTTACGCCATCTGCAACAACTACAACTCCGACATACTTCACACAAGCAGGAGGATACTTCGCAGGTTTACAAACATCTCCATTCCAATACGGAGGATTAGTACCGATAGTGGCAATCTACAAAATTGACTGGAACGCATATTATAACGCAACCGGCACAACAGGTCCAGGCTAAAACAGCGCAAAACCAGGAAGCGACTAAGTGTTTCCAAAGGTTCCTGATCAGCATAAAGTTGGTCAACCTTTAATTCCCAATGGTTTAGGCGTTATTTACGTCTTGACCACTACTGTTTATCTTTTTTCAATTTACTTTTCAAATAAAGTTTTCAATTTAGGGCTAGATAGTTCGATAAATGGGGTCTCCGCTGCATTAACTCTAGCAGTTTGCATATTATTCGGCGGTTTTATGGGACTATTAGATGATTTTATGGATTTGAAATGGCGGTACAAAGCATTCATGCCTTTAATTGCGGCCTTACCCCTAATGTACTACGCTCTTCAGAATCCAAACATACGAACTTCAATTTTCCTCCCGTTTGTTGGCACAATACATTTTGGTGAAGCGTACATCTTCATAATTATTCCATTAATCGTTATGATTGTTACAAACACCATAAACCAGTTAGGTGGTTTGAATGGGTTAGAAACGATTTGTCCAGCGATAGTAATACTAGGTTTAATGGCTCTATCTTCATCATATTTTCTGATGATTGGTCCTCTAATTTTCTGGTTAATTCTAGCCTACTATAATGTTAAAGGTAAAATTTTCGTGGGAAACTCGGGTTCTTTTGCCATCGGATTAACTATAGCATCATTTGCTGTAGTCTCAGACTTAAAATTAAGTCTCCTTATTTCAATTCTACCTTACATCTTAAACTCATCAATAATACTATTAACAATTTTCTTTGTTCGCAAAAGAGCCAAAGTTAATTTTGACGGTGAAAAACTTTCTTCTGACCATAGGAGAAGCCTAATCACAATAGTAACTTACAATCGACGATTAACAGAACGCCAAACTGTTATAATAATATCTGCAATAGTCTTACTTTTCTCGGTCTTAGGCGTTCTTATTCAACTGTTAACTTAAGCGAGGAATCTTTCAAGTTTTGTTAGACCAATAATTTCGTCAAAACTTAGACCTAATGCATCAAGAACTTGATCAAAAGTTGCATGCAGATAAGCAATATATTTGTCAACGTCAACTTCATTTCTAGATGTTAACTCAACAGGTTTCACATGAGGTTCTCTTATCACTTTAACGAAACTGATTAAATCACCGGTATGCAATTCTTTCCCGTTTTCCTCCAGAATTCTTGCAGCTTTAACATGTTGAGGCGTTGTTTTTGTGTAACTTGAAAGTTCGTCGCCTAATGCTACATGAAATGCGAGTTCACTAATGTCAGCCCATTCTCGTCTTTTTAACCTCATGTATCGTTCGCGGATTATGTCAGCAATTTCTTTTCTAGCTTTTTCGAAATCTGATGGACTTTTAACTCTGGCGAGGGTTTCTTTCATTTTATTAAAAGCGTCTTTTATGTAGATGGGAATATGTTTTTTCTTGCCTGTTAAACCTTTTACGTCAACTGTTCCATCTTCCAAGACTCCAAGGTAATTCTTTTTGCGAGAACTAAAAACAGCATACCTGTAAACTTTGTCAACGTCAATGCCCATGTTTAATTCATGCTCAGTGTAGTGGACAACTTCTTCGATCTGTTCCTTTGAGGGGTTCTTAAGAAAGAGGCTGTCAGTGTCACCGTAGAGAACTTGTATACCTACTGATTCGGCATGTTTGAGTATTTGGGTAATAGAATATCTGCCAATGGCTGCCGTCGCCTCCGCAACTGGTGGGCAGTAAAGGTCAAAGCTGTCTGCGCCAAAGACTCCGTAGCTGGCGTTTAAAATTACTTTAAGCGCTCCTTGAGTGATACCATACCAACTTCTTAGTTCCTGTGGCAAGGTCTTGTCTTTTGCACGACTCTTATACCATCTTACACGTAAATCGCGTAATGACCCGATGAGTAGGCTTTCGAGCGCGCGTTTTTCCGTGCAGACCCAATGCTGAGTATCGGGAATGAGGTGCCCTTTGCAGCCTGGATGAGTGCAACAAATGGATTGATAACCTAAATTCCAAACCTTAATGATTGATGGATACAGGCTAGGGAAGTCCATGACGGCAACATTGAAGTGGACGCCCGGGGTAGGCTCGACAACAATTGCGCCCTTGTATTTTTTGCCTTTAATAATAGCTGTTGTTGATGTTTTACCTTTTTTTGTAAGAATATCTTCAGCGTTGGGTATTAATAAGTTCTTTTTTCTGTGTTCGCGGTGCATGAAATTTCTTATCCAGCGGCTTACACCTTGACGGCTTACGTCTTCCATGGGCATGCTGGCAATTCGTGCTAAGATAAGAATTAGTTTCATCGCTGAATCGTTATCAAAACTTGTAAGTTTGTAAGTAATTTCTGAATCCCGAAGGCAGTATTCTGCAAGTTCACTGTATGATAAGTCACCGAAGGTTTTTTCCAAATGGATTTTTTCTACCCCAATAAGAGCATTGCCTACATCAGCGAGAGTTACGTCCCGGTAGCGATTTCCGTAAGCATAGATTTGCACTGACCTGTTGAAGAAGAATTTGTATAAGTCAATGTGGACTCCATATCTTAGGAGGCAGACACGTTTTCCTACCTCAATTGGGATTTCACCCCTCCTAAATCCTAAGTTTATTGCTCGGTGGGTTAGGTATCGGAGGTCAAAGTCATCGCCATTAAAAGTTAAAATAAATGGGTAATCCGCAAGAACATCGAATGTTTTTCTTAGCAACTCTTCCTCGGTTTCGCAGTAAGCTATCTGTATGTCTGCGGCTAGGTGATGATTACCTTCCCGCATGCCTTCACGTTTAAGTATAAGTACTTTTTTTTCGCCGTCTGAAC
The DNA here is from genome assembly GCA_963750605.1 of Candidatus Bathyarchaeota archaeon. Lineage (GTDB taxonomy): Archaea > Thermoproteota > Bathyarchaeia > Bathyarchaeales > Bathycorpusculaceae > Bathycorpusculum. Next base: position 453,424 of record CAVVRN010000017.1, read on the forward strand.
TGTAAACGGACACGGCGATCACTGGGCAAGCCCCTTCCCGAGCATCAGGCATTCTTGTGGACAACGGCGAATAAACCTCGATGTCTATGGCGGCTCTGCGGAACTTAGGAGCTGGATACTCTAAGAGTTTAGCCCACATTTCCGCGTATTCTTGTTCTTCATCGGTGCAATCTTTGAAGAGAGTTTTTATTTGGTTGAGGTTTTCAGTTGCTTCTTCAAGAACCTTAGGAATAAGATCGCCGTTTTTAACTTCGTAAATCATGCCGGGCAAAAGTTTTTGGTCGTAAATGTATGATTGGTAATATTTTATTTTTGACTCCCAAATTTTAGTATCGCTATCCTGTATTTTGCATCCACAAACCCTTAGATAATCTTCAGGAATTATGTCTCTGATTGTGCCAGTTGGTCTTCCACCGATAGCTAACGGATCTTTTGTTACTATCTTGATTAAGTCGACGTCTTTGTTTTCCAAGGGGTCAAATTTTGTTTGCGGTTCAAAACCATAAAAGCCTTCATGATTTATTATTCGATCGAATTTTTGTAATTTATCTAAACTTAAGTTAGTTAAGCAGTAGGGTTTGTGGCCTGTGTTATCATACCAAAAGTAGATTTCGCCCGATTCTGGCTCGTAGAGCTTGATGAATGCTTTCTTTTGGCGCCCATCGTAGGATGCTGAAACAAAATATGATGGTGGCAGATTTTCGGGCGCCATTGGTGGAAAAATGTGTTGCTTTTTTTTCTGTTTGATTTCTTCTACTTTGGGTATTATGGGGGAAATTGGGGTTGAAGCTGCCGCTTTAACTTCTTTTATAGACGGTTTAGCTTGTTCACTGTTGCAGTAATCTAAGAGAGTGCGCGCCATCCCCAAATGACCTTAACTCTTTATGTTAAATGGAGACTAAAATCTTTACTTGCTTAAAACTATCAATTTACCATGAAATTTTTTGAGATAAAAAATTCTTTCAAAACCCCAAAATTGTCTAATTATTTTCTGCCTTAGCGTGTCTGGATCGCCTTCATTGCTTATCCTCGGTTTGTGAAATATTCTGGATTTAACTAATTAACAAGTGCTTTTGGTTATTTCTCTTTATGTTAAACATAATGTAAAATAATTCCAAAGATGTGGTTTAGTGGTTTTCCAATGGTTAACTCTATTTGTTAATCAAAGCTTTGCATCTAGCAAAAATTTTTTTACCTTTTACCTATTGGAATTACTTCAATATCTAGAGGGAGCAATGAAAGTTTTCTATCGCATTTTGGGCATTTTCCGCCATTTTTGGCAATAATTTCATCTGGTGGTTTTAGTTCGGTGCCTTCATACAAAATATGTTTACATCCGTGACAAATAACCCGTTGCGGCATCCAAATCCCCGTAATATACATGGGCTATGGCGTATTTATTGGTTGCTAAATAATGAATCCATCCTGGAACAAGGTTGGCGATAAGCTTATTTCAATTGAAAGAATATTTGACATGGTCAAGCGTGGTAAAATCTTTGGGAAAATATACGTTAATTATAACTGAAAAACCTGATGCCGCAAAAAGAATAGCCACAGCCTTGGATATTGACGGACAAATCAAAAAAATAGTTGAAAGCGGTGTTCCATATTATCACGCATATAGAAACGGCGAAATAATTGTTGTTCCAGCTCTCGGACATCTTTATACAGTTGCAAGTAAAGATAAAACCAATCGAGATTACCCTGTTTTTGATTATCAATGGGTTCCAAGATATTTAGCTGAACGTGGTGCGGCAAAAATTCGTGTTTGGCTAAAAGTAATTGCTAAACTATCCGAAAACGCTGAAGTTTTCGTTGATGCCTGTGACTTTGACATTGAAGGTAGCATCATAGGATACTGTATACTCAAGTATGCTTGTGGAAATAAACAAGAAAACGCCAAACGCATGAAATATTCTACACTCACAAAAGAGGAACTGCAAGAATCCTACGACAACGTCTTGCCCCATTTGGATTTTGCCTTAATTGAGGCAGGATTAACAAGGCATGAAGTGGATTGGCTGTACGGCATAAACCTATCTAGAGCTTTAACTCACGCTGTAAAAAATAGTAGTGGGCAATACGTTACAATTAGCACTGGCAGAGTGCAGGGACCAACCCTCAAGTTCTTGGAAGAACGGGAAAAAACCATAAAATGCTTCGTGCCCACTCCTTACTGGAATATAATAGCAAAAATAATTGTAGACGGCATCAGTTTTCAAGGCGGAATATGAAAAAACATCTTGAAAACAAGACATGAAGCCCAGGCGGTAATTGATTCTTGCAAAACCAAAGAAGGCCAAATAGAAACAGTAACGGTAGAAGAATTTAAGCAGAATCCGCCATTTACCCATTTGATTTGGGAGCATTGCAAAGTGAAGCTTACCGAATTTTCCATTACACGCCAATGCGTACTTCAAACATCGCTCAACACCTCTACTTAGATGCGTTAATTTCTTATCCAAGAACAAGCAGCCAAAAGCTTCCGCCGGCAATCGGCTACAAAACAATCCTTAGAAAACTAAGTAAAACGCCTGCTTACTCCAAACAAGTAGCCGAATTGCTTTCTAAGCCATCGTTGAAGCCTAATGAAGGCCAAAAAGTTGATTCAGCGCACCCGGCAATTTATCCAACTGGGAATTTGCCTGAAAAACCACTTGGTATTCCTGAAAGAAACATTTTTGATCTTATTGTGCGCAGGTTCCTGGCTGTTTTCGGTGAACCGGCAATTCGGCAAACTATGCAAATTGCAGTAAATATTAATGGAAATTGTTTTTATCTTAACGGTATACGAACCTTAAGCGAAGGATGGCTGGGGTTTTACAAGCCCTATGTTGCAATTGAAAGATGTAGTTTTGCCATCTGTTAACAAAGGGCAAAAAATGGGTGTAAATCGTGTTCTGTTGAAAAAAATTTCACTAAGCCACCGTGCACGATATAACCCTCGAAGTTTGCTTTTGAAAATGGAAAAAGAAGAAATTGGAACCAAAGCGACAAGAGCGGCAACAATACAAACATTGTATGACCGCAAATACATCCACGGAATAAGCAACCTTGTCGTTTCTGATCTTGGCTTTGAAGTAATTGAAATTTTGATCAAAATATTGTCCAACCGTAATTTCCACTGAATTTACAAGAAAACTTGAAGCAAGAAATGAATGAAATTCAAGAAGGAACGACGAAACAAAAATGTCGTGTTGCAAAAGCAATTGAAATCTTAAAGCCAGTCATGTTTGAGCTTAAAGAAAAACAATTAATTATAGGCGAAACAACTGAGTCAAGGCATTCAAAAAAGCTCATCTGGAAGAAAGAATAGTTGGTATATGCCCAAAATGTGCTGATGGAAAACTTGTGATTTTGCGATCTAAAAAAAGCGGTAAACGTTTTGTTGGCTGCACAAACTATTTCGAAGGCAAATGCAACATTACTTTTCCGCTTGCCTCAAATGGGTACGATAAAACCATTAGAAAGCGCCTGCAAAACTTGCGGTTGCCCCATAGTTACATATTTGATTGAAAGGCAAAGAGACCTTGGAAATTATGTATAAACCCCAATTGCCCCTCAAAAGGAGGCGATAAAAAATGAAATGCAAAATTTGCAGCAGAGAAGCTCAAGAAAACGGCTTTTGTAATTTGCATTCAATGAAGACTTACCAAACATATTACTGAAAAATTCGAGGTGTGGAAAAAAGCATCTGATGTTTCTTGGAGAGACTATTGGATTAAGATTCAGAAAAATTCATTAACAGGAGAATGGGCTAAAGATGTATCAAAGCACTTAATTGAGGAAGGGAACGAGAATGTCAAATAAAGTAAAGAAAAGCTCTTCATCTTTGTCATTTTCGCTTAGCCGATGGTTCGAAAGATTAACAAACAACCACGCCTTCAGCAACTATCATTTCTATCGTAGGAGTTGCATATGCAATATTCATTTTCGGCGGCGGCTTGTTCACTCTTATCAATCATCCTGCTCCTTCACTTTACCTGAACAACAAATTCTACTTCCTTTACCCAAACATCAGTTCCCAATTCATCTCAGACACTGCCATTTCAGTGATATTGTATGCTCTTGGCTTTGTTGGTCTATTATACGATTTATCAAAGTTCAAAAAGCGCTTACAAACCAAGGCAAGCCTACATGATGCTAGTTATAGGTGTAACATTTCTACTTCTATCATACATATTCTTAGAAGGCTCAATTTCCTTCAAAACAACCGGCGGACAATAACCCGCCTTTTTCGTTTCTTTTTCCTAAAAAATTATTATTACCACGGGTGTCTTTTTAACTTCATTTTATAAGCTAAGAAATTTGTGAATAAGTGAATTGGCGGGGTAATCAACAGAACTGTAACTGCCAACTCCCAGCTTATCAATGCTAATGGGAGTGAAAACACAACTGCACCAACAACAAAGTCAATTTGATCAACAATCGGCAGCAAGCCCCCTGGTGCAATCCCGATTCTTCTTTTAATAAAAGCGCCAGTTAAATCGCCCAAAAGAGCACCCAAGGGAATAAGACGACTAAACAAAACTGCGAAATTTTGAAAACCAAAAATCCAGCCTTCGAGCCAACCCAACGCTTATACCAACAGCCCAGCCGAAAAAGAAGCCTCTGAATGTTTTGTTGTTTCCAAAAATGCGTTTTCCATCATAAAAATTCTTTCCGAAATCCATCTTTGTGCCTCCCCCAGCAAGTACAGGTGTGGCGTTTGCGCAGTAGGCTGGAAAAATAAACTTTAATGCTTCAACGATTAACAGGGTAATATCCATGTAGTCAACCATCATTCTTGGAATTCAGAATCAAATATTCCCGTTTCGCCTATTTGTACATAACAGTTAGCTTCATGCGGGTTTTCCCGTGTCTTTTCAATAACTGCCTTAATCGTTTGAGGGTATTCGGTCGGTTTCAAGGCAATTATTGTGTCAGCCCAGAACTTTAAAACTCGAGTTGCAACAGGTTTAACGCTTACAGTTGGTTCATCAAAAACGCTTCGCACTTGACTTGTTATAATAACTGGGATTTTTCGGATCTTTGCTGTTTGAGCTAAAATAGCTAATTGCCTATTTAGCTCGCGGTTTACGGCCAAAGGCTTTTCCAGAGGATTCCGCGACTTTAGCCCCATACAAAGATGTGAATGTATCAATTATTATTAATCCAAAATTTTTTGCTGTGTAATCTTGAATGCGGTCAATAACAGCCGTTTGTTCCCTAAAATCTTTGGGTTTAATTAAAATGATTTATTCAGCAACTCGTTCAAATTTTTCTCCTGAAAGCTGCGAATAGTCTTTTAGTCGAAAAAGTGTTATCGCAATCAACAAAAAAAGTCTTATAATTTTGCAAAGCGCAGCTAACGGCGCATTGTATTGTAAGTGTTGTTTTTCCAGTTTCAGGTTCACCATAAATTAAAGTGACACTCTCTGGTGAAATGCCATCCGCCAATTTTGCTGTCGATGCATTTGCAGCCTGTGCTGATTTTAATCAAGGTTTTTCACGTCAAGATTATAAACTTGAACTAGTAATGTGTTTTGCACTTAAACGTATACTATTTAAGGTTTGATTTAGTGAAAGAAAAAGTTGCGGTAGCAACAGTCGAAGGAAAAGCATACTTCCTAATTGTAAACCAGTTGAGAGAGCAAAATATTTTGTTTGTGAGTTTGATTCCAGGCGAGCCAGTTCCTCCTGAAATTAAAGTGGTAATAACAACGGAGAAAGAGAAGCAATTAGTAAAACACGAAAAAATGTTAATCTTTCATGACGAAACTGAACTGGATAAATTAGTTAACGAAATAAAAATAATACTTCGAGGAAAAGAAGCATACGAAAAAATAGTAATCGGCATTGATCCTGGTGAAGCAATTGGGCTGGCAGCAATCGCCGATGGTAAGGTAATTGTAGAAAGCAACTGCTTTAGCACACAAGAGGTAATTAATAGCATAACTAAGCTGCTTAAAAACTTTAATTTATTCATTGACCAACATTTCTGTAAAAATTGGAAATGGTGTTCCAATTTACCAAGGCGCTAGTTGAAGCCTTAGATGACACTTTGCCACCTCAAGTGATGCTTGAAGTAGTCAGTGAGGCAGGAACCAATAGACCCCTAAAAGAGAACAAGCGAAGCCGAAGAATAAGACATATTTGTTCAGCTAAACGGATAGCTGAAAGAACAGGATATATTATTCCAAGGAGTAAAACAATTGCAAGCAAACAGTGGAATCTAATAAGACACTATTGGTGGATGGTCCAGCCTCATTACGGCTTGTTTCTGGAAAGGCAGAAGTGTTCAGTCATCAAATCAAAGAGACTGTAAGAATCGTTGTTCGTGAAGGAAAACGTCTGCCTTTCTTTGTTCTTGAAAAAGCAATCTTTGATCTCTCATTAGGACCAAACGCAAACGTTCGAGAAGTTGCTGGCAGCACAATCCCGCCATCATGGAATACTCCTATCGAAGCAATTTTAGGTATGTCAAAAAAGCCTTTAACTGTTTTGATTTTAGGAAAAATTGATTCTGGAAAAAGCAGTTATTGCACTTATTTAGTAAACAAGTTAGTTGATGGAAAATGTAGAGTCGCCGTTTTAGATGGCGATATTGGTCAATCAGACATTGGTTCCTCAGGAACCGTGGCTTACGCAATAATTTCCAAGACAAATCACAGAATTGTACAATTTAAAGTTCCAAAACGCATTTTTTGTTGGCATCTACTTCGCCAATAACAGCTTTACAAAAAACAATTGAAGCCTTAGTTACCATGAAAGATGAAATTTTGAATAAAAACGTTGATTTTATTTTGGTAAATACTGATGGTTGGGTTACAGGCGATATTGCAGTCAGGTATAAAACTGCATTAGTCAAAGAGGTCAAGCCCGATATTATTGTTGGCCTACAGGTAGAGAATGAACTTGAGCCGTTAATTGCCAGTTTGGAAAGTCCAGTAATTATGGTTGAGCCCTCTTCTTCTCTTACTCAGCGGACTCCAGAAAAACGCAAAGTTCTCCGAGAAATGACTTATGCAAGATACCTGAAAGGTGCAAAGCAACAATTTTATTACTTAAGCCAGGTGACGATTGAACCAAGAAATGCCCTGCCAAAGAATCAAGAGCCAGAAAAAGGATTACTTGTTGGGCTATATGGTTCCAGAAACAAATTTTTGGGAATAGGCGTCTTGAGAGAAATTAACCAAACTGAGAAAAGCCCTAAAAGTGCAAACGTCTGTTTCTGCAAAGCCATCACGAATAGTTTTTGGGAAAAGTTTTTTTAGACAAGAAATTTAGAGAAATTTAGGATTGACTTTTGAAGAAATTGTTTATTTCCATTGCTAAGACGCCGTTGCTGTCAGGTAATAGTTTTCATTCCATTTGTTATCCATGATGGCAGAAAGCTGCGGCAGTAATTTGTGGAAAACCGATAATCCAAAAAAACTATGGCACCTCGGTCTTCTAGGGTTCTTATCGGTCTGCCTGCGGCTTGCGAAGCCTTCTTCATAGCAGGTAAATTATAGCCATATTCACGGCCAAGCCCTGGAAAACGTTTGTCATAATACTCAATCTGCGCTTTTATCCTTGGAGTCGGCTCCGCATATGGAACACCTATGACCACTACAGAGTTCATTTGGTTGCCTGGAAAATCCACGCCTTCTGAAGTTCTTCCACCTTGAACTCCAAGAAACACAGCGCCTCCTTTACCACCGCAAGCTTTGAAGTCTGAAACCATTTTCTCGTTTGCTTTAGAAGTCATACCTCTTCGCTCATGAAACAACGGTTTTTTTAAAGCACTCTCTAAGCCCTCGGAGAGTAAAGCGTTTAGTACTTCAAATGAGGCAGCGAAAATTCCAGTGTTGGTCGGGGTATTTTCAGCAACCTCGTTTATACGCTGTATCATTGTTTGGTACATTGCTGGGGTTCTTTTTTCCATGGCAGTGGTGACGCCAAGGCAAACTGCAGAGAATACATGTTCTTTTGGAAATGGCGAGGGCACGATGTATTTCACTGTAGATTGTGGAAGTTTTGTTATTCGTGCATACGCTTCCAGCGGCTGAAGAGTTCCGGACATAATAACATTAGCATAAGTTGAGGAGAAAACAGATTCGGTGACTTTCGAAGGATCCAATGCAACTATCTGGAGTTTTGCGGTTTTATTTTTTTCCTTGTTGAGATATCGGCTTGCAACGTTTATGAATGAGCTATCACCTAAAGTGTCAATCCATTTTAGCAAAAACTCGCTCATTGCATGAACATAAGATCGTGGATTTTTTCCCTCCGCCAACAAACTCTTCTTAATAGCAGCACCTGCCTCGTGCATATTTTCAAAAAACTCCCGTGGGTCCTTTATGTTACCTTGCTTTTGAATGATTTCAATAATTCGATCAGGAGAAATTATTTCTTCTCGATAAACCTGGTTGGTTAATTTTTCGACTTCATTTCTAAAAAATTCTGCAAAAGCCTCAATATCTTTGTTCCCAAATCTTTTAGCTTCTAATTCAGCTTGCTTCATTACAAAAAGCGATAAGGCGCTCCCAGAAATATCAATAGCTGTCTCGGGCAAGTTATGGGCTTCATCAACAATTAAAATTATTTTTTGCAATTCCGTCTCAATGTTTTTAAGGAAAGCATTTCGAATCACGGGGTCAAAAACATAGAGGTAACTTAAAGCAACCACTCTAGCGTCTGATAGAGCGGATTTTATTAGTTCGTACGGACAAATTTCTTTTTTCCTGCAGATTGACAAAATTTCAGATGCCATGTATGGGCGAACTGCAACTTGTTGTTGAAGCTGAATATACTCGTATGTTCGCTCATCAACGTGAGTATAGTAAGGGCACCTGCTTTTTGCTTTTAATAACTCGCAAACTTCCATTAATGACTTTGAATCAAAAGCACCTCTGGCGGCAAAAACGTTAAGGCACATCTCATTACGCCCGCGAATGGAAACTCCGGTAACTGGTTGCTGTCTATGAATGGCTTTTAATTCTTCTATTACACGGTCATGTTGTCTGTGGGTTCGTGCAACATAAAGTATCTTCAAGTTTTTTTCCATAGCTACCGGTATGCAAGCAGAAAGGGCTGAGATGGTTTTTCCCAAACCATTACTACCTTCGATAAGAACTGAACGCCTTTCATGTACAGCGTTATAAACTGTTGAGATAAATTCGTCTTGATATGGACGCACATTAGAGTAGGGAAAGTATTTAGTAACTGCCAATGGTAGCTTAATCATTTTTTTTCCCAACGTTCGATGAACAATACTTCTTAACTGGGCATTCATGGCAATGAGGCAGCCTCGCTTTGCAGTATTTTCTGCCATGAGCAATCAATTGTATATGAACCTCCAAGTAATCTTTCTGGTCAAAAACTGACTGAAGGCTTAAACGCACAGCGTCGTAGTCCCCGTTGACGGGTGCTAAACCAAGACGCTTCGCCACACGATTCACATGTGTATCAACTGGTATAGTTGGTTGATTCGCTGAGAAGAGCAAAACAACATCGGCTGTTTTCGGCCCAACTCCAGGCAACTCAATGAGGGTTTTTCTTGCTTCCTCTAAAGGCAAAGATAAAATCGGTTTTAGTGAACCATCAAATTTTTCAAGAATAATTTTTGATACATTTTTTATTGTTTTAGCTTTGGTTTTATTGAGTCCGCAAATGTGAAGGCAAGTTTCAATCTCATTTGAAGCAGCTTTTGATAGTGCCTTAGGCGTTATTTCGAATTGCTTCGAAAGATTTTCAAAGGCTCTTGCCGTGTTGGTATCGGTAGTGTTTTGTGAAATAATGGTTATGACTAAGGTTTCAAACGGGTCGCTCTTTGGTTTAACCAATTTAGACACTGCTGGATTTTTCTGTAATGTTTGCAAGAATGCTATTGAGTTAGTCTTAGTCAGCATTTTGTCTTCACCCTTCTAGAAAAGTAATGCCAATGTATTGATTTGCCAAGTAATAAATATCATTCAAGTACAATCTTAAGTTACATTAAGATTTTTGGCGCTTTAAAAACTTGGAACCAACCTCAAAACCCTCGAAACACTTGAAAGTGGGGTTTGCTTTTATAGGAAAGGTTTTTAGTATAGTTATTATATGAATCTTTGAAAAAGTGAATAGGATAAAGTGAGGTTAAGTTATGTCAGTGTTTGCAGCACCAGGAGCATATGACCGTGCAATAACAGTTTTCTCACCAGACGGGCGACTTTTCCAAGTCGAATACGCCATGGAATTAGTGAATCGAGGAGCCACCATTATAGGCATTCAATGCCCAGAAGGTTTAGTGCTTGGGTCAGAAGAAAATATTGAAGTTCTCGAAGAAGCGGGTTACTCATGGAAAATCTTCAAGGTAGATGACCACATAGGGGCGGCAATAGTTGGTTTAAGCTCAGACGCCAGAATACTCATCGACCAAGCGAGGATATATGCTCAAAGTAACAAATTAACGTACGATGAACCCATCGATGTAGAAGTCATCACCAAACGCATATGCGACATCCAACAGATGTATACACAACATGCAGGTGTAAGACCCTTCGGAGTTTCAATAATCTTCGGAGGTGTAGACAAAACAGGAACTCGCGTATTTGGCACACACCCCAGCGGAACATACAGAGGATACAAAGCCACAGCGTTAGGCGCAGGAAGAGAAACTGTCATATCAATTCTAAAAGAGGAATACAAAGAAGATTCAACATTGGAAAACAGCATTAAACTCACAGTCAAATGCTTAGTAAAAGCTCTAGACGCAAGGCAGTTGCCGCCGAGAATAAAAATTGCGGTCATACCTACAACAACCAAAAAAATGGAAATGTTAAGCGACGAAGCTGTGGAAGGCTACATTAAAGAGCTGGGTTCAAGTAAGTGAAAACCCGATGAGTGAAAAGTTTACCGTTGCACGCTTAACAAAAGATAACGAGCATTTTGAAATCTTAGTTAAACCTGAAAAAGCTCTCGATTACCGCAACGGCAAAATCCCAGGCATCACCGAAGCTTTAGCTGCAGAAATAATTTTTGCTGACGCAAACAAAGGCACAAAAATTTCCGAAGAAGCAATGCGCAAAGCGTTCGCAACAACAGACCCCCTTAAAGTTGCAGATATTATCTTAAAAAAAGGAACGCTTCAACTTACGACTGAACAAAGACGAAAAATGGTTGAAGACAAAAGAAGACAAATAATTGATTTTATTGCAAGACAAGCAGTTGACCCAAAAACAAATTTGCCACATCCTCCGATGCGTATAGAGAATGCGATGGAGCAAATTCGTTATCCAATCGATCCATACAAACCAGTTGAAGAACAAGGTAAAGACATAGTAAAATTGTTGCGGCCAATTTTGCCCTTGAAGATAGAGCAAATCACGGTCGCTGTAAAAATACCTGCCCAGTACTCAGCGCGAGCTTACGGAACAATCAAAACTTTGGGTACCATAAAACGTGAAGAATGGCGTGGAGATGGTTCATGGTACGGTGAAATAGAGTTGCCTGCCGGAACATACGCCTCGTTGCTAAACAAACTTGGCGACGTAACTAAAGGAAGTGGAGAAGCAAAAATAATCTCGTAATAAAATTGGATGGTGAAAATATTTATGCCAGTACTATTTGAAAAGAAACAACTTGTGATACCAGGAGAATTGCTTGCTGAAGGCGATTATTTGCCTGGCGAAAATACATACATGGAGCAAAACAAAATTTACTCATCAAGAATCGGTCTAGTGGATACTGATAACAAAAAAGTCAACGTTGTTGCACTTAGGGCTTTTTATTTGCCCAAAGTAGGTGACATAGTCATTGGAACAGTCATAGAAGTTGGATTCAATGGCTGGACCGTTGACATTAAAGCGCCCTACACAGCGCTCCTGCGTGCATCAGACGTTTTAAGTCGGCCTTTCAAGCCTCAAAACGATGAGCTATCCGCGGTTCTAGCTGCTGGCGATTTAATTGTTGCAAAAATCGCCTCTTATGACAGAGCACACGACCCACAGCTCACCGTTGGAGAACCAGGATTGGGGAAAATCACACGAGGCCAAATTCTTCATGTGACACCTACAAAGATTCCTCGTGTAATCGGTAGAAAAGGCTCAATGATCTCAATGATTAAGCAAGAAACAGGTTGCCAAATTATTTTGGGACTAAACGGTGTTGTCTTGGTCACAGGAAAAACACTTGAGGAAGAGGAACTCGCGATAACTGCAATCAAAAAGATTGAAGAAGAATCCCACACAAGTGGCTTGACCGATCGCATAACACAGTTACTCAAGGAAAGTAAAGTTAAAGTGGAGGAAAATAAGATTGAATGAAAAACCCGAAAAATTAATTGATAAAAAAGGTATCAGATTAGATGGTAGAAAAGCAGACGAACTTCGCCCCCTAAAGCTTCAAGTCGGCGTCTTATCAAACGCTGACGGATCAGCCTATATAGAACATGGGAAAAACAAGATTCTGGCCGCAGCGTTCGGTCCAAGAGAAATGCACCCAAAGCATCTATCTCAACCAGACCGTATGGTTTTGCGATGCCGATATCACATGGCCCCATTTTCGGTACAAGAACGTAAATCACCTGCTCCTTCAAGAAGAGAAGTGGAGCTGTCTAAAGTGATAAAGGAATGTTTAGAACCAGCTCTGTTCTTAGAGCTTTATCCACGAACAGGTGTTGATGTCTTTGTCGAAGTATTGCAAGCTGACGGTGGAACGCGATGTGCAAGTATCACCGCTGCGGCATTAGCCATTGCTGACGCTGGAGTGCCGATGCGTGACTTAGTTGTTGCGTGTGCCGCTGGAAAAGTCGATGACACTGTAGTTCTTGACTTGTACGATGCAGAGGACAAACTTGGAGCTGCAGATGTTCCAGTTGCTTACATGCCTAACTTGAACGCAGTTACACTGCTTCAGATGGATGGAGTGCTAACGAGCGAAGAATTCGAGAAAGCAATGAATATGGCGATTGATGGGTGCAAGAAAATCTACGAGATGCAAAAGGAAGCGTTAAAAACAAAATATATGGTTGTTAAGGAGGTTGGTGAAGAGTAATGTCAACACCAGTAACAAAGGTAAGACTAAAACAGATTGAACAACTTATCGCTAAAGGAAAACGCCTGGATGAACGAGGCTTACATGATTACAGACCAATCAAAATCGAGCAAGGACTAATCGAGAAGGCAGAAGGTTCAGCAAGAATTTTCTTAGGCAAAACAGAGGTTCTTGTTGGAGTAAAAGTTGGACTCGGTGAGCCATTTGAAGATACTCCTAACGAGGGAGTATTGACAGTTAACGCCGAGCTTGTGCCTGTGGCTTCGCCGAACTTTGAGCCAGGTCCACCAAACGAAGATTCAATTGAACTTGCTAGAGTTGTTGATAGAGGCATCAGAGAATCACATGCTATAGACAACGAAAAATTATGCATAGAACCAGGCAAAAAAGTATTTGTCGTTTTCGTAGACGTTTACGTCTTGAATCATGACGGAAACCTTATTGATGCTTCCGCTCTCGCTGCAATGGCTGCTCTGCTGAATACAAAAATGCCCAATTATGAAGTTAAAGACGGCGAACTAAAAATGAAACAAGGATACACTCCATTGCCCGTGAAAAGTCACCCCATTACAGTAACAATGGGCAAGATTAACAATACTCTAATTGTTGACCCTTGGATTGAGGAAGAACATGTTATGGACTCGCGAATATCAATTGCTATCAACGAAGAAAGTAACATTTGTGCTACCCAGAAAGGTGGCTCCGGCTATTTCACACCGCAACAGATTTTAGAGGCAACAAAGATTGCTCAAGAGAAAGCAGCGGAAATGCGCAAAAAGCTTGATTGGTGAAAAAATTGCCCAAATCAAAGAAAGTCGGTCCAACTCGAGGGTTCGGTCCACGTTACGGAGCAACAGTTAGAAAACGGTACATTAAAGTAATCACTGAACTCAAAAGACCGCACAAATGCCCAAACTGTGGCTTTGTCAGAGTAAGGCGAGAAAGCGTCGGCATTTGGAAATGCAAGAAATGTAGTTTCACCTTCGCAGGCGGAGCTTATACTCCATTGACAAAGTTGGGCGTAGTAGCAAGACGTGCAGCTAAGGGTTTACCAGTGGAAGAAGCGACAAAAGAAGCCGAACAAGCGGCTGCTGCGATTGAGCCTGCAACTGAAGAAGAAGAAACCTCATAACCTCCTCTTTTAATTTATTTTTTAAGAATTTAGTTTATTATTTTGAACCGCGTGATTTAGTTTAGTGAGTACTGAATGGCAATTAGTGCAAAGGCTGGTGTACGTTTAAAGTTCTCATCAGAAAAACAACTGCGAACACTTCTTGATGCCTTGATGCCAGAAGCCAACTCTTCACTAAATAGGCGTAATAATGTTAAATTGGAGAACGATGGCTTATTGCTTGTCTTAACGGTCGAAGCTGAAGATACTGTTGCATTGCGCTCAACGCTTAATGCTTACTTGAGATGGATATCTTCAACGGTTAATATAATGGAAGTAGTTGAGCGGGATTAACGATGTTATGCAATATTTTTATTTGTATTTTGCTTTCAGTGTTAAGATTATTAGTCCTTGGATGAAGGCTAAAGAATTCGCAAGGATAATTGGCAAATCTTTTAGATAAACTCCATAAACAAACCATAACAGTACGCCGCCGCAGTATAGTATGAACATTCCAGTTGAGATGTCTTTAGTTGATTTTGTTTTCCAAACTTTCATTAATTGTGGAAATAGTGAGACAGTAGTGAAGGCAGCGGCAATTAAGCCAATGATTGTTATGGTATCCATCATGTTCTTGCTTCTAACGTGCACTAGATTGGTATTTACATTTCGCTTACTTACGAAAACTAGATATGGTGAAGCTGATAATCTCGGTAGTTGATTGACGGTTGATGTTGCCATATCGTCAAAAAGGTTTAAATAAATACTGACTCATTTCGTATATGCTTCAACAAAAAAAACGGATGATAATTTAGCATGTCACAGGAATATCGTTACATACTTCGTATTATGGGAACCGATGTTCAAGGTACCCTTAAAACTTCATACGCGGTAGCACAGATAAAAGGTGTAAGCCTAAGCCTCTCAAATGCGATTTTGAAGAAGGCTGAAGTCAACCCTGATCTGCGGGTAGGCTTTATAACAGAATCAGACATTTCAAAAATAGAAGACGTTATCAAAGATCCAGCAAAGTATAACCTACCAACGTGGCTTTTCAATAGGCGAAAAGACACGGAGACTGGAAAAGATGTGCACCTACTAAGTTCTGAACTAATTTTAAGAACTAAAACCGATATCGATGAAGCTAAAAACATAAGGTCCTGGCGTGGATACCGTCATGCTTACAGCCTGAAAGTTCGTGGACAACATACAAAAACTACTGGGCGAGCGGGCAAAGCTTTGGGAGTTAAAAAGAAGACTCTTATACAGAAGCCTGGTGGAGCACCAGCTGCTGAAGGAGGCAAATAAAAGTGGGCGATCCAAAGAAGCAGCGTAAAAAGTTTGATACTCCACGATTCCGATGGCGCAAAGATATTCTCCAAGAAGAACTCAAACTGGTAGGTCAATACGGTTTAAGAAATAAACATGAACTTTGGCGTCTCAAAACTATTCTTTCAAAAACGAGAGGAATCGCACGTTCACTTATTAGCAAATCTTCCGAAGAACGGTCAAAAATGGAAAATGAGCAACTTGTTAAACTCAAAAAACTCGGTATCTTACAAGATACGGCAGTGTTAGATAACGTTTTAGACTTAACTATCGAAGACATCTTAGAACGCAGGTTGCAAACAATTGTTTTCCGCAAAGGGTTAGCAAGGACAATCTTCCAATCCCGCCAACTAATTACTCATGGACACATAACCATAGATGGTCGCCGAGTAACCATTCCCGGCTATTTAGTCCCGAAAGCAGATGAAACAAAAATCATTTATTCGCCGGAGAGCGCAATTGCAGGACAAGCCCACCCACTACGTGTCGGATTAACAGTCGTCGCTAAACAGCCAGTAATTAGGCCACCAGCACGTGGTAGAAGAGGCGGAAGAGGAGGCGGCAGATTCTGAGCGCCAATAGCAAACGAAACGACAGATGGGCAATTGTCCATATCTTCAGCTCGTACAATAATACTCTAATTCACATAACTGATATTTCAGGCGCCGAAACAATAGCTCGCACAAGCGGCGGTATGTTCGTAAAAGCAGACCGCATGGAATCATCACCATACGCTGCCATGCGTGCAGCAACTGGCGCAGCTGAAGTGGCTCGAGATAAAGGAATTACAGCCATTCATATCAAAGTCCGAGCACCAGGGGGTGCAGGACCGCGAACTCCTGGACCAGGAGCACAAGCGGCCATACGAGCATTGGCAAGATTCGGCTTCAAAATTGAACGCATTGAAGAAGTTACACCTATTCCACATGACGGTACAAGAAGACCTGGCGGCAGAAGAGGAAGAAGAGTCTAATCTCATTTTTCCTTCTCTATTGACAGAAAAATTGAAATAATGCACCAATATCTGTATTGAACGCACGGTCATTATAGTAACTTTATTGGAGTGTTTCAGCGAGTGAAAATTGAAATCATTGAAAAAAACGATAACAACTTCCGCATAATCGTTAGAGAAGCGGATGTTCCGTTTATGAATGCTCTTAGACGAATAGCACTTGCTGAGGTACCGACCATGGCAGTTGAGGAAGTTGTTATGATCGAAAACTCCTCAATATTACAAGATGAGATTGTCGCGCACCGCCTTGGGCTCACTCCTTTGAAAACTGATCTGGACGCTTATAACCTTCCCGAAGAATGTGAATGTAAAAGTGAATTCGGTTGTCCTCAATGCCGCGTGACTCTCACCTTGGATGCAGAAGCCAAGGAGGGGACAAGAACCGTTTATTCAGGAGAAATAGTGTCGGAAAATCCTGAAATAATTCCTGTATCTGATAAAATCCCCATAATTAAACTTGCTAAAAACCAAAAACTAAAACTTGAAGCTTATGCTCGACTCGGACGAGGAAAAACTCACGCAAAATGGCAGCCAGTTTCAATGTGTGTTTACAAATATTTCCCAAAAATTACCACACCAGCAGAGAAATGCGAAGAATGTTCAAAATGTGCAGATATCTGCCCCAAGAAAGTTTATGTAATTAAAAACGAGAAAGTCGATGTCAGAGACCTCCTTGCATGCAACTTATGCATGGACTGCGTTGAAGCTTGCCCAAAGAAACCGTCACCATTGAATGTTGACTGGGAAAAGAATGCTTTCATTATGACGATCGAGTCAACAGGTGCGCTTCCACCCGAACGAATACTAAAAGAAGCCACTAAAACGCTAGATAAAGAACTAAACGAAATTGAAGAACTGTTAAAGGCTGAACAACAATGAAGGAAACAAAAACTACAAACCCTGAATTAATCCAGATTATCAGACTTTTAAAGAAAGAAAGCAGAGAAAAACAGGCAGCTATCTGGATGGACATAGCTGAATATTTATCCAAGTCAAGAAGCGGACGAATCGCCGTTAACTTGAGCACGATAAATAGAAACACTAAAAGAAGTGATGTAGTAGTTGTGCCCGGCAAAATCTTGGGGTCAGGTACAATTAACCATGCTGTAACAGTGGCTTCATTTGGTGCTTCTGAAAAGGCGAAGGAAAAACTTCTGTCTGTCAAAGCCAAGTACCTTTCAATCCCTGAGCTCTTAGAAAAAAATCCTAAGGGTACAAACGTTAAGATTATTCGGTGAGAGATATGCAAACGACAAAATCTAACTCTATCACACTGGTAAATGCTGAAGGACTAATAGTTGGAAGACTGTGCAGCAAAGTTGCCAAACGATTACTAAACGGTGAAGAAGTAATTATTCTTAACGCCGAAAAAGCCGTGTTCTCAGGCAAAAAGAAAAGCAAAGTCTTAGAAGGTCATATATTCCTTGAAGTTGGAGCTCCAGAACGAGGTCCATTCCATTATCGAAGACCAGACAGGTATCTGCGAAAAGTGGTGAGAGGTATGGTTCCGTACAAGCAACCTAAAGGCAAAAATGCTTACAAAAGGCTGAAGGTATACATGGGTATACCTATCGAACTTAAAGATCAACAAATGATCACGTTCGAAGAAGCCTCATCTGCTGATCTGAAGGGTCCACATATGACCCTTGGCGAATTGGCAAAAGAAATTGGATGGAAAAATAGGATGGAATAATTATGCCCGCAAAGAAAGTTTTAGTTGTTAGTGGAAAAAGAAAAACCGCGGTTGCTCGCGCCATAGTAAAGCAAGGCGTAGGCAAAGTACGAATAAACATGACCCCAGTTGAAATTTATGAACCGGACATCGCTAGAGCAAAAATAATGGAGCCTTTACTGCAAGCAGGCGGAGAGGTCTGGCAACAACTCGACATGGACGTTAGAACAAGTGGCGGAGGATACATGGGACAGGCAGAGGCTGCTCGTATGGCAGTTGCAAACGCCCTCTTGAAGTGGACTAAAAGTACTCATTTGCGCACGGTCTTTAGTGAATATGACAGAACTATGATTGTGGGAGATTCCCGGGCTAAAGAAACCAAGAAGTTCGGTGGAGCCGGCGCACGTTCTAAAGAACAGAAAAGTTACAGGTAAGGTGGAAAAAACAAATGATTATTCCCGTAAGATGCTTCACCTGTGGCAAACTGGTTGGAGACAAATGGGAAGAATTCACCCGACGAATCAAGACAGGCGAGAATGCAAGCGACATCTTAGACAGCTTAGGCTTGAAACGGTACTGTTGCAGACGAATGCTGTTATCTAACGTAGAAATAGTGGACGAGGTTCTACGTTTCTACGAAGAAGCAGAGAAACGAAAAGAAGCAAGAAACTTTTACTAACTTTTCTTTTGCTTATTCATTTTCTCTCCAAATCAATTATTTCACATCTATTTTTCCCTGTGTCGTCAGTGACTTCTGGCGACACTTCCACAAATCTTATAAATAAACACAAAGTAAAAGCTGTCTTTTATGAGAAAAGCAAATTTTCTAATATAATAGGATTTGTTTTATCTCAATATCAAGGAGAAAAAACTAAATGCAAAGTATTAGGAAAAAAATGAACATTAAATTCGCTAAAACTTTCGCTTTAATCGTTATAGCCATATTAGCGTTTTCTACCGCAACAACAGTGTTAACTACAACAGTGAACGCTCAGACTGAGCCAACCGGAGTATCAGTCGGGCCACCAACGCTACCTTATACTGGCGGACCAGTACCATCTGGAGTTACCCCGCAACAAACAGTTCAGACAATTGCATACATGAGCTTTGTACCTAACCCCATTGGAGTAGGGCAACTTTTGACAGTAAACGTATGGGTGAATCCAGCTCTAAACGTAGCTCGTTCATTCATAGGATACACAGTACAGATAACACAGCCGGACGGATCTAACATTACAGTTCCAATGGATTCTTACTCAGGTGATACAACAGCATATTTCACATGGACTCCAACTGCCGCTGGCAATTACACCCTTCAGTTCTTCTTTGCAGGTGATTACTTCCCAGCAGGAACATACTTGGACGGAATAGTAAATAACACCGGAGCAGCTGTTTCAGGTGCGGCCCCCTACACATTTACCCAAAGCGTTTACTATGAACCTTCAAACACTTTACCATACACGCTTGTTGTACAGCAATCATATGTAGCAGGTACGCCCGAATCACCCCTTCCAACTGCCGGTCAATACTGGTCACGACCAATCTCGCCTAATAATAGAGAATGGTGGGTGATCGGTGGAAACGTCCCATATAACGAGGTTGGAGGCGGTCAAGGAACTCCAGGCTGGCCAGACAACACTAATCAATACGATAGCGTGCAATACAAGTTTGTACCATACGTCACAGGTCCAACTAGTGCCCACATAGTTTGGAGTATGAATCCAAACGGTATAGACGGTATCTATGGCGGCGTTATTGACGGAGCAC
This sequence comes from Candidatus Bathyarchaeota archaeon, assembly GCA_963750605.1. Classification (GTDB taxonomy): domain Archaea; phylum Thermoproteota; class Bathyarchaeia; order Bathyarchaeales; family Bathycorpusculaceae; genus Bathycorpusculum. The sequence continues at coordinate 473,314 of CAVVRN010000017.1, forward strand.
CTACATTAGCTGAGGCAACTAGCAACGATTTCACCGGAACCGACTTCACTTTCGGCCAAGATGGCCCAGGCGCAGCAGGGAACCCAAACATAGTCTTTGATGGAAGATGCTACCAAATGATTACAGAGGAATACCAAGGAACAGTTCAACCCGTATGGGTATCGTACGATATACAAACCGGACAAGTATACTGGACAATCACGGGTCTTATGGACGGAACCCACAACACTGCACCAACAATCATCTCATATTCTGTGAATAACCCACCAGTTCCAGGAGGACAATACAGAGCCGACCGAACTAATCCAAGTCTCGTGTACATAGGTGCAAGCGCCACTTCCGGAGTAGGCTTAGTGATAAAGTATAACCCCATAACGGGAGCCGTAATATCGAATTCGTCAATTCCGTTGACTTCAGGCACTGTTTATGCTGACCCATTTGTGCTAAGTGTACAAACTTTGGGATCCGGTGCGACCACTACCTACCGCTTAATTAACTGGACACTCGACGGTCTTCTACCAGGCTCAACATATAATACCCTGCCAGGCGTTCAAAGCAACTTCACATTGTACAATGTAGTTAGCAACGTTTCTTTTCCATTCTCTTCTTTAGGCCTTGCCGACTTTGGAGCAGCAATAACTACAACTACCTATAGTGCAACCAATCCTGCCACAGGAACAGCTACACCTTGGTCTGGAGGCGGTCCATATTCAACCTCAGCAGTGTGGATAGCGGCTGCAAGCTTAACAACCGGAAAACTGCTCTGGAACGAATCATCAGGCGTGCCTTACCCAATCTTTAGCGGTGGTGCTGATGTTGCTGACCATGGCATGGTAGCAATACGCTTCGACGACGGATACTACTATGCTTACAATTTGAATACAGGAACACTGGCATGGCAAAGTCAAGTTTCAAGTTGGCCGTGGGGCACCTTTGGAGCATATTTTGTCCAATCAGGTTTCGGTCTTCTCTACTACGAGCAATATGACGGAGTTGTTGCATATAACTGGACTAACGGAAACATTGCTTGGTGGTTCCAGCAACCATCCACACCTTCCGAAAATGACTTCAACAACGGAACAGCAAGTTACAATGGAACAGTATATCCATTCTTTACCGATGCAGTCGTAACCAGCCAAGGCTATCTTTACACGTACTCTTATGAACACTCGCCAACTGCACCTATCACAAGAGGCTACTCAACTTTCTGCATTAATGCAACTACAGGTCAAGAAGTTTGGAATATATCTGACCCTATGGATCCAGGTGTTGTCTCTGACGGTTACCTGACAGCTACAGATTGGTACACTGCAATGTTTTACACGTTCGGCATGGGCACTAGCGCAACTACAGTTTCAGCTCCTCAAACAGCAGTCACAGAAGGAACACCCATAGTCATTTCTGGTACAGTTTTAGACCAATCACCAGCTCAGCCAGGAACACCAGCTGTTTCCGACGCTTCAATGTCCGCTTGGATGGGCTACCTACACTTGCAAGCACCCTACCCAACAAACGTCATCGGTGTCCCAGTATCAATAGATGCTGTTGATCCAAACGGAAATGCTGTACACATTGCAACTGTGACAAGTGATGCAACCGGCACCTTTGGCTACACGTGGACTCCCACAATGGCAGGTCAATATAAAATAACCGCGACATTTGCAGGCGACGATTCATATAGCTTTTCAACTGCAGGCACTTACGCAACAATAACTGCGCCAACAACAACATCGACTCCAACAACAACTGTTGTCCCTTCAAACCTAGCAACTTCAGCAGACCTAATGACCTACATGGTAGGTGTCGGAATAGCCATAATTATTGCAATAGCAATAGTCGGCGCATTAATACTGCGTAAAAAATAAAAACAATACATCAAAAAACCATTTCCCTTTTTCTTTATTTTGTTTTTTTAATAAATTAATTTGGCTCGTAAAATTTCTTCAGCTTCAATGCAAAAAACGTTTTAATAAATAAACAAACATCTGTATATTGGAATCAATTATGAAATTTTTAATTATTCAAAAAGTAAAGCGTGAAGTTCCTATTGATAAATGGTCGAAACTGCTTCCGCTACAATTCAAATACTTCGATAAGTTGGAGAAAGAGAAGATAATTGAAGTAGATTATCACTTGATTGGGCATCAGGGCACTATGCTGATAGTAAATGTCGACACAGACGAAAAACTCTCAAAAGTCATAGGTCAAGACCCGCTGTTTTTTGAATGCGACCGAGAGATCTACCCATTAACAACTCGGCAGACGCATGAGAAACAGATTCGAGAGCTACTCCAACCGTAATCGTAAGGCAGGTTTCCAGTGCATGGGTTGCCATGGCGGTTTCGCCCTCGATGAAGTGACAAGGCGAGCTTGGTATAATCCAGAAGACATCCTGCAAAACTTACGCTCGGGCATGGTGTTTGCCGATATAGGCTGCGGTGACGGCTTTTTTACCATTTTAGCCGCGAAAAAAGTTGGAGAGACAGGAAAAGTCTACGCTGTAGACATTGACGCTTCAGCAATAAAAAAGCTCAAGGCCAAAGCCGAAGCTGAAGGCTTAAAAAACATATTTACCAAAGTTGGGTCTGCTGAGGAAACTGTTTTCTGTCTTAAATGCATTGATTTTGTTTTCTATAGTATGGTGCTCCATGATTTTGCTGATCCAGCTACAGTGCTTCAAAACGCTAAAAAAATGTTAAAAGGTGATGGGTGGTTGATTGATTTGGACTGGAAAAAACAGGAAATGCCTTTCGGTCCACCTGCCAAAATAAGATTCGACGAAGAATATGCTTCAAAATTGTTGACAAATGCAGGGTTTCAAGTTGGCAAAATTAAGAATGTTGGAAGCTACCATTATGTTGTTACCGCAAAACCTTTGTATTAGTGAATCAAGTTTGCTCTGCGATGGCGTACAGTTCCAGCAGATCCCGTTTGAATTTATCGGGTTCATCTTTATAGGCTGAATGAGATGCACCATTATAGACTAAAAGTTTAGCATTAGGTAATTTGTTTGCTAAAGTTCGCATTTCTTCTCCTGATATTATGTTATCTTGTGAACCCCAAATTATTCTAACAGGAAAATTAAAACCCCCGTAAGATTGCAGTAAATCTTCTGCCAAAGCTCTGCCAGGAGCAACTAAAAGCAAACCCTTAACAGGAAACCTTGCTGCGTATCTCAATGCAATGTGCCCTCCTATACTTGCTCCGACAAGAACTGGCACTGTTGAACCGAAAATGGTCTTAACAGCTTCGGACAATACTGCCAAATTTACTTCTGGGTTTCGGGTTTTAGGTTGACATTTACTTCTCAAACCATAAGGCATATCTACAGCTAAAAATGGCACATGTTTCTCGATTAACAAATCTGTTACTCCGATATGTTGCCAAATATCCAATGTGTAAGATAACCCGTGTAGGAAAATAATTGGAACGCCCTCTACATTGGAGTAAAATGCTGGGCATTTGTGTTCAACTACAGTTAATGTTTTTTCCATAAAATATAGGTAGTTTTCGCTTCTTATATCATTTGATTGCCCCATATATTTTGCGAAAAGAATAATAGCCGTTAGAAGTTTCTTTGATTGGTGAGTTTTTGACTGTTAAAGTTGGCGATAAAGCGCCAGATTTTATGCTTCCATCGCAAATGGGTGACAATGTGAAGCTTTCAGAGTTTTTGGGAAAAAAGAATGTTGTTTTATATTTTTATCCTAAAGATGAGACTCCTGGTTGCACGAGGGAAGCTTGCACTTTTAGAGACAGCTATGAAGAATTAACAAATTTAGGTGCTGAAGTGCTTGGTGTAAGCGGGCAAAGTGTTACGTCGCATAAGTCTTTTGCAACTCATTATGGCTTGCCTTTCTTATTGTTAAGTGACGTGGATAATAAAGTTCGGAAACTGTATGATGTTCCATCAACGATGGGGCTAATTCCTGGACGAGTTACCTATATCATCGACAAGCAAGGCATTGTTAGACACATTTTCTCTTCTCAAACGCAAGCGGAAAGGCATGTTGAAGAAGCTAAAAAAACACTTAGGGAACTTGAGCAAGAAAAGTAACAGATTAACGGAGAATATGCTGATTGCTTAATTTATATAATAGCCTTACTCAAAAAATCGAGCCATTTAAACCCTCAGATAACATGCAGATTAAAATGTATACTTGTGGTCCGTCAACGTATCAGCAAGCGCATATTGGAAACTACCGAACTTTCCTTTTTGAGGACATACTTCAACGTTATATGGAATATTTAGGCTGCAAAGTGACAAGGCTAATAACATTGACTGATGTTGAGGACAAAGCCATCGCTCAAGCAAAAAAGGAAAACCTCACAGTAGAAGAGTTGAGCGAGAAAAATGAGGTCATCTTTTTTCAAGATTTTAAATTGCTAAAAATTAAAATGCCTGATTACTCGGTCAGAGCTTCTTCAGCTGTGGATCAAGCAGCAAAATTGATCAATCAGCTATTAGATAGTGGCTACGCTTACTGGTACATTCACAACGGGTTAAAAAACGCTTATTTTGACCCTTTAAAATTCAGCGGTTTTGGAAAGCTTGCTCATTTGGATATGAGTAAGTGGCCAAAAAAGAAACGGCGTTTTCATATGGATACTTATCCTGGAACACCCTGGAACATGGGCGATTTTGTGATTTGGCATGGATGCGGGCAAGACGGTGTTTGCTATGATACGTTAATTGGCAGTGGCAGACCCGCTTGGAACATTCAAGACGCAGCGATTGTAACTAAGCATTTGGGCTTCTCAATTGATGTTGCTTGCGGCGGAATCGACAATTTAGTTAGGCATCATGATTACACGCTTGCCGTTGCAGAAGCCGTTTCAGGCAAACCCTTCTCACGTTATTGGCTTCATGGTGGGCACCTTTTTGTTAATGGGAAAAAAATGTCAAAGAGCACTGGTAATGTGTATTACACGAGTGACATATTGGAGAAAGGTTTTAGCGGCGGGCATTTGAGATTCTTTCTTATCTATGGACCATACAGAAAAAAACTAAACTTTACTTTTAAGCGGCTGGCTGAAACTAGAGTGAAGCTGGATTCTCTCAAAGGTATGATTAAAGATTTGCAAGAGCAAAAATCAGGCAACTCCTCTACTGGGGCAAATGAGCTTGCTGGCAGACTTATTTCTAGTTTTGAAAATTGCATGATCAACAATTTAGACGTGAAAACCGCATTCGATAATCTAACCGAAATAATCAATGAGCTCCACAAAAAACGTAAATCTTTAACCGATAGTGATATAAAAAATGTTTTGCGCGATTTGCACAGGATCGATTCTGTGCTTCAATGCATCTTTTAATGTTTGCAATACGCTAGACTAAGTCGCCAACCAGCTTAACTCGCAGAAAATTTTCTTCACTATGCGGAGCCATATCCAATTCTTCAGTTAAATCTTTGCCAGCCTCATGCATTCCCAAGTGGTCTCCGTCAAGCCAGAAACTGCTCTGAGACACATCGTAAACTTTGCCTTTGTAGGCGAAATAGGCTGGTTTGCCGTTTTTTCCGTTATTTGCTTCAAGTTCTTGCTTTGTTATCTTTTTTAGTTCAGTCAAAAAAATTCCTTCTTGTATTAAGAAAATTAGAAACTTGTATTTTAAATGGTTTACGGGTCAGAAGCTGACGCTCAGAGCTATTAACGATTGGTATCCGCAGTTTATGTTTGTCTGATGCTTATTTTTTGGATTAAAAAGTGAGCAATTGCGTTTACTTGTGCGGCCTTAGTTTTTAAACTTAAGGAATTTAGGTTTTGTTGGTTTCCATTGTTTACGCCAAAATTCCCATGGTAAAATGCTAGATAAATTACGGCGCCGATGATTAAGGCTGAAACTATTATGACGACGAAGATGATTCCTGCTATCAAAAGCGGGTCATTTCTAATCGGTTTAGTTGACGTTGCTGGCGGAGGCGGAGGATAAAAAGTGACTACTTGTGTTCCGCATTTAGGGCAGAAATGAGTATTCTCTTCCAGTTGAGTTCCGCATATTCGACAGTAAGGCAACAATGAACCTCAAGCTAGGGCTACTGCGATTTGAAAAATTTAAGGTTTACCAAAACTTAATTGTCCCATTTTGGTTCAAATGGCTTAGTCTTCGTTGGAATTTAAGGTTTTTAGCTTTTTGTTTTGTGGTTTGGGTACCATTTGCTAAGTATGGGTTGGTTCTTCAGAATATTTTTCGTTGTGGCTTGGTTTTTAAGGTGAATTAATTTAGACTCGTTAAATTTGTCATTTAATTTCGTTGACTTGATATTTTTGGTGTTTGTTGTCTCGTTGATAAATGAAGTCTCTCAAGAAGAACAAGAACACTGGAGTTGCCATTTTTGAACTGGCTGTTTTGGGTTGCTTTTTGGCGGCAGAGCTTAATTTGGTTGCAGGTTGCGTACACAGAAGTACACTAAAGAACGCGTAAGTACACTAGAGTGTACTGGAGTACACGGGAGTATCAGCACGTACACCTCCGTACCCAACGTCTAAAAGGACAAGTTAGGTGCCGTTAAATCAAAGGTTGGTTTAAAACAAAGCTAAAGAAGCAAAATAGCTTAAATTTTCTTATATTGTTATGGTTACTGAGTTTTGGGGGGTCAAATTTCTGAGATATCTTAGTCTGCATAATATTGGTAACGCCGTTAAATGTTGGAGTCAAATTGTTAAGCTATACCCGTTCTAGTAATTTTAAATAAGGGCGATACTAAACGGTTGTTGGAGATAGCCTTGAGTGAAAAAGTTTTAGTTACATCGGCTTGGCCATACATCAACGTTACGCCTCACCTTGGTAACCTTGTCGGCTCAGTCTTATCAGCCGACGTAACTGCAAGATACTACAGGTTGAGAGGCGACGACGTATTGATGGTGAGTGGTTCAGACACACATGGCACCCCCATCGAGGTCGAAGCGATAAAGCAAGGCATTTCGCCTAAAGAGTTAACTGACCGTAATCATGCCCGAGTAGCTGAACTCTTCCGTATGTGGGACGCATCATTTGATAATTATACATCCACGGAAAGCGCAGTGCATAAAGAATTTGTACAGAAAATCTTGCTTGAAATCCAGAAAAACGGTTACATTTTCGAGCAGGAAACACAAATGCTTTATTGTGAATTTGACCAGCGTTTCTTGCCTGACAGGTTTGTGGAAGGCAAATGCCCGTACTGCGGTTGCGAAAAAGCCCGAGGCGACCAATGCGACAAGTGTGGCAGGCTTTTGGAGCCCACTTTGCTAGTTGAGCCCTACTGTGTAATCTGTAGAAATAAGCCAAATGTGAAAACTACTCGTCACTGGTACATTGACCTCTCAAAACTCTCCGAGCCATTAACAGAATACATCCATACCAACCAGCATCTTCCAGCAAACGTCAAAAGTTTCAGTTTAAACTGGATTAAAGAGGGCTTAAAACCACGAGCCGTCACAAGAGACGTCGAATGGGGTATACCTGCACCGTTCAAAGGTGCAGAAGGTAAAACTGTATACGTTTGGGTTGACGCCGTCTTAGGCTACGTGTCAGCAACCATAGAAGAATGTGAACGAATTGGTCAACCAGAAAAATGGCGGGAATTCTGGTTTAACAAGCAAGCCAAAACCCTGTACTTCATAGGTAAAGACAATATTCCTTTCCATACAATAATCTTGCCCGCTTTGCTTTTGGCTTCAGGTGAAGGCTATAACCTGCCATGGAATGTTTCCGCAACCGAGTTCCTCCAGTTCAAAGGCGAAAAAGCTTCAAAAAGTCAACGAATCGGCATCTGGATAGACGAAGCGCTCGAGATGTTTCCAGTGGATTATTGGCGCTTCTTCCTGATTGCCACAAGACCTGAAAGTAAAGACACCAACTTCACATGGAGCGCTTTCATCGACAAAATAAACGCGGACTTAAACGACACATTTGGCAATTTCATTCACCGAACATTGAGCTTTATCGTTTCAAAGTTTGAGGGTGAAATCCCCAACCCAACAAAGTTAGACAAAGACGATGAAGCAATACTGCAAGCTATAAAAGAAAAGGTTGAAACTGCCGCCAACGAAATCGAAAACTCAAAGCTTCAGTCAGCAACTAACACTTTGATTGGCATAAGCCGTTTGGGAAATCAGTATCTTAATGATAAGGAACCTTGGAACTTGATGAAAACTGACAAGGAAAAGGCAGGAACTATCTTTTACGTTGCCGCACAAGTGGTTAAAGCTGCCGCGTTGGTTTCAGCGCCTTTAATCCCTAATACGGCGGAGCAACTTTGGCAAACCCTTAATCTTGAAGGAAGCGTGCAAAAGAGCAACTGGAGTGAAGCATTAAAACCGCTTGAGGCTGGACACAAAATCAATAAACCAAAACCGCTGTTCCATAAGATCGAATCTGACGAGGCAAAACTTGATGACCAATTGACTCAGATTAGAGCAAAACAGGGAAGTCAGCCCAAATAGTGAGCTGTTGATTAATGAAAATTAGCGCCGACCTACATGTTCATACAACCTATTCTCAGGATTCATTGATAACGCTAAAAGACCTAATCTATTATGCTAAAAAGCGTGGATTAAACGCCGTAGCCGTAACCGACCACAACCAACGTGAAGGCGCATACAAAATGGCTAAAGAAACAGACTTTCTTATTATCCCAGGCATGGAAGTCTCCAGTGCAGATGGGCATATCGTTGCGCTTAATGTTAACGAGCTTATCCCTCGGGGCTTGAGTGCACCTGAAACTGTTGAGCGGATTCATAAGGCGGGTGGAGTAGCAATTGCCTGTCATCCTTACGTGTATTTTAAGGGCTGTTTAAAAGAAAACGTCTGCTCCACATTTGATGCTATTGAAGTCATAAACGCCAGAGCTTTCCCATTTAAACGCAGTGTAAAGAAAGCTGAGGAAACCGCTAAAAAACTTGGACTCTCGCGCGTAGCTGGAACCGACTCACATTATGGTCCACAAATAGGATACGCTTACACAGATATTGAAGCCGCTGAACCAAGTATTGAAGCAATAACTAAAGCCATAGTGGATGGCCATTGCCAACCCTTTGGTCAACAAGTGCCCTTCATATTAAATCTGCAACAGGAGCTTCAAAGAATAAAAAGAATGACTAACAAATTCAGGCACCCGACTAAAATTAAAGGCTTTGCCGATTGAAGACAGTGTGTTGCTATTTTTTTGAGATAACGTAAACTCTTTTTAGAAGCGCTACATTAATTCTCATCCTAATAGGGGTCGCTGAAACATTATATCAGTAACCGAAATCAGCGGTGAGCATCTATATCAGCTTAGGCTCAAAATGGGGGCTGTTTAAAGGTGACCCGATATTCATTGGCATCCCGTGCTTTTCTGAAAAAACACCGCTATTCATTGGTATTACTTGTTTTCCTCGTGGTCTTTGCTTTTTTTGCTCTTTATAATTTGGGTTTTGCAACAATTCAATGGGATGAAATGCCTCATTTATACGGGGGTTTGATGCTATCCCGCGGGCAAATAACCCAGTACCTGACAACATATGGTTTTTATCCCCCCCTATTTGACATAGCAACTACAGGTTACTTCCAAATTTTTGGCGTAAACGCAGTTTCAGGGCGACTTGTATCGTTAACTTTTTCTTTACTGGCAATCGGCGTTTTGTTTGCCTTTACTAAAAAAACGTATGGTGCTAAAAACGCTTTAATTGCAAGCATTTTGTTGGGTACGATGCCTGGCTTCTTTTCTCTGTCAAGAGTAAGCATGTTAGAAACAATGCTCATCTTCTTCTTTACTTTAGTAATGTTTGCTTTCTACACGTGGATAAGCAAGAACAGTAATAAGGCTCTTGTTTTCAGCGGTTTGGCTTTAGGCTTAGGTATTCTGGCAAAATACCAACTTGTAGTTGCCGCCATAGCCATGTTATTTAGCATCATGTTTCTTTGCAGAGAACGTTTGAAACTTCGGTTAGGCAAGCTTTTGCTGATTTTTGTTATTGTTGCTTTAGTGGTGACGCCTTGGTTTTTAATGGTTTACCAAACAAGTGGCTTGACAAATTTTCAAAGTCTCTCCTACGTTATACAGGAAGGTTCACCCCAACGTCCAGAATACAGTAATCGATTCTTCCTCCCGGTCTTTTACTTGATTGAAATGACCTGGCCATACAACAACGTCGCCACCCACCCTGTTTCGTTGCCCATTATGATTTTAGGCCTATGCGGTTTAGCGTTATTTACTTACCGAAGAAAAAACCCAGACATATTTTTACTGACGTGGTTTGCGGTGGTTTACGTATTCTTTACATTTATTCCACACAGAGAATGGCGGTATGTAGACCCGCTTTTCACAATCTTAGCCATCTCAGCGGCAGGTTTTATAATGTTTCTTTACGGCAAAATCCGCTCTTGGAAACCCAAGTCGACCATTCTAAGCGGTAGCAGAATGAAAAAAATTGGCGCTGCCCTTTTAATAGTTCTTGCTACATCAACGGTTGTTTATAGTTGTTATGATGTTTATACTATGAATTTTCAAGGGCAGTTTCACGTTCCTATAGATCAGGCAACCAGATATCTGGTGAATCATTTAAGCCAGAATCAGTCAGCAGTTGTTGTTTGTCCTTCAAATGTTTTCGAGGCGGACATGTTTAGATTTTATTTGCCAAGCAACATGTCAAGCAACCAAATTTGGCAGTATCCACAAGATGCTGTTGACGCTTATACTCCGAACTTTAACATCACAGAATTTGTTATTCTATGCGAGCAACATAATGTTAAATACATTATTCTTTTTGATTACGGAGCCCACATGCAATTTTTTAACAGCACCTTAGACTATGCCCAAGTAACAACAATGATTTACAACACTCACAGGTTCGGTGTTCCAACTGATCAACCTTTCTTCGGTGACTTCTCTAATAACAAAGGCTATAGACTTTTCCTTGTCCGATTTAACCAAACCCAAACTTAACCTACTTCTAAAACTTCAAAGCTTGTATCTTTATTTTTCGCTCTTCTAGCCGAAGAACCTGTCAGCTCCAAAATTACAACTTCACCTATTAACCAAACATTAACACCCATGCGGACACATCCAGCAACTGCGCATTCGTTTCTTCCAAAACTTGCATGCATATGTAACTTCGGTTTTCCCTGCTCATTGGTGAAAATGGTTCCTACTCCGCAAGCTTCGTGTACGCCTTTCAAAAGTGTTATCATGGGGTCAATAGTGCATGCTTTTCCATCTTTCGGTCCAACAACGACTTTGCTTTTGTCTTCTGCTCCGCCTAAAAAGAAGCAAAGAGCGCTGGAAACTTGTTTTTGAGAAGCAAATTTCTCTATCACTTCATGTAAAACTTCATCTTGGTGCAGTCTGAGTATGAAGATTCTTCCAAGTTTAGCTTCGGTATAGTTCAAAGTTTTGCACCTACAGATGAAAACGGATGATAGTCAAGTATAAAAGATTTCAACTTGACACAAAAGCTAATTACGAAAGAAGTAAACTTTTGTTTATACCCTGTTTAGATAAAGAATCTGTTTTGCATCTTCTTTTCGTTTGGACAAGGGCACGCTTGATGTGCTGGCATCTGCAGATATAAGTGCAGTTGCGCTAACTAACTTGCAGTTTGTAAGGTGCCTTGCTTGTTTTTTCTGAGCCATATTTTTAAACCTCTTGAAGAGCTTCTGAAGTATTAAAGTAAGCTTATAAACATTATCCCCCTTGTAGATGCAACTTTTTGAACAAAAAAATTTATTATTAATACTATTACTGAATACATATTGATTATATTGCTTAATTATTATTTGCATGGTCTTTTAAAAAGGATTATTTGGTATAGGCTCTAAAATTCAAAAACCTAAGAATTGACGTAACAACAAACGTCAGTAATTAAACCGTTGGTTTTTCCATACATCTGCGTTGTCGTGGTAGCCTCGCTTTTCCCAGAAACCTAATTCTTTGTTTCGGGTAAAACGTAAATGGATAACCCAAAGTGCACTTTTATAAGCGTACTTGTTTGGAACTATTAGCCGCATGGGAAACCCCAACCCTTCCTCCAGTACTTCGCCATTAAGTTTGTAGGCTAAAAGCACATCATCGCCGTAGAGCTCTTCCCGAAAAAGCGAAGTCGAATACGAATCTGCACAGATAAAAGTCACAGCTTTTGCCACATCTTTGGGTTTAACAAGCTTTTCGATTTCTCGCATGTGAATGCCCTCCCACTTGCAATTCCTCACGCTCCAGCCTTCAACGCAGTGAAAATCGCCGGTTGAGGCGGTTTTAGGCAGCTTCATAAATTCATTCCAGTTTATCTTAACTGGGTTTTCTACTTCACCATCGATCGTTAACGTGTAGGTTTCAATGTTTAGTTCCGGGTTAGTTGATTTTATTCCTGGATGGTCGGTGCCCCAAACTAAAATATGGTCTGTTTCTACCTGATCGGGCGGCAACTTATTTTTTTCTGGTTCACAAGACAAAAAAATTGACCCAACATTAAATGCTCATGCACGGAAAAAAACTTTGCCTTAGTAGGTCGTTTACTATTTTCGCTGTTTCTTCTTTTTATCGATGCCTTTTGGTTTCATGGCAGTATTTTGGAAGGACGGAGTTTATGGTTTTTGGAAAATCGTGTAGCCGTTCTCTGTTTCAGCAGCGATTAATCCACGTTCATTGATTATTTTGTCGAAACAGCCTTTTTCGGCATCATTTGTCCATTTAATGCTTAATTTCCATCTCCCTTGCTGACCGCAAGGCATTAATGAAACAACAGGTGCAAACCGCATGGAGTCGCAGACAACCATTAAATCTTTTAGCAATGTTAGTACTTCATCTCTTTTCATAATATCGGCTCATGCTTTTTAACTCCGAAACCTTCACGTATGATATAAGTGTTGTTCAAGAAAAAAATTAAATGCAAAGATTATTATCAGCCTTGGAAAAATAGCGTTAATTGCTTCTGATTGGGTTCTTCACGAATGAACCCTGAGACTTTGACACCGACTCTTCGCAGTTCAAGCGGACTTTCATTTAGGAATTTTTCGAAAAGCACTTTTACGTTTTTCATTATTGTTTCTTGATCTTTCGCGGGCTGCTCAATTGTAAAGGATCTTGTTTTGCAGCTCAAATCGGTCATGACAGCATAAATTGCGACTTGTTTAAAACTCAAATTTTTCCCTTGCACTTCTTTGAAGATATCGGCTATTAACTCATCGGTTTTTTTTATAATATAGTCTAAGTCGTGTGAGTCTTGTTTTAAAGTGCCGATTCTGCCTATGGATTGGGCTTCTCCTGTTTCTTGTACTGGTTCATTGTCGATGCCGTTTGCTGCGTTGTGAAAGTATAAGCCAAGTGTCTTCCCGAAAACTCCAATTAGTTTTTGCACGTCAAATTTTGCCAAATCGCCGATGGTTTTAATATTTAAAGAATCCATTTTGGCGCTTATTTTTTTTCCAACTCCTAATAGGCGGTTAACTGGTAAGGGTAACAGGAAACGCTCTACTTCGTTAGGGGTGATTATTGTTAAGCCGTCAGGTTTTTGGCTATCACAGGCGATTTTAGCAACAAGTTTGTTGGGTCCAACACCTATGCTGAAGCAGATGCCGACTTGTTTTCTAACTTCAGTTTTGATTTTTTGAGCGTATTCTTTTGCCTTCTCAAAGTTGCCTTCAACTTGCTCCGTAACGTCAAGGTAGGCTTCGTCAACGCTGACCTGTTCGATGTTGGTCGCGTAGTCGCAGAAAATCTTCATTATGCGGTCGCTTATTTGATCGTAATATTCATGGTCTACCGGCAGAAAAACTGCGTCTGTGCCTTCCAGTTTGCGTTTAGCTTGAAACAGGGGCATGCCAGATTTTACGCCATATTTTCGCGCGATATAGTTGCTGGTGCTTACAGCGCCGCTTTCTTCGGTGCGTCCAGAGTAAACTCCAACGACAACAGGTTTGTCTTTAATTGCTGAGTTGCGCAACTCCTCACATTGAGCAAAAAAGTAGTCAAAATCGGCCAACATGATAACGCGGTTCTGCATCATTTGCCCTCTTAGCTTTTTGGCATAAGCCATGACCCATCACACTCAGCCGTATTCAATTTTGCTAAATCTTCCCTGCACACACCAAACTGCATTCCCTTAGCCAACGCTAAATCACGAATCTCTTTGAGCAGTTTGTACCTTAATTCTTTTGGTAACAAAGTGGCTCCACAAACTCTTTCACCCTGCTGAAAATAAAAAGGCTTAAGTTTTTCTGCTACTTTAGGCATTGTTTGGGATAGCCGCATCCAATTGTCCGCTTTAGCTTTGTAAGTTGAACAGGTAACGTGTTTGACGCCGATGTTTGCTAATTCTTCAATCAATGTTTGGGGTTGATCATTTACTAAAGGTATGATTGGGTCTATTCGCACCGAAACGGGGATGCTTGCTTTGATTAAGTCTTGCACTGCTCTAAGCCGCTCAGACGGCAACGGCGCATGTGGCTCAATAAGTCTTGCCAAATTATCGTCGTCTGTGGTTATTGTTAATGCTACGGTCGAGGGCACTTTAGTCAGCAAGTCATCGTCTCTTGCCACGATGTTGCTTTTAGTTATAATTTGAATTTTGCAATTGCTTTCCGATAGAATTTCTAGACATCGGCGTGTTAAACCAGCAGATACTTCTACATGTGGATATGGATCTGAGGAGTTAGCTATTGAAATGGTTTCGCCTTTGAGTTTTGCTGCTTCCCGTTTTAATATCCCAAGAAGGTCTTTTTTGGGTCTGCAATCGTTAAAGTTAGGGATATAACTGGACGCGTAACAGTAGACGCATTGGTGGTCACATCCAGTGTAAGGGTTAAGAGTAAGTTTAGGTGGACAGGTGCAGAGGCTAGAACGCCAAGGATCAAAGTTTGAGATTAACGGCACAAATATCCTATGATGGATCGATAAACAAAAAGTATTCGCAACAAAACCACTTATCCCTATTTTGAAAGCCTTAATCAATATAATTCTATTGAGCAACTGACTTTTTTGGGCAGCTTATTTTTTATATATGCGCAAAATTGTGGTTGGATAAAGCAAGAAAGGGAAGGGTGGCTCAAACGGATTATATAATGGTTCTAGCGGTTTTAATTTTTGCTGTTACCCTTTTTCTGATGATTAAGCGTCCATGGGGTTTAAGGCTGGGCTACTCTGCTGGAATCGGGGCAGCAGCTTCACTATTGCTTGGTACAGTTAGTTTGGGGCAGGCTGCACACGCTTTTTTGAATATTTGGGATGCGGCTTTAGCGTTTCTGGGTATTGTGGCGTTGTCTGTGACGTTGGATTCTATGGGCTTCTTTAAGTGGGCTGCATTGCGGGTGGTGAAGTTGGCTGGCGGCAGTGGCTTGCGTCTTTATTTCTATATTGCTTTGCTAACTGCAGCAGTGAGTATTCTATTTGCGAATGATAGTGCAGTGTTAATTTTAACTCCGATTGTGCTCGAAGTTGTAACTTGCTTGGGCATCGGAGGAAAGAGCAGGCTTGCATACCTTTTCACTGCAGGATTAATCGCTGATACAGCAGCAATGCCGTTGATTACAAGCAACCCCATCAATATCCTAAGCGCCGACTTTTTCAAATACAGCTTCATCGACCATATGATCTTTATGGGTCCCGTCGCCGTTGTCGTTCTCCTAAGTAGCTTATTGTTGATTTATCTCTTTTTCAGAAAACAAATACCGAAAACTTACGATATTGACGCCGCAGAGACCATGACAAGCGGCAAACCTGCAATTTCGCGGCGTTTATTGAAGATAAGTGTGGCTACGCTTATTGCGATAGATGTAGGTTACGTTTTGACTTCTTTGAATAGGTTTCCAGTTTCGCTAGTAATTTGCAGTGGCGAAGTGTTTCTGGTAGTTGTTTACTGGTTTACATTGAAGCATAATGGTTCGGTAAACAGTGAGAAGAAAGGGCTCATGGGTTTGGCGAGAGAAATCAATTGGGATATCATATTGTTTATGCTTAGCATCTTCTTGGTGGTTCAAGGATTAGAAACGGCAGGCGTCACAAACCTGCTAGCTTCTGCTCTTGTGGCAACGAGCAAGCTGCCTTCTGCGCTTGGAGTTTTTGGGCCAAGCATGGTTGTCACGGTTGGCGCAAGTTTCATGAATAATTGGCCGATGACAATTCTGGGTTTGCTAAGTATCAAACAGGCAGCAGTTGCTGGAACAACTTTGACAAACTTAGTTTTCAGCAATGTCATCGGAAACAATTTGGGTCCTCACTTTTTCCCGTTGGGGTCGCTTGCGATCTTAATGTGGATGGAAATGATGCGGCGAAGAGGCGTTAACATTAGCCTTAAAGAATACCTCAAAGTTGGCGCCGTATTATCTATCGCCCAGGTGGCTATTGCTTCATTGGTTTTATGGGCGGAACTAAGTGCAGGATTTAAGCTTTTTTAGAATGTCTCGATAAACCGTCAACGCTCTTTTTTCATCCGTCACGCCTTTTATGAGCATACGCCCTCCATTGAAAAGGCTAACTTCATATTCCTTGTAATTGAACATAAGCGCCAACCGCGACTTCAAACGAACATTGAACAACTTGTTTATTGCTGGGAAAACTTCATCTAGGTTCAATTGTAAAGGTTTTTCAGGGTTAATGTTAGCTGTATCTCTTCCACAGAGCCAAACCAACCGTTCACCGCCAGCAACCCCGGATAAGTCACCGTGGCAGACGGGACAGCGAATGCTCTTTGATATGTCAATAGTTGTGAAGTCCATGTCGCTGAAGTCGCAGACCAACAGTTTGCCCTTCAAAGTTTGCCCCACTTCAGCCAACAGCTTTATAGTTTCCATAGCTTGCAATGCACCAATCACTCCCGGCGTGGCTCCAATCACCCCGCGCGTGCTGCAGGTTAGCAAGTCGTTGTCAGAGAGGTTAGGCATCAAACATTCCAAGCAACCTGTTTCAGGCGGGGCAAACACTGACAAGTTGCCTTCTATTCCGATGGCTGCTCCGAAAACATAGGGAATTTTCAATTTTACACAAGTACGGTTAACGAGGTACCGAGTCACCATGTTATCTAAACCGTCAACAACACAGTCCACGCCGCTCAAAAACCGTTCAACATTACTTGCATTTACGTTTTCAGTGAAAGCTTCGGTTTGTATAAGCGGATTGATTTCTTGCAGACGTTTTGCGGCGATTTCGGCTTTTGGATAATGTAAATCGACGTCGGTGTATAAGATTTGCCGATGAAGATTTTGAAGCTCAACTGTGTCCTGGTCAATTAAGCGAATGCAGCTAATGCCGGCTAAAGCAAGATAAAGCGAAGAAACCGTTCCCAAACCACCAGCACCAACAACCGCAACTTTAGACTTAGCCAAACGCGCCTGCCCTTCTTCACCTAATTCCTTCATTATAACTTGGCGGCTGTAGAATTCTTTAGCCAACGCTTCTTTTCTCGTCACATCCACCAAAACCATTCTCCAAGTAAATTGTTTGTTAGTCACTGTTATATTTGCCTTTTATCCTAACGACGGTGGATGGAAGCGGAGTTTTTAGCTAGTTTTTGAAAATTGAGCATTAATTGTTTCTCTGACGCTTGATTGGCATCATTAATTATTTGTTCTTGAATTTCAAGTTTAAATGCTTTCGGAAAGCGTGTCTAACAATATTTGTGTCAAACAAAACTACCGCTCCCGACGATTTGTTAATGTTTTTGAACAAAAGACTTATTGAATCAATTCTTTTTGGGTGGTGTCGTATCGATTGAGGGCTGATGAGGTTTCATAATCAACGAGGATTTATCTGTCGAAGCTAACTCAAAGTTGGTCGAGTTTTGTATAGCTTTTTTGGGACAATCTTCAGCGCATTTGTAACAGAAGATGCATTTTCCAAGGTCGAATTGGGGGTATTTTTTTCCGTTAACGTCAACCATTTCTATAGCTTTTGCAGGGCAATTTCGGCTGCATAGTCCGCAACCGATGCAAAGATTCGTATCAAATATTGGCTGACCTCGAAAGTCGTCTGGCACCTTTGGTTTCACAAAGGGATACTCATTTGTTGCTGGCTTGTTAAAAATATTTGACACCGCTTTCTTTGATATTGGAGATAGGTGACGAGATTTCTTCGCGCTATTCTTGCTTTGCATACAATTATGTAGTTTTGGAATGTATTATTAGTTATGATTTTGTGACTTTGATAGTTTCATAATGTTAGGTTTCGGGTGATTTGCCTTTTATTTTAAATTGTCGCTCGTAAATTTCTTTAACTTTGTCGATTGTATCTGCTTCTTCAGGTGTTTTATCGTCTCTTATTCTGGTAATTCTGGCAAATCGTAGTGCCATTTGGCTCTTATATTTTGGGCTTTTCTGAATCTCGTTATATGTGACTTCAACCACAATTTTAGGAATAACAATTACACGGTGCCCTTCTTGGTTAACTGCTGATTTTTTTAGTTGTTTTGTCATTTCGACGATTTCGGCATCGGTTAAGCCCTTGAAAGTTTTGCCCAAGTTCAAAAATTCGCCTGTCTCTGGGTCTCTTGCTGCCAAGTAATAATCTGAGAGCCAACCTTTCCGCCTGCCATAGCCATACTCAGCCGCTGTGATGACAAGGTCTAAGGTTTCGAGGACTGTTTTGATTTTTAACCATTTTTTTCCTCTTCTGCCCGGAATGTATGAGCTGTCAAGTTTCTTCGCCATTAGTCCTTCGTGCCCACTTGCTGTAGCTTCTTTAAGAAAACGTTCTGCCTCTTCGATTTTATCGGTTACGATTTGTTTGCTTAAGCTGATTTCTCCGGCGGTCTCTGCCAAGATTTGCCTGCGCTGAAAGTAAGGCAATGTGATAAGGCTTTGATCGTTAAGGTAGAGAATGTCAAACAGATAAAGTGTCAAGGGGATTCTCTGTGCCATGCTGGCGACATCGTGTGTTCGTTTGAAGCGGCGCATCAAATATTGAAAAGCAATCGGGTAGCCAGCACAATCTAAAGCGACTACTTCTCCTTCGAGGATGGCAGAAGGCATTATTATGTTGCGTTTTACGGTTTGAACTATTTCTGGCACGCTTTCTGTCACGTTGCTTAACCTTCTGCTGAAAATTTCCACGGCCCCATTTTGAATGTGAATTTGAACTCTTGCACCATCGTATTTGTATTCAAAAGCAGTTTTGCCACAATGCTCTAATAATGCTTCGTTCACATTTTGAGCTGTCTGGGCAAGCATTAGTTTAACGGGTCTAAAAACGTTAAAACCAACCTTATCCACGCCCGCTAAGCCGTGAGTTTTTAGCATCATTGCCACTTCGCCTATGTCTCCTAGAACCATGCTTGCATGCTGCACTTTTTGGATTGGAATCCCGAAGGCTTTGGCAACAGCTTGCTCCATTAAACCTTCATGAAGCCCTGTGCGCATTTCGCCTGTGAAGATTTTTACAAGGTATTTGGCCTCTATTGGGGCAGCTTGGCTCAACAGAGTGGTTATTAGCCGTTCTTTCTTAGTTCTTGACCTTGGGCCTGACATTTGAGTTATGGCGTCGAGGACTTGTCTGACTTCGGTTATAGTTAACGATTTTTCTGCAAGTTGAGTCTGCTTTTTTGATTTTGACTGTTCAAGAACTAACTTAGTTGCTGAGCCGATGTCGCCTGTACTTGCCATGGCTTGGCGAAATTGGTTCCAATCAAATTGGCTAACTTGCTCTAAAACGTGGGTCAAAGTTGACCAACTTACATCCAGCGATTTCTGACTATACTTTGGAAATGCTCTACCAACTATCATATTGGTTGCGGGTTCAATTTCTTCTGAGTCAAGAGTCTTTAAGTAATTTGCTGTTAAGTTTATAATTTCAAGTCGTTTTGCTGTTGCTTCGACTTTTTCAAGCAGATCGCAGAGAGATTTGAACAACGCGTGCATAATTTAACCAAAAAATTTGATACTAGAAATACGGCATCATCTGCTTATTTAATTGATTACTAAAAATCTTTGATAAGTATTAATGCGGTCTTTAGGTTTTCGCGACGAAACGCGGCGAATCCAGACGAATAGGGACGAATCAAGACGAATATAGACGTAACCTGCAACAAATCAAGCCCCAAACCAAAAAACCAATTCAAAACAAAGAAAAAAACTTAATCAAAACCGTTAATGACTGAATCTCACCAGTTTTATTAACCTACAAACTCGAAAGGTGAAATAATGAAAATGGGGTTAAAGCTCCGCTAATTAATCTCTAGTTGTCTGTAGCTGCAACTATGAAAATACAGAAAACGATGATTCACCTTCAGGCTCTTTTTGTTTATCGTTGATTTCTTTGATCTTCTTGTCAAGTTCTTCGGATTCTTTGGTGTTGCCCATTGCTTTTTGGCAGTCTCTGGCTTGTTCAAGTGCACTTAAGCCATATCTGTCAAAGGCTTTGCTAAATGAAATTTCCGACGATTTCTTGAAAAACTCGGCGCCTTTCTTGCAGTCTTTGAGTGCAACAGCGGCTTCACCAGCCTTATAATACATTTCTGCTGCACCAAAATAGTTCTGGCCTTTATAGTAGAGTTCACCAGTTTTGGCAAACATGTCTCGTGCTTCCTCGTATTTGCCGTTTTCCATAAGTGCAATTGCTTGTTTATGCATTTTTATTGGGTCTACTTTTTCAGTCATGACTTGTCACTCGTCGACATTATTTTGTCGTGAACTCCCATTTAGATTTTCCTCTTCTGCATAATGGACTATACAAATCGGCAAGCGATTTTTCGTTGTCTTGGAATGGTATAACATAAAAGCATGTTTAAGCAACTTAGAAAAAGATGAAAGAAAGTCTAAAATGCATTCGCTGTAGCACCGAGTTTCCTGTATATCCCTTGAGAACTAACTGCGAAAAATGCGGTGGAACACTCGAATACGCGGCTGATTTGCTTGAGGTTGGCAAATTAAAGTTTGATGGACCACAAGGATTTTGGAGGTATAGACCTGTACTTCCCGCTGTTACACACATAGTTAGCCTTGGAGAGGGAGCAACACCGTTGCATAAGGCCGAAAGGCTGGCCAAAGCTTTTGGGTTAAAAGAGCTTTATTTGAAAGATGAAACCCGTAACCCAACTAACTCTTACAGAGATCGTGCAGCGGCTTTTTTGACTTCAAACGCGATTGATCAAGATTTTAAAACTTTGGTATGCGCCAGTAACGGCAACATGGGCGCGTCTTTAGCGGCTTATAGCGCAAAAGCTGGGTTGATATGCCATGTATTGGTTCCAAAAATTGTAGATGTGGGAAAATTGGCGCAGATGATTGCGTACGACGCGGTGATTGAGGAGTCAGGCGTTATCGTGGATGATTCTATTCGCAAAGCGGCTGACTTGGCTAAGGAAACAGGCTGGTACCAAGGGACAGCTGAACTTAATCCGCTTGTTGTTGAAGCACAGAAAACCATTTCATACGAAGTAAGTGAGCAGTTCGATGTGCCAGAATGGGTCATTGTTCCCATGGGAAGCGGGGGAACAATCTATTCTCTATGGAAAGGATTCAAAGAACTAAAACATTTAGGACTTACAAATTCGTTGCCTCGGATGGTTGGAGTTCAGACAGAAGGCTGCGCCCCCATAGTTAACAAACTCAAAGAACAATCATCTCCAAAATCATGCAACGCATCAACACGTGCTTTAGCCATACTTGTTGGCGAGCCATTGCAAGGTGACTTAGCAATCAAGGCGATACAGGAGTCAAACGGGTTGGCTTTAACCGTTTCAGACGGAGATATTTTTGCTTCCGAGCTCCTGATTGCTAAACTTGAAGGAGTTTTCGCTGAACCCGCAAGCTCAGCCACCGTTGCAGCACTGCAGAAGTTGAAAAGTGATAAAATTTCCAGCAATTCAAGCATTGTTTGTCTCATCACTGGCAGCGGGCTTAAAGCAACCGACGTTTTGCAAGCGTTGACAAAAAAACAGAAAGCAGCAGGCTTGGGGCTTGCAGTAAGTACCAAGCAAAAAATTCTAAAAATCCTCAGCGAAAAAGACACATATGGATACGATTTGTGGAAACAACTGGGCCAAATTATGACGCGGGCTGCGATATATCAACATCTTAATGAACTATCAGATAAAGGATTGGTGGTGGGCTATGAGAAGAACGGTAAGAAATTTTTCAGAATTACCGAACGAGGCAAGAAGGTTTTGGCTGCTTTTGATGACATTCAATTGCTTGCGTGAATTTGGCAACATTTATTAGTATAGTTGTAACTATATCAAAGTTATAACTATGCTAAGGTGAAAACATGGAATCCAGACCCAGTAAAAGAACAGCAACTCTCATAGTTGCGCAAGCTGGAATCATGGCAGCCCTCGTTGCAGTCTCAACTTTCTTCCCACAAATCCCGATCCCAGCAACAAAAGGGTATCTAAACTTTGGCGACATTATGATCTTCATTACCGCCTTCACTTTCGGCCCAATCGTTGGAGGCTTTGCAGGGGGAGTAGGATCGGCAATATCTGACATAGCTGGTGGATACGCATACTTTTCACCCTTCACATTAATTATAAAAGGTGCCGAAGGCCTCATCGCAGGCTTAATATCTAACAGGTTAAACCGGAAAAGAGATATAATCGCCGTTGTCATCGCAGGTGCAGAAATGGTAAGTGGGTATTTCTTAGCTGAGTTCTTTGGATTATCAGAAGGCTGGGCAGCAGCGAGCGAAGTGCCCTTCAATATACTGCAGATAGCCGTTGGTGGGATAATTGGGATTCCGATAGCTATTATTCTTCGTAAGAGACTTCCAGAAGCTTGGAGAAATTACAAAGGAAAGCAAAACGCAGCCACTGCTTAAAAGCATGATTTAACAGAGAATAACTTATGAAGTTGCCGCCTGGAAAAATCCCAATAGATATCCTAAAAGAAATAGTATTCAAAAATTTAGGTGCTGAACGCAGCGAAGTAGTTTTAGGTCCAGCCGCTGGAGTAGATGGCGCTGTCTTAGATGTTGGAAACAAAAACGCCATCGTCTCAATGGATCCAATCACTGGCGCAGTTGAACGCATCGGATGGGAAGCCATCAACATAAACGCTAATGACGTAGCTACTTTCGGGGTTGAACCAGCATTTTTCTTTTCATGCCTGATTCTGCCAGAAAACGCTGACAGCAAAATCGTTGAAACCATAAGTACCCAAATGCACGCGGCTGCAAAAGAACTTGGAATTGCTATCGTGGGTGGACATTGCGAATCAACGCCTGGGCTAACTAATCCTATCGTGGTTGGCTGCATAATGGGCTTAACAGAAAAAGGCAAATACGTTACCGCAGCGGGCGCAAAAAGTGGTGACAAGTTGATTTTAACAAAAAGTGCTGGAATTGAAGGAACAGCAATTTTAGCATCAGACCGTGAGGGGCAGCTGTCAAAAGTCTTGAGCTTACCAATGCTTGAGAGCGCCAAACGTTTCTTCACCCAAATAAGCATAGTAAAAGATGCCTTAACCGCTTACAGAACTGGTGGGGTTCATGCAATGCATGACCCAACTGAAGGTGGAATCTTAAACGGCATCCATGAAATGGGAGATGCCGCAGGATTAGGCGTACGCGTTTTTGAAGAAAAAATAACGGTTGAACCTGAGACCGCCAAAATCTGCAGGTACTATGAAATTGATCCTTTGCAACTGATTAGTTCTGGTGCACTGCTTATAGCTGCTGAGCCAGAAGCTGCTGACAAAATAGTTGACACTTTATGTCAACAACACATTTATGCTGATGTCATAGGCGAATTCATTACGAACCCAAACAAACGCATTTTAATGCATCATGATAACTCGGCGGAGATGTTGCCACGTCCAGTCTCAGACCACTTATGGATTGCTTTAACTCGTTAAATTGCTGCGGGTATGCGATTCTGATTACTCTGACTATTAAATTCAACAGCGAAATGGTTATCTCGTAGATATGTGGAACAAGCTTCTGAGAGAGCGCTTTCTTTATTGAATAACAGAGAAATGGCATAGCAGACTGGAACGAACGGCCAAGAGCATCTAAGAAACAATTTTTCAATAATCAGCGAACAAAGATAAGTTATGTTTATTTAATGAATTATGAGAAAAACTCAAAAAACTTGTTAATGTTGTCTTCGCGATAATAAGTCTTGGAACTCAGGGTTGATTTGGCCGTATTTCTCTTGAATGCCTTTGTTTATCCGGAGCCAATCATCAGTAACTAGTGGCCATGTTCTGCTAGGTATCACCTGTTTTGTAATATATTCTTTGATTGACGGCATTCTTTTTATTACTTGATTCTGCCAATCCACATCGATTAATCCTCCTCGTCTTAGGTATTGCAAACTCTGGTATACCCTGTCCGTTTCGATTGGATAGCTGAGGCTTCTGATCAAGTCTTGAATTAGAGAATCAAAAGAAATTTCGTTTTCCGGACGTAAGCAAATCACGGCAGCGGTATCTTGTACCAAACGTGCGCTCCTGCTTAGATAGAAGGATTTTCTTTTCGGAACTAAGTGCTTGCTCAATCCTGTAGGCATGTCGTTTGTAAAACCATTTCTTAACTACCTCAGCCAAAAACAGGTATGTGATGATCATCAACACTAATGCTACATAAAACAATGGCGGAGGAGGAGCAAATTTAAACACTGGACCCAGCGGTGTATACGGTACTATTATCGCGGCAGCAACGACTGACAAACAACTTATTACTAAATACTTGCCGGGTGCGCTCTTCCAGAAGGGCGATTGTCTTGTCCTAATAACAAACACTACCAGTGTTTGAGTGCAAAGCGATTCCACAAACCACGCTGTTTGGAATTGTGATTGCTGGAAAAGTGTCGCTAATGGAGCCCCTGTCGCTGAAGCACCCAGAGGAATACCAAAAATAAATACCATTATAAAAAATGTAGAATAATCAAAAATTGAACTGATAGGACCTTCAACTGCCATAAAATTTCTGATAAAAGAAATGTCCCATCTCTTTGGGCGCTCCAGATATTCTTCATCAATATTGTCAGTTGCTATCGTTGTTTGGGAGAGTGTGTAGAGGAGGTTGTTTAATAATATCTGAATCGATAACATCGGCAAAAATGGCAAAAAGAGCGCCGCTCCCGCAACACTAAACATGTTGCCAAAGTTGGAACTTATGCCCATCATAACATATTTCATGGTGTTGCCGAATGTTTTTCTCCCCTCAATAACACCCTGAGCTAATACGGTCAAATCATTTTCAAGAAGGATAATGTCGGCAGATTCTTTTGCAACATCTACCGCGTTATTCACAGAAACGCCAACATCAGAGGTTCTTAATGAAGGGGCATCATTGATTCCATCACCCATGTAGCCAACAACGTGACCGTTATCTTTGAGCAAATTGATGATTCTGTCTTTTTGCACGGGCGTTACTCTAGCAAATACATTGGCTTCTTCTACAACTCGCGCTAAAGCATCATCTTGCATCTGAGCAATTTCGCCGCCTAAAACAACGCCCTTAATCTCAAAGCCGAGTTGCTCGCATACTTTTCTAGTTACTAACTCGTTGTCGCCAGTCAATATTTTTAGTTCTATTCCTTCTTTCGCTAAGAGTTCGATAGATTCTTTTGCGGTCTGTTTTGGCGGGTCAAGAAAAGCGATGAAACCAAGAAAAACCATTTCAGTTTCGTCATTAACCGAGTAGACGGATTTTTCTTCCTTCAATTTTTTGTATGCTACGCCTAAAACCCTTAAGCCTTCAGCACTTAAGTCAAAGTATTTTTGCTCAATTTTTTTTCGAGCTTCTTCGCTGATATCAAAGAGTAGGCCGCCAAATTCATAATAACTTGAAACTTTTAGAATTTCTTCAGGTGCTCCTTTGGCAATGAAGAATCTTTGCCGATCTTTTTCAACCACAACTGAGACTCGTCTACGGACGAAATCGAAGGGAACTTCGTCGATTTTCTGGTAGCCCTCCATATTAATTTCCTTATGAATAAGGATTGCTTCGTCAAGTGGGCTTTTCAGCCCAGTTTGGTAGTAACTGTTCAGGTAAGAGTATAGAAGGACTTTGTCGTCGTCTTTGCCTTCCATATCCACATGCATTACAAGCGATATTTGATTTTCAGTAAGAGTTCCTGTTTTGTCAGTGCATAAAACGTTCATACTGCCGAAGTTTTCGATTGAAGGCAAGTGTTTGACAATGACGCCTTTTTTTGACATGTTTACGGCGCCTTTGGAAAGGTTCATCGTAATAATCATGGGAAGAAGTTCAGGTGTCAACCCGACGGCTAAGAGCAGCAGCAAAAAGCAAGGATTCTATTATGCCACGATGAAAAAGAGCGAGGACAATGAAAACAAAGATAATGAAAACAAATGTTACTTGCATGATAAGGTAACTGAATCCTTTTACGCCTCGTTCAAATTCGGTTTCAGGAGGTTTTGTAACGAGTTTCTTGGCGATTTTACCATATTCGGTGAAGCCACCAGTTTTAACAACAACAGCTGTTGCCGTGCCGCTTACCACTGAGGTACCCATAAACAGATAATTATTCCATTCAGTAATCGAACCAGACTGGAGGTTTACTGACTCTAGCTTATTCGGCGTTTTTTCAACTGGGAAGGATTCGCCGGTGAGAGCACTTTGGTTAATGAAAAGATCTTTAGCGCTTATTATTCTTGCATCTGCGGGAGCGATGTCTCCAGCTGAAAGATAAATAATGTCTCCTGGAACAATTTGAGACAGTTTAAGCTCCTTCTTTGTATTGTCTCGAATTACTGTAGCGGTAGTGCTGACTTTTTCTTTTAGCATTTCAGCCGCGTTTTCTGCTTTAGATTCTTGATAGTGATCAATACCAACGCTGATTAATACGATTACAAAAATGATACTAAAATCTGGAATATCACCCGTTGCACCTGCAAATATTGATGCTGCCAAAAGTATAATGATTAAAGGGCTTTTGAAGTGAAGGAGGAAGCTTACAATTGCTGAGCGTTTTCTCTTTTGGGCCAATTCGTTAGTGCCATAAACGTTAATTCTCAGTTCCGCTTCTTCAGAACTCAAACCCTTCGTTGATGTCCCCATTCGGGACATTACCTCATCTGCTGGCAGAGTCAAGACTTCTTCTGTAGTTACGGGAGGCAGAGCTAGAGGGACGTTCTCTTTAACTGTAAATATTTCTGGATTTTGATGAACGTCATCTGCCAACGCTTTCTCCTCCAATAAGGCTCACTCAATAAGCGTGAAACTGTCCTAGCAATACCAGAAATACATTCTTAAAAACAGTTCCTAGATAACATAAAAATTAAAATCGAGCTGTATACCAAAAAAGGCTTTTTAATAATATGGATAATGGTTTTTATAGTTCTAATAGAAGATACAGTAAACATCAAAAAATCGGCTAGTGACAACCTATTTGACTACTGGTATGAAAAAAGCGGCATCAATAGCAACACGCGGGCTTATTCCCGGTAAATCCTCATCATGCTCAATGGTTAGTCACAAGAAAATGTAACTACCGCTGTGCAGGTTGCAATGTTTGGAAAGAACAAGATCTCAAGAGAACTTGCAGCAGAAGAAATAAAAAAAGGATTCGATATTTTAAAAAAAATTGGTGTTGTTGAGCTTGTAATATCAGGCGGAGAACCTCTACTTAGAGATGATATTGGCGAAATACTTGATTATGCTTCAAAACTTTTCGTTACAACAGTGTATGATAACGGTAGTATGGCATGTAAAAAAAATCGATTACTTGAGAAACGTAGATTTTGTGGCAATTTCGATAGATAGCTTAGATGAAGCAAAAAACGATTACATAAAAGATGTGCCGGGTGCATGGAAGAGAGCAATGGAAACTGTTGAGAAACTTCATAGCGAAGGAATAAATGTTAGCGTTACGCCGACGATTTCCCAGAAGAATCTATATGAAATAATTGATATTACCAATTATTTTACTGAAAAAGGGATTCCTGTTTGGTATAGCCTTTATTCATATGACACATCAATTGATGCAAACCAGCTTTTCAGGATTGGAAAAGCAAACGATGAATTTGTTATAACAGACAAACAAGCCATGGTTAAACTTTGCAACTCCTTAATTAAAATGAAAAAGAAAAATAACAAAATCCTAATGACAACCAAACTACTGCAAGCTTTACGAAGTATCTATGCAGAAGATGAGCGGGCATGGAAATGCCAAGCGTTAAGTAACTTTATAGTCGTTGACCCTTTAGGCCGAATTGCTGGATGTCACAGCCACAATTTTGTGGGATCAATATTTGATTTACCTGCGAAGTGGAAAAGCCCTGAATTCAAGCAATTGCGTAAATCTTATAATGAATGCGAGCAATGCAATTACCTTTGTTACATTTTCTATTCCATTCAGGGAAGTCCATCTGGCTATTTATCTTTGGCTTGGGACCAGTGGAAAAACGCAAAGCTATTCTTCAAATAAATTACACTTCTATGTTTGGAAACCTGTAGAGAAAATTAGTCAGCGTTTCTGTTAATTTATTATCCAAATCTTCTTTATCATCAATGTTTGTTATTGCGATTTTAAATGGCTTGATTCTTATTTTTCCTAATTTATCTTTTACTCTTCTTGGTCCTAAATCTTTAGGTTTCTTTAATTCTATGACGGCAGGTAAAAACAGAAGCATAACTGAAACTATCACCATCACCGTCTGAGACCCAAGAATATATACACTCTGAATCGTTTGCACCCAATCAAGTTATCGCTTTATTATCAATATAACGATTTCCCTTTCCTAAATGTTCAGTTTTTTCCCAATCACTCTTAGTTTTGCCAAACAATTTTTCAATAAGCAAATCGTAAAAAGCCTTGGTACAGATTAGCATATTGAAGAAAAAGGAAAAAATTAGAAAAGGCATCAGCCATTGGAGCCGTTTTCTGCCATCTAAATAAGCCCCAACTCCAATCTCGAAAAAAGGCGCATAATTGCCTACAACACTGTAAAAAGATATAGGTATAGCAAACCAAAGTGTCGCCGCAACCGATGAACCATTAACGATAAGCAAACTGCCGATAAAAAAAGAAGCCAGAATTAAAATAGGCATAAAATAAATATGCAAAAGAAGCAGACCATCAACTTTCTCTTTGCGGTTCATTTTTTTGCTTCTCAAAACTTTTAATGCATTCTTGAAGCAAACCTGCATATGCCCTTTTGCCCATCTGTGCCTTTGCCTCCAATACGCGCTTCAATGTATCTACTGCTTCCTCGTAACATTCTGCGTCTCCTACATATCGAATTTTATAGCCTAAAAGATAAATTTGCACCGTTAAATCCGTATCTTCAGTAACCATTGACTCGTCAAAGCCGCCTAAACTATCCACAATACTGCGCCTAAAGCCTCCGACCGTGCCCCCAAATTGTGGCATAAGACCCAAAAGCTCTCGAGCCTCCTGGTCTACTCTGTATCCTCCTATCCGTTCTAAGGCTATTAAGCGCGTTAGAATGTTATGTGGCTCATTCCAAACAACTGGTCTCCCCTGCACAGCGCCAACATTTGAATCGGCGAATTTTTCTACAAGTTTTTCCACAATGTCACTATTTGGGAGGTAATCAGCATCGAAGCAAAGCACGATTTCCCCTGTTGCCTCTTTTAAGCCCGCATTCAATGCTGCAGCTTTTCCTATACCTCCAATTCTGCTGTCTCTGTGCAGGACTTTTACGAAACCATAAAATTTTGCATATTCATCTCCAATTTTTCCTGTAGCGTCCGAAGAAGCATCATCTATCATTATTACCTGCAATTTGGTTTTAGGATATGATAACTTCGTGATTTTGTCTAACATTTTGCCGATTACATGTTCCTCATTGTGCGCAGGTATAAGGATCGTTACAGTCGGTTCAAAACTTAACTTCACAGCGTTATTAGGCGGAAGTTTTCTGTTATTTGATTTCCTTAAAACCGTTAAAGTGAAAATATAATGGCGGATTAAATAAATTACGATAATTGATGTCAAAAAAACGAAAATTATATTTAAGCTTTCAATTATCAATTTTGATCCGCCAAATTCTTTGTTTGTTTAGGGAGAACACCCAAGGTTAAGGCCCAAAAAGGCACGATCCACATTAGATTTAAAATGGGGAAAATTAATGTATAGAAAACGTTGAATGCTGGACCGAGTGAATTGAAGCCAGCTAGGGAAAAGGAATAAAGAATCAGATTCCAAAACAATCCAATTACATTTCCAATTGCTAATATGAACATTTTTTTAGGTAAGGTACCGTTTAGCAGAAGAATTAGTGGAATAAAGAGGAAATTGAAGAATAATAAAATGGCAGTTGTTTTAATGTTAATTAGCTGTTGTGAGGCTATAAGGCAAAGGGTGACTGTTGCTAAAAAAAGAAGCATGGCTAGGCTGTTTATTTTTTTCGCTTTCATTGCCTCTTTCTTTATAGAAGTTTGCTTAATAAAGAACGTTCTAATCCTGATATAACTTAGATCGCCTGGAACTAAGATTGGTCAAAATTCTAGTTGAGTTAACTTAAGAAGGAGTAGAAAAAACTATGTTACCTATTACTTTGCAAAGAACCTCAAAAACTTCATCTACATTCAAATTATCGGTATCTAAAACTAAATCAAACGGTTTAAAGTCTTCGTCTAAAACAAAACCGTAAAGTTTCTTGTAGATTGCTTTTGTTCTATCTTCTTTTTCTTTCAACACTTTGAATGCTTCGTTTACTGTAATTTTATCTCGTTCTGCAACTCTGGCAGCTCTTTTTTCAATTGAAGCCATCAACCAAATTTTGAAACCTTCACTGAGCAACCATGGCATCGTCCAACTATCTAAGAGCACATTTCCCTGCTTTGCATATTCGAGCAGTTTAGCATCTACAGCTTTGTCAAATTTAGGGTCATTTATCCTTTCGTTAAGAAAATTTAAGCCCTCGGAACTCTCCCACCATCCTTGACAGGAAGCATTATAACCCTCGGAATTCGCCAGTTCCTTGAGCGCATCGCCGCCAGAATAACATTTTAGATTATATTTTTCCGAAAGCTTTTTGGATAATGTGCTTTTGCCAGTACCAGCCATTCCTGAAATGCAGATTACTGGTTTTTTGTCGGTAAAACATAATTTTGCGTTTTTAGCCATTTAGGGACACCATGATTTCTTGAATTTAAGGCTCAATGGGCATGATGCCAAGTAAACGTGATGATAGAAGCCCAAAGAAGAATGAGCAAATTGGATACCAATAGAATACAGGAATCGCGTTAAGAATTGCGTGTTGAGCAACTCCATTAATAACGTGATGAGCACCAGCAATATAACCAAGACCTGGTATGTAAGCCATAGGGGCTGGTCCAAATGTTGGGGTTAAAACTAAAAACCAGACAATTAAGTAAACGAAAGAGATGCCAAACTGGACCATTTGAGGCTTCATCATTTTTGCTTGCATGCTGTTTATTTGAGATTGTCTTTTTTTGAGTTTTTCCATTTGCTTTTTATCTTTGGATCTCGCTGCTTGCATAGTTTCTGAGCGGTATTCAGCCATTTCTTTTTGCATAATTCGGTATTGTTCCCAACCTACGAAATAATTGATTAAAACCCTGTTTATTCCCGAATTTAAGAACGCAATGGCTGCTGAAATAACTAAGATTATGATTGTTGCCAAAGGCAATGAAGTGACAACTACAGACATCGCATTTTTCCTCTTGACTTTATGCGTATCCGTATCAGGTTTTCTTGTTAATAACCATTTTTGCTGCACAGTGTAATTGCTTAAGAAAAAAGGTTGTTTTCTCGGTAAATATTTCTTTAGTACTGTTTTTTCCAAAATTGTGTATTTAGCTTTGCTTGAAAATATTCTTAAATAGAAAAAAAATCTCTCAACGGGAAGAGCAACATCATTTTTGGCTGTTCTTTATTAAATCGCCTTTGACTGCTTTTTCGGTTCTGAGCCTAAATCATCTGTAAATTGAGTCTCTAAACGCCACTACACGTCACCAGACGTCACAAGGTCATAAAAAGTCAATAGCCGTCAAGATAAGCCAAAAATGTTCTTTTTGGGTTTTTCGAAGATGATTTGAATTGAAAGCATTAATCGTTAGAGCGACAGTATGATGAGAGGTAACAGCAGAATTTAGAATAAATTTTTTGTTCAGGTTGTTTCAGTTTGCTTTTTTGCATCAGAGCTTGAATTTTCTGCAGGCTGCGTACTTTAAAGTGCTTTACCGTCCATAGAAGTGTTTTAAAGTGCTTTAAAGTCCTTTACCGTTTACAGAAGTGCTTTAAAGTGCTTTCAGCATAGCATACTTTCAAAAGATAAAGCCAATTGGCTTTACCAGAAAAAGCAACATTTAAAACCAGTTATCTTTTTGCGTGATTTGTTTTTTCTTGACGTTGGATTCGTTATCTATGCACATGTTTCAAAAAAAGCAAAATCGGTGGGGATAATTTGCCTCTGTTGACGAGAACAACAACACGCATTTTTGGATTTTTGAACAGTTTGCTTTGCGTTGTTTTTTTGAAATAGACTTTAAATGTTTTGCAGGTAACGTCATAGAACGTCCTAGGCTGTCCTAGTAAATCCCGATGTTGTTGATAGGTGGTAATGTTGTTAAAAGGAGAGAAAATATTCTTCAAAAAAAGGTGAGAAGAGAACGCCGCCAGACTGTCGAAAAGAATTCGGCTAAACAAACATTTCCAAAAATGAAGTTTTTGCGATTTGAAATAGAACTTAAAATAAGTTTTGTTTAGTTTGTCCATTCTCCTTTCCAAAATGCTGCAATACCGATATTGGTAAGGGTTGAAGGTTAATATTGGAAAACCTTTACTGTTGAGTAAGAGTGAGGATATTGGCTCCAGCGCCTAGTTTGAGTGTTGACAATGTACGCCGAAGAAAAAGAATCATAGGTGTGGTTGCGGTAGCTTTGTTGCTTTTTTTCACTATTTTGGCGCTACCCCCTCTGCATTTGATCTCCTTAACAATTTGGATTTTGGCAGATTTGGCTGTTGCTTTGGTAGCCAATCTTTTGTTGAGAAGAGTCGGAAGAGTTAACCTCTGACGAAACGGGTACTGCAAACTAAGTTGCAACATAGATTCTTAAAGCCAAAACCGGCAAAACCACCACTAAACCAAACAAAACTGCAGTCACATACATAACGCGTAATGACCTGTTAATGTGTTCAGGCGAAATACCATGGTCGTCCCCTAAAATATAGCAGCCTTGCTTCTCCAGTTGAGTATCTAATGCTCCAGCCATAGCTGAGATTGTCCATCCAGCATTAACACTAGTCATTTTTCGCTTGTCTCTTTGCAGAATGCGCCATGATTCATGCCAATTTTCCCTCAGCAAAAATGATGCGGCAATCATCAGATAAGCCGTTAATCTAGCAGGAATATAGTTGGCAATTGTGTCAAGATTTGCACTGAACCAGCCTATATTTTTGTTTTCGGCGTTTTTGTATCCTACCATAGAATCTAAAGTGTTTACCACTCGATAGGCGAAAGCTCCTGGGACTCCGAAAAGAGCAAAGAAGAAGAATGGTGCAGTTATGCCATCTGTGGTACTTTCTGCAACAGATTCCACCGCGGCAGAGATAATTTGCTTCTCATTTAATGTGTTTGGGTCTCGTCTGACAATGAAGGGTAACCATCGGCGAGCTTCAGCTAAATCATTTTTCTTTAGTGCCGCTGCAATAGGTTTGGTATAGTGTCCCATGCCTTTTAAAGCAAAAGTAGCCTTAAACAAAATTGCCCCAATAATGATGTAAGCAATTTGGCCGAAGATGCCGAAAGATGATCGAAGCCAAAACAGTAGCAAAAATACTGGAAGCGAAACAATAAGTATGACTGAAATAGCTAAGAGGATCCCGTTTGCTTTTTCAACGCTTGGGTTTGAGTTTTTGGCTTTGGGTTTGAGATATGATATTATTTTGCCTATGCCGACGGTTGGGTGGATTTTGTCAGGATACTCTCCGAAGATGGCATCAATCAAGAAAGCTAATATAAAAATCAAGACAGAATCAATAAAAAAAGTTAAATCAAAAAAAAACATGGTTAACTAACCTGGCATTGCTAATTTTTCACGGCCTGCTGTAGGGCTTCAATCAACCGTACATTTTCCAGATGCGTTTTGACGGCTACGCGAATATAGTATGGGTCAAGTCCATGGAAAGAGGTGCAGTCACGTATCAAAATGCCCTGACGCAACAATTTATTTTTTAATTCATTGGCTGTTAAACCTGACTTGCGAATGTCAATAAAGAAAAAGTTAGCATCCGGTGGATAAACCTTAAACGATCCAATTTCGTTCAGTTGAGCGAACAATTGTGCCTTCTCTTTTTTTATAAGCTCGCATGTAACCCGAAGATGCTCCTCGTCATTTAACGCTGCAACAGCAGCAGGTTGCGCCAAACAATTAACATTCCAAGGAATCTTTGCCCTCAACAGAACATCAACAATTTCTTCATTGGCAATTCCATAGCCTACACGCAAACCCGTTAAACCAAAAATTTTCGTGAAAGACCTCAAAATAAACAAGTTAGGATAACTCTTAATTTTAGTTATCATTGAGAGGTTTTTTTCTTCTTCAACAAATTCTAAGAAGTCCTCGTCGAGAAAAATCAAGGTATCTTGCTTCAACGCTTTCTCAATTATTTCTGTTAAAGTTTGATTAGGTATGAGTAAACTAGTTGGATTATTTGGATTGCACAAGAAAACAATTTTGGCACCATCCATTTCCCGTTCAAAAACTTTTTCATTTATATTGAAGTTCTTGTTTAGCTTGACGAATTTTGTTGTTTCGCCTGTTTTTCTTACTGCACTCTCGTATTCCCCAAACGTTGGTGCAGAAATAACTGCTGTTTCACCTTTTCGCATGAAAGTTTCAGCGAACAAATACATAAGTTCCGTGGAACCGTTACCCACAATAACGTTATTTTTATTTAAGCCTTCATAGTGGTCTGCAATTGCCTGCCTTAACTGGTTACAATTTGAATCTGGATAAGACGGGATTTCTTTGAAGCTGTTTTTTGCTGCTTCAAGCGCTTTTTTTGAAGGCCCCAGTGGATTTACGCTTGAACTGAAATCCAAAATTTCCTCTCGCTTGAAACCACTTTTGCCTGCAGCATCCAAAACCTCTCCGCCATGAATACATGGATTAAGATTTTTTATGCGATCCGTAACTAATTTTTCAACAGGCTTCATTTAAAGGTTCAATCCATCAGCTATGAGGCTGAAATTCTTAGATTTCTCTTTAACGTAAATGATATAAATGTTTGGTTGGATGCTCCATCCAAAACCCAAAAGCGATCAGCAGTTAAAGCATTGGCTATTTTTCTATACATATCCATTCGTTACGCTTGTTGCAAGCAACTCAAAACAGCGACTTTGTCTGCCCAACAGGTTGAGCCGGTTTAACTTTTATAAAGGGTTCTGAGAATAGTCAAGGTAACGATTTATTGAAAAATTAACAGTAAAGAAGAAGATGTTATGAGCGATAAAATTGATATGCACAAAGTTAAAGAGTTAAAGGAAATGCTGGAGCAAAAACCACCAAACGAGTCAGTAGAGAAAGTTCTTGCAGTCTTCTGCGAACGCCATGCCCTCTCCATGACGACTTGTCGCATTTTCTATAATCAGCTGGTTGAAGATGGCACAATCAAAAAGTAAGCAAGAGTTAATCCTCTGCATTGTCTTGATTAGCTTGTTGTTTTTGGCTTGGGACATTGGAGCAGCTAATTCTGTTACAGCGCCTTCAGTTCAGTGGACCCATTCATTTGGCGGTAAACAGACTGACAGGGCCTACAGTGTAATACAGACGACAGATGGAGGCTACGCGCTTGCAGGCAGCACCAACTCCTTTGGTATTGGTGGCGCTGATTTCTGGATAGTTAAAACCGATATGTCGGGTAATATGGAATGGAATAAAACCTATGGTGGACCAAACGATGAAATTGCGAGTGCAATAATGCAAACAGAGGATGGGGGCTTTGTTATTGCAGGCATGACCAGTTCTTTTGGTGCAGGAGGCTTTGATTATTGGCTTGTTAAAACCGACTCCCAGGGAAACATGCAGTGGAATAAAACTTATGGTGGAGCCCAAGACGACTTTGCGATTTCAGTCATTAAGACGAGTGATGGTGGTTACGCTTTGGCAGGTTGGACGAACTCTTTTGGGGCAGGTGGTGAAGACCTCTGGCTGGTTAAAACTGACTCGTCTGGAAACATGATGTGGAACCGAACGTATGGGGGGCAGTTCGACGATGAAGCCCATGCACTTATCCAATCCAGTGATGGCGGCTACGCTATTGCTGGTGATACTTCGTTTGCAAACGGTAATGAGGATGCTTGGCTTGTCAAGACTGATTCTAACGGAATTATGCAATGGAATCAAACTTATGGCGGGGCAAAACTTGACACTATTTTATCCATATTTCAATTAAGCGATGGCACCTACGCATTAGCTGGGTATACCTTGTCGTTTGGAGAAGGGTCATCGAACGCTTGGCTGCTCAAAGCAGACTCATATGGAAATATGTTGTGGAACAAAACATATGGCGGACCCTTCGATAACCACGCCTATTCAATGACTCTTACAAGTGACGGCGGTTTTATACTGGCCGGTGACACTAAAACATCAATCGATGCACCCAGCAATTACCTTGTCATTAAGACTGATTCTTCGGGTATCATGGAGTGGGAAAGAGCAAACGGTGCCAGTACTGATAATGTTGCGTATTCTATTATTCAGTCAAATGACAGCGGGTTTGTTTTAGCTGGCACAACCGATGCAGGGGGGAATGGAGATGACGCTTTTCTTGCAAAGATCGGTGGTAATAGCAATATAATATCATTGCCACTGCTACCTATCGTTGTATTGTTCGTCGTTGTGTCGATTGTGGTTTTAGTAGTTGTTCTCTTTAGCCATGAACGAAGAAAGGGTACTGTGCAAAAACAAACGAACAGGATTTAAAGGATTCAAGACTGCATTTAAAGTAACTGAGGAATTAATGATTGAATGAGCTTGTCTTCGTGGGTTTAGGATTAAACGATGAGAAGGGCATAAGCCTTAAAGGGCTTGAGGAAACTAAAAGTGCAGATTACGTTTTCATGGAAACCTATACCAGTTTAATGCCAGATTTTAGCATTGCAGCGTTTTGAAGCATTATGCGGCAAAAAAATTCATGAGGTTTCCAGAAATGATCTTGAAGAAGAAAATGGAACGGTAATTCTTGAAGCTGCAAAAAAGGGCAAAGCAGTTTTTCTTGTTCCAGGTGACCCTTTTATTGCCACAACCCATGTTACTTTGCGGATTGATGCTGAAAAACAGGGGATAAAAACTCGAATTATCCATGGGACATCAATAATTTCAGCTATTGTCAGCCTGTCCGGATTGCACAATTATAAGTTTGGAAAAACAGTAACTGTCCCTTTTCCAGAAAATTTCTCTGAAACACCCTACAATGTTATCGCTCAAAACAAGAAGTTGGGTTTGCATACTCTTTGCTTACTCGATTTGAAAGCAAACGAAAAACAGTTCTTAAGCATCAACCAAGCCATCAAAATGTTACTTGAGGTTGAAGAGAAGAACAAACAAGGCATAATCACCCCAGAAACTCCTGCAGTTGGCATAGCGCGGGCAGGAAGCGACAGCCCAACTCTCAAAGCCGATTTTCTCAAAGATTTAGCCGCATTTGATTTCGGGGAGCCGCCTTATAGTTTGATTTTTCCAGGTGAGATGCATTTTATGGAAGTTGATTCCTTAATTGCTTTTGCTGGTGCACCTGCTGAGTTTAGGAGGCTTGCCAAATGAGCTTAGAAGCGCTTGCGGCGAAGTATATTGGTTCAGCTGAAAAGGTTCTCAAAGAACTTGAGCGAACAAAAACACCAATTAGCCTCACAGAGGAAGCGGTGGGTAATATTTTGCGTTGGGCAACCGATTATTTGGAGGATGCAAAGTATTATAAGGCTCAAGGCAAGCTTGAAACCAGCTTAACTTCAGTAGCTTACTGTGAAGGGCTCTTGGATGCTTTAAGATTATTGGGCGCTGTGAAATTTGAATGGCCAACAAACAAGGAAAGAAAAAAGTTGTCTTAGCTTCAGGCGTTTTTGACCTGCTTCATTTGGGTCATGTCAGGTTTTTGGAGGAAGCCAAGAAGGCAGGTGGAGAAAACGCTGAGTTAGTTGTTATTATTGCAAGAGACAGCACGGTTGAGAAAACTAAAGGTAAAAAACCCATAATGTCTGAGGATCAACGTCGTGCACTTGGTTGAATCTTTGAAAGTTGTTGACCGAACGGTGCTTGGTTATGAGAGCCTTGACATTGGCGAAGTTATTGAGAACATTAAGCCGGATGTCATTGCTTTGGGATATGATCAAGAGGACATGGAAAAGCAAGTGCGAAATTACGTGGATTCACATAAAGACGAATGTTGAGATTGTTAGAATAGGCAAGTTTGCAGAGAATACTTTAGATAGTTCATCGAAGATAAAACAGAAAATAATCGATAAACTCTCCAAATAAAATGGTTCACTAAATGAATTCAATAAAATATAAGCCCACATACATTCTAATTGCCGTAAACATAGCAGTCTACATTTACACTTCTATAGTTGGCGGTAACTGGCTGCTAACACAAACTTTAATGCTATTCCCCCATTGTATCAATTTAACTATCAATGTTTTTCACGGAGCATACTATCAGCTTTTCACATCCATGTTTGTTCATGCCTCAATAGCACACATAGGCGGCAACATGCTGTTTCTACTGATATTTGGTTTAAGGGGAGAAGAAATGTTCTCGCTACCCGAATACCTTGGAATTTACATTGGCGGCGGATTAGCCGGCAACGTGCTTTCTTTAGTTTTAGGACCAGACTTGACTTTCAGTTGGGGCTTCAGGCGCAATTTTCGCGATTGTTTGGTGCCTGCGTGATTTACGCTCAGGCGTTCTGTGCGCCAATCAATTCTTGGAGCTTTAGTTTTCGCGTTCTTTTTATTCTATTATCAATTCAGGCGA
Organism: Candidatus Bathyarchaeota archaeon; assembly: GCA_963750605.1. Lineage (GTDB taxonomy): Archaea > Thermoproteota > Bathyarchaeia > Bathyarchaeales > Bathycorpusculaceae > Bathycorpusculum. Next base: position 512,131 of record CAVVRN010000017.1, read on the forward strand.
AGGCGTCAACATTTTGGCTCATTTGGGTGGTTTAGGTTTTGGTTTGCTTATTGGTTATTGGTTAGCTACAAGACGTAAACCGCATGAGGAGTACTCAGTTAAGTACTCGCATAATCCGATGCCCTTTTAGTTATGGCTGAATGTAGATTTCCACTTTGACTTTGTTGCCGTCTTTGAGGTTTAACTGTTTTCTGAGGCATACAGGCGCAATTATTTCCAGCACTGAAACATCATAGTGACTGCGCAATGCGGTTATCAAAGCACCTTTTACTTTGTTATCAATAGTTGCCGGGTAACATTTCACTAAGCCAAAAGTTCGATCTTCATTCTTGAAGCCAGGAACCTCGATGGCAGGGTACGCTTCTATTTCCATTCTTGTTTTAATGTCATAGTCACTTGACAGTTTAAGGTTAAGCGTGCCGGGGTAAGGTTCAAACCCTAATTTTTCAGTAAACTGCTTCCGATAAGGTTCTTTTGCAATGTAATATGCCCCTTCACCTAAACCAGTAAAAACGGTTCCTTCCAAAGTAACTGAAGGAGGATAAGATTTCTCCACCAAAAATTTAAGGTTAGAATAAAGCTTCTGAAGCTCTTTAGTTCCAGCTTCTTCAATTTTAATTAAGCTTCCTTCCGGAGTAATGTTTCTCTGTATCCATCCTTTGCGTTCAAGCTCTATGAGGTACCGTGAGGCTGTCTGTTGCGAAATCCCAAGTTTGCCCGCTAAATATTCGGTTGAGATTTTGGCGGTTCGTCTGTAAGCACCCATCTCCGCAAGTTTAAGAAGCATGTAGAGGTGTTGCCAATCTTGCTTTTCACTCAAAGCTTGTTTCTCCAGCAGATTAGGAAGTAGTGATAGATATTTAAGCGGCTCGAAACCTTGAAATAAAGCTTAGATAAATCGCGAACAGCTAAATCTTTGGTAGAACAATTATTTCTAGTAATTAACTTCTAGAAATCATGGCGGAAAAATAGCATGAATGTTTTTGATGAAATGGGTGTTTACTGGGCAGAGATAGCTGACCAAAACCAAACGGACAGGCAACTACAATTTCTAAAAAATACTTTGAAACATGAGAATTGGTTTTGGATCTTGCATGTGGCACTGGAAGGCACCTGGTTCCTCTAAGTAAGGAAGGATTCAACATGGTGGGATTGGATGTGTCGGTGAATCTTCTCAGGATAGCCAAGAGCCGATGGCACAATGCACAACTGGTTCGGGCGGATATGCGTTTTTTGCCGTTCAAGCCCAAAGCGTTTGCTGCTGCAATAAGCATGGATACGAGTTTCGGGTATCTGCCCTCGGAGCAAGATGATCTGCAAAGCCTCAATGAGTTGCGAGCGGCAATGGTTAGCGGCGGCATTTTTATTGTTGATGTATTTAACCGTGAACACTTAATGAAACGATTCAAAGTCTCCAGCCCACCGAATGAAGGATTATCCGAGTTTTTTGCTGTTGCAAAAGCGAACAGTGGATGTTAACGGCCAGAAACTCCGTGATATGTGGATTGTTCGCGACAGAGCAGATGGGCAAATTAGGGTTTTTGAACACATTGCTCGTTTGTACGAGTTTAAGGGGTTGCAAAAATTACTGGAGAAAGCTTGTTTTAAAACAAATTCGATTTACGGTGATTATGAGGGACAAAGTTTTAGTCCAGTATCGAGTAGGCTTATCCTTGTTGTTAATGCTGAATAACCTGATTTCAAGGCGTTGTATCGGTTTTTAGCGCATAAAAGTTATAAGCGCCCATGAAAGACATTGAGGATTAACAGTGACCGATGCATGAACGCTTGGAAACTTCGAATTTCTATGGCTGGAACTTTAGCCATAATATTTGGTTTATCCACACTCGTATTCGCAGTCATCTTAACTGTGGCTGGAATAGGCTTTAGCTTAATAGACATAGGAATCCTCGTAGTAGCCCTAAACGTAGGGCAATGGCTGCTGGCTCCATACCTAATCGGCTGGATATACAAAGTTAAAGAACTCAAACAGGATGAAAAACCAGAACTCCACCAAATAGTTAATGACATAAGCAAAAAAAGCGGAATATCCGTCCCAAAACTAATGTTAGCACAAATTCCTCTTCCAAACGCATTCGCTTACGGCTCACCTTTATCAGGAACCCGTGTCGCTGTGACTCAAGGACTTTTGGATTCTCTTGACAGCGGCGAAGTTGAAGCAGTGTTGGGACATGAACTTGGTCATATAAAACACCATGATGTCCAAGTCATGATGGTAGCCTCTTTCCTACCCGCCTTATTCTACTACATTGGATACTCAATGATGCTGTCAGGATCTTCGGTGGAGGCGAAAAGAAAAGCAGTGGAGGCAACAACGCATTAATAGGCATAGCTTTCATGGCTTTCTCCTGGGTACTGACCCTATTCACACTTTACCTAAGCAGACTGCGAGAATACTATGCGGACAGACACAGCGTTTCAGTAGTTGAAAACGGAGCAGAAAAACTCTCCACAGGACTTAGTAACGATTGTTGAACGAAAGCAAACGAGGCGGCAAACAAAAGAAACAAGATCAGAAAAACCAAAGCTCCTTCAGAGCATTATTCATAACTGACACCAACAGAGCAAACGCAGACTCTGCAGACCTTCACGCGGCACAGATTAGAAGCAAACAAGACTTGCTTCGAGACACACTTGCAAAGCAACCAACAAAAGGCGACAATTTCGTTGAAATCTTCTCAACACACCCAAACATCATCAAACGTCTGCGTGCACTACAAGAATTAAGCTCTAACCAAGCAATCAACAGTTAAATCAAAAATCGGGTTATCCAATTAAGAAAGGGTTAACTCTTTTTTCTTCACCTATTAATAGATGAAGGTCCATGCCCAGGATAAATTAAGAAGATAATCAGGCAAACGCATCAAGCTTTTGCAAAGATAACTGCATATCTCTATTTGAGCCTCCTGGAAAATCTGTTCTGCCAATCCCTTCCAGCAAACAATGTGTCACCTGTGAAAACAAGTTTTTCTCCAACAAGACATATGCTTCCAGGCGTATGCCCAGGGGTATGCATAACTTTGAGAGTTTCATTGCCAAATTTGATTAAGCTGCCTTCCTCTAACAAGACAGGTGATGGGAAATTTGCTTTTTTCCATGTCCTCAATGCATGGGGCATCATACTTGTGGATGTAAATGGGAACATTATATTTTTCTTGAAATATGGCGTCGCCGCTTATGTGATCTTGGTGCCCATGAGTGTTAAGAATTAATTTTATTTTAATTTTTCTTTGTGTTATGTAATCGAAAATTTGTTGGGCTTCCGAAGAAGAATCTAATCCTGGATCAATTATGATTGCTTCTTTATCGTCTTGTGAACTTACAACATAGCAGTTTGTTGACAACATGCCAACAGTAAAAGTTTCAATTAACATACAAATCAACCATGCAGTAATATTGAAAGAAAAATAAATATTTAAACTATTTGGACTTAAAATTACGAAACTAAACTCAATTATCGGCAAGTGAGTATAACCTATGATGCATGATAGTCTTTCATTAACTCGAAATTTGCTTTGATGTAAATGCAAATTAATAAAAACTAACTATGACCTATCAGTTCGAAACCAGTGATTTTTATGGTGCTTCCGCATTTGCCGCAGGAAATGACTAGTTCAGAGAGTTCGTCATTAACTACTTTGGTGTCTAAGATTTTGTAGTTGTCTTCTGTTTCGTCTTCAGGTGAGATTGACATTCCGCATTTGGGACATTGAGAAGGAACCGTCGCCTTCAACAGCTGCCAAGATTTATTGTGTAATGCAAATCTTTCTTTTCTAGTTTTTTCATCATCATTTTCCTTCACTTTATTTTTGTTTTGATTTTATTACTTGTCAATTTTCTTAATTAACGGTTATGAATTTTTAGTCATTATATTTGATCCATTTAAAAATTTGACGGAAAAAAAGGTGTGAATAAATGTTGTGTATTTCATGTTGCATTGCCTCAGTTTGTTTTTCCTTTCGAAGTTTTCTGGTGAAATGTAGTCGCCGTATTTTTCTTTTGCTTCCATAAGTCGTTGACGTTGCAGTATATAGAATACCGAATAGTTCAAGTGGTGTATCAGTGACGTTTTCTTGGTAGAAACGTGATACTCGTTCAATCTTTGCCAAGTTTTCAGGAACTCGTATAGTGAATTGTTTAATGTAGTCTTCTTTAGTGTAGTTTTTGTTAAGTACTTGTTTGAACAGCTTGCGTCAAATCCTCATATTTTGGAATGTATCCTGTAGGAGTAGCTAAAGCGCCAACTTCGTTGTGTACTCTTAGCTCCATCCATTTTATCCAAACATGCTTATCCTGCGTGCCGTTCAGATATTTGCCGTTGCCCACTTCCTTTAGGAAATAGTTTACTCCGAAGATGATTGGTTGTTTTTTGAGTTTCCGCCCAAAGTCCAAGTTATTGTGAACGTTTTTGCCCAACGGAATTGAGATGAAGTCTTGGATGCTCATCATGTTAATTTCAGGAACGCCTTCTTTGCCAACAGTAGCAAAAGTGGTTTCAGTCTCAAGTGACGCACCGTAAGCTATGATGCCGTGTTCCCAACTGAAACTTTGCTGAACAGGCACGTAAGCCTTAGCGTCTCGTCCACCATACATTATGCCGCCTAATTCAATGCCCATTGGATTATGAAGTTCAGGGTCACAGTTTTCCAATGCTTTAAGTGATAATGTGTAGCGGGCATTTTTGTTGGCTGGTGGGACATCGTTGCCGTTCTCGTCTTTTTTGCCTTCATACCATGTGCCAGTATAGTTGCAGCCTTCTTTAGGCAGTTCTTCTCCCATGCCAAGCCAGTATGGTTTGCCATCTTTAACTAGAACATTTGAGAATATTATTTCTCCTGGGCTTGTTAGTAATTTGTAAATTAATGCGTCATCTTTGGGGTTGACGTCTTGTATGATGCCGAATATGCCTGATTCAACGTTAACTGCCCGAGCAGCAGATTCTATGTCTCTTATGTAGGCAATGTCGTCTCCAAGAATGGTTTCGCCTGGAAGCATAGCTGTTGAGGTTTTTCCGCAAGCGCTTGGAAATGCTCCTGCGAAATAGGTTTTGCGTCCGCCTGGACCAAAGACACCCATAAGGAGCATGTGTTCAGCTAGCCATCCTTCGCTGCTTGCTTTTCGGATAGCTAAGCGGAAAGCGAGTTTTTTGAATCCAACAGAGTTTCCAGCATATTGAGTGTTAACGCTGTAAATTGTGTTGTCCATTTGGTCAATGTAAATGCATTTTTTATCCCAATCCACACTTACCATGTCACCATTAACTTTTCCAGATGAATGCAACACACGTAAGAAGTCACTTTTTGGTCCTGCCTTTACAAACTGTTCATATCCAGGGCGATAAAGCAGATTTTCAGAGTGCGCAACATACCATGAGTCTGTGCATTGTAAACCCAAAATAGTGAAGATAGAATCTTGTGGACCCAGACGAGACGAAGCGTACAATCATTGTTTTTCCCTGCATGGAATCTCTAAGTACACCTGTAACTTCAGCTAAACCTTCTTGCCGATCCATTTGGTTGAGGGCTTTGCTTAGGGTAACTCCTTTGGGTACAAGGTACTTTGGTAGCTTGGCGGTCTCGTCCTTGGTCATGTTCACCATCAAAATGAACAGTTTGTCCCTGCAGGGTTAAGATTGCTTGTTCTTCACCTGAGGCAATTGCTTGCTTTCGAATATGTGTCATGTCTTCGGCTGAGTCACTGCATATGAAAATATCTTTTGGGTGACAGAGGTCATTTTCTTTAGCTATGAACTCGTGAACGTTAGGATTATTTATTGCGCTTAATTTTTTGAAGTCTGATGCGCTAAGTTTTGGTTGAAGCGCCTCAAGATACGGATTCATTATTATAGTTATAGTCATTTTTTTCACCTAAACTCCTCGAAATTTTCAGTTAACAATTCTATCGCTTTCCTTTCACAGATTTGCATAAGTAAATTAAAAACTTTGTGGAAGACAAAGAAAAGATGTGGATTGTATTGATACTCAATACGTTTCTTTACACATTCTTAAAGTTCGTTTACAGTGCCAGGAACTCTTGGAAACGGTTGACATTCACCAATATGTTTAACGCCTGCAATCCAGCCTACTAAGCGTTCCATGCCTATTCCTCCGCCAGCAGTAGGTTTCAATCGTCCTTCTTTAGCCATCTTCAGCACTAATGTATAGTTTTCTTTTTTGACTTGGTCGCGTTCAATTTTCTTTGAGATTTTGCTGTATTCCCATTCACGTTTTGCGCCTGACAGTACTTCGCCGAATTGTGGCAAGAATAAGTCATAGTTATCCCATTTGCCAGATTTGAAGTCTTCATAATCGTAGAATTCTCTTGGAATGTTCATTACCCAAACAGGTTCTGTTATGTCTTTAGCTATGCCTGCTTCCCAGCCGTCTGCACCATATTTGGCTTCAAGTTCAACGCGGTCATAGACTTTGAAAGGTGCCTTAGGGACTTTAAGAGTGTCACAGCGGCAAAGAGTAGTTAATTCGCTTTTCATTTCACGTTTCAAATCTTTCACAAGAGTGCATAGCGCATCTTCAACAAGTGCCATGACGTCTTTTGAGGTTGCGTCTCTTGCTTCAAAATCAAGCTGAGTGAACTCGTAGATGTGTTTGCCTGTTTTGGCGCGTTCAGCTTTTTCGATGCGTATGTTTGGTGAAAGTATGAATAGTTTCGGGTAAGCGGTGGATGAGGCAACGAGTTTGTGTATAATCATGCTTGCTGTGGTGCGTACTGGTTTGCCGTAAATGTCTACTTCGATTCTTTTCTCTATGGATGCGCCTGGATCTGGCCAGAGCGGGTCAGTGCTTTGGCTTAGGGCTACTGGAAGCAGCCATTGAAAACCTTGATTAACAAAAGTTGTATGTGAGACTTTTGAGTGTGTAAGTCATAATTTTGCCTATACAGGCTTTTCTTTCTAATTCAGCTTGGAGTAAGTTGATCTAACGGTTTTGGAGTTTCGATTTGTTCTTGCTTCAATTTACTTCACTTACTGTTATTTGTTGAAACTACACTGTGCAAAGCAGATAATAAATTTATTATAATAAAACATGGATAAATTACAAAAAACACAAGGTTTTATACCTTAATACTTGTAATATTTACATATGAGCATTAAACTTGATGAAAAAGACATAGCCATACTTAAACTGATACAGGAAAACAGCAAACTCACAGCCAACCAAATCGCCAAAAAAATTGGTTCCCCAATAACAACCGTTTTTGCAAAAACAAAACGCATGGAAGAACTAGGCATAATAAAACAGTACCGAGCCATTCTTGCTCCTGAAAAATTGAATTTGGGCACAGCCGCCTTCATCTTAGCATCTGTCTCCTACCGATCAAAAACCGATGATGCCCCAGTTTCCCAAAGAGTTGTGGCAGAAGAAATTGCGCGTTTTCCCGAAGTTCAAGAAGTTTACATAATTACTGGTGACTGGGATTTACTGGTGAAGCTTCGTGCAGAAAATGTTGATGCAGTTGGCAAGTTCGTTGTGGATAAATTGCGGTTGATTAAGGGTTTAGAGAAATCGTTGACATGCATGGTTTTTGAAACTGTCAAGGAAACAACAAGTCTTGGACAATCTTTTACCAGAAATGAGAAGAAGCTAATTAAGCCTTAACTTCAGATGCAGCTTGAATAATACAGAAGTGGCAGCGCTAAAAGCACAGTGTTTTTTCCTTTAGAAGTTAATGCATACTCCACTCGCAGCGGCGGACCAGAAGTAACTTTTCTTGTTATGTACCCATGTTTCTGGAGCATTTTTAGTTTATCTGAGAGGGTTCGGGAATTAACGGTTAAGATTTTTTTTATTTCGCCAAAGCCAATGGCGTCTTTTAGCAGCAAAGTGTAGAGGATTTCAAGGCTCCATTTTTGGAAAAGAAGGTTGAAGCTTTCTTGCAGGCTGTCAAGTTCTTCTTTGAGTTCGGTGGGCGTTATTTTTTGGGTTTCTATTATTTGTTTGAAGGTTTCTTCTACGCCTTTTAGAACTTGGTTCATGCGGGCTTCTACTATTTTGCGGAATTCAGCGCTTAATGTTAATGGGGCACTCATGCGGTTTACACTTGGTGTAGGTTGGCTCACTTCATAATTTATAAGGGTTTACTAATACAACAAGGTATACAAATTACATCACTTGGAGGATAAAAGTCTTGGAAAAATACGACGCCATAGTTGTTGGCGCAGGAACAGCAGGCTGCTTAGCGGCAAAAACCATGTCTGAAAAAGGCTTAAAAGTTTGCATTGGTAGAAAAGAAGAACCGCGAAGATCAGATTGGCGAAAAAATCTGCGGCGACGCCTTGGGCGAGCATCACCTAAAGTTTCTCGGATTAGAGAAACCAACAGGCGGCGAATTAGAAGCAAAAATTGACGGCATCAAAATTTATTCACCAGACGAAAACACAGTATTCACCATAGCCGACAAAGACTTCATCGGTTTCCTGTTAAACAGGCGATTATTCGGGCAGTGGGTGCTCAAAAAAGCAACTGACAAGGGTGCGTTCTTGCAAGATAACATGAATTTCCGTTCACCCATAATTGAGAAAGGCGCAGTAGTAGGAATAACTGCGAAAAACATGAAAACTGGCAAAGTTGCAGAGATGCGAAGTAAAGTTGTGGTTGACGCTACTGGCTACTTTGGCATGGTACGCAAACAATTACCTGCTGAGATGGGCATAGATCGCGACATAGCAAACGAAGATGTCGAAGCATGCTACCGAGAAATTCGCCAACTCAAACAAGAAACCGAAAACACCCGCTTCTGCGAAATCTACCTTAACCAAAAAGCCTCACCAGGCGGCTATATCTGGATTTTTCCCAAAGGCGGCGCCCGCGTCAACGTGGGCATAGGCACCTGCATGCGTGAAAACTATCCTAACCCCAAGCAGCAACTCTATGAGACAGCTTTTAAAAGACCAATCTTTGAGGACTCCTTGGTTTTAACTGGTGGCTCATGGTTTGATCCAGTACGCAGACCATTAGACAACATGGTTTCAAACGGTGTCGTATTGACTGGTGATGCTGCTTCACTTGTTAATCCAATTCACGGCGGCGGCATCGGACCTTCAATGATTAGCGGCTACTTGCAGGGCAACAAATCGTTGAAGCCCTAAGCAAAGGTGAACCGACAAAAGAGGCGCTTTGGGGCTACAACAAGAAATACATCGACACCTATGGCAAGAAACAAGGAACCCTTGACATTTTCAAGATGTTCCTCCTATCCTGCAGCGACGAAGACCTAAACTTTGGCATGTACGAGAAACTCATGACTGAAGATGATGTTCTCAAAGCAGGCATGGGCGACGACTTCCACCTAAACATCACAGAAACTGCAAAGCGCGTGTTCCGCGGTATACGACGAGTAGGATTCCTGAGCAAACTCCGGTCAACAGTTGTCATGATGAGAGGACTAAGCGCACACTACAACACATACCCAACCACCCCACAAAACTTTGAGCCATGGCGATTACAAACCGTAAAACTCATAGCAGAAGCAAAACGAAAATTAGTAGAGTAAACCTCTGCTAACCTTCATTTCTTATCTATTTTTAGATACTGTGTGTGATTTCCTTGCTGTTCTGTTGTCCCAATTTTTTGTTCTTTGCATTTTGAGTTGCTTTTTTGATTTTGAGTTTAAATCGTTTGCAGGTTGCGTCAATAGAAGTCAATAGAAGTCTTTTACCGTCAACTACCGTCAACAAAAGTCACTAACGTCCCCTAAAGTCAATTAAAGTCCCATCATTTAAAGAACAACATCACTCAATCGACTAAGAATACATTTTTTCATTATTTTTTAAGTTAGTAAATGCTTAAATTTTGGGGTACAACATGCATATTTGTTGGTGAAAAAATTGGTTTATTGCTCTCACTGTGGCGAAAAAATTTCTGATGATGCTTATTTCTGTCCGAAATGTGGGACAAAAACTGATAAGGGCAAAGCTGCAAAAGCCGTTTATCCGACTGATGAGTTGCGGGATGCTTTTTATCAAGTGGGCGTTGAGCTAGAAAAAGCATTTAATATTGCAGCACGCGAAACGCATTCTGCTATTCAAAAAGCTAAAGAGAATCTGCAGCAAAAACCTTCACCTCAGAAAACTGTTGTTTGCCCTAACTGCTCTACAAAGAACCCATATAGCTCGATTTTCTGCCATAACTGCGGCACAAGACTTGCACCCGTAGAAGAGTCGCATGGTGGTGCTTAACAAATGAGTGGAAACAAAACTCTTATTGCATACGAAACCAAGGGCGGAGCAACCGAAGAATCAGCAAGAAAAATCGCTGAAGTGTTGCGTTCAAAATCTCAATTAGAAGTTGATTTGGTTGACCTCACCGAGCAAAAAGTCAGTGACCTAACCCAATACGACAACGTGGTGGTTGGCGCCGGTGTCAGGGCTGGCCGCGTATACAGTAAAGCATTAAAGTTTCTTGAAAATGATTTCAGCGGCAAGAAAGTGGCTTTCTTTGTTTCTTGTGGCGAAGGCGGAGACCCCGAAAAGTGTGAAAAGGCAAAGGTAAAATTCGCAGAGGATACATTGGCACATTATCCCAATATTAACGCTGTGTCTTGGGAAGCTTTTGGCGGACGCATGAAAATTCTTGGAAAAAAGGTTTTCGACAACCTTGATTTAGCCAGAGTTGAGGCTTGGGCAGAAGAGCTTGGAAAAAAATTCACCCAATAAACAAAAAACAACCAAAGCTGGTGCCATTCTTTGTCCCACTTGCTGCGTTGAATTCGTCGAAGTAGAGTTTGACTTTGAAGTTGACGGCGTTATCCTGCATAATGTAAAGGCGCTTCGATGTCCTTCATGTGAAGAAGAAGTGTTCACGCCCCAACAGTACGAAGAAATTAGAAAACGAATCAAAACTTAATGCTTGTTTTTGGATGAACTCTGGATCACGGTTAAAAAAAACAGAAAAAAGTTAAGCATAACAGCCCAACTGCAACTCGAGAAGGCAGTCTACATCTAAACTACAGTAAAGAGAAATTCATACTTGTTCTTGGCATTTTGCGGTTGGTAAATGGATTGGGCAAACCTGCAGTGAAATGATTGGCGACTTCAAGAGGAGCCTAAGAAGCGTTGGGCGAGGCGAAAGGATTGAGGTGTTCACCGATGGAAACCACGATTACACGTATGCTCTTCGGTTAAAATCTGAATTGTTTTTGCAGTGAATTGTTGTTTCTCGTTGTTTTTTTGAAATAAAGCTTGAATCAGTTGCAGGTTGAGTGCAAAAAAGTGTATAAAAGTGCAGAAAAGTGTGGAAAAGTGCAAAAAAGTGCACAATGAGACTGTTTCAACATGCCTTTCTTTAAGATTAAGCAGCTTAAACTATGGTCAGCTCGTGAAAATAAATACAAAATAGGACACTGCCAAATATTCATATTCAAATTATAATTAGCGCTGCAGCAGAAAATGACGAAAGGTAGAATCAGAAAGCTTGTCACTTTTTACGGCTAAATCGTCTATTACGTTTTGCATGTGACTAAAACTGGAACGACCGCTTTTAAATCCATAAAATATTCTGTCAGCAAGTTCTTTCCTTTTCTCGTAATTTGATATTGCTTGCGAGCTTTTCCCAAGGCAAACTCCCAACTTGAAATTATGAGCCCCTCTTTTTCCAAACGCTTTAGTTCAGGGTATACAGATGAAGGACCTAAGTATATGCCGAACTTTTTATGGACTGCCTTTAGGATCGCGTAGCCATGTAGGCCGCGGTCGGCAGTGTCGTTTATTAGATTTAGCAAGACGCTTTCGAGAATGACGCCGTGAAGAATTTTTTTGTTCAAAAACTTTTGCTCCTTTAAACTTTCCCAAAATCAGATTAACTAATATCTTAAGAGTGCATATTGAAGATATAAGGTCTTGCAGTAGTCAGGGCACTACAACAACCCCTTGGTTGTATGCCTCTATTCAATCAATTTCAAGAAAGCTTTGAGGAATAATTGGTGTCACATCGGAAAAGATTGTCGGTAAGATAGGCTGCTGATAAAAATAGCGTGAGACAACGTTTAAAATGTTCAGGATACATTTTCTATCGGAAACAAAACAGGTTGGCGGATTGAAACCTAGATGATAAGCTTGAAAAAGCAACAAGCTATCGCGAAATGCCTTTAATAGTTCTTTAACGGTAAAAGACTAGATGGTGCTTAATGCACATGAACAGGTTTTGTGTTGTAGCGGCAGTTGCTTGCATTGTTTTTGTTTCCGGTTTGGTTCTGATTCCGGTTGCGAGCGCAGACTGGGCAATGTTTCACGCGGACCCGTCTCACAGCGGCGTTGGAACAGGCAATCCGGTGCTTTCTCCTAAACTGCTCTGGAATTACACCACCGGCAACCAGGTTTATTCGTCTCCTGCTGTTGTAGACGGGATAGTCTACATAGACTCTGCAGATGGCAAGCTTTATGCTTTGAACGCCAACAACGGCAGTGAACTTTGGAATTTCTCCACTCCCGGTACTGGTTCGTCACCTGCTGTCGTCGACGGAGTCGTCTACTTTGGTGCGTTAGGCAACATTTATGCTTTGAACGCCGTCAACGGCGTAAAACTCTGGAATTACACTGCCATCTTTGGTGATGGGGTCTATTCTTATTCGTCTCCTGTGGTTGTCAACAACGTAGTCTACATAGGTTCTTATGACCACAACGTTTACGCTTTGAGCGCAACTAATGGTTTCCAATTGTGGAATTACACCACGGGTGGACAAGTTGCTTCGTCGCCTGCAGTAGTAGGTGGCGTTGTCTATGTAGGCTCTTATGACCGCAACGTTTACGCTTTGAACGACACTAATGGTGCCAAAATCTGGAATTACACAACAGGGGGAGGAGTTGATTCGTCTCCCACGGTTGTTAACGGCGTTGTCTACGTAGGGTCCCAAGACGATAACGTTTACGCTCTGAATGCTTCTAACGGCACTAAACTTTGGAGTTACCCGACCAGCGGTGCGGTTGATTCCTCTCCTGCGGTTGCCGACGATGCAGTCTACATATGCTCCACGAACGGCAATGTTTATGCTTTAAATGCCACTATTGGAACCGAACTTTGGAGTTATGCAACCGGCGGCTCTGTTGCTTCGTCGCCTGCGGTTGTTGACGGAATAATTTATGTAGGCTCAGATGACGGTAATGTTTATGCTTTGAACGCTAATAAGGGAACCGAACTATGGAGTTACTCTACCAGAGGCGGGGTTGCTTCGTCTCCAGCTGTGGTTGATGGCGTAATCTACATTGGCTCAGACGACGATAACGTTTATGCTTTGGGCGATTCATCTACGGCGTCCACTTCACCGGCGTCGCCTAACGCAGTATTCGTTATAATTTGGGTGGTGGTTGCAGTGGTTATTGTTGCCGCTTTGGTTTTCATAATATTTTGGAAGAGACTGAAAACTAAGCCGAAGTTCACAGCCTCAACCCGCAGTCCAGACAATATACGCTGTAATCGGGAATGAGTAAGGTCTTCCAAAAACTTACCATAGCGAGGAAGGCTTACCCGATTTATCTTATCATTAGAACATATAAAATACAACAAATAATTTTGAAGTTGACTTATCTTATCTGGGCTAATCAATGAGAGACCTTTGCCCACGCCGTGTACGGTGTATAAGGATCTTTCGAGTTGTCTGGTCTTCCAATGTTTTCAGTTGTTTCTCTGTACAGAACTATGTGACGAGGTTGCAATAACTAAATAAGGTACTGAAACGACATAATTTTAGGACGTTTGTTCCTGCAGGGATTGTTTTGCCTATAGTTAGAACCAAATTTGCTGATAAGTACATTGAGGAGCTTGGCGGCACTGGAAAGTTCGAGTATAAGGATATTTTAGTTTGGCATGTGGAACTGGTGAACATTTTCGATAGCGAAATTGGAGAGGGAACAAAGATTGCGAGCTTCGTTGAAATCGGAGGGAGTAAAATCGGGAGCTCTTGCAAAATTGAGTGCGGCGCCTTCATTCCTCATGGTTCGGTCATTGAGGATAAAGTTTTCATCGGTCCCAATGTCAGTCTGACGAATGACAGATACCCGAACCTGCTTGTTAACGAATGGAAAGTTGAGCCTGTGACCATAAAATACGGCGCAAGAATAGGCTCTCATTCGGTTATTGTTTCCGGAGTCACTATAGGAGAAGAAGCAATCATAGGCTCAGGCAGCGTGGTTACGGATGATATCCCGGCAAGAGCCACGGCTTATGGCAATCCTGCGCGGATAAAGGGATACGATCGTGTTCGTGACAAAGTTGAAAAGCTACTAGATAAGAATAAGGCTGTTGCTATGTCAGAGTTTGCCATCGAATTAAGAAAGATCTTCGACGAAGTTTAAAAGATTTCTTTTGGTTAATTAGAAAAATTCTCTGGGTGCCCGTGTTTTGAGCAGTGTAAATGCGGCGCAGAAATCCTTTTTCTACCAGATTTAAAGGAAATGAATTTTGTCATTGAGGCCCATGTAGCTGAACATAGAAACAATGCGAAAGACCTGGGCAAAGCTGTTGCAGAAGCTGAACGGGTTGAAAACGCCTTGATCACACAGGTTTTTAGAATAGCCAGCCGCGAGGCACCCTTAGAGCTGGTGATAAAGAAAAATAATAGAGCGCGCTTTTGTAATAAATAGAAAAAGCATTATACTGTCACAAAAATGTTTTATACTAGATACAAAGAAAAAGAATTTTGCTCGTTTTTGATTAGGAAAAAATGGAGGAGAAGAATTTGAAAAAGGGCAGGGCAAACAAAAAATGAGCAGTGAAATGGAAAAAAATTTTTCGAATTTGGAGCAGAAAATCATTTCTTATTTGTGCATATATGGAAACACAAAGGAAACCGATCTAATCGCCTACGGAGTGCAAAGGCTGGGCATATCTGAAGATGGCATGGTGACGCTTATTGATGAAATGGTGCTTTCTGGCAGAATTAAGCGGATCTTGCATAAAGAGCTTGACCCTGCAGTAACCTACGTGAAGCGAGCAAGCCTAGTTCCGGATGGATTTGAATTGCAATCTATAGTTGATTCATTGGAATTGGACGAAGTAACCAATCGACAAATCGAAGAGATTAAGGAAATCCTTGATAAAGCAGAAGCTATTGCCAAAAAGAGAATAAAAAGGAAAATAAACGCTATAGATTAATCAGCACATGCTATTTCTTTTGGTTTAGTGTAGTTAATGTAGGCATGGGCTATTTCGTGAGCTATCAGGGATTATAGATCCGTTCTTTTTTAGAATTACCATATATGGATTGTTTATTTCTTTCACTAGTTCTTAATATGAACTTAATTCATGAACGAATAAATAATAAAAGCTAAGAAGAACTTTACACTATGAGAAACTAAATTTCCTTCGTCTCTTTTTTTAGTGAGAACGTCAGGGCATAGTTATGCGATAATCTTGGATGCGAGACATTCCATATTATTTTCTCTGATTGGAGCTAAAAAAAGGAAGGCATTCATTTACAATTCTATTATTCTCTTTATAAACCTCAAGGTCTGTATTCATGTCTATAACCCTGAAGTCTTTTGAAATAAAGTAGTACCCATCTGGGGCCTCTATCATAAGTTCAATCTCTTTGGTTTTAAAAAATATACTATGATATTCTGTAGCACCTTCACCATTAAAACCAGAAACATATTCTTTAACGAGGTCGAATTGTATTTCTGACTCCATGTTTTTTTCAGAAGCTAATGGCTCAGGAGGAGTCAAATAGATTAAATTATGCCAAATTTTTTTGACATTTCCAATGCCACCACCCCCCCTGATGACTTCTTGCTGTAAAGATTTTACAGTTGGAAATATTTCTTGTTTGTTGAAAGTGCATTTTAAAGTTTCTTCTTTTAGAGGCATTTCGGAATCATAATAAGTTCTTAATCGGTAGATTGCATTTCCACTGATGTTCTTTCCCTCTCTCACTATCAAAACGCTAGCATCACCTTCATCATTTTTTAACCTAATTATTCTACTCAATTTTGTAAATTCGATAACTTTAGGCATGTCAAGTTCAAGTTCATTTTTTCGCTCTTGCAAATCTTTATTTTTCTTTTGAATTTCATTACATTTTTTTCAAGCTCGATGCACTTGACTAAACATGGTTCTAGAAATTTTTTCTTTGTATAATGCACTGAAAGCACCTAATACCGCATAACCAGCGCCCACACTTACAACAGCGATTATCTGAAGCAGTCTATCATTGAAAAGAACTGTTAATAGGGCGATTAAAGGAGGGGCTGAAAAAATTACTATGGGATTTTTAAAAAAATCAATGATGTCTTCTTTGTACCCCTTATTGTGAGATTCTGTTGACATAGTCTTGTAGTATCAAGTGAACATAATATTAATGTTTTTTTTAGATAAATAAGTCGCTCTTTGAGTCCCTTGCCTTATTTGGCAACTGTGCTTCTCTCCTTAACTATGGGTGAAACGCCTGAAGATATTCAACGGCTCGGTAAAGCAGACTGGCAAAAATATGACGAAGCGACGTTTAACGGCATATAAATGCATTTCTACCGTAAGCTAAGCGGTTTGGCTGTTTCAAAAGGTAGGTACATAAGGATGAAAAGTGTGTCGATAGGTTTTTATCAACTCGAAATGGCGAAACCTCCCGCAAAATCCCCTCTTTTTTTAAATTCCAAAGAAAACCTAACACTTCATGCCTATTGTTTGGCGGAACATACCCCAGTTGGCGATGTCTCCGCGCCTATCTTCCCTTTTTCTTTTTTGAAGAGTCAATTCATTTTTTGACTGTACATTTGGGCGTAGTATAGTTTGGGCTACCAATTTGCTGTAGATACCGACATTAGCTTTTAACTCGCGTTTTTGTGACCTTTTTTTACTTGCGCAGCCAAAAAGGAAAAGACAGCCCAGAAGAATATTTATATTGAAAAACCGCTTTTCCGGCAAAAAATGGATATTTTGAGACTTCTTAATCAGCAATTTTTTTAATCTAAGAAAATTCGAATCCGAAACAATTTCAAAATTTCCGATGTTAAATTTTAACTCACTGAATTTTTTTCTGTATAATACAAAAAAAAGAGAAAAATTGTAGAATGTTTTTTTCTGTTTTTATGGTCGTTTTCGAAGAATCAGCAATCCAACTATGGCTATGGCAATGATTATAGCGATTACTCCAACAGCCATTGAAATCATTAGGTCTGTTGTTGTTGCCACCGATGAAGTGACCGATGTTGGGGAAGGTGTCGATGTTGCAGATGATGTTGATGCGACGACGTTTGTATATGTTGTTGCGGTTGAGTAGCTATATGAATCGTCACCTGCATATGTCGCGGTTATCTTGTACATGCCTGTAATCTGTGGAGCAATCCACGCATACCCAAAGGTACCGCTAGTTCCGTCAGTTGTTACAGTTGCAATATGTAAAGCGTTTCCGTTTGGATCAGTAGCGTCAATTGATACTGGGACACCAGAAATGTTTGCAGGGAATGACGTTTGTTGGTGTAGATATGCCATCCAATCGCCCATTGAAGCATCGGATACGCACGGTGTACCTGGTTGGGCTGGTGACTGGTCTAGAACTGTACCGGAGATGACTGTC
The DNA here is from genome assembly GCA_963750605.1 of Candidatus Bathyarchaeota archaeon. Taxonomy (GTDB): domain Archaea; phylum Thermoproteota; class Bathyarchaeia; order Bathyarchaeales; family Bathycorpusculaceae; genus Bathycorpusculum. The sequence goes on from CAVVRN010000017.1 coordinate 529,672, forward strand.
GTGGTTCCTGGATTGATTACTGCTGGTGATGGTGATACAGTGGTTGCGCTAAGTCCCATGCCAAAAGTGTTCATGTATCCATCGTATAAGTTGGTGGCTGTAAGATAGCCGTCAGACACGACCCCTGGATTCATTGGTCCTAATGTTTGCCATATTATTGCGCCTGTGGTAGCGTTGATGCAATATATGTCCCAGCCTCTTTGAATCGGTGCAGTGGGTGAGTGTTCAACAGCGTACGTGTAGAGCATTCCATCAGCGACTACTGCGCCACCATAGAAGGCATATACCGATCCATTGAAACTTGCAGTGCCGTTAGTGAAGTCAGTTTCGAAAGGCGAAGCTGCTGGTGCTTGATACCACCAAGCTACTTGTCCGTTGGTCCAGTTATAGGCGACAACTCCGTCATATTGTTCGTAGTAAAGAAGACCGTAAGCCGACTGTACTGAGTATGCTCCGAAGACTCCCCATGGATAACTTGAGAGTTGACTCTTCCATGCGCGGGCTCCCGTTTGCAAATTATAGGCATACCAATATCCATCGTCGAAGCGAATGGCATACATTCCGTGATCAGCGACTTCGTTCCCAGTGAAGATTGGGAAAGGCACGCCTGATGATTCGTTCCATAGCAGTTGCCCTGTTGTCAAGCTAGCAGCCGCTACATACACATCTGATGTGGCGCCTTGTCCAGGTATAGCTGTTCCTGTTGCTGGTGAGGTTGCACTATATGTCGTTGCTGAAATCATGGATTCATAATCGGGGTTTCCTAATGTGGCGAATGGCCAGGAAATGTTGCTAATCAGGTTATAGGCGGCGAAATTAGCTTGAATGCCTGGAAGGCTTGAGAAAGATAGGCCAGGAGTGATTCCATCGAGAGTCCAGTTTATCAAGCGATAGTTAGGACTTGAAGTGGTGCCAATGTTTTGGACGCTTAAAACGTATGGGTCAGCGTATACCGTGCCTGAAGTGAGAGGAATTGTTGAATTGGCTATGATTGCTCCTGTAACAGGGTTATACTTTATTACTAAGCCTAAACCAGAGACTGCGCTTGCTCCAATGTATACTAGACTTGGTTGAGTTCGGTCTGCGCGAAATGCTCCACCGATAACTGGAGGATTTTGTTGAGAGTATGAAATCAGCGTTGGTGTGTGGGTTTGGTTAGTGAGTTGCCAGTAAATTTTGCCTGTTTGTATATCAAAGCATTCCCAAACTGTCTGAGTAATTCCGTTGATTTGAGTTACAACGTTTTCGTAGCATCTTCCATTAAAGACTATATTTGGGTTTCCTGATTGGCCAGGACCTGAAGCACCGCTGGTGACGCTTGCTCCTGTGAAATCATTGCCAGGCCCTAAAGCCGTCGTGCTTGCTCCGTCAACTAGCCCGCCAAAGATTCCGTCATAACCATATCCCTGCATTCTCCAGACTATGTGTGCGCTGGTGGGTCCAGTTACGTAGGGAACGAACGCGTAGGAGGAAACACTAGTATATACGTTTGTGTTGTCTGGCCATCCTGGTGTTCCTGTGCCGCCTCCGATCTGGTTGTTAGGGTCGTTTCCACCGATTACCCACCATTCCCTGTTGCCAGGTTGAATTGGTCGAGACCAGTAGTCTCCGGCTCCTGGAAGAGGAGATGGCGGTAAGCTTGTCACAGCACTTTGCTGTACGACAAGGGTGTATGCTGCTGTTGTTGAAGGCTCATAGTAGCAACTTTGGGTAGCTGTGAATGGTGCTGCTCCTGAGATAAGTGGTCCTGTGTAGTTTAGTATTCCGTCTGTATATGTTCCGGCTGGGTAATAGTCTCCTGCGAAGCTGAACTGTAAAGTGTAATTGCCAGCTTCAGTGGGGGTCCATGTGAAATATGCTGTTGTGTCTCCTAAGTAGGAGTCAAACGGACCGACTGTTGTTGTGGTTCCGTCGGGCTGTGTGATTATTACTGTGTACCCTGTATGTGCGCGAGCTACGGTCAAAGCAGGTTGCTCCCATACGTTTACCGTTAAAAGTTGTCCAACTCCAATAGGGTTAGGTACAAAGCTAATGTAGGGAACTGTTGGGACTAGCACTTGTGGATTGACACCTGCCGGAACCGGTCCACCCGTATAAGCTACTGTTGGTGTTCCAATGCATATTGTTCCTGAGGTCTGAGCTCTTACAGGTATTGTCGTTACTGCAGTTACTGTAATAGAAGCTAACAATAGAGCTACAATGATTAAAGCAAAAGGCTTCATTTTTATAATAGATTTCATATTTATGATAGTCTCCATTTTTCTTTTTTCTATTTTTCTATCTTTTTATTAAGATTTTATCTTTTATTGAGCAAAAAGTTTATTACTTGTTACCCAATCGGCATCTCTATCTATTTCTTTTTACTTAAAAGATTTGCGAAAGTAGCGACTTGGGCTTGGGTATCATTTACAGAATTCGCAAGATTGCCTCATATTTCATAGGATTCTCTTGTGTTTGCTCCCCACGATAAATTGGTACCAGAAAATTATTCATCTCTCTCTTTGTTTAACAGAAGAACAAGAAGAATTGCTTGAATATGCCCTGGAAAACTTTTTCATATCACTTCAATGAATGCCTGCATTATAAAATTTTTATTTTCACTTAGCTCCGCACTCAGTCGAAAGGTCTTTTCAACCGATAGGAAGACTTAAAGAAAACAAGCTAACAATACGCATGCAGAGCGGAAGAACTTGGAAAAATATAGCGAAGATTTATTTACTTTTGACTTTTTCGGTTTTGGTGAAAATATATGAAAGATTTTAAGTGTCCAATATGTGGTGGATCAACTGAGAAGGTTTGGGAAAATGAAACTAAAACAAGATACGGAATGAGATGTAAGGAAGGTCATAAAAGCACCAGTAATAAATCAGTTGGTTCACAAGAATACCCTGTGTTTCTTGTTTCAAGTGAAGAACTGGAATAGTTAGAGTTACATTTCTAAGACATCCGCCCCACATTACCAGAACTTACGCCAGCGGCTTTAAAACTCGCAACAATCATTTTTTCAATTATCGTCTTAACAACAAAAAAGAAACTTTACAATCAAATGATATTATTCTCTTGCAATGAAACCGTTACTTTTGTTAAGTCTGTACTCTGCTGGAAGATCACTCGATTTTGGCCTGTAAGCAAGGGAAGAAACAACTCAAGAATAAACAATGAAATACGAGCAGCCTCAGCCGAAACCGAATAACTGTTTCCTTACAATATGCCAAGGTGCAGATTAAAATTTTTATCCAACCAACAAAAAGATACGTGGATTCAATCCCTGATGCCTCATCAACTAGGTCTTGGTCATATTTGGTAAACTCTTCAACAAATTGAATGTAGATGCAATTCTTTTATCTGTTTGAAGCAGTGTTACTGCCTCTGTAGACCATTGATGCTATAATGAGAGTTACGATTAGTACGACAGTGAAGGGGTATTCGAGGGTATTAATTGCAGGAGGGATCGGCACCGAGAAGAAGGACCCGGTTCGATCTACGGAAATGACAAGTAAGAATAGGACCGAGCTGACGATCGCCAGACTAGAAGCTAACCTGACTCTAACTCTCTTGAAGAGAAGGAGGACGATTGACGCCACGATCCAGTGCGAGACCGACAAAAATAGTAGAAATCGCAATGTAGCCCAAAGTCTTCAAGGCTGATTGCGGGCGGGTCTCAAAGCCGATTGGAGTCAAAAGGATGATTATCACGACATTCACAATCATCACTATGGCAAGTATAATGGCATTTCTGGAGAATTTTGTTCCCGCTCCATTCGAAATTTCTGAGACCATGATTTAACCTTCAATGGGATACAATTTTGTTTTTGAAAAATTTTTCTATACCCGTTTTTGAGGTTTACCTATATTTCTTCTTAAACTGGGCCTTTATATAAAATTTGCTTATTCGAAAGAGCTCCAATTATGTGAAAATTATACCTAAGTTTCGCTTTAGCAGAAATCAAATAACCGTTTCTTTGCAGTATGTGCCTCTAATGTCACGTAGAGAACGTGCCTAATTGTGATTGTTTTATAGCTGTTTTTGCCTTAGTTTTCTTTTGTTCTTCAGATAATAATCCTATTCTCTCTATGAGTTGCAGGCAGTTTTCTGGAGCGTAACCGTGATAATGGTTGTTGAAATAGCCGTAAACTTTCTTGACTTTACCGGCTGTTTCTTCAACTTTGGTTACCCAAGGCTCCAGCTCTTCTTTACTGTACCTGTAATCAAACCAAATGTCTTCTCCCTTGCCATGCCACCTGAAATATGCAAAATGAGCTGTCAAATGCACTTCAGGAGGAAGTAACGGCTCGTCCACAATAGTGTAAGCAACCTTGTATTTTTCCAAGAGATCAAAAGTGCGAGTTGCAGGCATTAGCCAGGTTACATTTCTAAATTCGACCGTATAACGAAACCTTGGATCAAGCATTTCGAAGAACGTTTCAAGATTCTCAGGGTTATAGTTGTATTTTGGAGGTAGCTGAATAAGTAGGCAAGCAAGTTTTCCGCCAAGCTGCAGTGGTTCCATCAAGTCCAAGAAAACCTCTAAATCAGCCTTAACATCTTTCTTTAAGCCTAATGCCTTGTCATGAGTTATCGTTTTGGGCAGTTTTGCAGTGAAGACAAAATCGCTCGGAGAATACTTGAGCCACCCCATGACCGTTCCTTTAGATGGATTGCGATAGAATGTTGAATCTATTTCAGCGGTTTTGAAAACTCTTGAATAAGCCCTGAGTTTGCTCTGTCCACTTTTGATCTGATAAAAGCTGGCTTTCCATTCTTTATAGCTCCAGCCGCAAGTGCCCAATAAATATTTTGTTTAGCATATTAAATGGGTTTTATTTCCATTCATTAGCAACTATCTTGAATTCTCTTTCCAGGCAGGGTCTCCCCTTCCTGTGTTACAATGGCAACGACATCGTTGAGACAACTTAGCGTTTCTCCTGAGCTGTTTTTGAAACTTCATATTTCAAGGCTTTTTGTTTTTTCCTATTTCGGTTTGCCCTATCCACTGCTTTTGATAACTATCATGCCTGTTGCAGTGAAAAGAATCCCTGTATTGAAATTGACCACACAAGGCCCTCAAAAATTAGATTAAGATAAAAGAGAATTTTCAATTAAGGAATAACACTTTTTCATTTTATCTATTTGTTTACTTTGAGGTATAAGCGGTAGAGATGGAGTTGTTAGGATCCTCATTTTCTCTATTCTCAGCAGTATCTTTCATTTCGTCAACTGCTTTTTTCATACTTGTCACGGGTAACAAGTTTCCAAAAACGATTTGTCGTGATAAAAGTTCGATTTGTTCATGTTCAGGGTTGTACTTAATATCCGAAATTGTCATCTCTTTGTTGGTAACATACAATTCTATTATACAATCGTCGGGGTGTTCTTCGGGGATTCCGCGGACAACTATTGCATAGTAATCATTTTTCCCCCTTGAAAAGAGGCTCCCATCTGCGTCAACGATTGTCCAATTTAACGTTGCCAGATACTTTTACTCTCCTGCTCTTTTTACTCTTTGGTTGACTATTAGTTTTTAGGGTATCTATGCTTTATGTAATAAAGTGCTTTTCTAGTTACTATAATATTTATGAAAATGAATTTAGCTTTAAACCAAGCTGTAACCTATCTAAATATTCTAGCGCAACCGGCTTTCAAATTGTGAATATTTTGTTCATTTTTAGGGGCGAGCGTGTATGGATAAGGTTGCAAGAATGTTGTCGTTGATGGCGAAATCGTTACCATGAAAAACGGCAAAGTAGATTTTCATTCCCTGCAAAAGAGAGGTCACGTTATTTCAGATATTGACAATGTCGCTTAAAAAATAAGCCTCAACCTTGTCAGATTACGACATTTTCTTTGGCAATTAACATGTAAAAAGGCTTGCGTACAGAGTAGTTCCAAGCATTTTAGTTCTCGAATTACCTTATTGTTTCTGCTTCTGCTGTTGTTCCGCCAATCCGACTTATCTTTATTTTCACGTGTTCCCCAAGCTTTGCGTTTGGAATGTGTATTACTAAACCTTCAACTTTTGCTATGCCTTCCCCTTTTGGACTGCATTCTGAAATATCCACCTCTAATTCTTCGCCCACTGCAACAGGGTAACGTTTAACACCTTTCCCATGACCACGTCTTCCCTCATAACTACCACCTTGTCTCTTTGAATAACCCATAAAACCTAACACTTCCTCTCGCCAAAATATCTAAATTAAACAACTGATATTCTAACGCTTAAGTCTTTTCACCATTAGGTTTTTTGATAGCTTTTATGTCTGTCCAGGGTTTCTTTGTTTACTTTAGTTTTTCCTAAACCACCGTTGTGTGCGCTTAAGACAAACTGTAACGTATTTTCTTTGAAAAATTCTCTAAATTGATTTCCACATGTAGTGCACTTATACATTTTAACTCGGAATCGCCCAAAATTCCATTCTCTATCGGGTTCTTTCATGTGGGCAGTACAATTTGGGCATTTAGGCATTGCTTTCAACCTATTTTAGGGCTTGACTGAACCGTTTTGTAATAGGGTTCTTCACCTATTGTTTCCTTAATTTTCTTTCTCTCTATTTTCTTCGCTTCCACTAGTTCATCTAAAGCTTTCCTAACTTGTATGGCAAGCTCATAACTGATTGGTTCTTTTGTGACTAAATACCCTAGACCTTCCATTATGCTTACAAGATTAAAAGCACGATTTACATTGTCTTTTTTGTTCAGGAAGGACATTATTCTGTCTTCAACAGGATACACTTTTCCAGAATCCCATTCAACATTATCAATTGGCATTTTTTCAACCTAGTTCTATGTCAAGGCTACGCAGATTTAAGACTTATCTTTATGAAAATTCTCCACCGCAAATAAGGCAATCTATCGGATATTTACGTTGAATATCTATCAAAGTTTTTGCTCACAGGTGGCAGAAGTAGATTTGGCATTTAGGGCAATAATAAAAAAGCTCCTCTAATCCTTTCTCCGCAAGCATCGCATACTTTAGATAAATCAACCATAGTTTCGTTTGAAAGCAGACTTTCAAAGAATATGCATTAAAAATAATAGTGGGTTCTGCTTAACCCTAACTCTACCACGAAAGCCATAAATTGACGCCAGTATTCCGAGGTATGTGTGATATGCTTGTCACTTGAAGTTGTACCGCATGTAGAACTGGAAAAATATTTAGGAAAATGGTATGAAATAGCACATCTTCCAGCCAAATTCCAAGAAGGCTGTAATGAAACCACCGCTACATACACATTATCAAAGGATGGCAACATATCTGTGCTCAACCAATGTACAAAAAATGGCAAGATAAAACTGGCAAAAGGCAAAGCAAAAGTAGTTGATAAGAACTCTAACGCAAAACTCAAAGTAACGTTCTTCTGGCCATTCTATGGTAATTATTGGATTATAAAATTAGGGAATGATTATGATTACTCTGTGGTAGGTACACCAGACCGCAAGTATCTTTGGATACTAAGCAGAACCCCACAAATGGATGACAAGTTATATTCACAATTAATAGAATACGCAAAGTCAAAAGGTTTCGAAGTAAACAACCTAATAAAAACTTTTCAAAAAGTATAAAGCACTTACGTCTAGAAAGATACTTCCAGAAGCTTGACTAAATTTAATGCGCCCCCATTTTAATAACAAACTCGAAATACTTCAGTACTTTGGTAAACTCTTTTGTCTTTGTTCCCTTATTGAGTCATAAATTAATTTGTCGGTGTAACCGTCGAAGCTAAGCATATTGGCAGCGGCTGAATAGAGCAACATCAGGTATTTTTTGACGTTAGGCTCGACCCCCTTCTCAATCAGCTCAGCGGCTCTAACTCGTCGATCAAATCGCTTGTCTTCAGAATGCGTGAAAAGAAACTTTACACTGTTCCCCGCATGCACTTCCTGACCTTGCCTAGTGAGCCGTTCTGCTGCAATGACCTGGCTGACATGTTGTCTGTATTGCCGGGGGTTTCTTGACATGTGCTTGGTAATTATCAAGTCCTCGATTGCGACTTCGCCATTCAACAGTTTTTTGCGGTACATTGCCACAATATTTAGAGCAGAAGGAATTTTCTGTCTTAACTGAGTGTTTGCGTTTTTGGCTTGTTTTGTGTTGTCTTAGCAGCTTACTCTCTAAAGTTGGCCGTTTGCGTTGTCTTGAAATCCAAATTCCTTGCTTGGAATAATGTGAAGAAAAGTTGCAATTTAGGGGGGACAGACAAAGCTGGAAACGGTCAATAGACGCTTAGAATTATTAAAGCTCGAAGGATTAGGTTTTTCTCAAGCGGAAATTGTGAAGGAATTAAGCGTAAAAAATGCATGTTCTAAGCGTACTATTTACATGATTTTGAGTCTCGAGCAACTTGGCAGCCAATCCTGCAGGGCGGCATTGAACCAAATGAAGTTTTGTTAAAGGTCGTTAATCGTTATGAGCAGATTTACCGTCAGGCGAGCATGCGGTTTCTCACGGCATCAAATGAGTTGGCTAAGCTTGGCGCCTTAAACATCATGCTCAAAGCTAATTCATTGCTTAATGAAACGGCAGTTTTGCCTGAAGTTCTCGGTCGCTTTAAGAGAATTAGAGGACAAAGCTAAACGCGGTCGTCCACATTCATATAAAAGTCAAGTATTATCGAGTAAGCCGTTTAATCGTGCTGCCAGACTATCAAGGAGTCGGTGTGGGAAAACGTCTACTGAACTTTGTTGCGGAATTTTACTCTTCGCAAACAAAACTGCCCTTCTATATTCTAACGAGTAATCCCCAATTTATCCATTGAAATCTATCGAACTGGAAAATCAAACGCTTAGGTCACGCAAGCAAAGGAAGAAACAATTCAAGGCTAAATGCTGAATTGAGATGTAGTCTGAGTCGTAAACGAATTACCGTTTCTATGCAATATTCAAAAAAATAATACATCATTTCTGAAACTTATTATATTTCAAATAATTTCTTGTTTTTTGTGAAACTTAGCCAAATTTTATAAGCAAAAAAGATTCATAACAATAATTTGCTTCTATAAAAAATTAAGGAAGAGAAAAAATGAAAAACAATAATTTTAAAAATATATCAACAACAATTGCAATCGTTTTGATACTTTTGATGGTCTCTTCAGTCTACGCAACGCTTCCAATTAAAGCACAAGTAGTCCCAGGTCAGGGAGGTACTTCTATTACACCTGACAATACACAATGGAGTACAACAATTCCGACAGGAGTAACACCATATACCACAATCGTTCCAAAAGCATACCTAAGCTTTTCACCAAATCCAATAGGGGTAAACCAAATGTTACTAGTAAATATGTGGCTTACATCACCTTGTGATGCAAACAGATATTGTGCAGGATATACTGTATCAATCATAAAACCAGACGGAACTAAAGATACGGTAGGGCCAATGCACTCATATGTAGCAGATGGCACAGCGTGGTTCCAATACATAGTTGACCAAGTTGGCACATGGCAACTGAAATTTGACTTCCCAGGACAATACTATCCAGCAGGAATATACATTAACGGCGTCATCAACAATGCATCAAAAACAGGAAACAACTATCCTTCCGAGTATTATGAACCAGCTTCAACAGGATGGCAAAACTTAACCGTTCAGCAAGCCCCGATAATGTCGTGGTATTCACCGCTTCCAACAGGGTATTGGACAAGGCCAGTTAACGTCAATAACAGAGAATGGTCTGCAATTAGCGGAAACTATCCTTGGATTGATATAAGCATGGGTGCATCAATGAACGGTGCAGCAAGATGGTTAGGTCCTTATACAACAGCTTCAAACAGTGCACATATCTTATGGATACAAAATCAAGCATTTCCCGCAGGAATAATTGGTGGAGAAGCAGGAAATTATGCTAATACAGCAAGGCCTGTAACACCAAGCGTCATCTTTGAAGGAAGAGCTTACGCAACTCAAACAGTACAATGGTATAATGGTTCATACCTCAGTTGTGCAGTATGTTATGACTTACAGACAGGCCAAATGTACTATGAGATTCCGACAGCGGCACCATACAATGGTCTTACACCAACATTCATAAACTATCCATTACCAACAACACAATCAGTTCCAGGTGCATACTAAACAGACGTACCTAGTTCACAACTTAGTACACTTATAGGAAGTCAACTATACATCATCAATCCAATGACAGGAGCAATAACTTCTAACATAACTTGTATGTCAGGACTATACCACAATGGATGGGTCTTGAGTTCACAAAATCTTGGAAATGCAACTAACCCTAACTTTAGGATAATTAATTGGACAACTTCGGGCACTGGAAACTTTGCTTCAAGAATCGTAAGTAACATTTCAAGTACATTCGACGTAAATCTACTAACTTTAAGTTTCATAACAACAGCTTATCCTTTGTCACCTGTAAATCTTGACACGACGAACGCGACTTTAATGGACCAGCAATATTATACAGTCTACCAGGCTGACTTAGATGCAGGTATTTCTATTATGCAAGGGCGATTCACAAACGGTGATGTAAACGGCGGAATACTGCAAGGTCTCGACTTAACAACTGGAAAAGTTCTATGGACTGACCCATTGACTGTAACTCCATTTAACTCAGGAACTTCAGTTGGTAATGACGGAATTTACTTCTGTGTTATGGAGCAAGGAATAGTTCAAGGGTTCGATGAGCACACAGGCAAGCTATTATGGTCAACGAATACGACAGAAGGAGCAGGGTATCCATGGGGTGAGTTCTGGGGATATGTACAAGCCTCAGCTTATGGAATGTTCTATGCTTGTGGATATACTGGAATAATTGCCTTTAATGAAACGACTGGCGCAATAGTTTGGCATTTCACAGGACCAACCGCACCACCATTTGAGGAACCATATACATATGGAAACCAAAGTGTTTATCCATTTACTAGGCAGTCCGATAGTCGCAGACGGAAAAATTTACATTGAAAACAACGAACACACACCAACAGCACCATATGCAAGAGGATGGGGTACTTACTGCGTTAATGCAACCACAGGTGACTTGATATGGAAAGTCGACAATTCTATGACAGTCGGTGCAATGTCTGATGGATACACAACAGCAGCAAACAGCTATGATGGTTCTATGTACGTCTTCGGTAAAGGACAAAGCGCAACTACAGTTTCAGCGCCACAAACACAAATAACCACAGGAACAAAAGCAGTAATTTCAGGAACTGTTATGGACTTGTCAGCAGCACAACCAAATACACCATGTATTTCAGAGGCATCAATGGGTGCATGGATGAGCTATCTACACTTACAGTCACAAATTCCAAGTAATGTCACAGGAGTACCTGTATCAATAGACGCAATAGACCCGAATGGAAACCCAATACATATTGGAGATACAACGAGTGACATGAGTGGAACATTCTCATACACATGGGCACCAACAATGGCAGGCAACTACCAAATAACGGCAACTTTCATCGGTAGCAATTCATATGGCAGTTCTTGGGCAGAAACACACACAATAGTTGTAGACGCACAAACAACAATAGCTCCAGTAACAAGCACAATAAACTTAGGACAAACAACAACTGACTCTCTTGCAATGTACGTTGTCGCTGGCGTAATTGCCATAATAATTGCAATCGCAATCGTCGGTTTAGTGTTACTTAAGAAAAAATAAATAAACAATATTTTCCTTTTTTTGTTTTTTTTGAAATTTGTGTCAAAAAGCAAATTATCTTTGGATAAACAAAAGCTGGTTAGTAGAGTTATGACTGGCATATTGAATGTTTAAAGGTAGTCGAAGAAGTTACAATGTGAGCGCCACTTTTCTGATAGCCAATCACTATCAAACTCTTTCCATCCATGAGGCAAAGATATTCCTTTAGATTGGAGCAAACTAAGTAGTTGGATGGATAGGTTACGCATTATTACGAAATCTATTGTTGCATCAAAAACCGAGAAAGTTCTTTCATCAAGGCGTGACCTGAGATTGTGGAAGCGGTAAAGTGTTTCGCTGGAACGGTAGCTACTTCATTGAAAGCGAAAAGTTCGACAGCTAATTTTTCTGGCAAAACCCAGCTTTGAAATAATATTTTCACTAAGCCTCCAAACGGCTTTTGTGACTCTTGAGCCTCTTTTGTTAATCAGTACAAACAACCTTCAATATGAGCGCCTGTCATTGCGACGAATGTTCATGTGTACTCTTTAAAGCGTGGACTGTTTGAATACATAATGGACTAAGTATTTTGCCACACAGAGCATTAATGGTAGTCTAGTTCGGTCTAGGACTCCGTTGTCGATATTGACATTAGAATTTTTGGCTCTTTTGCGCTCTCTTTTTCCTTGCTTAAGAATTTAATCCTACAAGAAAGCCTATCTATCTGGTTTCTTGTCTAGAAAATTAATGTTAAATTTCGCTTGTAATCTTGTAAAGATATGATGACAAAAAAAGAGGAGAGGGGTTTAGATTATTTCTAAACGTTTTATCTTTTTCGAAGTATAAGCACTGTCGCTATTGCAACTGCGATGACTACCACAATTGCGATTGCGATTGTTGAGCCGATGATTGTCATAGTGTAGTCTTGGGTTGCTTGCTGTATTGGTGGTGTTGTGGCTGATACAGCGTTAACGACGTTTGCGTGCGTTACTGCTGATGAGCTTCCGTAAGAGTTACTGCCTGCAAAGGTTGCGGTAATTTTGTAGTCCCCTGGAATTGTCGGCGCCCAAGTGTACGAGAACGTTCCACTGGCATCACTTGATACCGTTGCAACGTGGACGTTATTTCCGTTCGGGTCAAAAGCGTCAATTGAAACTGGTACTCCTGTAACTGTCACGTTGCCTGTGATGCCATTGATTGGTTCTTGCATGTGCAGATATTCCATGTATGTTGCCATTGAATCGTCTGAAATGCACGGTGTTCCCGGTTGGCCGGTGATTGATCTAAGATGGTGCCTGAAATGATTGCGTTTGTTCCTACTGTGACTTGAGTTTGTGGCGCTGATACAGTGGTGGCGCTCTGTCCTTTGCCAAGTACGTACATATACCCGTCATAACCGTTAGAGGCTGTTAGATAACCGTTAGCGATAGCTCCTGGAGTCATGGACCCTGTTATGTTCCAAATTCCTTCGCCAGTGGTAGCATTGATGGCGTGTAGAGACCAGCCTCTTGTCAGAGGTTCCGTGGGCGTATGTTCAGTGTTGTCAGTATAGAGAACTCCATCGGCTATTCGGACAGATGCGTCATAGAAAGGATATGAATCGTTGTATGAAGTTTCATATGGATATTGTGCTTTGTACTGGTATAGCCACGCTACTTGTCCATTGGTCCAGTTATAAGCAGCTACACCATCATACTGAGGATAGTAAAGAAGACCATAAGCTGAATCTACTCCGTATACCCCAAAGATTCCCCAAGGATAACTTGAAAGTTGACTAACCCAAAGTTCTTTTCCTGTATTCAGGTCCCAGCAATGAAAGTGTCCGTCGTTTAAGCGCATTGCGAATTTCCCGTGATCTGCAACTGCTGTGCTTGGATTGTAAACACCTAAAGTATTATCGGAAAGATCGGTTGTAACGTTCCATAGCAATTGTCCTGTTGTCAAGCTTGCAGCCATAAGTCGTTCGCCGTATGCTTCTCCTGCTGCGGTGTTAGTTATTGCCGCTACTTGAACTCCTATACCAGCTTCGAAGTCGCAAGTGCCTATACTGCTAAATGGAAAAGTAATATTGCTCAATATTCTGGATGAAAAGTTGTCTGTAAAGGGCGCTGTAGTCCAGTTGATCAAGCGGTACTGTACTGATGATCCTGAGCCGATTGTCTGCACGCTCAAGACATAGGGGTCTTTATAGAATGTACCCGACATACCGGTATAGTTTATTGCTTGACCCGTTATACCTGGAAACCATTACTGCTCCTGTCCATGGGTCATACTTTATCAGTCTTGAACCAATTGACATGAGGCTTGCTGCTAGTTGGACTGTATCACGCGCTTGTGAACCTGGAACGCCAATGCCTCCAGCCGCCACTACTGGTGGTGTGTACACATATGAAACGACCGTTGGTGCAGCTTCACCTGGTGCTAGGCGTCTTTCCCAGTATAATTGACCAGTTTGTATGTTATAGCATTTCCAGTAGGTTTGTGTGGTTGTCTGACACCTGGCTTTGAATAGGTTTGGTAAGCTCTTCCTTGGTAGATTATGCTTGGACTTCCGGCGTTGACTCGAACTGAACTTACTCCTGATTGCCCTGCATCGATTGTTATTTGTCCTGCTGTTCCTCCTGCTAAGCCTCCGATGGCGCCTTGTTGCATCCATGCTATGTGCGCGCTAGTCGGTCCTTGAACATATGGCACGTATCCATAGTTGCTCACGTATGTGTTTGTATCAGCTGGCCAAGGGTTAGCTGGTCTAACGACTCCGCCAATGCTGTTCGGTTCTGCACAAACGCCAGTCGCAGGATAACTTCCCATTATGGACCACCACTCTCTATTTTCTGGAGAGACTGGAAATGACCAGTAGTCTGTTGGAAGAGGAGAGGCTGGCCAAGAAGCGACTGGGTCTTGTTGTACGACAAGCGTATCAATGGGGCTGGAGGCGGGCTTGTAGTAGCTTGATTGGGTGAAACTGTATACTGTGCCTATATCAAATGAAGCTTGTGATGTGTAGTTTCCAGCTGGGAAATAGGCTCCAGGAAAGTTAAAAACGAACGAGTAATTGCCGACTTGCGTTGGCGTATAACTTAGAAATGCGGTGGTATCAGCATAATAGGAGCTTATTGGTCCGATAGTGTCTTTGCTTCCATCTGGTTTAGTGATTGTAAGCATATAGTTGTTGTATAGTCGGCTTGAGTGAACTGGGGGTTCTGTCCATAAATTGACTAGTAAGGACTGGTTAACTCCTATGGGGTTTGGAGCAATATTTATGCGGGCTAAAGTGTTAAATGTTTGATCAGGGGTGACACCGACTGGTAACGGTTGGGCTGCTCCAGTTTGTAAATTTGTTGGCGCCACACCTGCAGGCACAGCTGTTTGAGCGTTGGCTGGCAGTGCTATTGATGTAAGAGAAGAGATCATCAGAATTATAATAATTATAGATAATGGTGTCTGATTTTTCATGATTTTTCTTTCTCCTAAAATTATATTTAGCAAATTGCTTGTCTATTTGTAAAAGCTAATAAGCTTTGGTGGGAAGGTCTTCGACTGACAGGCAAAAAACTTTACTAAAAAGCTTTAAAAAAAAGAATTATGTCGAGAGATTGGGAATGCCTTTTCCCTTGGCATTATCAAAGGGTCTCTCGATTGCTTGAATCCATAATAGTTCAAAATAGTTCTTAATTATCGAAACAAAAGGAATGTTTTTTGACCACAACATTGAGGAGTTTCGAAAATTTCCGTCTGTGGAGGTTACTATGTGCACTTTTTGGTTGTCATAAATTGCTATTAGAGCTTTCAAGTTTGGGTCAGATATGTATCTGACATTGAAGTAAGACGTTTTATTAAAATCATCTGGACCTTTCGACGATGGTTTCAGAGTGGATGTGTAAAAAATATATCGAAATTTTACCCCTCTATTTTTGGCTTGAATAAAATCTTCATTGGCTAAGATATGATAGCTGAAGAAATCTTTGATATGAAGTGACACAGTCTATGCTGATTTGAGCAGTCTTAATAGCGTCTTTCCCATTCTGAACGAATTCCTTTGGAAATCAAAAAGAATTGCGGCTCTTCAACAGCAATTTTGTCGTTTATCTTTAATTTCTGAATTAGTTCTTGCGTTTTGGTATTTAGTTCACGGCTTTTCTTGGCCCTTGCCTGCATCATAATGTCAAAGGCGTCTTCAATAGGAATAGGTTCAAACATGATGGGAGTTGTTAATGCTTTTTTAACAAAGCCTATATCTTCAAGTCCCGGGCTAAGACTCTGTAAATATCTTGGCGAGCTATTTTGGATTCTTTTGAGATTGTTTGTACTGTAGCGATTCCTAAATGACAAAGTGACAGGTAAACTCTGGCTTGGGTTACACTTAATCCTAAATCCAATAGCACTTTAACAGCTTCGTTATTGACCTCAGATGTTGGCACCTTTAGGTCACGTTCTTTGCATATTGTTTGAAGTGTAGATAAATTTTTGGTATGTCAGTCTAAAGCCTGCCGACTAAGGCTTATTTGATTTTAGGGTACAAAGAGGTAAATAGAGATATAAAATAAAAGGAGAAAAATAAAAATGCCACATTTTATAAATAAATCAAAAAGCGCTGCTACAATCGTTATAATTCTATTGACAATAATGCCAATGATAATGGTAGCACAAGGTCAGTATACTCAATCTACAGGTCTTAATTTTACAAACTTACAATCCGGGGCTTCAGAGCCTTTACCTTCCGGCATCACACCTGATGCGACATTTCAAACAATTCCCTATATCAGCTTTAGACCTAACCCAATAGGCCTAAATCAGCCTCTTCTAGTCAACCTTTGGTTGGAACCAGCAACTCATGTAACTCATTACTTCTCTAATGCGTTTCAAGTGGTTTTTGTCACCAAGCCAGACGGAACCAAGGACACTGTTGGTCCAATAAGCTCCTTCCAAGGTGATACATCGGCATATTTTAACTACGTCGTCGACCAAACTGGTACTTGGCAAGTACAGTTTAATTTCCTAGGAGGCTATTTCCCAGCAGGCAACTACACAATCAAAGGTGGTCAATATTCGGGTACTCTTGGAATTGATAGAATTGCACAATTCCCCAATTCAAGCTACTATGCACCAAGCTCTACCGGAGTATATAATTTTACAGTACAAACTGACCAAGTGGCTTCATGGCCCTCATCCTCACTTCCGACTGACTACTGGACAAGACCAATATCACCAGACAACAGAGAATGGTGGACTATTGCAGGAGGCTACCCAGCCACTGGCATCTTAGGCGGAGGAACAGACTGGCCAGCGAACACAAACATGTACATGAGTAACTACGGCTATATCCCCTACGTTCAAGCACCAAACAGTGCACACATATTATGGAGACGACAGACGACTATTTCAGGCCTTATCGGAGGTATCTTGGGGACAGCTCTTTAACCGCTACTGGCAGCACCCCCAGTATAATCTATGACGGAAGGTGCTATC
The DNA here is from genome assembly GCA_963750605.1 of Candidatus Bathyarchaeota archaeon. Taxonomy (GTDB): domain Archaea; phylum Thermoproteota; class Bathyarchaeia; order Bathyarchaeales; family Bathycorpusculaceae; genus Bathycorpusculum. The sequence goes on from CAVVRN010000017.1 coordinate 546,745, forward strand.
AGACTATTACAAAAGTGATAAATGGAGTATCGCAGACCGTGTGGGAGTGTTTTGATCTAAGAACCGGGCAAGTTTACTGGGATCAAACAGGCATTACGCAAGTACCTACTATGATTAGCTATGTTGGAAGCACGGTGGCAATGGTACCGGACAGACAGCAAACATGCTAGGTTTAAGCGCGAATCTTTTGTACGTTGGCAGTAGTAGACTGATAAAGTATGATCCGTGGACCGGAGCAGTTCAAATGAACATATCTATATCTCGCCAATAACAACAGGCACCATGTACGCTCCTGACCAATTCCTTTCTGTGCAGACAATCAGCACAGGAAATTACCGTTTGATTCAATGGAACATAACCGGATATGCGGCAATCGGGACTTCGAATATCAGAATGAATGTTATGTCAAATGTATCTTATCCCTTTAGCAGTCTAGGTGTGTCTGATTACGAATCAATCATTACTGTTATCTCGACAGGTATACGATCAGTTCCTGCATCAGGAGTTCCCGCAGATTGGGAAGCAACCGCAGCAGTTAATTCGGGAGTAATATATAACCAAAACATAACGGCAGTCAGCTTGACTACAGGGCAGATTTTGTGGAATATGGTAACCCCGACTTCGTATGGTGGCTTTTTTAGCGGAAGCACACAAGTTGCTGATCATGGCAGGTATGCAGCCCACTTCAACGATGGACATTGGTATTGCTGGGATCTTAAGACAGGCCAGTTAGCATGGACAAGTCAGTTGAGTAGCTATCCTTGGGGTGTCTTTGGAGTCTATGGTGTAAATTCATACGGCGGTACGATTATTTATGCACAATACGACGGGGTTGTTGCTTATAACTGGACTGATGGAACTGTAGCGTGGCGCTTCCAAGCTCCCGCTGCTTATCCTTATGAAACGCCCTACCAGAACGATTATCCTTTCTATAATGCCGCTATAATCATTGCCGATGGAAAAGTTTACGCATCCAATACAGAGCACACGGTTAGCGAACCTGTTACCAGAGGATGGTCGCTTTACTGCATGAACGCTACTACAGGTGCAGGCATATGGAATGTTACAGGTGAAATGTCTCCAGGAGCAGTCGCAGACGGCTACCTTACAGCCGGAAATGAGTATGACGGGTATATGTACGTATTCGGCAAAGGACCAAGCATCACAACAGTTTCCGCGCCACAAACACAAATAACTGGAGCAGAACGTAATTATTTCTGGTACAGTGATGGATAAGTCACCAGGAGACCTTGGCAGCACTACAAACCCTACAGCAAGAACTGATTTCCCACTCAACGTCCCTTGCGTTTCTGACGATTCAATGGCTACATACATGAACTATCTGTACATGCAAGCACCGATTAATGGAATATACGGTAATGCAACCGTGACAGGTGTTTCAGTGTCTTTAGATGCTGTTGATCCAAATGGCAATACTATACACATTGGTGACACAACAAGCAACGCACAAGGGGCTTTTGGCTTTACATGGACTACGCCTATGGTTCCAGGTCAATATGCAATAACAGCGACTTTCTCAGGCGATGACTCGTATGGCAGTTCCTCCGCAGCTACTTATGCAGCTGTAGTCTCGACGACAGCAACACCCGGACCGTCAACAACAACTTCTCAAGGCTTAACTAAACGACGGATCTAATGAAATACATTGTTGTCGGGGTAATTGCCATTATTATAGCCATAGCTATAGTAGGCTTAGCAATAATCAGGATACTTAGAAATCGACCGTAAAAAACGCAATTACAAAAACCAATTCTCTTTTTTTGTTATTAGCTAAATAAGCTTAAGAAAGAGGCTGAAAAGGCTCTGTTAGCAAACAATAAAAGGTCAGTTTCAAATTTGTTTTTCTCCTTAATGCTTTCGGAGCCTCAGCAATTGCAATGACAATCATTGTCTTGTTTTTTCGTGTCTTAACCAGCTTGCTCTATAAACACGTTATTACCGGGTAACGAGATTGTCGTTTTGCCAGATTATCAAGGTATTGGAGTGGGAAAACGTCTCCTAATTTAATAACCAAACGTTATGTTTCATTAACTATGGGAAAATGCAAGCAAAGGAAAAGACAACACGAGAATAAAACAACGAAATACGAAGCAGCCTTGTTCGAAAAAGAATAACTGTGTCTTTGCAAGTCGAATGGATAAGATCGCTATAACCCGGTAATACTGGATATAGCCAAATCCTCGAATTCTCTAAATGACTGTCAGAAGTGCGTTGCATGATATGTTGCCTAAGTCAGAGTTGAATCTCTATTTGCACAGACATTGGTGCAGGGATGGGATTTGAATATCGTCGTAGATGTCACGTTGTGTGCCATCATGTAATTAACGTAGTCTGGTTGAACAGCTAAAGCAAGAAGTTGTGTTTTGAAGTGTTGCTTATGCTGTGGACTCTTTAGTCGTACATGCGCCCTTATATATTATAAGATTCATCTCTGTTAACTCAGAATAAGAGGCCATTTTTCCTTGGTTAAGATCAAGAAAAGAGACGGAAAATTTGAGGAATTCGATGAATCCAAAATTGTGGCAGGAATAAAGAAAGCTGGTGCAACAGTCGAAGAAGCCGTAAGCGTATCCAAAAAAGTTGCTGAACAATCAATACGCAATACAGACAAAGTTCTCAAAATCCCAGAAATTACGGCAGCAGAACTTTCAAAGATGGTGGTTGAAGAACTTAGAAAATGTAACAAGATCGCCGCACAAGAATATGTTAAATTTAGAGACAAC
>CAVVRN010000018.1:0-120795 GCA_963750605.1 Candidatus Bathyarchaeota archaeon
TTATAGAACTGTTGCGTGCTGCTCAAAAAAGTGGTTTTAAAATTTTTGAAGTTCCTATCTCATGTAAATATAGTCACAGCGTTGGAGTAAAAACATCAACTGAAAATGCAGCCACACAAGGCATAGGCCTTCTGATGTCATTAGTCAAACTTGTCGTTGAAGACAGACCATTAACCTTTCTTGGAATACCAGGCATAGCGTCTATTGCTTTAGGCACATTGTTTGGAGTCTGGATGATGGAAATATATGCTAATTCAGGAAGTATAGTCACTAACGTTGCTTTAGCATCTATTGGTTTCTTGCTTTTAGGATGCTTCATGGTATCAACAGCCATAACATTATATGCTATAACAAGGCTATCAAAGAAAATGAATAATAATAGATAACGAGGTTAGAAAAATGGGTAAAAAAGTTTTAGTTACAGGCGGTTTGGGCTTTATAGGCTCAAATCTAGTTCGAGAATTAAAGAACCGTGGATATGAAACTTGGGCTTGCGATCTAATGCATTCCTGGCAGCCAAATTATGTTCGTTGCGACGTAAGCAAATTCAGCCAAGTGGAGCGATTGTTTGCAGAACACAACTTTGATTACGTTTATCATGCAGCGGCAGAGTATGGCAGATGGAATGGCGAGGATTACTACGAAAACCTTTGGGCAACAAATGCTGTAGGCACAAAAAACATTCTGCAGAGTGCAGGAGAAGAAAGAAGTTTCGAATGATTTTCTTTGGAAGCGCTGAAGTTTACGGTGACTACGATGGTGTCATGCGTGAAGATGTGATGGATAACGATTCCAATTAAGCAGATGAATGATTATGCTATTTCAAAGTGGGTTAATGAAATGCAGATCTTAAATTCTGCAGCTATGTTTGGGACTGAAACGGTTAGGGTGCGATTGTTCAATGTTTATGGTGTCGGTGAACATTATACGCCTTATCGTGGATGGATACCTAAATTCATCTACAAAGCCATGAGGATGAGCCTTACACTGTTTACTTGGGTCACAAACGTACACTTGAATATGTTGAGGATCTCTGCAGAGCATTCGCTAACATAATTGATAATTTTAAGCCTGGAGAAATTTACAATTTTGGCGGAGACACCCAATACGACATAAAATATGTTTCGATTTGATACTGAAAAACTTAAACAAAGATGACTCCAAAGTTTCCTACAAAGAAGGCTGAACCCTTCACAACTAAAATCAAAACTCCTGATGCGTCAAAGGCGAAAAAAGATTTGGATTTTAAGTTAACCATTGCTCCAGAAGAAGGCATGCGAAGAACCGTTGAATGGTTCAAGAAACTATATGGTAAACAAAGTGCTTGATAGAGGCGAGCTTGGAATGAATAAAAAAGTGCTTGAAGCATTCAATGAGAAAACTGTGCTGGTAACTGGTGGAGCTGGAGCTATAGGTTCTAACTTAGTAAAAACGCTAAGCGAGTTGGAAACAAAGAAAATCATAATCATAGATGATCTTTCTTCGTCTTACGAATGGAATATACCCACAAACCCAAAAGTTGCTTTTATAAAAGGCAGCATTCTTGATGATGAAAAGTTAAAGTGGGCGTTTAAAGAGAAACCTCAAATAGTTTATCATCTTGCTGCTCATTTTGCCAACCAAAATTCAGTGGATAATCCTGAAACCGACTTAATGGTGAATGGAATGGGCACGTTAAAGGTTTTGGAGCATGCTCAATTAGTTGGCGTTGAACGTTTCATTTATGCATCTTCAGGCTGCGGAATATATGGTGCGGACTCAAAAATGCCCTTTGAAGAACATGATGTATCAATGAAACTTTATACGCCATACCAAGTAACAAAGATGCTAGGCGAGCTATACACTAATTATTATTATAATCTGTATCATCTTCCAATTGTTAATGCGCGGTTCTTCAATTCATATGGTCCAGGAGAAGTTCCAGGAAAATATCGAAACGTTATACCTAACTTTTTCTACTGGTCAATAAACAAGCAACCTCTCCCAATCACCGGCACTGGCGATGAAACAAGAGACTTCACCTACGTTGGCGATATCATAAGCGGTTTATTGGCAATGGCTTACTACAAAGAAGCAGTTGGAGAGGCATTTAACCTTGCAACTGGACGAGAAATTAGAATAGGTGATCTCGCAAAATGGATTAATGAAATGACTGGAAATGAAGCTGGAATAGTTTTCAAAGAAAGAAGAGATTGGGACAAGAAAAACAGGCTTTTAGCTTCAATTGAAAAAGCCAAGAAAGTTCTTGGTTATTCGCCAAATATGGATTTCAAAGAAGGCTTAAAGCACGTTTACGCTTGGTTTAAAGAAAACCAAGATAACATCAAAGCCTCTTACAAGAACTAATAAACGCAAACATAGACTTAGATTGAGCTATAACCACTTAATGTGCGGAATTTTTGGCTTATTAATCGGCGAGAACCTGCAGTTATCGCCAAAAGAGCTTAGGCGAATCGTAAATCGCATGTTTAAGCTTTCAGAGTCCCGAGGAAAAGAAGCCTCAGGTATAGCAATAAGATTCAAACGAATCAATATATGTTCTCAAAGAGCCTATTACTTCTTCAAACCTTGTAAAAACCTCCAAATACAAGAACCTATTACAATGAGATAAAGAATGAAGGATACGATGGCGGTCATCTTAAATCTCCAATTTTAATTCTTGGTCACTCACGCTTACAAACTAATGGAGCAAAGCGAAATCAACACAAACAATCAACCTGTGGTTAAAGATGGAGCAGTTGGAATTCATAATGGAATAATTGTTAACGATGATGAATTGTGGAAATCATTTCCAGCTATCAAAAAAAATATGATGTAGATACTGAAGTTTTCCTAAGTCTATTGCAAATGTATAGAGCCAAAGGCAAATCAATGGAGCAATCTGTAAGAAGCTGTTTTTGAGCAAATTGAAGGTTCAGCATCGGTGGCAGTCCAATTTGACGATACAAATACTCTTTTGCTTGCAACAAATACTGGCTCACTCTACTTTGGCTTTAGTCAAAAGTGGCAAAATCTTGGTTTTTGCTTCCGAAAAATATATTCTTCAACAAATAATCAGTAATAAGTTCCTTAAGAATATATTTGAAGGCAGATCCATAACTCAAGTTAAAGCAGGTCAAGGCTATCTAATTGATCTTGATTTATCAAAAAAACACATGTTCTCATTGAAGAGCAAAGCAACCGATACAAGAGTTTGAAGTTGTCAGATGGAATCAGAAAGCAAAATCTTTGAACTCTACGATCAACAAGTCGAAATCAGTATCTGATCCAAGCAAATATCTTTTAACGAGAAGATATTAAACAATCCATGATGCAAACTGGGAAGCACTCTATTCAAACGAAAATAGCGCTAAAAAGATGCACTCGATGTCTCTTGCCTGAAACGATGCCATACATAAGTTTTGACGAAGAAGGCGTTTGTAGCTACTGCAGAGATTATGAGACACAGAGGCAATTATCTTAAAGGGCGAAAAAGCGCTTGAAGAGTTTGTTTCAAAATATCGAAGTAATTCTGGGTGAACCAGATGTTCTTATAGGTTTTAGTGGCGGAAGAGACAGCGCATATGGATTGGATTACATAAAAAATACATTTGGGATTGCATCCCATAACTTTCACTTATGACTGGGGAATGGTTAACGATCTTGCACGAAGAAATCAGGCAAGGGTTGTTGGCAAGCTAGGTATTGAACACATAGTTATTTCAGCTGATATCCGAACAAAAAGAGCAAACATTCGCAAGAACCTTAAGGCTTGGCTGAAAAGACCTGATTTAGGCATGGTTCCTATACTTATGGCAGGAGACAAACAATTCTACTATTACTTCCACAAAGTTCGAAACAAACAGGAATCAAACTATTCATTTTCTGTGGTGGCTACGAAGGCGAAGAAGGAACTGGACTGTTCAAGTATGGTTTTTGCAACGTCACAACCCAAGGCAATAAGAATGCATTGAAAAGAATGACTGGAATCTCAACAGCAAACAAACTAAAAATAATGTACTATTACCTAAAACAATTCATGAAAAATCCTGCGTACATAAACAAGTCAATAATTGACACATTATTCGCTTACTATTCATCTTACGTTTTGACTGATGATTACCTGTATCTTGTTCCATTACTTAGATTGGGACGAAAATACACATTGTAAATACATATAACTGAGAAGTTCAATTGGGAAAAAGAGACCGATACAATAGCGACTTGGCGCACAGATGATGGCACAGCATGCATTCTATAATTACATTTACATGACTATGGCAGGATTTACAGAGTTTGATATTTTTAGAAGCCACCAGATACGCGAAGGCAAATTGACAAGAGAGCAAGCATATGAAATTGATGAAAGAAGAAAACAAACCCCGTTTCAAATCAATAGAATGGTATGGACAAGCAATCGATTTCGACATGAATAAAGCCATCGAAATAATCAATTCAGCGCCAAAACTTTACCAGATTAAGCCAAAAAATAGCTGTCTCAGAAAGCGTGCAAGCTAATTTACAAAACCGAAGCGAAATGTCAAAAGTGCCTTTCATAGTTCCAGTAACAGCAAACGGCAAGGTTAGTTCTGAGTTTTGAATGTACTTATTCTTGCGCAGTATTTTCCACCAGACCTTGGTGGTGCAGCAACGAGAGCGTACAATGTTGCAAAAGGTCTAACATTAAATGGATGCCAAGTCACCGTGATAGCTGCTGTTCCACATTATCCCCATGGCAACATACCCCGAGAATATAGGTGGAAACCCATAAAAGTAGAGTGGATGGGAAAAATCAAAGTAATCCGAACATTCATGCCTCCGATTAAATCGATAGGGTTCTTCAAACGTTTATTATTAATTGGGTCTTTCGCAATTTCTTCAATATTTGCTTTGCCTTTTCGGGTAAAGTTGATGTAGTTTGGGCATCAAGTTGGCCTCCAGGTTATTTATACAGCAAGATAAAAAGAAAACCTTTAGCTTTGAACGTGGATGATTTGACTCTTGAAGACCTAGTTGATCTTGATTTACTTGACGAAAATTCGCCATTAACAAAAATAGGCGAAATAGTTTACAGGTTATTTTATGTTAAGGGCGATGTGCTGACACCAATCAGTCAAGATTACTCCGAGATAATGTCTAACAAATATTGCGTGGAACCCAGCCGAATTCATCTTGTTAGAGGAGGAGTAGACCTATCAGTATTCAAGCCAGGAATGTCAAAGGTTCAACCGGAAAGAAATTTACGGTTTTGTATTCTGGCGCTTTTTCTGTGGCTTACGATTTCGAACAGATATTCAAAGCCGCCAAGATTATTGAAGAGTTGATGACGATATTGAGTTTGTTATTCAAGGGTACAGGTGAGCTTCTTGGCTCGATGTACAAATCTGTTAGTAACTTAGATGTTAAGAACGTGAAGATAATTAATAAAATTTTAACAAGAGCGGAAGTCGCTGAACAGTTGAGTGAGGCTGATGTTTTGATTTTGCCCCTTGCTCCATTCTTCAAATCAGGCAGCCCTTACCGAGGAATGTCATCAAAACTCTACGAATACCAAGCAGTTGGCAAACCAATTATTTGCTGCAGCAAAGGAGTGCCTTCAATTTATATAAAAGAGACCTATTCGGGCTTAGTGGTCAATCCAGGTGATTCAGTGGCGTTAGCTAAAGCTGTATTAGAGTTGAAACAAAATCCATCACTGTCGCTCAAGATATTGGGTGATAATGGGAGAAAATACGTTGAATCCCAAGTGTCTACGAATGCAATAGGTTTAACTATGAAAAAGATTTTCAAAGGGCTTATTCTTAATTAAACTGAGCAAGTTTAAACGGTCGGAAATTTCTATTGATAATATTTAGATTAGTGCTGGAAGTGTCGATTAGGTTATCGGCGATTCATCTATGAAAATATGTTTAATATATCCTAGGATAAGAGCGTGGAATCCAAACATATGGGTTCCTCTCGGGTTAACATATATTGCAGCGGTTTTGGAAAAAGATGGGCATGTCGTAACAATTATTGACATGAATGCAGAAAAAATCAATAGCGACGACTTTCCAAAGAAAATCGAAGGATTTGAAGTTGTTGGAATTACGGGCATGATAACCGAATATCATAAAATAGTAAACTTGGCCTCTTCAGTTCGCAAAATTTTGCCTAATGCCAAAATAGTTTTTGGCGGTCCGTTAGCGACAACATTGCCTAAAGAGTTACTTGAATCTGCAAATGTGGACTTCATTGTTATCGGTGAAGGTGAAAAAACAACTCCCAAACTTTTGAAATGTTTGGAGGACAAAGGTCCTGCGTCTGAAGTAGATGGCATAGCATATAAGAAAAATGGCTCCGTTATTTTCAACAAACCTGCAGTTCCAATAAGCGATTTAGATACCATACCTTTCCCGGCTCGACATCTTCTTGATATGAAAAAATATGTTAAAAATCACTTTGAGACATTTGGTTACAAAATTGAGGGCTATGATAAAATTAGAAGTACTAACCTCATTTCAAGTAGAGGGTGTCCTTATGATTGCATTTTTTGTTTCAAAGGCATGTGGGGTTGCATATGGCGTGGGCGAAGCGCTGAAAATATGGTTGATGAAATAGAATTTTTAGTAAATAAGTATGACATAAATGGACTTTTTTTCAACGATGATACTTTTGTGTTAGATACAAAACGAGTTTTTCACTTTACTAAATTATTGAAAGAAAAATGTTTAGATGTCATTTGGGAGTGCAATGGAAGAGTTAACCTGATGACCAGAGACCTCTTGAAGGCGATGTATGCCGCAGGTTGTCGAGGAGTTGCTTATGGTATAGAATCTGGAAATCAGTCCATTCTTAAAAGTCTTAACAAGGGAATAACGCTTGATCAGGTTAAAAAAGTAGTCGGGTGGACCAAGGCGTCTGGTCTCAAAACTGCAGGGTATTTTATGATAGGGATGCTTGATGAAACAAAAGAAACAATTAGCGACACCATAATTTTTGCAAGAGAACTTAATTTGGACTTTTACAGTTTCTCAATAACGACACCTTTTCCAGGAACAAAGCTTTACGAAGAAGCAATGAAAAAGCGATTAATTTCAGTGAATAAATCTCCGCAAAAAGAATGGGATTTTAGCGTAAACGTAAACCTCACAAAAGACTGTAGTGATGATGAGCTTCTGAAGTTTAAGAATGAAATCTTTAAGGAATTTACCCTTAAGAAACAATTCGGCAATAATTATTTCTTAAATCCATTCTTTTTGAAAGAGGCTTTTAAGGTAGGTCTGTCAATTCGAAACAAAGAAGAAGCAAAAAGTATCGCTGTTCTTATTTCGCATCTGATCAGATAACAAAGTTTCGGTACCTATGAGAATTTTGGAAGTTGTCCATTTCTTTTCTCAGCCGCATGGCGGAGGAACTATTAACGTTTTGTATAGTCATTCCAAGAATTTATCTGAAAAAGGGCACGAAGTTGTTATTTATACAAGCGATTTTGAACTTGATAAACGATTTATAAAATCGCTAGCAAAATGTCACCGTAAGAGTTTTCCGATGTATTTCACCCTCGAATAACATTTTAATTACTCCAGGAATGATTTTTCAGTTGAAAAAAGAAATAAAAACTTTTGATGTGATCCATATTCATTGTTATCGCAGTTTTCAAAGTATAATTATTCACCATTATGCCAAAAAGTATGCTATTCCATACGTAGTTCAAGCTCATGGTGGGCTTCCAACTTTTAAGGAAAAGGGTCGAACAAGTCGGGTTTATGATAAACTTTTTGGGAACAAACTTTTGCGTGATGCCTCTACTGTAATTGCGCTCACTGAAAAGGAGGCAAAAGAGTATGAAGGAATGGGTGTTCCAATAGAGAAAATATCAATTTTACCTAATGGCATAGATTTATCAGAGTACGCAAATCTGCCTAAAGTAGGGTCTTTTAAGAATAAGTTAGATTTAACTGCTGAAGTGAAAATAGTGTTATATCTGGCAAGGATAAATAAAATTAAAGGAATTGATATTTTAGTTTGCGCCTTCGCAAATATTGCTAACAAGATACCTGGATTAAAGCTTGTTATCGTTGGTCCAGACGATGGTTATCTTTGTGAGCTCAAAGCTTTAATTAGGACCTTGAAAATAGATGAAAAAGTGATTATTTCTGGTCCCTTATACGGGAGGGATAAACTTGAAGCATATGTCGACGCTGATGCATATGTTCTTCCATCAAGGTATGAAACATTTCCATTAAGTATTCTTGAAGCATTGGCTTGTGGGACGCCGATCGTTTTGACAGAGAATTGCGAAATTGCTGAATCCTTGAAGGGGAAAGTTGGTCTAGTGGTAAAGCCTGAGGTTAATTGTGTTGAAGAAGCATTACTTGAAATATTATCGAATGAATCACAAATGCTAAATTTTAAGCTTAATTCCAAAAACGCAGTAAAACAATTTAATATTTCTGAATCTATTTCAAGATTAGAAGATATATACGCAGAAGTCATTAGCCGCAGAATGTTTAACTAACAATTTGAGTCCTGTTAGAAATAAAATGGACGACTTTAATTCGCTTTCCACGAAAAAAAACTTTAAATGGTATTAGCTTTGAAATTAATCAGTAAACCTAAATCCACCATCTTGTATGTTGCTGAGGGCATGTCATTTAGTTCTACCGAAGGTGGGGTTGTTCATATAAAAGAGATAATTAGGGGTTTTGTAAAAAAGGGGATTCCAGTAGTATGTGTTGTTCGTTGCCAAGAAAGAATTCCCCCCAAAGATTTAGCTCATTTAAATATAAAGATTGCCCGTTTACCAAACTTGACTTTTCCGGGTTCTTTTTTATCGTATGTAAACAGCATTTTTATAATATGGTTACAAATTTTGGTGGCTCGTCCAAAGCTCGTTTATCAAAGAGATTCGGGAATTAATGTCGGTGTAATGTTAGGAAAGCTCTGCCATGTTCCTGTGGTTCTTGAAATAAATGGAAACCCACTAGACGATGACAAGTTGCTCAATAAGGTTCCCAAGTTTTTATCAGAACGTGCATTAAAAGTAGGTTATTCTATGGCTAGTGTTGTAACCACTCCTTCAGAGAATTTATCTCATTTCTTGTTGTCATTTGGAGTTAGTTCAAAAAAAATTTTTGTAATTAAAAATGGGGTAAATTCTGAAATCTTTTATCCTATGAATAAGTTCGCGTGTAGAAAGAAAATGGGTTTGAATACCGATTGCTTCTATTTTTGTTTTGTAGGGACCTTATTACCATGGCAAGGATTGGACGTAGCACTCGTTGCCTTTTCGGATTTTATGAGGAAAGAAGGTAATCCTGAAGTAAAACTCCTTATTGTTGGCGAAGGACCTTTAAAAGATAAGCTAAAGCGAAAGGCAAAGGCTCTAAACATTGAAAAAAGCGTATTATTTTTAGGAAACGTGTCTTATTACGACGTTCCACTTTATATTAATTCAAGCGATGTTTGTATAGCCCCTTTCACAAGTTGGCGAAATACAGGGATTGGTTTGTCTCCTTTGAAACTCTATGAATATTTATCTTGTGGAAAACCTGTTATAGCGTCCGCAATACCCGGAGTTATGGAATTGATTCGTGAGTTAGACGCAGGAGTAATTGTTCAACCGGATGATATTTCTGCTTTATGTAATGCTTTTCGTGAAATTTTCAAAAACTCATCTGAATACGAGACAAAGGCAACATTTTTTCATAATAAAATATATTTGAATCACTCGTGGGATAAGCGGGTTGAAGATATTTTGCATATTGTCAAAAATAAATCGCGTTTAAGCTGTTCGAGTTAATGTTTGAATCTTTTTCAAATATACTCATAGCCACTGTTATTCTTTTGCCAGGTTTTCTGCTCTTCTCGATTTTATCTAAAAAACTTAACTTACAAATGTCAATTTCAGAAAAAATTCTCTATGGAACCACCTTCTGGATTTTCTTGTTTGTTTCAACATCGGTTTTTATAGGATTTTTTAGTAACCAATTATTGCTTTTTTTTAACTTTTTCACAATTATTTCGTTAATTATTATAATGATACTTATTTTATATTTAGTGAAAAACAATTGGAATTCAATTAAAACAAAGATTATAATCAAGCAATCTAATTTGCCTTACGTAATTGCGTTTTTTTTAATTCTACACTATGTTTTTTCCTTTTATATTTCCATACAATATTAGTTGAATGGGACTCCATTTCTTTTTACATTCCTGCGGCTAAAGGAATTTTGGCTAGCGGAGGATTAACATCTCAACCATATTTTTTGCTTCATTTTTTTGAAATTAGTCCATCAATTCCTTTACTTTATTCTTGGATGCTGACCTTCTCTACAGTTGATGCTCTCTATAGTTTTTCTATGATTGTTTTCTTACTTACGGTTTTAGCGATTTACGGAATCGGATGCAGAATTTTTTCAAAAGAAACGGCGATAATTTCGGCGTTAGTTTTTATTTCTATACCTGCAGTATTAATTACTATTAGTTCTAGGTCGCTTTATCTTGACATGCTCTTTGTATTTTTCTTTCTTGTAACGTTGTATTCTTCATTGAAAATAATTAATTTTGATAAATCTCAAACAAAGGCTTCTTGGATTGATTACTCAATGTTTTTTGTCGGTATCAGCTTACTTCTTTTGACCAGAATCGAATTCGGTTTATTTCTAGTTCCAGGAATGTTGATGATGTTGATATTTATTATCAGACCACGAAATTGGGAAGTATTTTTGGCTCTATCGATTGGGATTGGTTACTATGGGCGAGAAATTAGGAATATAATGCTATTCCCATCGTCATGGCTTAATTATTTGCAACAGCTCACTCCGGTTATTGTAGTGTCCTTAATATTTTTCATTATTTTAAAAATGTTTTCATTTAGCAACAACAAAAGAATTTTACCTGATAGAAAAATAGCTTTGGTTGCTATTTGCATAATGTTAGCATCCATTCTATATTTATTAGAAAATACACTTGTTTCAGGATTTATTATTCCTGGTTTGCCTTTATCAAATAGTGCAATGTCTCAGTCAATTATATCCTTTGACAAATTAACTACGTTATCAACCCACGCCGCTGGAATTAATTTTTCAGGATGGTTTACATTTTTTTCAGTCTGGTGGTTAATTCCGCCTTTTCTAATACCGTTTTCATTTTCTTTGGTTACAATCGCCATTAAGGTTAAAAAGAATGTAAACGTTCGACCCTTGTTAATCCCGATTTTGCTTTTCTTCGCCGGATTATTCATTATTTGGGCAACTCTTTCTTATGATCCTCAACCTCGTAGATTATATTATTTTGCACCCTTTGTATCTTTCATCGTGGGGTATGGATTATATAAAATAAAAAAATATTTCAGTCCATTTGGTTTTTCTTTGCGTGTATCGATATATGCTACTTCCTTAACTATCCTTACTTTAACATATATTAATGCAAAAACTGTAAATGATGTTGCCTATTATTACTCGCAGTTAGTTAAACCACAATTTAGTCTGGAATTCCTTGCCATTGCTGGTCTTTTATTCTATTTAATTTTTACACCCTACGAAAAATTAATTCATAGATTTAGATTTAAAAAAATCCAAATTCCAAAAAAGAATTTGATTATAGTACTTTTGTTATCTTTAACTTTTGGCCTTTTCTTAATTCCGATAAATTCAATAATTGTGGGAGTGGTGCAAACAGGGTATCAATCGAGAACAGAATATAATGGGGCTGGTTGGCTTTATTATCCCGATGTTGTTAATTATTATAATCAAAACATAACAGATAACTATGTAACTATCGGCTTTTTTAATCACGAACTAGTTACTTTCGCTAACAGATCGATAATAGACTTGTCAGATCCAACGTATGGAATTCCGCTTTATTCTACTCTTCAAACCTCAAATGAAACACAAATGCTTAATCGACTAACAGAATTAAATGTAGGGTATTTTCTAAAACCAACAACTAATAATCCTTACTACTCTATGTATGAAAAACTAATTAATAACACGGTTTTTGGCAAAATCTTTCTCGATAATCCGCAATTTCGTGCGATTCACACATTTAAAAATGCTGTTCTTTACAAGTTTTATTCTAATAATACTGGCGGAGAAGCATATTTTGATGTAACTCCACTTCCTTGTTCAAACATAATTCCTTGGAATTTTGATAGCTCACAAAATTATTCGTTTTTGATTGAACAAAATATGGCAAAATTTACCGGTTCAACTAATTCAGCAGGCGAACTTACATTGATGTTTACTCCAAATTCAACTTCCAGTTTAGCTGATGCATTTTCGATGACAATTAATAGCCAAAATTCATCTATTAGCCTTGAAGTAACGTTATTCAGTCATATTCAAAATAGGACCACTGATTCCCTAAATTTTGACTACAGACAAATTAATGGCACACTAAAACCACTACTTAACTTAAATGACGGAAATTCGATTGGAAATTTTGATCCGACTCATATAGAAGGGATAATTATTGGAATTAAAGCAGAGCCTCACGTTATTGAAAGTTTCGAGATTTCTGGATTAAATTCTATTCACTATACGAAATAGGCATATGAATGGACGAAGACTTTTGTATTTTTTGTGGGAGAGTTAATGGAAGAGTAATGATTAAAGAAAATGGCTATAAAGGGAAAAAATGCCCAAAATGTGGACTGATCTTTATTTCGCCGCACCCTTCATATAACGCAGTAATAAATTTATACAATGAGCGCCCTGAGGAATATCTTTCTTTTTTTAAATATAATATTTTAAAATATTTAATTGCAAAACATCATTTAGGCATTATCAAGAAATTTGTTAAAACTGGCACTTTGCTTGAAATAGGCGCTGGTTCGGGTACTTTCTTAGCTTTAGCTGAACAACAAGGTTTTGATGCTTATGGTGTTGAAGTGAACAGGTTTCTTGCCAAATATATTAATGAAAAATTAGGAATTCCGTGCCAAGACATTCCTTTAAACTTTTCATCTTTCAGTGATAAAAAATTCGATGTTGTGTATTTTTGTGACGTTTTAAGCCATTTTTATGATCCGATATCTGAGTTATCTAAAATTGTATCAAAATTGAAAAAAAATGGGATTGTAATTTTTGAAACCGGAAATGGTGGTGACATTAGAGAAAAATATTTAAAAGTTATTACCTCATTCCAATATCCTGATCACTTGTTTCTCTTTTCAGAACTTAGCGTAAAGATTTTGCTCCGAAAAATAGGTTTAGAACCTTTAGAAGTTTTTAGATTTTCAATATTGCCTGAATTGAGGACAAACAATCTCGTGGCACTTCTTTTCACAAAAAATGCGGGGGTTACGCACACACCATTTTCTAACGACACTAAGACTCAAAATACTCTAGTGCGAACAACCATGAATATTTTTTTGATTTTCGAGTTTATGCTGCGTTATAAGCTAGGTTCATTATTGCCAAAGACTGGGCAGCCACAAACGGTCATTTATATAGCTAGAAAAATCTGATTTTTATAATTTTGATGATAGCCGTTAATTCTGTATTTGATAAGTCTTGTCAATCATATTATTCAAATGACTAAACAACAACAATACAAAAACTCTTGAAAGATTGAGAACGTCAAGGTATTAATATTGAGAGAGGTTAAGGTCCGATCAAATTCATAATTAGAATGATAGCAGACTTTCTGAGTGAGGTGGTCCCATAAGATGTCTTCTTGTATCCTCAAAGCAATAGTTTGCTTGATGGTTGCTTTCTCATTATCCGCTATTGTTAGTACTTCATTCGGGTTGGATTCATATTCCTCATCCAACATTTGGACTTTTGGGAACTCAAGTTATTTCACTTTTAATCAATCTGTAAATTTCACAGATATTCCTACAAAGGGCGTGACAAATGACAGTAGTTTAATTGGTTATTGGAACTTTAATGAAGGTTCGGGTACCATAGCACATGATGCAAGCGGTAATGGTAATAATGGTACTATAACCGGAGCAACATTTGTTAATGGAAAATATGGCACTGCTCTTAGCTTTAACGGTACTGTAAATTATGTTAATTTAGGGCAATATCCCGAATTTGCTATGCAAGCTGCCACCTTTGCAGTATGGGTAAACCCAATATTGGAAAATTCAACTTATAGAGACTTTATAGCACAAGGTTATGATTTTAATTTAGGCATTGGGACGGATAACCGAATTTATTTTTCAGCCATTGATTCTAATGGTCATCAAACATATGTTGCAAACCCTTCTGTTACTACAAATAATACTTGGATTCATGTTGTCGCTGTTGTTAGGGCGGGCGGTTTAGGCTGGACAAGTCAATTATGGATAAATGGAGCGAAAGTTGATGAGAGAACTTATTCAAACTTTAATGGAATTAGACCGCCAACTGGTAACACCTATATAAGTACCCGAGATTCAGTCGATAGTCCAGCAAAAGGTATTATTGATGAGGTTCGAATTTATAATAGAACATTATCAGCATCCGAAGTTTCTGCGCTATATGTGCAACCCGACCCTCTCTCGCTTTCAAGTTATTACAACTATAAGGACCCTGTTACTAACAATACCATGCTAATCCACGTCGATAGTCTTGACGCAAAGCAATAACAATGTGCTCTCGTTACTTGTACAAACTTTTTTGCAGATAACAGATTAGCTTTTCAAGCTAACGATAGCGCAACCGTGAATGTTTGGACTAACCTGGGGGAGCCAGTATTTACTTCAGGTATTTGGAATAGCGAAAACTTCACGAACACATTAACGCTTGATCCTACTTCCACAGCAGACCTAAACTGGAACACCTACAATATTACAACATTTGATGACAGCCATTCAAGCATTTTGCCTTCAAACGTGACGGTTCCTTACGGGGCAGGCCAAACCTTCAACTTTAATGTTTCTCATGGGTATAGCTTTAATGTTATTGTAGATGGGGTTTCACAGGGGCAGGTCAGCAACTATACTTTCAGCAATGTTACGGAACCGCATTTAATCAGTGTTGTTTCTTCCCCTTTAAATTATACAATTTCAGCTTTAACTGGTTTGGGCTCAACTATCACGCCAGGAAATGTAACACTTAACTATGGCGCAAATCAAAAATTTAACATCGCCCCAAACTCAGGTTACGTTATTACTGACGTTTACTTAGATGGAGTTGATCAAGGCAACTTAACAACGTACAACTTCACTAATGTCCACGACAACCACACAATCACAGTAAGCTCGGAAATGCTTGCACCAACAAACATCCCTACACCAACTCCAAGCCCTACACCAAACGCAACTCCCAGCTCTACTCCAAACCAGAGTAATTCGCCAAGTTCATCATCAAACCCAAGCTATCGTCTCAAACACCTCAACCAACGGCCTCCTCTTCACGGAAAGCGACAGCCTCGTCATTTCCCATAATAGAAACAGCCTCAATAGCAGCCGTAGCCATGGCCGTATTGGTTGTAGTTTTTAGCTTTGGCTTTCAAGAAAGGTTACATAAAAGTGGAAGTTGTAGATGAAGAGAGCGGGGAAACTGTTGAGGGCGAAAATGAAGGCGGTGGAGCGGGAAGCAAAGAAAAAGGCTCAGATTACTCGATTTAGTAAACCATTGCAAGAGGGATGTTATGAAGCGAATGAGCTGTTCCGTTTGGTGCGCGGGTCCTGCTGTGAATGTCCATTCTTAAAATGTAGTTAGTTTAGGGGTGCTTCCCCACAACTGTTTCTTTCGAGGTGTAGCGTAATTAGTTTGTTTGAATAGTTGTTTGTTTTGTATGACCTCTGTTATAACCTCGCCATGTGCTTAGGTTGTTTTGTTCTTAACCCAGTTGTGGAAAAGCTGTACTGATTTTGGTGACAGTTCATTTCCTACATTAACTGGTAACTGTAATCTTTTGTTAAGCATTTTTCTTATTGCTTTATTCTTAGTATACATAGTCCAAATTGTTTGCTTTTAAACCGTACTTGTTTGCCCTGGGGTCGCTCCAGTCTTCCACGGTTACGCCTCTTCGAATCAGCGTTAAGCTGTGATAAATGATTAAATTGGGTTTAGACTTGTATGCGCGTTTCTTTTGTATCCAAACAAGGTTTTGTAAGGAAAAAATATGCAGAGTGCAAAAAGCCTTTAACAAAGAATCACTTACTTATCCTGCAATGGCATCCTAATGGAAAATGAAGTTGTTGTAACAAAGAAAGGTCAGACTACCATTCCAGCTCGGCTTCGCAAAAAATTTAAAATAGGAAAAGGTACAAAGCTGGAAGTAATCGAAACAGACGAAGGCATACTCTTCAAGCTTAAGGCCTCAACAAAGGATTTCATAGGCGCTCGTCCACAATTTGCTACTCCTCAAGACATGAAAAAGATACTGACCAAACTCAGAGAAAAAGATGTCCAAGCAGCGTATTTCATAGCATTAGACCACGTTACAACTGGCGATAACACACTTTCATTCGCAGAACCCATCATTGCCAATGTTTCTTTCAGAGACAATGTGTATTCTTGCCAAAACGAAGAATTAGGGATCGTTGCCACTTCGCCTAAACTTGAAGCGTGCATCAAAGATTTTGAAGACGAAATCCTATTCGTCTGGAACGAGTACGGCAAGGAAAATAGTGCAAAACTAACAAGCGACGCAAAAGAGCTTAAAGGACGAATCCTTCGATACATAAAACAATAGGTGCATGTGCTTGGTTACTCTTAAGACAAGACAGGTGGGGCATACATTATAATTCTTTTAACAACCGACGAAAAAGAATTGCTCACTAAAGCAGCAAGTCTGATGGAAGAACTGCTTGAGACGCTGGAAGTCATGCAAGACAAGAAATTGGTAGAAGATCTGCAGGCTTCTTTGCGCGAAGCTAAACAAGGAAAAACCATAACACTAGTGGGCTAGTGTAATGAACCTTGAGACGCAAGTTCACAGTTGAACTTGACTCATCGTTTTTCAAAACAAATCAGAACTCTTGATCAAAAAGATCAGGTTCAAATAATTAAATAAGTCGCAACATGCAAACACTTCAAACCCTAAACCAAAAAAGCAACCAAAAACAAACTGAACAAAACAGCAAAAAAGATTACTTCTAATAATGTCTAAGTTTCTATCGGGCTGTTTTGTAGTTCTAACCAAAAACGCATTGCAGCTTTTATCCTAAGAAATTCCAAAGAAAACCGTGAACTATTATAAGAGGGAAAATAGCAAAATCACCTTTTCATATGCTCACAACCAACAATCACTACGAAAACACCTTCCCGCTTAAGCCGCAACCAGAACATGAAGGATAGCTAGCCCATGTTCCATACAACTTTATAAAAGAAAAGCAGTCATAATAAGGTTGAGAGTTCTACTTGAAAACTAAAATGGCAGTAGCCCTAATTCTATCAATTCTCATAATAGGATTTGCTACCTCCTCCTACATCGTCGACGCCGCTTCTAAGGTTGCTACGCCGACTTTCAGTCCTGGGGGCGGCACTTATTCAAGCACTCAAAATGTTCACATTTATTGTAGCACTAGCGGCGCAACCATCTATTACACGACCGATGGAAGCCCACCAACCACCTCCTCAACCAAGTACGTCAACCCAATAACTGTAAGCACAAGCATGACGATTAATGCTAAGGCATTCAAAACTGGATGGACCGCCAGTAACGTCGCATCAGCGACCTACACCCTTAAGGTTGCTACGCCGACTTTCAGTCCTGGGGGCGGCACTTATTCAAGCACTCAAAATGTTCACATTTATTGTAGCACTAGCGGCGCAACCATCTATTACACGACCAATGGAAGCCCACCAACCACCTCCTCAACCAAGTACGTCAACCCAATAACTGTAAGCACAAGCATGACGATTAATGCTAAGGCATTCAAAACCGGATGGACCGCCAGTAACGTCGCATCAGCGACCTACAACATTGCAATTCCTTTCACTAGCTTCACACTCAGCGCCGCAGGCACAGCCAAAAACACGAAAACCAACACAAATGTCGCCGTCACCTTATCTCTAAGCGGCTCAGCAAGCGGAACACTTCAAACCATCATAAACCTGAATGTTAAGGGCGGAGACTTCAACGTAGCAGGCTACAGCGACATAACAGTTTCAAGCGGCAGCGGCTCCATAATTAGCAACTGCAAGTACAACCAGTTTTCACTAACCATAACCGATAAATACGGAGGACAAGTCGCATGCGTCCAACTAAGCGGAACAGCTACCCAAATATCAAGCAACACACTATCCTTGAAACTATCCAGTGACACAGTAGTACTTCCATTTTCAGGTCACCCAACCCTCAAAAACCTCCAACTAACCGACACAATAACACTGACCTGACCAAATAACTCACCTTTTCTCCCACACCCAACCAATCTCTACACCACAAAAAACCATGCTACGGCCCGTATTACCGTCCTAAACCCTAAAAAACCTAATTCTTCCCGCACTTTTTAAACAAAAAAACAGCATTCGGAAAAAAACATTCTGCCTTCTTTAGGCATTACTAAATCAAGTGCAGAACGGTTCCGTCTGCCGAGCGCAAAGCATAATTCAAAAGAAAAAGCACCACAAGCAGTATCACCAAAATCTTCAGCGCCGCA
The DNA here is from genome assembly GCA_963750605.1 of Candidatus Bathyarchaeota archaeon. GTDB lineage: Archaea > Thermoproteota > Bathyarchaeia > Bathyarchaeales > Bathycorpusculaceae > Bathycorpusculum. The sequence continues at coordinate 18,509 of CAVVRN010000018.1, forward strand.
AAAACCCAGTTGTTCTTTGCGCTCAATGCCTTTTCGAGTCTGTTTACTATCCAATAGAGTCCTGCAGCCGCCAAAACCTGAAATGGCACAAGATACACCAATCGATAGAAGTAAAAGTTGTTTGGCGAAACAGCAAACAACGCAAGAGACGGCACAGCCATCCACAGCAGCACAAGCCTATTGAATCTCTTAGTAAAATCTGCAAAACAAAAAACCCCAAAAACAGCAAGAACCACCAACAACGGATTCCCAAACACTCCCCCAACCCACAGCTGAACCATACGCTCTAAGCCTCCCAATAAACCTAGAAACCCAGCTCCTGGAGAGATCATACTTACCGTACCCTCACTCGCACTGCTCACGCCTCGGCCAAAAGGCAACAAACTATAAACCACAAAAAAAGCAAGGTTCAAACCCAAGACCAAACAAACTCCCAAAACCTCGCGCTTTTCCTCAGGTCTTTTCTTCAGAAAACTCAAAGCCAAACTCACAGCCGCATAGCCTAAGAGAACAGCCATCACAACGTCCCAAGTGTACGGATGAGACAACAACAAAACCATACCCACAAAAGCACTAGCTAACAAGTACCGCCACGAACGCGCTTCAAAGCCCTTCAAGAGCAAACCAAAAAACACAAAAGCAAAAACAATTGCCCACCAATTCGCCAAACTATACGCGTAAATGCTGACGGTAGTCTGAAAAGAAACTACAGATAGAAACGCCGCCCCTAAAGCCAAAACATCATTTTTCAAACCCACACGAACAAACCAGAAAACCGCCAAACACGCACACACGGCACACAAAGCAGGCATAACCTGAACCACACCCTCAGCAGACAAACCGGACACACGCTGAACCCCAAACATCAACAAAACAACAAAAGGCCTATCCTGCGGCAACGCAGCCGACGTACCGTTCTGCATCAAAGCTCGCAGCCAACTGTAATAATTAACAGAGTCAGATCCCGCCAAAACTCCACCCGAAACATGAAAATACGGATACCAACACACAAAAACCGCAGCGCCCACAGTTAAAAGCAAACCAGATACCAACACCCATCGACCTAAATGCCTCGAACCCACCGAAACGCCACCAGACAACCTCGAAAGTACGTCCTTCAAACGCGAAACTTTCCTTACAGCAGCTTTGCCAAGCGGAACCCAGATCCAACTATACAGCAAAAGTACAAACAGCCACGCAGTCCAAGGATAAAACACATAAAACAACCCAACATCTACAAAGGCAAATCTCCAATTGTCAAATGAAGCAAATGGAAAACTATAATCAAAAACATTCCAAACCCAAGTCAAAAAAGAACCAAACTCAAAAACCAACACCAAACCAGCTACTCCAAGCAACACAAAACCAAAAGCCCGCCGTCCCTCACCAACATAGCCCTCTCCAAAAAAAGCGGTTAAACCCACCAACCCAAAACCCAAAGGCACTACCAAAAAACTAGCCACAACAGCATTCACCAAGAAAACCGCAAAGGAAACAATCACCAACGCGCAAAGCAAAAGCATCCAACGAGAAAAACCTCCACCGCCCAACGCCGTCATCAGCAAAACCTCCAAGATAACCACAAACAACGAAACACCCCAAACCCACAAATCCACCCCATAAAAAAACCACTAAACGAACTACCTTAGGCAAATAAAAATAAAAGTACTGAATTCCCAAAAGATTAACAAACCTAAAAAACCCAAAAAACACACTAACCGACGAAGCCAAAACCAACACAAAAAAATCCAAACCTAAATGGCGACTCAAAACCAGCCCAAACACCCCGCCAACAAGCCATATTCACAACATGAACTAATTATAAGCTTCGGTTAACCAAACGCTAAGACTGCAAATTCAACGTTGCAAATCCCACGTCAGGAGCAGCATCCGAAGCATAAGCAACCAGCGCTCCATTGGAATAGCTCTGGTAAATCGAATTCACATTCCACTCAATCTTCGTCACACCCGCCAAATCAGCGTTAGCTTGTGCAAACAACGAGCTGCCAACATAACTTGCATTACTAGGCACTACCTCTCCGGAAGCTACATCCATCCACATATTAAAAAAACCACTTGAATTAAGCTCCAAACTTACCGCATAGGTCTTCAACGCCATAGTCTGATTCTCCAAAACTAACAACACATTCCACTGCACATTCTCACCTTCACCCACACTCGCAGTTGAAACAACATCTCCCACCACAACACTAACCATCATAGATGCCCCAGTAACATTTAATGACCCTCCAATCAAATCAACAATCCCCGGATAACCCGAACCCGCACTCACTAAAACATCACCAGCAGCATCACTTAGCTGCCCATTCACCGAACCAGAACCTGGTCCAGACGAAAAATTATACACTATGAAAGCAACAGCCAAAACTGCCACCACCACAACAGCTATCGCTGCCAGCCGAAAACGTTTGGAATGCAAAATCCCCGTACGAACGACCATAAACATAAAAAAACAACAAACATATATAACATTATTTCAAAAAACATGACTTACAGTGTACTGGCCTCTCTCTAAACGCAAATGCAATATATCCTTTTAACCCGATTCACGGCTTCTAATTGCCGTTTGCTTGGTATCACACTCACCGTTGAAGCACATGTGCTCCAGCGTTTGCCTGCGCTCGGCAGTTTCACGTGCTTCTTCCCTGATTTGGTTGCACCGCCCAAGATAATCATCGTACAATTGAAGAAACTGATGTCCCTTCTGAGTGATTAAATAATAAGAATCTTCATTCAACTGTACCAAGCCGCTGTCTAAAAGACCTTTCAAATAGCTATTCACCTGCGCATAATTCAAGTTAGCTTTGTACATGATCTTAGTTTCCCTAGCCCTGACCAAAGCTGCGCTAAGCATATCCCGCGCAATTTCTAGTCTATGTCGATTCTTGCTAATGCTTTTCAACCCCGGTTATTGCTGCCTCTAAAATATCGACGGAACTGGCGCCTAAACACTTTTTCGCGCAGACTTTCTCCTTTACCGCTAAATCATGATGTCGTAAGTATTTATTAATAAGCTTTCGGATTTCGAAATATATATAGAAAAGCCAGAAAACTCCGAATATTCGGTTTTTCTCCCTCCCCGAGTATTTTGTTTGCCGCCAACTTCGTTGGCTCACCCTAAAACAATAACTTGACCATAAGCTCCCACTTCCACCGAACACTCCGGTGTCGAGTCTACCTGGATTTTGCGGTTTGGGGTAAGACCGTTTTGTGGTTTTAGCTTAACTTTTTTACCGTTTAATTTCAAATAAGTTAGTAGATTTACCTGTTTTGGGTAGGTGCTGTCTTTTACAGTTTGGTTGGTTGGAATTGCGAGGTTGTTCTAAAGGCCGTTCTGCCTTGATTCTTTGGTTTGGGTTAATGTACTGGTTGGAGTTTTGTATTAGTTGGGAACCTAATTCTATTGGAAATCTTTATTCGTGAGACAAATTAATTATGCCAAGGTGCAGTCGGCATTGAAGATTTCGATTATTCTAGGAACCAGACCAGAAATAGTCAAGTTTTCACCTATCGTACGGGAATGTGAGCGGCTGCATTTGGATTATTTTATCTTGCACACGGGACAACATTATAGTTATAATATGGATAGGGTTTTTTTTGAGCAACTTGGATTGCCCGATGCAAAATACAACCTTGATGTAGGCTCAGGTTCGCATGGGAAACAGACGGGCAAGATGCTTGCGGGTATAGAAGAGATTTTGCTGCGGGAATCTCCAGATGTGGTTTTGGTTGAGGGTGATACTAACACGGTGCTTGCAGGTGCCTTAGCCGCTGTGAAACTCGGTGTCAAAGTTGGGCATGTGGAAGCTGGGTTGCGCAGTTATGATCGGCGGATGCCTGAGGAAATCAACCGTGTTTTAACTGACCATTGCTCGGACTACTTGTTTGCGCCCACACCCAAATCAACGGAAATTCTTCTTCATGAGGGCATAACAGAAAATCAAGTTTTCATGGTTGGAAACACAGTCGTTGATGCAGTGCATCAAAATTTAGAAATAGCAAGCTCTAAAACCCATATTTTCAACGAGTTGTGTATTGAAGAGGGCAAGTTTATGTTGGCTACTTCGCATAGGCAGGAGAACGTAGACGACAAAAACCGATTCACAGGCATAATCAAGGGTCTCCAATTGGTCCAAAGCGAGTTTGGATTCCATTGATTTATCCTATTCATCCACGAGCACAAAAACAGCTTGAACTTTTCGGTATCGATACAGGTGGGTTAACGTTGGTTGAGCCCCTGGATTATTTGACGTTTCTTTTGCTTGAAAGCAAAGCAAAAATCGTCTTAACCGACTCAGGCGGAGTGCAAGAAGAAACTTGCGTTCTAGGTGTCCCCTGTGTCACTTTGAGGGATAATACAGAGAGGCCTGAAACCATAGATGTCGGGTCAAATGTTCTTGCGGGAACTAGTTCTGATCGAATTCTTGAGGCAGCTAAATTGATGGTTAATAGAAAGAAAGGTTGGGTTAATCCGTTTGGTGATGGAAAAACCGCTCAGAAGATAGTCAATATTTTAATGGAAAAGCTGCATTAAGTTACTAAAAGGAATAAAATTAGGTAGTGCTTCTGACCCAATCTGAATCCATAGTTCATAAAAGTTAATTTATTGGTAATCATTCTTTAACAAGAAAAACTTGCCTTGCAATATACAAATCAAAAAAGCAGGGTGTTAAAGGGAAAATGAGAACTCAAAAAACTACAAGCGAAATTCGGGCGATTCTAATCAACGCTAAGTTAGATTTTGATTCAGTAGAGAATAAGGCACTGAATGATTATCTTCCGAGAATATTTCACAGTTGCCCCTTTACAGAGGAGCTATGCACAATAAAACAATGTGTAGAATGCGCTATCTTCACAAAAGCAAATAAACAAACTCAAAGGTACTTTTAATACTCCTACACATAGAAAAACTTTCGGAAACTTAATCTAACGAACTCAGATCAACAAGATTTTGCTTTCAACACCGTTTTATTGTTGTTGTGGTGATCCAACAAGTTCTTAGCCGTTGTTTTATTCGACAAACTATTTTTTACAAAGAAGATTCTTTCTCTAGATTCTAATTTCACCCAAAACAGCGTAATAAATCCAGTTTAGGGCAAAATGTCATAATTTCCCTTAAACAGTTATACCTTGTTATACATCAATCTCATATAACACGCAACGCCAATGGAAGGCTACCCTTAGAAATAGTCTATTGATTGTTGCCACATACTTTTTGCAAGAATGCCTTAGCCTCTGGAATAATGTCCTGCCACTTCTGTGCCTCATCGATCCATCATTGCCGCAATTATGGAATAGGATGCAGCTCCTATTGGCTCGCAAGCATAGCGAATGTTCTGGCTTTCTTCATCAACTTCTGATTTTCTCTTAACTCTTCGGTTGTCATTTTTTCAGGTCGATCTTCCAGGAACAAGCTTTCTTGAATATCAGTAAAGAAACTTTTCTTACACTTCTTTCATGATGAGCTTTTCATGATATAGTGTGCATTAGTAATGCATATTTTTATATTTTAGTAATGCATACTTTCTATTTATGATCTTACAGGAAACTCTAAGAAGCATAGTAAAAGAGCAAAGAAAAGACCTTGAATCCTCGGAATATGGCGTAGACAGAACTCTCAGTCAAAAAATCGACCTAACCTTGCCTTTTGCAATAATCCTGTCCGGTATACGACGTTGTGGAAAAAGTACCTTGATGAGGCAGATTATGAAAAAAACAGGCGGCGTATATTATTTCAATTTTGAGGATCCAAGAGCGACAAGCTTTGAGCTCAGCGATTTCCAGAGATTAAGCGATGTCTTCAGAGAAGAGTATGGCAAAAAAGATTGCTATTTTTTTGACGAAATCCAAAACGTTGAAAAATGGGAAATTTATGTAAGAACGATGTTGGATAAGCAAAAGCGTTTCCTAATTACAGGCTCAAATGCCTCTCTTATGAGTAAAGAGCTTGGGACAAGACTTACCGGGCGACATTTAAAGCAGGAACTTTTCCCTTTTACGTATTCCGAGTTTCTCAATTTCACTTCAAAGCACCAAGGGGTTGGTTCTTTTGAAGAATATCTTCAGAAAGGGGGATTTCCAGAGTTCCTAAAATATGGCAGGAGCGAAATCCTTCAGGAACTTTTTAATGACATAATAATGAGAGATATTGTTGTACGACACAAACTGAGAAGCCCAAAGGCTATAAAAGAAATGGCTCTGTTTTTACTCTCCAATGTTGGGACCGAGTTTTCATACAATAATCTGGCAAAAACGTTTAACCTTGGCTCCACAAATAGTGCAATATCTTTTGTTTCATATTTAGAAGACAGCTATCTCTTGTTTACAGTTGCTAAATTTGACTATTCTTTAAAAAAGCAAGCGAAAAATCCAAAAAAAGCATACGTTATCGATAATGGGCTTGCAAATGTAAATTCGATTTCATTTTCTTCAAACAAAGGCAGGATGCTTGAAAACTCTGTTTTTTTGCATCTGCGAAGAACTCAAAACCAAATATTCTATTTCAAAGGAAAAAACGAATGCGATTTTCTGATTAAAGAAAAAAACGAGATCACTAAAGCTATTCAAGTTTGCTATAACATTGACGAGGATAACAAAAATAGGGAAATTAACGGATTAATGGAAGCACTTAACCACTTTGATTTGAATGAAGGCTTGATAGTGACTTACGACCAGCAAGACGAACTTCAAATATCTGGGAAAAGCATAAAAATTTATCCTGCCTGGCGCTGGTTTTGGGAAGTATCTCCTTAAAATCATAGCTAAATCCTAAATACTTGAACAAAACACTAAACTTAATGGGGTTATTTTTGTCGAATCAGCCATCGTACGGGAATGCGCTAGATGAGTGGAAAGAAGCCCGATCTGTTATCGCTAGGTTTGACAACAACCTTCATGACTTAAGGAAGTACGGATTCAGCTTTGTCACCGCCCTTCTGGCGGCTAACGGTTTAATCAGTCAAGGTGGTTCATCTGTTGTTTCGGTTGGGGTAAAGGCAGGTATTCTAGTCGCAACTATGGGTTTGATTGTGACTCTCAAGCTTCTTGATACTCACTATCGCCGATTCCAGCAAGCAGTTTCTATTCGTGGCAGAATATTGGAAGATCGGTTAAATATCGACTTGACCAAAGACCTATCTTTCTTCTACGCATTGGAAAACTGGTGGAAAGACGTGCAAGCTCTTTACTACGGATTTTTGATGCTGACAGCACTTCTCGGGTTCGCCATCTTGTGGAGTCACTGGGTTCTAATCATATTAATTCTAATAGCTGCATTATTTTCAGGGGCACTAATCCAAATTATAAACGATGAAAAACGAGCAAGAAAATCTACGGCATTAGAAGATTGGAGCGTCGACAACAAGATCGTGAACGAAGGTACCCCTGTTAGAATAACGTTCACAAACCTTAACTCAGGAAACCGTGATAAACCAGGAACATTCAATCTTCGGTTAAGTATCAAGAAGAATTTGTCAGGGAAGCCGGAAGAGTCCGATGTAATGAATGAAACCTCTAGTGGTGTCCAGTTGCGGTATTTTGAAAATTGCGATTGGCTATGGGAGACTAAAGAATGTCACCAGGTTTATACGAACTCGCCATGTTCTCCAACAGTCCAAAAATCAAGAAGAAGGTCCAGATCACCGATGGCGAACTCCCCAATGAAGAGGAAAACCCGAGGACGCTCTCGGTCATAGGTTCCCCGTCTTCAGACAAAGAGACACCTTCAGCGACAGTCACCATTCAAGTTATTGCCGCTTTGAGCTCACACAATCAATGAGCACAGAGGGTTGATACCACAGTCGCATTCTGAATGTTGATATTTTTTGTTGCGGCGTTACTCAACCTTTCTCGATTCTTTTCTTTTTAGGCTGTGAAATTGCACCAAACTCAATCGTGCAAAATCATAACCACCGTTCAAAACAAAAAAAATAAAAAGAGACTAAAAAGGTGTCCTGCATCAGTCAATTGCAAAAAGTCTTCCCACAACCAATGAGTAGAAAGCTCATAACTTATGAGAAGGGGTAGTCGCTACACTACTCTTCAGGGGTCTTATCTTCTGTGTTTTGTGCTTCTTTGGAATTACTTTTGTCGCTTAAGATATTGATGTAGTATTTGTCAAAGCCTCGGGGTATGCGGAAAAGGAGAGGCGGTCCATTTTTCTTTAGATCTGAAAGGAATTCTTGTCGGTCCTTCTCTTCCCACCTCAATAGATTCTGAACGCATTCAAATAGGTCAGTCTCGAAATTCAAAAAGTGCAGTTTGAAAAAATGGTCAACTATCTCCCGATTTAGGTCTGTGGCGCCATGTATTGCAAGAGGAACAGTGTAACAGTATAAGTCGGTTATTCGCTTCCACATCACTTCAATATTTTTGTAGATGATATCGTCGTTTTTTTCTAGGACATCTATGTTGCCGGTTCGATAATATTCTTCGCTCACTTCGTCACCTTTGCGAAAAAGCGCTTTTTCAGCATCAGACCAAGAGTTAAAATCTATCCGAATTAAGGTGTTGGCAGTTGGGTCTTTTAGTTTTTCTGTTATGTTTTCCACTCGCTTGAACATGTCAGTATTTTTCACGGTATGAACACCCCCTTCTTTGTTTTATCTTCTAATGCTTTTATTCTCGTGATTAATTCTGGTAAGGCAGCGGTTTGAAACATTAACGAATTTGCCTTCAACATTATATTCAAAGCGCCTAGCTGAGCCAACTCGTTGGATGCCGAGAACGCTCTTCTGCTTGCCTGACGATAAATTTCCTCATAACGATTAATAACCTTCAACAAAACATCCGTTGGGCTAGTAGTGCCCTGCAGAAGCGGCTGCCAAGTCTGGCGACACTCAAAATCGTTATAGATTGTTCTCTCTGAACACGACGATTTTTGACTCAACTGCTTAACAATCTCAGGCTGAGACAAACCCAACCCCTCAAGCTTAAGCAATTCCAAACGCCTATTCACCACTTCCAACATTTTACCTCCCAAACAATGACTAACTCAACAACACCAAACAACCAACTAATTACAAATAACAAAAACAATCCTTAAACCCGCAACCAAAAAGAAAATAAAATTTACCAAACCGCAAAAACCGATAACTCTTAGATTTAGCGCCTACTATTTTCCATTATCATTTTTTTCCATTTGCGTATTGTTACCCGGTCGGCATTGAATAACTCTGATATTTTACGTTCACTAACCTTGTTAACTATTTTGTTTTTCAGAAAGGGTTCTTCTTGTGCTAAGACTATTGCTCCGGAAAGAAGATACTCTAATTGCTTATCAGTGAACGGGCCTTTACTGGCTATAAACTGGCTTGCCCTAAACTTTGCCATCTCGACTACTCTGGCATCTAATCCCAGGCGGATTAATTTCTCAGATTTTTCCTCCAAAAACCGCTCAAAGCTCTTCTGACATAATGCCAAAGGATCTTTCTCTTGTTTTTTAAACGCTCTAGCCAGCTTTACCGAAGTAGAAGCAGAAAAAATTAAATGCCCCTCCTCCTTCGCCATAGCAACCGCTTTTCCATCAAAATATCCATCATCAAGCGTCTCATCACTAACAAAGGTCATAGGCAGGATTCTAAAACCATCCAGTTTACCGCAAACATTGCACTTCAAAACCACGATGCCCTCATCATTTAGCAAATCATCGCTATCATCTTTTGAGTTGCAGTGTGGGCAAACATAGTTTTTGCATAAAAGCTCCTCCTCTATATTTTCCGAAATCACCTTCAGTGGAACGCAAGCTACATCCCGACCGCAATCAGTACAAATAGACAAACCGGCAGCCGGATAATTCTCCAAGAACGAAGTTGAACCACAAGAGGCGCAAAGCTTAACATCCAAAGATTTAGCACACATAACCATTCATCTCCTACGTTCGCCAAACAAATTAAACAATGCCCTAAAAAACATAACTAACAGAGAATTCACTATGATCCTCAAAAATACACATTTTTCACCTAAAACAACCAAAAATTTAAGCCAAACGAGCAAGCGTTAAATAACTTCACTACTCTTAACCCCAAAGCAAGCTCATCTAACACATCAGCCTATGCTCAAGCACCCCTAAGAAGAATCTACGCATAGCCTTAACCAAAAAATGACCAAAATCACCCGTTAAATTATTAAAAGAACACAGCTGGATTCTTCAGCTACTCCAAAATTCATATCGCCACCAAACCTTCAAAATCAAACCGCAAGAAAACCCAAAAAATCAAGCTTTAACCATTCTAAGCACGAAATACCCTCATCCAGCTTAACCCAATCCCTTCAAATTGCAACTTTCTTGCAAACCTGACAACTTAATTTGATTCCGCACCAATCTGGATACAAATAGAAGTAAATACAAAAAAACGAAATTCTCATAATCAGTCTTTTTTTAACTAACTTTAGAAATTAAATTTTTCATTCATTTTTCAAATGAATGGATCGCTGGTGAAGGCATGAACAGATAAATCTTCACTTCTGAAACGCTATCTATTGAATGTCGCTCAACAATTTTTTGCATACCAGAATTTTTCGAGTGTTGCTTTTAATAATAGTCCATTTCCCCACAACCGAAAAGCAAAAGATAAAAACCCCATGGTTTATATCTTAAACAACAGGGCATACATTATGACTCTTTTAACAATCGACGAAAAAGAATTGCTTACTAAAGCAGCGAGTCTGATGGAAGAATTGCTTGAGACGCTGGAAGTCATTGCAGGACAAGAAATTGGTAAAAGATCTGCGGGCTTCTTTGCGCGAAGCTAAACAGAGAAAAACCATGACGCTTAGATGAGACTAAGTGCGGGATTTGCATCTTGAGACGCAAGTTCACAGTTGAGCTGACTCATCGTTTTTCAAAACAAATCAGAACTCTTGATCAAAAAGATCAGGTTCAAATCATTAAAGAAGTCTATTCATGGGAAGAACGATCCTAAAGTAGATAAGCCATTGCATGGTGAATTCAAAGGCGTATTTTCAACAAGAGTTGAGAAAGTCCCACAGTCCTTTACCGAATTGAAGATAAAAAATTTATCCTCTTAGCAGTTGGTCTTCGTAAAAACCTCTACAAATGAGAAAGCTCTGATCAAAGAACAATATTGCAACCATTTTAAAGGATAATAACTGTGAAGCCACAAAAATAACTTTAAGCTGAAGCAATCCGAAGAGTGAAAGAATTTTTTCGATTTTAATATATCGGGGTATTTTACTGTTGATAATTCTTTGTTCCGAAGGTTGTTGTCCGATAGCTTCAAACTCTTTTTTAAACCTCAAATGTTTACTAGCCATAAACGCTTCTTTAAACTGGCTTAGTTGTTGTGGGCTTGAGTCTTCAGGTTTTCATAGTACATAACCTCGCTACCTAGTAGTTGCAGATTAAAACCTCCTCTTAGAGAAGGTTGGCACACTCTGAAAGGTTTTTCCTTGGCTTGTTATTCAGCTGGCTGTTCTTTTTTTGAAAGACTTGCAAGACACAATTTAAACCAACGTTATTGAATTATTCAAGTCGCAAAACTTTTTTGTTAGAAGCTTGTCGTGACAGAAAGCAAAACTCTTAATAGCCAAAAACTTAATTCAACAAGTTTCATGAGCCAAACCAAGCAAATGGAGCAGAAATGGCAAGCGAAATGGGAAAATGCGCATCTTTTTGAGGCTGATCCTGACCCAAAAAGAAAGAAAATAATGGTAACTTTCCCGTTCCCATACATGAATGGTCCATTGCATGTTGGGCACACTTTTACGGCTTCGCGGGTTGATGTTTACGCTCGGTTCAAGCGTATGCAGGGTTATAATGTGCTTTGGCCTTGGGGTTGGCATTGGACTGGGCAGCCGCTTCTTGGAGCTAGTCAACGTGTAGCCAGAGGCGACGAAGCCTACATTCGAGTTCTAAGAGAAGTTGACGGCGTACCAGAAGCTGAACTTAAAAAATTTGTTGATCCCCTATACATGGCTCAATATTACACTAATGAAGGACGCTTAGCCGCTAAAGGCGTTGGTTTCTCGATTGATTGGCGACGTGAATTCACAACTGTAATGCCAACTTTCCAGAAATTTATCGAGTGGCAATACAAAAACCTCAAAGAAAAAGGATACGTCACAAAAGGAACACATCCAGTTGTGTGGTGCCCAAAAGATCAAAGCCCCACAGGAGATCATGACCGCCAAATAGGCGAAGGCGTAACCCCAGAAGAATACACACTTAATCAAATACAAGCTAGATGAGAACACGTTTTTGCCAGCAGCAACTTTCCGCCCAGAAACAATCTACGGCATAACAAACATATGGATAAACCCAGATGCCACATACGTTGAAGCAGCCGTAAACGGCGAAAACTGGATAATTAGCCAAGAAGCCGCAGAAAAACTAAAAGAACAACAAAAAAAGGTTCAAGTAAAACGCTGCTTTCAAAGGCAAAGAACTTATCGGCAAAACTTTTGAAAACCCAATCACAAACGCCAAGTTCCCAATTTTGCCCGGATGGTTTGTTGACCCCAAAACAGCAACAGGCGTCGTTTACAGTGTGCCCGCACATGCCCCATACGATTGGTTAGCACTAAAAGATTTGCAGGAAAAACCTGAAGTTCTCGCCGAATTCGGTATTGACCCAGAAATGGTTAAGCAGATTAAACCCATATCAATCATCAAAGTTGAAGGATTCGGAGAATACCCTGCAGTTGAAATAGTAGAGCAAATGGGCATCAAAGATCAACATGATCCCAAAGCTGACGAAGCTACCAAAGCTTTGTACAAGAAAGAATTCCACAGTGGAGTCCTAAAGGAGAATTGTGGACCTTACGCTGGAAGAACTTGTTCGTGACGTAAAAGACATGCTTATCAAAGATTTCCGAAAGCTCGGAGTTGCCGACAGTATGTACGATTTGTCGGAACCAGTGGTTTGCCGATGCATGACTCAGTGCATAGTAAAGATTCTCTCAGACCAATGGTTCCTTAACTATTCTGACCCGCAGTGGAAAGCAAAAGCCAAAGAAGCTGTCGCTCAAATGACGATTTACCCAGATTCAGCCAAACAATCATTCTACACTGTAATAGATTGGCTTCGCGAATGGGCTTGCGCCAGAACCACAGGCTTTGGAACACCTTTGCCATGGGGAAAAAGGCTGGATAATCGAGACCTTAAGCGACTCCACAATTTACATGGCATTCTACACCATAAACAAACACATAAAACAAAACAACATCAAACCAGAAGCCCTAACACCTGAAGTTTTCGACTACATCTTTTATGGAAAAGGCAACCCATCAGACCTTCAAAAATCAGTTGGAATAAACGCTTCTTTACTAGATGAGATGCGAAGTGAATTCTTATATTGGTACCCATTTGACCTGAGAAACTCCGCAAAAGAACTTGTACCAAACCATCTAACCTTCTGCATCTTCCATCATGCCGCCCTTTTCCCACCAGAACATTGGCCCAAAGCTATCGGCGTAAACGGCATGCTGATGGTTGAGGGGCAAGGGATGCACAAGAGCAAAGGCAACTTTATCACGATGAAGGGCGCGGTTGAAAAATACGGTGCCGACGCAACCCGTTGTGCATTGCTGCTTGGCGCTGAGGGCATGGATGACCCTGACTGGCGAGCAGAAAACGTAAGCGATTTAAAAGCCAAGTTTGAAGCACTTAATAGTTTTGTTAACTCAATTTTTGCTTCTGCCAAAGTTGACCAAGATACAGAGTTGGAGCGTTGGCTGCAGAGCAAACTTCAAAGTCGAATTCAAGAAGTGACAAAAAACCTGGATGAACTTAAAACTCGGTCGTCTTTGTCAATTGCCTTGTTTGAAGTTTGGAATGATTTGCGCTGGTACATCCAACGAAAAGGCAATAGTGACGCTAAAGCGCTATGTGAAGCAGTTAAGGTTTGGCTTAAGATGCTTGCGCCCTTTGCACCTTTCATCTGTGAAGAACTCTGGAGCCAAACAGACGAGAAAGATTTCATTAGCGTATCAAAATGGCCAGAATTTGACCAAAGTAAAGTTGACTTCGCGGCTGAGGAACAGGAAAACTTGGTAATTGACATCTTATCAGACACCTCCAACATTCTGAAAGCCATGAAAATAACCCCTAAGCGGATATGCTACTATACAGCTGCACCATGGAAATGGCCTGTGTATAAGACGATTGTGTTGAAAAATTTGGGGAATACCAGCATTAATGAATTAATGAAGCAGTTCGCATCCGACAAAGATCTTAAACCGCACATGAAGGACATTGCAAACATGGTTCCAAAAGTAATGAAGACACTGTTAAGGAAGTCAACGGAAAGAACAGGTAATATGCTTAATATAAAAACTTGGAATGAATATGAAATCTTGCAGAGAACTATGGATTTCTTGAAGAATCGCTTTAACGCTGAAGTCTGCGTTTACAGTGAAGACGATGAGAAACGTTTTGATCCCAAGCAACGCGCAGTTATGGCCATACCTTACCAACCAGCGATCTACGTTGAGTAAGCAGGCTGCAAATCTTTCCAATTAGCATTCCTGGGCCATTTTCAAAAATAAATAGGGCAAGACTCGATTTTTTCTTTGCCACATTACCGTTTAACTTATGATGAAAGAGTTTCAGCCTAACTGCTTACCGCGGGAGGTTCTTCTCGGTTTTTCAGTTTCTCCTCCAGAAGCATCAAAAGTTCCTGCGGTTTAACAGGTTTTACCAAGTAAGCATCTGCACCTTCATCGAGTGCTTTAACGCCAGTTTCCAAAGATGGAAAACCCGTAATCATTATTTTCACAGTGTGCTGAAGCTGTTTTTTGAGTTTCGCAAGTAAATCAGTGCCATCCATGTCTGGAAGCCTAATATCAACCAAAGCCAAATCGTAATGGCGAGTTTCAGCTTTTTCCATTGCTTCTTTCCCTGTTTCAGCAACATCAATTTCATAGCCGCTTTTTTGAAGAATACGAGTGAACGTTCGAAGTATTGACGTGTCATCGTCAATGACAAGTATTGTTTTTTTAGATAATGCCACTTTAAACATTCCTTCCCATATTATACATGGTGACTTTCTTACCTTATTTAAGGATGATGATAAGCCACTAAAGTGTTTGTAACAATCAAAACAAAACGCATGCTTGATTTGACCAACAAAGACTTTCCCTCTAAATTTGGGTATGGTAAAGATGTTTTTCGGGATTAATAAATGCTACCCCATCTGGCAATGTCCAACAGTTTCGAGAACGATATTGTCGTTGAGAAAAATGGCTTATAAGAAATGAAACGGAACAAATTCAACAAGTTTAAGCTACATTTACCTAAGTTTAGGGCTTTTTTAGTAAAAGCTCAGACTTTAACTGTTTCAATGCGTCATCAATTTTAAGCGGCTTGTTCTGTAACATTTGCTGAGCTTTTGAAGTATCAAGCGACGAATCCATCGGCCGTTTTGCAGGCCACTTAAATTGTGAAGACAAAGCAGAATCAATTAGGCTCTTATCCAAGCCAAAGACATCCGCAACTAATTCAGCAAACTCAAATCTGCTAACCCTTGTAGCTCCACAAAGATGATAAGTTCCTGTCAACTTTTGTTCAATAACTTCAAGGGTCATCTCAGCCAAATTAGTGTTCAACGTCGGCGTAACCCACTGGTCAGTAATAATATTAACATGTTCTCCTTTGCGAAGAGTCTCAATCAGCCAAAGAACAAAGTTGACTTTTCCCGCGGCAGGGGTAGAACCGTAAATAACGCTTGGCCGCGCAATAAAGTATTCAGCTTGAGTCTTCACCACTTCTTCGGCTTTTAGCTTGGTTAACCCATAAAAATTAATTGGTGCGGGCTCATCTGATTCTCTGTAATTGCCTTTTTCACCGTTAAAGACGTAGTCTGTGGAAATGTAAATTAGCGAAGAATCTATGTTTTTGGCTGCTTCAACAATATTTTTTGTGCCTTCAACATTTATTTTCCAAGCAATATCTTGATTGAGCTCGCACTTATCTACATCAGTGAGAGAAGCCGCATGAACTACAACATCAGGCTTAACCTGCTTAAACACTTCATTAACCAGTTCTTTGTTTGAAACGTCGAGTTTGACGTAGGTACCATAGACTGACCGCTCTTGAACGTCACTGGAATAAACTTCAAAATCCTTCTCGATTGCACGCGCGGCTAGCTTGGAGCCGTAAAGACCACTGGCGCCAGTGATTAAAAGCTTCAATGAGAACCACCCAACTTCCAAGGTGTCGGATGAAGAATCACGTCTGTAGCAAATGGCGTCCACCAATGCTCATTATCAAGATACCACCTAACCGTTGACTCTAAAGATTTCTCAAAACTACACTTCGCCCTCCAACCCAAAGAAGAACTTAATTTTGAAGAATCCAAACTATACCGTGTATCATGGCCAGGACGATCCTCCACAAAAGCAATCAAAGTCTCAGGCTTATGCAGCAGAGCAACGATTTTTTTGACAACCTCAATATTTGAAATCTCATTTCCAGCAGAAACATTATAGATTTCACCAGCATTTCCCCCTTCAAGAACATTTGCAATTGCTTCACAATGATCTTCAACGTAGATCCAATCGCGAATGTTTTTTCCTGACCCATAGATTGGAATCGGCAAATCCCTAAGAGCGCGGATAATGGTTTTTGGAATAAGTTTCTCTGGCAGCTGGTAGGGACCAAAATTGTTGGTGCATCGTGTGATGGAGACGTTTAAGCCAAAAGTTTTATGGTAAGATAAAACAAACATGTCAGCCGCGGCTTTTGAGGCAGAGTAAGGATTAGAAGGTTTAGGCGGAGTATTTTCCGTAAAAGATCCCTCAAGAGTTTCACCATAAACCTCATCGGTAGATACCTGCAAGAATCTTGCCTTGTGATTATGCTTGCGAATCGCCTCCAAAATCGTAAAAGTGCCAACTGTGTTGTTCTCCAAAAAAACGTAGGGATCAGCAATGCTTCGGTCCACATGAGTCTCAGCCGCAATATTCACGACCGCATCGACCTGATGGATTAACCTATTCACAAGTAGTGGATTACAAATATCACCCTTAACGAAAGTATAGCGTTTATCGTTTTCAATGTCATGAAGGTTGGCTGGGTTAGCGCCAATACTCATCTTGTCAACATTTATCAATTCCAAATCAGGATTCTGAGCAAGCATGTATCTACAGAAGTTGCTTCCGATAAAACCTAAACCACCGGTAACTAAAAGTTTCATAATTTATCACTTGTTAACTGGATAATTCCAATCCCAAGGTTTTCCGACACGTGCATCATCTTTTTTACCGTTTACAATTTTAGGTATAAGTGTAGGGTCATTCCAAGCTCTACGTTCTTCATCTGGATTAGCAGGGTCATACAAGTTTGTTGTGAAATACAGGAGCATAGCCGTTTCGTCTCCTAGGGCTTTAAAGCCATGCCAATAATGACCGGGAATACGTACGACTTGTAGGTTTAATGCGCTTGAGATAACCTCGTTAAGTTCCTCTGTTTTATCATCAAACGCACAAATTTTTATAGACCCTTTTAAAGCCAAAAAATAGTCAGTTTGCCCTCTAAGGTGTCTATGCCACGCTCGAATAATGTTAGGATACGTAAATGAAAAATTTGCTTGGGCGATTGCGTCTTCTGCAAATAAGTCTTTCCAATCTTTACGCATAACTTCACAAAAATAGCCTCTTTCGTCTGGCAACCGTTTTATTGATTTGACTACTATTCCGTTTATCATGAGAGCGCACCGTGCTTGCTAAACATAACTAAGAGAATATTAATAATGGTTGTTATGGTCTGAACTAAAGGTAATTCCAGAGTCAAAGTCAAAATTCTGTTCTTCGAGTCCTTGTCGCCTTCGTGTCTTCGTTATTTTTGTCTCGCCTTCACTAGCGAATACCAATGCAGCTCTCTTTTTAATTACGAATAATTTAAATTGTTAACTTAGGATTAAGCTTTTTAAAAGAAGGAAAAAGCATGCAATCCGTTCTTGTAATTGGTCTGGGCGAAATAGGCGGAACAATATTTAGCGTATTAAAAGAAAGTCAAAAGTTCAATATTTACGGTATTGACCTTGATAAAAAGAAAATGCAAGAATGCGGCGCTGCTGAACCGCCAAGTCAAGTCAAGAAATCACCCATTAACAAACTTGACGTGTTGCACATATGCATCCCAGTTCCAAACAAAAACAAGTTTATAGAAATCTCAAAAGGCTATATTGAAAAATATCAGCCGAAACTCACAATCATAAACAGCACCGTTCCCATAGGTACAACATTAGAACTCTACAAACAATGCGGTGGTTTAATAGCCGATTCACCATGCCGCGGTGTACATAAAAATAAAGAATACATGAAAAAAGAATTTAGCCGCTGGACTAAATATGTTGGCGGAGCAACGCCCGAAGCTGGCAAGGCAGCTGAAGAACATTTTGCCGTAGCTGGATTAAAAACTAAACAACTTGCTAACTGCTCAGACACAGAATTTGCGAAACTATTCGAAACCACTTATCGAACATGGATGATTACATTTTTCCAAAAAATGCATCGCCTCACAAGAAAATATAACACAGCCAATCCTGACTTAAACATTAGTTTTGATGAAACAGTCGACTTCATCGAAGATACCCATCGAGTCAGGCATGATAGACCAGTTATGTTTCCAGATGTGATCGGTGGCCACTGTTTAATTCCAAATTCAAAACTAATGCCTAGGAGACCTTGAACCAGAGATGCTACAACTTATACTCGAAAGCAATGAGTTGCAGATAGAGGAAATGAAAAACCCCGAAATAGCTGCAGAAACCAAAAAAGTCGCGAAAAGAGTTAGCAAATTTGAACGAGACCAAGATAAACAAGTATTGTGTTAATGCTTTCATAGCATTCAATATTATTTATTATAGCAAATTACGTGATTAACGTTAGATATAAAAATAGAAAAATAGTTTAAGCTTTTTTTATTCTAATTTTATTACTTGATTGTCTGCGGATGATGCCATTATTGCTTCAGCGATTTTTAATGCTTTCAAACCATCGATTCCTGTGACTATAGGTTTTTTCTTTTGAGTGATGCATTCTGCAAAATGCTGCAATTCAAGTTTGAGAGGTTCTACTGTTGCGTACCTTGGTTGTAACGTCGCGTTTGCATCTTCAATTGATAATTCCTGAGTCATGTAATCAAGCTTCATTATTGCATCACTTCCAGTTACAGTCAATGTTCGCGTTTTGTAGGGTGTTAACCAGTTGGATTCAATAAAGGCGCTTTTTCCATCCTTATAAGTGAGCATTATCTGGGCATAGTCTTCGAATTGTCGGTGCCGTTTGTTCCCTGTTTTAGCAAATACGGTGGTCGGGTCTTCGCCAGTCAGATAATGCATCACGTCAATATCGTGAATGGCGGTATCTTTGATAACGCCTACATCACCGATTCTTTCGGGCCACTGCGTTACTCGTTTTGCTGTGGCACATACTAATTCTCCGATTTTCTTGCTCGCAACCGCTTCTTGAATGCGTTGAAGTCCCGGAATGAAACGAGTCAAGAAACCTACCGTTAAATGTAAATTGTTTTCCTCGGCTGTTTTTAAAAGTTTTCCAGCTTGCTTTGAATCGGCAGCCATTGGTTTTTCAACTAAAACATGTTTTCCAGCTTCGAGAGCTTTGAGCGCTTCCTGGGCGAGAACGGTTGACCAAGTGCAAATACTTACAGCTTCAATCTCTTTGTCTTTGAGCATCTCTTTGCTATCGGTGTAGGCTTTTACTCCGAACTGATTTGCAATGTTCTGTGCTCTTTCAGCGTTCATATCGCAAATAGCCAACAAATTTGTTGATTCTAATTCTTTGTACGCTCTTGCATGATTTTTACCCCAAAAACCAGTTCCAACTACAGCAACGCCTAATTTTTTCATTTTATACCCTGCCTTTCATAACAACTTATCCACTAATTTTTCTTTTATATGTTTTGTGAGGCTTCTTCACTATCAAAGTCTTGCTTTTGAAATTCATACCCAATAAGGTTATAAAAAAGGAAGAGCTTTTTGATTAATGTAAAGGTCACGCTTCAGATGGCTGAGACTGTTTTTTATAAGTTAAATACAGAAGTACCGCCCAGTTACATGGGAAAACTATTTGACTACATTTATAGTCAATATTTGGTTCCTCAAAAACAGAGATTTAACAATATTGATCGGGAATCATCTGCTCAGGGAGATTATCTTTCATATACAATTGTTGATGCAAATGGCAAACAACTTGTTAAAGTTGAAGTTAAAAGTGGCAACCCAATAGAAATCACTCTATCTCCGATTGATCCGTCAGTCTCTGATCAAGTAATTGAAGAGGCAAAACAAGACGTCATAATTTCAATGCGTATTTTCACTGAAAAAACAAGAAAAGCAACCGTGTACTTTGCGTGGAGAGAAGGAGAACAAATAGTTCCAGAGGCATACCAAAAACCGGAAAAATCATTCAACCGCCTCTTCCTAGAAACTCAAGTTTTGTTCTTCACGGTATTCATTGTTTTTGGCATAGCAATTTTCTTGGGAGTAATAACATTTTATCCTAAATTTTTTTGGGTTGCACCATTAATTCTAATAGGAATCCAAGGCATCTTCGTTTTATTCTCAAACAATTTTATCGCAAGAACAGCCGACTGGCGCATCACAAAAGAAAATCCCATTATACATTTATTAGAATATTATTTGCCAGTCAGCCAAGAGGATGATTTCAAGAAAAAGTATTCCAGGGAGCAGCTTTTAGCGATAAAAAAAGAGATTTACGATGAAATATTGTCTAAGACGGGGCGAGGTTGATTGTGTTGCAGCTCAACAAGTTTTCCTTAAACATGGTGTTCCTTGTGAAGTAGAAAATTTGAAGGCTAAAAAAGTCAACGTTTACGAGATGGTGCAAAACATTGCTGATAGGTTTCATTTTCCAATGCCTAAAATCGTTGTTTCCAACACTATGGTTGCTAACGCTGCAGCCTCGGGTCCAAGTCCAAGCCGCGGATTGGTTTTGATAACAACTGGGCTTCTTGTTCAGCTTGATGAAAACGAGATACTGAGCGTTTTAGGCCACGAATTTGGGCACCTCAAAGGAAGAGACCCACTTATCCTATTTGGGCTGGTTTCAGCTGAGTTTCTTTTTCGTTTCTACGTTTTGCTTCAATTTTTCCCAATAGTTTTCACAACATTGTTGTTCTTTGTTTACTTTTGGGCAGTGATGGTTGTCATATTTTTCATTGCAAAATTCTTTGAAGCCCGAGCCGATTTAATTTCTGCCATAGTGGTAGGTACCCCTCAGATTTTAGCTGGTTCGCTTGAAAAAATCGGTTTCCAACGATTGTTGTTTGAGCGAACACCGTCATACCGCATTCAAGAATGGCTAGGTTTAGACCCTCACCCACCAATATACTTCAGAGTCGATCGCTTAGAGAAACTTTCATCTGAAAAGATTAAACATCCGCTAATTCAGTCAATTAGAGACGTTACAAGAGGATTTATTGCAACCTTAAAAGGCTAATTAATAGGTTATTTTTTTATGTTTCAAGTGAGGCTAATGCAGGTTGATGATTTTCCTTTTGCAACTCAATTAGCTAATACTATGAATTGGAACATGGCGCCTGAAGACTTCGAATTCAACGCTACGCTTGAACCTCAAGGTTGCCTCATCGCTTTCGACGGCCTTGAGCGGATTGGCATCGCAACATGCATCAGCTTTGGCAGCTTAGGCTGGTTTGGCAACCTAATAGTTGACGAGGAACACCGGGAAAAAGGCGTCGGCAGTCTCCTTGTTAACCACGCCATCAACTACCTGCAGGGAAAAGGAGTCAAAACCGTGGGGTTGTACGCTTACCCAAACCTCAAGCATTTCTATGGCAGCTTGGGCTTCAAAGTGGATGAAGATTTCACTCTTTTGAGCATTGAATCGCTGGGAACTTTAAGCGCGAAAGCACTGCCAAAAGTTCGAAAAAAGGAAATTGCCGCAATTGAAAGTTTTGATTGCCAGTTTTTTGGTGGAAATCGTGCCAGACTGCTTGAATCGATAATTTTGGAAAAGGGCAATTTGAGCTATTGTCAATTTGAAGATGGCGAGGTTGAAGGGTACGTGGCAGCTACGGTTTATGAGAGGATGGCTTGGCTTGGACCTTTAATCTGCAGGGTAGGCAAATTCGACATTGCCACATCGCTTGTAAGGGCGGTTCTTTCTAAATTAGGGGGTTTGAGCGTTTACGCGGTTTTACCCAAAAAAGAAATTGCACTTGCCGACCTGTTTTTAAAGGCAGGGTTCATGGAGGATTTTTCTGTTACAAGAATGTTTTTAGGTGATTTTACAGCAAAAAATTGTATATACTTGGCTGAATCTTTAGAGAGAGGTTAATTTATGAGTGAAGATTATTGCAGATTACTGCTAGAGGGTTTTCTGAAAACCTCCTTCAATAGCATTAAAGTTTTAGTTGATAGCCTACCTGCATTTAGAGCTGAAAGACGCAGCAGGCAAATCACGTTTTTCCATTTCGTTAACGGCAAAAAAGCCAACGTTCAATTTGACGGCGACAGGTTCTATCTTCGCGGCTCAGTTGAGTATTCGAACCCCCAGTTGACTGTGGAAGACGTTCAAGGCATCGTCGGCACCCGGTTGCTTGAGGTTTGCGCAAATTATTTTGACAAAGTTGGTTTGCGGCAGCCCGACCACGGCGATGTTTTGGCGCTATATGAGTTGCTAAAGAAGGCGCCTGAAGGTTATGTCCTGCCTTTTCTGCTAAACACAGACGATGTTGAAGCAGACAGATACTCAATTAATCCTTTGAAGCAATCCATTGTTTCAAGCGGACAAAGCGCCTATCCAGCAGCCTACATAAAAACTGACCAACTAAAAATCGATGAAGCATATGCTAAAAAGTATGATGGCAGCTTAATTTCGAAAGGTGAAATAGAGCTGATTAACGAGACACTCAACTGCTGCAACGGTTCATACATGGATTTCTGTGACTCCGTGAAGTACCAGCAGCTTGAAAGTCTCTCCAAATTTTTCGGCATGCATCTATCGCTTTATGCACTTCGTATGCCGCTTTCGACATTGCAGATGGAAAATAAAGACGACGTAGTTCATCACATCATCTCTGAAACTCACCATGATTACCAATCTATCGAAGAAGCATACAATTGCATGGGCAGAAGCATGAAAAACCGCACTACCCTACTCACTATTCCTCATTCCAAAAAAGGCTACGGCTCAAAACGTGCTGCCAGAGGCAAAATACATTTTCAAGAAAACAAACTCTTAGACGTCAATGTAAAATACAAAACTACTCAGCTATACCCCAATGCAATGGATCATGAAGATGTAGCTGTGGCAGAATGCGACGACAACTTCACTGTTTCTGGAGATGAACTTGCAGATTACCGTTTTGCAGAAACGCCTTCTTCGCCACAGTTTTTCCTCTATTCAATAGCTTCACCTGAAGACGCGGCTATTTGGCATGCAGTCGGCTCTTTCGGGTCCTCACAGTTGCTGCAAAGTGGTGCTTCAGCTAGGAAAGCATGTAGAGCGGGCAAACTGATTAAAAATTTAAAAGAGAAATTCAACGTTAGGCTGGATGTACCTTTGCAGTTTAACCTTGCTCCTGAAGGCGAATGGAGCCACCCAATCCACCGCAACATCGACGCCAGCATAGGCAGTGTAGAAGACCTTCCAGATTTGGCGCATAGAGGAATGAAAATGGAGTATCTTTCCGCGTTCAAGTAGGAGCCGTTGCATGCAGTGTCAGCAGTAGAATATTCCCTCTTTCGCATACTGCGCTTATTTAGGAAATTGCCATTCAATCCCCTGAGCATCGGAAACCAAAAAGTGGTTTTCTTGGAATATTTCAAGGGTTTTGATAAGGTTCCTGCGGTCAGGGGGATTTTCGGCGACAAAACCACCGAGGTTCTAAGCCACTTAAAAGTGGAACTCAGCTGGATAATGGGTTACATGTACGTGGATGGCAGCGATGGGCACCTAGTAATAAGCAAAGGTTACCTGAACACTGGCAACAGAAAAGAAATTTACCTCGACCTCATCCATGAACTCTGCCATGTCAAACAATTTATGGAAGGCAAAGAACTCTTCGACCCACGATACGACTATGTCGAGCGCCCAACCGAAATTGAAGCTTATCGTTACGCCGTAAATGAAGCCAGACGCCTCGGATTTAGCGATGAAATGCTCAAGTGTTATCTTTGGACCGAGTGGATGAGCGAGAACGATTTCAAGAAGCTGGCAAAATCAGTTAACGTTCAAGTTCCAAGTGCTTCATGATAAACATTGATCATACTTTTGGCACAAACATCCCACGTAAAGTTTTCCATAACAAATCTTCTACCTTCAGCACCCATTTTCATTCGCAAAGCCCTATCTGAAAGCAACTGCATAATCGCATCTGCAAACTCCTCAATGTCTCCGAGCTTGGCAAGAAACCCAGTTTTTCCATTGCGCACCGCTTCGCCAACGCCTCCCACATCAAACGCCACTACGGGCACGGTTGATGATTCAGCCTCAAGCAGCACGATGCCCTGCCCCTCTTGAACTGATGGCAAGGCAAACACGTCGGCGCAGTTGTAGAGGGCTGGAAGTTGTTCTTCATTTACTTTGCCGAGAAACTGAAAGTTGCTTGATAGATTTTCAGAAGTAAGTGTATTTTGTAACTTGTTTTTCAGTGGTCCTTCCCCAACGATTAAAAACTTTGTTTGGGCTTGTTCTTTAACGATTTTTTTGGCGGCTTCAACCAGAAAAGACAGCCCTTTACGTGGAATCAGATTGCCTACGAAGAGCACGCTTGGCTCACTGCCTAACCCGAACTGTCGCCTCACCGCCGTCCTATCTGGGGCCGGTTTGAATTTTTCTGGGTCCACGCCATTTGGAACCACACGAATCTTCGCCTTGTCAACATTATAATGCGCCTGTATTTTGCCCATCGAATAATCGCTGACGGCAACCATCAAAGTTGCTTTTTTCGCTGTTTGCTCTTCCAAATGGGCAAGATATCGCATGAACATGTTTGCCAGCCTGTTTCTTGCTGATTGCTTTTCGTTTTTTAGGGCTTGGAGATATTCGTCTTTGAGTGGGCCGTGGATGATTTGGATGAATGGTTTTTTGAGGTTGCGTTTGGCGAGGGCGTTTGGGAAGCTGTAGCCGCTCACGTTATGTGCCTCGTACAGGTCAGCGTCAAAAATGCCGGGTGTTCTGGGTAAGCTGCGGTTGAAACTCCAGTTGTCCAATGGGTAAAGCCTGTCTGTTGAGTGGCATGGTACGAGATTTACGTCGCCGATTTGGGTGGGCTCCTTGAAGCCTGCCTTAGTGCCGCAGTAAACCGAAATATCAGCTTCGTCCTGCAGTCGCTTGGTGACTTCCATTATGCGACATTCAACGCCTCCGAAGTAGAGGTGAGGCGGCTGAGTGTTAAAGACGGCTAAACGAAACTTACCCAAGATAGACACTTCTGGCTTAATCTTAGGAGTGTTTTCAAATATAAGTACACCATAAACATGTTTGGCAGCTTTCTGTGCTTTAATTGCAAAAAAATCACAATTTATACTTTTATATAGTCTTTTAGCTTATTTTGCGGAAGGGAATGAACATTGACTGCCGCCGAAGAAACCGATTCAACTTTGGGTTTACCGACAAATTATGCTCCACTCCAATTAGAGAAAGAAATACGTGAGTTTTGGGTAAAAAACCAAATCCGCCAAAAACTTGAGCTCCTTGAGAAGGATGCAAAAGGCATTTTGGGTTACGTAGAAGGACCCCCAACTCTGAACGGTATTCCACACATCGGACACGCCCGCGGCAGAATCTTGAAAGATATTCGTTATCGATGGAAAACCATGGAAGGTTACTATATGCCGTTTTGGGCTGGATGGGACTGTCAAGGCTTACCCGTAGAGTTGGAAGTTGAGAAACTTCTGGGCGTGCGCAACAAACGAGAATCTATAGAAAAATATGGAATGGAAAGATTCATTGAAGAATGCAAAAAAGCTATCCTGCGATACCATAAAATGTGGCTTGAAGCTGACGGAAACTTGGGCGTTTTTATTAATCAAGAAAAAGCTTACTGGACCTACAAAGACAATTATATTGAACGAGAATGGCAAATCCTTAAACGGGCATGGGAACAAAGTCTGCTTGAAGAAGGACACTATGTTGTCGCCTATTGCCCAGGGTGCCAAACCTCGCTTGTCCAGCGCCGAAGTAGGCTATGAAGGTAGCTACAAAGAAGTTGAAGACCCATCTGTATATTTCAAATTCAAAGTTTCGGATAGCAAAAACGAGTTTTTCCTTGTCTGGACTACGATGCCATTTACAATAATAACTGACACTATGCTCGCGGTTAAGCCTGATGTCGAATACGTGAAGGTGAAAGTCGGTGAAGAAACATGGATCATGATGAAGCAACGTGTCGAACATGTTATGCAAGAACTTGATATATTTAAGTATCAAGTGACTGAAACCATGCTGGGTAAATCTCTGGAAGGAACAGCTTACGATTACCCATTAAAAGAGTTAATTCCTAAACAAGCCGAACTTGAAACCAAACATCCCCTTGTGCACAAAGTTATCGGCGAAGATTTCGTTGACGTTGAAACAGCCACCGGCGTTGTACATCTTTCACCTGGAAATGGAGAAGATGATTTCTGGGCAGCCTACCGCAGAGGCGTCCCAATTTTCGCCCCATATGATGACGAAGTTAAATTCACTAAAGATGCCGGAATATTCAATGGCGTTTTTGCTCGAGATGCAGACACGCTTGTCATAGAAGAACTCCGAAATCACAATGCCTTTGTAAAAGTAACAAAAATTAAACATGAATATCCAACATGTTGGCGTTCTCACCACAAGCTCGTTTGGCTAGCAAGAAAAGAATACTTTTTGCGCACCGACAAACTAAACAGCAAAGTGCTTGAGGCTGCCGAGAAAGTTGAGTACTTCTTTGAAGAACCCAAAAACCGTTTTGTTGGATTTTTAAAAGAAGGAAAACCCTGGTGTATAAGCCGAGAACGCATTTGGGGTACCCCGCTTCCAATTTGGGCATGCGAAAAATGCGGTAACAAACGCATAGTTGGAAGCAAAAAAGAGCTTCTTGCTAACGCTCAGGAAGCGATTCCAGAAAACTTTGAGTTACATAAGCCATGGGTTGACCGATTAACCTTCAAATGCGATAAATGCGGCGGATCTATGCGGCGTGAAGATTTCGTTTTGGATACTTGGCATAACAGTGGTGCTTCACCATATGCTCGCTTCAATGACGAGGAAGTTGAGAAGTTTGTGCCAACGTCTTTCTTAACTGAAGGTATAGACCAAACGCGAGGCTGGGCAAACTCGCTGCTGCTTGAATATGTTGTGCTAACTGGAAAACCAATTGCCCCATACAAAGCATTTCTGTTTCAAGGTTTAACCCAGGATTCAAAAGGCAGAAAGATGAGCAAAAGCCTTGGAAACGTAGTTGAAACAAACAAGCTGCTCGAGAAAAACTCCGCTGACCTATGCCGCTTCTACATGATGCGTAAATGTTCACCTATTGATTTTATGAATTTTGACATGCAAGAACTAAACAGGCGTCCCTACCAAGTCTTATCGACTCTTTACCACTTAAGCCGATTCTTTATGCAAAACGCAACATTCGACAAGTTTGATCCGAAAAAATACACTTTGGAATGGGCCTTAGGCGCGAACAAGCTTCAGTCAGCTGACCTATGGCTGCTCTCTAAACTGCAAGATAAAATCGAAGAATACACAAATAATCTTGAGCGAAGTGAATTTAACGCTGCAGTAGCTGTTTTGGAAGATTTCGTCATTGAAACCCTGAGCAGGCTATACGTGCCCATGATTCGGAAGGAACTTTGGACTGATGAGCCTGAAACCTTCCTGAGACGTCAAACCATCTATGGACTTCTATATCACACCTTAAAGACCGTAACTTTGCTCTTCAACCCAGTCACACCCTATCTCAGTGAAGCACTCTACCAGAAAGTTTACAAACAACTAGAATCTGAGCTGCCAGAATCCGTTAATCTCGCTTCTTGGCCAACTCCGAATGAAAAAATCCGCAACAAAACTCTCGAAGAACAATTCGACCTTCTCTTGAAAACTGTGTCAATAAGTTATGCTGCTCGGCAACAGGGTAAACTCAAGCGTCGTTGGCCACTTAGTAAAGTCATCGTGGTTGCTCCGCAAAAAACGTTGGAAGACTTAAAACGTCTTGAAAACTTGTTGTTGGAGCTTACAAATGTTAAAGCCGCAGAATATTCAGTGCAGGTTCCAGAGTACGTCGGAGGCGAAAACTGGGTTTCAAGTCAAGAAGATGAAATAACAGTTTTCGTAACTGGACAACGGGATGATACATTGCTGGGAGAAGGTATAATGCGAGATTTAGCACGACGAGTCCAAGCACTACGCAAAGAAATGGGCTTTACACCGACAGATGTGTTGGAGTCTGTTCATATTGCTGAGTTGGACGCTGAAAGCATGACGCTTTTGGAGCCATATTTAGAGACGATGGCTGGACTGGTGAGGACAAGGAAAGTATATTTGCATGGAAGTCGCAGCGAGGAACATGATGTAGCATGGCATGAATCCGAGTTGGACGGCAAAAAAATATTCTTAAATATTCATTGAGACGGCGAAACAAATGGCTGAAGAAAAAAATAATAATCAATGTTACCAGTGCGCCCATTGCGCCTGCGTTTTTTTAACTAAAGCTGACCTTGAAAAACATATGAAATGTTTTGGGAATAACAAAGCAGAGCATGCATCTTATTATCAAAGAACTCATGGCAGAATAGAACATGGTTACGGTGAAGAATAAGCAAACCGAAAGCTCTAAATGCACTCAGTAAGGTATTTTTTCAGAAAAGTCGTGAGGGGCCGGTAGATCAGCTCGGTATGATCGCCGCGTTCGCAACGCGGAAGCCGCGGGTTCAAATCCCGCCCGGTCCATTCTAAACCATTATCAACGTTGTTCTCGGTTACTTGATCCTAATAGCTGTATAGTTTGCCCTGTTTTGATAGCGCGGTTTTAACATGTGCTTTTTTACTGTGAATGGAGCTCTTTTACCCACAATAATAGTTCATCAGAAAGATCTTCTTTCTCTATAAACGCCTCGATTACCGAAAACTCCTTGTTATTCTTGGCTTCCTCAAGTGACCTGTAGAGCTTTTCACAATTATCACAGAAATATCCTTTACCTCCCCACAGTTCCGCCATCTTTGCATAAGACCAATTTACTAGCTCATTAAACTTAGCTGTTGGATAGAAAAGTTGCTGCATCCCCCATCGTCTATTGTTAAAAACTATGAATATGGGATTTATGCCAAAACGAGGGCAATGGCATATTTCTTGCCCAGTCATTTGAAAACCTCCGTCGCCAACAAGAACTAGCGGTCGTTTTCCCGTAGTAACAGCATAGCCGATAGCCGCAGGAGTCCCAAATCCCATAGTTGCATAATATGATGCAGCCATAACTGAGGGCGCCTCAATCCTCGTTGTTACAAAAAGGCAATCTCCAGTATCTGAAATTATAGGCATTTCACCGAATTCACCGAAGAACCAGTTGATGGCATCAATTACTTCCTTGATGGTAACGAACCTTTCATCATACTTGCAAGTCCTGTTAAGGATAAGTTCGGATTTTGGAGGAAACTGGAAACTCTTGCTTTCAACTTTTCTTTTCAGGAGCTCTTCAATCAAAAGTCTTAATGGTACATCGCTGTAGGCATGATGCCCAATTAAGACCTGCCTTGAGAAACCAAGAATTATGTCTTCCTTTTTTTGTTTCTTTAGTTTTATTCCTAGATTCATATCAGCAAGAATCGTGCCCAGCATGAAAAGGCAATCTGATTTTTCAACTAATGTTCTCGCAGCCGGATTCCCGGCCATACCTAAGTAAGTGCCGAAGTAATTCGCATCATCTTTAGGCATGATGTCACGACCCAAGAAATCGGAGACTACAGGTATGTCCAATCTCTTTGCAAGGGTTAAAGCTAAGTCATTCAGATTGAAACGATCAACTTCAACTCCTACAAACATAAGAGGCATTTTAGCCGTGGCGATCCTGAGTAAAATTTCATCAGCTGCCGCCTTAATTGCGCTTTCATCTGGTATATACGATTCTTCTTTCTCTTCAGAAATCAATATTTCCCTGTCAACCATGTCTCTAGGAATTTCTATGTAGACAGGAAGCATATACTCCTGACAAGCTTTGATAGCCTTTTGGATTTTTGAATAAGCAGAATCTGGGCTATCCAAAATGACAGCTTCTTTGGTCACTTCTTTGTAGATTTTCAGCTGAGAATCGAAATCCTTCACCATATGATGAAGAAAAGCATCCTTCACCCTTTCTCCCTCGCCCGGACCTCCTGAGATAACAATTAAAGGAGTCTTCTCTGCGTAAGCGCAAGCTACGGCGTTTAACATGTTAAGTCCACCGACACCATAGGTGACGCATGCTACAGCGGGCTTACGACTAGCTCTTGCCGAGGCAACAGCTGCAAACCCTACCCCCGGTTCATGAGAAAAAGTGTATAGCTTCAAATCAGGATCATCTTCTATTACTTTGAAGAACCTGATCACCATATCTCCAGGAATGCCGAAAATAGATTTCGCGCCTGCGTTTTTAATTGCTTGAATTAGAAATTCGCCTATTGTAAATTTGCTTGACATTATTTTTCAGACACCGTTCATATCTATATTTTGAAACTACTAAACGTGTTAAGAGTGTTATCCTTAAAAACTCAACTAAATTTAACTCTGTGAAACCTATAACATTTTCCTTTTAAGTGTGCCCTTTAATTGTAAAAGCCAGATTTTTTTTCAAACGGTCGATACAAGATTGTTTATTTAGATATATTTACTTGATTTGATAGAGAAAATTTCAGGGTAAAGCGAATGATAAAGATTATAAATCGAGAAAAGTTAATCGAAAATGGAGAAACATCAGATATTCGCAGAGGTCGTGACCTAGCTCTTCAATGCCTTGAGCAAGCTGTTAACGCTGCAGATCCTAAGCGGTCTGATTAAGGCAAAAATGAAAGTTGAAAACGATCAGCTTCAGGTTGAAGGCTGCACGTTTGACTTAGGGAAGTTCAAACATGTTTACGTTGTAGGGGGCGGCAAAGCAGGTGGTAAAATGGCGCAAGCCATAGAAGAGATACTGGGCAAGCATATAACCGCTGGAGTCGTAAACATTCCTTATGGTACAAGCCAAAAAACAAACGTTATAGAACTCAATGAAGCCAGCCACCCAGTTCCTGACGAAGCAGGAGTAGGGGGCACTTTACGCATTATGGCGTATAGCTGAACAAGCAAAAGAAGATGATTTAGTTATTTGCCTGATTTCAGGTGGCGGGTCAAGTCTCATGCCGCTCCCTATCAAAGGCATATCCCTTAAGGATAAACAATCACTTACAAATGCGCTTCTCAAAAGCGGCGCCGAAATAACCGAAATCAACACTGTCCGAAAACATCTTTCAGCGTTTAAAGGTGGATGGCTAGCAAAAAAAGCTTATCCAGCAACGCTCCTAAACCTTGTACTCTCAGATGTCATGGGAGACCCACTTGATTCAATCGCCTCTGGTCCGACAGTTCCTGATAAATCAACATTTAATGATGCCAAAAAAATCCTTGAAAAATATGATTTATGGTTGAAGGCACCAGTTTCTATTCGCAAGATTCTTTCAGAAGGCGCAAGAGGTCTGCTTCAGGAGACACCTAAACCAAATGATATTGTTTTTGAAAAAGTTCACAATTTAGTGATTGGTAACAACCGAACCGCTAGCTTGGCCGCCATTGACTTCTTAGCGTTCTAAAGGACTTAACACATTATTATTAGCTGATATGTTGAAGGGAGAGGCTAAGGAAGTTGGGAAAGCATTAGCAAAACTTGCTAGTGAAGGTTTTGTCTGCACCGGTACTTCTAGATCTCTGGGTGTTGTCGCTGGTGGAGAAACAACTGTAACCGTTAGAGGAAAAGGGGTGGGCGGCAGAAATCAGGAACTGGCATTGTCCGCCGCTTTGAACCTTAAAGAATCTGATGAATGCGTAATTGCTTCTTTTAGCACAGACGGAGTCGATGGACCAACAGATGCTGCAGGAGCAATTATTGATGGATCCACGCTAAAACGAGCAAGGCAATTAGGGTTGGATCCGGAAAAATATATTGCCAATAATGATTCCTACAGTTTTTTCTCAAAACTTGGCGACCTTATCTGCACAGGAGCGACAGGGACCAATGTTAACGATATATCTGTGATTATTGCCTTGAAAGATTAATTTACCTATAGGACGTCGGATTACTTTCAACTTTTTCTTTAATATTTATTATCATTTTGAAGAATCTAAAGTATTAAGATAGCAATTATGAGCGAATGCTATTTTAGAATGCATGCATAATGCAGGTGGAACAAGTATGAATAAAGAAGATTCCGCATTATCGTTGGATGCCCAAGTATATCTTCATGACATAGAAAAAGCAGATATCTTGGTAGGAATTCCGTCTTTCAATAATGTGCTGACAGCAAGTTATGTTATTTCTCAAGTTACTAAGGGTTTAGACACTTATTTTCCCAAATTTAAGTCAGTAATCTTTGTGTCAGATGGAAACTCAAAGGATGAAACGTTGACCTCAGTCAAGAAACTATATTTGCCTTCCGAGGTGAAGCTAATTCCAGCCATTTACATGGGAATATCGGGGAAAGGAAGGGCCGTTAGGGCTATTTTTGAGGCGGCAACTCAGTTAGAAGTAAAAAGTGTTGCCCTAGTAGATTCAGATTTACGCAGCATAACTCCCGAGTGGATGCGACTGTTAATTGCCCCGACAATGGAAGGAACAGGTTTTGTAGCACCCTACTACAACCGACGCAAATATGACGGAACAATAACCAACTTTTTATGTTATCCAGTAACAAAAAGCCTTTTCGGCAAAGACATCAGGCAACCCATAGGCGGAGATTTTGGTCTTTCTATCGAATTGGTAAAAGACCTTTTAGATTCCTCCATGTGGGAGCTTCCAGACGTTTGCCGCT
This sequence comes from Candidatus Bathyarchaeota archaeon, assembly GCA_963750605.1. Taxonomy (GTDB): domain Archaea; phylum Thermoproteota; class Bathyarchaeia; order Bathyarchaeales; family Bathycorpusculaceae; genus Bathycorpusculum. Next base: position 51,507 of record CAVVRN010000018.1, read on the forward strand.
TCGGCATCGACATCTTTGAAACCTATACTGCACTTGCAAAAGGATACAAAGTAAAGCAAGCTCGTTTGGGAGTAAAAAATCATGATGCCAAAGACCCATCCAGTCAATTGGCTTCTATGTTTCGTCAAGTCATCAACATCATGTTTACTTCAATAGAATGCTATGAGTCAGTTTGGAAAGCAATAGAGGGTGTTTCCACCACAGAATTATTCGGCGATGTAAAAAGCAACAGTACACCCGAACAAATTCAAGTTTCCCTACCCGCTACGATTGAAGCATTCAAAAACAACTATGACAGCTACGATGCCATTTACAAATCATTTCTAGAACCTGAAATCCTAAATAAATTTGAACAACTTCGACAAATAGAAACATCAAACATTGATTTTCCTTCGGAAATCTGGGCAAAAACGGTTTATTCATTCATCGCAGAATTTCACAAAAACCCAGTTTATGGCAGAGAGAAATTGATAGATGCTTTGAGGGTGCTTTGGATTGGTAGGATTGCTGCTTTCCTGAAAGAAACTTGGACAGAGTCTGAGGAAGAGTCTGAAGCAAGAGTAGTTGAAGAAGCAAAAACCTTTGAAAAACTCAAGCACTACTTGATTGACAAATACTAATGATTTAACGTTCTTCTACTGAGCTCGAGCAATCGACTCGATTTCTTTCCAAATGGCTTTTTTATCAGCTGTTTTATTTACAAAAAAGGGTTTATCAACAATTTTTAGCATAGTTAAATCATTAGCGCTATCTCCAACGCCGATACTGAAGATTCTTTTAAACTGCTGCAAATACAGGTTTTTTAAAATTGACGTTGCTTTTCCTTTGTCACAATTTCCCAGAGCATGCAGATATCTTCCACCCTTAGTATAGCAAAGGCCTTCACTGCTAATTGCGTCTAAAACCTCTTTTTCAGTTCCATCTAAAATTTTGAATGGTTCACTATATTCTCTTTTTTTAGCAAGTTGCGCCAAATAAAGGGGCAACCCGCTGTCTTTTGCAATCTCTTCCGCAGTCATATCTCCAAACCCCACAATGTTAGCGCCTGTTCGATTTCTCACAATGCATCTAGTTTTTCACGGATAATACGGTAAGCAGTACCAAGTTCAATTATATTGTAGCCTTGCACCCGCCTTGTAAATTCGTAATGTATCCCAAAATAATTCTCAGGTATCAGGATTGCTGAACCATTTTCAATGATAAATGGATCAGTTATCTGCCATTTGTTTCTGTAAAAATCAATTTCATTTCTTGTTTTACTGCTGGCAAAAACAATGGAGACGTTTAGCGATAGAAGCTGATGAATAATTGGTTCTATTTGATCGTATTCATACTTATCGTTTAAGAGACTTCCATCAAGGTCTGCGAAAACAATAATCTTTTTACCTTCAGGTTTCAATGGCTTTTTCCCTGAGCCTTTCTCGGATATCAGGCATAGCTGCCATAGTTCTTAACCAATCTGGCAATTGAGCTTTTACTGGGTTAGCCAAATATTTTTTTCCACCTGAGATAATAACTGAAGACAATGCATCTACGGTAGCTTCTTCTTCATGCCTGTCAAAATCAAGATTATTGCATGTAGCATCAGCATGATACTGCCTTATTTTATCCTGCGCCAACCGCCTATAAGCCACATGAAGACTGGTGAGAAAAGGTTCAGAGACATCTATGTTTTCGGTTTCAGTTAAAGTTCTCAATAAAGTTACGAAACTATCTTCAGCGGTTTTCATTAATTCGTTGGCTTCAATCTGCTTATGTCTATGATCATAGAATCCAAGGTCAATTTGGCAGATACGCCCGTAAGAAGCATTTCTATAAACCTCAGACAGCAATCCGAGTTCAAGCCCCCAATCACTTGGCACTCTAAGATGCGTAGCTAAGTCGCTGTAGAGCGCCATTTCACCTGCAAGCGGATAACTAAAAGACTGCAAATATATTAGAAATCTTGAATAACGAAGTTTCTCCTGAAGAACCTCTAGTAAAGGATTGATAAATAATCTATGAATCCGACCATACAACTTCTTTTTAGTTTCATCAATACGCGCATAATATCCTTTGGAAAAGAAAAAGTCAAGCTTAGGTTCAATAATGGGGTATAGCAGCTTCGTGGGCAGCATTTTGGTATAGGATACAATGTCGGCATCATGTACTGCAAAAGCAAAAAGATCAAGTGAAGCTATACCCATTGCTATCCACACGTCTTTGCCTTTCCCAGATAACTGAGTAACATCAAGACCTTTTCTTTTAAGTTCTTCCAAAACAGTTATTACTTCAGGTTTGTTGCACCAAACCACTTCGCACGGAACCTTGAATGACCGACTTAACCTCAAAGCTTCTTCATAATCACCGGGTCCCGTGGATGAAAGAGCTACAAAAACCTTACTCAGATAATCGCATTGATTTATTTCATCAACAATTTTCTTTAGGCCTGGACTTTCAATATCACTTCCAAGAATTGGTATAATTAAGCCTGAAGGAAACTTTTCTTTAAGACTTCTGAGTTCGATCGGACATTGAAATTAAAGTCTAAATAGAAGTCGTGTATGGTTGCAATCTTTTTCTGATCGATATTCATTCTTATCGCTACGGTAATATCTCATAATAATATAAATTATTATTCATCAAATTTTTGTTTGTGTCATCTCTATAGAATTAGAGTTTATTCCTCTTGTTGTCTCAGCCTCGACAATTATCGTGATGGCTATCGCCACTATTCTTATATTGTTTCTTGAGGTAAGCCTGATTTATTTCCACGAATCTTGTGACAAAAGAAGGATAAGAGTCATACGACCCATTTTGTCAGCGCGTTATCATTTTCTTTTGGCTTTTTTTTATCTCTGCTGCCATTCCTTTTTTCCTTTGTTTTTCGTTTGGTTTACTTTTTTTGTTTCGTCTTGAGACTTCTTTTTTGCTTTGTTTTTTATTTTGATTGCCCTCCTTATAATATCAAATATCTTGCGCCCTTATCCGCTTTGCCTTCCGCATCCCCGATTTGTGCAAAACTCAATCAACTTTTCTTCTTAAGCGTTTGTTTCAACATGTTTTAGGATAACTTCATGAATCCGAATGACTAGTCTATTATCAGAAGGAGATATCTACATGAGTAAGAAAGGAGAAACTGGAGAACAAGATCGAGGAAAGCCTCAGCCTCAAAAAAAGAAGGATAGAGATACCAAACGCAAAGAAAAAAAGTCAGCCAGACTTGAAAGGCAAAAGTCCAGATAGATATTAGAAATACTCATAAATTCCAATCCTAGTTTTTGAATTTAAGTTATCTGTCATTTTTATCTAGATTGTTTTTAAGACCCGTTTTCATTTCTCTTAGCATCCGTTGAGCCTTTCATATGCAAAAAATCAAATTATTGATTCCAGTAACATTGGCTGCTTTGCTATTAGCATCATTGATAACTCCTTTAGTGTTAGCTACCAATGTTTCAACTTTTACTCTTAACTATTCATCAAAACAGTTAGGCTTCGCGTTACCTCAAGGAACAACATTTAATGGGACAATCTCCACCACTGGACTTCTTCGCTTTTTCGTGAGCGGACCCAACGGAGCTGAAATTGTAAACCTGGGCATAATTGATAAAAACGCAGCGTTCAATTTTACTGCACAGCAAAATGGTACCTACCTGTTGAATTTCGAGAACGATTTGCCTAACTCGATTCAAGTAACATTCTCGTATGTGACAAACCCTGCGCTCTCCAGTGGGAACAATTCAACCGGTGTGTCTCTGGATTACCTGCCGATACCCATAATTATTGCGGTAATTGGCAGCCTCCTGATAATCTTTGCCGTACGTCGTAAAAAAAACCACTCATATAAAGTCCATAATTAGATTTTAGTGTTCTTTTGTTTGTTCTTTTCTATTTTTCAACCTTTTTTCGCGTATTTTCTATCCTCTTTTTGAGGTCTTCAGGTCTGGCGGAAAGCAAGTTTTTTGCTCCAACAATTTGCACGCAAACGAAGCCCACAAATAAGGGGAACCAGAAACCTGCGCTTCTAAGAACTACAGCTGCGATGCCACTTATTCCAGGGTTTATTCCGTACAGCAAGAAAATTGTTGCCAAAAGAATCTCAAGTGAACCAACTGAGAAGCTGGCTGCTGCATCCTGCACTGCTACGGCTATGAAGAACACAACGATGTAGAATTCAGGATTTGCCGAGGGAATTCCCAAGGCGTAAAAAATTAGGATGTAGACTGATAACCCTAAGATATAGGAAATTGAGTGAAAGAAAAAAGGTTTTATTAATAATCTCGGTTTTTCACGGAAAGTTCGGAACCCGTCGTAAAAGTCTGAGAGCGATTTTTTGGTTTTTTCTATTTTGCTTAGACGATATCGTCTTGGACTAACGATTTTGAGCAGTTTTAAATAAAATATCGTAATGTTTTTTGCAGCCTCTTTAAAAAATGCTAAATACAGAAGAACTCCCATGTAGATCGTTACACCTACTAAAAATAGGATGAAAACATTTCCTATGGACGATGAAACGCTGGGTTTCAAAAATATCAGTACTGCTCCACTGTATAATCCAACGGTTACTACTGTGTAGGCAACTATTCGGTTAGTTACAGCTGCCGAAGCAAGGGCACCATAATTTTCATGTGTCTCTTTTTGAACCAGGTATAATCTTGTTAATTCGCCGCAAACGGTGGCGCAGGGAACCACTAAATCTGTAAAGTAGCTAACCCAATAATACAAGTAGGCTCGTCTATAGGAAACGTGGATTGAAAGCCCTCTGAGTATGTTGTTCCAAGCCACTGACCAAAAAAATACTGACGCAAGAACTGCAGCTAAGCGCTAGGGAATAATAAAATGCGTATTGAGTTGAGTTAACATTTTTTAAAACTAACTCTATCTGGGATATGCCAATATAGAAGTAAAGATAAATGAGTAAAACTATCAAGCCTATAATCATGAACAGAACGGATTTTTTAACCGAAACATATCGCGCAAAAGCCAAATTAAATTCACACTTTAAATTTTATCGTAATTTGTTACTAATTTACATCTGTCTTTAGGGTTATATGCTTTTTCTGCCAAGTAAACGATAATTTAAGACTCAAAAAAAGTACATGTCCATAGGTGTTTTGTAGAAAAACAAAATGTATTCAATATTCCACGAATCAATTCAAAGCTTTAGAAGTCAATAATGCATTTTCTTCTATTCCAAAAAGAGAGCATAACGTTGTAAACTTGAAATTATAGGAAAAGAAAATAAGCGCCTGTTACTAAAATGATAATAGGTTCTGTTAAATTATGTATGACGGTTATTTACTGATTTGCAATAAATCTTCGCTGAAACAATGTTTAAGCAAGAAACTATATACTTGCGCAAGCAAGGAAACAAAAGTTTTAGAAGAAATTAAGTCAGGGACAGTGGTTTTTCTCTACAATACTGACGATAAAAGTTTGCTTGGTCCGTTTACTACGTTGCCTGAAGGCGACGAATTGGATGCTGGCACTTGGGTAATGGATGTAGATGAAAACAACATGCCTTACGAAGATGTTAAAGTAACTTGGGAAGACCTTCATATCCTTCAAAATGCCCCTGAGAAAATGCCGTTTCTAAATGACCCTAAAACATGCAAGCTATCAACCACTCAAACACAACGAGCGCTGGATCTGTTAAAAGAGGGCCAACTCTATCTGTATGAAAAAGATGCGAAAAAATAATCTGAATTTACTGTGTTTTTAGTTTTTTTGCTTCTAAGCTAATTATTTTGTGGCAGTTGATGCAGCGAGTAAAAGTAAACTCAAAACCATTGAGGATGTCAAAGCATCTTTCTGTATATACCATCTGTTCATGTTTACAAATAGTTTGGGTAGTATCTACTGTCCTTTCGGTCGCCATTCTCCTTTCTTTCTCCATTTTATATCAGCTTTGATAAAGTAATAACTCTTTTCCCTCTTCAAAAACTGCATATTCAATAAGACGAATGTAGGTTATCAGCTATTATTTTTTGGATGAACAAAACAGGAGCTTAATGTGAAACGTTAAATATCCTATTCTTTTGAATTAAAAGCATATCTCTTGGAGAAATAGGCGTGAAAAATAAAGGACCCCTCTTCATTGTTCCATGGCGGTGCACTTTCGCATGTGACAGTAATTGTGTGCACTGTATTTCTGCGAACAAACCCGCTGTTTCCGATGAAGTTGATACTGCAGGCGCAATGAAAATTGTTGATGAAGTTTACGATTTCGGCGCAACCTTCTTTGGTGTCACGGGAGGGCAACCGTTTCTGCGCAAGGATCTTTTAGAAGTTATTGGTTACGCACGAAAGCTTGGTTTGAGTGCAAGCATAATAACTGATGGGCGCTTAATGAATCAGAAAATTTTTGAAGATATTGGTAAAAATAAAGTTAGAATTTCGGTCAGTATCGATGGTGCTAAGAAAACTAATGATTCTATTCGCGGAGTGGGCGCTTATGCAGCTGCGCTTTCAGCGATTGAGAAGTTTTCGGAGGCAAAACTGTTAGACTGCCTTGTGTACACGTTTGCAAACGCTGAAAACTCTGTGACTAACGTGAATGAACAAGATATGCGGCATGTGCTTGAATTAGCTCGTCAGTATGGGGCTCGATGGGTAGTTTTTCACGGTTTCATACCATATAGTAACGATAAAAAGAGTCTCAGCGCTGATCCTACACCCAAACAGTATGAGTGGGTTTGCAATAAACTCTATGACTTAACCGAAGAATACGCTGGCAAACCCGAAATTAACGTTTACATTCCTTTCTACGCACGAGTTGCAAAACAGCGAGGCCTCAAAGATTTCGATAACTGGTACAACAACTTTTTTTTGGGCAGATGTTGGTTCGGAAAATTCTTCAGCATTGCAGAAAACGGTGACGCTATACCTTGCAGCTACAACGATGCTTACCGCATCGGCAACATTAAGGATAAGTCACTTAAACAAATATGGGATGACATGCAAAACTCGGAGTTCTATACTAAAGCCCGAGACAAAAACAACATTAAAGGAAAATGCGGTATCTGCGAGTTCAAAGAGCTTTGTGGCGGCTGCAGAACAGCAGCGTTGTTTTACACAGGTGACATTTTAGGGTCAGATCCAAGATGCGGTTACATCCCTTTAGCTTTAAGAAGTAAAGAATAACATTTGAAGTCTCGTTGGATACAAGTAAAAAATGAGAAGGCTATCGAAAATAACTAGCATATTCTTCCTTTTATTAGTTCTAGCTGTTTTTCTTTTTATCAACACAAGCTTGTGCCAAGGACCCATAACTTACAGTATTAACGCTGATGGAACAATTACACCTAAAACATCGTTCATAACTCTTTCAGGAAATACCTACTGCTTCACCGGTAACTTCAGTGGTTCTATCAATGTTTATGCAAGCAACGTGATAATTGACGGAAAGGGCTTCACGCTTCAAGGTTTAGATGGAGTAGGTATTTGGCTCAAAGAAGTAAATAATGTCACAATTAGAAACTTAACTGTAATAGATTTTTTTATGAGCGGACTTTACCTTACTTCCTCCAGCAATGATACAATCTATTTTAACAACTTTAGTTCAAACGACTATTGTGGCATAGACTTAGAAAACGCATCAAACAACAATAACATCTTTGAAAATACCTTAACGAATAATTGTTTTGCTGGCATTAGGTTAAGCGATAATTCACCTATCCCAAACGTTGGCGCTGGATCTGATTTTAACCATGTTTATGACAACAAAATAAGCGAGAATCTTGAATATGGCATCTTCGTAGGTAACTCAAGCAATAACAAAATTTACCAAAATGACATCTCAAACAATAGTGACGCTGGTATCGGTATCTCTTCTTCTTCTAACAACGAATTTTACCTTAACAATTTGATTGGCAACTCTCCAAATGCCAAAGTTGGCGGAGAAATTGATTATTTTACTGGTACTGGAATCGGTGGGTCGGGCGCTAACATTTGGGACAATGGTTCAGCTGGCAATTACTGGAGTGACTATAAGGGCCAAGATTCAAATCATGACGGCATCGGCGACAAAGCATATAGAGTGGATGCTAATAACGTGGATAATTACCCGCTTATGACTTCATTTGGAGTTACAACCTTATTGTCTGGAAACAAACAAGTGTCCCAGCCAATCCAAACCGCACTGTTAATCACCATAGTAGGAGTAGCAGCTGCCCTAGTGGGCATTAGTTTATTTTATAATTTTAAGAAACGACAAAGTCAACGCTAAAGTGCATTTTAGAACAATGAAATACTTCTCTTCAACATTTCTTTGACGGTCGCATTCGTCGTCTATGCGCATTGTATAGCTTGTTTGTTTTTCGCATTTTTTACAACGTGTTTTGGCTTAGTTTTTTTAAATAAAGCTTAAATCTTTTGCAGGTTGAGTCAAATAAAGTCAACTGCCGTCAATAGAAGTCCTTTACCGTCAATAGAAGTCAATACAAGTCAATTAAAGTCAAAACAGTTAACATACTTTCAAAAAGGTGAATTTAAATGCCCTTAACAGAAAAAGTTTCATCTAAAACCTTGCTTCAAAAAGGCGACAGAGAGCAAATTCCAAAGTTGACGCGATTGGAGTTCAGCCTTGGATTCTGATTAGATTCTGAAAGTTGAGATAGGTTTTTTAGATCTCTATAGAAACTGGCAGATTTTTTATGCAAAAATGGAAAAGGATCGACAAATACCGATTCCAACAGAAGTGCAACATATCATCATTTAATGCTAAACTGAATTGTTTTTGCAGTGAATTGTTGTTTTAGTTTGCTTTCTTTATTTAGAGCTTTATTTAGTTGCAGGTTGAGTGTATAAAAGTGCAAATAAGTGCAGAAAAGTGTGGAAAAGTGCAAAAAAGTGCACAATGAGAATGTTTCAACATGGCTTTATCCCAAAAAGTAACATTTGAAACATACTTGAAAAATGCAGCAATATTCAAGTTCCAATTGTAATAAGAGGGCAATTCAATCAGTTTTGCCGGGTGAAAAAACCGCGCTTTACCGGCCATATCGCAGAGATAACGCTTGAACCTTGAAGTAATCAATAACATTCGAAAAAGTCTTATTTACTTGATTTTCACATAGAAGACAGCGATGTAGAATGCAAGACAATCCGGAAACAAGAATTAAGCAAGATCTTTTTGTCGAAATCCAAAATTTAGAACAAAACTACTCAGTAATGAAGAATTTTCTTTCTGGAAAAGATTATGATGCCATAACTATCGGGGGTTCAATTCAATCTTTCAAAGACAGCCTAAGCCGCGCCAGCGCATTCGTCCTTGCCTTATACAACCTGAAAGGTAAACGAGTCAACATTCCATGGGAGCCCCTGTTTACAAGCCTAGACTATGCTTTAGCAACGATTGCTGTTTCTTCATCGCCTAAGCAGAAAGAGGCGGTCAAAACTATTTTATCAATGTCTGACGAGCAAATTGAGCAGGTTCTGTCTTACTTTTCCGCTCTGAAGGAATCGCTAAAATAAAAGAAAGCTCTTATGAAAATAAATAACTAAGAACTGCTTTGACATGCAGTTATTTGTTTGAATCGTGAAATTATGTTTAAGCGAATCCTTCTTTATTCTGACGGTGGCGCAAGAGGAAATCCTGGACCGGCAGCAATAGCATATTTAGCTTTAACAGAGAAAGGTGAAACAGTAAAGGCAGATTCACATTTCATAGGTATTCACACAAATAACCAAGCAGAATACAACGCGTTAATAGCGGCATTAGAGTTTGCAGTGTCTCTTAAGGCTGAAGAGGTCGTTTGCCACCTTGATAGTGAATTAGTAGCAAAACAGCTTACTGGAGAATATAGTGTAAAGAATTTTGAATTACAGAAGCTATGGCGTCGGGCAAAACAGTTGACTATCTGTTTCAAAAAAATCAGCTTTGTTAATGTTCCAAGAACCAATCCTCAAATTCAAAGGGCAGATGCGTTTGTGAATAAAACTCTGGATGAAGAATCTTGAGTGTGCGAGACCTAAAGTTATTAAAAACTTATTTCATAACATGAATGATTTGACGTGAAGAAAAAATGTTTGTTCATACCAGCATACGCACGAGTAACATGGAGAAGTCCATTGATTTTTATTATAGATTTTTTGGTTTAGCAGTTTTGAAGAGGCGGGAAATAAAAACGACTAATGCTGAAATCGCTTTTCTTCAAGACCCAAAGGGCGAAGGCTGCACTCTTGAACTTACTTTTTATCATAATCAAAAAAAATTCAATCAACCTGAGTATGAAGATCGCTTGTTTGACCATTTAGGATTTGAAGTTGCAGACATGAATAAAATTCTTGGTGCTATGAGAAAAGAAAATGTAAAGATTGCTGATGAACCATTTATGTTTGATTCCAATACGACAATTGCGTTTATTGAAGACCCGGATGGAACTCTGATCGAGTTAATAGAGAGAAAATAGTTTTTTACTCGTAGAATTTGGGTCTTGCTTTTTTGCTATATTCTTCCATTGCTTTTGCTCTTTCTTCTTCCTCTTTGTCTTTGATTTGTGCTTCTTTTTCGGCCGGTTGAGCTACTGATTTGTCAAAATCCCCATCCATGTTTTTGTATGATCCTTCAAGAGCGGTTACATAAATTTTAAAGTCACCAATGGTGCTTTCAGCTTGTCTATGCGACGCATGCACTTGTTGAGAAACAAGAATTATCAAATCTAGCATGCTTCGAAGTGTCTGCTTATCAGCTTCTGGTGCATTATCGGAATATCTTTGGAAGACACTTAAAAGATCCATAAACATGTTGTCTACTTCTTTGGTTTCACGCTTAAACATGTTTTCAGAAGTAAGCGATTTGGTTTTAAGGTAAAGCATAAGATTCTTTAAAATAGCTGTATCACAACTGGACAAAACAAAAACCCAATTAAACTATGCAGACTGCCTGAATTATGTTTTTTGGTTTGAAATTTATAAAAAATTAAATTTTAATTACTTTTTTACGCTGATTCTAAAACACATAAATAAAAAAACACTTCAATGAAGCACCAAGTATCCTCAGATTAGCCTTAATTTTTCCGCCAATTCTTGGTTTATTTCGTCTTGGTGGTGCCTCATACATCACTTCACCAATCTTAAAATCTTGCTTTTTAGCAATGACCAGCAGTTCACCCCCAAAGGTTTCTCCACCCTTCAAATCAAATTTTGCAGTTACTTCTTTTTTGAATGCTCTAAAATTAGAGTAAAAATCAGATACCCCAACAATTTTTCCCAATGTTTTGGCGGCCCACCGCTCTGAAAACCTTGGAACAATTGTCCGTGAAGCATTCACTACGTCGACTTCATAAAGTTTTGTAACTAATGCTGGTATGAGTTCGGGGTTATTTTCCAAATCAGAATCAATGGTTACTATAATGGGAAACTTTGCAAGTTTCATTCCATACAAGTAAGCCTTTAGTTTGTCCCTCTCGTACTTTCCCAACAGCGACATCGGCATAGCGTTTTGCAACATCAAGCGTTCCATCTGAAGAGTTATCGTCAATAACTATTACTTCATGCGGAGTGTCAATTGAGAGTAAATCTATTCTAAGAATTAGTTCCTTGATGTTTTCTTTTTCATTCCAAGTAGTTGTTACTACCGATATGCCTTCAACCATTCGTTATGACACTCAGGATTAGCCACTGCATTTGAAGTTATAAGCTATTTTGCTTAAAATTAAGTCAGTCTTGGATTTTTCAGTCGTATTTCCACCCGTAAATGACACATAAACTTAAAATAATTGGAAGGACTGATGTGTTAACGAATTCATAAAATTAGGTAAAATTAATAGAGGATGAAAAAATGAGTAAATCAGAAAAACCCCACTTAAACATCATCATCATGGGGCACGTTGACGCTGGAAAATCAACAACCACAGGGCACTTACTATACTTAGCAGGCGCAATCGACGAAAGAACAATCAAAGCCTTTGAAGAAGAAGCCGAAAAAATGGGCAAAGGCACATTCAAATTCGCCTGGGTTCTTGACAACCTAAAGGAAGAACGAGAAAGAGGAGTCACCATTGACCTTCGATTCCTACAATTCCCAACCAAAAAATACAATTTCACAGTCATCGATGCACCAGGCCACAGAGACTTCGTCAAAAACATGATTACAGGCGCAAGCCAAGCTGATGCTGCCGTACTCTTCGTCTCAGCCAAAAAAGGTGAGTTTGAAGCAGGCATCGGTGCAGGCGGTCAAACACGAGAGCACGCATTTTTAGCATTCACTTTAGGTATTCGCCAACTAATCGTTGCAGTTAACAAACTGGATGATATATCAGTTAATTACAGCAAAGAGCGATATGACGAAATAAAGAACGAAGTTTCAAGAATGCTTCGAATGGTAGGCTTCAAAATCGAAAAAATCAACTTTATACCAGTTTCAGGATGGACAGGCGAAAACCTCATAAAGAAAACTCCAAAATTACCATGGTACACTGGCCCAACCTTAATGGAAGGATCTAGACTTACTTGAAATACCAGCTAAACCAACTAACAAGCCACTTACGCGTACCAATTCAAGACGTATACAGCATCACAGGCATCGGCACAGTTCCAGTCGGCAGAGTTGAAACAGGCATTCTCAAACCAGGACAAACACTAATTTTCATGCCAAGCAACAAAACAGGCGAACTTAAATCACTAGAAATGCACCACACCGTAATCCCATTTGCTGAACCAGGCGACAACATCGGAATGAACGTAAGAGGCATTGCAAAAACTGACATACACAGAGGAGACGTCGCAGGAACAACTGACAACCCACCAACAGTAGCAAAAGAATTCATCGGCCAAATCATCGTAATTTACCACCCAACCGCAATCGCAGCAGGATACACACCAGTACTCCACTACCACACAGGACAAATCGCCTGTCAGATTCACAGAACTCATAAAGAAAATTGACCCACGCACAGGCCAAGTAACCGAAGAACACCCAAGCTTCCTCAAAACCGGAGACGCAGCCTGGGTACGAATGGAGCCATTGCACCCAATAGCCGTCGAAGCATACACAGACTTTCCAGAGCTAGGACGATTCGCAGTCAGAGACATGGGCACAACAGTAGCAGCAGGCGTTATCAAAGAAGTAACCAAAAAGGGACCATAAACCCCTTCCATTTTATTTTTTGTAAAATTTTTAAAAAATAGCTTTCCACTGCAATTTATTGTTTTTTTAATTTAATTGGTTCTATCTTCAGTTTTTTCTAACATGGTTTACTCTAAAAGTTTGTTGTTGTAGTTTGACAGTCACAATTGTATATATCGTATGATATCGAGTGCCTTATCTAAGGGTGGCGAATGGATGGATTGTCAAAATGGGAAATCCTACGTGCTAAAAAAAAATTCTACCGGGGCTAAAGGGGACAGTTCGAGTGGGGCGCTTGATTTGGTGTCTCTTAACGATGTACCGCTCGAAATTAGGCGCAAAGAAGCAAAAAAACCATTATTCTTAGCCCGCTACGAGTAAGTCACAATTACAAGGGTCAAACAACTTCTTTTAACCTTCTGTTTTTTACTGGAAGTGATATTCTTAACTTTGTTTATTTTTGATTTGTTTTGTCACGTAGCGCAAGTAAAATAAACGTGTTGTTATGGTTTACGTGTGAGAGTTGAATATGTCTGGAACTGAAACGTTGATTCCTTTCATGAATGATAAAAAGAAGACTGGTGAAGAACCAACGATAATAGTTGATAGCCGTGAGGCAAGAAGCGCCGAAAAGATTGTTAAAGGCTTAGTTGAACGTGGAGTTAACGTCAAGACTCAGTTACTTGAGAAAGGTGACTATGTTCTTTCTGATCAATGTGCGGTGGAACGCAAAACAGTTAATGATTTTGTTTACACATTGACTCGGCGCTATCTCTTCGAGCAGATTTTCACACTTAAAGATGTTTATCCAAAATCTCTTCTTGTGCTTAGAAGGTTATTTGCCAATCATCTACAAGTATAGCAATATCCAGCCAAACGCAATTTGGGGAGCCATGTTTAATCTAGCGAAAAACGGAATATCATTAGTTAATACTGCATCGTACAAAGAAACAGTTGATTTTCTTTATGTGGCAGCAAGACAAGAGCAAATTGTTGAAAAAAGAAGTCCCGTTGTTCATGCTTTCAAAAAATGTGAAACCCTCTCAGATGCCCAAGTGTATTTTGTGGCAAGTCTCCCCAATGTCGGGCGGGAAAAAGCAACAGCAATATTAGATTCATATCAAACCCCAATGAACGCATTGATCAACGTGGCTGATTGGTCAAAGGCCGTTAACGGACTTGGCCCAGTAATAACTAACAAAGTCAAAGAGGTTTTAAGCACACCATACAAAAATGAAGCGTGCAAAGAAACTTGATACCGTTAACGATATCTGTTAAGTTCAGTTGACCGTTAAAGTTTAAAGCCTAAGCCAACATTATTTTATGAATCTGCAAAAAACCCCGAGACAATTTGAAAAGGGGCTGTCGGCTAGCTTGGTCTAGGCTTGTAGCCTCGGGCGCTATAGACGAGGATTCAAATTCCTCCAGCCCCACCATGTTCCTTTTCCATTCACTTAATTTACCGTTATTTTGCATACTGAGTAGTGAATTTCCGTTAACTAAATGTTTTAATTGGTTTTTTGAATGGATACTCATCAAGGATTTCAAGTTAAGCTTTCAAATAGTATTCTTCTTAGAATAGTTGCACCATCTTTCATTTTCAATTTTTTCTCGCCCAGTCGTTCTCTATACCCTATTGGGACTTCGATTGTTTCAAATCCTTGTTTTCCAACCTGATGATTCAATTCTACTTCTATGTCAAAACCTTTCGACTTAATGACCCATTTCCGAAGAATATCTGCGCGAATAACTCTCAATCCCGTTAGTGGATCTTGTAAATTTATTCCATTAAGAAAACTATCAGCAAAAGCCAGTAGTTTATTTCCAAATGTAAACCGACCCTGGAAACCGCTTCCCTTTGTTTGTTCACTAAACCTGTTACCGCAAACCATACCGACCTGAGGCATCTTTTCGAGGATTTCAATCATTTCAGGCACATATTCAGCCGGATAAGTAAAGTCAGCATCTGTGATAACAACATATTCAACGTCCGAATGCATCAGCTGTACAGCTTTGGATAAGGCGTCTCCTTTACCTTTGCCATCTTGGAAAAAGATTTCTGCCCCATGGTCTTTGGCGACTTCAACTGTCCTATCGTGGCTGTGTCCATCAATTACTAGAATACGTTTCGCATTAAAGTTCTCTGAAAGCTCAGAAATGGTGGCACCCACTCCTTCTTCTTCGTTGAGTGCAGCAATAAATACATTAGTGGGTTGCGCGGGTTCATACCTTTGACCGAACATTTTTAATTCTCCAAATATTTTTAGTGGATTCAATTTTCAGCGGACTTTCGAGATGCACTAGGTTAATCAATTGGAGTCAATAGCGCATGGTTCAATCGACGTTTTGGCGTCGGTTCTAAATTGACCAATTAAGCAACCTACTTATCTCATGTTTATCTAAACCTTCCGAAGACTATTAAACAAATGTTGGTGTAAGATAACAGCAACACAGCTCTCTGAAGCTTACCCCTTTTTGATATAACCTTCTATGACGAAAAAATGCAATATCAGGGCTTTCTATTTGAAGTTACTTTTTTGTCCGTCCATGATAAGCACCATCCAATAACAAAAATTAAAACAAGAAAAGGCGATATGATAATTTTCAAAGTTTTATTCCCTTTCGACACATCTATTACCCCCGAAATTATTTGTTGTCGAAATTTAAATAAGGTTTTTTGAGAAGCGCACTTTGCTAATTTGTCAATTCCTGTTGAATTTTTAAAAAAAAGCAGAATCTTCGTAAACAATCGCAAATCGGAGGGTTCAATGATGTGGGAAAAAGTAATTAAAGGATGCCTATTCAAAGATGCGCAGGTGATTGCTTAAATGTCTAATATGAGTTCCATCATAGAATCGTTACAATCAGCATATCCATCTTCGTACTCGATGCCTCAAAAACGCAATGTGTCATTATTCTTTAATGTTGGAGTCTTTTGCGCCTTCATTAGTTTGTTTTTGGTCCCGGAAATTTTCGGTTCAGCCGCCATCATTTTGGGCGCTTATACTTGGAAACTTGAATCCAATGAAAATCGTAACCGTGGGCTATACCTTATAATATTTGGCATTATTGCGATGTTTGTTGGACTTTATTACACGTCTTACTTTACAATATACGAGATTCTTCCTTAACAACGCTTAGGCTTATTCCAAAACAATGGTTAGGCCGTTTGCTCAAGACTTTTAGTTATTTCTTGCCTTTTCATAAGCACCTGCTACAGTCTCGCTTGTCAAGACCCCCACTACTTTTGTGGGATTTTGTTTGTCAACGACAGGCAATAAATCAATTTTTTCTTTAAGCATATTTTTGTAAGCTTCAAAAACTGCTTCGTCTGGGTAGGTAGAAATGTTCTTAATCGGCATTTGCTCAACTCTTAAACTGCTTCGTTGGTCTTTTGAAACCTTTATTATTTCACTCCATTTTACGATACCTTGGAAAATGCCTTCTTTTTCAACCAGTGCATCGTGGTATCTGGATTTGAACATAATTTCTAGTGCATCAGATATTGTTTGATCTGGACGAACTGCACCGATCTCAGATTGCATAACATCTTTCACACGGACACTAGCTAAAGTCGTTGAGACTATCGTCTGCTCTGCTTCTTCACTAGCTCCTATGTAAATGAAGACGCCGATTAAAATCAAAACAAAGTTGAATAGAAGTCCGACAATGACCATTATTATTCCAAATATTCTTCCAATGTAAGCGGCGTATTTTGTAGCTTCCGAGAACTTCATGCGTTCAGCAAGTAACGCTCTGAATACCCTGCCTCCGTCCATTGGAAAAGCTGGGATTAAGTTGAATGCGCCAAGTAAGAGATTTAGGTATCCTAAATCTGAAAATAAGTTTCCTGAAGAAAGCACTAGAGACGATGGGTGAAATGGCGGTAATGGAACTACGTAATTTATTGCTAGAAGTGCTGCTCCAAGTATTACGCTTGTGAGGGGTCCAGAAATTGCCATTCGCCACTCTATTGAGGGATTTTCTGGGATTTCCTCAATTTCTGAGACTCCACCTATTGGGTATAGAACAATTTTACGCACCTTAATTCCATAACGCCTCGCAACAACTGAGTGGGCAAGTTCATGGAAAAGCACAAAAACAAATAGGAAAACTATGAGGGTAAACGAGTAAATATCATTAAAGTAAACCGCATAACCTAACACTGCAAGTATTAAGAGGATAAAGGTAAGATGCAGCTCAATGGGGATTCCCCAAGCAGAGCCTATTTTAAAAGATAACTTCATAGTTAAAGTGAGGGAACGTTTGCTTTTTAAATTTTCGATAAAGGTCGGTTTTTCAGTTCATGTTTTCTGTCGATTTTTTACTAATGTATGTTTTTGTCTGCACCTCTTATTTCATGGTGTTTTAATGATAAAGCCAACATAGAAAGTTCATTTATGTCAAGCGTTTTTATGGTAAAATTGGCGTTTTTTTCAAAATCACTCTTAAATATAACTACATAAACTCTATTGGTAAGGTCATAATCATGGTAGAGCAAAAGTTAAATGTAACTTTGCTTTCAGGTCGCACGATAGAGCAAGGTGTCGGCAAAGAGAGGGGTAAAGCCTCGATAGAGTACTTTGATGCTTGTTCAATGTGTTACATGGATGGAGAGGACATGAAGGCTCTTGGCGTAAAAAATAACACTAACATTTTAGTAACAACCATTAATGGTTCGGTTATACTTAAAGCCGTAAAATATCCTCGTTCGGCTACTCCTGGCCTGATTTATATTCCCTATGGACCATGGGCAAACGCCGTATGCAGCGACAAAACTACCAGCATAGGAATGCCCTCATTTAAGGGAACTCCCGCTCAAGTTGAGCCAGCCCATGACAAAAAAGTCCTAAGCATGGAAGAACTTTTAAAGCTTGAATTCGGAAGGTAAAAAAATGTCAATAGTTGAATCTGTAACCTGCCCAATCTGTGGCTGTTTATGCGACGATATCGAATTAACAGTCGAAAACAATCAAGTAACTAAAGTTAAAAATGGCTGTGCAATATGTGAATCTAAATTTCTCAATTATAACTGTTCACACAGAACCAAAACGCCCCTAATCCGAAAGGATGGCAAACTAGTACCTGTCTCAATGACTGAAGCTGTTCATAAAGCAGCAGAAATTCTCGTTAACTCCAATTATCCAATCCTTTACGGTTGGAGCTCAACTAGCTCTGAAGCTCAACGTGTCGGGGTGGAATTAACTGAAACAGTTGGCGGCGTCATTGATAACACAGCGGTCGTATGCCATGGACCATCTATCTTGGGCGTTCAAGAAGTAGGCATACCCACCTGCACATTAGGTC
Source organism: Candidatus Bathyarchaeota archaeon (assembly GCA_963750605.1). Classification (GTDB taxonomy): domain Archaea; phylum Thermoproteota; class Bathyarchaeia; order Bathyarchaeales; family Bathycorpusculaceae; genus Bathycorpusculum. The sequence goes on from CAVVRN010000018.1 coordinate 69,862, forward strand.
AGATTAGACACCGTGCAGACCTAATAATTTACTGGGGCTGTGACCCTTGGAGCGCACACCCAAGACACCTTGAAAGATACACCAGTTTTACAGAGGGTAGGTTTGAGAAAAGTGAGTGGAAATCCTACATGCAAAAACTCAAAGCTCAAGCGGGCCAAAAGAAAGTTCAAAGTGCTGAACGAAGCGGTATTTTGCCAGGTCAGCCTCGAAAGCCTCAGGTTTGTTATATAGGCGGCGTTCCTCCAGCTATGGACAAAGGCGGACGTAAACTAATAGTAATTGATGTCCGAAAAACAATGTCTGCTGAAATGGCTGATTACTTCATTCAAGTTGAGCCAAACAAAGATTATGAGTTAATGCAGGCGCTACGCGTTCTTGTTCGCGATGAAGAGCTTGATGTTGATACAGTTGCTGGGGTTCCAGTTGAGTACCTGAAAGAGGTAGCTGATGCATTAGTGAATTGTGAGTTCGGTGTAATCTTTTTCGGGATGGGTTTAACTCAGACTGCTGGTAAATTTAGAAACATAGAAAATGCAATATCACTTGTTCGTGACTTGAATAGTCGGACAAAATTCTTGATTATGCCTATGAGAGGGCACTTCAACGTTACAGGTGCAAACGTGGTTTCATCCTGGCAAAGTGGGTACCCATATGCTGTTGACTTTTCATCAGGATATCCGAGGTATAATCCTGGAGAGACAACGTGCATGGATGTTCTTTTGCGGGGAGAAAATGATGCCTCGTTGGTAATTGCGTCTGATCCTGGAGCAAACTTCCCGAAGCGCGCCGTTGAAAACATGGTCAAGCACCCATTGATAGTTATCGATCCCCACATGAACGCCACTGCCATGCTTGGCGATGTCGTGATTCCATCGGCGTTTGTTGGTATAGAAGTTGAAGGCACAGCTTATCGCATGGACTCAGTTCCACTTCCGCTTAAGAAAGTTGTTGAACCCCCAAAGGGAATAATTTCTGACGAAGAGATCCTGGAGAAAATCCTTCATGAAGTCAAAGTTATCAAAGCTAAAAAACTGGAGAAAAAAGAGGAGGCTGCACAATGACAGAGTTACTCATAAAAAACGGATTCGTCTTTGATCCCATAAATGGAATTAATGGCGAAAAAATGGATATAGCCATTAAAGATGGTAAAATCGTTGCCAAATTGAGCGGGCACAAACCTAAGACAATTGACGCAACAGGTTTGACTGTAATGCCTGGTGGCGTAGATATTCATACTCACATTGCAGGCGGCGAAGTAAACATGGGGCGAATAGTTAGACCTGAAGACCATGTAAAAGATGCCGTAAGCAAAACAATTTGGACTAGATCAGGATCTGGCTACTCGATTCCATCGACTTTCATTACTGGTTATCGCTACTCAAAGATGGGTTACACAACTGTGATGAACCCATCTATGGCGCCGCTGGAAGCCAAGCACACTCATGAAGAATTAAATGATATACCTCTTCTGGACAAAGCTTCTTACCCGCTGATTGGCGACTGGTGGTTTGTCCTTGAGTACCTCAAGAAAGGGGACTTGGAAGCGTGCGCAAGGCATGTCGCTTGGATGATGGATATAACAAAAGGTTATGCCATAAAAATTGTTAACCCCGGCGGATTGGAATCTTGGGGTTTTGGACACAATGTTCATAGCATTGATGATCAAGTTCCAAACTTTTGCATAACTCCCAGAGAAATCATTTGTGGCTTAGCTAAAGTTAACAAAATGCTGAATTTACCTCATTCTATTCACCTTCACACTAACAATCTTGGATTACCCGGAAACTATACTACTACGTTGGAAACCATGAAGGCTTTAGAAAGCGTGCCTTATGATGGCAGACCCGTTTGTCACATTACCCATTTACAGTTTGCCAGTTTCGGAGGCAACGGCTGGGGAAACATGCGTTCTGCAGCGGAAGATATTTCCAAGTACATCAACAATCATAATCACTTGACTTTTGACATGGGACAAGTAATCTTCACTGACACCACAACTATGACTGCTGATGGACCATTCGAGTACACACTCTACCAACTTAGCGGGCACAAATGGGTTAACAGCGATGTTGAAACTGAGACTAGCGGCGGCATCATCCCATTCCATTATAAGAAAAACAATGCGGTAAACGCAACGCAATGGTCAATTGGGTTAGAACTCGCGTTACTGATTGATGATCCTTGGAAAATGTTCATGACTACAGACCATCCCAACGGTGGGCCGTTTTTTGCTTACCCAAGAATTCTTGCTTGGCTTAGCAGCAAAAACGCACGTATGGCAACCTTGAAACATTGCCAGCAAGAAAGCGCAGAGAAACAGTTTGTTGCCTTCAATTAATCGGGAATTAAGCCTATATGAATTAGCTATTATGACTCGTGCAGGACAAGCCAAAGCTTTAGGCCTCAAAAACAAAGGGCACCTCGGAGTGGGTGCTGACGCTGACATAGCAATATTCAATATTAATCCTGAAACAACCGATATAGCCCGAAAATACAAGACGGTGCGTCGAGCATTCAAACATGCAGCTTACACAATCAAAGACGGCGAAATTGTTGTTAAAGACGGCGAAGTAGTGAGCAAAGCTACTGGCAGAACTATGTGGCTTAATGTACAAACAAAAGAACCATGCAAGGTCGACGAAGACATGAAAAGACGATTCAAAGAATACTGGACCGTTGACTATGATAATTATCCAGTTTATGACCGTTACGTCAAAGTTAAAGACCCAATAACAATAAAGGCGAGCGTTTAATGATAACTTTAACTCCGCTGAGAAAATTTACGTTTCCAGTTCAAGCTGAATGCATAAATCCTGACGTATTTTTGGGCAAAGACACCGCCGAAATCGCAAAGTTACCAGTTTACGAAGGAAACAGGCTGAAAACTTTAAAAGACCTCTTTAAAATTGAAGAAGATGGCGCCGAATCTCCAAGCATAACAATCAATGGTGACGCAGGCGAAGTACGACGGATCGGTCAAGGCATGAAAACGGGTGAAATAGTCATCAACGGCAATGCGGGCATGCACCTTGGCGAAAAAATGACAGGCGGTAAAATCACGGTAAACGGCGATGCAGGTCAATGGACAGGCAGCGCAATGAAGAAAGGTTTAATTGAAGTTCATGGAAACGCAAATGACTATTTAGCTTCACCCTACCGCGGAGCCAGCGAAGGCATGAAAGGCGGAAAAATAGTGGTAGACGGCAACGTCGGTAGCGATTCAGGCGCCTACATGAAAGGCGGTTTAATCAAAATAAAAGGAAGTAGCATTGGCCAATTCTTAGGATTCCACATGAGCGACGGCACAATCCATGTTGAAAAAGACGCTACCACCAGAGTCGGCACAGACATGACTGGGGGAAAAATCGTTATCTCAGGAAAAATAGAGGAAATGATGCCCACATTCACAGTTGATGCTGTCAAGCCTAAAGTCAAAATTGATGATACTGAATCAGCAGCAGGTCCATTTTACGTGTTTCTCGGTGACATCGCAGAGAAAGGTACAGGAAAACTCTTCGTGTCAAAAGCAAACAATCCGCAGCTTAAAACATACGAAAAATACCTATAATTTTTTGTTTGAGCAATGCTTAGGTGTTCGTTCAATCTTTTTTACTTTTGAATCAATTATTTTCTAAGTAGTTTGAATTATTTTTGTCAATAAGGGTTGAACGCTTGCTTTTTCTTTATTTTATCTTACTCTTTCGGCGGTAGCTTTACTATGGTAAACCAGAATTCTTCAAGGGCATGTATGATTGCTGCAAACTCGATTCAGGTCAACTGGCTTAGTAATGTAAGCGTTTGCATGAAGATTATATGTCTTAATAATATCTTCGTCTAGCTTTAGAAGTTGTCAAAATAATTACTGGAATGTGCCTTAATATGGTGTCTTTTTTGATTTCTGCAAGAACTTCTCGGCCGTCTTTTCTTGGCAAATTTAGGTCAAGCAGTATCAAGTCAGGCAGAGGGACGGTCGAGTAAGAACCTTCTCTACGTAAAAACTGCATGGCTTCAACGCCATCTTTAGCAACATAAACTGTGTTTAGAACTTTCGCGTCTTTAAGGGCTTCTTTAGTTAAGCGAACGTCTCCAGGATTATCTTCCACTAGCAAAATATCTACAGCTCTAACCTGGTCCAATTTATCGTTATTTCTTTTCATGCTTAAACTAAACTCAAAATTATTAATTAACATTTAGATTGGTGAATCTTTTCCTGCTTTAGGTTATTCGGATAGCCGAATACCTTATCAGCAGCGCTGAGTTTCAGAAACAACATCATAAGAGGACAAGTTATGCGTCAAGTTGATATTGTAAAAATCGACCTCTCAACTGGAAAAGCAGAGACTAAATCAGATTGTGTGGCTGAAGAAAGTCCTCTACATCTTTTCGTTAACACTACTTTATGGGTGACCATCCTTTGTACACCTACAAACATTAAGGAGCTGGCGGTTGGGCATCTGCTTTCCGAAGGCATATTGAAATCTATCGATGAGGTTGAGGAAATAACTCTAAAACCAGCTGAAAATGCTTGTTATGTCAAACTTGCCCCTGATGTTAATGTTGGAGACCGAATCAAACTCTCCCGACTGTCTGCTAGGGTAATTGTTTCGGCATGTGGTGCTGGTTCACCCTACCAATACATAGGAAAAACACCTATAGTTACATCAACCCTAATCGTAAAGGCCAAAATCATCTTTGAAAGCGTGAATCAGTTAAATTTCAAAGCTGAAGGGTTCAGAAAAACAGGCGGAGTTCATGTCGCAGCACTTTACAAAGGCGAAGGTTCATTGGTGGCATTGGCTGAAGATGTAGGTCGACATAACGCTGTAGACAAGGTAATTGGAATGGCTGCGTTCAACCGGGTCAATTTTGAAGATTGTTTTTTGGCTTTAAGTGGACGAATTTCAGGTGATGTAGCTTTCAAAGCGGCTAAGGTTGGTTTGCCAATTGTTGCTTCCCTTTCGGCTGCGCTTTCTTCAGGAATTACAACTGCTGAGACTTCAAAGTTGACTTTGGCTGGGTTTGTTCGTGGAAAACGTATGAACGTTTACACTTTTCCTGAAAGAATTATTATTTAGCGTTTTTTATTTGGGATTTGCACCATGATTTATCAGCGTTTGCTCTCTGCGCCAACATATAGCAGCGATTTTTTTCGTAGGTAGCTGCTTCGGAGTGGTAGTTTGTTGCCGCTTTCAAAAATGCATTTAGTGATTCACTAATTGCTTTGTTGTTATTGTTTAGCTTAGAAAAGTCTCGCCAGCTTTTTGCTTCATATTCGTGGCTTAAAGCAGACCAAAAATATAATTTGTTTTTTTCCAGATTCGATGCGCTGTTTGAAAATATTTTTGCTGCTTCCAAAAAATTAGCGTTTTTTTGTTCTAAAGATGCTATTAGAAGATGCTCAAATTGGTCAATGGGTAGTTTCCCAAGGTTTAACCTTAAATTATCACTAATTTCCCCTTGTCCTTGACGCGGTTGCAGCCGACATAAATCGTCTTGACAGTTGATGTTTACAAAACTCTTCAGTTCTGGGTCTAAAACTTTGATTTCGCCAAGGGGAGATACAAATAAGACGTTTTGGGCGCCTCTGATAATTCCGTCGGGGTGATCTCGTCCTAACTGGCAAAGAATGTGAGCAATTTTTAAGGTTTTAGATCGTTCAAGAACCATAAGTAGCGTTTCGAGACTGCCATTAGGCCACATTGGTACCGCAATGTAAGAATTTTTGATTTCGTTAAATAAGTATTCAGCAACTTTTCCCTTAAGCAAGGGCATATCAGCAGGAATTGTGAGACAGTACTCTGCTCTGGCAAATTCAAGTCCTGTTAAAATCGCTATAAATGGTCCGCTTAAATTGTTAGTTTTCAGATCGGCAACTATTTTTACTTTTTCAATATTGTGGTTTGCTAAAATATTCTGGTACTTAGCCTTTCGAGCTTCTTCATTCACTACAATAATTGTTTCATCAACAACATCCTGAACGTTTTCGATTGTGTGAATTAGCAGGGGCTTTCCATCGAGTTTTGTGAGTGCTTTGTCTTGCCAATTTTCCTTGGTGGTCTGAAATCTTTGGCCTTTTCCTCCTGCTAAGATAATTGCTGCTCGCTTAGTCATTTACAGGTCTTGCTTAGTAGAAAAATGTTGCAGTTTATCTAATTTTCTAAAATAATATTTAGTTTCGTTTTGCAGGTAAGTGTTTTTTGATTATTTCTAAAAGTTTGTTTCCTTCTTCGGGCAAATTAATGAATGGTATTTCATTTTCGGCTGGTTTGTTTTTTGCAATTAACCCTGTGATTGCCAGTATTGGTGGAACCGTTTCTTTCAATGTGGTTTGAAGGTCTTCTTGGTTTTTCGCTGCAATAATTTTTAGGATGTCTGTTCTTTTTGAGATTGAGCCTTTGAATCCTTCGATGAAGATAATGTCAAGTTGCTCGTTTTCCAGTTCCTTAATTACTTTATCTATATCATTGAGGGAGGTTTCTGTTTTTTTTATTATTGCTATTTCTTCAGGCGAAAAAGCGACTGTTATTTTGGATCCAGCCTTCGTAAATCTCCAGGTGTTGGTGCCTTCTCTATCTATTGTGAAACCTTCGCGGTGAATGTGTTTTATTGCGCCTACTCTGTAGCCCTCACTGGTAAGGTTTGAAATTAAATACTCAAGCGTGGTGGTCTTGCCTGAACCACTTATTCCTATAGCGGCAATTAACGTAGTCATCTATTAAGGCAACCTCTCTGGAAAGCTAGTAAATAGGCTTTTAATAAACAACCCGATTAACCTTCAAGGTGCAAAAATTCGTTAGTATTTTGTTTCTCTCAAGAATAACAAGAACAGTGGAATTGCCATTTTTGGTCAAGCTGGTTTGGGTTGTTTTTTTGAAGCAAAGCTTAAATCTTTTGCAGGTTGAGTACCTAAAAGTCCTATGAAGTCCTAGACAGTCCCAGAAAGTCCTAGAAAGGATGAGGTTTAGTTTGCCGTTAACGCAAAGAATTACATTCAAAACAAGTTACAAAAGCAAAACCGACCACAAATCTCAAAGAATGCTTAATTACAAACACAAGCATTTTTCAATAGGATAATTAACGTATCTATAGAATAATGGATTGAAATTTTTATGTCTGGGCTTTTTAAGTCATGGTTTAAAGCTTTAAAGAAAAAACCTCTATTTCTGAGAACTATTCTTTAGTATTTTTAAGCTTTCTGACATTATTCGGCAGCACTTAGCTTCGATATTTTGTTAGCATTTGACCCTATTGAGAAGAGCAACGCCAAGATTTTTGCGCATTTTTTTGTTCAGGTTGCTTCAGATTGCTTTTTTGTAGCAAAGCTTAAATCTTTTGCAGGTTGAGTCAAATAAAGTCAACTACCGTCAATAGAAGTCCTTTACCGTCAATAGAAGTCAATACAAGTCAATTAAAGTCAAAACAGTCAACATACTTTCAAAAAGGTGAATTTAAATGCCCTTAACAGAAAAAGTTACATTTAAAACCTTGCTTCAAAAAGGCGACAGAGTGCAAGTTCCAAAGTTGATTCGCTGGGAGTTCAAAATGGAAACCAATCAAGTTTTAAACGTTGGCGTTAACGACTTGAACCTCCAAAGTGGTTGGCAGTTTTTCTGCGCAAAAATGGGTAAAGATGGACGTGTCCGTGTTCCCAAACTGATACTTACGCTCCTCGTAGAAGAAAACTTAGACTTTACTGGTCACATCCTATAGAAGTAACTCTCGAACCATTCCAAGCCACGCAATAAAATTCTTTCGTTAGAAATCATTATATTTTGGTCGAAACCCCGAGAGCTTTTCTAAATTCTATTTTAACATCTTCGGCACACCCTTAGCAAACGTTGCAGTCAACCCATTCGCATCAGCACTAGCAGGCTTACTCTTTAGCAAAGGACTCAACTACATCAAAGAAGTCCCAACCCAACTACTATCTCAAATAGAAGGCATCGTTGCAGAAGCTGCAAAACAAATCTACCGGTTGATCCCGCATCAATATCGGCGCCACCTGCTCTGTCAACTTCTCCACTGACCCCTCAACCATCTTAAGAACTAATTTTATTTCGCTTTTCTGTTGCCTCATGTGATAAAACAGTATGAACAAAAACACACTAACCCTTCCAAAAATACCCCTCTGCCACACTAAGAATTTTAGGTAATAAGTGACCTTTCCCAAGCTTTGATGTACGGTGTAATTTTAGTTTCAGATTTCACGTTGATTAATTATGGATGTTCCTGAAAACGAAAGTGAGCTTTTCAGTGCCAGATGACAGACCAACTGATCCTGCTGAAAAGATAGTACAAGCTTCAGGCGTTGAAGTAACTGCCAAGCCTTCGGGCCTTCACATTTACATTAACGGCAATGTGTTCCTTGGTAAAGCAGCGTATCTCTCAGCTAAGCAAAGTGTGCCAACAGCATTGGAGGTTGATAAAGTTAGCATGAATAGGCTTCTTTTGGAAGCTAATGACGAAATGCAGATGGCACTGCTCCTGGTCTTCTTGCGCGCTGGCTTGTCCATAAAATATCAACCTTAGATTTTGGGATTAAATACTAATCTTTCTCTCTCCCAAAAATATCCACGGAACGCCATATTTATCACGAAATTGCCCATAGACTCCAATGGGCAGATCATGTAGTTCTTGGAACCGAACCGGTGTTTTGTCTGCCCCCTCTGATAGCTTATCAAATACCGCTTTCAATTCATCGTAGGTTTTGCCAGTGATAAATATGGCAAATGTATTGCCTTGTATTGGATTAAATGCGGGAGATGCCATCCAATCAGTGGCTGATATGTCAATATCGACATTTTTGAGATGTGCATTGATAATTCTGTTGTATTTTTCTGGAGGAAACATGTCTTTCATAGGGGTATCGCCAAGCCTTGTCAAAGATAAGTCTCCTCCGAGACATTTGTGGTAAAAGGTCATTGCTTCAGCACAGTTGCCATCAAATAAAAGAAATGGATAAGTTTTTAACATACGGTAAACCAGCTGGTTTCCCTGTCCCTTTATTAAGCGTTAAAACATGCTGGCAAATGCCGAAGATCGCACATGAGGCGGAGGAGCGTAACCTGTACACGTACATACACAAGTATTTTAGAAATAAACCATAACCAAATAAAGTTCTGATGTTTTGCATCGCAAGATTTATTGTTTTGCTTTAATTTTTATAGGTTGAGAGCTAACTTGTAACAGAGGGAAGCATTTGCCTAAGCAGGAAGCTTTTGATATAGAAAGATTCAGGAAAAGGAGAAAAAGGCTCGGGAAGTAATAAAAGCATGCCGCACAGATCGAGGTTTCAACGCTAGCACCCAGCTTTATCCTCAGCTTTGGCTAAGAGACCTTGTTTATTCAGAAGATGTCCTGCTAGGACTTGGATATCAAAAAGACCTTGAAAATCATTTGTCGGAATTTGTAGCATTGCAGCGAAGTACCGGCCAGATGCCAACCGTCATTGATTACAGCGTAGGCAAAGTGATTCGTCAAAGATATCAGCGTTGCTCAGCTGATGCAGAAATTCTGTTTGTCATTGGGATGCAAAAGCTCGTAGCAGTTGGCTGTGACGAGTTTTTTGATGAAAATTTGGAATCGGTGAAATTATGCCTTGCCTTTATCAAGAATAAGCTGGATACGCATAGGCTTATTCCCGGCATGGATTGGAGGGATGCAATGCCAGTTTACATAGGCAAGTACCTTTTGGCAAACCAGATGCTGTTGGCAGATATGTACGAATTACAGGGAAACTTGTCGGAGTCAAATTTGGTTAAGGAAAATGTGAACAAGCTCTTTTATTGTGGAGATTTAGGTTGGTATGCGGACAGTATTCATTGGAGTGGAAATGAACTAAAATTAGAACGCCACTTTGACTGCCTCGGCAACGCTTTAGCAATCCTCAATGGAACAGTTTCAAAGAAAGTTTCGCAAGATATACTCAAGGGTTTTAATATTGCAAAAACACCTTTCGGCTATAGAAACATTATGCCGTACTACGTATTTAACAGACAGAAGGCACTGGCAACATGGTACAAAACATGCCGAGTACCGTTTGGCGTATTCCTCAGAAACAGGATTGGCAAATATCAAAACTCAGCGATTTGGCCGTTTGTCGAGATAAGAGTGATTGATGCACTAAAAAAACTGCAAGCTGAAAACGATACCGAAGCAGCAGCAAACATAATGATTAAACGCAAAGACTTCAACGAGTTCTATGATCCGACAACTGGTGCGCCTGAAGGAAGCGAAGGGCAGCTCTGGACAGCAGCGGCAACGCTTTCAGCAATTAATCATTACAGATCTTGAAAAACCAAAAACATCTAGGTCTGATGAGTGGGAGTGGCGTGCACCCAAAAAAATGGAAGAGAGAGAGGGGGTAAAGGGAATAATCTGGATGCACGTCACACGTTTATGAGGTTCTCAGTTGCTTCCGGAAGAGGAATCCATAATTTCGTCTTGATTTGTTATAGTTCAGTTGCGCTTTGGTCTTTGGATATATGATTTTTTGCGTGTCTTTGCTTGTGATGAATACCGAACCACCTTTTTTGAGGTGTTCTTTAACTTGGAAAAAGTTTACTTCTTGAGCCTCTTGAACTTCAACGTCTTGGTTGCTGTCGTTGTCTAGAAGCAGAACTTGAAATACAGGATTTCTAGTTTTTTTGTTTGCAATTAAAGTCTTCATTAGAATTATTCCTTCCTACAGTTTGAGACTAAATTATATTTAATTGAAAAAGTTTTAAAAGCTTTGTGATTGTTGTTCTGCTACAACAAGTTACAACTTTTTTATTTCAAAATGAGATGGAGAATTTGTTTATCTTTCAATGTTTCGACTGTTAAATCAGGTTTTTCTTTGTTCAGCTCTTTTTTAGAGTAGACTCCTGTTGTAATGCCGATGCAGCCCATGTTTGCAGATTTGGCGGCTTTGACTCCGAATATCGAATCTTCAATAACTACGCATTTTTCAGGGTTTGTCTTTAGCTCGGCTGCTGTTTTTAGAAAGATTTCTGGGTTTGGTTTTGAATGCGAAACTGATTCAGCCGTTAAGATAACATCAAAAAATTTTTCTAGGTCATTTGCTTTTACCAAATGAATGATGACAGAGCGATTATTCATTGATGCTAAACCCATTTTGACTTTACCATGTAATGCTTCAAGTAGCTCTTTGACACCTGGAAAAAGTTGCACTTGATCTGTTAGTTCAATTTCAAGTTGGCTTTTTCGTTCAATTAAGTGATGGATCAGTTTCTCGTCAACATCAACTTTAGCGGACTTTACTATATCCCTGAAGGTTTCTGCTGCGCCAATGCCAATTCGCCGCTCAATGTATTCGTTAGTTACCTTGCAGTTTACTTCGCTAAGCGCTTTTTGAAATGAAATCACAATTACTTTCCGAGTGTCGGCTAATGTTCCATCCCAATCGAAAATTACTGCATCAAACATGGCAAATCGGCTTACATAAGATTTAGTTTTTCTCTAATAGCTTGGCTTTTCTTTGTTGCTTCCTCTATCGCACGCATCATTGCAGGGCGGATTTGGCTTAGCTCAATTTGATATATGGCTTCGATAGTTGTTCCGCCGGGCGTCGTTGTCATGTCTCTGATTTTTGCTGGATCCTCATGCAAATCAAGAACAAGTTTTCCAGTACCCATTACGGTTTGAGCTGCACACTTTAACGCGATATCACGGGGCAAACCAACTTTCAACCCTGCATACGTTAAAGCCTCAACAATAATTGACATATATCCTGGTCCACTGCCACTGACAGCGGTTATTGCATCCATGTATTTCTCATCCATTTCCTCGCAGATGCCCATCATATTCAGAATAGTCTTAACTTTCTCTTTATCCTCAGCCGTAACATTAGATTCGCAAACGTAAGCCGTGTAAGCTGCTTGTACCAATGCGCCAAGGTTAGGCATAATGCGCACAATTTTTGCTTCCGCTGCATTTTTCTTCAAAAAGCTAAGTGGAACCGTGGCGGCAACCGAAATCAACAGTTTGCCTTTAATTTCTTTGTTGATTTCCTTGAGAACTTTTTCCACGTCACCTGGCTTAACGATGATGAAAACGATATCTGCATCTGCGGCGGCTTTCTTGTTGTCTGATGTGGTCTTTACGCCAAGGCTTTCAAATTCCTTGAGTTTTTCAACTTGGATGTCGACAGCCGTTATTTTGCCTTTGTAGCCGCCTTTTAGGAGGCTTTTGATTATGGCGCCTCCCATCATGCCTGCGCCGATTATTGTGATTTTATCGTTCATGAGTGTTCACGTTTCTTAGTTTAAGGACTGCTACTTTGCTCTTTAAACTTTATTGCTCAAAACAGGTTGCTGATCAACTATTTGCTACGAGAGTCTTGAGAATTTTTTGTATTGTTGCCATCGGAGCATTTGTTTTTACTCCTCTGGTGTTAAAATGGGTTTGGACCGCTTGAAAGCCTTCTTTACGGATATTATTGATAAATGCTTGTATGGATGGCGATGGAAGCCCGAGTTTTCCGCTTAACTTGTCAACCACAAAGTAAGTTATGAGTGCTGAGGTTTCCTCTTTGGTTAAGGTTGAGGAGTTTTGTGATTCTGGCGCTGTTTTTGAAAGCCACTGACCTGTTTTCTTTCATCATTAGTTCAATGAAATTTGGGTCCAAAATGTTTCCAAGCCAAAGTGGTCCTGCCCAATCCATTTTTGAGCCGCATTCAGGACATTGCAGGCTTCCAAAGGGTTGATGCGTACTTTCCCGATGATAACAGTTAAAGCAGTGCAGAATGTACCCGAGGGTTTTGATGCTTTCATCTGACTTCTTTGCCCCGTAAGCGATTTGAGTGTAAAGGCGAATGTAGTGCTCGCTGCTGTGGCTGAAAAGAACCTTTATGCCGATGTCATGTTTCGCGGCTATGGTTGCGGTGCATCCGGTTAAAAGTCGAACGGCAAGTTCATGGCAATATTCCGTTCGTAGGGGTCTGCCGCCGTATTTTCGAACGCAAGCTTTAGCATGTACTCCGCATAGCGGGGCAAGATCGGTTGCTGTTGAAGAAAGTAAGCCATTGTTTTTGATGGAGCGAAACGCTGAATCCAAAAATGGAGCGGGAGTGCCAAACGGATCGATATCAATAATATCAAATCTTTTTGTGGGTGAGGCATTGCAGCTTAAAACGGCATTTGCATCTTTATGCTTAACTGCAATTTTATCTTCCAACTCATTGAGTTCAACGTTGTGTTTTGCAAGCTTGTATGCTCGCTCGTTAATGTCGCTGATCAAAACTCTGTTTACGCCCTCAATTTCCGTGGCGAAACGCAACCCGCGGATTCCTTGGCTAGTTAATGGGTCACAAATGGTGATTTCATGGTTAACCATGCGTTGGTAGGCTTGGAACGCTAAAACTGTTAGATCGCGGTTGAATTCCATGACGGGGTTGTAGAAGACTGGAGCCCGAGACGGTGCATAATCAGACGGTATTACACCATAGGCTTCGAGTTTTGGCACTAATACTTGCACTTTGCCTTCCTTGATTATTTCGCTTGGAAAATCGGCTATATAACCGTCATCAACCATGCAGGTTTGCTCCAAAGTTTGTTAATGAAAAGAATTTTATCGCCTATTAGACTTCTGGTTAAACTGGTGCGAATCAATTGCAGAAGCGTATTTTGCTGTTAACGGGTGCTCCGGGTGTTGGAAAAACAACGGCGTTGAAGAAGACTGTGGACGCTCTCAAAGCGAAGAGTATCAGCGTCGGCGGCATGATAAGCCGTGAATCACGTGAGGGTAGTGTGCGGGTCGGTTTTGAAATCATAGACTTAACCAACGGCAAACACGGGTGGCTAGCACACATCAACCAGACGAATGGCCCACAAGTCGGCAAGTACCACATTAATCTTCAAGACCTCGATAACATAGGCGTACAAGCCATCACGGAAGCCACAGAAAAACTCAGTGCCGTTGCTATTGATGAGATTGGCCCTATGGAGCTTTATTCCCAAAAATTCAAGCAAGCCGTAGCGCAAGCCTTGGAAAGCAAAAAACTGATTTTAGCCACCGTACATGCAAAAGCAAAAGACGCGCTAATAAACGAGGCAAAACAAAGAAACGACACAGAAATTTATGTGGCAACGTTGTTAAATCGAGATGACTTGCCGCAGGAAATAGAAAAGCAAGCCTTGAGTTTTCTTTCCTTAGCTAAATCCAGTCAGTTTTGATTTGCTTTACCATTTTAAAGTGTATATCATCCGTAACACAAGGATTTACTGATCTTCAGCCCGATATTCATCTAGTAATTTCTTCATTTCTTCTTGACGATGTGTTTACTGTTTTTTGGTTTTAGCTTTCCTCGTTGATGCTTTGGTTTTTATCGGCTCATCCCAGTATTTGTCGAATTCTTTTGGTGACATAATGTCTAAGCTCTTTAATTGCTGGCTGAAAGCGTCAAGTGCGCAGGGATTGTTTAGGTGTGCATGGTAAACTTCGATTAACAGATTTATTGCCATGGATTGTGAAATAGGTTTTTTCGCCATTAATGTTAATTCTTCAGCAGTTTTGGCTAAGTCGTCACTTATTTTTTCCGGCAAATTTAGAGTTTTCAAGTTAATCACTCACAGGCTTTTGCTAATTGTTGTGCCTTCTTCTTAATTTTTGCTAAATCTTCGGTTGTCGGTTTTCCTCTGATGTCGCCAAGCTTGCCCTTTGTGCTTAAGTCTTCTCTACCATGAAACTCTCCTGGAATATACCATTCGGCAACTACGTTAAAGCCAAAATGTTCAAAGTACTGTCTCATAGTTTTGCCAGCTGGAGTTGCTTCATCGATTCCTGTATGTGGCCCTGAGTAAGTGCAGAAGATTAACGCGTTTTTTCCTTTTATTTTAGGTGCACAGGGTTTGATTTTTCCTTGGCTTCGATACAAATTAAGTTTAGCTTTTAGAAAGTCCGTCATGGGTTTAGCAGGTTGCCACTCAATTGATGGTGAACCAACACAAACCAAATCATAATCAAAAAAATCTATTTCAGGGGCTTCTTGAGTTTTCTTCAAATCAACTCTTAATCCTGCTGTTTCTAATCCCTCTTTGATTGCATAAGCAACTTTCTCTGTATTTCCTGTATTTGAAAAGAAAATTATTAACGCTGACTTCAAACTTATCACTGAAAAATAATGCTTTATTGGATTATAAAACAGTTTAGACCTCGATTCTTTGTCATGATCTATCTTACCATTCAAGAAAGACGTAAAAACGAATATTCTAAACAAGCACTTACTATAAATAGCAATCAAGCAATAGTTAATGGCAAGGTTCTGGTGACTTTTTTGAGAATAGGCTTCTTTGTTTATGAATATCCGCCTCAACTTGTCGGTGGCTTAGGCACCTACGCAGAAAACATTGCCCATGAATATGTTGACATTGGACATGATGTTTCGGTTTTTACTCTTAATAATAATGGGTTGCCGACAAGAGAAATCCTTCGTGGCGTAGAAGTTCACAGACCACAAATAGCTGATGCAAGTAACATCTGGCCGTTTTTTGTAGTTGATGACCTCAAAAAATGGGGCACCAACATCAAACTCTTCAACGACATTTTCATCTACAACATACTAAGCGCCACCAAATTCATTAACAGCTTAATAGAGAAAGAAAAATACAAATTTGACGTTGTCTGCGTTCATGACTGGCTAAGCAGCATAGCAGGCTTAGTTATCAAAAATGAAACTAAGATACCAGTAGTTTTCCATACTCATAGTACGGAATGGGGGCAGAAGTGGTGGATCAGGCTCTGAGGTAGTGTCGCATTTAGAAAGTGCTATGGCTCAAAACGCAGACAAAATAATAACTGTAAGCTACGCAATGCATGAAGATCTTACAAAACATGGATGGCCAACCTCCAAAATCAGCGTGGTCTGGAACGGCGTAGACCCTGAAATGTACAACCCGTTAAACGTACAAAAAGAAGATGTAGTGGCAATCAGACAAAAATATGGCATTCCCGACGGTTGGAATATGCTGCTTTTCGTTGGAAGACTTACATGGGTAAAAGGCGTGCGAAATCTTTTGCAGGCGATGCCTCTTGTTCTCAAAGAGAACCCTAATACTAAACTGGTTATTTTAGGCAAAGGCGAAGAACAAGCTGACATACAAGAAACTGCTGAGCGATTAAACATCAAGGATAAAATCGTTTACCGCTTCGACTTCGTATCTGAAAAAGAACGGATCCTTCATTACGCCGCGTCTGATGTGTGCGTTTTTCCTTCGATTTATGAGCCGTTTGGAATTGTTAGTTTAGAAGCGATGGCTATGGAGAAACCTGTGGTTGTTGGCGCAAAAGGGGTGGTGGGTTTCAAAGAGCAAGTCGTTAACGGCGGCGTAGACCAATGTGGGGTTCATATTAACGGTGAAGACCCTGCAGACATAGCATGGGGAATAAATGAAACATTGCGTGACCCAGAAAAAGCTAAGAACTGGGGCGAAAACGGCAGACGAAGGGTGCTGGAATATTTTACTTGGCGAAAAGTTGCTGAAGAAACAAGCAAAATCTACGAGTCATTGCTCTAACCATTAGAGCTTAAATGGCAACAATTATTAATCGAATTTTGGATACGATTGTAGATTTGCTTTCATTCAGACTAACATTAATCCAGTGCTATCTAATATTATTCATTCTTAGTTTGTTAAATTATAATGCCAACTCTGTTTTGGAATTGTGCTATGTTTTTTCATGTCCTTAAATTAATACTGGATAAAATCAATACCAGCAAATGTGCACAGGTAAAACGCATGTAAACTGAGGGGCAAAAATTATCGTTAAGCAGATTTAGCCGAGTTCTAATACCTTAAAGTGTTAAAAATCGAGAGGGGGTAACACTTTATGGCGCATTAGCAGCCGAATCCGCTTAAGCAACCGCTGGCTCTTAGCTTATTCTTGATAACCAAGTTCTGCTCAAAAGAATATAAAATTGTGTTGTCACAGATTGATACCAACAAGTCACTGATTTATAGTGCAAAATTTTATGTTTGTTTTTCAAAACGAGTATCAATTTTTTTCATGCCAATGTAAAGTGAAATAAACTATATGGTAAAAATGAATACTTGAAAAATTGCAATAACTGTTAGAAAGCAGCTATAAACGAACGTTAAAAAAGATGAATTTATTTTCTTTTTGAGTGTTTCCTTGATTAAATATTGGTAGGGTAAATGAAAAAATGAGATATGATGTTTATGTTGCAAGCATATCGGCAACTTGAAGCAACCTCAAATCAATCGGCTTCTTACCGTTGGCTGCAATGTCTCAAGATCAAAACCCGTAATCACGCCATTCTGCAATCCAACTGCCATATTGCTTTGCCCTTGACAGATCAAATCAACAGCTTTCTCTGCGAATAAACTGGCAAGCAATCTGCTTCTTGTTGTCGGGCTTCCGCCTCGCTGTGCATAACCCAAGAATGGACAGCCGAACTTCAGATTCAGTCTGCTGCTGCATTTCCAATGCCAATTTACTTGTGTTGCCACAACCCTCTGCCGCAACAATTATTCCTGCTCTTTTGCCTTTTTTAGCGCTTTCATCCATCAACCTCACAATATCAGCAAGGCTCATAGGTTTCTCCGGAATCAAAATCACTTCTGCACCAACACATATGCCAACTTCCAAAGCTAGAAATCCTCTTTTTCTCCCCATAACTTCAACAATAAATATTCTTTCATGAGAAATCGCTGTATCTCTAATTTTGTCGATGGTGCCTACAGCCGTGTTAACCGCTGTGTCAAACCCGATTGTTTCATCTGTTCCACAAACATCATTGTCAATTGTAGCAGGTATCCCAACCATTAATGCATCACTTTTCCTGCCAAGATCTAAAGCGCCTCTAAATGACCCGTCGCCGCCTATAACAACTAAACCATCAACATTATTTATTGACAAGGTTTCTGCTGCCTTCTCAACGGCGCCTTTCTCTTCAAAACTTGGACACCGAAGCGTGTGAAGTATGGTGCCGCCTAACTGAATAATTCCGCCCACACTGCGGGGAGTAAGCCTTCGAAATGTGTTTGTTAATAATCCATCCCAGCCTCTCTCGAAACCTACAACTTGGAACCCCTTCGCGTGTCCGATGCGTGTTATTGCTCGGATTGCAGCGTTCATGCCTGGCGCATCCCCACCAGAAGTAACTATGCCAATAGTTTTTGTCATGCAGATAACCTTTTTTTCTTGAAAATCAATCTAAATCATTCTTGATAGTAGATTAAAATGTTTAGTATGGCTGGACAACATGGAAGATGCCAAAAAACATAAATTGTTTGCTCTTATCCTTATGGACTTTGTCGGGAGGTAGCTCAGCCTGGCAGAGCTCTCGAGCTGGCTAACATGCTTAGCCGGTGGAGACGCTGTAGAGGTCTACCCATGGTAGGCTTTATTCTAGCCTGTCTAGGCCACAGATACCGAGCCGTCGCAGGTTCAAATCCTGCTCTCCCGACCATCTTTTCTTAGTTCAAAATAATGAATAGACGAATTAAAAAAATGCATGATACTTCAGAAAAAATTCTGAATTATTTGAATTTGTTTCCGTATTTGTTATGGTAGGCGAAGTCTTCGATGTCGCGGCGTACTCTAAAGTATTTGTTTGCGCCCATTGGGTAGCCTAAGCGGCATGTGAAAGCGATTCTCATGTATTCTGGAACGTTGAGAATCTTCCTTATTTCGGATTCAACGGGTGGAGTTGAGAACGAGCTGAGAATATGTAAACTAATGCCTAAGGACTGCGCCATAAGCCAAATGTTCTCCATTAAGCAGCCTAAGCTTATGAAGCCTAAAACATCTCCATGGGAAGCTGGAGCCCTTTTTCTGGAATCATAAACTACTATTAGCAATGTTGGGCTTCCTCGGATAGATTGGGTTAGTGGCATAGGTTGTGCTTTCTGAGCGGCTTCAGCCATTTTTTTTGGGTCAACCCAATCAGGCGGGAACATTGCGCCTAAAATGCCAGTTTTCTTTTTAATTAGCTCTTCTTTTGAAAAAGAAAGTTGCTCATAGTTTTCTCGTAGGAACTCTTCGGAGATGCGTGATTTGATTCCGCCAATCTTTTCAAGAACCGCTTTGTCGTCAATGACTATTACATCGAAGTTTTGCATGTTATGAGCTGTCGGGGTCCATCGTGCTGCTTCAAGGATTTTTTTGAGGTCCTCTTTTGGAACCTGCTTGTTTGGGTCATAGGGAACTCTTGCGGATTGTCTTTCTTGAATGATTTTTAGGATTTCACTCATTTGTTATGCCTCACTTATTTTTAGAACTGCTCGAAAATGCACTTTTGACGTCATCATGCGGTCAAAAGCCTCTGCGGCTTGTTCAAGCGGAAAGACTTCAACCATGGGAACAACATGTGTAAGAACGCTAAACTTCATTGTGTCAGCGGCGTTTCCGCCTACCCAACCGCTCACAGACCGAACAGCACGCATCAGTTGAGTTGGCGAAATCTGCATCGGCTCATTAACAAAAGTTATGATTATCATTTGACCGCCGCGGCCAAGTCCTTCAACCAGGTCTGAGATGGCTTTGCTGTTTGGCGCTGTGCAGAAGATGGCGCGTGCTCCGCCTAATTTCATTAATTCTTCGGCTGCGTTTACTTTGTTTGTGTCAATGTAAATATGTGTGCCTAGCTTGCGGGCTAATGCTTCTTTTTCGTTGCCACGAGATATTACCGCGACTTTTAAGCCTAACTTGACAGCGAACTGCAACGCTAAATGACCTAAGCCTCCGAACCCTTGAATTGCAATTAAGTCGCCGCCCTTTACTTTGCTGCTTTTCAGGGCGCCAAGCGTGGTTGCTCCCGCACAAAGAAGCGGTGCCGCTTCAACTGAGGTTAATTCGTCTGGGATAGCGGTTAGCACATCCATTCTGGCAACCATGTATTCAGCGTATCCGCCGTCGCTTGAAATGCCTGTCGCCAAAGGACTTTCGCAAGCCCAATAATCGCCTTTCAAGCAGAACTTGCAATGCATAGCAATGTCCTCCGCGCCAGCCTACTCCGACTCTTTGCCCTACCTTCCAATAATGTGATTCTGAACCCAGTTTGAGGATGGTGCCGACAACTTCGTGACCGGGGGTTCTGGGATATTGCAAACCAGGAAAATATCCTTGTTTAACAATTGCATCTCCATGACAGACTCCGCAAGCCTGAACTTTAAGAAGAACCTCGTGTTCTTTGGGTTCTGGAATTTCTTTTTGAACTAGCTCAAAATCTGCGCCTGGCGCTTTAACTTGAATTGCTTTCATTAATGGCATAAAATTTCTCCTTTCTCTTTGAACAGGTTATTTGGATATAAATCTTGTTAAAACAAAAAAATCACAGCAACCCACGATAATCTCTGGGACACTAATCGTGCATTAACACGATTTCTCCAGGAGCAAACCAAATAGCCCTGTAAAACTCAAAGACTCGCCAACCGAAAAGCCGCCGTAAACTCCAAAAAACCCATTCTTCTAAAACCCTGCAAGCTAAGCACCGATAAAGCAGCAACATTTCTTCTTTGCGTTGAAGCAAAAACTGCCGCTGCCCCTTCTTGCTTGAGACTTTTGAGTGGCACTGTATGTAAGTGATGCTGCGATGCCTTTCCGTCGGAAACTCGGGTGAACTGCAATCCACAGAATGCAGCTGTACTTTTTGGCTGCCGATACTGAAAGTCAATGAGTTTGGCGAAGCCAACAACCTCTTCGCTTGTCTCAGCTACAAGCACTTGTCCTTCTTCTTGTAGGCTGTGAGATGCGAAGAAACGGTAGAACATTGGAAAAGACAGATCTATAACTTGCTTAATTTGATTTAAGTCATTTGAGTCATTTGCCTAATATTGAAATCGGTTTCCAAAGAAGGAATTCCTCAATTAAAGAAGTTGCAAGACGCATTATTAATGGTTAAAGCAAAAAAACGCTTGCTAAATGAGGTGTGAGCGGTGGAGCCTCCACTGGTGCATTCTCAGGTTTTTTATGGGAAAAGATTAGGCTTGTGGACTTTACAATTTGGGGTACGCCTGCAAGGTCTTCAAAGATTAGTAAGCCACGTGCAAGCAATGCGAATGCGGCTATTGGCGCCACCAGTTCTGGGTGAGCAGGAACGTTAGCGACGAGTCCCAAGATGCCTATGATTCCGAATTCTTGCACGCCGATTCCGGCTGGAGTTATTGGCACGAATGCGAGAGCGGTTACTAATGGGTGAATTAGGAAGAAGGCTAACCACCACCATGGCGTTAATTGTGAGATTCCTAATGCGTAGCCTAAAAACCACCATTCAAAACCTTTTATGATCCAGCATGAGAAGGTTAAACCAACTATTTCTGGGATTGCTTTGCTTGTGCTGCTTGAGCTTTCTTTGTATTCTTCAAGTTTTCCCATTATGCCGCCTGTGAATCTTTTGAGGATACCGTGAGTTTGCAATTTTGTCAAATATTGAGATGGCTCGTTTGGACCATGTGAAAGCGGCAAGGACGATTGCGCCAACCATCATCAAGCTTATTCCGAGCACTGCAGCAAGAAAGCCAATGTTTACCCCAAAAACGCTTACATGATGAAACACTGTATCCCATGTTGCGGGCGATGCTGCGCTTACAAGGAAAATTATTGCGCCTATTCCGCCGACTACTTTTATTAGAAACTCAAATGTCTGGATGCCTAGAACGCTTGAGAGGCTTTTCGATGTTGGCACATCTTGGTCTCTTAGGTAAACTGGCGTGAGAATGTACCCTGATCGTCCAGGGGTTACATCGCTTGTTAACATGCCCGCATATTGGGCAAGTAACGTTTTGCCAAAAGATGTCTTTACACCGTTTTTGCTTAGGACCCTTCTGAGCCGCACTGTAAAAAGGAGGTTTATTCCAAAGTACATTAGAAAAGCAAGAAGCAAGATATTCGACTTTAATGTGAAGCAGCGCCTTGTATATTGAACCTACTCCGACATACCAAAATAAAGCTGCTAAAATCGCCACCATAAAAACTACTTCAAGAGTATCCTGAAGATATTTGCGTGAACGAGATGATTTCTTGGTTTTAGAGGCATATCTGAAGATGTCATTGTAGCATCAACCATGTATTTTGACTGTTAAATCTCTTATGGAAATTTAATTTAACAAATAAAGTAGGTTGTAAATGCACTCATTCCTTGTTTTAATCTTTCTTATGGTCTTACGCATTCGGCTTTTGGCTTATACGGGCGCTTAGTTGTTCTTTTGCGTTTATGATATTCGCATTCATTAATTCGTGTAAGCATCCAGCCTTTATCTTGATAGATGCATCCACATGGCAACTTTACCGATTTATGTTCCTTAGCTTTCTCTAATTTTCTGGTTGCATCTGCCATTCTTTAGCCATCAAGGTCTCATTGCAGAATTAATAATATTAACTTTAACATATCAGTTCTTTAAAAATTAAAAAGAAAAAGAAAATGTGGGAATGATGTTTTTACATGTTAGATGCGACTGTTGAAAGGTCAGCTATGTCTATTTTGTAGTGGCCGCAAAGTCCAATTTTGCGTCGTAGTTTCCCCAGCCTGGCATTGCCCCGTAGCTGTGTATTACTGCTGCCACGTCTGCTCTGGTGACTGCATTGGTTGTTGTGTCGTCAGTTACTTTAAATGGGTTGAACTGTACTTGTCTTTGAACTGAGCGGAAGACTGAACCTGTTAATGGGTCTATTCCGTTTATTGCAAGAGCTGAATTTGGTCCAGTTATCTGTAACGTTGAGTTCTCCGTATGCCTTTTGAACGGATGTGTCTGAGCTTCGATGGACTGATGTTATACTGCCACTTGAATCAGTAATAATTGTTACATTGCTCATTACTGTATAAACGTTCCATGTGCCGTTAAGGAAGTAGTTGGGGTCAGTTGTGCTTGTGCTTAAAGTTGATACTGAAGCATTCACTAATCTTGCTGTGTAGAAAGTATAGGTGAAGTTTTGTTTTGATTCAACGCCGCTGATTGGACGAGATGTATTAGTTGTCCAAATGGCGGTTGCTGAAGCTAATTGGTTGGTGTTTGCGTCATTAAATAATGATGTTCCTGCTTGAGTTTGAAGAGCACCATTCACGCGGTGGTTCCCCATTCAGCTAATGATGCCATTAAGCCTTATGTAGCTTCTCTGAAGTAGTCCATTTTTAACGTTGCTGCAGTGTTTGGACTGACCATGGATGCGTTGGCTCCTGCTAAGCTTAAACTGCTTATGGCGACTAATGCGATGATTAAAAGCGCTATTGGAATTTTCTTGTTCATTTTTCGTAATCCTCTTTTAGATTTCTTGAAATGCCCTTGTTAGTTTATAAATAAAAGCGTTTCTGAGCTTATTTTTGCTAAATAAGCGCTCTAACCGTTCATTTTTGTTCACAACTGTTCATTTAAGTTTATTTGCCTTTTCACAACATAAAAGCTGCTCTTTAGGATGAAATCATGGCTTTCGAACGCTTGCTTACAAATTGTTAAAGAAAAGTCAAGATGAACGGATAGAAAAACTGCGCCCAAAGAATTTTTCGGGTAGAAGCGTAACTCTTATAATTCTTAAATATGTCATAATTTCCTATTAATGAGAATCAAAATGAAAGCTCGCCGGCTAATCGTTTGCTACGCCATTTTGGTAATGCTGCTAATGCTTCTACCTCTCTACAAAGTAAATGGCCAGAACTATGTTGAATATTCAGTGCAAATAAACGGTGACGGTTCAGCATTATGGAAAATAACTAATTTTTCCGACATTAATGCCTCAGTAGACACATTTCATGGTTTTCAAAATAAGGTTTTCAACCTTGTCGATTCTGATTCAAATATAACCCATCGTGATATGACTGTTGACGGAACTTCCCTTCAAATTAACACGACAATATCATCTGAATCTAAAATCACTGAGTACTCTTTTCTGTGGCTGAACTTCAGCATAATTCATGGTAACGAAATAATTTTCGGCGATGTTTTCCAGGTTAACAATTTTTTTAGCCAACTTTATGGAGATGCTGCCCTGCAAATAAGTTATCCTTCAACATTTAGTATTAAATCGGTTACTCCTACACCTTACACGCAAGATGATTCTGCTAAAACGTTAGATTGGGCTAGAACTCAAGACTTAGTTGACGGCAAAACAAACATTGTCTTAACAAGTGCTACTTCGAATCAGAATAGTATCCAAAATTCGTTGCAACAGTACACCGTTATTGTCGCAATTGTAGCAGCTGTAGCGGCCTTATCTTTAGTCGGTTTCTATGTGGTGAAGAGGCGTAAAACCTCAAAATCAACGGAAAGGATACTTCCTGAAAAATTGGCAGCAGAGGAAACAGAGGAAGGCAAGATCTTAAAACTCCTTAAGTCTTCAGGCGGTACCATGCGCCAGTCAGCTATTGTTGAGCAATCCAAATTTTCTAAGGCTAAGACAAGTCAACTCTTAGCTGTTTTAGAAAATAAAGGCAATATAACAAGATATAAGAAGGGGAGAGATAAAATAGTGAACCTTACCGAACGGGTTAAAAGTGAATAAAATGACGAGCCCGATTAAATTGAATTCCAAAAAGACTATGGCACTTTTAATTTGTGCAGTACTTTCATTTTGTTTCATCTATGCCGTTTCAGCACAGTCAAGCAGCACGGTACTGAACGCAGCGGCATCTACGACCCAGCCCCGTGTCGGTAGCACTTTAACGATTACTCTTACAATTTCTAACGTTCAAAATCTCGCAGGTATAGATTCAACTCTGACATGGAACTCTTCGGTTCTTACTCTCTCAAACGTAGTTCTCAATCTGGGAGATTCCCATTCTAACGGTGTCCTTCATGGAAGTAATTTAAATTACGATTCCAATAATCTTAGCTCAGGCGACATATATGTTCAAGAAACTAAAGTGTCAGGTAGCTACGAGCTTGTGGCACAATCTATTGGCCAATCAACTCCTGGTTTCACAGGAACCGGAACAATCGCAACCTTAACATTTAACGTTATAAACGTCGGGCCAGCAGGATTAAGTTTACAAACAGACCTTGCAGATCATCCTCCAGCTGGACAAATTGCGAATAATATAGATCATCAAGATACAGCTGACGCGGTAACCGCAGTAACCTCAGGGTCTTCATCAAACACTCCAACTCCAAGTCCAACTTCAACTCCTACCTCGACCCCAAGTGTTCCCGAATTTCCAAGCACAATCCTAATAGTTTTACTTATCACCTTAGCCGCAACAGGAATAATTCTTACAACAAAAAGCCTAAACAACAGAATAATCTCTAAGAATACTACATTAAAATGAACTAGCCGTTACTTCTCCAAATTGTTATTGAAAAAAGCTTCAACCGAGTTTCGCTAATTTGTAAAAGGGTTAAAACCTGAAATTGCTGAAGCGAAACACTTAAGTGCAAAGAATAGTAGTTTTGTTTTAGAATTAAAAACTAGGATGTAGAACCAATTGGCTGTTGAAGGTTTTTTCGAAAACAAAAAGACACCAGTAGAAGCAAAAGTCGGAGACTTAACCCCACAATCAAAAGCGGTTAACGTTACGGCCAAAGTAGTATCCAAAACAGAAATCCGTGAAATTCCAATGGGGAGAGACGGATCAGCACACAAAGTAAGCGACGCACTCGTCGGCGACGAAACAGGTGTAGTATACCTGACCCTATGGGATGACAACATTGAAAAAGTCAACGAAGGCGACACAATCCGCGTAGAAAATGGCTATGTAACACTCTTCAAAGGCAACATACGCTTAAACATCGGCAAATACGGCAAACTTGAACCAGCAAAAGAGCCACTTACAGTAGAAGTAAACACAGAAAACAACGTTTCAAGCAAAACATACGAGCAAGAAAGAAGACCATTTAGAGGCGGCAGAGGCGGTGGACGAGGATTCGGTGGTGGCGGCGGCGGATACGGCGGCGGTAGAGATCGACGCGGTGGCGGCGGTTACGGTGGTGGCGGCAGCGGCGGCGGTTACGGCGGAGGACGCGATAGAGGCGATCGACGCGGTGGCGGCAGCGGCGGCGGTTACAGACCAAGATACTAAGCTTCCAATGTGTTAAGTTTAGAAATTTTTTCCTTTTTTATTATTTTTTCGTTTTAGTTATTTATATTTCTTGGAAATGCTTAAAACTACCACTTAGTATTTAGCGGTTGAACAGGAGACTGAAGTTTTGGTTTCAACAGAAAAAGCGAAGCCAACTGTAGATGAGCTACTTGCCAAAGCCAGAAAGCCAGCGCAGTTATCGCCTCCAATGCATAAGTTTTATGAAGGAAAAATGCAAGTTATCCCAAAATGTGCAATCCGAAGCGTTGACGATTTTGCTATTTGGTACACTCCAGGGGTGGCTGCACCATGCAGGATGATTCAAGCTGATCCAGACAAGTCGTTTGAGCTTACAAACCGCTGGAATTATGTGGCGGTAGTTACTGATGGGACTCGTGTGTTGGGTTTAGGCGATATTGGTCCTGAAGCAGCTTTGCCTGTTATGGAGGGCAAAGCGCTGATTTTCAAGTATTTAGGCGGTGTTGACGCATTTCCGATTTGCTTAAGAACAAAGGACCCAAACGAAATAGTGCAGAATTTGTAAGGCTCTTGAGCCGACTTTCGGCGGCATTAACCTTGAGGACATTGAAAAACCGAAGTGCTTTCATGTTCTTGAAAATGCTCGTGAGCAAATGAACATTCCTGTTTGGCATGATGACCAGCAAGGAACAGCAACAGTAATCTTAGCTGGGTTGATTAACGCTTTCAAAATTGTAGGCAAAAAACCCAGTGAAAGCCTCATTACTCTGATTGGTTCAGGAGCAGCTAACATCGGACAGCTTACGTGCTGATGTAGTGGGGAGTTAAGCCAGGTAACATAATATTTGCCGATAGCAAAGGCGTGGTTCATAAGGGCAGAAAAGACATAAACCAAAATGAAGACCCTTGGAAATACGATGTCACGCAGAAAACTAACGGCGAAGGTAGAACTGGTGGCGTTGCGGAAGCATTCAAAGGCGTGGATGCAGTAGTTGCAGCTTCAAAACCCGGTCCAGGCACCATTAAGAAAGAATGGGTTAAAACGATGGCACAGGATGCAATAATTTTTGCTTGCGCTAACCCAATACCTGAAATTTGGCCTTGGGAAGCTGAGGAAGCAGGAGCACGGATAGTAGCTACAGGCAGAAGTGACTTTCCAAACCAAGTGAATAATAGTCTTGGCTTTCCCGGTATATTCAGAGGAGTCCTCGATGTAAAAGCAAAAACCATCACAGACGACATGTGCATTGCCGCTGCGCAGGAACTAGCAAATTATGCAGAAGAGCGCGGGATAAGCGAGAAAGATATTTTGCCAAGAATGGATGAATGGGAAGTTTTCCCAAGAGAAGCAGTTGCTTGCGCCCTGAAATCAATCGAGCAAGGAGTGGCGCGTGTCAAACCTAGTAAGCAAGAATTGTATGAGCGCGCTTCTTCGATTATCCAGAATGCGCGGAAATCAACTGAGTTGTTGATGAAGCATGGCTTAATCAAGCAACCTCCAAATGAAAGTGATCTCTTGAAATAGTTTTTCGAAAAACCAGACCTTAAAATATTCTGCAAGGTTACAAATACAAAAATAAAAAAATAAAAATTGAGTTAAAAGGGTGTCATTTTTACTATATTTCTTTTTTCAAGTCTTCGCAATGCATCCAAACATTCGTCTTTTTTTTCGCCAGTGATGTTCAGGTTAAGCATTATTTCCTTAACCGAAACTTCTGCTTTTCCAAAGTTTTCATGCCGTTTGTATAGGTTTCTTACAATGGATTTTTCGAGCTTGCCGCATCTCCACGTTGTATTCCGAATTAAGACGACGATGGTTCGGACAAGCGTTTGTTCATTTGATTTTCTGCCTCTAGAATCGCCCATTTTCTCTCCACCGTTTTATTACCTCTCATCAGGGTTTTTAAACGTTTGTTCCTCAATGGTTTGAGCGCTTTGTTTTTAAGGGAGATAGTATATGTTAAAAGGTTTTTTTGAGGTACAGTCCGTTTGCTTTGCCATAATATCTTTCTAGCTTGCTTATTTTTTGGTAACCACTATTTTGGTAAAGATGCAAAGCTGCTGAGTTGTCTTCACGGACTTCTAAATGACATTCGGGTATTCCTTTTTGTTTGAGCAAGGATTCAGTTTCCTTCAACATTTTTCTTCCAATTCCTTTCTTTCGATAACTCGGTGCAACATTTATTGTAATAATATGCCCGTATAAGTTATCATTTTCAATTTCTACTTGCGCTATAATGAATCCTACAATGTTGCTGTTTGCCTTGGCTACCAATGCAATGGTGTTGTAGCCTGTTAGTAAATATGATATTTGTCGTTTTGAGAAGGCTTCTTGATCAAAACATTGTTCTTCAATTTCAAAGAGCTTATCAAGCAACCTGATGGATGCAGTTTCAATTGTTATTTCCATTTGTTGTCTTATGAATATTAGGGTGGAAGTGAGATTTTAGTTTTTTCTGTATTGTTAGAAGAAGATTTTACGGATGTCAGTTCGAGGTATTGTTGGGATGCGAAACCGATAAAGAAGCGGAACCACAAGGTTATAATTCGAACAAGTATTGTGGCAGTTGCGGCTAAAGGTCCGTAGACGCCCATTGAAATGTAGAGAGTGGTCATTACTGCTTCTGGAAGTCCAACTTCAAACGGTACACCAATTGGAATTGCTTTGACGGCCAAGAAAATGGCTGAAGTGACAATAATAATACTCAAGGAAACTGGGTGTCCTAAAGATAAGAACACAAGATATGGTATACTTAAGCTGAAAAACCATGAAATAACTAAGTAGAACAATGAGCCAGCAATAGCTTTTGGGTTATGTCTGAACTCAATCATCGATTCGTGAAAATGACCCGTGATTTCGACGGCTTCTCCTTGTAAATTTAGGAGTTTCCATTTTCCTCTTGTGATTTTATGAATTAGATTGGTTAAGAAATTGATTACTTTAAGGGTCCATTGTTGCTTGAACGATAAAACAAGCATTAATGCGATTATCCCGACTATTGCTGCAGCGACTATAATAATTGCGTTGAAGACTAATGGGTTAACTTTGCCTCCAAAAGTAAGTAGTACTATTCCTATGATTAAGGCAACAACATTTAGCACCATACCTAAAAGTCGGTGCGCGAAGAGTGAAGCAACTATTTTTCCGAACGGACCGCATTTGTCTCTGGTGCATAAGTACGTTCGAGTTACTTCTCCGCTTATTGATTGGGCCGGAACGATCGCATCAACGTATAAGCCGTACCAAACGTAAAGGTAAGCACGGACAATAGAGATTTTAATTTTAAGGTAATTGGTTAGTACGTGCCACGAAACTGTGAAGAAAAAGACTTCAAGCAAACCGAAAACTATGGCTATTACGTAAGTAAGTGGGTCAGCGGTTCGCGCCGTGGCTATAATGCCTAAAATGTCAACGTGGAACAAGTAGATGTATATGAAAAATCCCAGTAAACCTAGCAATGGGAATACTGCTGTCTTCCAACTAAGTTTTGGTTTAGGGGATTCCATTTGAGCTTCTTACACCAGTTGTGAAAGGTGAGGTATGTTTAACCGATTATATACTTTACCCAAATCCCCCGACAGCAATATGGAATAATGAGGTGCTGATAGCAATAACTTTGAATATTCAATTGGTGGAAGCGGCGTCTTGGCAAGAAAACTGCAACTTACCAGATTGATTTTATTTGAATAATGGAAAAAGGAAGTTATTTATCCCAACAGCATCATTCTCTTATAGGGTTAAATTACGCCAATATTTGAGTGCACAAAGTGCGGTCGCAAAATAAAAAGCGATTATGAAATTTGCTGTACCCATTCCTCGATATGCAAAGGAGAAAAGCCTCCAGACTGTTGCGGTCAACCCATGATTGAATCGCTTGATGACTAGCAAACTCGAAAGACAAATAAAACTGAGTTTGAAGAATAATTGACTGTTCCAAAAGAAGTGTCACACAAAGGATAAAATTGACACAGGAAAGCTAATCTTCAATTTTGAAGTTCGCAAACTCGCTAACTTCTCCCTCATCTTTTTTGTTTACATTGTTGCATTTTCAAAGTATCCTTTCTTATTAATTGCTAAAATTCCTTAGGCTGCTGTTTAGATAAGTCATAACCGATTTCTTGAATCACTTTGATGGTGAAGAATACATAGGTTGAGGGTCCAATCCAGCATTGTAAACGTCAAAATATTCTCCACCATACTTTCTAAGAAAAGCTCAGCCTTTGACTTCTTGCTAATTTTGTGTAGACAATCTGAGATGGACAAAGCGATCAAAAGCGAGCAATAACTCCTCTTTTTTGGTTAACAATAGATAGACTTCATAGACTATATCGAGTCGGTTTATCTCCAACTTTTACTGTTCTGAGCTTGCAAAGTAAGTCCCTTTTGGGTCAAGAACAGGAATATTCGCCCATAATTCACCCAACACCCGTCAATAACCAATTGATTCATAATCTGGAGATGATAAAATGTCAAAACACAATACTCTAAAACCCCGTTCAGTTTGCGATACAGAAAGAGACCGCAGACAGAACAAAGATCCATTAGATGAAGAAAACCTCAATTAGCTTCATTTCTTTGGGAAAGAGTTAATTGCACATATATACAACTGGGGGTCGGGAGAAGTGATGCATTGGTGGTTTCAAGTAGGCTCTTTGTTTGCCCAAAATGCGGTAACGAGAGTTTGTCTATTATCAGGAAAACCTATGAGCAAACAATAATTGTCTTTTGCGGTAATTGTCACCTTAATTCTTCATTTGAACCTTCAATTGAAGCCTATTTTGATGCAAACAAGTCTTGGGATGAGTTCACAGCAAGCTATAGAATGATTCAGACTAACCGACATTTAAAACCCTAAGCACGCATTCCACATAAAAAACATTAGTTCACACTCAATTGACATAAACAATTAATATCTTTTCATTCTATACACAAATCATGAAAGTCGCAGTTTTTTATTTCTCAAGAACTGGAAATACAAAACGTTTTGCGGAAGCAATATCTGAATCATTGAAAATTCCGCTCTTTAACATCACGTCAACTGACCGCGATTCTCAAATAGACTACGATTTACTAATCATTGGGACGCCAGTAAATGGTTTTAGAGCATGCCCAGAAGTGTTATCATTCGTACAAAAAATGCCTGAAAGGTTTAACAAAAAGATAATTCTTTTCTGCACGTATGCAGTAGCCAAAGGAAGCACACTCAAAAACCTCGAAAAAGAACTTACAAAAAAAGGGTGTATGGTTCTCTTAGCCGTTTCTAAAAAAGGAGTTAGACCCAACAAAAACGACTTCGAGGACGCAATAAAAGAAATTTCTTTGTGCGTTACACAACTCAAACAATCGTAACGATAATCGTGGATTGTCAAAATCGTGCTAACATTATTCCTCGCCATGATTTTTCTGAATTTACAGAAAAAATAATTCTTTTTTCATTTCAACTATGTAGACTAAATTGTATAACTATAATAGTTTGTAAGAGAGTTCAGCATTGACAACAATGACCAAATCTGACCAAACAGGCGAGAATTTAAACCTAAATATTAACAAAATAGTTAATGATGCCTTACGAGTTTTCTTCAAAGATGCCGTTAGAATCGCCCTCACGAGTCCTTCGCAGTCGGTTTTCTTTTTGCGAACACTCAGATGGCAAAATAAAGCTGCTAAAACAAGGCAGAAGCTGGAGCTTCAAGGACTGCATGTTCCACCCATCTTAGTAATAAGCGTCACTAGCAAATGTAATCTTCATTGTGCGGGCTGCTATCATCAAGCATTAAGAAGCAAGCCTGATTCTGAAATGAGTGATGAGCGTATCGTGCGGCTTGTGGATGAGGCAAAAGAACTTGGGATATCTTTTATTGTGCTTGCTGGTGGAGAACCTCTAATGCGCGCCAACATATTAGACATTTCTAAGCAAACTCCCGAGATAATGTTTTTGATGTTTACAAACGGGCTATTGCTGAATGAGCAAATACTTGAACGAATGGCTTCGAACAAAAACATTGTTCCACTTCTCAGCCTAGAAGGTTACCAGATTGACACTGATGGCAGACGAGGCACAGGAGTCTATAATCAACTGCTTAAATCAATTGACAAGCTAAAAAACAAGGGTCTTTTTTGGGGAACAACCTTAACCATGACAAAAACCAACTTTGCAGAAGTCACTGATGAAACCTTCATCAAGAAACTGGTGGATTCTGGATGCAAATTTTTCATGATGGTCGAGTACACTCCTGTAATCGCAGGAACGGAAGATTGGGTTCTTTCGGAAGAGCAGAAATCGAAAGTGATAGCTATCCGAAATGGTTTCCGCAAAAAATTCCCTGCAATGTTTATAGCTTTGCCGTGGGATGAAGAGGAAATAGGTGGTTGCCTTTCAGCTGGACGCGGATTCATACATGTTAGCTCTGAAGGAAACGTTGAACCGTGCCCATTCATCGCTTATTCTGATACCAACTTAAAAAATCTGTCACTCAAAGAGGCACTTCAATCGAAAATGCTGAAAACAATCCGAGAAAATCATGCAGAACTTAAAGAAATCCACGGTTGTGCTCTCTGGGAAAAACGAGAATGGGTTAAATCCCTCGCAAATAACAGTTAATTAAATTCAAGACAAGGTTTCAGAAAAGTGCACCCCTTCAGAATACAAAAAGTCCCCTCAGGTTTAGACAAATCGATTAAATGTTATCACAACCCCTTACTTCTTTGCAGAACTAAATGACCTACAAACTGAAAAGTAAAGTAGCGGTCGGTGGACAAACAGTATATATTTTACCCAAATCCAAGCTGATTTTTTTAAAGCGAAAAGCAATTTGCTCTTGCCCACATCACAAAATATGAATTAAAACCTCGAGGTATAATTGTGTATTTTTCGCTTGAATAAGCATAATTATTAGTTAGTAACCTTTTAATCGGCTCGCGGTACTTAGCACCTGAAAGGTAAGCAGAATTGAACGACGAAGTTAAATGTTCAAAACCTGAATGTGACAAGTTCACCGCAATAAATGAGTTAGCAAAACGCAGAGGGTTCTTCTGGCCATCATTTGAAATTTATGGTGGTAGTGGCGGTTTTGTAACTTATGGTCCACTCGGCGCACGTTTGAAACAGAATATAGAGGCCAAGTTAAGAGATCTTTTTGTTAAGAAAATTGGCATTTACGAGATGGAGTCCTCGGTGATTGCACCAGGAAAGGTTTTCGAAGCCTCAGGTCACGTTGATCATTTTAAAGAGCCTATGGTTGAGTGCCAAAACTGTCATACTCGTTTCCGCGCTGATCATTTACTTGAAGAGAAAGGAATTAGTTCAGCTGAAGCGGAAAAAATGAGTTTGAATGAAATTAAAGAAGAGATTGAGCACCATGAAGTAGTTTGCCCTGACTGCAAAGGTAAATTTGGCGAAGCTCAACGTTATTTAACAATGTTTGAAACCACAATTGGGCCTTACTCTGGGGCAGTTGGTTATGGCAGACCTGAAGCTGCACAAAACATTTTTGTGGAGTTTAACAGGCTTTATACTGCAGCACGAGAGCGGCTTCCTTTTGGAGTTATCCAGATAGGTCATGCTTTGCGAAACGAGATTTCGCCAAGGCAAGGGCTCATCAGGCTACGTGAATTCACGATTTCTGATTTAGAATTCTTTTTTGACCCTGAAGAACCATGCTGCCGCTTCCTTCCAGAAGTGGAAAATGAGGTTTTACCTATTCTCCTTTGCGAGACAAGGCTAAAAGAGTGCGAGAATACAACAAACTTTACCGTTAGAGCAGCTCTCGATCAAAAAGTAATTCGCTCTGAATGGCAAGCATTTTTCATGGCAATGGCAAAAAAACTTTTAGTAGATCTTGGCGTTCCAGCTGAGAAGCAAAGATTTATCGAAAAACTATCTTGGGAGAAAGCTCATTACTCCAGTCAAAGTTTCGATCAAGAAGTTCTTGTTGACCGTTGGGGCTGGGTTGAAGTTTCAGGTCATGCGTACCGTACAGATTACGATTTATCATGTCATATGAAATCCAGTGGCGTAGACATGACGGTTTACAAGGAATTCGCGGCTCCCACAGAAAAAGAAGAGCTTACTGTAAAGCCAATTATGGCTAAACTTGGTCCGGTGTACAAAGGTGAAGCTGCAAAAGTGGCTGCGTTGCTAGCTAAAGTTCCTCCTCAAGAAGTTGCTGATGCAATGCAAAAACAGGGGCATCTAATGGTTGACAAATACGAAGTAAAATCCGACCAAGTGGATATTACCCGTCAAACAACGATTGTTCGTGGCACACGTTTTATTCCTCATGTTGTGGAACCAAGTTTTGGTTCTGATCGACTATTTTATGTGGCATTAGAGTACGCATACGGTGTTAAAGAGGATCGGGTTGTTATGAGTTTTCCAAGAACTATAGCGCCAATTCAAGTTGGTGTTTATCCCTTAATGAGTAAAGATGGCTTAGATACCAAAGCCTTGCAAGTGCAGAGGATGTTAGCTGGCGAGGGTTTGATGTCTGAACTTGACGAGACAGGCTCAATTGGTCGACGTTACGCAAGAGCTGATGAAGCAGGTGTACAATTAGGCATCACGATAGATTACGACTCGTTAAAAGATGACACCGTAACCATACGAGATCGTGATACATGGCAGCAAGTGAGAACAGAAATCAAGGATTTGCCCGAACGATTGCACAAATACTTTGAAGGGAAAATAAATTTTGAGCAATTAGGGAGCATTATCAAAACCTAAGTAGTTAGCTTTTTTAATGCATGCCTGATAGTTTAGAATGTTAAATTAGAGATGGTTATGAGCGGGGAGAAAACGAGTGGTACTTCCATCAGAAACTGAAGAACGCGTTAAAAGGAGAGCCTTAAACGCTTGCAACGATAATTTACGCAAAGTCGTAGACGTCTCAAGGAAAATCCCTCAACTAGCTGAGTATTTTGCAAGCGGTGACAAGGAAAACGCAAGAAAACTCTTCAGCGATATCAAAACAGGTGAAGAAGAAGTTGTTAAGGCAAGACGCATGGTATCGCAAGAGCTAGCCGAGATAGGCGCCATTTTAATTGCCCGCGAAGACTTCTTAAGATTTACAAATTTATCAAGTGAAATAGCCGATTTCTCTGAAGGAATTGCGTATTATCTAGTTGAAATAATGGAGCATAATTGGAATATTCAGGCAGACGTCAAGAAAGACATCATTAAACTTTCTTTAGCGGTCTTAGACACAGTGCTTAAACTTAGGGAAACAATGATGGTTCTAAATTACGGGTCACAAAAAACACTTGAAAAAGCCAAAGATGTAGAAATCGCTGAGCGAATCGTTGATGACCAGTACAGAGCTTTAACAATCAAAGTTCTAAGCGGCAAACTTGAGGTTCCGGTATTGCTTCTTCTACGAGATGTTCTTCAATTATTAGAAAACTCCGCTGACAAAGCTCAAGATGCAGCTGATGCGGCACGAACCCTATCGTTCATTATGTAACAAGAGCGACTTCAATGCCAAAAACCAAAGTTGAACTTATTGAGAACTTCTTAGTTGTGTGGAATTCCAGTGAAGGGTCCCAACTTTACAAGGCAGGGTATTATGGTAAGCCGCTTGGAATTCCTAAACCGAAAATTCCAGAGTTTGATGCTCCATTAATTTTAGATTTGATGGAAGGTTTGTACCTGTTTGAGAACAAAAAGATAACTATTTACGAGAATCCCGACACGACCAGCGTTAGCCTAAAAAAGCTAAGGCAAAAAGCTAAAAAATTATACGATGAGTTCGAAGAAAAATATGCTGTTTACCATGACCTAAGAGACAGCGGCCTCATTGTGACACCGGGGATAAAGTTTGGTTGCGACTTCGCAGTTTACAAGTATGGTCCAGGCGTTGAACATGCCCCATACATGGTGTCAGTTAAGAAGGCAGGTTCAGACATTTCAGCAACCGAAATAGTTAAAGCAGGACGGTTAGCTACGACCGTTCGAAAACGCTTTATTATTGCCGTGCCCGATTTAGCTACAGAAAAAGTGAAGTATTTGATTTTTAAATGGTTCAAGGCTTAGTTTGCTATTATTGTTTGGTTCTGGAATTCTCCTCGGATCGTTGGTGTGGGTAAATTTTTGTGGCGGTTAGAGAGCAACCTTCTTCAAGTTTGACATCATCTCCTAATTACTGAGATAGCACTTATTTTTGTAGGTTTATGCTGGCTTGATTTAACTACGACATGTCTGCCAATTATGCTATCGTAAACTTCCGTGCAGTCGCCAATTATCACCCTGTCCATTATTGCAGAGTTAGCAACAACGACGTTTTTGCCAATTCGTAGTAAAGTTGTCAATGCAGGAGTCGACAATTCTTGCCCCATCTTCAATTTGACAGTGCCTTCCAATCAAAACAGCGCCTTCTAATGTGATTTTCTTTTGTTTTATTTTTCGGATGATTTCTTGACGTTTTTTTTCTGAGTCGCCACTTTCGCCTTGGACCCAGATTTTGCTTTCTTCTTTTAGTCTTCCGCCGAAATCGTTGAGGGTACAAAAGTCGCCGTACAGCAGGTTTTTCATGGCTTCCAAGTAGTTTTTAGGTGTTCCAACATCAAACCAGGTACCTTTCAAAGTGTAACCATACACTGGGCGTCCAGACTGGATCACATAGGGAATGAAGTCATAACCGAAATCTAACCTGTTTTTTTCCTTCATTATTTGTTGGATGCCTTTTTCTCTGAAAATCTTTCTCACTTCTGGTGACAACACGTACAAGCCTGTGTTCGCAAGGTTGCTGGGAGCATCTTTAGGAAGAGGTTTCTCGACGAATCGTTTTATGCGGCCGTTTTTGTCGATGTCAGCTATGCCTAAGCCTTCTACGTTTTCAACTTCCCGTAGCACGATGGTTAAGGCAGCGCATTTTTCTTTGTGAAAATCAATAAGATTCTTTACTTTGATATCAAAAATGTTGTCGCCTTGAACCGCGAAAACTGGGTTGTTAAGTTCATAGTACTCCATGTTTATCCTTGCTGAATCAGCGCTTCCAAAATCTTCAACGTTTGGCTGATATTTTATGTGGACGCGTGGTTTAATATTGTAGCGTGCGCTGAATCCATAGCCTGATTCAAAGTAATCGTACAGGTCTCGGTAGTTGGTGTAGCCTTTCACGCCGAAGATAAAGTTTCGTATGCCCTGGCTTGCCAAGCGACAACAGAGAAAACTCAACTAGCGGCCTATTCAATAAACGTAAGCATGCTTTGCTTGTTTCAGCCGTCAAGGGCAAAAGGCGTGTTGCTTTTCCACCAACCGGTATGATTACTCTTATCTTATCAGGAGCATAACTGTCTCCAACTAGAGGGCGCGTAATTGTCGCTCAACATCCCACCAACAATTTAATAATTATCAAGGATAGGTTGTGCGCCATCTTTTAAACTGTTTCGCAAATCCTTAGAACTTAAAATAGGTTTTTCTTCGTAACTTTCATTACGCTTCACAAATGAAATTAGAAGAAAAGAATTATTTTTCTTCTGGCTTTTCCCATAACTGAAGTTTTTGCTTTTTGAGTTCTGTGCGTTTCTTCTGCAAATAATTGTACATTGTGTGGTGCTCGCAGCCTTCAATAATCATCTGTACTGCGTTTCTTGCGGCATCTGCTTCTTCAAAACTGCCAATTATCCCAACTGTGTGGCCATAAACAACTACATCTGCTTCGGTTAATTCTTCAATCAGTTTTCTTGTTTTGCCTTCTGCGCCGATGATTCTGCCTTTTATGCGTTTAATGTCTGATTCTGAGCGCCCAAAAATAACGCGTAAATCTATCATGTCAAAGATGTCGTCTTCATTGCGTATTAGGCGAAAAGCTGTTTCAGGTGGGAAGCCTCTGCCGATGGCTGTTACAATGTCTTTAGCTTTTAATATCAGTGATGGGTCGGTTGCTTTTTCTGAAAGCGCAATGGTGACGCTGCCTTCAGTGTCAATGTCAAGCTTAACCTGAAGTTTTTCTTCGATGTACTTGTTTAACTTTGCCTTCGGGACCAATCAGTATGCCAACGCGTTCTTTTGGAATTTTAACAAACATGTCTGGACGGGACATTATTTACCAACAACCATTTTATGAAATTCTTCAACTGGAATAACTTTAACATTTAACCTACTAAAGAACCTATTCACATTTGTTAAATCCCGAGTCAACATGAAGTCAGCCATCGGATGCTCAATAGAAACTGACTGGGAAACATCAAAAATTACAGGTCTGCCCTTCCACATCATAATGTTGTATTCGCTTAAGTCGCCGTGGACTATCTTTGCCTTTTGGTAGAGACGTTTAACAGAGGTAACTATTATTTTGTAGACTCGTTCAGGGTTAGCTGGCGGCTGCTCCTTTAAAGAAGGCGCACTAACACCATCTTTCCCAATAAACTCCATAACTACAACATTGCTTTTGACTGCGATAGGTTTTGGCACACGCACCTTTGCTGCTGTAGCTTCTCCTAAATTCCGAAACTCCTTTTGAGCCCAAACAGCCATCAGCGACCGAGTGTCATGTTTGACATCTTTGAAGCGGGGGTCGCCTTCAATGTATTTGTGCATGCCCCTCTTGAACTCGGCAGAAGAAGTTAAGTAAATTTTTACGGCTAAATCAATGCCTTCTTTGGTTGTGCCCCAGTAAACCCGGGCTTCTTTGCCTGAACTAACAACCCCGTTGAGCTCATAGAAAACACCGCTGTTAAGCATGTCAAAGACTACCATGCGGGTGGTTTGGTCAAAAACTTCTTCGACCGTGGCGCGTTCTTTGGATTTGTCATGGGTTAGCATTTTATCTCTGCGTTCTATTCTTCTTTCGGTGTGGGCGATGCGTTCTTGGGCTTTACGTGACATAATATTCAAGCATGCTAACTGCTTCAGGGTATTTAAAACCAATCGAAGTTTACTATTGACTTATAAACAATGTTAATGAATTCAATCATTTAGTATAAATTTCCTTAAAAATATATAATCGCATGATTACTGTTAAAGAATGTTAAGAAATATGATTAAAAATGGAAAATTAAAGTGTTAAGATGCCTTTGCGTCTTAGCGTATCTGCTTGTGAATGTGTGTAACGCCAAACAACGTCTCCGCGTTTGTCAGTTTGGAATTCCCAAGGTGAAACAATGACGATGTCGCCTTCACGTATCCATACTCGTCTTTTCATTTTTCCTCTGATTCGGCATAAACGTTCAGCGCCATCTTGGCATTTAACTAAGATGCGGTCAAAACCAAGCAGTTTTATAACTACGCCTAAGACTTCGCCTTGTCCAGGATAAACTAATTCGCCGATTGCGCCTTCATTTAAGACTTTTTTCTTTCCCAAACATTAAACCTCGTTTGACTTGAAAAAAAAATGTTTAGCTTGCTTAAAAAGGCTAACTTTTAATATTTTTACTTATTTGGGATATTTTTGAGTTAACGCTGTTCCGCTGGAATTTCAAAGGCGATTGCAAATGTTGGTTACCTAAGCTTTAGCGAATAGAACTATTCAAATTAATTTTTAACTCATTTTTCTGAACTTTTCACTTTCACTTACGTCTCCCCTATTCGGCGGTTTAGTTTGTTCGCTTTCTTTTTAAACAATTTGAAGCATAAGCGGGAACTTCAAGTGATTATCTATGAAAAAATCAGCAGTATTGCAAATTGAAGAGAAGGATCTCTTAGTGGATGTAAAGTTCCATAACGTTTCTGCCACATTATTAACCGAGTTTGCAAAAAAAATCGTAAGACCTTACTACAATGGCAATTTGAACGTTGCAATACAAGATTTAATACACAAAGCCATAGTTGAAGAAGACTTCGTCTTATCGCATGTCACACATGTTCGGAATTCTGTGGAGACTTAATATTATACGGTAAATTGTTCTTTTCTACGGGTAAATGTTAGTAATTGTTTACAATTTTACTCCGTCAGGCCTTGATTTTGCATTATCCTTTTTTGAGAAGCGTAGTTCACTAAATTAGCCAAATCCATTCACTAATTACGTTGGTTACCTTAACTTTTTGGTGAATTTCAGTTATCAAAAACTAATAAATGTACTTAAGAGCTAACCTGAGATCACGATCAAAGCTTGGAGAATAGCTTAATGATTTTTGAAGAAAAAAATGAGAGTGTCATCAACCCTATGGTTTATATCAAGACAAAGGTTGGTTCTCGGGCTACTGTTACCGATTGGAAAGACTATAGGTGGCAACTAAATAATTCAATAAAAACCATCGCTGCTTTTGAAGAGTTCACTGATATTGCATTCTCCAAAAACGAAAAGAGCGAACTTGAAAAAACAATCCGCAAATTCCCACTATGCATTACTCCATATTATGCTTCGTTAATAGAAAAAAAAATTACCTTAACGATCCTATTTTCAAGCAGGCATTTCCTAACCCGGCTGAATTAAAAATTTCAAAATGCGACATGAAAGACCCATTGCATGAAGACAAAGATAGCCCCACTAAGGGTATCACGCATCGATATCCTGACAGAGTACTTTTTTTGGTAAGCAACTGTTGTGCAATGTATTGTAGACATTGTACACGAAAAAGAAGAGTAGGTGACCCTGACTATATTCCTTCAAGAGAGCAGATACTGGCTGGAATTTATTATATAAGAAAAAATCGTCAGATACGTGACGTCTTACTTTCTGGCGGCGACCCGCTTATGTTGCCTGATGATTATCTGGATTGGATTCTAACAGAGCTAAATCACATTAAACATGTCCAGGTCATACGAATTGGCTCAAGAATACCCGTTGTTCTTCCATACAGGATAACTAAAGAACTTAGTGAAAATGTTAAAAAAACATCATCCTCTTATGGCTTAACACACATTTTAATCATCCAAGGGAACTCACTTCAGCCTCAAAAGAAGCCCTCAAAAAGTTAGCTGATGTTGGAATACCGCTGGGAAACCAGTCTGTTTTGCTTGCAGGCGTAAACGATTGCCCACAAATCATAAAGAAACTCAACCAAAAACTAGTCGAGAATAGAGTGCGACCATATTATTTGTTTCAATGTGATCTCTCTGAAGGGCTTAGTCATTTTCGAACCCCGATTGGAAAAGGCGTTGAAATAATGGAAAGTCTTGTGGGCCACACAAGCGGATTTGCCGTCCCCCGATACGTTGTAGATGCTCCTGGAGGCGGAGGAAAAATTCCTGTTATGCCAAACTACATTGTGTCTTGGAACACAAACAAAGTTGTCCTAAGAAATTATGAAGGTGTCATTACGACATACCAGGAACCAGAAAATTATAAAGCCATTTCATGTAACA
Source organism: Candidatus Bathyarchaeota archaeon (assembly GCA_963750605.1). GTDB lineage: Archaea > Thermoproteota > Bathyarchaeia > Bathyarchaeales > Bathycorpusculaceae > Bathycorpusculum. The sequence continues at coordinate 111,051 of CAVVRN010000018.1, forward strand.
AAAACTGCGGCAAATGTACAATGCAGCTAAAAAATGAATCAAGTGAAGCTAAAATAGGGATTGAAAAATTACTCACAGATGCAAGTGACACTATATCACTTATACCTGAGGGAAATACAAGACTGGAAAGAAGAGAAAAAAAGCAAAATCTAAGGTGTCTTGCATGAATAAACCAAGCAATCTTAAATTTAAAATCAGAAACGTCTAACGTTACAAGATATAAAAGAAGTATACAATCTACTTACAGCAAACAGACCCTATGTCGGGTTAAATTCTCGATATACCTATTTCCTTTTGGCTAAAGATTTCTCAGATACCTGTGTAGTCGCCGAATATCAAGGAAAAATTGTCGGGTTTTCTTCAGGATATATCCCACCGAACTAAAACTGATACTTTTTTCAACTGGGAAACAGTGGTCCACAGAGGATTATCAGAGGGAATAAACTGCAAAAACAGCATGCTGCTTCAGCAAATTATCATGACAGGTGCACAAATATTTTGAGGGAACAGTAAATCCTTCTAATGAAGCCATCGAAAAAGAATTTTCGCATGATTAGCTCAATCGCTTGAAACAAACTGTGAAGAAAGCTTACTATTTAGTGAAGAAGATTTTGAGAATGATGGCCATGAACCCGAGATTCTTTATCGAGTCGGTCCGATTTCACCAAATGCAATTAGAAAAAAATATGCGATTATTTGAAGGAAGCAGATGAAATACTTGAGGCGAAGATGTTTCAGGCAAGTGCAAATGCAATGCGAAAGTACCTAGTGACAAGTTGAGGAAGTTAACTTGAAGGAACAGATCAACAGGCCCTTAAAAAGTCAGTCAATCTGATAAGCCGTAACTGTACTGTTTTAATTCTTAACCTTCGATTTTCCTAAATCAATTAAATGTCATAGAGGTTTAATGTAAGTTTAAATGCTAGACTCCGAATAATTATTTTAGTTGGTGCATTGCCAAGTGTCCTATGTCTTTAACATACCTTATCGAAACAACACTAAACTCAAGCAGGTAATGGAAAAAATAAAAGAAGACAAAAAACTCAAAACTTACTGGAAATGCGCTAACGTCATGGCTATTGAACGTATGGGCTACACTGACCATGGCCCAACCCACGTTAAAATCGTATCTAACATTGCACTAAGACTGTTGCGAATTCTTGTTGAAAAAAAACTCATAACACCAAGCATAGTAGAAAACTATGAAATGACAAAACGATGATGCTGAAGTCGTTGTTGTTTTAGGCTCAATCTTTCATGATTTAGGCATGATTGTGCAGAGGAACAACCATGAAAAATACAGCGTAATTTTAGCTTTGGAATTTCTTGAAAAATGTTTAACCCCAACATACACTGAAGAACAACAAGCAATAATCACCTCAGAAGTTCTGCACGCCATCGTAACTCATGAGGAACCGCCCAAGCAATGAACCAACACATAAAATATTAACCAAAGAAGCAGGCATAGTTGGCATCGCAGATGCTTTAGATATGGAAGCTGGAAGAGCACGAATTCCTTTTCAAGCGGGCAAAATAGACATTCACGCAGTATCAGCGCTTTCAATTGAAAAAGTTGAAGTAGAATGTGCTGAGAATGCCGAAAATGGCGAAAAACCAATCAACATAAAAATTAAAATGTCCAATTCCGCAGGTGTATTCCAAATTGATGAGCTCCTAAAACCAAGAATCGTGAATTCAGGGCTTGAACAGTTCTTCCATGTAATCGCTGAAATCACAGGCGAAAAAGAAAACAGAATTATTGAAAAATTCGAAATCTAAATTTTTTGAGGCGACCAACATTTGATTCATGAATATGACGTTGTGGTTGTTGGCGGCGGAATCGCAGGGTTATACACTGCTTTAACTGCAGCTGAACAACTGCCAAAGTTGCTGTCGTTAGCAAAGTGCATGTTACGCGTTCCCACTCGGTTGCTGCGCAAGGTGGAATAGCTGCAAGTCTTGGAAACGAGGAGGAGGACCATTGGGAATGGCACATGTACGACACCGTAAAAGGCAGCGATTACCTCGCAGACCAAGAAGCAGTAGAAATCTTAGCTAAAGAAGCTCCAAACGCAATCTATCACACTTGAACATATGGGTGTACCATTTACCCGAAATATGCAGGGCAAAATTGAGCAACGCCGATTCGGAGGACACACCAAGAAACTATCGGCGAAGCCCCAGTTAAACGGGCATGTTACGTTTCTGACCGTACAGGCAGAGCAATAATGGATACACTCTACGACCGTTGCTCAAGCAAAGGCGTAGACATTTCACAATGAAGTTTTCATTCTGAAACTTGCTTTTTTCAGGTAAACATTGCTGCGGCGTTGCAGGATACGACATTGCAACTTGCAAACCACAGGTTTTTCATGCAAAAGCAGTCGTTTTAGCAACAGGCGGAAGCGGAAAAATCTACAAAACCACCATCAACGGTTTTGCATCCACAGGCGACGGTTTCGCATTAGCCCTGGATTCACTTATTCCTCTTGAAGACATGGAGTTTGTTCAGTTTCACCCAACAGGCATTTATGGACTTGGAATTCTCATCAGCGAAGCTGCACGGGCTGAAGGCGGAGTATTGCGAAACGGTATTGGTGAACGTTTTATGGAGCGTTATGCGCCGACTTTGAAGGATTTGGCGCCAAGAGACATTATTTCAAGGGCAATATTAACCGAGATAAACGAAGGCAGAGGCGTAGACGGCAAAGATTACGTTTATCTTGGACCTTACGCGAAATTGGCAAAGAACAATTAAGCCAGAAACTTGCCTGAAATCTCATCTTTCGTCAAAACTTACTTAGGCATTGACCCAAGTGAAACGCCGATTCCTGTTGCTCCAACATGCCACTACATGATGGGTGGAATCCCAACTGACATTGATGGACATGTTTTAGTTGATGAATCGGGAACGCGTTCTGCCTGGGCTTTTTGCTGTTGGCGAATGCGCATGTGTTAGCGTTCATGGAGCAAACCGTTTAGGATGCAACTCGCTAATTGATCTGGTTGTTTTCGGACGCAGAACAGGTGTCAGCGTATGCTAAACATGCGAAAGAGAAAGATTTCCCGCCGCTTCCTCTGCAAGCTGAAAGCATTGTAGTTGACAAAATTAACAGTTTACTTAGTTCTCAATGGGAAATGAGCGTGTGCCAGTTTTGCGAGAGGCATTGCAGTGTTTGATGACTGAGAAATGCAGCGTTTTCAGAAATGGTGATGGGCTTGAGCAAGCGTTGGCGGAAATTTGCCAACTTGAAAAGCGGTACTTAAACGTCGGTTTACGTAATAAAGGCAAAGTTTTCAATTATGAGCTGCAAGAAGCATTAGAGCTTGACAACATGCTGAGAATTGCAGAAGCAATTGTTTTTTCAGCTCTTCAACGGAAAGAAAGCCGAGGAGCCCATTTCCGCAGCGATTATCCTGAGAGAAACGATGAAGAATGGCTTAAGACACACATTGGTTAATGTAGACGCCGAAGGGCTTAAAGACAACTTACAAACCAATATCTATCACTCGGTTTACACCTGAAAAACGGAGATACTAACATGAAGATCACATTGAAAATTTACCGTTTCAACCCTGAAACCGACAAGGAACCGCACTATGACATCTTTCATGTTGAAGCGAACCTAACGACCGAATTCTTGATTGCCTAAACAAAATCAGATGGGAACAAGACAGCAGCTTAGCTTATCAGGATGTCTTGTGCCCATGGAATCTGCGGTTCCGACGCAGTAAGCATCAACGGCATACCCGCTTTAGCATGCCAAAAACTAGTCAAAGACTACGATTACACCCAAGAAATTTTGATTGAACCGCTAAAGTTTTTTCCAATAGTTAAAGATTTAATTGTTGACATGGAGCCTTTCTTTGAACGAATAAAATCAATACATCCAAACGCGCCTCTACAAACGCTCAATTGCACTCTATGGAAAAGGAACAATTGCAAACTATTGAAGAGCGAAGCAGAATCGACGACGCAGTCAAATGCATACTGTGCGGTTGCTGCGTGGCTGCTTGCCCAGTTATGTTGGAGCAGGAACAACGATTTCATCGGTCCAGCTGCCATCTTGAGAGCGCAAAAATACATTTTTGACTCCCGAAGAACCGATGCAAAAGAACGTATGCAGATAATGGAGAAACCTTATGGAATTTGGGGCTGCAAAAGCTACTACATGTGCACAGTTGTTTGCCCAAAGAAAATTAAAGTAACCGAAGCGATACTAAAGACTAAGAAGAAAATAATTCAGGAACTTCATCCTAAAAGCGAGTAGAGAGGCAAGGTAGATGGAAACAAGAAAAGAAATTGATCCATTAGGCGAAAGACTAATCCCTAAAGACGCATATTTTGGTATTCAAACACTTCGGGCAACAGAGAATTTTCCCGTAAGCGGAATCAAAGCGCCCCTCCCATTCATCAGAGCTTATGTTCTTATAAAAAAAGCTGCAGCAACTGCAAACATGCAGGTAGGCTGGCTTGAAGAAGCCAAAGCAAATGCTATCATAGAGGCATGCAACGAAGTTTTAGCTGGCAAACTCGTTGACCAATTCGTTGTTGACGTTTTCCAGGCTGGTGCAGGCACATCGTTTAACATGAATGTTAACGAGGTTTTAGCGAACAGGGCACTGGAAATCTTGGGAAAGCAAAAAGGCGAATACAAAACAGTTAGCCCCAACGACCATGTGAACATGGGGCAATCAACCAACGACACGTTTCCCACGGCGCTTCATGTTTCCGTTCTTATGGCTTTGCAGCCTTTGCTTAATGCACTTGATGAACTTGCTGATGCTTTTGAAGAGTTAGGCAAAAAATACGCGTCATGTTTTGAAGTCAGGCAGAACCCATTTGCAAGATGCCGTGCCAGTTACAATTGGGCAAGAGTTCAGCGCTTATGGTTCAGCAATTGCTAACGCATGTGCTGAGCTACGTAAAGCGACAGGAGAACCTGTACGCGGTTGCTTTAGGCGGCACAGCCGTTGGAACAGGCGCGAACGCACATCCAGAATACAAGACGCTTGCAATAGCATGAATTGGCAAAACTGACAGGTTTCCCACTTAAGCCTGCAGCAAACAATTTTGAAGCACTTGCAAAGCCACAGACCAGCCCAAACGGTTTCAAGCGGACTCAAAGAATTAGCTTTGGAGCTTATCCGTATAGCAAATGATCTGCGGCTTCTTGCTTCTGGTCCAACGACTGGGTTAAATGAGATTGTTTTTCCGCCTGTGCAGCCTGGCTCGTCGATTATGCCTGGAAAAGTGAATCCAGTTATGGCTGAATGCCTAAACATGGTAGCGTACCAAGTGGTCGGCAACGATTTGGCAACATCTTTAGCAGTTCAAGCAGGGCAAATGGAACTAAACGTCATGACGCCAACAATCATGTACAATATGCTTTTCTCCATCCAAATCCTAGCAAATTTCATTCCAGTCTTCACAGCAAAATGCGTCAAAGGCATAACAGTTAACGAAAAACAATGCAGCCAATACCTCGAAAAAAACCCATCACTAGCAACACTTTTGGCCCCCTACATCGGCTATTTGGAAGCTGCAAAAATCGCCAAACAAGCCCAAGCAGAAAACCGCTCCGTCAAAGAAATCGCTTTGGAAAAGAAGTTGCTAAAACCAGAGGAAATTGAGAAAATTTTCAGCCGCAAAAACTTGCTTAATGAGCAATAACGAAAGCGCCACAATTATTTCTTTTATGTTAAAAATGAAACTTGTGAAACAATTTTTTGGCTATTAAGAGTTTTGCTTTCTGCTTAATTGCTCCGCTATTGATTGAGTCCAGAAAATAACTTGCTCTAAACTTACCTCTTCAAATATCATGTCGTGTTGATTATCGAAGCCAACGGCGTTGAGAGTATCAAAACCAAACCACCACAGAGTCTTATCAACCCAAATATCTTCAGGCTGCCATCTGGAAGTTTCTGTTTGTGCGAAACCTCTAGTTCTGAGAACTATTCTTCAGTATTTTTAAGCTTTCTGACATTATTCGGCAGCATTTAGCTTTGATTTTTTGTTAGCATTTGACCCTATTGAGAAGAGCAACGCCAAGATTTTTGCGCATTTTTTTGTTCAGGTTGCTTCAGATTGCTTTTTTGTAGCAAAGCTTAAATCTTTTGCAGGTTGAGTCAATTAAAGTCAACTACCGTCAATAGAAGTCCTTTACCGTCAATAGAAGTCAATACAAGTCAATTAAAGTCAAAACAGTTAACATACTTTCAAAATGGTGAATTTAAATGCCCTTAACAGAAAAAGTTACATTTAAAACCTTGCTTCAAAAAGGCGACAGAGTGCAAGTTCCAAAGTTGATTCGCTGGGAGTTCAAAATGGAAACCAATCAAGTTTTAAACGTTGGTGTAAACGACTTGAACCTCCAAAGTGGTTGGCAGTTTTTCTGGGCAAAAAAGGGTAAAGATGGACGTGTCCGTGTTCCCAAACTGATACTTACACTCCTAGAAGAAGAAAACTTAGACTTTACTGGTCACATCCTAGAAGTAACTCTTGAACCATTCCAAGCCACGCAATAAAATTTTTCGTTAGAAATCATTATATTTTGCGTCAAAACCCCGAGAGCTTTTCTAAACTGTTTCTGTGCTTTGGCTTCCATCGATACGGAGTGATGTGGCAAAATCTCGTTCCCGTGTGTTAATTCCTTCAAAGGCACTAGGCATAATTTTTTATTTTTCTTTGCTATCTCGTATTCTTCTATATTTTGGGATCCCCTTGTGTGGGCTCTTCCAAGCCAATCAGCTTTTCTTTAACAAGATCATTTAAGCCATCGACTTTTTTGTTTAGTTTCAATAGAAGACTACTATTTCTTTTAGTTCGAATTCGGTTGACATTATTCTTAAGCTTCATATTAGCTCCCGCATTAACTAATTTTGCTGAGATCTGTTTGTTTCTTATTCTTTATTATGCTTCCCAAAAGGCAACGTAGCTTTTCAAGGCTTAATGGAACCTGTACTATTCTCTCCTGCAATCATTACTGAACCAAAGCATCGAAAAACCACTAACATACGATAAGAGCCAAATCAACTAAACATTGCAAACTTGGAATAAAATTATGTCACTCAAAAGGAATCTGAGTGCTTGCTGAAAGACCAAGAGCTACCCTGAAGGTTTAGGTGAAGTTGAGTTTTTCTTTGTTTGCTTCTTCATAGAAGCCAAAAAACTAGCACTCGACTTATTGCCGTCTGCGCGAACAACTCCAATGGATCGAAGCGGAAAGCATGCAAAAAGCGAACAAGGAGGATTCGATCTGCAAAATTTTTCGAGGGTTCAGGGTCATTTGTCATAAATCTTTTTGCGGTGACCAATAGTTCGTATAACAATTTTTTGTTCATATAGTTGGTAGATTATTCTATAATCGCCTACTCGGAAAGATTTAAGTTCACTTAGACGCCCCACTAACTGTTTACCAGTTAAAGGTTTCTCTTCTAGAATCTTGAGTTCCCTCAGAATTCGAATTTGGGTTTGTCTATCCAAGTGCCTGAGTTTCTTAAGAAACTCTAAAGTGAAAATAATCTCAAAGCTCTTTTTCATCGATTTTCAGTTCTTCCAGCATTTCTTTGTAGCTGAGTACCTTGTTTTCTTTGAGGTCTTTTTGGCTCCTGTCAATGCTTTTCATTAGTTTCTCGTCACTTAAGACCTCTAATGTTTCTGTAAGCTCTTCGACTACACTGCGAAGTTTAGGAAGCTCATCCGCTATTACTTTGAGATTTTTCTTGTCTTCATCTGTAAAAACTACTTCAACCATTGTTGGTCACTCAAATCCTCAATTATTTTATACGGTTGTTTGTATTAAGATTTCTCTAAATAATGTTAAATCTTAACTGTTACTTTGCAGGGGGCTTGAATCTGCAAATCTGCGTGAAAGACTTTATTATACGGGGCAATCAAATTTTAAACAAACTTTAGCTTATTTTCATAAATGAGTTCAGAATAAGCATAAAGTGCTGCAAGTTAACTTGAAGCCGTCCGTTAAATCGATTGGGTGAAAACATTAGAGTTGGGAGTGAATTTTGAAAAAACACAATTCACTTTCTCAATAACTCCACCAAGTAAAGAAACGAGACTGTGTGAAAAGTCTGCTCTTATCCCTCTATAATGCCGTTAACCTTAAATCTAGATACATCACAATGGCTGACTAAGACTCAGAAGTGAGATAATGGACAACGAAAATGACAGCTATGTTGAAGGCTTATCCAGAAGACAAACGTTCTTGCTGCCCAAAACCATAGAAGAATATGTTGCACCAGACAATCCAGTCAGGTTCATAGATGCATACGTAAACACGTTAGAGATGGAAAAATTTGGGTTCACCCACTCAACACCGCAAGAGCTTGGAAGACCATCCTACAACCCAAAAGACCTCTGCAAACTCTACCTCTACGGAGGCCTAAACCACATCCGATCCAGCAGAAAGCTTGAACGAGAATGCAAAACAAACCTGGAAGCAATGTGGCTACTCAAAGGCTTAGCGCCTGACTTTAAAACCATAGCAGACTTTAGAAAAAACAACCCAGCAGCCATAGGCAACTTATTCAAAGAATTTGTAGCTTTCCTAAAAAATCTCAGCCTCTATGGAGCAAAACAAGTCGCAGTTGATGGCACAAAACTGCTGGCGGTTAACTCTAGCGATAAAGCCTTCACCCAAAGAGCGCTTGCAAAGAGAATAAAAGTCATGGAAAAATCAGTAAAACACTACCTTGAAGAGCTGGATGCTGCAGATAAGCAGGAAGCATCTGACGAGCAGCAAGCTAGTAGCGAATTAGGTGAAGAGGCTAAGGCTTTTGAAGTAGACAAACTCGCTGCCTTACTTGAGAAAAAAGAGAAATCCGAAGAAATCCTTGATAAAATGCAAAAGAGCGGTCAAAAACAGATTGCTCTAACAGATCCTGATTGCCGGCAGATGATGAATCATGGCAGAGTAGAATCATGCTACAACATTCAGGCAGCTGTGGATTCAAAAAACCACCTGATCGTTAACTATTTGGTGACTAACGAAGCTTCAGACCTAAATCAACTCAGCGGCGTAGCTATAAGCGCTAAAGAAACATTGGGCGTTGAGCAGATTGATTGTTTTCTGATAAGGGTTATTTTGATTTTATGCAAATCAAGCAATGTGTCGATAATGGAGTTACCCCATATGTTGCAGTAAAGAAGTCAGGAACCGGCGGCAGTAAAATATCGTCTGAGTTTACCGCTGACAAATTCTTCTATGATAAGGGCGCTGATATGTATGTTTGTCCGGCTGGCCAGCGTTTAGCATTCTCTTGCTTTAATGTCAATGAAGGAAAGAACATGCGAATTTACAAGTGCCCAAAGAGGGGTTTGCGTTTCATGCGAATTTTTCATGAATGGCTGCACACGAAATAGCCATGGAAGGTTGATTTGGCGTTGGGTACATGAGGAAGTTGTCGATGATATGAAAAAACGGATGAGGTTGCATCCCGAAATTATGGATGAGCGAAAGAAGGTGGTTGAGCATACGTTTGGTACAATTAAGAGGGCTTTTGGTGCTCCTTATTTGTTGCTTAAGGGTCTAAGAAAGGTTAGTGGCGAGGTTGGGTTGCTTTTGCTTTCTTATAATTTGAGGAGAGCTCTGAACATTCTTGGAGTTGAAGCGCTAATGGGTGCGCTTGTTAGAAAATAGAAAAAGAGAAAAGTAAAATCAAAGAAGAGTAATTGAGTAATTTTTCAAGCTTTCAACTGGTCGTTATATGATTTTTTACACGGTCTCAA
>CAVVRN010000019.1:0-326895 GCA_963750605.1 Candidatus Bathyarchaeota archaeon
ATAATAATTACAATAGCAATCGCAACAGTATTAATGATCAGAACAAAAAGAGCATAAACCAAAAAAAAAACCAACCCCTATTCCCTTTTTTTAATTTTTTTGACTAAATTCAACGGTCTGAATAGCTTCTAAGTTAATTGTTAAAATCATATTTCGTGCAGGATCTTAATTTAGAAATTAGCAAACTTTTCTTTTTTCTCATGGTGATTTAAAGCATTTGGAGTTTGCAAAATTCTTCTGTATGTATTAAAACCAAATTGTGTCTTCAGTGGGCACTTTACGCACAGTGTTATAAGCAATTTGATTGAAAGATGCCCTACATTGAGGGGAGGCAGTATCCTAGATTTAAGACCTGTTTTTCCTCAAAAAAATGAAATGGAAGAGAAAAAAAATTGAAAAACCAAATAAGTAAAACACATGTAATTTCCGCGATCATTTTGATAATATTGATGACTACTTCAACTCTAATGATATTGGATTCAAACATTGCTGCCCCAGTCAAAGGTGCAGAAGTAAGCACGTCTGGGCCACTACCCGCTGGGGCAACTCCCGCTGATACAGTTCAGCCAGTTTGTGAGCTTAGCGTAAACCAAAACCCTGTAGGCGTAAACCAGTACGTGTTGGCAATGCATGGCTGTCTCCAGCTGTTACCGCACGCTCAGTAATCAACACTGATATCTTCACCATTACGGCTCCAGATGGAACTAAAACAACTCTGGACCAAGACGCAGAAAATGTAACTGGGCGACCTGGTTTGACTACACACTCTCAATACCAGGAACATACACATTCGCCGCTTCTTTCACAGGCTGTTACTTTAACGACAACAGCTGCTGGTTCAGATATATATATTACTGTAGTTGCTAAATCCGTAAATGTTACCTGCGAACAAATTTAAATCCTTCCTGGCCAGCAGCCAGAATCTCAAGCGGGTACTGGACGACCAGAAGATTTTGGGTTTAGAGACGGGTGGCCAATCCTTGGAAACTATCCAGCTTTCTACGATGGCACTACCGACCCACAGTGGACAACTGTTACCCTACACAAACCCCAAATATAGTTCCAGTATGACTTTACTCCATGGGTCATGGACCACACAGCGCACACATAGTTTGGATGGAACTTGACCGGGAGCAGGAGTCGTAGGGGGACAATAGATATACGAGGAAACACAATCGCAAGCGACTTATCAAAAATCTCTTTGCTCTGCAACTTAGCATATGCCGGAAGAGGTTACCGAACAGTCACAAAACCGGAATTGACGAAAATCAATGGCACTAACCCACAGCAACCAACAAGTGTCTGGGAAAGCTTTGACTACGAACTGGACAAGCGGACTGGGACTACAGGCACGTAATACCCACATTCATTGAATATGGAATTCCACAATTACTGCCGCAATCAGTGTAGACGCAGTCACAACAACCCTAGATTATCTTGCCGCAGGCACTTCAAACGCAGCAAACGGCGCCATAACAACTCCGGGCAGGCTAAGGTAATATAACCCGACAACTGGAGCAAGTACAGCGAACATTTCGCTTGATCTGGGAGGCACATACACACACTACTAATAACTACATTCAACAGTCCAAAACTTAGGCACTTTAGCAGCCTATCTCCTCAATGTATACCGTCTGATCAACTGGACCATATCTGGAACAAAGATCACTTTGTCTGAATCGATAGCAATACATCCGATGCAGTTACCGCACTTCCAGGTGTATCGATCGGAACGTTGGCCTAGGCGCTAAGTGACCGTATTAACCGCAGCATCAGGTATAATGAACGCAGTAAACGTGACAGGCATAGACTTGACGACAGGAACACTCTGGACCATCTGCTAAACAACTATACAATGTTCAACAGTTCATGTATTGTCGTGACCACGGCTAAGTCGCTATCAACTGTCAAGTAAATTAATGCCAAACTGGCGGTTATGTAGCATATGATCTAAAAACTGGAATCTAGTATGGACAATCCCGAACAATGGAAGCTCCTTGGAGTGCAACCGGATTCGGAGCTTACGGTGTTTCATCGGCTTACGGCATGATTGTCCATGACGATTACTCAGAGAAACTGCAATTAACTGTACGAACGGACAAATAGCCTGGGGCTACCACAAATATGCACGCGCACCATTTGAAAGCCCATACACTGACGCAAAAGGGACACAAGTTATTCATTCAATTCAGGCAACAAAATCGCAGACACAGTTTACACATACGACTCCGAAACACACAACAACTTTCCCAATAACAAGAGGCTGGAGCCAGTCGCTGTCAACGTAACGACTCGCGAAGAAGAATGGAGATAGGACTACCAGGAACGCTGCCTTTGGTAACTCACCATACATAGGCGCAATTCAGATGGATACCTGACAATGATGTCAGACTTAGGATACTTCGTCACATACGGTACAGACCAAAGCAAGACAACAGTCACCGCACCTAACACAGCAGAACCACAAGGCACAGGCATTGTAGTCACAGGCACAGAAATCCATAATCTCCCGCACAGCCAAACACACCATGCGTTTCACATGATTCAATGACAACATAAATGGACTATTTACACGGACAAATATCCAGTAAACGGCCTCTGGCAAAACGAAACAGCAATAGGCGTCCCAGTCACATTGACAGCAATAGGTTCAATGGAACAGTATACAACCTAGGCAACTAACAACAAACGGATACTACGGCACATTCAGCTACACATGGAACCAACAAAAGCAGACCATACACAATTTACGCATCATTCGCAGGTGACGACTCATACGGCAGTTCATCCGCAGCGACAACTGTTACAATAGGCGCAGCAGTCGCAACCGCAACAACAGCACCAACACAATTAGCCTCGCAGCACCAGACTACAACATGACCATAATTGGCATGGGCATTGCTATAATATTGGCAGTTGCAATAGTAGGACTGCTAATCCTTAGAAAACGCGCTTAACCACAATAAATAAATCTCAAATTTTTTTTTTGCTATTTTTAGTCGTATTTATTTGAACCATAAAATTGTAGACAGTCTGCATTCTTTAAAGCCTTAATCGATAGGCATTTAGGTTTGAAATTAAGTATTAATGGAAACGGTTGATGCTGATGGCTTTAGCAAAAATAGGCAAAATATTAGAATGGATGCTGCCCAGACCAGAAAGTCACTGTTCGCGGCTGGGTTTACCGTAAACGTGAAGGCAAAGAACTCATTTTCCTGGTTATCCGCGATTCAACAGGAGTAATCCAATGCACTGTTAAAAAAGCCAGCCCCGCTTGGACCGAAGCACAGCGTTTAACAATTGAATCATCCGTTAACGCTTGAAGGCACCGCCAAAGAAGACAAACGTGCCCCTGGCGGATATGAAATAAGCGCAGAAAACATAACAGTTATCGGTTTAGCAGAAACCTTCCCAATAGCGAAAGACAAAAGCGAAGAATTCATCCGTGACATGCGGCACCTGTGGCTTCGTAGCCGAAAAATGAATTTAATGATGAAGGTCCGCGCTGACGTGTTAGAAGCAGCACGCCAATACTTCAAAAGCCAAGATTACACTGAAGTTTCGCCGCCAATGTTCATTTCCGCGGCAGTTGAAGGCGGCTCAACACTTTTCGGCTTAAAATATTTCGACCAAGACCTATACTTAACCCAGAGCACTCAGCTTTACCTTGAAATACTCATTTACTCTTTAGAAAATGTCTATTGCATTGCGCCTTCGTTCCGAGCTGAAAAAAGCAGGACAATCAGGCATTTAACCGAGTACTGGCACATGGAAGCTGAATGGCCTTTCGCTGACATGAATGACTTAATGAAGTTTGAAGAAGGCTTAATGACGCATGTCTGCCAAACCATCGGCGACACTTGCCAAAAAGAATTCGCAGAATTAGGCGCTGACATAAACAAGCTCAAAACGGTGCAGACCCGTTTCCGCGCATAACCTACGCTGAAGCCATCGACAGGCTAAAAGTCAAAAATCCAGCGTTAAGCTGGGGCGCTGACTTGGGCTACGAGGATGAGAAGGTTTTAGCTGAAGACTTCGGCAAACCATTCTTCGTCTACGATTACCCAACAGCGATTAAGGCGTTTTACTGCAAAACCTACCCAGACCACCCTGAAATTGCGATGTCGGTGGATATGATGGTGCCACGAATCGGCGAAATCAGCACGGGCGGCGCAAGAGAAGAAAACAAGGACATGCTTATTCAGCGCATGAAGGCGCAAGGGCTTGAAACCTGAAGATTACGAATGGTACCTTGACCTAAGACGCTATGGAACCGTGCCCCATGTTGGCTTCGGAATGGGATTGGAACGCTTGTTAACATGGATGCTTGACCTGGACAACATCATCGACGCTATCCCGTTCCCAAGAACAACCCGCAGATTCTACCCATAAAGATCTTTTCTTTTATTGTGGGTAAACCTAGTAAAATACTCTCAGCTTTTAACTTGTGTTTCATGTTATCTTAAAGTATTCCTTTTTCATCTGCCTTTTCGGTCAACCCGATAGCTTTCGATAAGTTTTTCCATTGCTGTAACCATCGGCGGCGGTCCACAGAGATAAAACATGTTTTCTTTGTAATCAGGCAATTCCTTTCTTAATCATGTCGGCAGTGATTATGCCTGTTGCGCCCTTCCATTCAGGCGTTGCAGGCTCGTTGACGATGAAAACCATTTTTAGATTCTTGTTTTCTTCTGCATTTCTTCAAGTTCCTGTTTGAAAGCGATGTCATTTTCTGTTCGGCAGCCGTAGAAGAGCGTGATTTTTGATTCTAACTGTTTGTCTGTGGCGTTTTTGCATATGCTTACAAACGGGGTTATTCCTATGCCTCCTGCAAGCAATGCGATTTTGGGGTATTCGCCTTCAAAAGTGAATTGTCCATATGGCGCATCGATTCTTGCCCAGTCGCCTACTTTTGCGGCTTTTAGCGCCATTGAGTATTCATGGTCAGTTAGTTTTTTGGTGAATTCAAAGTGGTCTTTTTCTGTTGGGCTGCTGCTGAAACTGAAATGATGAGTTAACTCTTTGTCATCTTGTTTTATGTTACAAAAAATATTGTCCTGGCTTGTAAGTTAATTCTGGGGGTCTTGGAAACCTGTAACTGGTTACATCAGCGGTTCGAGGTATAATTTCTGTGATTTTTGTTTCAAACTTCATAAAATCAAATCGCTCTTAAGAAATTTGAATTCTAATATAATTTATTCGTTACAATAAACTTTACGGCTAAATTATCTTATAAACCAGTTTCAATGAATGTTAACAAGCGTGTTCTTTTGAAAGCAGAGATAAGATATGACCGGACTATTCTTAAGATAAAAATCGGTGTAAAAGTAGGCTTTGAAATCAAAAAATTCGCATTTTTCGACTGAAGCGATTGCTTTAATGATTTCGATTGTAATATTCAGCTGTCTTAGAAATTGGCAAATATGTAAGTTCAAGGTGGAAATCTGTGCGTGCACCGTAAAGCTTTAAAATGAAATGCATGATGATTGAAGGGGTAAAACATACTTGGAGAAACAATAAAAATGAGTGACAATCTGTTAACAAAATTGGCAAATCCCGCACCTCTTGGACTTCTTGGCTTCGGATTAACTACTGTTCTTCTTAACTTGGTTAACGCAGGCGTTATTCCATTGGATACCGTGGTTTTAGCTATGGGCATTGCTTACGGAGGAATAGCACAGATAATTGTTGGCGTAATGGAATTCAAAAAAGGCAACACATTCGGCACTGTAGCTTTCTTATCTTATGGCTTATTCTGGTGGAGTCTTGTCATGCTTCTGCTTTTACCTAAACTTCACTGGATTCGCAGGTTTTGCACCTTCTTCATCTTCGTTAGCAGCATACTTCATAATGTGGGGAATCTTTACTTTCGGCATGTTCTTTGGCACATTGAAAGCTAATCGCGCTTTGCAATTCGTATTCGGAAGCTTATCCATACTGTTCTTTATGTTAGCAATAAGAGAATTAACTAACAACCCAGTCATATCCGGCTCCATAACATTCAACACATTCGTAGGCATCGAAGGCGTCATATGCGGCTTAAGCGCAGTGTATCTTGGAATAGCAGAAGTCTTAAATGAAGCGCACCACAAAACTGTCTTGCCAATTTATCCAACAAGCTAAAAATCAACTAATTTCTTTTTTTATTTTCATAATCAAATCAACTGAAAAACTTATATTCTCTAAGACCTTATCCTTCCCAACATCTATAGGATGATAGCAACATGTCAGAAGCTAGTTTACCTTTCAACGAAAGATATAGTCCAAGTATTGCAAAAGTTTCTAATGGAGAAAAACGCAAAACAAGAATGGGAAAAATCCATTAAAGAACCCACAGGAATATCTGGGCAGAAAAAGCAAAAGCCATCGATTGGTTTAAGCCATTCAGCAAAGTCTTGATGATTCGAACCCGCCGTTTTACAAATGGTTCCCTGACGGAGAACTAAACATTTGCTACAACGCCATTGACAGGCACATGAAAACTGCACCGCAAAAACAAGCTTGCCTACATTTGGGAAGGCGAAATGGGCGAAGTAAAAACTTACACTTACTATCAACTTTACCGAGAAGTAAACAAACTTGCAAAAGCACTAAAAGACTTCGGCGTCAAAAAAGGCGACCGCGTCGCAGTTTTCCTTCCAGTTATTCCAGAGTTGCCAATAACTTTGCTTGCAACCGCAAGAATCGGAGGAGTCCACACAGTTGTCTTTTCAGGATTTAGCGCTGAAGCATTAGCTGACAGAGTAAACGACTGTGGAGCAAAAATCCTAGTAACAGCAGACGGTTCCTTCCGAAGAGGAAAACCAGTCGGAATCAAAGACAACGCAGACCGCGCAGTACCACTTATGCCAAATATCGAAAAAGTCATTGTTGTTAAACGCACAGGTCAACCAGTTCAAATGAAGGAAGGCAGAGACGTATGGTATCATGATGCTCTTGCAAAAGCAGGCGCAAATGCCTATGTTGAACCAGAAAGCATGAAATCAACCGATCCACTGTTCATCCTCTACACTTCAGGAACCACAGGCAAACCAAAAGGTGTTCAACATGGAATAGGCGGATACCTTGTTTGGGCTTACTGGACCTTAAATGGGCTTTTAACCCAACTGACGAAGACATTTACTGGTGCGTTGCAGACATCGGCTGGATCACAGGACACACATACAACGTTTACGCACCACTTAAGCCATGGCATAACCGCTTTCCTCTTCGAAGGCACACCTGACTACCCAGGACAAGACCGCTGGTGGCAAATGATTGAAAACCACGGCATAACCATCCTCTACGGCACACCAACCGCAGTCCGAATGTTCATGAAATTCGGCGAAGAATGGTGCTAACAAACACGACCTCAGCACCCTACGCATACTCGGCTCAGTCGGCGAAGCCATAAACCCTGAAGCATGGAAATGGTATTACCGCGTCATAGGCAAAGAAAAACTTACCAATCATCGACACTTGGTGGCAAACAGAAACAGGCGGATTCATGATTTCCCCAGCGTCAGGCATAGAACTTACACCGCTAAAACCAGGCAGCGCAACCTTCCCATGCCAGGAGTCAACGCTGACATCTTCGATGAAAAAGGACAACCAGTGCCACAAGGAAACAAAGGCTATCTAGTAATCAAGTCACCTTGGCCAGGAATGCTGCAGACCATCTGGAAAGACCCAGACCGCTTCAAACAAACATACTTTGGCAGATGGCCAGGAATCTACTATCTCAGGCGACTATGCAATCCGAGACCCAGACGGATACTTCTGGCTTCTTGGCAGAGCAGACGAAGTCCTCAAAGTTGCAGGACACAGAATCGGCACAGTCGAACTTGAAAGCGCATTGGTCTCTCACCCAGCAGTCTCTGAAGCAGCAGTCATGGGCAAAGAAGACGCAGTGAAAGGCGAAGTTCCAGTAGCATTCGTAGTGCTACGAAGCGGATTCCACCATCAGACGAACTCCGAGCAGAACTCATAAAACACGTCAGAACCACAATCGGTCCAATCGCAACTCCAGACGCCGTCATCATCGTTAACAAACTGCCAAAGACCCGAAGCGGCAAAATCATGCGCAGACTACTCAAAGCAGTCTTAACAGGAGCACCACTCGGCGACACATCAACAATTGAAGACGAAGGCTCAATCGAAGACATAAAAGCAACATACGCCGAACTGCGAAAACAGCTCGCCAAATAATTTCTTTCTTTATTCTTTTATCTTCATTTTTTTAGTTTAACAAAATTGTTTACTTTAGTTTAACTAAATGTCGTTTAGGTTAATTGTTAAAAGTGAAATTTATGGCTTTTACGTTACTTCGCTGTCGAATTCTTTTGCTAATTGTTCAAGAAGCGCTCGTTGCTGGGACGTAAGTTTTTCTGGAACTGAAATGCCAACGCGTACAATCAGGTCGCCTCTGCCGTAAGCTCTGAAACGTGGCATACCTTTTCCTTTCAACGTTATGACTTCGCCTACTTGTGTTCCTGGATGAATCTTGACGGTTGTTGGTCCTTCAAGGGTGGGAACAGTTATTTCTGCGCCTAAAGCTGCTTGCGGATAAGTAATCATGGCTACGTGCCACAGGTCTTCTGCCTTCCCTTATAAATTGCGGGTTCGGCTTAACATGGACGACGACGTAGAGGTCGCCTGGTTCGCCATCGTTAGACGCCATTTCTCCTTCTCCTCTGAGCCTAAGCTGGTAGCCTTCATCTATGCCCGCTGGAATTTGAACAGTGATTTTACGTGCGTTTCCTAACTAGCCCTGAACCATGACAGTTAGTGACATGGTGTTTCAATCAGTTTGCCTTTTCCTTTGCATTGTGGGCAAGCAGTAACTTGCACGTACATGCCGAAGCCGCTTTTACGCATGTTTTGAACTTGACCTGAGCCGCCGCATCTTGGGCAAATTCTAGCCGAAGTGCCTGGGGCCGCGCCTGAACCACCGCAAACATCACATCTTTCAGTTCGGGAATTTCAATTTCTTTTTCGGCTCCTTTCGCAGCTTCTTCCAGGGTTATTTCAAGGTCATAAGCTAAGTCTTGACCTCTGTTGCTTCTTTCAGCCGCCGAATCCTCCACCGTCCGAAGAAAGTTCGGAAAATGTCGCCGAAACCCATGTCTCTGAAAACAGAGTCAAAGTCGGCGCCTCTGAAAATGTCTTCTTGTTTATATCTTTGGTCAAAACCTGAATGGCCCAAGCTGATCGTATGTTTGTCTTTTTTGGTCGTCGGAGAGAACAGCGTAGGCTTCACTGATTTCTTTGAATTTTTCTTCTGCACCAGGCGTCTTTGTTGCGGTCTGGATGAAACTGCATTGCTAGTTTTCGGTAAGCATCTTTGATTTCGTCTTTTGAAGCGTTCCCGTTGAACGCCTAGAACTTCATAGTAATCTCTTTTTTCAGCCATCAGTCATTTACCGCTAAATTAACTTTTTTTACTTGACTTAAAGTATGCTTCAGACTGGAATTTATACCATTTCCCGTCATTATTACTGTTTTTAGTTACTATACGGTACTTAAAAAAATTAAAAAATGGGAAAGACTACTTTACTTTGTAGTCTTCTGAGTCAACGACTTTTTCTTCGCCTGAATCTTCTGGACCTGGACCTTCAGGACCGCCGCTTGGAGGCATTTGAGGTCCTGCTCCTGCTTCTGGTCCTTGACCTGGCTGCTGCTGTCCTTGCTGCTTTGCGTATTCTGATGCTGCTTGCTGGTAAACTTTTGTTCCGACTTCCTGCAGAACCTTCTGGAGTGCATCGGATTTTGCTTTCACCTGTGCCATGTCGTTGGTTGCTAAAGCATTTTTGAGTTCTGTTACGGCTGCGTCGATTTTGCCTATTTCTTCTGGGCTGATTTTGCCTGCAAGGTCTGTTTTTGTTCGTTCCGCAGTGTAAACTAGGCTGTCAGCGTTGTTGCGGATTTCAGCTTCTTCTCGTTTCTTTTTGTCTTGTTCTGCATATTGGTCTGCGTCTTTGATTAGGCGTTCTTTTTCTTCTTTAGATAGTTTGGTGGATGCGGTTATGCGTATTTTTGATTCTTTTCCTGTGCCTAAGTCTTTGGCGGTTACGTTCATTATGCCGTTGGCGTCAATGTCAAAGGTTACTTCTATCTGTGGAACGCCTCTTGGTGCTGGTGGCAAATCTACGAGGTTAAACATGCCAAGTGAAACGTTGTCTGCTGCCATTGCTCGTTCGCCTTGAAGCACATGGATGGTGACTGCTGTTTGGAAGTCTGCTGCTGTGGTGAAGATTTGGCTTCTCTTAGTTGGAATGGTTGTGTTTTTGTCCATTACTTTAGTCAATACGCCGCCCATGGTTTCCAAACCAAGCGTTAATGGTGTAACGTCAAGTAAGCAGTAGGTCAGTGACTTCGCCTGATGACAACTGCTGCCTTGAATGGCTGCGCCGATGGCAACGCTTTCCATAGGGTCAATGCCACGTTCAGGCGCTTTGCCCAAGATTTGCTCAACAAACCTTTGCACAAGGGGCATTCTGGTCATGCCGCCGATTAGGATGATTTTGTCGATTCCTTGTGGGGTTAGTTTTGCATCTTCAAGAGCTTTCAGAAGAGTAGGTTGTGTTCGCTGCACGATTGGTTGTGCTAAAGATTCAAGTTTTGTTCTGGTTAATGTTAGGTGCAGGTGTTTTGGTCCTGAAGCGTCTGCAGTTAAGAATGGCAGGTCAATGTCGGTGCTCATAAGTGTTGAGAGTTCAATTTTGGCTTTTTCCGCTGCATCTTTAAGCCTTGGCATTGCCATTCTGTCGTTTGAGATATCTATGCCTGTTTGGCGTTTGAATTCGCCTAAGATGTAATCCATGACTGCTTTGTCAACGTCTGTTCCGCCAAGTTGAGTGTCGCCGCTTGTGCTGAGCACTTGGAAGACTCCTTTGCCGAAATCCATGACTGTGACATCGTGTGTTCCGCCGCCGAAGCTGAACACAAGAATTTTCATTTCCTGCTGAACTTTGTCTATGCCGTATGCGAGGCATGCAGCGGTGGGTTCGTTGATTATTCGCATGACTTGGAAGCCTGCGATTTCTCCTGCGTCTTTGGTGGCTTGGCGTTGGTTGTCGTTGAAGTGTGCTGGAACAGTGATGACTGCTTTGTTGATTGTGCCGCCAAGATAGGTTTCTGCGTCTTTCTTTATTTTTTGAAGTATGAACGCTGAGATTTGCTGGGGACTGTATTCTTTGCCGTAAACGTTGACTTTGTAGTCAGTGCCCATTTTGCGTTTTATTTCAAAAATTGTTCCTTCTGGGTTGGTGGCTGCTTGGCGTTTTGCTGGTTCACCTACCAAGAGTTGTCCGTCTTTTGTGAAGGCAACAACTGATGGGAACATTTTTCCCGCCATTGTTGGGCCTTCTGCGCTTGGAATAACCGTTGCATGTCCGCCTTCATATATGGCGGCTGCTGAATTGGTTGTTCCTAAGTCTATTCCTAATACTTTTTGATTTGTTTTTTGATTTTGATTACTCATTTACTTTTTTTCCTCCGTTTGGTTACTTTGATTTTTTGGTTTAACTGCTACTTTGACGATGGTGGGTCGAATAACTTTGCCCTTCATCATGTAGCCTTTTCTTATTTCCTCAAGAACTGTGCCGTCGGCAACATCATCTTGCTCTACAACGGCAATAGCGTTATGACGTGTGGGGTCAAAAACTTTGCCTTCTGGGCTATCTATTGGAGTAACGCCTTCTTGCTCAAGAACCTTTCTGAGCTTTTTTAAGCGTCATTTCCACGCCTTCAATCAGGGATTCGGGTGAAGTTGAGATTTCACCGTTTTTAACCGCTAACTCCAACTCATCCACAACATCTAATAGTTGAATGACTAAGCGTTCGGTGCAGTAATTTTTTATTTGCTCCGCTTCTCTGTCAAACCGTTTCTTAAAGTTTTCAAGGTCAGCCTGCAAATACTTAGCCTAGTCAAATAATCTTCTGAACGTTTCTTCTCGCATATCCAGAAGCTGCTCTAAGTTGGTCAATTGACTGCTCTTCTTGCTCATCAACCATTTCTGCTGTATCCCTCATTGTTTTACTCTATGCGATGTATTTTTCCTTTTTTGTTTCTTTAGGTCTTGATTGTTCAGTAGGCAACACAGGGGTGTTGGTCTTTCTGGATTTGGTTGCCTGCCGCTAAGTTCGATTGTTCAACGAGTTTTCTAAATATGATTTCAGCCACTTGGTCTCCGACTGATTCTTCTTTAAGTTCAGCATCAAAGAAGTGTTTTTTGAAAGATTCTATTATTTCATTTTTGTCAATGATGACGTTGGGGTTTGCGCTGTCATTCCATGCTGAAGTCATTAGTTTATGGCCGAGTTCGATGAATATGTTGACCAGAGTTGTGTAGTCTATGTCGAAGGGTGCGTCTCCTGTTAAGAATCGTCCTTTTGTTAGTAGGATTTTTTTGTCGTTTTCAGGGGTTACTGTTAAACTTCTACGCATATACTTCACCAGTGTTTAAGTGACTTTTGCACCGCTTCACCTAATGCACACCTGTGCATGCTTGCTTATAAATTTTCTGCAAAAACAAACAAAAAGCAAGTACATGTCAATGTAAACTATTTCATGAGCTAAAATATTGTTATCCGATTTCATTTAGCATAGATATCTATTTCATAATTGCCTGTAGTTGCTTGGTAATCAAAACTATGGTTTGCTTAACTAAAATGCTATAATATCGCCTTGTAAGCATATCTTTGAGTTGAAGTTAAGTAGCACAAATAATTTGTGTTAATACAATTGCATGAATTACAGCGTTTCGGACATTACGCTTTATTTGTTTCATTTTTGCTCAAAAAAATCATCATGAAAATGAAAAAAGTTTAATGATTTAAGTTTTTTGGCAACTTTTGAGTTCCGAATTGTCAAGTTTGTTGATGGATATGAGCGATGTCTTAATCGTAAAAGAGCATAAACCATGAAAAATCTAAATTCGAACCTTGTTTGAAAGCAATAAAGAGACGTTAAAAGTCATTAACTTTTTATTTGATTAAAATATTGAAATTAACTGCTCGTTTCGTGGGAAGTTAGTTAACTTAAAGTACGCGGAAAAAAATTCGAAATAGAGGGGGAAATCAATTCATCTGCCTTTAGGTTAACCTGACTTTTCTGATTAAAACACTATATCATTTTTAGCAGCAAATAGCGTTGTATCTATATCATATAAAAATAAATTTTGGAAGAGCTGAGCTTTCAACTATTGTTTTAGTTGTTTTTTAATTGCTTCTTCAGCCGCTTTAACCGCTTCGTTGAAGTTTGTCGGGTTTTGTTCCGCCGCCTTGTGCAAAGTTGGGTCTTCCGCCGCCTCCGCCGCCAAAAATCGGCGCAACTTCTTTCACAATGTTTCCTGCGTTAACGCCTTTTTGCACTGCCGCTTCTCCAGCCATAACCATGAGTCTGCAGGTTTTTCCGTCTGAACCATAAAACAGCGTTACGGTTGCTTCGTTGCGTTTTATCATTTCAGTGGCAGTTTGTACCATGCGGTTAACGTCAATTACTTCGCCAAAGTCACGTTTGACAATGGTTACTCCGTCTGACTTCAACTGTTGCTTCAGCAGTTTTTGTTTGCCCAACTGCGCTTTCTTTTTCAGCTAGTTCTTTGATTAGTTTGCGTTTCTCAACATTGGCTTCTTTTAGTTCTTTGACGATTTTCTCAGCTGTTTTATCAAGCTTATCTATTGGTGCAGTCAAAACTTCTGAAACTTTCCAAAGTAGACTTTCTTGTTTCTGCACTGCCTTTAACGCTTCCAACCCAACCGCGTAGCCTAAGCGTTCAACGCCGTCTTGCACGCGTTCAGTGTAAACGATTTTTACAAAGCCAACTTCCAAAGTGCTTCCCAGATGGGTTCCAGCGCATGCTTCAACATCCCAATCGCCAGTTTTCACGACGCGGATGTCTTTGCCTGGAACTGCGCCGCCTTGGTAGAGCCTAAAGCCGTAACGTGCTTCTGCCTCGTTTCGTGGATACCATGTTATTTCAATTTTCATGTTAGCTGCAATCGCCCCGTTTGCCAACGATCTCAATTTTATGGACTTCTTCTTGGCTTAATCTTTTGTAATGTGAAATGTCAAGCCGTGATGTTTCCAAGCCTTTTTGTGTGCCTGATTGCCAAACATGCTCGCCCAAAACTCGTCTTGCAGCGCCATTAATCAAGTGGGTAACTGTATGTGCCTTCATCAGTGAGTAACGTCTATCCCAGTCAAGAATGCCGTGAACTGTGCTGCCTTCTTTGAATGTTGGGGAAGTGCCGAGTTTGTGCACTATGACTTTGCCGATTTTTTGAGTATCAACCACATCAAACTTTGAAGCGCCAACTGTTAGCCATCCGTGGTCTGCTGGTTGCCCTCCGCCTTCAGGATAAAAACATGTTCTGATCCAAGACAACGTATTTGTCGTTGATTATTTTGAGAACTTTAGCATCAAACTCTTTCATGTAAGTGTCAGCATAGTACAGTTGTTCTGTTGCTGGCAGTTGCTCAGCCACTTTTTCAAGCGTTTTTTCTGCTTGGGTTTCTTCCTCTTCAGCTGGTTTAGATGCTTGCATGTGCCGTTTAGCGATTAATGCGTAAAAGTTCTCAGGAAGCTCTACTTGCACGCCTTCTTTTTCTGCGGCTTGCTTAACAATTTCTGGTGGAAGCCCATGTGAATCATACAGTTCCGTGAGCGTATCCATCGGTAGTTTGCCTGTGCCTTTAGCTTTCAGGTCGGTGGCTATTCGTTTAACCATGCCTTCTCCGCGTTTAAGGGTGTCTTCGAATTTTTCTTCCTCAACTTTGAGCATTTCAACGATTTCGTTTTGCATTTCTTTGATGCGCGGGAAATCTTTTGACCAGTAATCAACCTGCATATCTACTATGTCGTAGAGTTTTGCTGGATCCATGTTTAGGGTTCGCATTAAACGGTAAACTCTGCGGAACAGCAGCCTTGCCAAGTAGCCTTCTTGAATGTTTGATGGCACAACGCCTTCTGAGAGCATGAAACTCAACGTTTTGGTGTGATCGGTTACTGCCCAAGCATTCTCAATTGGAACCAGCACTTTTTCAAGCGTTTTCATATCAATGCCTGATAAGTTCAGCAACGCGTCTTCGTGGTAACCATCCTATTTGCGTTTTTGTCAACGCTGACCAAACCCGAATATTTGGCAACACGCGCCAAGAAATCGTTGTCAACATTAGTTATTCCTGCCATAGCGTAGACTTTGTCAAGCATTTTGCCGTAAATCGCTTGGAACAGCGCTTGGAACTCCCTGACTAATCCATGCAAACCGGTCAATGCCATATCCCGTGTCAACTGTGCGAATGGGCAACTCGACGAATTCGTCGCCGACAACCTTGTACTGCATAAAAACCAAAGTGCCAACTTCTAAGCCGCGAACAGATGCATTCCACATCTGGACCAGCGTTTCCTCCGCCAACCCAAACGCCTTCTTTGTAGATAACTTCTTCAGATTTTATGCCAAGAGCTTCAGTGGCAAAACGGTGATGGAAACGACGGTGTCATCTTTCCAGTAAATTTCTTTGTCTGGATAGTTGAATGCGTGTGCTCCGCCCATCTCAAAAATGGTTAAGTGCCTGCCAAACGTGGGTCCAGTATTAGAAATGTCTGTTAGCCTAATGGATGGCTGAGAAATCACCAGCGGGTTTGCTGGCGGCGGAGAGATGCCCTCGGTCACGTAGGGTTGAAAGTCAATTATGCTTGCATGAGTTAGGTAAATGTCTTTGCGCCATCTTGCAACAACTGGGTAAGGTTTAATGCGGGTGTGCCCATTTTTCTCGAAAAACGATAAGAAACGCTTCTCGCATCTCAGAAAGACTGAAACTTTTCTTTGTGGCTGGATTATTAATGAAAGTGTAGTATCCGCATTCGTCAGAGGTGGATTCGCCGCAAGTTTCCTGCTTTTCGTTTTGGGTCCAGTAGTATTCGCCGCATTTTGGACAATGCTTCCTAACGAAACCTTCTTGCTTAAAGAATGGAAGAGCATAATCTTCTGCTGTAAACTTTTTTCAACATTTTGGCACTCCAATTTGCTTTGAATTCTGTTTCTTTAGCTTTTAATGGGTTACAAGATTCATGCATTTAAATAATTATCGCTCAGAGCTGTTTCAAACAAACATTGAAGAATGCCAACCCTCAATCAATGGCTTATGGTTCATAATGCAGTTTTTCTAAGCCATAACGTCTAAGCGGTTTAGTAAGATGCCGCTGAGACCTTGTTGAAGTCACATACAACCCTGTCTTTAAGCGTTCTAGGCACAACCAATTCTTTCTTCTTTAAGTCCAAATTTTTCGCCGCATTTTTCGCAGCGGATACCCTTGGTTTTTCCCCATAGATTTCAAGTGTTTTCCGCAGTTAGGGCAAAGTGGGATTTTCAGTTATTGTTTTTGGTGCAAGATTTAGAATGTTGATTTTTTCAAGATTAATTGTTAACGGCTTACTTTGATGTTGCTTTATGTACTGCTCCATAAACTTCAACGCATGTCGCCAACGATGAGTTCTCTCGCGATTTTGCGCAGGTTACCCGTGGGCTCATAAGCGGCGCAATCCACTTCTGCTGAATCATCCTTAATCGAAAAAATAACATGGCGCAAAGGAACAATCCGCGGATTCTGCGAAACAACGCCTTTAGCGATTACTGAACTGTAAGGTTCAATATTGCTTAATGCTTCAACATGTTTTAGGTGGGCATCTGTGCCTTGGTTTGATCGGAAAATAACCCAGCGCTCAACAGGTTCAAGCGGCTTAACCAAGCTCGTAAGCTTTCTTCACTATTTCGGCTGATTCGCCTCTGATGCCAAACAGAATCGGGTCTGGACCACGAGGCGTAATAATTACTCTGCCGTTTCTCTCAGTCCACATTGTTAAAAGTGTAAGGTTGCAAGCTGCTTATCCATTTCAAAAATGGATGCTTCATCAACTTTTCGTTTTGAACCCCAATTCTGCGGTTCCTGATAAGCAATTAACTCGTAAGTGTGGTCGCAGTCCAAGGTTTCGCCGATGGCTGCCAAAGCGCCGATGATGCCTCTGCAAGAGTTAAACCCTAACGCTTCAGCCCCAAACTTCTTGATTAGCGCCAATGCTTCTTTGAGTGTTACAATGCTTGTTTCTGTTTTTTTCGCAAAAACACTCAAGTTCCTCTGGGATTTCTTGACTTTTTAAAAAAACTATTCCGGGTCAGTGCCTTTTTCTTTGATGGCCGAGTTTTCTTCCCACAAAGTCTATGGCTGCTTCTTTTATTTTCTCTTCAAATGTTGCATCGTATTTGAATCTTAAGCAAGGCGCCGTTGCCTCTTGTTTTCCAAGGTACATTAGGATTAAGCCTAATCAAGCTTGGATAATCGATAAATTGAACATTGAAATTTTCGAGCTTTTCAATAAGTAATGCCGCAAGATAGGTGGTGCAGCCTCCCTTTGTTGAGTCAGTATCATCTAAGCCAATATGCATTACCTGTTGCAAAGTCAAAGCCTGCTTTTCTCCAAGTTAAATTAGAGAGTAATCTGCGAAGGTAAAAAAATATTGTTTAGCCTAAAGTAAAGTTTAGGCTTTAGTTAGTGAATAATAGGGGTTTGTTCAAAAAATACTTGTTCTTGCAGCGTCGTTGGTTGGTTTTTCATTTATTATCATGGTTAGTTTTGAGTTTATTTTGCCGATTTTTTCGATTCTTTTTGTAATAATGTATTTGAGTTTTTCCATGTTGTCTGCTTTTACGTTTGCAATTATATCGTAGACTCCCCAGAGGTTGTGCGCTTCTTCGACGCCTTCAATTTTTTTAAGCGCTTTCAGTACTTGATTTTCGGCTCCAATTTCAGTATTTAAGAGGATATATGCTGTTGGCATTTTTATACAATCTCCTTTTATTTTAGTTTGGGTGAGTTAGTTTCAGAGGTTCGGATGCTCTTTTTGTTCAAGTGGAACGAAAAAAGGTTCAATGTGGTATCCAAACCTCTTCATCCAACCAATAAAAAATTGCGTGCATCTGTTTACAGTGAGAGCTTTCATTATCTGATAGGCTCCTTCTTGGCTTATTACCGTGGATTTGCAATTTTGCATTCATTTTTCTCACTGCTCTCAGATGCACAGGACTTTAATCAGTCGAAAAAAATTTAAAATTATGTGACTGTATGATAGCTAGTCACAACTTAACGCTTGTTAAGAGAACTTCTAATATGATGTTGGTTCAAAATAACGGTTTTCTAAGCACTAATTTTTTTTCGGAAATTGGTTCATAGATCAGGAACTGTTTTATTAGAAGTTTATGCTCAGACTAAATCGTGTATGTATGCCTAAAAATAATAGTGGGTTATTGTTGAAGGTTCTTAAAAGAAAAAGAGTTTATTGAGGTTTATCGTTCCTCAACAACGATCATTGTTAGTGTTGATCGTACTTTGTCTAGTCGTCGAATGCGCCAGGTTACTATTTCTTTTAGTTTATCCATCGTGTCTGCTTTGACTCTTGCAACTATATCGTAGACTCCGTAAACGGCTGATGCTTCTTCAACGCCTTCAACTTTTTTAAGCTCTTTTAGAACATCTGATTCTGAACCTATTTCAGTATTTATTAAAACAAAGGCTGTGGGCATATCAATCCTATCCTCTAATAATTGATTAGTTTAGTGTGCATTAAAATGTTTCCTAGAAACATTAGAAGTTATCGCTTGATTACCATGTACTGCGAGAAAATATTTTGTATTAGGAAAGATTTATTGTTTTGTTTTTTCGTCATAATTTTTATTCCTGCCCACTGCAAGGCAGCATAGGAAACGATAAGCCTAAACCACAAAGTTACCACCCTTGTTAGCAAAGTAACAGAAACACTTAAAGCAGCAGGAATTCCAAGAGCACGTAAACGAAACAGTCATAATTAATTCAGGAAACCCAAAAAATGTTAAGCCAACCGTTTGAAGTGTTCCAGTTAAAGTGAAAACAATGAGCACTTTATCAACTGGAACAGGATAACCTAATGCGATAAAAGCAAAGAAAATAACGGAGACTTCAAAAACAAAACTTATAAAAGCGTAAATGATGGGTTTAATCAGAGCTTTAGGGTTGGCTCCTAACTGTTTTATTCCGAAATGAAATTTACCTAGAACATTCCTCGGCTCTTAATTCTAAAATTTTCGGGGTTCCATTTTTTTCTGAAAAAACATAGTTATTCGTATACCCCAGTTTAGCAATGTTTTGGTTGCCGCTGGCTTAATGCTTACATAGTAAACGAGGATTAAAGACTATAATTGAAAGAGCTAAGACAAGGGCAATTAACAAAGTAACTAAAAATGGCAAAGGATAGCTGACAAGCACTAAGCCTAAACCAACGCTTAACGCAACAACAGTAATCGTCATTGTAAAAATTTTTTGTCCAACAACTGAAGCTCCAACTTTTCCTGTATCTTGATTTGAGTCCTTTGCTAACATGTATGTTTTTGATATTTCTCCAGACCAACCCAATTGAGGAACTGTTGCTTCAAAAAATAATCCGACCCATGTAAACAACAGAGCCTTTTCGAATGCTAATTTTTAATGATAAATTGTTTAGTAGTTTACGCCAAACTAGAAGCAGAGAAAAAAGCAAACAAAAAATAGGCTACAAAAGCCCCTGCGTAATAAGTAAGATTTGTTTTTGAAAGAATGTTTAAAACTTGTTCTGGGTTGATAAAGAAGTAAAAGTAAAGAATGAATGCTATTAAGCCTAAAACTAAAATAATAAGAATAAAGTTTGCACGCATAGGTCTTTTTGTGGTGCTCATTTAGTTTTCAAGCCTTGGTTAGATTCTTAACACTAAACTATTAAGCCTGATATGAAAATAAAAAATTGTGGGTACTCTGGCAAAGTTTTGATTGGTGCTTCTTTGACGGTTGGATTTTTTGTCTATGCACATTGTCTAGTTTGCCCCGAGAGATTCTTTTTTTTAACCAGGTTGTGTTAAGCTGCTTTTTTGATTTAACGTTTGATTTGTTTGCAGGTTGAGTGAATAAAAGTGCAAATAAGTGGGGAAAAGTGAAAAAAAGTGACGGAAAGGCAGGGAGAACATGTCTAACTACGTCAAAAATAAGCGGTTATTGTCGTTTCTTTAAAAGGCAAAGCTACACTTTGGTGTAGCGCTTATTTCTAAGGTAGTTATCAAAAATAAAGATAGTGTTTGAAACTTTTTATTATTGGCGTTATTCTTCCATCATTATCAAAGTTAATGTCGATCGGACTCTGCTTATGGCTCTTATTTTTTGGGTTACCATGTCCTTGAGTTTTTCCATCGAGTCAGCTTTTATCTTTAGTAATTATGTCGTAAACTCCATAGGAAAAATATGCTTCTTCTACGCCATCAATTTTTTTAAGTTCCTCAACAACTTCTTCTTCGGTACCTGATTCAACATTTATCAATACAAAGGCTTTGGGCATTTTTAGTCTCCACACTTATACTTAGCTAAACACTTAATTAAAATTTTTCTCCAAAGTAAAAACTACTGAATTCATTTTACCACAATTTATATAGTTCTTTTCTAAGAACTGTCTTTGTTATTATTATTCATTGTCATATGGCTTGACTTGTGTGATGATTAGTCCAACCCGCTAGATATAATGCAACACGCTATCTAATTTATTTACATGTTTAACGTTTAATTCATCATTCTTGATTGCACATTTTTGCAGCTGTGCACACAAAAGAGTTATATTAAGTTAGCTTGAAAGGTGTAGGTTATTGCGGGGAAATCAATGGTTAAGTACATTTTCGTTACGGGCGGAGTGTTAAGTTCAGTTGGCAAAGGCATATTAACTTCTTCCATCGGTAAAATGCTTCAAGCAAGAGGATTAAAACCTACAGTTGTAAAAATCGACCCTTACGTTAACGTTGATGCAGGAACAATGAATCCATACATGCATGGCGAAGTCTTTGTCACCGACGACGGCGGAGAAACCGACTTAGACTTAGGCTGGTACGAACGCTTCTTAGATTTAAGCCTCAAACAAGAAAACAACTTAACCACTGGCATGGTTTACAAATCTGTAATTGAAAAAGAACGCCGCGGCGACTTTTTAGGGCGCTGCGTCCAAATTGTCCCGCATATAACTAACGAAATTAAAAATCGCATCAAAACCGTTGGCAAAGCTACATGTGCCGATGTAGTTTTAACTGAAGTCGGCGGAACAGTTGGCGACATTGAAGGATTACCTTTTCTGGAAGCTATTCGCCAGATGCGTCTAGAAGAAGGCTACGAAAACACGCTTTATGTTCATGTTGCTTTGGTGCCAATTTTAGATGTTACAGGTGAAATGAAAACTAAACCTCTACAGCACAGCGTTAATGAGTTAAGACGCATCGGTATCCAACCTGATACTATAGTTGCTAGAAGCCCCAAAATGATTGATGCTGAAGCCCTCAGAAAAATAGCGTTGTTCGGCACTATTCCCGAAAGCGCCGTTTTCTGCTCTTACAACGCTGAATCCGTTTATCAAGTGCCGCTTATTCTTAGACAAGCAGGGCATGGGCGATTTCATCTGTCAACGATTAGCCATCAAATGTGAGACTAAAGACTTCAGTCAGTGGCAACAATATCGTTGACGGCTGCAATTAATCCCGAACATGAAGTCAAAATAGCGTTAGTAGGCAAATACGCTGGTTTAACTGACAGTTACGTAAGCATGACCGAAGCACTTCGTCATGGTGGCGCTGCAAACAAAGCCAAAGTCTGCATCTCTTACCTTGAAGCTGAGAAACTGGAGCATGAACCCGAATGCATAAAAGATCTTGCCAATTTTGACGGCGTTTTTGTTCCCTACGGTTTTGGTCCACGAGGAACAGAAGGCAAAATTGCAGCTGCCCAGTTTGCCAGAGAAAATGATATTCCATTCTTAGGCATTTGTTACGGTTTCCAATTGGCAGTTATCGAGTTCGCTCGAAACGTTTGCGGCTTAAAAGATGCAAATAGCACCGAAATTAATCCTGAAACACCTTATCCAGTAATTGACCTTATGCCTGAACAACGAGGAATAGAAATTAAAGGCGCAACAATGCGTCTGGGCGCTCACAAAATTATTTTGCAAAAAGGCACGCTTGCTTACAGTTTGTATGGACAAGAAGAAATCTATGAGCGCCACCGTCACCGCTTTGAAGTTAACTTAGACTACCACGAAACCCTCAAAAATAATGGTTTATGCTTTACAGGCAAAAGCACTGATGGCAGAAGAATGGAAACTTTAGAGTTGCCAAAGAACTACTTCTTCTTTGCCTCTCAGTTCCATGGAGAATTCAAGAGCCGACCTGGAAGACCTTCACCTGAATACTTCGGGTTTATCCAAGCATGCGTTAACAAGAAGCTTGGAAAACCAAAAACCGATATTTCTTAAGCTTCACTTGTGCAAGATTTAAAGCCTTGTCTTCTTCATTCTTTTTAGGAGACGGCTCATTTTTGACTAATGATTCTAAAATGATTGAGCGGTTTGGTGCCTGTTTAGATAACGCTAAAAACTATGCTGAAGTTTGGAAAATCGTAAAGGATACGGTTCAATTTGTATTGAGCAAGAAAAGGGATAGCATGATGCTTTTTTTAGATGATTTGCCCTTGCAGCTTGGCGCCTATTATCCTGTTGGAACCAATAATATTGTTTTAAATCGCTCATTGGTAGAAATCGTTGAAGCCTCTATTAGCTCCAAGCCAACTGTTAATGCTTTAGTCTACAATCTTTTGTTGCATGAGTATTTGCA
Source organism: Candidatus Bathyarchaeota archaeon (assembly GCA_963750605.1). Lineage (GTDB taxonomy): Archaea > Thermoproteota > Bathyarchaeia > Bathyarchaeales > Bathycorpusculaceae > Bathycorpusculum. The sequence goes on from CAVVRN010000019.1 coordinate 22,683, forward strand.
TGCGCTTGGTGAACTGTCTGAGGTTGAAGTCAGACGGATGGTTGTTGAAGTTGCCCAGAAAAGTGTAGGGGAACATCATATTGCCACTGAAGTTGCTCGAAAAAGTCCTTGGGTTCTGCTTAAAGACATTCCTCTTGGACCATACAATGCGCCTAAGCGTGTCATGGAAATTGTCAAAGATTTTGAAAAAACCGGTAAATATATTGTGTAGCTCTCGATAATGTGCAAGTTCTTGGGCAGTTTTTTCCTTTGCGTTTTGGGTTTACTTTTTGAAGCAGATCGCTCGGTTTGTTGCCAAAGGTTTTAGCCATAAAGCTCGATACATTTCGGATTACTAGACATCAGGTCAGTCGAAGAATTCAAAGAATGAATAGACGACTTGAGACTGAATTTGGCGAGCAAATTGCAGAACAAAGAGGATGGCACTGGGCGCTCACAAGTTTTGCGACGGAAGCTTGGGCTGAGGCGGATGTCGTAACCGAAAGAGCGTTTCATTAATCCTGAATTATATCTCTACGATGCTTTGGTAGAAGGCTAACCCGATTCTTAAATCTGCATCACCTATAAGAATTGCAGTTTTATTCAGCTTATATTAATCATCAATTGCCTCAATCATAGGTTGACCACAACACTCCGGAGCTTTTTCTCCTTTGCTAATTGAAGAATGCGTACAACATATTTCGTAGTCAGCCTTTATCTTACGACCACATTTAGAACATAAAAATACTGGCATTTTTAACATCCCAAACAATTACATTAAGCAAAAGAATAAAAACCGTTCTCAGTTTGGCATGGTAAAGTAAACCACTGCGCCTAAAGCAATGCTTGTTAACCACAAAACAGCTGTTATCATAATTCATTTTCTTGTTTTGGTCGGCAAATCATTGAATGCAAACATAAGAGCCAAGGTGAACGCGGGAAACCCCACTGCAGCATGGAGAATCTGCAATATTGAGAAAGGTGAAGTGGCGGTTACGTTTGGGTTAATGTAGAAAAAGATGAGCGAAGGGAACATAACCACAAGGATAGCGATTAATTTAATGCAATGGCCCCAGTCATAATCCAACGATGCAAATGAAAAGAATCTTTGCTTCGGATGCTTCCGTAAGCCATTCCAACAATTCCTAATCCAAGAGCAACAAATATCAGCATCATAGATTGTTGTTCAAGAAGTGGAGGAACGACCATACTTGCAGTGGTCGAACCTATACCCATGCTCATCTTTGGTTTTTCCTCAAGAAAACAGAAATTGAATTTGTAATATACTTCTTTGTGACTGTAAGAATGTAGTCACGAAGGTTAAAACCCACCAAACATATGTTACTGAGTAAGAAAGTTATGCGGAAATTCCTCTTATTATTTTTATTATTATCAACTTTGTTATTGTCATCAGGTAGCTTTGCCATAAGCCAGGTCCATGGGCAAAACCAAACCATTGACGAGTTGGAAATTGAAGGTCTTGCTTGGCATACATCAACAATAAACATCCTTCTGGTTACCCCAAATAATGTATCTTGGTGGAACCCTATGTACGTTAATTCAACGCTTCGAGCTATAGGTCAATGGAACGAAGCAATACAAGAATTCGCATCTAACAACTATCAATATTCATACTTGGCTTCATTAAAGCTTGAACCCACTGTTTCGAATGAGTCAGAAGCTGGTTTTAACATCTACCTTAACTGGACTCAATCGGCATTAAGTTCTGCAGATGCCATTGGGTTAACAACATTGAGCAGCTTAAACTATGCGATAACTAATTGCAGCATCAACCTTGCCACTCACTCACCTCACGGAGATGCATTGGCGGATGGAGATGAACAAAATGTCGCTCTTCACGAATTAGGTCATTCTCTGGGCTTGGGGCATACCAATGAGACGAACGATGTTATGTATCCAGACCTTACTTTGCTTGGTCCAGCTAAATTATTATCTAATCTTGACCTTTACGGAATTTCCAGAACCTTCGCATGGCTGACATATTCATTTAGTTTTTACCCGGTTAGCGACTGGCTAACAAGCACTCCTGTGTATTTACCTACTAGCCAGTATCAAGCTTTGCCAGTATCAACCCAATATGCTCGACCACAAACTCTTCAAAATAACCCAATTGTTCAAACTTTGATTTTAATGGTGGAGATAGCAATACACCCAGGCTTTTTACCCTTCGTTATACTATTCGTATTAATTTTGGTCATTATTGCGGTATTTCCAAAACGAAAGAAAGAACCTGCTCCTAAGGATGCTGGACAAGATCAAAGAGTAGATAAACCGTAATTCAATATCGCGTAACCCATACGTTCGTAACTATTGTCGAGCATTTTAGAAACAAGATTTATCGTGAAAGTTTAGGGAGAACCAACAGAGAATAACGAAATCATTCTGCTTCATTAGTTGTCATGATTGAGAATTTTATTTGCTTGACTGGTTTGTTTGCTTTCAGTCCATCAATCAAGTTCTTTAGTCGTTTGGAAGAACCTTTGATTATCATGACTTCAAGGCAGTTGGTTTCGGTTATATGGGAATGGATATAGGTCGTGATCATATCGCTGAATTCATGTTGGAGTCTGAAAAGTTCCTCGTTTTTTTCTTCTTTCTCGTAAAACACTGAGATAGTGGCGATTATGTCACCTTTTAGTTCATCAAGTTTCTTATATTCATTTAAGTAACTTCGAACAGCTTGTCTGAGAACTTCTGATCTATTCGCCGCTTTTTCTTCTCCAAGCGCGGCATCCAGGTCTTCAAGCAATTCGGTTGGCAATGAAAGACTAATTATGCTCAATTAATTCACCTTAGCGGAACAGTAATTGTTGTTTGTCTATGACTTTTGTTTGACTTAAGTATTGCCTATTCTTTATCCTAAATGAGCTGGCTAATTTGATTTCTTTTTAAGTAGGGTTTTAACGTAAATTAGTAAGAGTAACTGTGTTATTAAAAATAGTGCTAAATTTAATAACATTTAATAAATAGTGCTGCTATTCTAATAAAGTGGGAATATTCGTGCGAAAAATTACATATGTTGTCGTTGGAATTTTGGTTGCGGTAATCATAGTAGCAACATTAGCTGGTTTGTATCTCTCAAATTATAAACCTCCTAGTACAACTAATTCTAAGATACAAGTGGTTGCTGCCGAAAATTTCTGGGGCAGTCTAATTTCTCAGCTTGGAGGAACGCATGTCAGCGTTGTGAGTATCGTTTCGGACCCTAATGCTGATCCTCATGAATATGAAAGCAATACCGCTAATGCCCAAGCGATTGCAAACGCTAAACTAGTAATTGTCAACGGAGAGGGATATGATGACTGGGCTCTGCATCTTATTTCAGCAAGCAATACTCCAAATCAAGTTGTTTTGAATGTTCAGCATCTCGTCGGCCAGCCAGATGGTGCCAACGCTCATATGTGGTACAGTCCCTATTTCGTAAATGATACAGTAAATGCAATGTACAAAGACCTTGTTTCCATAGATCCTAGTAACACTGCATACTACACTCAGCAGTACACCGCGTTGAATGCGTCACTTGGAGTATACAATGCTCGTGAAACCGAGATAAAACAACAATTCGCAGGCACCAAAGTGGCGTCAACAGAAACCATCTTTGAATATATGGCAAACGCAACTGGCCTTGATCTTGTCTCTCCTCAAGAATTTATGAAAGCTGTTGCTGAGGGAAATGATCCGCCCGCTCAAAGCATCGTAGAGTTCCAGCAGCTTCTTGATAATAAATCTGTTTCCGTGTTGGTTTATAATCAGCAAACTGTAACCCCACTAACGGAGAGTATCAAGGCGCTGGCTGCTCAGCAAGGAATACCAATCGTTGGTGTAACTGAAACTATTCAGCCGCCAGATGTCTCGTTCCAAGACTGGATGAATGCTGAGTTAATAACGCTCCAAAATGCTCTTAACGCACAAGCACTTGGTAAGTAATAATGGACTCACAATACGAGGTAATTACCTCCAAAAATCTTTCAGCTGGTTACCCTGGCAACATTGTTTGGCAAGACGCAAATTTCACTATCAACCGGGGTGAGTTTGTAGCTGTTATTGGTCCTAACGGAGCGGGCAAGACGACTCTGTTTCGTTTGCTTCTTGGTTTGCAGCAACCCGTCAGCGGCACAATTAAGATATTCAATGAAATACCCAAGCGTGGAAACCCTCAGATTGGTTACGTACCTCAGCGTCACGTATTTGACGGTGAAACAAATGTTGAATCTCTTGAGCTGGTGAGACTGGGTTTCTCAGGCAAACAATGGGGCATAGGTTTGTTCTCCAAAAACGATCGCATTGCCGCCATAGAGGCGCTAAAAGCTGTTGGGAGCAACAAACTTGGCTCATCGTTCTTTAGGTGCGTTGTCAGGAGGAGAGCTTCAGAGGATATTTTTGGCCGAAGCGCTTGTAAGCAATCCATCCGTTCTGTTGCTTGATGAGCCGCTTTCGAATCTTGACATGAGACGCGAGAGAGAATTGTTGCAGCTAATTCATGGAGTGGTTCAATCACGAAATGTTACTGCCCTACTAATAGCCCATAATATTAACCCTCTTTTGCCATATCTTGATAAAGTGGTCTACATTGCTAATGGAAAAGTGGCGACGGGGGCTCCAAAAGAGGTCTTGACCTCCGAGTGCCTCTCAGAGTTGTTTGGAATTCACGTTGAGGTTCTTCAAGACTCTAGAGGCAACATCGGTATTGTAGGCATTGAAGATTGCCACGGGTGTCAACCAGAATGACTTTTAGCCTCAATCCTATTATGGATCTTCAGCAGATTTTTCAATATGCCTTTATGCAGCACGCTTATGAGGCGGGAACAATTGTCGCAATTATCGCAGGCATCGTCGGTTATTTCGTGGTTTTAAGACGTTCTTCATTCGCAGCGCATGCACTCTCGCACATAGGATTTTCTGGAGCAGCGGGTGCTGTTTTATTTGGAGTTAGCCCAGTTTTCGGTCTTCTTTTATTCACAAGCTTTGGAGGACTTGGAATTGCCGCTCTGGGCAGGAAGGCCGCTCAGCGTGATGTGCAGATCGGAACAGTTCTCGCCTTTATGCTGGGTATAGGTGTGTTATTTATCAGCCTCTATACTGGCTATGCGACTGAGGCGTACTCCATTTTGTTTGGAGAAATACTGGGTATCAGTGTCACCGACGTACTTGTAACGCTGGTTGCGGGTTTGATAATTCTGGCTTTTGTGGCAATAGTATACCGACCGCTCCTGTTCGCTTCACTTGATGAAGATGTGGCAGAAGCAAAAGGAATGCCCGTACTTTTTCTAGGGATAATTTTCATGCTCCTTGTGGCCGTCGCTGTGTCAATAGCTGTTCAAGTTGTTGGTGTTCTTCTAATTTTCTCATTGATGGTGACGCCTGCTGCGACAGCCCAACTGTTGGCAAAACGCCCGAGACAAGTCATTATTATTTCAGTAATTATTTCGCTGATAGCAACTTGGTTGGGGCTTTTTGTTTCGTTTTTTGAGCCGTATCCGGTAAGCTTCTTTATTACAGCTTTTGTTTTCATCTTTTACTTATTCGTAAGGCTCACATATCAAAGGATTAACCGTGAAAAGCTCTCTCAAATGATATCTAGAAATAAACACGAATAGTGGGAGGTGGTATTTTGAGTTTTTTAGATCGTAAAAAAGGAAAGGTTAAGTTTTCTCCTGAATCAATAATCAAATGTAGATGTGCGGTTTGTCCAGTCCAGTTTCACAGCATTTGTGCGGAACCTAAGAGAATGACTCGAAGCAAAATTCTTGAAGCTGTGAGCCCAGAAATGTTTCAAAGTTTGACGAAAGAACAAGTTGCAATGATACTACCCAAAATAGAGGATATGCCTGGACCTTATTGTGCCAGTGGGGTAGCTGCATGCAAAGACCTTGACTTCAGCAAGATGTGTCTTTGCAGCGCTTGCCAAATTTTCAAAGAACAAAATCTAATCACAGGAAAACCAACAAGCTACTTCTGTAAAGTCGGAAGAGCAAAATAGTTTCTTGTTAATCTTATCATTCAAAGTAACAGAGCTTAGAATAGATCATTTTTAATTTATTTGGCCTCAATTTTTTAGCAAAGGCTGTTAGCGCAGAGCTTAATTTGACCATAATTACATCATCCTGCTCAAAGAAAAATTGAGGGTTTTTAGTAGTTTTCAACCCAAACTTCAAAGTACGCTTTTGGATGAGCACATGTAGGACATTTTTCCGGTGCTTGTGTTCCTTCGATGACTAAACCGCAGTTTCTGCATTTCCATTTTACCGGCTGATCTTTCTTGAAGACTTTGCCTTGTTCAACGCTTTCAACCAATTTATTGTAACGTCGCTCATGATATGATTCGACTTTTGCAACCATTCGAAAAGTTGAAGCGACTTCTGGAAAACCTTCTTGTTGAGCTACATCTGCAAAATTTGGGTAAAGTTTCCCCCACTCAAGTTTTTCGCCCGCGGCTGCCGCTTTGAGGTTTTCAGCAGTTGAAGCAATAACTCCTGCCGGATAAGAAGCCATGATTTCAACCATTCCGCCTTTAAGATGCTTAAAGAACAGTTCCGCATGCTCTTTCTCGTTACCTGATGTTTCCTCAAAAATCGCGCCAATTTGCTCATATCCTTCTTTTTTGGCTACGCTGGCAAAAAACGTATATTTGTTTCGTGCTTGTGATTCGCCTGCGAAAGCTGCTAGAAGATTTTTTTCTGTTTGGCTACCTTTAAAATCCATTTTTAAAACACCTAATAAATAAATTTAAGACCGAAAATAAAAGTGTTCCCTGCATTCAATAAAAATCCCATGTATAGGCTTTTATTCAGCTTAGACTAAATGTTTTTTGCCGAATGATGAGAAGGCATTAGCTTGACATTATATGGATGAGAGATCAGAGTTACTCGGACGGCATTGAATTTACCCCTAACTCCGTATACAACTCATGTTGCGGATAGTAATTCTTAAAAGGCTACGGAATATTCATGTACTCTATTCGAAAGGAAGAGAGAGAATTGGCATCAGGTTCGGGCATAAAAATAGTTCTTACAGCATCAGCAACAGAAATGAGCGATTTTTTTAATAATCCCTTTATCGCTTTCGTTGCAGGCTTTGGTAAAGGTCCATTCCACTTGCATTTGTTAGAAAAACACTTTATCCGCCAGTGGAACGCAAAGCCAGACGGTCAGAGCAAGGTTTGCACCTTACGGCTTAAGAAAAGTAGAAGCAATACTTCTGGAAAGTGGCTTTACAGAAAAAGAAGTAGCTGTGGTTCACCCTGACGATCTTGAAGACTTCATCGGTCCAGAAACCAAAGTTGTCGGCATATCTTCAATGGATCCAACAGGCATGGGTTATGTAAGCAAAACATACTCTTCAATAATTGGCGGCGGAGAACCCATGAACGCAGTAGAATTTCAAAAACTGGTCACTCACCCAAGCATCAAAAAGTTTAAACCAAAAATTATTGTTGGCGGATTCGGTTCTTGGCAACTTGAACGCAAACACGTATCTGACAGCTATGGTGTAGATTGTGTCCTTCATAGGCGGAAGACCTGAACCGATTGTTGAAGTTTTCAAGAAAGGCAGTAAACGGCGAAGCACTTCCACGCATTGTTAAAGCTGATGAATCGATCAGCAACTGGGATTACAATGCCATAATGCCGTTAACTAAACATGCTGGAATTCATGGTGCCGTCGAAATCTCAAAGGGCTGCGGAAGAAACTGCCAATTTTGCACTCCCACAATGCAGCACAAAGTAGATGTGCCACTTGAAAAAATCATGCAGGAAGTTGCGTTAACCACTGCAGAAGGCAGCGACCACATAACGCTTATCACAGAAGACCTATTTCTTTACGGTACAACAAGACAAACAATTCATTCCAAACAAAGAAGCCGTTGTAAAACTGGTAAAAAGCGTTGCTGATTATCCAGGCGTTAAAAGTATTCAAGCTTCGCACATGTCTTTGGCGCCTGTGTATCATAATCCGCAGATGATAAAGGAACTTGCAGAAATACTGATTGAGAAAAGCTGGTACTCATTCGGCAAAAAAGCAATAATCACAGCTGAAACAGGAATAGAAACGGGTAGCCCACGGTTAATGAAGAAGTACATGGCTGGCAAAATGTTGCCTTTTAAGCCTGAGCAATGGCAAGAAGTCGTCACTAACGCTTTTGGCATTCTTAACGACAACAATTGGTATCCGCTGGCAACTTTGATTATTGGTCTGCCAGACGAAAAAGAAGAAGACATGCTGCAGACACTTGAGTTAATGGATAAACTTAAAAGATTACAACGCGTTTTATGTGCCCTTGTTCTTTGTTCCGCTTGAAAACTGCGTCTTGATGAATAAGAAAGGCGCTGAAATGGATTCGCTCTCCAAAGCGCGTTGGGACTTTTTCATCAAATGCTGGGAATACAACATTAAAATCTGGAAACCAACATTCCTAGAAAATCGTATTACCCAATCCAGTTGCTCTACAAAACCTTTGATCAAGTCATTATTCCCTACTTCGGCAAAATTTTAGGTGCGTATTATGGCTTAACACGCGGCGAAAAGAGCGAACAACTAAAGCAAGCTGTTTGGCAGCTTAGCATGCCTATGCCTGCAATCAACAAGACGAAAAATCAAAGATAAGGTTAAGTCAGTTTCTTCTTCTGCCGATTTCTTCAATATTTTCTTCTTGTTCTACAGGTTGCTTCTTGCAGCAACTGTTTCTTCTTGGAGCGAGCGTTGTGGTGTTTCTTGGGTTGGCAGATTTGAGGATTTTTCTTGCATGAGTAATGTAGCCTGTGTGTCCAGTCATCAGTGTTTGAGGTCTGGTTTTTCCTCGTTCAACTTGCATAGCGCGCATCAAGCACTCAATGGTTTCAATGAAAACGAAGCCGTTTTCTCGGAGTGCTTCAGTTGTTTTTACAACTTGGTCAATAGTTGGGCTAAACGAAACAAGTACTGCCTGAAGGTTTAAGTGCTTCATAAGCGTGAGGCACTACAAGCCATGGAACCGCCAAATCCAAAATAACCGCGTCAACATCTCGTTCTTCGATAGCCTAATGTGACGTCGCCGCTTTTCATTTCAACATGATCTATGAGTTTTGAGCGTTCAAGGTTTTTGGCTGCGTTCTTTTGGAATTCAGGGCGAAGCTCGTAGGTGTAAACTTTTCCTGTTGGACCAACATAATGGGCGAGGGCTGTGGTTAATGAGCCTGTTCCTGTGCCTGATTCCACGACTCGGCTTCCTGGTCCGATTCCGCTGAACATAACGATTAAGGCGGCGTCTTTTGGGTAAATGATTTGTGTGTTGCGTGAAGATTTCATGATGTAATCGGTTAACGATGGTTTTAGTGTGGTGAAGTAGATGCCCAGGCTGCTTTTGATGGGTTCGCCGTATTCTTTGCCGATTAACTCATCAAGTTTCAGGTAGCCCTTATGCGTATGGAAGGTTTGTCCTGCCTGCATTTTTATCATGTAGGTTCTTCGTGCATCTAAGTAAATTAGAACGTAGTCGCCTTCGCATATTTTTTGGTTAGCCAACTGATTTTGCCTCTTTTTGAAGTGAAAATGCGGGTTGTACCATTTAAGCTTTGAACTCTGGAGCCATAGCATCGACTCAATTAGTTTGCATTAGATAACGTTGCATATTCTATTGTGATTTCGGGAAACAAACAATAACGATGTTTTAAAAAATTTCAGATTTCATTAACAAAAAATGAGGCGCATTTTTATATTTCAGACTAATCTATCTTTGATAATTTACCGGTGAAGCCTACTCATGTCAGCAGATACTTTAGCACGTGGATGGGCAAACGTTCTCGGCCGTGACCGCAAACAATTTGACATGTTTTTTGGTAAGATGATGGATGCCTTTGCTTATCACAAAATTGTCCTTGACAAAGCGGGTAAGCCTATTGATTATGTTTTTCTTGAAGTTAATCATGCTTTTGAAAAAATGACTGGGCTCAAGAGAGAGCGAATAATTGGCAAGAAAGTAACCGAGGTTCTTGTTGGAATTGAGAATGACCCTGCGGATTGGATTGGCGTTTACGGGCAAGTAGCTTTAACAGGCGAGCCTGTTCAATTTGAAAATCACGCGGAGACGCTGGGCAGGTGGTATAATGTATCTGCTTACAGTCCTGAGAAGGGTTATTTTGTCGCTTTATTTGAAGATATAACTAAGCGGAAAAAAGCTGAGCAAGAGCTTAAGCAAGCGAAGAACGATTGGGAACGTACCTTTGACAGCGCCCCAGACCTTATCGCTATTCTTGATAATCAATACCGAATCGTTCGTGCTAATCGAGCCATGGCACAACAACTAGGCGTAACCCCTGAAAAAGCAGTTGGACTATTATGTTACCAATGTGTTCATGGTTTAGACAGTCCTCCTGACTTTTGTCCACATACGCAAACCTTGAAAGACCAAAAACAACACACAGTTGAAGTTCATGAACCTCATCTCGGAGGAGACTTCTTAGTGAGCACCACGCCTCTTAGAGATGAAAAAGAGTGCGTGATTGGATCAGTACATATAGCCAGAAACATAACTGAGCGCAAGAAAGCAAAAGAAGCACTTGAATGCAGTAACCAGAAAATTAATGAGATTTTAAGTAGCATCCAGGATGATTTCTATGTTCTTGATCGTGACTGGAATTTTGTTTACGTAAGTAAATATTTCACCTCAAAAATAGGCAAAGAACCTGAAGACTTTGTTGGGAAAAATATTTGGGAAATGTTTCCAAAATATCTAGGAACGATTCTTGAAGAAAACTTCCGTGGAGGACTGGAAAAAAGGCAGATAAGACGGTTTGAAGTAGGAGAAAAAAATACTGCCTCATGGTATAGGATGACTGTTTTTCCTTCAGAAGAAGGAATTACCGTTTTAGGTGCTGATATTACTGAGCAAAAGAAGGCTGAAGAGGCACTAAAAGATAGCGAACAACTGTTAAGATTCCATGCTGAGAACACTCCTCTTGCGGTGGTTGAGTGGGACAGCAATTTTGTGGTTACGCGCTGGGCTGGAGATGCTGAAAAAATTTTCGGTTGGAGTGCCGCTGAAACTATTGGTAAACCGATAATGGATTTGAATATGATTTATGAGTCTGATATTCCTGTTGTGGAAAAGACAATGATGAAGCTTACTAGTGGTGAAACGAAGGTTGTTTCATCCAATCGTAACATAACAAAAAATGGCAATGTCATTTATTGCACTTGGTATAATTCAGTCTTAGTTAATAAAAACGGTAAAATGACTTCCGTTTTTTCATTTGTCGAGGATAATACAGCAAGGGTTATTGCAGAAAAAACGCTTGAAGAAAACAACAAAAACTTGGAAAAGCTTGTTGCAGAGCGAACTAACCAGCTCAAAGATTCTGAACGTCTAGCTCGCTATCGGTCAAACAGCTGGTATGGTAGGCCACGATATTCGTAATCCCTTGCAAGCGATCACTGGCGATCTATATTTGGCTAAAAGTGAGTTAGAAGCGATTCCAGAGAGCGACGAGAAAAAAAATGTGTTAGAAAACTTGATTGAGATTGAGAAAAATATTGACTACATCAACAAAATTGTAGCTGATCTTCAAGACTTTGCAAGACCTCTGAATCCACATGAGGAAGACGCTGACTTAAAACTAATAATTAATAAACTATTAGCAAAGAACAGTTTTCCAAAGAACGTGAAAATAAGTGTTCACGTTGATGCTGAAGCAAGGAAAGTTGTTGCTGACTCCTCTTACATAAACCGTATCCTTTACAATTTGATTAATAATGCAGTTCAAGCTATGCCAAACGGTGGTCAACTAACCATACATGCTCACCACGACGTGAAAACCAAAGATGTGATACTGACTGTCAAGGATACAGGCGTGGGCATTCCTGAGAGTGTTAAAACGAAATTGTTTACGCCGATGTTTACTACTAAATCTAAGGGTCAAGGCTTTGGTTTAGCTGTAGTTAAACGTATGGCTGAAGCATTAGGCGGCACAGTATCATTTGAAAGTGAAGAAGGGAAAGGAACGATGTTCACGGTGCGGTTCCCGCCCCCAAAAGTGGAAAACGTTAAATGGAAATATCAGTAAAAACATCATTTAAATTCGCACTTCCAGATATTGAAGGTAATGAACTTTTTCCATTGATTAAAATGCATCACCTAAAACACTGAGAATTATGCTTACGGAAAAAAGCTGACTAGAAAAAAGCATTAATGGAGCAGCAGATATTTTTGTTGGAAAACTTGATCCCGAACAGCTACTAAGCATCATTGATACAAAATTAAAAGACCGAGACAGCGAAACGCAATTCGATCCTGTTCTTAGGCTGTAGAGCAATCAGTTTCATATTTGCATAGAGAGAAGTTTAGCCTTTAATTCAATTTTATTTATTTTTTTGGGCTTTTTAAGCATAATGGAAAGTTATTTACTTCTTTGTCTCATCCTCGTATTCTTCAACAATTTGCTTAACCTTCTTTTCCATTTTCAACTCATATTCATGCTCTTTAACCATAGGTGGCAACGTTTTTTCTTTGAATAAAGCGTTTTGTGGCACTATGCGTTGTTCGCCCTTTTTAACCGAGACTTTCTCGCCATCTACATTGTCATCAAAGTTCTCCAGTGCCTCAACAATCCAGTAGCCTTCACTTTGGGTAAGAACTTTAACACTAATACAATCCTTTATAATACTGAAATTCACTCAAAAAAATCCCTAACTAATATTACTTTTAAAGGTAAATAAATGCTCTCTTACTGAACTAAAGCTTGTATTCCTTACTTTTTTCCACAAGCGTCATTTGGCTACTGCACGTTACCCATAAACTTCTTGAACAACTCAGCGTTTTCAGTGTGGACTGGGAAAACCTGTTTAGCATTTATCTTTCTAAGCGCTGCCTTAAGCGGCAAAGGCATCATGTGCCCAGAAACATGCACGTGGTACTGCGGCAAACCATAATGGCTAAGCCAGTTAACCAAGACGTTCATAATCAATCTCCATCTCCTCATTAAACGGTTCCGATGCTGAAAGGACATAGCAGCTTCCAGACTACTGGCTGAATATTATTAAGTTCTTCAAAATCATAAAAGCAAACGGCTAAAACCATCTTGCACTGCTGCTTCGAAACTTCGAACACATCGAAAATCTTGCCATCACCGTCAAAGCGTTCAATCAACTTGGTCTCCCACTTTCATAGCGTTTCTTCGACTTTCGAAAAATCAATATTCCATCATCATCCAACGATGGAACCTGCAAGTGCACGTCGTTGTGAAGTGCATCTCAGCAAATACGCTTGTTTTAGTGAAACAGCCAAGCACCGATTGTTCTTCTTAGCTACTCGGTAAAACGTGTTGAGGCGGTCAACATCTGAGTAGCCAAATTCTGCAAGTATGATGCCATCAACTTGTGAAGAAATTTTGTCCAGTTTCGATTCAACTTCAACTTCGTTGGAAACAGTTGCCCCAGTCATGTTGGTGGCTTCAGTCACAATTGCCACAGGCTCAGACTTCCCGAGCTTTCTCCACAAATTCTTGCGTCATCTCTGGTTTGGCACCATGATCTCGAAAATCACCCGTGTAAACTATTGTGCCATTTGAAGTGTGAATCAGAAAGCCGTAAGCGCCTGGAATTGAATGGTCAACATGGATGGGTTCAACAATTAAATTATCAATTTGATTTTATTGCCTGTTCTGAAAACGTTAAAGTTGATGTCTCCGACATTGAATTCCAAATCTGCACGGCTGATGCTCACTTAGCGTTTGTAGAATAGTTTGTATTGTTTCACCACAGTACACTGGGAATTTCCCGTTTAATAAATGACAAATAAGCTGAATGATCCAAATGCGCCATGAGAGAGGAATACGGCGTTTGTTTCAGGCGGGGTTTGGTCAAACTTGTAAATTCCCTGAATTTGAGGTAGGATTCCGAGTTCTTGGAGGCTTTTTTCGTTTTTAGGCGAAAGGAATGGTGCGAATAAAACTGTTTTTTAGCAGTAAAAGACATGCCGAAATCAAAGAAAACTTTGGTATCTCGGTCTTGAAGCAGAATCTTGTTGCCGCCTATCTCATTAACTCCGCCATAGAAAGTTAATGTTGTCTGGTCTTTTACCATGCGTTTTCACTTTGGACGCTTCGTTTTTTTGCAGACGTTTGAAATAACTGAAATAATATTCCACATAGTGAATATACTAAAACTCCGTGTGTACTTGGAGCCCCAGCTTTTTTGATTGCCTCAACGTCTCCGCCAGCGTTCAAGTAGCCATTTATGAACGCTTTGGCAATCGATTCAGCTTTACTGTTCCCATAAAGAGGTTGAAGGTAATGCCCTGAATAATACAGAAACACAGCTACATCCCAAGCCTTATCGCCTCCTTCGAGCTGCTTGCTCAAAGTCAATCATGTAAATAGTACCCATCTGGTTTAACTAGCATGTTTTCGGGTTTGGTGTCTCCTAAAACAATATTATGTGAATGAACTTTGGCAAGTATTTCGCCTGCTTTACCTATATAGCAAGTTCCTCTTCAAATGTTTCATCCTCTGTAGCCGTGGCTATGCGTTTGATAGCTTGGCTGAGGCTCTCTCCCTCAATATACTCCATGAAAATTAAACGTTCAGCATTGCTTACATGCAAAATCTTTGGAACATTAAACCCTTCACTATGCAAAAACTCGCTTATTGCGCATTCTTTTGCAAGTCTAGCTTGGGCAGTAATAGCGAAAGGTCTTGCGCTGCCAAGAGACCACACCGTTAACGGGAACCATTTGAAACCCGACCAATCTTTAAAGCGTTTAGCCAGTACCTTCGTTTCAATGCCATTTCCACTCGAACATTAATCAAGTAAACATCATTTAGCATTCCGCCGATGGGTTCAACTTCAATGTCTTCGCTTTGATCTTTCAAAAGCATCTTTTGAGCATAATCCTTTAATGTCAATTTTATCAGACAATGAAATCAAGCCTGTCTGAAGTTTGAAAGAAAACGTATTTTTGAGGATCCACAAACAGGTATGGCTGATCAGGCTCTTTTCTCCAATTAATTTTTTGAGACTTCTAGAAAAGCTTCAGTATTTTGGGAAAAAATATTCATTAACTGAGGAAAAGTCACCAAACAATGAAGATGAAGAGTCTTCTTGGAGCGTTTTTTGATAAGTTAAGTATTTTGATTATTGGGTCTTGGCATTGTGTTAAAAATCTTTTTTGACATCTTTACGTATTGACCATTTAAAAGTAAATTTTTTCTTCTGTTTCAAGCTGGCTTAAGAGCTTCATTGTAGCTGTCAAGGGATTCCGCTTCATTTAATGTAATCCGTTAACTAAGTTTGAAATGTCATAAGCAAGTAAAGGGAAAACTCGGATTCGATTCAAAAGCACTTCATACATGAAATATTGTGGTTTAATTTGAATTCTGTGTATTAGCTCTGGAAAACTTGATGCCAAATTTTCAAGTAATTCAAGAATCAAACGTTTCTTTAACGTTACTTCTTTTTCATGTAAGTAATCTTCGCCATAAAGAGGCGAGTGGGGAAAAATAAGTTTACTTGCAATGGCTTCTCCCAGAAGACCTATTTCGATATCTCGCTCAAAAACCCATTGATCAACCGCAAAAACGAAAATGGTTTTTTCATTTACTGTTTTTATGTAACTCATTATTCTCGGTTGAAAATTGTTGATTACAAGCATTATGTCTATTATTGTTTTCTCGTTGATTGTTTTCATTGAATAGTTGTCAACATGGGCTATGGCGGTGATACTTTGCGGATCCAGCGATATGTCTGCAAAACTCAAGTATTTGATTATTTAATTCATTGTTTGCGAGATTGCTAATTTGTTTCAATTGGTCACCGATGCTTTAACCAATATAGAATTAACTTGTCGGTATATTTAAAAACGAGTTAGAAAATAAGCTTGACAATTAAGTTTTTGATAACAAAATTGTAATATCACGCTTCTTTTGCGCTGGAAGCGATTGTTTTTCTTGCTATTTATAATGTTAATGGTTTGTTGGATTCCTTCTGGCTTTTATTGGCTATAATACTGACTGCAGATTGGTTTGACGGTGCCATGGTTACTTCGTGTTTGCTTGAGTTGATATTTTTCGGCATATCAGGTTTAGTGATTCTTCGGTGAAGTTTAGCATGTTTTGTCCATTGTTTGTTAAGGCTGATAGATTTTTCTTGGTCTTTCAAAGTTCATGTTCCACTCGCTTTTTACGAAGCCTTTCTTTTCAAGAGTACCTAACAAGGGGTAGATGGTGCTTGGGCCAAAGTATACGCCGAAGTTTTTGCGGATTTTAGTTATTATTTGGTATCCGTGCATGGGTTGTGTGCTTAGGAATTGTAGTATTATTAGGTCTAGTAAGCCTTTCGTTAGTTTGGTTGAAACTTCTTTTTGAGAGTTTACGGTATTTAACATTTTTTTATTCTCCTCCTGTATTTCTGTTGAACAGTTTTGCTGTTCTGCGTGTATACAATATGTCCTTTTTCGGACATATACTGTCTTGAGTATTGAAGTATTCATAGACGCTGATATAAAGCTTCATACATAACTCAAAGCATACAAAAACATAACACAGCAATATTATCATCAACAAAAATTAACATAAGCTAAATAAATTGGAAACATACAATCCATTCATAAATAATGCACCGGCAGGAAAAAACATGTCTGAAACTTACAGAAAAGAAATTGTACAACACATAATCAGAAACCTACTTGAAATTCAACTTCTACGAATCGTCCAGACTCAACCAACATGGGGATACAAAATCAAAAAACAAGTAGAAGCAGATTTCAACATAAAACTAAGACACGGCGCACTCTACCCCGCGCTAAACACTCTTGAGCAAAAAGGCTTACTTGAAAGCAAAAAACAACAAAAAGGCAGACGACCCCGAAAAGTATATACAATAACAGAAAACGGCAGAACCTATCTGCAAACCTACTACAGTATCATAAAAGAACTGCTTGGCGAAAAAACAGAAACAGGCTAAAGAACTTGATGCTTCAAATTTATCGACTTTTGGCCTGAAGAATTATTTTAGAGTAATCGAGTTTTAGTTAAATATTCATGAATTTAAGCGCTAACTTTAGGTAGACAATGGACAGGCATGAAAAAGCTTTTATTCTTAATAAGATGACTGGAAAATAGAGGAAAAATTAATGACTCTCGAATCAAGCAAAACTTTAGGCGGCGTAGGCGCAATACTCCTGCTCATAGGATGGCTCCCGTTCATCAGTACCTATTCTTTTGGAATTATCGGTATTATTGGTGCTATACTAATTCTGATCGCGCTTCATGGTTTGGCCAACATATACAGTGAAAAAGGAATCTTCAATAATGCAATCTATGGCGTTATAACTGGCATAGTCGGCGTCGTTATTACAGCAGTAGTTGCTGTAGTAGCTATTCTCGCTTCCTTGACATCCCTTGAAAATTTTCTTAGTGCAGATTTTTCCAGGCTGGACACGAGGCGATTGGTCAGCGCTCTCAGGAATGACACCCACGATTCCAAACAATATTGACTTTTCACCTTTAGCGACTTTCTTAGCAGCAATCATAGTAGTTTTCGTTGTCTTTATCATATTTGCAATTCTTGCAACATACTTCTTCCGACGTTCCCTAAAGCAACTAGCAACAAAATCAAATGTAGGCTTATTTTCCACAGCAGGACTAGTAATTTTCATCGGTGCATTTCTGCTAATATTGCTCATTATCCCAGGCCTAATCGTAATGTGGATAGGAGTGCTTCTCCTAGCAATTGCCTTCTTCCAAATTAAGCCACAACAACAGCAACCACCTCAAATGGCACCAACAGGTACACCAATGTCAGCACCCATCTAAACAACTTACTCTCCTTCTTTTTTTGTTTAATACTTATTTGCTTAGAGCGTATAGGTACATCGGGATTTCATTAACTGGCTAGCTTTACTAATATGGTCATTTAATTGAAAGCTGAATTGTTTTTGCAGTGAATTGTTGTTTTAGTTTGCTTTCTTGATTTAGGGCTTTGTTCGTTTGCAGGTTGAGTATATAAAAGTGCAAAAAGTGCAGAAAAGTGTGGAAAAGTGCAAAAAAGTGCACAATGAGAATGTTTCAACATGCCTTTAACCCAAAAAGTAACGTTTCAAGGGTTGCATGAAGCATGCTACAAAGGCAAGTTCCAAGCGCAATAAGAAGGCAATTCAAATTGGAAACCAATCAAATACTAAAAATAGGGGTAAATATATCCGGCGGCTGGAAAGGCTGTAACTGGCGGAAAAGCAACTTTTGGAGATGCATTGCTAGCAACGCTTGCTGGACCAATTGTCTACTTCATCGTTGTTTTTTTGGTTGGCTTTTTCCTTGGAGCTTCTGCTTTGGTTTTCGGTTACATTTTGGCGCTTATTGCTTGGATTTGGGTTTTCAAGGCAAGTTTCCAAACAGGCTGGCTTAGAGCAATTCTCATAGCAATTCTAGCATGGGTCATCTTTATCGTATTAAGCATAATAATTGGTGCTCTGTTCGGAATAGTATATCCTGCGCCGTTTTTCCCAAAAATCTAGATAAAGATTTTTGGTTAATTATTAATTTTCTAATTATTGTCTTCCCTATTCTCGGTGTTAAGACTGTTTCGAGACGAAAAATACTGTAAAGTGCTTATACAATGCGTTTGGCTGACAGATTTTAAATACTAGTTTTCTTTAGTTTATACGAATTTTTCGTTAACATAATCGGTCTTTTTAACTGAAGTTTACAAGTACGTTAAATACAAAACCAGACTTGTGATATCTTCTTAAAGGTTGGGTGTAAAGATTACAATTTCGTCTCTATCTTGTTTAATTGCCAAATTGTGTTTTTGAGCGATTTTTATTACCTGTTGCTTGATCATTTCATCCATCGACATGGTTATGTGCATCTGATAATCATTGTCTTTAAAATTATTTTCTTTTGTTGATACCAAGTTAAAAGAGTTTGAACCCATGCTTTCAGTTATACCGACAATTTCCTTGTAGCAAGCAACCGCTTTAATCCTATTCAATTATCAACACTCCGTTAACTATTGTTTTAAGCTCTGTGAAGTAACTCTGAGAAGGTATATATTGCATATTACGGTTCTCGACATAAGCAAGTTAGCCCTCGAATCAATGAATGATCAAACCTTTACTCGTAACTCAGCCTTCGTTAAAAATATTTAATGGATTGTTTCCGAATTACAAAAAAGTTTGAAAAAGTCTTATGAGGCGTTCTCATTAACTCCATCAGAAAAAACATATTTTGTAAAGGAAAGCAAGTTTCTTTCAACGTATTAACTTGCTTGTGCAAAAGAGTTTTAAGATGCGAAAGGCGGTGCATGCACCAAAGTTGTTCGTTACCTAAGCGTTTTGGCTTTGTAGTCGTTATCTGTGGTTGCGGGAGTGCGGGTTATTTTTGTTCTACTTCTTGATGGTCGACTTTAAGGTCTTGATAAATGAGTTTAAGGTCGATTTCATGCTTTGCATTAGTCGAAAACGGATGTTCTCGGTGCGGATTCTTTTTGATGTAACTCCATCAAACTCTACTGTTTTTTCTTGGTAAGTGAGTGCGTTAACGTACGTAAGCTTAAATCTCGGGGCATAAATTATCACTCTTTCACCGATTTCAAAAATCTCAGAGACTGTGCGACTTAACTCCTTGGGTTGGTGAACAAGCATTTCCCTCACAAAATTAACATCCGAATCTGAATCGAGTTCGGTAATGCCGTATTTTGCAATTGTCTCCTCAGGGTTCTTCTCTGAAGGTGCCGAAGGTAACGTTTCCAAATTCGCTTCTTGCCCATTCTTGTCTAACATAACAAAGGATGTCTTATCGATAACAAGCCGTTCTTCGCCCTCAATCTTTATGCTCGTTGCCATTTGTGACTTCTTTGGATAATATTTCTGATTTTGAAGGATGACCTCAACCACATCCTTATCGATTGAAACAGTGTAAGAGCACATGCGGTAGTAATCCAGAAAGTATCTAGCGTTAATCACGATGAATGGTTCGTAGTATTTCTCCATGGAAGCTAACTGGATCTGCGCGGCGCTGGGTTTCACAAATCCAAACTTAGTAAACAATTGACGTTTTAGCCTCTCTCCAGTTACCTTTACGACCGTGGGGTCGACCAATGTCTCGTAAACTATTGTCTTTCTTGGGGCTATTTTATCGATGCAAGCTAAGAGAACGTGAGCCTTTGCAATCGTCGCGTAAGACACAAACGGATTTTCAATCGTGGCTTCGTTATTCATATAGAACTCTCTCAATGTAATACAGTAATACAGTAGTGTAAAAAAAAGTTTAATAATCATTATGAATTCAAAAAATGAATTATAAATAACCTTATCGCGCTGAAGGGCGCGCGATTATTTTATTTGCGCACACTTTGCTTTAGTAGTCGGAGTTTGTGGTCAACATCGTTTTTGGACGGCTATCGTGCGTTATTGTTGAACTTATGTAATCATTTTATTGTTGTTTTCTTGCTCGGTAGATCATAAGTCCTGCAATTACACTGAGGCTGATAATTATTATTAACGCAAGAGTAACAAACAGGCTAAGGTTAATTTTTTCCGCCCCGGCATTGTTCCCTCCAGAAGTCGTTGTTTCAAGTAGATAGATATCAATCGCAGAGTCGCTTTTTAGATTCGACAAAGAAAAAAAACTGGCCGACGTTAAATTGCCTTTCAAAGTGGCGTCAAACCATGCAGTAACGTATTTTTGAGTTGCGTTTGTGCCTGCTGTGTTGAAATCATATATTCCGACGCCTAAGTTGTGGTCAGCACCCTTGATGTCTAGAATGGCTTTAGGGGCAACTAGACCATTGTAGTAGGCAGTACCATTGTTGTTGTATGGAGCTAATGTATCGCCTTGACCCGTTAAGATTAATGTTGGAGCGATGTTTTGGACTTCAGGCACAAGTGTTGTGGAGGGATAATATGGCGTGAGAGCAACGGAAGAAGCAATGATGGGAGATGCCAAACCCAAAACAGTGGAAGCCCCGGCACTATGACCACATAGACCGATCTCAAGTTTATTGACGTTTAATGGAAAAGATTGATTTTCAACCCAGGGTAGAATAGTTCCTGTTAAAATCTCTAGACAAGTTTTCGATGCCTCTGGGATGGTGCCGCCAGTTTTGTACCCAAACTCTAAAACAGCATATCCTCGTTGTGCAAGATAGCCACATAGAGGTGAATCTTCCACCAAGTTAGCCAAACCATTTTCAATTCCTGCGTAACCGCCAAATTGAATGATTAAGGGTGGATTGCCAGGATAATTAAGTGGATAATACATGTTGTAGTAGGTGCCGTTGTATAGACCAAAGGAGGTAAAATTAAAGTCATAACCGGTTGAAGACCTAACCGTGGTTGTTGTGGTAATATTCCAATCAATGCCCGGTTTCGACTGAGCGTTCAAAATGTTAGTCTGGGTTCCAAGCAAACATAAGAAACAAAGAACTAGGAGAAATTTTTTTCCTAAACTGTGTGAGCTGCTTGCGAATGTTTTTTCTTTTAGAATAGCTTAAACACCCGTTTGCCGAAGCACTTTGCTATAGATCGGGTTTAAATATAAAGGTTGTTAAAAGAGGTTCAACCGATTAGTCTCTTGGCGTATGGTATTTTCTTGAGCAAAAGAATTATCGTGAGGCTTACAGAAAGCGTTAAAACTGTAATCAATGGGACTCCAATTATGGTGTTAATCGTTTTCCCGTTAATCGCAAATCCGAAAAAGCCTCTTTGAAAGGACTCAAGCACTATTACGTGAAACAGGGCCAAAGGAAGCGTATTTTGACTAATTACACTTATCAGCTTATGCCGCTTGCTGGTAGTGACCGTTTGTGTTGGAATTTTGACTGTGTTCAAAAGTAAAAACACAGCAACTGCAGTCAAGATTGTCCAAGGACCAAAAAATACGGTAAAAGAGTAAACATCTCGGTTTCCACCGATCGGTCCCTGAAGGGTGTAAATACCTATTGCGGTGAAAGCTACTCCTACCACGGCAATGATTGAAAGAAATGCACGACGTAAATGCACTTTGGTAAGTTGGGAACCTAATATGAAATAGCCTGTAAGAGCAAACAAAAGGTAACTGACCCATCCAGGACTTGATAATGAGTTCCCCAACAAATTGTAGGTTAACAGTGCACCAGCGAAAGGAAGGACTCCTGCGCCAATAAACCAAATCCCAATGTAACGTTTGACAGCTACATCACTTGCTTTCGGTAACAGTATGCGCAAAACTGGGGTTAAAAGATAAAGACCCACGAGCAAGTAAAGGTACCAAAAGTTGTAGTATGGACCTGTCAATATTCCCTGGACAACGGCGTTTAGAGTAAAGGAATTATGCAGAACCAAGAAATCCCAGGCAAAGTAAACTGTACCCCAAAAAATCCATGGTAGACCGATTCGTTGCCAGCGTTTTCTGAAGAAAGAACGAACAGTATCTTGCTTGCCGGGTTGAAGAAGTAGTGCTCCGCTTAGCATAGCAAATAATGGAATACATATTCGCCCGATGGTTTGGTAAATATCGTTGACACTCCAACGAATAACTTCCCATTGATTCATTTGTATTACTGTCAAGTCAGCCGTAGCGTGAAGAAAAATAACCATTATGATGGCGACAGTGCGTATTACATCCACTGAAATATTTAGTTTAGATGTCGGGAGAGCGCTCATTTGACTCAAGCTTAATTGAGGCATCGTTTGTGTTAAAAAGCTTATTCATAAAGCTTCCTTGACTGTTCTTAGCCAAACTTGACTTAGATATTTTCTCTTTCAAGTACTTGAAATTGTTTGTTGTGCAAAAACATAGTCCTTGGGTGCGAGGAGGGTGCCTTTAGGGAGGCGTACTCGCTACCTGAGGTGTTTTTGCTTGAAGTGGAGGGCTGATTTTCAATGCAAGATTTCTATGCAAACTAATATACTATTATTTTGGTAAGTCTGCCAATCATGAATTGAATAGCTTTCCAGTTTTGATATATGACTATGACTGAAATAACCGATTTATAAAGAAACAAGGTTTCTTAAGCACGGAGGAAAGCAAATGGAATCAAAAAATATTAACTGGTTTGATCTTTCTGATTCGCAAAAAGCCACCGTATTAAAACAGGCTAGAACTTATCTGAATCAACAAATAGGTGAAGCAAAACTCAATAAGTCCGTCACATCAACCCTTGAAAAACACGGACTTACCGAATAAACGAACAAACGGCTTTTCGATTACTCTTGTGCATACACAGAGTAATTCATTTCTTGACATCTTCTTAGCAAAAAAGTGCTTTATTGATTTGAGGAGACAGTTTTCAATTATTCTTTAGAGACGGTGGCGAGAGTTTCCTTGCGGGAAAAAGTGGGAGTCGAGGAGCGATGTTACTAGCAGTTAGCGGTTAAGTTTGAGGAGTTTTTTATATTTGTAGTTGCGCGATTGCTTCGGTATGCTTCATGAAGGTCTTTGTTTTTTGGTCAATTGGCAATTTATGTATGAATGCATGAAATAATAAAACTGGTTCAGAAACTAAGACAAATCGCTTTGGTAGGTTAAACTATTGGAAAAATTTCTAAACTTAATTCAATAAAAAACAACCTAAAACTTAAAACTAAATCCGAATAGATAATGCAGTGCTTTAAGGAAGGGCTGAATCGTGTCATTACCATTGGAAAACATCACCGTCAAAGAAATCATGTCGTTGGTAGTTTATTCCACTTCTCCCGATAATACAGTTGCCGAAGCTTATGGTCTACTTCGAGGAAAGCGTGTAGGCGGGCTTACAGTACTAGAGAATGGTAAACTTGTCGGTTTTGTCACTCATTTTGATTTTAAGAAAGTTGCGTTTGAGAAAAGACAGAAAACAAAGATTAGAGAAATTATGAGCACGCACCTGATTACTGCTTCACCTGATGAAAAAGCCTCTGACGCTATGCAAAAAATGACTATTAATCGAATTATACGCATGGCAGTGGTTTCAAATAGTGGCGGTTTAGTTGGATTCTTAGCACTTAGCGATATCGAAAGAGCAGTTAAGACATTGAGAAATCGAAAACTCAATATTCCTCAGTCTATAAAATGCCCTAACTGCAATGCACCATTACCATTAACAATCAGCCGAACATTAACTTGCCAACATTGTGGTCACATTTCAAGCGTTTAGAAAAAATAGGAGATACTAAATCGCGGAAGAAGTAGATGCTAACCAAATTGACGTTCACAGAATCATTACTGCATCCTTTAATGTAGAATTAAACAGCTTTATCTCTAATTACAATCAAAATGATGCAACTTTTGAGACAGTTAACACTTGTGGAATCCATGTAATGCTTTTGTCTTCCACATTGAATGATGTATTTTGACCTAACCATCGTTTGCTTCTATCAAAACCCTTATTGTAACAGGTCTTAAATATTTCATACAACATAAAGAGTAATTGGATTGATAATCTGTGTCTTTTTTTTGAAGGGAGGTGAATTTTTTGAATGGAAATAGAGTAGTCGCCTTCACACTCTTAGGTTTAGTTATTGGTTTAGCTATAGGGTACTCAATATCAACAGTTGCACCATATCAGTCAACTGTTTCGAAACCGTCTATTTCATTAAGTTCTCATTCAGTCAAAGCAGGCGAGCAATATACTGCCACTGTTACTGGTTTTCCAGCTAATACAGTAATATACGGTTGGACAGTAAATCAAAACGTCTCGGTATGTTTTACTGCAGGAACTACTGACGCTAATGGTAAACTCGTAGTGTCTGCAAACGCGCCTCAATCAACGGGAACGTTGCCTTTAGTAGCATGCAACAAAGATGAAACTATCTGGGCCGCTTCATATCTTGATGTCACCTAATCATAAAAGAAGTAATTAGGCTTATTCTTTCAAAGACAGTTTTATCTTCTACTTTTTTTAAACCTTTTTTAATTGTTAAAGGTCTGCAGTTTTTTATTTAGACCCTTACTTCTTTAGTTTTCTAAACCAGACCATTACTTTGTCGTTGGTAATAATTCGTAATCTTTTGCAAAGCATTCTTTTTTCTCTTCGTCTGTAGCCGATTTTATTGGTTCCAATTCGCTTTTTTCATCTTTCCTTTACCAAAACCCTAAAGTTGCTATAACAGTGTTTGGTTCGTTGAGGATGATGTCGCCGTCCCAGCCTTAGGGCTTAGTAATTTCTTATTGCTTATCTTATTTTTCCTGTACTCTTATTGTTGTTATCTAGTTTTAAACTTTTAGAATTGGATTTTTAGTTTGAATTTTAGAATCTTTTGGTAAAAAATCGTGTATAAAAAAAGAAAATCCAATAATACTAATGTCAAGATTTCGCCCCATGCGACCAACGGATTGATGTTTGGAAAAAACAAAACTGTAAGAATAAATACTATCGGAAAAAAAAGGAAGTGTAATTGCCGCGATAATTCTTGAACTTGTTTTAACTTCAAGTCTTGAGGCACAAACGGGGCAAGTGATATCGTGAAAATACAATAATTGGTTTCTTGTTTGAAGTTTGTTTCCGCATTTTGGGCAAGTAATCAAAGTTAATTTCCTTATGGCTTAATGGAGACAATTTCTATTTATGGTTTGGGGCATGTTTAAAGCCTGTTTTTCTGGGAGAATTTTTTTTACTGCTCTGCTAATATTACTCCAAAGCCCAGAAGCATTCAAGCAGAATCTTCTGCAACTAAGAATAAATGGGAACCTATCTATTGCGGTAAGCCAAAGAATAGTTATTGCTTTTCCTCTAACTGTAACAATTATCTTGTTCGTTTTCTCCTCTATTTTTATGGCAATTTCTTGCAGCGCACCAAAGATAGAAAACTGTGACAGAATGGCAGATGATGCTACGAATCTCTTTTTTGGAGGATTCTTCTCTTTTTACGTTTCTTTGTTTGTTCTGGTTGCGTTTGTCGATATTTTGGTGGCGGTTATGGCTATTACGCTTTCAGTAGCCTTACTAATTTGGTGGGGACGAACAATAAAAAAAAAGACAGGGATGATACGGTTGACCTTCCCGAATGAGAATGTGGAATTTAATGAGCTATTTTGACCCCTAATATTCTACACGTTAGGACTAAATCGTGGTCTTTAATCGCGTCAATAAATTCCTTGTTCTCTAATAATGGTTCCTTGGTTTCTGGGAAATAACTAAGGAATAGCAAGAAGAAAAAATCATAGACGACTTGCATAGACTCATAAATTTGCTTAACCTCATTGCAATCAACTTTTGTAGATTTTAGTTTCCCTTGGTTGAAATCCATTATCGTCTCATACAATTGTTTATTGTTAAAATGAATTTTATTCGACAGGTAATCATAGCGTTTATGAATTTTATCATTCTCTCTAACTATTTGGTCTTGGTTAGGAAGCTGAATTTTTTTTATTAACTGAACGCCTCTGCATTTATCCAAGGACTCGATTTCCTGCATTACCATCATTTTGCCGACTAAGTCACCATTTGGATATTTGTTATCTATGTAGAGAGTTTGAACCATGGATTCGAGGGCAAATCGTAAGTTAAAATATACATTTCTGTACAAACCGCTGGCACATAAATAGGCGTTCTGAGAGGAAACTCTGAAAAACTCAAGAAAAGCATTAAAGAAAAGAGAGTATTTGTACTTATCCGCTATGAACCTGTTATTGTCTTCAGTTGTAACAAAGAAGTTTCTAACCTTCAAAAAAGAGGTATATGCACAAACAAACATGAAAAAGAACTCATGCACTTTGGGTAAATACTCGCATTCCTTCTTGGATATTTCGATGGCGCTGCTAAATTCCTTAAATTCTAACCGCCAATTGCCCCTCTTTAACCAATCGAGAGAACGTGCGTTTGTTGCTGCCATGATGCTATCTTCTATGATGTCAGCATTTAGCTTTTTGCATAGTAGCGATTCCATTGCTAAATCTATTTGCGCTTTCTAAACAGCTTAACTCCATTCATCTCAGTAACATATCCGAAGCCCATTTCTATACGTACGATAGCTTCTCCAATATTTTTAGCCGTTTTACAGATAAAGTCATCATTAGCCAAATCGCCAAGTAATTGCACATAGCGAAGAGTTGTTCTCAAATCCTTATGACCCAGCAAGGATTTAACAAGTAACAAATCCTTGCTCTGATGGTATGTAATACTTGCCTTAAAGTGTCTAAAGTCATAGAGCCTAATCGTTCTAAACACTGGGTCTTGCAATTTCTCAGCTAAACGGTTGCGCAGTTTGCGGTGGGCTTCACTGTAACTGCTTGATTTTGCAGTAAATAACCTGTCGTTTAACCGTAACTTGTTCTTATTGATGTATTGTTTGAGCAGGTCAAGCGTTTTAGGCTTTAATCGTAAAGCTCTGCCAACACAGTGTTTTGCGCTTGTAATGTTGACAACTCCATTCTCAAGGTTGATGTCCCTGATTCGTAGCCATGTCAACTCTATTGGTCTTGTGCCAAGGTCACGACTCATCGAGAGGAACAATGCCATGCGACGACTTGCATAAGATATGAGCACATTAATGCGTTCCTCACTTGGAATTTTTGGTAAACGGTCGTAACGCTCGTAGAATGGTTTATTCCATGTTAAACCGTTAGAACGCATAAGCAAATCGTATGTTTCAATGAGCGTTTCCTTAAAGCCATTTATGCAAGATTTGTTTGCAACATAGGCTTTTACGTTTTCAGGTTCATATAAATCGCATTTCTTTGCAAGGCTGCGCAGCCGTTTTCCTGTTGCCTCAATCGTGCTGTCTGCGTGCCATTCTTTTTCATCCAAAACAGTACAGAAACTAAAATAGTGGGGGATGTTGTTTCAGTCATGGGGGATGATGTCGCCGTCCCAGTCTGATAGGGAAAGATGAAGAATGAAAGTTGACAGACCCCAAACAACTTAGATTCTATTTGCCTGTATAATGAGCGTCAAAGTGCCATTATTATATTACTGCCCACTAAATAATTAGCAATTACTTTACTGGTGCATCCAAAGAATGGCAAGGATCAGAAAAAGCGCAGTTCAGATTCGATTTGAAATCTTAGAATATCTTATTCTTCAATTCAAAAGCCTCAGCTAAGAACTATAATTTGGCGGAAATCAACAAACCTCTCCTACGACGATTTCCTAAAGCATTTAGCTTTTCTTGAAGAAAAGAAATCTTGTAAAAGAAACATCAGAAGGTTATTGCTCATTTGACAGATGAAGGAAGAAAACTCTACATTGAACTGCGCAAGTCGCTGCCTTCGATACTTTAAGAATCAAGTTCATCTTTGGTGCATCAGGTATAAAAAATAAAAACCAATGTAATTAGGAAGGAAAGAAAAATGACGAAGGAAAATAGCGAAGAAAAACTTTACCCAGTTAAGTCTCTACATGACTTTATATTTGAATTAGATAAAGAATGGACAAAATTTCGAAACGGCACTTTAATTGGGCTCGCTATCTTCAGGAATCTTATTCTTAATTGTTGTTTGGCTTGCTTCTAAGAACTAGACATTTTGGGTTAGGATTCATAGATTTTGTGCTTTTGATTTTTGCAGGCATCTTTTTAGGCTACAGCATTTACGCAATGTATTCCCAGTTCCGATTCTTCAACAAATGGGAACGCCGAGTTGGTTTGCTTTTGCATATGGAAGAGCAAATGCTATCAGAAAAGCTAGAAGAAACTAAGCCTTAGTATACATTTATGGTGCACATCAAAAGTGCGGCTTTCTTTTTAAAGACGAAAACAAAGAAGTGATCATGGAAACAAGTTGGAGGTGAAAAAAAAATGGTCAAATTAAGCAAAAAAAGCAAAATCGCAATTAGCAGCGATAATTGTCATCGCAATCGTATTGGTGATAGCTGTACCTTTTGCAAGCGCTCAAACAACTGCAAACAACGCAGTTTCAAACATAAAAACACTAAACGCCCAAGGCAACATCTACCAAACAATCGACAGCAACACAATAAAATATTACCCAGCAAACCTAACTCTTACGCTTCAGCCCACATCAACCAGCGGATACGTCAAAAAATTTGATGTCACAGGCGGAACATTGGTAGCAAACGGCGTTTCATACACATTTACAACTGGAAACGGAGGAGTATCTAACAGGCAGACATGCTGTTTTGCTTCAGGCTCAGGGCACAGACCCAAACGGGCAAGCAGTAACATTGAAGCTTGCAGGACAATACATACTTGGCTTGCGTGCGAACACTCTTAAAATCGGCGCTAAACTGCAAACAGCCGACGCCAACTACACATTACTTATGCGAGCACCAATTTAAGCAACTAATGAAGACTTTCTTCTACATCTTTTTTGAATAAATATTCTTAATTTTTTTGGATTCACGGAATAACAGAAAATGTTTGAATATTCACAACCATTAAGCGCGATTTATCATCAGATATATAAGCTCGGCAAATCAAAATAATTAAGTTAAGCCAAAGTTACGTTAACACCACATATATTAATTAGCCCAAGAAAATATTAATTGAACTAAACTAACTTATAACTCCGAACTTTAGCAGGACAATTAAACTCCATGGACACTTAATTCCATAACTCAAGAAAATGAAATCACCCAAGATTCCCCCAAGAATCGGCAGATTATTCGAGCTTAGCCAACAACTTGTGGTGGAGCTGGCATGAAGAAGGACGACAGGTTTTCCGTTCTTTAGATTATGCTCTTTGGCGAACCAGCGGACATAACCCAGTTAAACAACTGCGCAGCATCAGCACAGAAAAGCTGGAGGGAGCAGCAAGAGACCCGTCTTTCTTAGAACTTACGACACGGTAATGTCAAAATTTGACGAAGAAATGTCAAAAGGTCACGATTGGTGCGGCAAAACAAACCCTGGCAAACCAAATGGGCAAATCGCTTATTTCTCAGCTGAGTACGCTATCCATAATTCCTTGCCAATATACGCGGGCGGCTTAGGCGTATTAGCAGGAGACATATGTAAAGAATCCTCGGACCGCGGGTTACCATTAGTTGCAGTCGGATTCATGTATCCTCAAGGCTACTTTCGCCAACGCATTTCTCCCGAAGGCGACCAACAAGAAGACTACATGCAACTGAACTTTGACGATGCACCTATTTCACCTTGCGCTTGGCCCTATAGGCTGTGGGCCTCTTATTCCAATTCAACTTGCTGACCGCCAACTTTACGTTAAGGTGTGGCAGGTGCATGTTGGCCGCGTTAACCTTTATTTGATGGATACTAATGTTGAAGAAAACCGTCCTGAAGATAGAATATTGTCAGCGCGCCTCTACACAGCTGACCAAGAAGAACGGCTACGTCAACTAATCGTTCTAGGCGTAGGCGGAGTGCGAGCGTTGCGAGAGCTTCATATAGAACCAGTTGTGTGGCACGCAAACGAAGACCACACAGCTTTCATGATGCTTGAACGCCTACGAATAGAACGAGCCAACGGAGCATCTTTAGATGAAGCCATTGAAAAAGTGCGCAGAAGCACAGTTTTCACCACCCACACTCCAGTTCCAGCAGGTCACCATGTTTTCAGCTTTCAATTAATGGATCGTTATGCACGTAATCTTTGGGAGCCTCTTGGAATTGACAGAGAAACTTTCCTGAAGCTGGGTCAGTATCAAGGCTTTGGTCCTGAAAAATTCAACCTTACAGCTTTTGCGTTTCGTTTATCTGGTCAATCCAACGCTGTATCCAAACTTCATGGCAAAGTAACTCGGAAAATGTGGCAAGTTCTTTGGCCAGATAAACCAGAAGATCAAGTACCAATTATATCCATAACAAACGGTGTTCACTTGCCCAGTTGGCAAGCGCCAGAAATCAGGGCCCTCTGTGAAAAATACCTTGGTTCAGAATTGCTTCAAAAACAAGATGAAGACAGAATATTGGAAATGTATTGATGAGATACCTGATGAAGAATTGTGGCAGGTGCGTCAAACATTAAAAACACGATTGATAAATACCATACAAGATAGAGCGCAACAACGTTGGACGCAAAATGCTGTAACCACTCAACAAGTGATTGCGATGGGTTCACTGCTTGATCCTTATGCTTTAACTATTGCTTTTGCCCGCCGATTCACCGAGTACAAACGACCCTACTTACTTCTATCCGACATTGAACGGCTAAAACGAATAATAACAAATCCAGAAAGACCAATGCAGATAATTTTTGCAGGCAAATCTCATCCGGCCGATTACCAATCAAAACAGCTTCTTAAACGAGTATACCAGGCAGCTTTAGACAGAGGATTTCAAGGACGCATTGCTTTTGTTGAAGACTATGACCTTAATCTTGCACGAGAACTTGTCCGAGGCGTCGATGTTTGGCTCAACACGCCCAGACGACTGCAAGAAGCATGTGGAACAAGCGGAATGAAAGCTTCAATGAACGGCGTAATCAACTTTAGCGTTCGCGACGGATGGTGGGATGAAGCATACAACGGCAAAAATGGGTGGGCAATAGACGATTTTCATGGAGGCAGCCCTGAGGAAGAAGACAAAAGCAGACGCTGAATCACTCTATAATCTGCTTGAAAACGAAATCGTGCCTCTTTACTATGACCGAGACCGAAAAGGAGTACCGCATCAATGGATAAAATTCGTTAAAGAAGCAATAAAAACAATCACTCCCGCTTTCAGCGCTTGCCGAATGATGAAAGAATACACCCAACAAATGTATTTGCCTGCCGCCGGACAGCAAGAAACAAAAAATAATCCGGTTGAGGGAAAAGAAGTTGGAAAAACAAAATAATTTAGCACAAATGTTTTTTGATCAAGCAGACGTCTTCATGATTGCCATCAGCAGCGACGAAGTCGTTGCCGACGTAAATAAAAAAGCATGTGAAATTCTCGGTTATTCAAGAGACGAAATTAAGGGCAAAAATTGGTTTGACAATTTTGTTCCAACAGCAAAAAGAGCAGAAGCTAAACGTTTATTTCATGATGTGCTAAGCGGGACTCTTCGCCATTTGCATTCTGAATATCCATTAGTTACTAAACAAGGAGAAGAACTGAACATTTAACTTTCATAACTTACTTGTCAGCGACGAAAAAGGCAACACTATTGGCATACTTAGCTCAGCGGATGACGTTACTGAACGGAAGCGAAAAGAAAAATCGTTAAAAGAAGTTGAGAACCGCCTTCAGATTTCGTTGGATTACATGATTGAGGGTTGCCAAATTATCGATTATGATTGGCGTTACGTATACGTAAATGAGGCTGCAGCTAAACAGGGACGAAAAACCAAAGAAGAATTGTTAGGTTACACAATGATGCAGGTTTATCCAGGCATAGACAGAACAGAAATGTTCAGTCATCTTCGAAACTGCATGACAAATCGTGTTCCGCACCAAATGGATAACGAATTTACTTTTCCAGATGGATCCAAAGGCTGGTTTGAACTTCACATTGACCCTGTGCCTGAAGGAATCTTGATTTTATCTATGGACATCACCAAAAACAAAGAGATAGAAGCGGAACTAAACAAATATCGATACCGACTTGAGCATGTAGTTGGCAGAGCGAACAGCTGAATGTGCAAAAGCAAACGAAGAATTAAGCCGTGAAATTCAAGAACATCGAAAAACAGAAGAAGGGCTTAAACTAAGAGCAACAATTCTAGACAACGTCGGAGAAGCCATATTTCTCTTAAATGATAAAGGCGACTTTGAATATGCAAATGAAGCAGCATCAAAAGCATATGGCTATAGCCTTGACGAATTCCTCAACATGAATATTCGTTCACTTCTACCATCTAAACGATGCACCCTCAGTTGATTCATTTCTTAAACATATTATTGAAAAAGGAGAGACAAGCATTGAAATGATTCATTTGCGAGAGAAATAAATCTCCAATGCATGTAAAATTATACTCTAATCTAGTAAAAACAATACGTGGACAATTCATTGTTATAGTCATCCGCGAAAGCTACGATTAAAAAACCAACTAAGCCTGACAATCTTTTTAAACTTGACGTCAACTTAGAAATTCAATAAGTTAACAGTTTAAAACTTTTTTTGTCAATATTGATTTAAAAATCAAAGTTTTAAAAAGGAAAAAGTGGATAAACTAATAGAATAAACTGGTAAAGCAGAACTATTTTTTGCCTTTAGAGGCATGTTTTGCTGGGAGAGAAACTTGTTTTTTCTCTTTTCGTTTCTGATCTTTTTCTCGTTGTAGTTGCTTGTGCTTTTCTAAACCTTCAGCTTTCTTTGCTTTTTTAGACAAATTCTTCAACCTTAGCAAGCAATAGAAAACAACGATGCTCAAAAACCTTGCCCTTTAAGCTCATTTAATGTTGTCGGAATCTTTAAGAGCAAAAAAGTTTAACGCTAAACTGTGGAAGCAAAAAAACGTCAAAAGTTGAAATACGTTGTCCTAAATGTGGTTCGTTAGAAGTTGAAAAAAATAAAAATCAGGAATATCCATTGCAGCCACTGCGGAGAAATCTTTTATTTCGTTACCCCAACATGTGGTTCCCAGTCTGAATCTGATTTAGAACGATACAAGCTTGAATAAAAACCTGTTATCATTTAAAAACAACAAGAAAAGTTGTATTTTTGTGAAAATATCAAAAATTCTGTAAATTTAAAATATTTAAGAGCGCCTTTTTCATACTTTTGGCCTCACCAGGTAATATACGTATAGTCAGAAGGTTTGCTGTTAAAAAGGACGTTAGGGTGGTTCATTCAGAACCAGTGAGCAGACAAGATGGCGACGTTCTTTTGCAACTATGGCTTCGCTGAAGGCACCGTTTCTAATACAGTTTTTTGTGTTGAAAGACTCCGTAAATGGAGTCCGCAACAACAATTTTATGATTCTTTATGGCTTCCTTGACAGACTGTAGAGCTTCCATCCAAAGACGACAGGGAAGATTAAGAAGGCTAGAAGGGCGAAAGGTGCGTATGCGGCAGAATTGGTTGAAAGGAAAGATATCCCCACGATCTGAGCCGCTCCAATTGCAATACTCAACCCGCCGAAGATTTTGCCAAAAGCTGGGACCCTGATCATGGCTGCTCCGAGAACGATTAAACCTGTGGAGAGGAGGAGTGTTGCTCCAACGTCAAACTGATTGAACATGCCCTGGGTTGCCTGCCACAAGAGGGTGAGTGTAGCTTGTCCGCGGAGGTCGCCGCGGCAGCATGATAGAGTTTGGAGATAGGGTCGAAAGCGATCTGTGTAGTATCTTCAACAAAGGTTACTCCTAAACCTAGAGCGAATAGAACGTCCCGAAAGCGGCGAGTCCGGGGCTCGCCCTGCGAAGAGCCTGATACAGGCCAAGCGCAAGACCAACTAACGAGACGCTTACCAAAAAGTAGAAGACATTTCCCACCGCAAGGCCCGTTCTGTGAGCTGGGAAAATTATGTGATCAAATCCGCGACGTTGGCAGTTGTCGAATTCCCAAAATTAATTAGTGTGACGATGGTGCAAATGAAGAAGACACCAGCCAATATACCGGCAAGACCGCTCCAATCGCAAAACACTCTTTTCCTTGCTCAACAGAATTTTCTTCTTCAGTTGACATACACAAAACACGACCATTTAATTACTATAGTACACGATGCTATATAAATGTTAACACATTGTAAAATTATGTATTAATGTATTAATATTGTTTCTGTGTAAATTATTTATAAACGATGATGACAATTATATGTTTACGTCATGAAACCAACTCAAAACCAATGCCTCTAAAGAAAAAAAACAACTACGAGACAGAAAAAAAGAAAGAACAAAAGAAGAAATTCTCGCCGTAGCGGAGAAATTTTACTCTAAAAAGCCCATTAATGAGGTACTTTTAGAAGATATTGCGGAAGCAGCGTTTGTAAGTCGTACTACAATATATAATTATTTTAAGAACAAGGACGATGTTTTTTTTGCCGTCGGCAAAAAAGTCTTCAAAGAACTCAATGAAACCATGATTGCCACTCTACCAACTGACCTATCCGGGAAAGAACAGGTTATGTTCCTATGCGCAAAATGGTTCAAAGACGGCATCGACAATCCAATAGTACTAAAGATCACCAATGACACTTTCGAACACATCAAAAACATGAACCTATTTCCTGAATCCATAATTGAAAATATTATAAAGAAAATAGGACAGACTGCCCTGAACAAGTTGACCACAGAACCCGTTGCATTAGAAGATTTTGAATTCGAGAAATACTTTGAAGAACCTCATTTCATTGAATTCTTTATTCAGATGTTGCGTAATGGAGAATTATGGTCAAAAGCAGTTAGGAAAGGCAAGAAAGATAAAACAATAAAGAATGATTTGGAAGAAAGTGTTATGGTTCAATATGTAACTATGCTGATTAATGGTTTGCTATCTGAGATGGAGTTAAGACGAACTGCTTCGAATCAAATGGGAATTAAAAGTGGTCTATCGCGCGAGCTAATAATTGACAGCACATTGAATTTAATAGCTCTTTTTCTTAATCAAAGAGCCGAGTCTTCAAAAAATGTTGATTGATTTGAATTAATCTAATAGCTTAATCGCTTTTCAGTCGCTTTGTAGCTATTAATAATTTAAACGCTGTTAAGATTATGGAATAGCTGCTTCCAACATGTTTCTATAAGATCTGAGCTTAGCTTTACATCATATTTTAGGACGCACAAATAAATCCCGATTCTTTGGAAAAAAATATTCTAAACCCCAAGTTAAGAATAGCGCGTTAAAACGCTAAAGGAGCATAAATTGCAAAGAAGTGGATAAGTCCTAAAGTCTAAAATTTGGACTTCACAACATGCTTAAATCTCAAAAAGAGAATAGAATTCATGGTGATTTTTTGTCCTTAGAAGATAATAAAGCGATTGTTCGCAGATTTATTGAAGCCTATAATAATCGAAACTTGGACTACTTGAAATTGATAGACGATTTTGTGGCACCAGACTATATCGACCACTCCAATAATGTTGGTCGAGAAGGTCTCAAACAATTATTTGTTATGGGTCTTAACGCTTTTCCTGATTGGCATGAATCTATTGAAGACATCATCGCTGAAGGAGACAAGGTTTGGGTTCGTCTTATATATACTGGAACCCACAAAGGGGCGTTTATGGGACTATCCCCTACCGGCAATAAGATAACATCTAAGGCTGTTGACATCTATCGCATAGCAAATGGAAAACTTTCAGAGTACTGGAACGTCACCGACAATGTTAACATCTTTAAACAAGTGGGTGCCATCGAAGTCACTGAAAAAGGAAAGCAACTGTTCCCAGGAGAAGCCAAGTAATGTTGCCATAGTGCGGAATTGACAAGTTAGACCAAACCTGAAGACATCAAACATTTAAAAGAGTTCACTGTCAACCTAAACTGGGGTTGTGGTAGGCCGGACCGGACTTAACCCTACACTGTAAGTATCCCTTGCTCAAACTCATTGAATAAGACTAATCTTTGCAAATTTTGACCGAGTTTAAAGCGCGCCCGTCCTCATATCCCCAAAATGGTTCAAAACTTTTCTTAACACTTGACTTCTGGTTTTTTATTTGTAGGCGCCTTCTTTGCTGTTTAGTTTTTTTCTATGCTTTGGGCGCAGTTTATGCACAGCTCATGCCGCCGATGTTGACGGTGATTTTTTTGTTTTTTCCTTGGCTCATATTGCTTTCCTTCGTTTGAGTCTTGTCAGCAATAATCTAAGCCAAGTAATTTTTAGATGAAGCCGTCATTCGAATTGGTAAATATTTCCAACGCTATTACAAACAAATGCCTTTGGGAACGCTTGAGCTATAGAAATTAATGCTCGCCATCCAGTGCAATGCGAGGGTACAATTAATTCAGGGTTAATCTCTTTTAGCTCCTCTACGGTGGGCTCAATTCTCTTCTCAAATTCTTTTCCAGCTAAATGAAAGCCGCCCAATATTGCGTAAACCTTTGTTAATCCTGTAATTTGTTGAGCATATCTTATGGTGTTTATAATTCCAGCGTGAGCACACCCAGAAATGATAACTAAGCCCTTGTCTTTGATATTAACGACTAAGGAACGGTCATCCAGGACTAATGGATCGGGTTGCCAAGAGTTATCACTATAAATTCTACTTTGCATTAAACCCTTTTCAAAAGTCACTTTTCTCGGAATTTCTCCAGTGATGCAAGCTAAATCATTGGCAATTAAATGCGGCTTTTTTGTGTTTACGATTTTTGCTGTAGTTAGCTGTTCTAAACTAGGAAAATGTGGATGCTCCTTTATATCTCCACCAAGACTGGCGGTTCCTCTACGCTTAAGCATATCTTCGTGAGCTATTATTGGCAAGTCGATTTTGTTAACTGCTTCAACTATTGCTTGCAATCCGCCAAAATGGTCATAATGACCATGGGAAAGGACAACATAAGAAACTTCACTTAAATCAATGCCCATACGTTTAGCGTTAATAATAACTCCTTTGGAACTGATACCTGTATCAAAAAGAATGCTCCAACATTTTTTATTGGTAGAAACGCGAATAAGCATTGAAAAACCATGTTCTGCAAAAAGCAATTCAGTATGAGTTGAAGTCCACTCCGGACCATATTTCAATTTAGTCCAGTGCTTGAGCGATTGCACTTCTTTTCTGATATTGGTTGAGAGAAAATCTATTGTATTATCCATCAAAGAAACAATTTCTATTTTTGATGCTTCTTTCAATTCTACGGTTTGAATTGCCAAATGCTATTTCCAGCTATAAAGTTCCTCGATAATGTACAGTTGTGGGGCAACCAACGCATTTTTTGTTTTGATATCGATTGCATGTTTCGCAGTTAACGTTGCATGGGTGATACAGTGTTTTCTTTATGAGCTAAATTTTCCCGTATTTGGAGGAAAGGTGAAAAATACGTGTCACTTATGGGATAGAATTCAGACCGCCTTATTCCTTGGCATGATCGCAGGGAACATTTTTCCATCGAAATACTCTCTAACGTCTCTGGAGATTCTGCGACGACAAGTGCAATTAGGTTGTATCCACCTATTGTTTTGAAGATTTGGATCACTCGTGGGCACTCTTTGAAACGATCAAGCAAGTTTTGCATTGCCTCTGCGTTTTCTACCTCGAGCATTACGATAGCGGGGTGAAGTTTAAACTCGCTAGGATTGATAAGAGCTGATACTTTGATTGTTCCTTTCTCAATGAGTTTGTCTAGTCTTTTCTTTGTACCCATGCTAGTAAAACCAGTGATTTTAGCTAAATCTCGTACTGTTGTTCGTCCGTCTGCTTGAAGCTGGGTGAATATTTTTTTGTCAATCTCGTCCAAAATGCTTCACACAGTTTATTTTGTAAACATAACGTATTAATATTGTTTAACTATTAAACTACATTGTAATTAAAACACAGGTTAAGAAAATGATAAAAAGAATAATGATGCCAGTTGAAGACGAAACTGGATTAGAAGCTAAAGTAGCACACCATTTCGGTAGGGCACCCTACTTCGCCTTAGTAGAATTTGACGAAAACAACGAAACCTCGAAAGTTCACCATTGAACCAAACAGAAGCGAACACATGGGCGGCGCCCCAGGGCACTCACATGAAAGCTTCCTAGCATTGAAACCGGACTTTGTAATAGCTTATACAATGGGGCCAGGAGCACTAAACACCTTTTTAGATGCCGGCATAAAGGTTTTAGAAGCAACTGCCAACACTGTGAAAGGCAACATTGAATCTTTCAAAGAGGGCAAACTCAAAGAACTTGTTGGTGGATGTGAGCACGCGCATCACCATGAACACTGAAAACTAAAATTAAACTAATTATTGAAGATTAATCGGTGAAAAGTTGGCGGACATAGTGCAAAAAAGAATTTCGGAATTGAAGTTATCACGTTAGATTATTTTGATTGCATCGGTTAGATAGTTGCGAGCCTTTTTCTAAGTGCTAAAATTTCAAGCGCTTTTTGTTTCCCATTTCGTAAAGTAAATTTTGCCATCTTCTCTAAACGCTCGGAGTAGTTCGCAATGCCTAAAGAAAGCAAATTCTTGCTCTAACTGCTCTGGTTTGATGTTTAGGGTCTTGATCAAGTCTTCTTTTGTAATTTTGCCGTATTTCTCTATGGTGTTGTAGATTTTTTGCTGTAACTCAGTTAAGCCTGAACTTCCTGATTGGCCTAATTGTTTTCGCACAGACAAGGCTGATGACACAGCCATGGGGTCACAAGCTTTTGGAGGGTTAGTTTCATACATGTAGCAATCTTCGCATAAAACTTGTCCGTTGAGGTCATAGGATTCTCCTTCATTTATAGATGATTTGCAGCGTTCACATTCCATTTGCTCTCACCATTATGTTCTTTCTTTATTTTCTTTTCCTTGACTTATGTTTTTTACGCTTGTTTTAAGTGTTTTTGGAGATCTGATTCGAAGCTGTCTACAAGTGCTTCAAGGCTTTCAGTGATTTCTTTTACTCGCTCGAGTGCGTGCTTCTTAATTGTTGCTGGGTCAAGCATAGCGTAAGTGTGGTAGTATCCGCCGCCTTTGAGAGATTTTGACTGCTTGTTTACTAAATTTATGCTTACAAGCTTAGAAAGACAGCGGTGTACTGAGCTTCGATCCTTCTGCACTATTTTTGCGATTTGGTCAAGCGTAGCGTTTTCATTTTTTGCCAGCGCAAGGAGGACTTCAAGGTCTGAGGGTTTTAGGTTGTATAGGCATGTAAGTAAGTCGGTGCAAGAGGCGCCCTTTTTTGTTAGTAGGTTAATGCTTTCCATGAGAAGAGATTATCAAATCTTACATATAAATGGTATTGTTTAGTATTGACAATACCGTAAGATATATTTGGAAGAAAGCTGCAATGGTACAGCATAGGAAGTATAGTAATGCAGAAAAAAATTGAATGTCCACGCGGTATTCCCGAAGAGCTATGTGACCACTCTCCAACCTGCAAGGTTTGGGTAGCAAGATTAAACGCTCAAAAACAAGCTTAAAATCCGATCAAATAGAAATTGGGGTATTTAATGCATGTATCAGGAAAATGAATTAGAACAAATAAGACTCAGAAAAATTCAAGCAATGCTAGATGCTGCCAAAAAAGGTCAAACACCAGTTGCAAAACAGCCAATAATTCTGACTGATAGCAACTTTTCAGGAGCAGTCTCAGCAAATGAATTACTGGTGGTAGACTTTTGGGCTCCTTGGTGTGGCCCATGCCGAATGGTAGGACCCATAATTGAGGCACTATCAGCTGAATATACCGGTAAAGCAGCGTTTGGAAAAATGAACGTTGACGAGAATCAAGTAGTGCCGAGCAGCTTTGGAATAATGAGCATTCCAACTATAATCATCTTCAATCATGGCAAAGAAGTTGAGAGATTAGTTGGCGCTTACCCCAAAGCGCATATCGAAGCGATGATCAAACGGTATCTGGGATAGCAACCACAGAGGATAGCACATGACGAATGTTAAAGAAAAAATAGAAGCGGTAAAATCACGGTTTGCAGGCGGCAACCTCCTGGCTATCCGCTGGAACAGCTTATTGCACGCGCGCGAATTTGTTGTGCTAAAAAAACCTTATATGTCAATCACTTGGAAGAGGCTGTCATGACAGAACCAAAAAACGGTCGCCCAATTTTCTTCCCAAAAAAACTAGTTCTCTTTGGTAACCTAGCGCTTTTCCTATGGATTGTTCTTGATTCAGTGGCTTTTCTGCTATATAATTTCATAGCCGGTATTGTGTTTTTTATCCTAACTCTTATCTTGATTTATGGTGTACTGCATATTCTGGGTTGCCTACGTCCATGCTACAATTGCATAAAATGCACTCATGGCATGGGGCGCTTGGCAGCCTTGTACTTTGGCAGACGCATCTTTAAAGACTACAAATACAACTACAAACTGCCCACAGCAATATTTTTCACACTATACATCGGAGGATTTCCCGCAGCATTCGCACTCTACTCAGCCATCGTAGATTTCACGGCTATCAAAGCAGCAGTGTTTGTGGCTCTCTTAGTGTTTACGATCTATAGTGCTTTAACATGGCGACCAAGAAAACCAAAAAACACAAAAGAGGCAGTATAGCCAAAAGCCCAATAATTAGTATGTTGAGGGCTTATGGTTGTATGTCGAACTCACGTTGCTTGCTTGTTAGCTTACTAGGGATTTCGATGTTTGCTGTAGTTAGCCGAATCGTAAATCGCAATAAGGCCTTATGGAAGGTTTCCAGGTAAGGGCTATGCATAAGGCGTTTATTGATCCAGAAAAGTGTGGTCATTGCGCTAAATGCAAGGCTGCCACAACATGCCCATACAAGGCAATTACTCGAATTGATAGCAATGAACCGAGTGTTGTTGACGCTACATATTGCAGAGGGTGTGGCGACTGCATAGCTGAGTGCAATTTTTCAGCAATCATATTAAAGACAGCATGAAATCTTTAGATTATAACATCTTGGCAACTTCGCTTAGTGGTTGACTGGTCTTCTTCCGCTTCATTTGCCCGGAAAATCTTCTACTGCTTCGGGGTTTTCGGCGTCCATAGTGAAAAAACCTTTATGATCCACTGAGGTATCTTGCGGACAACTCATGTAAGCGGCGACTGGATTGACGCCTGAGTTCTTCATGTTCTGCTCCGAAAAAAGCTGCTTAAGCTTGGCTTTACCGCGCGTGTAGTTAACTAATCCATAATAATAGCAAACTATTAAAACAACGTTAGAATATTATAATTCTCTAATGAAGCAAACTGAAAAACCGAAAATCAACATGACGATATACAACATGCAAGCAACGATATCAAAAACGCTTGCAAACCCAGTCAGATTAGCAATCTTGCACATACTAAAAGACGGAGAGAAAAATGTGAATGACCTTACCGACATCATAGGCATAAGCCAATCAAACCTTTCCCAGCATTTGGCACTCATGCGTCAGATAGGCATTGTTAATACAAGAAAGCAAGGAACAAATGTCTTCTACAGTGTTACCAATCCCAAAATTAACGAAGCATGCGATACAGTTCGA
Organism: Candidatus Bathyarchaeota archaeon; assembly: GCA_963750605.1. Lineage (GTDB taxonomy): Archaea > Thermoproteota > Bathyarchaeia > Bathyarchaeales > Bathycorpusculaceae > Bathycorpusculum. The sequence continues at coordinate 64,477 of CAVVRN010000019.1, forward strand.
GAAATTCTTGTGGATCAACTCAAAAAAAATCAAGCCATTGCAAAGAAAATTACTGAATGATTGTTTGCTTCAGAAAAAGGAGAGAAAAACATGTCTGAAGAAAAAATGATCCCTCAAAGACCTGTCTTAGAAATTCTATGTTCAATTCAAGGAGCCTTAGGAGAAGATAATCAGAAAGTATTTGCAAAGGCAAGCATGGCACAGAGAAGAGCTTGGGCTAAAACCATTTCCCCATCGCAAACGCCAGAAGATCTGATGCCAAAAATCGCCAAATATTTCCAAGATGACCTAAAACTTGCCAAAGCTGTTAGCTTTGAGAAACAGGGCCAAGAATACATTTTGAAGTTTAGAGGTTGCTACATTTGCCACGGTAAACTCGTAAAAGAACGACATGGAATCACACCTGCTTGTGCAGTATCGATGTTTCCTGTCGGTGCAGTCAACGAAAACCTAAAGGTTCGCAATGTCCGAATGAAGGAAATTCGAAAGCCAGGTCAGATAGGCGATTGTGACATGGTATATGAGATAAAAGCGCAATAGGAGATAAAGGGAAAATTAAAGGTGAATTGTATGACAGAAATGAATTTTGAAGGAACTGCAAGTTGGAGAGGCGGAACTGAATGCACTCTCTCAATTAAGGGCAAAGAACTCGTTACCGTTAGCCCACCACCGATGTTTGGAGGAAAAGAAGGATACTGCGTACCTGAAGACATTTTTGCCGCTGCGTTAGCTTCATGCATCAACACGCTCTTTCTTTTAATTGCCAAAAATAGTCAGCTAGAACTCAAAAGCCTTGAAACCATAGCAACTGTCAAAATGAATATCGAAGGTATGGAGAAACTCATTTTTACTAACGTGCACTTTAACATGAACGTCGGGTTGCAAACAGATAATGAACGAGAACGGAAGAAAGCAACTACCGTATATGGTATGGCTCAAAAGATTTGCCCAATTCGGCAGTCATGGGGCGAAGCAGTTCCGATAAGCTTTGACTTAAAGTTCGTTTAAACAAAACCCTTTTTCTATCTTTTTTTCTTAAAAAAAGGTTATGGATAAAATTTAGTTTAGACCAGGTGAAGGAGGCCGAAGTTTATGTGCGAAATATTGCCAACTAAAGACATTGAAGCCATTTGTAATCGGTATGTTCTGGGCAAGGATAAGTGTGAAGGTTCCAATCACTTTCTAAGAATAAAAATTCCAAATGGTCGCCTAACTTCTGACCAGTTTAGAGAAATCGCAACTCTATCTAAAGAATACGGTAGAGGATATGCTGAAATCACCGGTCGACAGAATATCCAATTACACTGGATAGATTCCCAAGATGCACTAAACATTTTCTCAAGGCTTGAAAAGTTAGGGTTTTCGACGGATCATGGCGGGCAGGGGATCCCAACAGCTCATGGAGGTGACGTTCGGGCTGTAGTAAGCTGTCCAGCCGCAGGCATAGATAAGGATGAGTTGGTTGATGCCGGGCCAATAGTTAAACAGCTTGATAGTTTCTTTAACGGCAACAAAGATTTCCTTGACTTACCAAGAAAATTCAAAATTTCAATCTCTTCATGCACACTTAACTGCGGCAACCATGAACTGCAGGATTTGTCATTTGTAGCGGTGAAGCGTTCAAGTGAGGGCATAGGTTTTGCAGTTTATGTTGGAGGAACTATTGCTGCTGTGCCTCAACTTGCTAAGCCGTTAAAAGTGATGGTGCAGGAGGATGAAATACTTGATGTCGCAAGGTGTGCTGCGGAGGTTTTTAGGGATTTTGGAAGTAGAGAAGTTAAGGCAAAGGCCCGTTTTCGATGGCTGGTCGAGGCATGGGGCGTGGAAAAGCTCAGAAAAACTATCGAAGCGAAAATGGCAAAAACTCTTCAACCTTATACAGCCGCTCATTTAGATTATTTCAAGGCTGAGCATGTAGGAGTTCAACCGCAAAAACAGAAAGGTTACTCATTCATTAACGTGCCCGTTTCTAGCGGCATCTTAAATAGCGAAAAAATGGTAAGGCTCGCCAATATCTCTGAGAAATTGGGAAATGGAGACCTGCGTCTAACTCCCTACCAGAACATAATTCTTGCCGGTATCCCAGATAATTCAGTAGACAAAGCAACAAAAACTCTTGAAGATATTGGGTGTCAATTAGAAAGCCCATATCTGAGATGGACCACGATTGCTTGTGCAGGCAATTTTTGTGGGAAAACAATTGACCATCCCAAGAACAGGGCAAAGGAAAGCATTGATTATCTTGAGAATTGCTTTGGGGACAAGCTCAAAAAGGTAAAGTTGCAAATTAGCTTTAGCGGTTGTCCTAACGGATGTGCTCGTCACCTTATTGCTGATGTGGGATTGCAGGGTGCCGCATTGAATATTGAAGGAAGAAACGTTCCGGCTTACAATATTTACCTCAGAGAACATCCTAAAGAGTCGCCTACTTTAGGGAAGCTAATTCAACGCGGAATTAACGCCGAACAAGTTAAACTTGCTTTAGCTAGCCTGAGTTGAAGCATACCTGAACAGCAAGTCAAAAGTAAACTTTAGCGAATATTATAGCACAAAGGGACAAGTAGAAATTAAGAAAATAATCAATTCAAACCCAATCCATAGTTAGCTAAAAGCTGTGACTTAGTCCAAAAGGTCTTGGACCCAATGCTTTTATTTGCGTATGGTGTGGGGTAGCCGTATTCTAACAAGTAATGATAGAGGAATGAAAATGGAAGACCATAGCGACCGAGTTAAATTCTTTATGTCAAAAGAAAGGAAACAATGGCACAATCCAGAAACGATCTTAAAAAATGTCGGTGTTGTCAAGGGAATGACGATGGCTGATCTGGGTTCTGGACCTGGTTTTTTCACAATTCCGATGGCTAAGGCAACCCGCGAAAAAGGTCTCGTATATGCGGTTGACAGCAACCTTTCTATGTTAAATGCCTTAAAAGAAAACATTGCCAGGTCGGTTGTCGACTCTAGAATTATTAAAATCATAAATAATGATGTCTCGCATACGAGGATTCCTAAGGGTTCTGTTGATATTGTTCTCTTTGCTAATGTTCTTCATGAAGTTGAGGATAGGCAGGCTTTCTTTCAAGAGGTTAGGCGTATATCTAAACCAACGGCGTATATTGTTGATGTTGACTGGAAGAAGATAAAGACAGAGCATGGACCGCCATTAAAAGAACGTCTCTCTGAAGATGAGGCTAAACAAGTTCTTTTAGAGAACGGCTTTAGTGTTATAAGGCAGACAGTTGCAGGTCCTTACCATTATGAGCTAATATGCAAGCCAACAAGTATCTAGAATTGACTAGTCAGATTGAAAATTGCCTGTTATAACGTCAGACACTGATAGTTCAGAGGAGCAAGTAGACACCGCTTTAAACATTGATTTTGCAAAAGACTTAACGTCTGATCAGGCTAAAGAAAGGCGAAGGCTTTATGGACGCAATGAAGTAGCGGAAAAACATCCAAACCCGTTTTAGCTTTTGCAAAGAAGTTCTGGGCCTTAACTACTTGGGTTATCAAAGTACTGCGGTATTGAATACTTTCTCGTTTGATATGTTACTATTTGGCGGATTATTCACTATTTTTGTTGTTCGGGGAAAAGGAAATTTCTGGAAGTCAAAACCAAGCCGACCACTTTTAGTTGCAGTAATCGCAGACATATTGATTTCATCGATTAACTCAATTACAGGAATACCTGGATTAGCACCTATACCACCTATGTATGTGGCTTTAGCATTGGCATGGTTCTTTGTTTTTGGACTCTTACTTAATGACCAAATAAAAACCCGCCTTATACGCAAGCCATTTGACTGAATTATAATTGCTAACTTTCTTAGTCAACATAGAAAACATCTACAAATAACCAAATAACATACAGCCTCTTTTAGCATTTTAAATTCAAAATGAGAACAAGAGATGTTTTTTATGAAGATGCCATATCTTCTGCACTAAAATTTAGGCGGAGCATTGCCTCAGGGCTATTCGTCTATCTGTCCTTCACCCAAAAGTTACGGAGATTGGCTTGCAACGAGAGTAAATTGCAGAACAGAGAGGTTGGTATTGGATGCATAAAGTTCGCATTTAAATCTTGGAGAGAGACCAAAAAAACGACGATTAGTTCATTTAATCGAGCGTTTTTTCCTAATTAAATCTTAACAATCTCTCTTTGGCGTCTATTTTTAGATAATCATATATATCTTCAATAGTTAGTAGATTTAATCCATTTTCAAATTGAGGACGTTTTAGATGGCAATGCGGAAAAGACGAAATTTGATAGTAGTCTTAGCCGTCATCATTTTGGTTATATCCATTGTTTTAAGTTCATTTGTTTACTTAAATTTCCAAAAGCCCTATTCAGGAAATGTCGAATCAATCAGCATCGGAACGATTCCACTTGAAACCAATTCGTTAATTTATATAGCTAATACTGAGCATTATTTTGCCGTCAACGGTCTAACTGTAACTTTCAAGAACTATGGCTCAGGATTCGAGGCAATGCAAGGGATGCTAAACGGTGAAGTGAACATAGCAGTCGCATCCGAGTTCGTTATTGCTGAAGCAGCAGTAGCACATCCAGGTTTTTACGTTTTTGGAAGCATCTCCAAATTCAATATCTACAATATGGTGGCCAGAACAGACAAAGGCATAAACAATATTTCAGACCTGACTGGTAAAACGATAGGAGCTGCGTTTGGAACTATTGGACAATATTATTTGGGTAGTTTTCTTGAACTAAACAACATAAACCCAAGCGAAGTAACAATTGTTAATGTTCCAAACGCGCAATCGGCAAATGCGTTGACGAATGGTACTGTAGATGCAATCGTAACTTACCAGCCAGTAATTAGCCAAATTGAAAGCCTCATAGGTAACAATACGGTAATATGGCCAGCCCAAGCCGACCAACTAGGGTACTTCGACGCAGCTTGTTTAACAAGTTTTTCAACAACCCAATCGGACTCGATTGTCAGATTCTTGAAAGCATTGGTTCAAGCTGAAGATTTTATCCCAAATCATAAAGATCAGGCTATGACTTTCGTAGCAAAAACGCTAAGCTATACTAGCACATACATGGCATCTGTTTGGCCAAACTATCAATTTTCAGTCTCTCTTGACCAGTCTCAAATTGCTGCTTTGCAAGCTGAATCACAATGGTTGATACAGAATAATTTGACCACAGCAACGGCAGTTCCGAACTTCTTAAATTTTGTGTACCTCAACGGTCTTGAGTCAGTGAACCCGACTGCAGTAAACATTGTAGGCTAAGGAAAAGAAGAAAATGAAGTTAAAAAGCCAATTAATCATCAGCATCATCGTCTTCGGCGTAGTTCTGCTATTCATTGCCGCGTCAGTTTTGATTACGAATCAGCAGGAAACACAGATCAGTGAACAGCAGCAAATGGCAAATGACGTCAACAAGGGCGCAAGCAACCTTGCATATATTTCGAATGATTATTTTCTTTATCAGCAAAGTTCTGAGTTGACTTTGTGGCAAAACCAGTTTTCTTCTCTTTCGGCTGAAATTTCAAAAATAAACTTAAACAGCCCAAGTCAAACAGTTCTAATCAATAATGTTCAAGGGGATATGCTGCGTTTGAACGAGGTATTCAACAGTTCTGTCTCGATTTTTCAGAGTATTCCATCGAGTGACAGTGCATCTGGTTACCCCGCGTTTCAGGCAGCTTCAAGCAGGTTGAACGTGCAAAGTCAAGCGCTCGCTTTTGACGCTTCTGTGTTGTCCAAGTCTTTAGCAAGTCAAACTAACCAAGTCAAGCAAACCAACAATATTCTCATTTTAACCCTCCTAGGCGCATTCGGAGCGTATTTTGTAATGGTTTATTATCTTGTCTTTAGACGCACATTTAAATCAATAACAAAACTTCAAGAAGAAACAAAAATAATCGGGTCAGGTAATCTTGACTACTCTATTGCCATTCAAAGTAATGATGAAATTGGCGAATTATCACAAGCCTTCAACCAGATGACAGCTAACCTGAAAACTGTAACTGCGTCCAAAACTGACTTGGAACAAGCTCAAGCTTCTCTTCGGGAAAGTGAGCAGCGTTGGGCAACTACTTTGGCAAGCATCGGCGATGCTGTCATAGCTACTGATACTTCGGGCAATATTACTTTCATGAATAGCGAAGCTGAAGAACTGACTGGTTGGGCACTGAGCGATGTTTCAGAGAAGTCTGTGAAGACAGCATTCAACATTGTTAACGAGCAGACTCGTTTGGAAGTTGAAAATCCAATAGAGAGGGTTCTCAAAGAAGGCATAGTTGTTGGTTTGGCAAACCACACAGTCCTGATTCGAAAAGACGGCTTCGGAAGTTCCCATAGATGACAGTGGAGCACCGATAATAGACAAAGACGGCAAAACCACAGGCGTTGTGTTAATATTCCGAGACATCGCTGAACGTAAAAAAGCTGAAGAGGAAATTACAAGATTAGCCTCATTTCCAACACTTAATCCTAATCCTGTCCTTGAAATGGATTTTGACGGTAAAATCGAATATGTTAATCCTGCAGCAAAAGCCCTGTTTGCTGAACTTGAAACTTTGGGTTTAAATCATCCTTTCTTTGTCAGTTGGAAAAGTGTGACTCAAGCATTCGTTGAGAAAACTGCAGACACCTTTGCTTGTGAAGTAAAAGTTGGCGATGATTGGTATTTGCAGAATTACAGCATCGTACCAAACTCTCAATGCATACGGATCTATGCACTAAACATTACTGAACGCAAGAAAGCTGAAGAAGCAATTAAACGGCAGGCTGAGCTTATTGACCTTACACCAGCTGCAACAATTGTAAGAAAACTTGACGGCACAATTATTTTTTGGAGTAAAGGCGCGGAGAAACTATACGGTTGGACAAAAGAAGAGGCAATTGGGCAGGACATTAACAATCTGTTAAAGACAGAGACCTCACAACATCTTGACGAGGTTATGAACAAGCTTAAGATTGATGGTAATTGGTCTGGAGAAATTGTTCACATATCCAAAGATGGAAGTAAGGTTGCTGAACAGAGTTTCTGGTTGGCGCGACTTGATGGGAACGGCAAAATATTTGAGGTGTTGGAGTCGAATGTAGATATTACTGAACGGGTGGAGTTGCAGGCTAAGCTTGAGGAGTCTGCTGTTCGGGTTGAAGAATATGCTAATCAAATGGAAGAACTCGCGGAAAAAAGAGCTGCACAATTGAAGGATGTTGAACGTTTAGCAGCTATCGGTGCTACTGCTGGGATGGTTGGACATGACATTCGCAATCCACTGCAGGCGATTACAGGCGATATTTACTTAGCTAAGTCAGAATTAGAAGGCTTGCCCGACGGCGAAGAAAAGAAAGCAATTCTCGAAAATTTAGTTGAAACCGAAAAGAACGTTGATTACATCAACAAGATTGTGCAGGACCTGCAAGACTTTGCTAGGCCGCTTAATCCCAACCCAGGCGAAACCGACTTAAAACTTATAATTGATAGGTTGTTAACAAAGAATCGTTTGCCTAAAAACGTTAAAGTAACCATCAAAGTGCAACCTGACGCAAGAAAAATTGTGGCTGACTCCGATTACTTAACTCGCATCCTGTACAACTTGGTTACTAATGCAGTTCAAGCTATGCCACAAGGCGGCAAATTAAATATACAAGTCAACAAAGAAGCAAACGATGTTCTAATAGCTGTCAAGGATACTGGTGTTGGTATTCCTGAAGCAGTTAGGAGCAAATTGTTTACTCCAATGTTTACTACTAAGTCTAAAGGTCAAGGGTTTGGTTTGCCAGTTGTTAAGCGTATGACTGAATCGCTAGGAGGCACCGTATCGTTTGAGAGCCAAGAAGGCAAAGGAACAACTTTCATGGTACGTTTGCCTCATCCCAAGGAGCTAAACGGTAAACGGTAAATTGACCTACAACAGGATAAGCGCTAAAAAAAATTCTTAAAACAAAATCTTTCATTGGATCCTCGGAATTATAATAAACCTAAAGTTGCTTCAAAAAAAGCAATTTAGAAATCAGGCAATTATTTCAGAACTATAAGCTGCACAAATGTACTTTTTTAATGGATTCAAAGCATAGTAACTAGGAGAGTGGGCCGGACCGGATTCGGACCGGCGACCTTCTGCACGTCAAGCAGATGTCCTAACCAGGCTAGACGACCGGCCCACAAGCGCTTATTTTTCTACAGCTTTTTCCTATATAGGTGATTCGTCTTTTAGGCTGTAATGCATATTGAAAATTCTACGCTTCTATTAATCTATTTCTTAATTTCCAGTCGATCAATAAAATATTCTAAGCTTAAATTTGGTTTTATAATACAAGAGCAGTTTTAAGCCACGTAATCTATCTAACAATAAGGGGTTTGGGCCAATGGCAACCGATGAAGTGATAACTTTACTCGTTGATTTCATAAATAAAAACTCAAACGTTGCTGATGTCCAATGGGACAAACGTATGAGTCCACGGTTGCTCTTCAATGCGTACTCAGAAAAGTATGAAGAACGCAAAATTATTGCTCACTATTTTTTACTTGTTGCATCTGTACTTGATGATACCATAGTAGGTTACCCTGAAAATGCGCGAATGTTAGTGGGTTATCTTCACGAGGCTTTCGGAAATAGTCTTTTTGAAATAAAAAAAGCGCATGTTTTTGAAGAAGAAATAGTAAAATCCGATTTTTATCATGATTTAGGTCCAAACAAGAAGGCCGCTTCCGAAATTATGGCATCCGTGAACTTGTTTGTTAAGGAAAAAGCAGAAAGAAATCTTTTGAATTATGCTCAAAAATTTAGTAAACCTAAAGCTTTCGTTGAAGACCTTGAGCAAAATATCACTGCATTTAGAGGCCCACATGAGGACAAGGCTTGGATTTATATGCGGTGGATGGTGCGGCCTGAACCCGACTTGCAAATCTATGATCACTTTTTACCTGAAGACCTCTATGTGCCATTAACTAAAGAAAATGCTAATGTTGCGGCAAGTGTGGGTTTGATTAGTTCAGCTTCGCCATCGCTGTGGAGAGATGTGCGAACAGCTTCGCAAGTGAGACAAAAAATAACTGACTTTGCTAAAAAGCTCTTTCCGCAGGACCCTGCAAAAGTTGATTATCCTTTTTTTCTTTTGGGAAGATGGCTTAGACAGAAACCTCTTAATCGCTATACTTTGAAAACAGCTCTTGATTTTCTTGATCGCATGCAAAAGATAACTGGGCAGCCCCAAGCTTATTACCAAAAAATGAGTCGGTACAAGAGCGGATGGGAGAAAAAAACTGCACTTATCCTTTTAAAAATGCACATTTCATTTGGTTATGAGACAATTAGTTTTCCTTTGCCAAATAATGAAGTTTATACTCCAGATTTTATTTTAGAAAAGAAGCTTCATGGAAGAAAAATTATTCTTGAACCGCATTTTGAAATGACTAAGAGGCAATCTCAAAAATACGCTTTATTTAAAAGGACATATGGTCACGAATTTTTGTTAATTCTTCTTCTCAAGAACGATTTGATTCCAATGTATCATCAACGAAAAATATTGACCGATGATGTCTGTGACGATGTTTGGCCGATTGAGTTTATTCATTTGTTGGCAGAGAAGATTAGGCGAGGCACATACGGCGAGTAACCCCCTGAAAATGGCCTATATTAGGCGTGGTTAATTAAGCAGCATAACTCTCTAAGGCGGAGATGACGCAATGGCACAAGACAACTTCAAACCGTATGTGGTCTGGCTCATTCTCAGCGGAAAGACTGAAGAAGCCTTAGAATTGTTAGCGAAAAGCTATAAAGTTAACATTCCAAAACTAAAAGTCGGCTTGCCTAAGGGACACAAAATAAAAGCGTTCGGTTGCTATACTAACAAAAACGAAACCATTTCGGTTCAAAATAGTGACATTATAGCAAACCCATTTGTAATTATTCACGAGTTTTACCATCATTTACGAAGCAAAGGCGTTGATCGAATGCACAGGGGTACCGAGGGAAACGCTGACAAATTTGCTCTTGATTTCCTAAAAGAATACCAAATCTTTGCAATTACTCAAAATCTTTCCCTGAATCATAGCCAATCGGAGCGGTAATCTCGATTGGTAATCTATCAGCATTAGAATCGTAAGCGGCAACACAGCTTTGTTTTTCAAATGGGTATCCTACAATCATAAGGATTCTTCCAAAAAAGTAATTCATGTCAACATGGCTGGGTGAAATGTTGCCTGAAGGATGCGAATGGACTGTACCTACTAAAGAGAAGTCTCCTGAAAACAAGTAAGGATTAAAATGAACATTTCCTTCACCATGAACTGCAAATGGAGCTAAAACGAGATCTGTTATTTTGATTACTCCTTTACCTTTTTTGCCCCTTAATAGCAGAAAGCTTTCCCGCGGGTAAAGTTGTTTGGCGCCCGCATAAATCGCGTCCATTATATCCTTTGGTATCTGAACAAGCGTTGATGTTGCTGCCATGCAAAAAAGGTATCAGCGTTGGTTAATTACTTTTACTTACTTTGAACATTGAACAATAATTGCCATCAATTATATTGCGAAAAGGCTTAATTTGAGGAACCGTTCGGTAAACATTTTAAGAGCGAGAGAAATAGAAGTGTTGATTTGTCTGTGCCGAGGTGGCAGAGTGGTTAACGCGCGGGCCTTGAGAGCCCGTGGACTCTCGAGTCCGCATGGGTTCGAATCCCATCCTCGGCGCTCACTTTAGTGCGACAATATACCGTTTTTTCTGATTTTGGAGCAAAGCTTTTAAGAATTGGGTTTACACTCAAGGCCGCTAGTTTTAGTATTTAATGCTCAAGTAGAGAAGTATGATTAATGCAAAGAACTCAAATAAGCCTGGCAGAAACTCGAAAGGTCCAAGTCCATAAGCTCTGTAACCCAATAATGAAGTTAAAAGAGGGCTAGATGTCAAATCTTTTACTAAGAAAACTACAGCCGAAAATTACTAATCCAATCGTAAATTGGGATCGCGTTTTGATATAGATTCAGTATAAATTGCTGTTAGAATTACCAAGAGTGCTATGTTGAGCGTAGACGTTACAGCAAATGCAGCATAGAAAAACTCAATATCACCTGGAATAAGACCGGGATGGAGGGACTCGCCTCGTCTGAAGTCCGCGAGTTGCGGTGGACGCAAAACTGTAACCCAAAAAGCCGCAAGAATCGCGATTAAAGCTAACAAAGTAACTAACAATGCTACAATTATAAATTCGATTTTAATCGTTTATTCATTTGTTTCTCCATCTTGCGTTTTCTCCTTTTTTTACTTTTTCCCGATTTTCTTCACAATCTCCTCAAACATGACATAATTTTCTTCCATAGTTTGAGAAAGAAAGTATGTTGCTCCATACCTATCCCCGATAGAAGTGATGATTTTGTTTTTTTCTAACACTTCAAGATGATGCCGCATTGTTTTATAATCCATCTTAAGCAGAGTTGCCAGTTGATTTGCGTTCTGCGGAGTATTCTTTTAACGCCTCAATTATTTTTGCACGGGTTGGTCCGCCTCGCGTACCTGCAATTAGCCATCCTAGCAAGTATTTTAACGAGCGGGCATTTGCAGACATTTTTTCTGCTTCAATGCCTAAGAATTCTTTGTCCACATTAATCTGAATTAAGTAATAAATGTGTTCTTTCATAAATTACTCCAAAGTTCAGATTTATGGGTAAAAATTAGGAGTAAATTTGGGTCTAATCTTGAAAAATCATTTAATAATTTATAGCGACACCCATTTTTTAAGGCAGGAGGTGAAAAATAGGATATGAATACAAAAATTAAAGTTTTATCGTTACTTTCAATTGTAGTTGTAGCCGCAATTGCCGCTTCATTAGTGCTTGCTATGCAATCAACCGTTAAAGCTGACACAAATAACGCCCGTTGCATCTGATGTGCAACCAACTCTTTCCTCTGTAAACGCGACTAACAATTTCGGTTTATTTGCCAACGGTGACATGGCGATTCGGATGGGCGCTCGAATGAGTCGAGGGTTTCAGGAATGGACCAGAAGGATTTGGTTCCATCCAAGTAAGTTCTGACTTCACAGCAAACGTAACAAACATAGTGCAAAATGACTACAGACGTTCAAAACCTGCTAAACCAAGGCTACAACATAACTTCAATTAGACCCGTAATCACCACAACAATTGACGGCAACGGCAATATAGTAACTAAAGCCACAAGTGCAGATTTAATTTTGCAAAGCACAACGGTCAGAGCATTAGTAGTGGTTGACCTTAATCAAGCAAAAGTAACAAAGATCGTAACTATGACTGTACAGAAATCAGACAAGTAAACTTTACTTTTTTATTTCTATTTTTCTATTTATTTTTTGATTAAGAGCAAACAAAAGGTGCTAAACTTTCTAATGATAATTTTGGATTAGGGTAAGATTTGGGTAAGATTTTGAAAAATTGTTTAATAACTCTTCAACAACATTCAGGCAAAGGCAATCAAGAAGAGAATTGAAAAAAAAAAGGCCATAAGCCCTAATAACTGCCCAAATAAATACCCCTTCGATTCTCTTTTTGGTTGCCTTTTTCAAATAAATAAATGAAAGGTTAGACAATATGGGAATTATTAATAGAGCAATAAGAAATATTTCAAGAAGAAAAATTCGAGCGTTACTAGTAATTATTGCTTTAGGTTTTTCAATGGCAATTATGGTTTCAATTCCTGCAGGTGTTTTGGCTAATCAGCAGACAGCAAGTACGGCAGCATCAAACTTAAGCAACATAATTAACCAAACTAGCGCATCAATTAACCAAACATCAACTCAAATAGACTGTAGTCTTGCGCCAAGTTTTTCAGGTTTCGGTTTCACGTGGCACCGGTACATCTGGCGGGAATGGTTTATACGCCAGGTCAATTCAGTGGTAGCACATCTGGCAGACAGCGGCTTTACGCCTGGTCAATTCGGTGGCGGCACTGTAGGTGGTCAGTTTGGTGGCGGAGCATTTAATGGTGGTCAATCAAATCCTATGAACGAGAGCCTATACACTGATATCAATAGTACAATCTCTGGAGTTGCAGCTGTTGAGCCTATACTGCAAGCATCTGAAGGACAAAACGTAACGAGACACTTTCATTTAATGGATACACTCGAGACCATCACACGTCTCGATGTCGAGTACACAATTGAAGGCATCCCACTGACTTCTGATCTGGTAGACAACTATCCTGTGTTGCCAACAAACATAACTGCAGGAAGCAACTTACAGGCAGGCGATAGCGGGGATGTTTTGCTTAGCGAAAACAACTCAGCATACTTCAATGCAGGAGTAGGCGACACAATTACCATTTTAGACCAAACCTTTACTGTTGTAGGTATCTATAGCCCATCATCAGTTTCGCAAACACAAACATTATACATGAACCTATCCGACGCTCAAACAATAACAAACAATACAGGATACATAACTAGCTCTTACAGTCTTTGCACAAAACAGCGATGATGTTTCGCAGGTAGCTACCGCCATAAGTGCATTGCATCCAGAACTCACAGTTACTACAGATCAAACTCGCTTAACTCAACTTCAAACATTGCAATCAACCTATAATACTGAACTGGCAACTGCACAATCATCTAATAGTCAAACATATTCAACTGCAGTTGAAGAAATTGTCGTAGTGGTTGTAGCAACAAGCTTGATAGTGTTATTTGTCATGCTCTACACGGTCAAGGAAAGAACCAAAGAGATTGGCACGCTCAAAGCGATAGGCTTTAGCAACTCTACAGTAATGAGGCAATTTATGCTTGAAGGCATTCTTGTTAAGTATAATTGCTGGTGTAGTTGGAATTGCAATAGGCAGCGTAGCAGCACCCACACTTTCATCACTTTTGCTTCCAAGCGTTGGCATAGGCAGCAGAACGGCAGGCGCTGCGATTCCTTTCAGGCACTACAAGAATCAGTGGATTATCAGTAGCAACGTTGAATCCTGAACTTATACTGATATTGTTTGGTGCAGCAATTCTACTTGGAACAATAGGAAGCCTATATCCTGCATGGAGAGCAGCAAAAATAAGACCAGCAGAGGCGATGAAATATGAGTAAACCAGTACTGCAAATAGAAAACCTAAGCAAAACATACACACTTGGCAAACGCGACGTTCCAGCCTTATCAAACCTGAATCTTACAGTAAACGCTGGCGAGTTTGTGGCAATCATGGGTCCATCAGGCTCAGGCAAAACCACACTGCTAAACGTTATCGGCTGCATTGACAAGCCAACAAGCGGCCAAGTTCTACTTAGATGGCATTGATGTCAGCAAAATGCCTGAAAACCAACTATACAAAATTAGAAGAGACAAGATGGGATTCGTATTTCAAACATTCAACCTGTTGCCATACCTAAATGCCCGAGAAAACGTCGAGTTACCAATGGAAGGACGAAATAAAATCAAAAAGCGAACGAAAGAAACGAGCAAGTGAACTCTTAGCAATGGTTGGTCTTTCAGGAAGAGAAGAACACCGACCACAACGCCTCAGCGCTGGAGAGCAGCAAAGAGTAGCAATCGCACGAGCTTTAGCAAATAATCCCGCTATAATTCTTGCCGATGAACCTACAGGAAACTTGGACAGCCAGAACAAACAGGGAATCATCAAGTTCCTTGCAAACCTCAACCTCAACGCAAGGCACCACTATAATCATGGTTACGCATGATAGTCAAGCCGCACGACAACACAGAACGAATGCTCCTTCTTAAAGACGGAAAAATAGTTAAAGAAATGCAAGGTCTACATGTAAATAAAAAGAACCAAAAATGCCCACACTGCGGAAGCAGCATTCAAACCAACGACGATAAATGCCCCAATCTGCAAAAAACCTATTTACGCAAACTGATGAACTTTTCTCACGTAAAAATCAAAAATAAACTTAAAAATCATTTTAACTTGAGGATTTCATTATGGAAACTCCACCTGTCCCTATCACCTTCACTTCCGCCTCCACCCCAAAAAACCAAGCGTTTTTCAACAGTTGTTATAATTGTTCTTTTCTTGTAGGCTTGGTTGCAGGAGGCTTAATCGGCTTCGCCGTAACTTATTCAGATTTCAACTCGAAAACTCAATAATCATACAAACTCAACTGCAAGGCGCTTACTCAAAATCGGTACAACGTTATCTATCCAAACGCCACATACTTATTAGGCGACAATGTTTCGCTTTCAAATCTTTATCAGCAAGTTAAATCATCAGTAGTTGTAATCCAAGATCTCGTGCCAGCATACAGTTTCTTTGGTCAGCTTCAGGCTATAATCAACAGCAGGGTTCAGGATTCATAGCATCGGTAAACAACCAACTGGTCATTGTCACCAACAACCACGTGATTCAAGATGCAATCAACGAAACCGTAACTTTTGCAAATGGCAATGCTTACCCAGCAAAAGTGTTAGGTTCAGACCCTCTAGCTGACCTTGCAGTGCTTATCTATATACTCCGATGCCCAGCGGCTTAACTCCTTTAACACTTGTTAGCTCCGATACTTTGCAGGTCGGCGAACCAGTTGTTGCAGTAGGTTCACCTTATGGCTTATCAGGAACATTAACACGGGCGTAATCAGCGCATTAGGAAGAACAATCACTGAAGAATCAAGCTCAAGCCAAAGACGGGTCCAAACAATCGCTGATATCATTCAAACAAGCACAGCCATAAACCCAGGCAACTCAGGCGGTCCACTTCTTAACTTATGCAGGCGACGTCGTTGGCATAACTACTGCCGCCATCAGCAACTCTCAAGGGCTTAGGCTTTGCAATTCCCTCAGACACTATAACACGTGAACTCAGCTTCGCTGGTATCTTCAGGCTCATACAATCAGCATCCATCCATCAACGCCACAGGAACAGACATGAACTACCAGATTGCCCAAGCCATGGGAACCAGCATCACTTACGGATTGCTCGTTGAAAGCGTTTCCACACAGAACGGACTCAAAGGCGGCACAACTCAAGACAACAATCTTAGGCTCAACCGTAATCATCGGCGGCGACATAATAATAGCCATCAACGGAGCAAGAATAACCAACACCGACGACTTCCTATCATATCTTGAACAACATACGCTACCCGGACAAACTGCTAAATTTCACAGTTATAAGAAACGGACAAACAACAAACCGAATCTTCA
Source organism: Candidatus Bathyarchaeota archaeon (assembly GCA_963750605.1). Classification (GTDB taxonomy): domain Archaea; phylum Thermoproteota; class Bathyarchaeia; order Bathyarchaeales; family Bathycorpusculaceae; genus Bathycorpusculum. Next base: position 80,581 of record CAVVRN010000019.1, read on the forward strand.
AGTCAACCATCATCGGAGAAAGCTTTCTAAATTAACGTCTACATTTTGCAATGTCTATTGAAAAAGTGCATTGAACGCGGTGCATTTTCATCTATTCTTTTTACCTGTTAATCTACTATACGTAGTCGCAGCTCGAAAAAATTCTTCTTGTTCATATATCGTAAGGCAGCTAAAAAAGCATCATGCTATCTAAGATAAAGCCGACTGAGCATTCGTTGTCGCTATTTTTATAAGCTGAGCGTTTGAAGTAATGGCATGCAAGCTGAATTTGGAGTAATCGGTGGAACAGGTCTCTATGACCCTAAACTGCTCAAAAATGTTCAAGAAGTAACGATGGAAACCCATATGGCAAACCTTCGGACACTATAACTGTTGGTGAGCTTGGCTGGTAAATACTGTGGCTTTTCTGCCCAGACACGGAAAAAAACACACTATTCGACCAACCGACATTAATGTTAGGGCAAACATTTTTGCTTTAAAGAGACTTGGAGTAAAACGTATTCTTGCGCCTTCAACTGTTGGTTCATTACGAGAAGAGTATCATCCAGGCGAAATCGTTTTTGTTGACCAATTCATCGACCGAACCACAAGGCGAGAACAATCATTTTACACTGAAAATAAAGTTTGCCACATATCTGTTGCTGAACCCATGTGCCCTGAACTAAGAAAAACCATAATCTCAGTTGCAAAAGACATGGGCATCAAAATGCATGAAACAGGAACTTACGTTTGCATTGAAGGACCACGCTTTTCAAGTAAAGCAGAATCCAAAATGTATCGTCAATGGGGCGCAGACGTGGTTGGTATGACGCTTGTTCCTGAATGCGTTTTAGCAAGAGAAGCAGAAATATGTTATGCGTCAATATCAACAGTCACGGACTACGACGTGTGGAAAGATCATGTAGTCTGCGTTGACGATATCCTTGCAACAATGAAATCAAACATTGAAAACGTTAAACGCATAATCGCTGAAACCGTCGCTAAAACTGCCCAGTGAATGCAGCTTGCAAATGTAACCAAGCATTAAAAGGAGCATTTGTTTAAGGAGAAAAACAAAATGAGCAAAACTGACAAAACAATTAGATCTTAAATCAAAAGTTCGAAGAATCCCCGAGTTCAAAGGCGTGGTTTTCTGGGATATCACCCCACTTTTGAAAGACAACGATCTGCTTCCATGAATGCCATCAAACAATTAGCTGACCATTACAGAGGAAAAAAAATCGATGCAATTGTTTCAAACGAAGCCAGAGGATTCATAATTGGTGCTGCTTTAGCTTACGAATTAGGCGTCGGGTTTGTTCCAGTACGGAAAAAAGGCAAATTACCTTCCAAATGTGTGAATCTAACATACAAGAAAGAATACGAATGCGACACAATCGAGATTCATGAAGATGCCATCGAAAAAGGTGCAGAACATTTTGATAATTGACGATTTGCTTGCAACTGGCGGAACCGTAAAAGCCAACATTGAATTGGTTGAGAAATTAGGCGGCAACGTTGTAGGCTTAGGCTTTCTGATTGAGCTAGGTTATTTGGATGGAAGAAAAATCATAGGCACCAAATACGATGTGTACTCACTGATTCAATTAAAAACCACAAATGGGTAAAAATAGTTTATTTCGGGTTTGGCTTAGAAGGCACAAGTTAAGCCATTCATTCTTTTCTTTGTGATGGCCTAAAATTAATTGCGAATGGACGGTTTGCTTTCCTTTGTGCTTTCGCGAAAAAAGCTGGTGTTTGCCAAGCCCCAGCTTCTTCAGCTGCATGTTATGACTGCGTTTGTAAATTAATATTGATTTGTTGTTGTAGCATAGACGGCAACACAGTTTAATAGCTGCTGCTCCGAGAATTTACGTAGTTATAGAGGTGGATTGTTTGGAAAATGTTTTTGCGAATCTAAGTGCTCCACATAAGCGCTGACTTTCATCTGAAAGGAGAAAGTTCAGGCGACACAAAAGAAATGCTTTTGTTTTTATAACTACTGAACCTGATTCAAGCAAAAGTGCATTAGAAGATTTGAGGAAGGTTGAAGGAGTTAAAGAAGTTTATCTTTCTCATGGAGCGTACGATATTATTGCAAAAGTTAGCGGTGAATCTTTGGATCATCTTCGGGAAAGTAGTGTTTAAACAGAATAAAGAATCTTGAGCAGCATCAAGTCAACTTTGACTTTAATGATAGTTTAATTCTTCAGTATCGATCTTTTTAAAGAGATAAAATTATAACTGAGACTGCAAGTGGGTCTGCAAGTTAAAAATAAACTCGCAAAAATTTGCTTCCGCTTTTATGGAGTATAAGCGTTTTTGAATTTAGTGTGAAGTTTCTTCATTACTTTATTTCTATTAGTTTTGCAGCCAATCCAAGGTTTGTTCAATTGCATAGGCGAAAGCTTCGATTTTATGTAGAATCTCGTTTTTATTTAATCCATAATGATTTTCAAGGTGGCTATATACTGCATGTTTGTTAGAAGTTCCAAGGATTGTTAAGATGTCATCAATTGCCTCAATTACTTCTGTTTCAAAATATTTTTGGTTCGATTGTTTGTGGCTAATTGTAATCGTGTAGTAGTTTCGGTTTTTGATAGTTGCTTCATTTTTTCATCACCAATTGTGTTGTTGTGTTCGGCTTGACTACAGTAACTATCGTAATGTTTAATATATAACTCTTATATCGGTTTTCGATATATAGACCAGTTTTGAAAAACAAGTAAACCCAAAAATTAGATGCACGTCATCAAAACTTGCTTAAAGTAATGAAAAGAAAGCTTACTCCTCTAACGGATCAACAGTTTGTGTTCGAAACTGTGCAACAGTAACTCGATATCCCCGTGGCAGCGATTATGGAAGTTGAGAAAGTAACTCCTAAGTAACGGAAAGGTACCTTAGGACAAAATTGATTTTGCCGTTTCCAGATAAACTTTAAAATTAGCCTCAGAAAACAAAACGAAAACAACTTTTTCAAGCTTATCTTCTTTTTCCAAAAAATCTTTTACTGTCTTAATCGCTATTTGGCTGGCTTCTTCAACAGGATAACCATAAGCTCCAGTGCTAATTGATGGAAACGCAATTGTTTTAAGTCCCCTTGCTAACTGCAAGTTTAAGCGAGTTCCTGTATGCTTGTTTTAAAAGTTCGCTTCAACATGGAATCCTCCAAGCCAAACAGGCCCAACTGTATGAATAACATATTTGCTTTTAAGTTGCCGCCTGAAGTAATAACTGCTTTTCCAGTTGGCAAACCATCAGGCCACTCTGTTGCTCTTATTCGTTTGCATTCTTCAAGAATTTTGGGTCCACCTTTACTGTGAATTGCTCCATCCACTCCGCCGCCGCCCATAAGAGACGAATTTGCAGCATTAACAATTGCGTCTGCTTCGATGTCCGTAATATCGCCTTTGATTAATTCAAGAGTTGCTTTTCCAACTTGAAATTCCATGAATACTACTCACTCATCTTTTCTATATAACTGTACTAATCAAAGACCATAAGGCTGAACCCATAAAGTAAGCTCCAAAACCAATGAAAACGGCAACACAAAAAAGCGTAATTCCCATTCTTACACGCTTCACTCCAAAACCGTTGGGATTTAAAAATCACAATGCCGCTAACAGTGTACCATGAGAAATCGCAGAGCCAATGAACTCCGGCAAACACAGAAAAGCCAACAAACCCAAACAGTTGAGCATTAAGAATCAATGTTGTTCCAATGGTTAACCACCACAAAATAAAACCTGCATTAACTGCTGTCGTGTAAACTCCTGCAAGAACAGAATCCCGCTTCAAACTTACTAGTGCTTCTTCATTTTTATGTCTGTTTCTAAATGTTTGAATGCCCATAAAAACCATCAAGAAGCCACCGACTAATCCCACGGAAACCTGAACAATACTTGGAATAGTAAATTGGCTTAGTACAAAGAAAATTAGAACCATCAGTGGAAACTCTACTATGCCATGGCCAACAGCGATTAAGGCGCCTGCAGATTTGCTTTTTGCTGCCTTCTTGATTGTAACTGCAAACAATGGTCCAGGCATTAGAACGCCTGAGAGTGAAATAAGCATAACTGAAGCTAAGAATAAATAGAAATCAGTTATGTATTCCAAGCTTCTACCCATCATCCCATGGTGCCTTTAATCAATTTTGCCATGGTTTGCTATAAGCCTTTCATGGTCCTGTATACAAAAGCATCAACAAAACACAGTTCTAACTATTTTTTTTGCCTTTCAAAAGCTTCGTTTGCATTTCCACGATTTCAGTGCTATCTTTTGCCATTAACGTAATTGTCAAGCAGCATCGCGTTTAACTCAAAAAACGTGTGTCCCCAAGTAAAAATTGACAAAAGCTCCTCTGCTTCTTTTTTGAAACCTGCAATATATAATGCTGCAGCGATGGCTTCAGCAGTAGTTAACTTGGTAAGTTTTCCATAATTAACGGGGTTACCCGCAATCAAAATGGGAAGACAACGGCTGGTTCCTTTAACATGTTCCCCATAACTTTTTGTGCATGTTCCCAACTGCAATCCAGCGCAGCCAACCCAAACTGCTCAATTCGTTCTCTATCTGCTGGTGAAAAAGCAATTTCGCCAAAAGGATTTAACACGATGGCTCGTTTTGGCAAAAACCGTGTCTTGGTAACTATCCTGGCAAATCCACGACGTTTCAGCCTTAAGGCAGTGTTTTTTTTCGGGTCATCTTGAGCTGCATGATAAATGGTAATTCGTAACAGGAAATCTGGAGCTTAGGTTCGGCAGTTATCTTCCACTTGATTTGCGCACCTTCAAATGACTCATCGGATCATCCAAAACTTGAGGAATCCAATCAATAATATCCGTAGCTACCATGTGAAAACCAATTTCATCTGCAACAAAATCGCCTGCAGCACCATTAACAAACGCTCCAGCCACAGCCGCTTCAAACGGATCAACATGCTGAGCCATCAAACCGCCAACAATGCCGCTGAGAACATCGCCTGTTCCCCCAACAGTCATGCCTGCGTTTCCCGTGAAATTCAACTTTAACTTTTTCAGAATCGCATATAATGTCAACTTTGCCCTTTACAAGAACAACAGCGTTGAGTTTTTTTGCGGTTTTCTGTATTGCCAAGACACGTTCTTCTTGGTTTTCAGGTAAAGCTTTCGCCCGTAAGAATTGTGTATTCGCCTGCATGAGGTGTCAAAACCAGTGGCACCTTCAAGGGTCTTTTGAATTTCGCAAACGCTTTAAGTCCATCAGCATCCAAAAGCAGGGGTTTACCAGCCTTCTCAACTTCTTCAACGCATAACTTGACAAAATCTACGGTTTCAGGGTTTAATCCCAAACCTGGACCCATCGCAACTGCGTCAACCATATTCAAATAAGGTTTTAGCGTTTCCATGTTGCTTGGTTTCAAATTGTCGCCATCAAGCTTTATCGTAATCAAGTCAGGAGACATTGAAGAAATCGCATAAGCAGTTTTAGCAGGAGCTGCAAGATAAACAAGATCAACTCCTGTTCGCATGGCACCAAGCGAAACCAAGGTAGGCGCTCCAGAATAAACTTCACTTCCGCCAATAACTAGCAGTCGCCCAAAATCGCCTTTATGAGCTGTTGGATTGCGCGGTTTTTTGGCAAGATAAACATCGCCTGGACCAGCAAACTGTTCTATTTCCTTTGGCAAACCTATGTCTTTCACAACAAGTTCGCCAACATATTTTTTTGCTTTTTTTAACCCCATCTTTGCCTTTATGGAACGTTACGGTTAGATCAGCTTTTACAGCTGTGCCTAAAACTTCGCCAGTGTCCGAATCTATGCCTGTTGGAACATCAACCGCTAATTTGAACGGCATTCAAAGAATTAATGTAGTCAACCACTTGGGATATTGGCGGCTTAAGTTGCCCTTTAGTTCCTGTTCCAAGCAAAGCATCAATGACTATATCAGCCGATACTTTTGGTATGACGGAGCTATCAGTTACTTCAATCAACGAAATTTTATCTTGCAAAGACTGAAGAATCAACCAGTTTTTCAATGCAGCTTCATGGTTAATGTCGCGACTTCTACCAACAAGAATAACTGTAACCTGATAACCTGCTGCTAAAAGATGTCTAGCAGCTACAAAGCCATCGCCGCCATTTCCGCCTAAACCGCAGAAAATAGCAACTTTCTTTTTCTTTGGGAAACGTGAAATGATTTCTTGGGCTATGTTGCGTCCAGCATTTTCCATCAATTGAAGCAGGCTTATGCCATAGTATTCCGCGTTGACTTCTAGGGCACGCATTTCTCTGCTTGAGATGGAGTCGTTCTTGGTTTTTGTTTGCATGTTTGATGCCTTAGTATTTTATTGCTGCGGTTAAAAGATAAGCCTATCCTTAACGGTATACAAAAGCATCAACAAAACACACTAAAAGTTACTTGTTTTTTGGTCGATAGGTTTTTCCTTTGTATTCTTTTGAAATTATCATGGTTGAAGTCACAAGCACGTTCGGAACTGTTCTTACTTTGTCCGAAACGAAGTCTTGCAGCTTTTCCAAATCCGTTGTTGTCATCCTTGCAATTACATCGTACTCGCCGAAAACTACGTCTGCCTCCATAACCTCTTCAAACTCAATCATTTTTTGAGCAACTTCTCGTTCTGTTCCTGAAGCAACTTTAAAAAGAACATAGGCTAAAACTGACATGACTTTCACCATTTCATTAAAGTCATAAATCCTTAATTACTTTTCCATCGAAATCTGTTTCAAAAAGTTTATTCAATAGTAACTACTTATTTTATCTTAATTTCTAAATATTTCTTAAAGGAAAAATGTAAATAGGTGTCTATGTTTGAAAAAAAAATATAACATAACAAGTTCTGATGCCCTTTTGATAACGGATATCCAAAAAGATTTCCTGCCAGGCGGAGCACTTGCCCGTTGAAGGCGGCGACGAAATAATTCCCGTTCTAAATGCATATGCAAAACGTTTTGAAGATGCAAAAGCGCATATTTTTGCTTCCAGAGATTGGCATCCAGCAAATCATGTTTCGTTTAAAGCTCAGGGTGGTCCATGGCCGCCTCATTGCGTTCAAGATACGAATGGTGCAAAGTTTAGCCCTGACCTTAAACTGCCAGCTGTCATCGCGGTTATTTCGAAGGCTACTAATCCTGAACATGAAAGTTACTCGGTTTTTGATGGAACAAGCTTCGCTCATGAATTAAAAATGTGTGAGGCAAAACGGCTTTTTATTGGCGGGTTAGCAACGGATTACTGCGTTGTAAACACGGTTCTTGATGCACGTAAACTTGGCTACGAGACAGTTGTGCTTATGGATGCAACGTTAGGCATTAACGTGGAGCCAGGCGACGTGGATAGAGCGATTGAAACAATGCTTAAGGCTGGAGCTGAACAAGCTACAAACGAAGATTTCCCAGATGCAGTTGACGCTTTGCCTATAGAGGAAACTGAACCTGACGCATTTGCAGAGAAACCCTCGGAGAGAGCTGATGTAAAGAAAAAAGCTCGAATGCGTTCACGAGGGCCAGCAAGACAGATTCGCACAGAGCATAAAAGCTAATTTTCTTCGAAGTACGACGAAGCTTATATAATCATACTTTATTTTTTTCCTAAAACACGCTAATTGCTCTACTACTGCTTGTTTTAAATGCAGAAGTTGGTGGCAAACTTTGGCTTTTTTATAGTTATGACTTCAGAAATTGAATTAAATTAGTTTTTAATTGGGTAATAGAAGCTAATTTGACAGCTTTTTGCGATGCATTCGGGAATATTTACCTCATTAGCTTGACTCTCTTATACGGTTTTTTAGCTCAAGTACTCTTTTGCAGGATAGTTTGATGGCGATTGAATCATTCACTATCATATGCTTAAGCCAGATTAACTGTTTGATTTTTAACTGTTAATATTCTTTTGTTGTGTGCTCAGACTAGTCGCTAATTAATCAAACATGAGCGAAATTTATTCGAATGGTAACTTTTTACAATAAATAGTTAAAATATCGTACTGCTAGCTTGCATGATTACCATTAAACAGTTAAAATAGCATGTTGATAAGGCATGTTTTCGTTGATACGAGAAGCGAAAAACAGAAAACTATGAAAAATTTAAGTCACCTAACAAAAAAAGACTTACTTGATTCTTTTTAGTTTTTTATTCCTCGCCCATGACTTGGATTATTATGGTTCTTTTTCTCGGGTAAACATCGGTTTCTACAAACAGCAGTGACTGCCAAGTTCCAAAAGTTACTGTGCCATCAACTATCGGGCAGGGTTTTATCTGGCGGAAGAAGTATAGATCGCAAATGTGAGTGAGCATTAGATGGATGCTGGTATCTCTTTTGTTTTGGCGCAAGTTCTTCAAGCAACGCTTTGATGTCCTCTAGTAAGGCGTCATCGTTTTCTGTTAAGATCAGGATGCCTGTTGCGTGAGGGGCAAAGACGTGGACTAAACCGTTTTTGATGCCTGAGAGCGAAACCTCTTCTTGGATTTTGTCGGATAAATCAATAAAGTCTATTTCGCCATTTGTGGTGAAGCTATAGCTTCTGTTTACAACTTTAAAGTTTGACATGTATGTTTCTCCTCATTGGTGTAGGAGTAAAATGGTTGAAAAATGTTTCTAAGTCTTCAAGTTCCGTGGAGACCTCTCTAAGTTGTTTAACGGGCTTTTCCTCTTTTCTTCGGTATCCGAAGTACCAAAAATATGCAGAGGAATGGATAATTTGTAAGCAACATTTAATTTCTAATTAGCACTTGCATTGGATTTTGATGTTTAAATGTGTAAAATAATCATTTTATAGTGCTTTCGCTTTACAAAAAAGCCATAAATGCCGTTGTATGAGGCAAATCAATTGGAAAAAGCCAAAATTTAACCTTCTGTCTCCAATAAACCTCGTCGCCCCCTTTAGAAATGCCCTTTTTTAGCCTCGTTATCATTGGTTTCATGCTTTTTGCCTGCTTGTTTTGGTTTGTAGCAAGGGTTTATGATTTTGAAGGCTTTTGTATTCCTCAGAATTTGGCTTTGTGGGTATGTATATTTAAGCTTCGCACTTGTTCGAATTTTTCAAAATTTAAGTCGTCAAAAAAATTGGAATTGCAGGCACTTTTGTCAATTTAGAAAGTAGCAGAACAATTTTGAAAATAATGCGGCCACTAAATTTCATTCGGAGTTCTGGTACAGGGGCATTACGTGCTAACAATATTTGAAAGATATTTACGGCGATTCACTGAATGTAAAACTTTCTGGAGCAAGGTGGAATATAACTTAACAAAAAACAGGAGGGGAACAACTGACCAACAAAAAATTAATTTGACAATTTATAATAAAAAGATTTCAATTTAGGTACCGGAACTTTACCATTTTTGAACAGTGCCGAACTCTCAAGCGCCCAGTAAACACGCCAACAACAACTCTTAATCCATCAATCTCTCGCCTTCGCCACCAGGTTCCAGAGTATATGGCAATTACTATTGTTATAGTACTAATGGCAATCCTGATCACATTGATAGCTTATAACAGAAACCCACCAACGCAACCCACAAAGGTTGAATTTGGTTGATGCTTTTGTATACAGATAGATTTGTCAAGTTATCCTTGAAGTTGAAATTGTGTTAATGTTAAGCCTATTTGTCGTTGTAACCAGACATGCACATATAATTAAATGATATCTGGATATTCCAATTAGAGAAGGGCAATACTCTGCATTTATAATAAAAAAAGGTGCCTGAACTAATAGAGATTTAGCTTTGCTAATATGATCATTTTATTATAAATCTGAATTGTTTTTGCAGTGAATTGTTGTTTTAGTTTGCTTTCTTGATTCAGAGCTTTGTTCGTTTGCAGGTTGAGTTTAAAAAAGTCTTAAAATGTCTGGGAATGTCTGGGAATGTCTGGGAATGTCTGGAAAAGTTTAAAAAAGTCTGCACAGAACATTTTTCAACATGCACTAAAACCAAAAAGTAACATTTCACGGGGTCCAATGCTAGCATTAAGATAGACACAAAGTACCTGAACTGAAGACGGACCTAGCGTTAATTTTATGTTATATTTTGTTTCTCTCAAGAATAACAACAGCACGGGAATTGCCATTTATGAACAATGTGGTTTAAGTTGCTTTTTGTTTTTGGGTTTTGCAGTAAATGCAGGTTGCGTATTAGAAAGTATCCACGCGTATTTTCGCGTATTCCTGCGTATCCAAAACTTGAACTATGATCATTGCCACTCGTGATGATTAATTATGATGCAATACTAACATCACTACAATCACGCAACACAGTTTTGAGATCAAGCGGTGACTTAGATTTAGTGCTTGTTAGGGAGGCTTAATGCATGTAATAATTAGCGGGCAACAGATTAGAGGCTAAATTCGTTGCGTTCCCGGCAGTAAACAAGCCATTAATTTGACTGGTGAAATGTCCAATTGAAAAAATTGAAGTTTCTTTAACAAGAAGAATGGTTCAATCTGTCGTACCGCCTTCTGATAAATCGGTGTATGCTTTAATCTGATTGTTAGAAAACAGAGCCTCACCGAGTTTTTGCGGATTTTCTGCCTTTTGGTAATTCTTTGAGAAACTTTTTGAAAGCTTAGTTATGAAAATTTCAAGTAATCTGGTTAGTTTTAATTTCTTGTAGCCCACCTGTTTAGTGGCTAAAGATTTGTCAGATTGTATTAACGCTTGCATACGGCTTTGTGTGAGACTTTTAAAATTTACCAATTGAAAGTTGGAAACGTGAAAACTCTTCTACGCTTATTAGTGAGTACTAAAACTTTGCTTAGAACTGTTAGGCATCTGAAAATCTTGAGACGTCTACTTAGTGAGTCCCAAATATTTTCTTAATTTTTGACCTTAATAATAACGGTTAATCGTTAAGCCGATTTTATTGAAATAGCCGTGATTATTGGTTATTTTGCCATTAGTTTGGTTATTAAGGGTTGTTATTATGCGAAATGTGGTGAATGAAAAATTGGCCAATATTTTTCTATGGAAACGAAAATTTAAACGCTTAATTTGTTGTTTAAAAGGTGAAAGCGACTTATTTTAAGCTTTTTGACCTTATGCTTAGAGCACTGGCATGGGGAATGTCGGGGCCTCATATAAGTACCCTCGAAAATCTCCATGCGAAGCAAAACCCTATTTTTTCGTCTTAGCTTCGAGCTTTTTCGCATTTTTTTACGAGGTTATGAAAACTTTGCTGATTTTTCACAAAAATTTTAAAATCAATATTTTTTCGATATAACTGGCCGTTAAGAAAATATTCAATCATTTGGCCTTGAAACCTGAGTTATCCCTTCTCAACTGATCTTTGCATTAGATAGGCTCGTTGTTTTTTGGGGGACTTGAAAGTACTCAACGATTATGTCTTTCAAATTTTGCTAAGAAGCTCGGAGTTAAGTAATGTCGTTTCCTTTTTAGCGGCGCCTGTGAATGTGTGCCTTTGTGTAAGATGTATATTCCTGTGAGCTGATGTAAGAAAAAATGTGTTTGGGTGATGCTTCTGTATACGGCTGGTTACTTCTGAACAGGATTTTGTTCGTGCACCACGCTTTGGCTTTGAAAATTGTGTCTCTAAGAGACTCTTTTTTGTGGTCTTTTGGGTTCATCGGTTGCTTTTCATGTGCTTAGAGTAGCCTATATGGGCAATATTTCTGATGCGTGAATGTTGGCGCATACGTTATGCAGTGACTTTGGTGACGTTGGTATTGTATTGAATTTTTATCATCACCAGTGTTCACTATTAACACTGGCTAACTAGGCGGTATACAAAAGCATCAACATAACACATTTTTTCTAGTGCTCCAGAGCAACAATTTTTATCTCTAAAGCGCTCAATAAAACAGCAAACATTCAGGGGAGAAACTATTGACTACCGAACTTGATAGAATACGACTTACGTCGCTGGCGTAAAAGAGGCTTCTATAGCGAAACTGTACTTGTCAAGTTGCTACAGAAAAAAGGTTACAATGCCGTGCGAGTACCAGTAAGCAACCCAAGCTTGAATCCCCTTCCAGACATCATGGCTAGAAAAGGCGCACACAGTTACGCATTTGAAGTAAAAAACGCAAGCTACTACGCTTACTTTCCCAGACAACAAATCGACAAACTATTCAGGTTCCTCGACCAGTTTATCCCCTCAGACAACGCACACAAGCATGCCGTAGTGGCAGCGCACTTGGGCAAACGATGGCTTTTCAAAGAAATCAGCTGGACTGATTGGGAAAAAAATAAGCTTCCAGACAAGGTCAGAATTCTCAAGCGGGACAGAGGAAACCTCAACATCGACACAACCTACAGTTAATCAAGCAAGGAATATACCTCAACATATATTATCACTCATTGTTAAGATATTTTGTTAAATTGGAGAGTAGGGTAAGTGATCAATAACAACGATATTATGGTCTTTACGGAAGCCTTGGAAAAAACCTACCTGATAGGGCGACGAAAAAATCCAGGTTTTAAAAGACATAAATTTGTCAATACCCAAAGCTAAATTTATTGCTCTCTGTGGTCCGTCTGGATCAGGAAAAACCACTCTTCTTAACATAATTGGCGGAATTGATAGACCAACAAGCGGTAAAATATTTGTGGCAGGACAGGATTTAACACTTAAAGATGAAGATTTCTTATCCAGATTTTCGATGCACTTAATGTCGGTTTTGTTTTTCAAGCCTACAATTTGGTTTCCACTTTAACGATGGCAGAAAATGTTGCGTTTCCCAATGGAGTGGACCCGGAAGCCTGAACAGGAAATGGAAAAACGCGTAAATGAATTACTGGAAATGATGGGTTTGCAGCATCGGGCTAATCATTTTCCTTCGCAACTTAGCGGTGGCGAACAGCAACGTGTAGCGTTTGCAAGGGCATTAGCGAATGACCCCCAACTGATTCTAGCAGATGAACCAACAGGGAATTTGGATGACAAAAATGGCTCAAAAAATCGTTCAAGTGCTACAATTATTAAAAGATCAAGGAAAAACCGTTATTGTTTCAACGCATGACTACAAAAATTCGTGCTATAGCTGACCAAGTTTTTTGCCTTGAAGAGGGTAGATTGGCGAGCGAAAATGAGTAGTTCTGGTTTTCCTATCAACGATTTACTCCGCAGGAAATTTCAAACAAGCCTAACAATTGCCACTTTAACGTTAAGTGTTGCTTCCACCCTTTTTCTTTTGCTGTTTAGCAACCGCTTGGGCCATAGCATAAACTCTTCCTCAGGAATCTTAACTCAAGGTTTAGGCATAGTATTTTCTCAGTTTATCCTTTTCCTTGGCGTGTTGATTTTTATAGTTGGCGCTGTTATAACTGCTTTTATTGCTTTCTTGATGATGGCTCAAAGAACCCGTGATTTCGGCTTAATAAAGGCTGCAGGGTGCCCAAACAGTCTTGTCAGCGGATACTTTATGACTGAACTATTAATAACATCTTTTGCCGGATGCATTTTAGGCATAGCAATAGGTTTTTTGATGGATTATGTGGTAGCTAATCTGGTTTTTTCTTCTTATCAGCTGCCTAATTTCTGTTTGCGCCCTTGTTTTTGTTGTTTTTTTGGTTCTTGCAATCGTTTTTGGGCTTCAACCTATCCTTAAAGCAACCAAAATGTCTCCTGTAGAGGCCCTTTCACCCGTTAAATATTATGGTTTAAGCTCTGATAAAAAAACCAAGACAGCCTCACGATTAGGATTAACTTGGAGAATTGCTTCAAGAAGTCTGTTTCGTAGGCAATCGGCAACCATTCGAATAGTTATTTTGCTCTCAATAGTCTTCATTTTGCTTACGGTTTCAGTCGCCGGAGGCATAATTGCTCGCGACACCACTGCATCGTGGGTTCAAAACACTATTAATAAAGACTCAATAGCCATTGCAGACAACAGTATGGGTAACCAGTATAAGCTGCTTTTATCAAAGTTTTCGGGAGCTACTGAAACAGGGAGTTTTAACTATTCAGACTCTAACTTCGCTATTCCAAATGCAGTTATCAATCAGTTAAGTGCACTTTCAAGTGTGAGGGTAGTTGATTCACGTTTGATTCTAAACGAAAATGTTCAAGAGGTCTCTAATTTCACTGTTGACTATACTACCCAAACAACTTATTCTGTAGGTGATAGTCGACAAGCTGATGCAATAGTTATCGGAGTTAACCCAGAAAAACTGGTAGGAACATGGTTCACTCAAGGTCGTTTTTTAACACAAAATGATGATTTGAAAGCTGTTATCGGCGACTCTATCGCTAATTCAATGTATTCAGTTGATCCTAGCAAAGGCATAGGAGTATCCAATGCTTTGGATGAAAGTATAGCTTTGCAAAATAATACTTTTAACATTGTCGGGGTTTGCACTGATCCAATAAATAACGGTTTAGTTGTTTACGTTCCAATTCAATCATTAATGAATATTACTGGTGATAGTCCTAACTTGCTGCTGCTAACATTAAATAATTCAACCGACAGCTCCGCTTCTATTGCGCAGATCAAGACCTTAATTCAATCGATAGATCCAAATTTGAATGTCTTTCCACTTAACAGTGTTGTTGAAAAGAATACCGCTTTCTTAGTTTCAACATGGCAAACCATAATGCTTGTGCCAATTTTTACGTTGGTGTCGGCAGCACTTTGCCTATTGGGTTACATGATGCTTACCGTAGATGAACAGCATCAAGAATTTGCAATAATACGCGCTATTGGAGCAAAACCAAAAATAATCATGTTTATTTTTGCAATTCAAAGCTTAGTTGTTCTGCTTTCAAGCGTCGGTATCGGAATATCACTCGGTACTATCATAACTTTGCTTATTTTGATGCAGCAACCGTTAGTTACAAGCTTTACCATTCTGGAAATAACGGGTTTGCTTTTTGCAGCCGTAATAATAATGTTCGTTTTTAGCCTTTACCCAGCTTTTAGACTTTCTAAAGCATCAATTTTAAAAATTATTACTTAACTTGTTGAAGGTTTTCGAAAAAAATCTTAGGGAATTTGAATAGAGAGGCAATTGGTTTAGAAAATCTTGCATTTGAAGAATGGGTACAACTGGAACTTTATCATAGAATTTGGATGCACTTGGCATGAGAGATACTATTACTGGCACAAACTTTGCCTCATTCCAGCACGTGCACTCTACCTTTCGAGAGAGGTTTGGTAACGAATCGGCGAAGGATTTTGTTCGCTCAACTTGTGAATCAACAATTTTCTTTAGCGCTGAAGGCGAAATCGTATGCTGCCAATGTTTGCAATCTATGCATATTACTAAGGGTTTCCTGAAGCCGACGACATCTATTTCCCATCTTCGATTACCGTGTTTAAATCGGACGTTATTTGCCACTATGTAACCATAGTTTTTTAGAGCGAAAGCGGCTATTTCTTCAAATTCTTGCCAGCAAAGAAAGCTGCTTATTTGTTCTACGTCGGAGCCTAAGGATGCGGCTTTAACGGCTAATTTGAGCCTCATATCCTTGTCAACTTCAACGCGGTCTGATTTCAGATAAATGAGTCCTTCGCTTTGAAGTTTTACTAGCAATTTCTCCATGACTATTGATACTATTTTACAGTCCGTTTTAACATCTTCAATTAAAATATCGCTTTCTTTGGTTAATTTCAGTAACGAAATTAGCAGATTACGCTCAACACTCATGAAATATAACCTGCATTTTTACAAAATTTAAGCAAAAATTAATGAAACAACAGTAAAGATAAAAAAAATTTTGAGAACGGTATACAATAGCATAAACCAAACTCACTTTAAACCTCTCCAAGCCTCAACATATTCTCTCTAAGGATATTACTTAGTTGCCTGTTAACAGCTTCCCCAATTATATCTATTGCAGAAACGATAGCACCTAACTTGTTGAAATACCCTTTTCCTTTTCTAACCAGATAAAAAAAATTATATTCGCTCCTCGTAGCTTGTCTGAAGGCAAGGGGGCATGTAGAAATTACATATTCGTGTCATTTTTATTTTGAAATGCGGTAAGCTTTTAACTTTTAAATGTAAAATAAGCATGTTCGGCGATTTTTCGCATAGTAAGAATCTAAGAAATGCCTTTAGTCTAAGATAACAGAGGATATTTCACCGTCATGCTAATCAATAAATGTTGAAATCAACAAACAGGTCCTGCTACATAATCAAAAACCAGAAAAGCGGACATTAAAAATGATAAATAGCTCTCGATTCAGCCAATATTTAGTCTTTGAAGAAGAATTTCATTGCTAAATAAAGGTGCAACTGAGTTTTTTGGTTTACGTACGGCTCAGAATCCTGTTTTCTTTAGCCAAAAATCAGTAAATGTGTTGAGTGCCTTTTTTAATTGGTTTTTGTTTTTCACGTATATTTAAGGTTCGTTCGAGTTCGATGATTTTTGCTCTTTTGGCTCAAAAATTTTTCTGAAAATGATGTTTAGGGTTTTTTTTTTTGTTGATGCTTTTGTATACGGATAATCTATCGGTTTAGACGGTGCCCTTAAAAGTTGTCATTAACGAAGCTATTTTTTTAAAAAAGAAAACTAAAGGATAAGAAAATGAAAGAGTTAGCTAAAAGATTAGCTATAAAAAGTTTAAGGAATTATTACTTTTCGCTTTCTTGAATTTCGCATTGAAGCTTCTTTATGATTTCGTCTGCTCTTAAAGGCTCAATCTTCAGCGTGAAAAGTTGGCCTGGTGTACGCAGCTTCAATTTAACCGTGTCTTTGAGTCTTTTCACTGAACAATATTTTGCTTTGGCGCTCATAGCCACGAACTTATCAACATCAGTAATTTCAGATGGCATGTGTATTTCCTCTTATAGGTAGCCATCTGGATACAAAGACAAGTTTTTATTTGTTGCGGTATTAAATCTTTGAACTAATTTTGATATTAGAAAAATTCATTTCAACAAAAAGAAAAGGGGTTATGACAATTATTTATTGGAACGTTTGCTTAAGCTTTTTTTGGGCGGATGCCGAGTTTAAGGTTAACTTCAACTGTATATTCTTTTTCGGCTTTTCCAACTGAAAAGTTCCAATCTTTTACGTCTACTTCCATGTCCTTGAATTGATTGACAATGGCATCTTTGTATTCTTGAGCGGTTTGACCGATTTTTTGTAATTTTTCAGTTATATTTATTGATGTTTCAGGCATAAATTGCACCTCCTAAAAGAAAATAACTGTGCTTAGAACAATTGATTGTAAACTGCTTTTAAAAATTTGTGGTTGTGCGGTCACAGCAGCAAAATTTCTGTGTTGCATATATTGCGCATTAAAGTTCACTATTCTTCTTTTAAAATGTTTCAGATTCAAATCTAAATCCAATAGATTTCTTAAGGCCGATTAACGGTCTATCAGACATTTTTTATTAAAAAAAATGAAGATTTAGTGTTTTGGTCATTAATTAATTCAGTGTCTTCTTATTTTGGTTCTCTGGATTTATGATCGGGGTGGGTATGGTTTATTCCGAACCACATTGTCACTACAAACAGAACTATGAAAATCACTTCGATTATTGCAGCAAGAATAACTGCCATATTGAAACTGTCACGTTGCTGTGAGGTAACTGTAATTGTTACGTTGGTGGATCCCTGGGTTGGAGTTATAAAAGGCTCAATGTACTTGTAAATACTATTGTTTGTCTGAATGATAATGAGTGCAGGCGGTATAACTAAAGCTATAACCAGAAACACGGCTGCAAGTGCAAAAACAGCTTTTTTATGCATAAATATCCAGAATAATATTGTTTTTCAAAGTAATAAGCATTAAACATTTGCTAATTAGGGTTTGTAAAAATTTTTGTTAATGAAGCTTATTATATGTATTTGAATTGCGACATGCAGGTGAGAAAGGTTATGGAGTATTATTAGCGATGGTGATCTACTGTGGTCTCGAAGTTGCAAGCTTGTTTGGTGCCCTATTAACCGGTGGCAAACCTTTTTACTACAAGCTTAAAGGAAAATTTAAGAAAAAGGATATTAATACCATTAAACTGCAAAGGACCTTGCACATTTAATTGCAGGCAATATTATTTTGTAACTTAGTGGAGCACTTGTTTTGTAGCTAGCATTAAAATTTGTTGAGCTAAGAATGACTCATTAGCACTTCTGTGCTTGAATAGATGATTTTTTACTGCTCTATTCATTGCAGCTAAATCGGGAACAACTAAGATTTTTGTTCCGCAACTGCACTTAACAATGGGAAGTGATTTGGACTTTTGCTTGTAACTTTTTATTTTTTCTTTGTTGATTTTTAAATTAGCACTTTGACTTTTTATTATAGGCGTGAACCCTCCAGTCAAAAGACTTAAGAAAAGACATTAACCCTATATTTTCTGTATAAAGTAATAAGTTCTTGTGGTAGTCTTCTAACAATAACAAATAAGAGATTCTTGCTAACTAAATTATTTTCTGCAAATAACCAACTTTTCAGTTAGAGCTTCTATATTAGGCAGAGAGAAAGAAGTGTTCAAATTTCTTATGGGTGGGCTGGGGTAAAATTTCGAATACTTCTTCCCTTAAACGATTTTAAAGGTGGCTTTTGCCAATGGAACTAAAGGATTGTCAAATATTATTTGGGTTGTTGGTGGGCCGTACCGGATTTGAACCGGTGATCTTCGCCGCGTGAGGGCGACGTCCTAGCCAGCTAGACTAACGGCCCGTGACACCTGTGAATTGAAACTACGTACTCTCCCTTCATAAAACCTTTCCCCCAACTAAAACAAACATAGTAACGGTAAAAAATATGAGTTCAAAAAAGAAGCTAACTTTAGAGTTATCACCCGCTCAAGAAGGATTCTTGATGTTGCTTTGTCTTTTAGGCAGTGGTTTGGTTGGTTATTTTCTTAGTCACTTCGTAGGTATCCTTCATTAAGTCTCAATTTGTATGGTTATTCTCGGGCAAGAGATTGTTTGGACGCATAAAACACTTTGCGTCTAATCTCTGTGAAGAAGTCTTGATGTGTTTTTCGCCCCAATTTTTTATCTTTGTGTTTTGGGTTGCTTTTTTGATTTAGGGTTTGTTTCGTTTGCAGGTCACGTACAGAAAAGTATGGAAAAGGTTAGAAAAGAACAGAAACGTATGGGAACGTATTAAAAAGAATGGAAACGTACAGAAAAATTCCAAAAGTTTATGCTTAGGCAGATCAGTTTGCCCTTGACTCGTAAGGTACATTTCAAGTACAGTTACAAAACCAGAATCGTTTGCAAATACCAAAAATAATTCGTTGGGAATCCAAACTCTTACCTTCTCAAGCATTGATGATTACTTTAAACATATTCAATATTGGTTTTAGTGAAAGTTTCGTAGGTAAGATGTTCTGGACGGTCGAGTAACCGTTCCAAAAATAGTTGTGGCGCAGTTGCAACAGAAAATGCCTGATCTAAAGGCCTACTTAGTTGAGGCAGCGCTTGCACCAATCTAAAAGCCACTGAGGATGAGGGTTTGATTTGAACCTCTTGATAAAAAAACGTTCCAAAGTTGGTATGAAAACGTAAATAAGGGTCTGTGACACAAACTTAATAGCCTCTCCTAAAAAATCTCTGAAATCAACCAATGTGTGCCGAGGTAGCTCAGCCTGGGAGAGCGCTCGGCTGAAGACCGAGTCGTCGCATGTTCAAACCCTGCCCTCGGCACCAAAATACCTATAATTTGAGGTTATTTTGCAATATTGGGCATAAATTACGACATTATGTGCGCTCTGCAGGGAGGGTAATGAGATAATACTTAGAAGGCAAGCCAAAAGCATAATGTCTTGCATTTGTGGGCTGAGTCCGGTACCGCTCTTCTTAGCATCTTTTTACTGTTAAATTTGGGCTATGATCCCCTACCAATCTTTGGTTAACACTTGTCACATTGTAACCAAGCGCGCACACAGAGTTTAAAATCGCGAATTACTCAGTAGATTATTTGTAGGGCGCTGAACTAATCTCTTTAGAGCAAACACACTTGCCAGCATAAGATACGAAGGAAGAATTAATGGCTGAAAAAAAGAGTTACTACGAGATACTAGGAATTCCAAATGGCTCGTCCAAAGACGCGATAAAAGACGCCTACAGGAAACTAGCCATGCAATATCATCCTGACAGAAACAAGTCTCCGGGAGCTGAAGAGAAGTTCAAAGAGATATCTGAAGCCTATGCAGTGCTGTCAGATGATGAGAAACGAAAACAGTTTGACAATTTAGGTAGCACTGGATTTGATCAAAGATATAGTCGAGAGGACATTTTCCGAGGGACTGACTTTGACTCGATATTTCGCGACATGGGCGTCAGCTCTGGCTTTGGGGATCTTTTTAGTGTTTTCTTTGATGGTCAAGACTTTGTAGAAAGAAAAAGAACCATCCGTGGCAGAGACTTGGGCTACGAAGTTTACATAACCCTTGAGGAAGCAACACGCGGCGTTGAAAAGGAAATTGAGGTCCCAAGAATTGAGAGATCCCAAAAAGGACTTGTAAAAAGGGAGCGAAAGATTACGGTAAAAATACCACTTGGCATATCTGAAGGATACCAGCTAAGGCTTGAAGGACAAGGAGACGCAGCCCAGGACGGAGGAACCTCCGGAGATTTATACATAATGATTCACATTATGCCTCATCAATACTTCAAAAGAGATGGCGACGATCTCTTATACAATCTATACATTAGCATCCCTCAAGCTACATTAGGCGCGGAAGTCACCATACCGGCAATCGAAGGAAAGGCTGAACTGAAAATTCATCCTGGAACACAGCCTGGACAGATTCTGAGGGTTAGAGGCAGAGGCATGCCGAGAATGGGTGGATATGGCAGAGGTGATTTGCGCGTCCGCGTGAATGTGGTTGTCCCTAGAAAGGTAACTCAACGTCAAAAGACCCTTCTGGAGGAGCTGGCAAAAGAACTAGACCAGAATGCCCGATAAAGGCGATTTCATTTTTACTGGTAAATTGGTGATAGAATCCCTTTTCAGCTGAAAAGCAAAAAGACTCATATCCGTTGGGGTTAAGCCCGGTACCGCTCATTCGTATCATCGTTTTACTGGTAAAAAAGTGCTGAGATCCCTTTCCCAGCCTCATTTTACCAGTTAACGATATTTTGAGCTCATTCATCGATAATTAGAGTAATCAAGGTAAGTTGACGTTAAACAATTTCTTTGAACCCAAAACGGGGAAGGGAATTGAACCTCAACTCAAAAGCCCAGATTTATTGTTTGGGTCCTTCCTTGCTTACAGTATGTTTTTTGGTAAACAGCAGAATAATTGTTTAGGTGTTCTCGGTTCCGCGTCCCTTCATTAATTTTGCCACATATTAGCGAAAAAATTCCACCAGCAAATTCGCCGACAAAAGTGATAGAATCACCAAATACGTAATCTCAAAAGTGTTGGATAAACGGAATGACAATTCATAAAAAATCAAGGACAAATATTTCGGAGGAAATTTCCAACTAAGACCCAATTATGGACATTATGGTTGCAGGCAAATGTCAACTTGTAGATATCTCATACAGAATCTACTCATCGACGGGTACCCCGAGCGAGCAAGCGAAAGCCTTAAATCTATTTTGAAGCTACCCGATTCAGAAGGAAAGGAAGGGAAAGGTCTACGAAAATTAAAGTTTGGAAGTTTTTAAGTTTAATATTCATAGTAATTTTTGCTCTATCAACTTTTTGTGTAGTTCAAGCTGCTGGAGTAACTGACACAATAACGGTAGGAGCTGCTCCGCTGGGTATAGCTTATGATTCTGCGAAAGGCGAAATCTTTGTCGCCAGTGCTGGCGCGAATACGCTCTCAGTAATATCGGATAGCAATAACAAAGTAGTTGCTAGCATTGAAATGGGCACTAATACTGGAAATGTGGTTTATGATTCTAGCAAGGGGGAAATTTTCGTTACTGCCTATGGAGGTACTAACGTATTTGTAATTTCAGACACCACCAACGCCATAGTTACAAGCGTTACAGTTGGTAGCTATCCTAATGGTGAAGCTTATGATTCTGCCAAAGGTGAGATATATGTATGTAATGGCGGCGACGCTACCGTTTCTGTAATATCAGATAGCACTAACACTATGTTTGCAACCATACCGGTCGGAGCCAATCCCAAAGGCGCAGCTTACGATTCTGCTAAGGGTGAGATCTTTGTAACCAACGGGAACGGCAATTCGATCTCTGTAATATCAGATAGCACTCACGCCGTAGTTGAAACAATAAACTTACCCGAGGGAAACGGCCCCAATTATGTAGCTTATGATCCTGCTAAAAGCGAAATCTTCGTAACCGATTCTGATAACCTCGTCTACGTCATATCTGACAGTACAAACGCCGTCGTTACAACCGTGGATTTGAACCTTAACCACGCAGTTAGTCCTGACGGTTTAGCTTATGATGCTGTCAGGGGAGAGATGTTTGTAGCCAATTTTGGCACTAACGATCTCTCGATCATTTCTGACAGCACAAACACCGTAGTCGAAACCGTGAATTTGCCCTTAATCAACCATTTTGCCAGCCCTTTCTTTTTAGCCTACGATTCTGATAAGGGCGAGGTCTTCGTAACCAATCAAGCATTAAACACTGTCTCAGTAATATCAGATTCCTCCAGCACCTCTGCTTCCACTACTCCATCTACGTCTACTACTACTAATCCAACTTTGTCTGCTTCCTCTACCCCAAATTCAGGTTCACCCGGTTTCAGCCCAATTATCTGGATCATAGTAATCATAATCATTATATTGCTAATCATCATAATCCTAATATGGCTCAGTCGCCAACGCAAATTCACAGTGAAAGTGCAAGACTCTCAAACACAATCGCCGATAACTGGAGCAACTGTTATCTGCCAGCGGTCCACAAGATCTGTCAGGCACAACCAACAACAAGGGACAAACTGTTTTCAAAGACTTCAAAGATGGCGATTACTCAATTAAAGCCAGTGCTACAGGATACATTGCTTCAATGCCGATTTCTGTTTCAGTGAAAAACAAAACTGAAGTTGTCATAAAACTGAACCCAGCACCCTCTGAAGCACCGAAAGTAGACAGCAGTGGAAGTGGCCCTGACAACGAAGGCAAAGCAACTTTCAGTGTAGCCACAGAAACACAACAAACCCAAGCCCCAGCACAAACTACGCCGATACTTGCCCCAACACCCCCTCCTCCACCAAGCCAACAAGAACCAACAGAGCCGCAAGGCTGGAGAGATGAGAAAATCCAGGAAATTATCCAAAAATTCCAAGAGAAAGGAGCCATAAGCCCCCAAACCGCCCTGACAGCTAAAGAACTGGGTTTGTCACGAATATTTGTAAGAATCATGGAAAGACGTAAAGAACAAACAAAAATCTTCGTAGAAGTCAACGGAAAATACTACCTCGACCAAAAAGCCCTTGAAGAAAAAAAGCAATAGAGTCAGACAACGAAGACTTTAGCAAAGCGTATAGTTGACTATTTACTGCTTTTCCATAACACATTTAGATAAAAAGCAAAATAATGGTTGAAGCAAACCATACTGCTTGACGATTGGAAGCAGCAGGTTAATTTCGGGGACAAGGGGCCTCCAGATATTTTTCTAAAAGTTAGAGCATTTTTGAAAAGTCATCGTACACTTTGCTTCTATGGCCGACAAAAAGAATGACTACTTGGTTTTTGTTTTGGTCTATTTCATAGATGACGCGGTAGTCGCCTACTCGTAGACTCCAGAAATCTGATTGTCTTAGGGGTTTTCCAAGTTTGTCGGGATTTTCACGCAGTTGCTTTGCGCTCTCGATTATTCTGGTTCGGATGTGTTTTTCAGTTTTTTGGAGTTCTTTTACTGCTTTGGGGTGCAGAAGTACTTTGAAAGTCACTCTAGTTCCTCTATAGGAATGAGGGATTCTGGGTGCTGTTTTGCTTCTTCGCTTCGTTCCATGAGTGTGTTGAAGAAGTTGCATGTTTTTTCGCGTTCTTGGTAGTAGGTAATGATTGATTTTATGGCGTCGCTTCGGTTTTTGAAGCGGCCTTCCGCTACCCATCTATCTATTTCATCGAGGGTTTTTTGTGGAAGACGTAGTTGTACTTGAGCCAAATAGGTCGCCGTAAACAGTACTGTTTACAGCTCACTTAAACGTTTCCTAAACAACCATCCGAGTCAGTCTTCTTAGCCCTTGAGATGCCTTCAACTGAGATCCCACAGGAACTTTCAAGGATAACACAGAAACAAGAACTGGAGACAGGGAGTTTCCTAACTATATTTGTCTTAGCTAAAGTTTTGTCAGTGATTGCTATTGCGACAGTTATAGTTATCCATAAAAAATTGAAACTCGCAGAAGAGACCGCTTTTTGCCTAAGGATATCAAGAAAACCACGGTCTAGAATTAGGAAATAGCCTTATTCGGTAAGTCTTAGCATAGGGGCTCATACAGTGTAGAGGATAAGCCCGGTACGACCTGCCCCCATTTTTTAGAATGTTGTAACGACGGGTTAAACGACGGTTTGAAGCTTCTTTATCTGTTGCCTTGTTAGAGATGTCTTGCATACTATTTATTTTCCTTGAGAACCATTGCCATGATTGCTTTAACATATAATTTATGGACAAAGCGGGGCGCAAAATCAGCGTTTAATTACTAGACAAGCCAGCATGCCAACTTTGAGTTGTCTGGTTGCGCAACTCTGCGTTCATTCCGATTCATTAGGCACATGTATACCAAGGTTTTATATGAAAGAAGCGGCGAGTTGTTGGTGGGAAGCAAACAATTTGGGTAGAGGGTTTAGCTGGCGCTGCGGCTGTGCGGCGTTGGTTTTGACAGCTATCATAGTGGCGGCGGCATTTACCTTCATTCCAGCATTTGTTCCCGCCGTTCATGCCGCGGAGATTCCTGTTACCATTGTGGGGATGTCTGGGACAGTGGAGATAACTACTGATGGGAGCAATTGGCGACCTTTAGTTTCCTCTGACACTATAAGTTCAGGGGACTCGGTTATGACGGGGTCGGATGGTCTGTTGTTAGTCCAATTCTCAAGTGGCAGCCAAATCTTAGGTAAAATCCTGTTAGGTGAGAATACAAATATTACTTATATAGACCCTCATCACCATCACCGCCTTCAGATCCTGCTCGGTATTCTTTGGGCAAGCGTCCAAAGCGCGACTGGTGGATCCGATGATTTTGAAGCTGATATTGGTGATACAGCTGTTGCTGGGATCCGCGGAACTGAATTGACTGCGGCAGCATATGGGAATGGCACTGCTAATGTGATGGTAATTGAGGGCTTGGTTGAGGTTCAAGACGTCACAAGCAACAGCACTGTCTCGCTGCAGACAAACCAGACGATTACTGTTCCTTATACTTCTGGTGGACTTAGCCAACAAGAGATGTCTCAAGCAGTTGAAACAGTCAACCCGACAGCGAATGGCGCATGGTGGGAGCAAACGTCCCTCGGACCTATTGCCACGATCACTCCATCATCCACAACTTTTCCAATCACAACTCTTGCCATTTACTTGGTCGCCGTAGTCGCGGTGGCAGTCACGGTAACGGGGGCATTGGTCGTGTACACTCGCAGAAGAAAGGCAAAGGCATTAAAGCATTCTCTAATGCCTTCGACTAATTGACAAACTGCTCATGCGTTGCTTTGTTCTGATATCAAGTGTTGAAGTAAGCCGGTGACACTACTGTCTGAAGAATACTCATTTGATATCAGACCCCTTCTGAAAATAAGCATTTAATTAAGGGGCAAGCCAGCGCGCTAAAATTGATTTATGTTTTAACTGGCTCAGGATATTTGTATTCGTATTCATCTTTTTTCCGTTGGTTCTTGGGTTTTCGGAATGCTCCTAGAATTGCAAGAATAATTCCAATAATGATGAAGACAATGCCTGCAAGCGTTAGCAACCCTAATGCAGCTGTTGTTCCAAGTGATCCCTTGGTAATTGCTAATATTGTGTTGGGTTGAGTAGAGGAAAAGATCACGTAATAATAATTGCCTGTGATTGAAGTGTAGGCTTCGGTGCCAGCCACAGATGAGTTGCTAGATAGAGCATAAGAGCTGAGATTGGTTGAATTAACCAAATTTATGTCTTGAGCAGGAACTAATGCTCCAACTGTCGGAGGAGATCTTACAATGATCGATGAAGATGAGTTCAAGAGAATCTCGCTGGACACGTATTCGCCAGGATTGGACTGGTTAAAAACTTTTATTGTATTTGTGGATCCTCGAAGACCAATTACTCCGGACGCAAGAAATGCAATTCCTATGATTAATAAAACTACACCTATCGTTACCATGCGCTTTCTCATATTTCATGCCTTAGCTAACTCTTTCAGGCAAATTATTTAAACGTGCTGAGCGCCGTGGTGCTTTCGCTCTTTTAACGCAAATTCAATAACAAAAACAATTGACAAAATAGCCCCCACAATTATTAATCCTACCCAAATATAGGTTACCATGCTGCTGCTTAAACGATTGATATGCCTGAATTTACTAACCAAAGCAATAACAATCCCGGTAACAAGAAGAATAATGCCAATCCTGCCAACAATCGTTCCATACCTCAAATTTTTCACCCACTGGATAGTCATTTGTCGCTAGGCATTTAAATACTTGAAGAAAAGCGGGACAACCTATCGATCGTTCTGCAAATTGTAGCAATGGTTTTTCCCTGAAAAATGTACTTAAATAAAAATGTTGCAACCCGTCCCATTAATTTAGCGCCCTACAAATAGACAAGGCAGGCAAATAATAATGAATGGTGCGAATAAAGACGTCATGATCTTGACCGGAGCTGGCCAGATCGGCATGGCAATCGCCAGAAGAATGGGCTACGGCAAAAAGATTGTTATTGGTGACAAGAAGCGGGAAAACGCCCAGGCAGTTGCCAAAATCATGAATGATGCTGGTTTTGATGTTGTCGCATTGGAAATGGATCTTTCTTCCTGCGACTCAATCAAAAAGCTGATTGCAGAAGCAAAAAAATACGGCGAGATATCCATGATGGTCAACGCCGCCGGTGTTTCTCCCAGCCAGGAGCCTAACAAGAGCATTTTGGAAGTTGATCTATATGGAACGGCCGTTCTTCTGGAAGAGGTTGACAAAGTGATAAGGTTGGCAGTGTTGGGGTAACAATCTCATGTCAATCCGGCCATCGGATGCCTGCTCTCGGCGTCGATGTGGACGAGCAACTGGCAACAACACCCACCGAAGAGCTGCTGAAGCTTAACATATTGCAACCGGAAAACATCAAAGATACCTTACACGCCTACCAGTTGGCAAAGCGCTGTAATGTAAAGCGCGTGATGGCCGAGGCAGTCAAGTGGGGTGAAAGGAGCGCACGCATCAATTCAAATTCACCTCCTATTTTGAAACTCCTTTCTTCACTTGATCGAGGTCTTTCCTAAGAATACCTTGATTGGCAGAGCCAGCTCGCTTGAATATTATGCTCAACAACACGCCAGAAACTATTAGCACTATCCAGTTTATCGTGAGTATAGTCACTTCAAACGCGATAATGTCATATCCTGACAACGA
This sequence comes from Candidatus Bathyarchaeota archaeon, assembly GCA_963750605.1. GTDB lineage: Archaea > Thermoproteota > Bathyarchaeia > Bathyarchaeales > Bathycorpusculaceae > Bathycorpusculum. Next base: position 107,955 of record CAVVRN010000019.1, read on the forward strand.
AAAAACGGCAAGAAATCCGATCGCCAAGACAAAACTTGTGACGAAAAGCCATCGAATTGCACGTTCCACTCCTACTTTGGCAAAAACGACCGCTGCGAAGAGAAGCGCTACACTCAACATTAGATATCCTAGGCTTTCTATAGCAAGGAAGATCCCGTGAGGATTATACATCGTAAACAAAGATAGACCCGAGGTTTCCCCACTCAGAATGCTGGGCTGGACAACGGCAAGCTGAATGAAGTAATCAGTGGTGATCGCGACCGCATAGATGAGGGCGAAGGACAGGCCGACCTGACTGAATATCTTCTTGTCTTGGGAAGCTTGGCGGTGAATGCAAGTCATCAGTACGACGAATGTTAGTGCTAGGAGAATTCCTGGATACAGCCATATATAATCGGAGGGAATGAAGGAGGCGGCATTTGTGTACGGATATGGGATAATGCTTCCACGGTTGGGCAAGGGGTCCTGCCCTTGCAGGGGTTGCAAAACCGATCGCTAAAGATGCGGCGGCGATTATTGAGGTCAGGAGCGCGGCCCAAAATCCAACCTTATTTAAGTTCTTACGGGTGGAGCTTGCGGCTTCCGCTTTAAAGTCATTGTTGACCTCAAGGTTTCTTGTTGATTGGGATTCAATCATTTTTTTCATTGATTTCTCATCTCGTTTTGAATTTTTCCTTGTGTGACCGCTGGTTTTCTGGCATGCCATGAAAAGTAGGCCAGTGCTAACGATGCTATCACAACAAAGCCCTCTAAGAGCGAATAGCCTAAAGGTGCAACTTCTGGCTGCATTAGGTGTGTTTGGTCAGCGATGACTTGAAGAATGTTGAGGATTGCTGCAAAGATGCCAAGTCCGACGCCGATGTTTTTGCGTTTATAAATCATTGGAATCGTTGCGATTTCAACAATTAGTATGATAACGAAGAATATCAGCCAGAAAGATGAAACGTCAGTTTGTGGGCGGGTTTCAAAGCCAATTGGTGGAGGAAACTCGAGGACAGTCAGTATAAGAATTGCAATAATAGTGGCGACTACTGCTTTTCTTGCAGAAGATAATGTTAGTGCTTTCATTGGTTTTTCCCCTTCGATTGGTCGTCTTCAATATTTTTTCGAATGTCAGTTTGGGCCAAATTTATTCTTAGAACACCCTTTTTCCCCATGACTTCCAGGATTTCATCTTCAGCAAAAGTCGCCGCTACCAATTCGCCGATGGTTCCTTCAACCAGTACATTGTCGCAGGAGCCGTTGGTTAAGGTGACGTTTTTCAAGTGAGCTTTTTGATTTGAGCTCAACAGAGAAGAAGCGTTCATTATTCTTGGTTTTTGTTTTTCATGTTTTTGGTCTCCTGAGCTTCATTAGGGTCGCAAAGCAGATTACTTTTATTTGCTTACAATGTGCAACAGTATACAGTGATGAGAATCCGTTAGCAATGGTGATTTAAAGGTGGCAAACGAAGTTGAAATTGAAAAACTGTACTTTGAGCTTGCAAGCGAAAGCAGACTGGGCATATTGCGCGAATTAAAAGATCAAGATGGCAAGATGAAAGTAATCGCAAATAAACTAAACTTGACTACCACTGAAACATTTAGACAGCTTCAACGTTTAAACGAGGCATTGTTAGCTCAGAAACAACCGGACAGCTCTTACGCCATCACGGAGTACGGTAGGTTTGTGCTGCAGCTTTCAGGTTCCTTTGAATTCATTTACAAGTATAGGCAGTACTTTTCCACGCATGATTTTCAACGGCTGCCATACCAATTTCAGAATAGAATAGGTGAGCTTTCTTCAGCGTCCCTGGGAACCGACACTATGGAAAACATCAATTTAGCCGAACGCATTACGCGAGAAGCGGAGCAGTATATGTGGGGCGGAGGAGTGGAGCAGTCGCTAAACATCAGCTCAATCCTTAAAAAAAGCATCCCTAAAGGTGTGAAATACAAGTTTCTTTTTCCACAACGGTTTATTAATCCCAGACCATTGCCGCCCCAAATGGCAGGCGCTATTGAGTGGAGAAGCTTTGAGGACTTGCCAGTAAACATTGTATTAACCGAGAAAGAGGCGGGCATTAGTTTCTGTCTGGTCGGGGGAAAAGCGGATTATGCAGGTTTTGCAGGGAAAGATCCAGTGTTTTTGGGCTGGGTAAAAGACTTATTCAACTATTACTGGGAAAAAGGAAAAAGAGTATAGTTGAAGGTTGCTGACTCGTATTCAGTTAGTTTTAGCCAAGAACTAATACCTTCTTGGGGTAAGTCCTGTCCACCTTTATCTGCTTTTTACTGGTAAAATGGTGCTGGGATCTCTCGCCCAACACCTTGTAAGGAACCACATCCATGGTTTGAGACCCAGCGGACTTACAATGTTTTTAGACTTAGGAACATGATCAAAAAAATCAATTTTAAGTTTGGAAACCTACACAATTTAATGGATAAGCTTCGATTCAATACGCGTCTATTTCTCTAGAAACTTAATCGAACGACGGCTTAAACGACGGTGTCAAGCTATCCCTCGGCACTACCATGATAATTAGGGATCAGTTAGCGACACTTTCAAATGTTGCGTTATTTCCTTTTCCTAAAGAATTTGGTGCCGTTAAGGTCGCAGACGAAATCGAAAATCGTATGTCCCGTCAATCCTCGCCAAAAATGAGTACACCCCTTGCAAGCAAGGAACCTCTCAGTTATTGGCTTGAGATCGACACCCCATAAAGGGACAAACAACAACTCACCATTAGGAAAGATTAACAGTAAACGAAGGTAAACGTTGAAAGAACTTGAATAAAGTTAAGTTTATCAAGCTTTTCATCTAAATTAAGGTTTATGATTTTCATTACGCTTGATTGTTGGTTTTTCGATGCCTAAGTATCACAGCAATTGAGAATATGGAAAGAAGCAAAGGCAAAACTGCTAATGTTGAAAACTCTGGAACGGTTGGAGATGGGGTAGGCGATGAAGAAGTCGTTTCTCCTATTGTTATTGTTTGTGTGCTACTCCAATCACTTGATGAATCTAATGCTGTAACATTCGTAAGTTGCCCACCTTGAACAGGGGACTGTAACTGGTAAGCAATCCAACCTTGGGTATTATGACCAACATATGCCATTACTTGAATGTCAATTGTTGAATTGGTATTTATTGGAAAAGGGAGTTCTTCACCAGCAAGTGGTGGATTGAAATAAGTTAAAGGTACAATAGTATATGTAGAACTCGATTGAACTGGAGTATCATCTCTAATTGAAGATAGATGTTCTTGCAAGTAACTTGTGAATTCTTTTTCATAATAAGTACCTAATGGGTGCAAATCACTCCATTGCCAATCCTGTGCTGAGTGAGCTTTAATGCGAATATCATAGAATATCTGGCAGGGTGTGCCATTGATTGAAGCACTATAATGCTGGTTTTTCATTGTTATTATTATTGTGTTATTGTCATATTGTTGAGTGCCATTTAACCAAAATGAATGAATAAAATCTAAGGTAAATTCAGGCACTGAAGGTTTAGATACTGTCTGAGCATTTGCAGATTTTACTTCTTGCAAACTTATGCATGGTAAGACAATTGTTAATATGAGAACAAATGTAACTAAGATAGCTTTCATATCTATCAAAAATACATTGGAATAGGTTAAAATAAAAGCCTTTCAGTCAAACTTCCTTGATGTAATTGTTCTCTTGCATTTTCTTTAAGGAGAGTAAGATACGCACGTTAAAATTGTTTGATGAGGTGATATACAGTTTTAAGAGTTTGCGTTTGCTCTTTGTTGTAGCTTTTTTTGCGAGAGGCAATACCTATTGTAAAGTTTTTAAGAGTTTGCTGGAGGAGCGATGTTCTGAGTTATAGAAGTACTTCCAGCTGGAACGTCTATAAAGAATTGACCAAAAACATAAAACGTTCCTGAATCACCAGCAACACTTACTGTATAATAAGAATTATTAGGAATAGCGATAGAATACAAAAAATTTTCTGATACTGGTGCTGTGTAATTCGCCAAGAATGTAGAGTTCAGGTCTGTAAATCTAATCTGTCTAGGAAGATATCCTACTGCAATACTGTCAACCAATCCTGAAATCGTAACTACTGAACTTATTTTTAGAGCAATAGTTGGACTAGGACTAAGTGTGATGGTTGGCATCGGAGTTGGAGAGGGTGTGGGTGATTTAGTTACGGGTATTCCTTGAAATCGAGAAAGAGGCAGCACAAAACCAAATATTATGATAATAATTATTGCCACTGCAATGATAACTAAAATCAGGTATCTTTTAGTGCTTCTACCTTTTGGTGGTTGGGTGGCCTTTCGATGCTTTCTATAGAGTAGGAGGGCTAATACAACAAGTATAATGGTTACAAGTCCTGCAGCTAAAACCAATAAAGTTGACGAAGAAATAGGGATTGACAAAGAAACTGAAGGCGTAGCTACGCTTATCACTGAGACCGTTAAGCTGTAATAATTTGTTATATATGCATAGGCGCCGTTCGGTGACACAGCCACACCTTCAGGCTCGCTTACAGCAGGTTGTCCGCTCGACGACACGAACTCTTCTGTTCCGGAAGGCAAAACTAATGAGGTAAACTCAGGCACGCCTCCAACGGCTATTGTCGCCGTTACCATATTCGTGGTGGTGTTTATCACTGAGACCGTACCATCGCCTTCATTTGTAACATATGCATTTGCGCCGTCAGGAGTAAAAGCTATAGCAGAAGGATTGTTTCCAACGGGTATCGTTACCTCACCAATATTCGTAGTTGTATTTATCACCGAGACCGAACCATGGTAATTGTCATTTGTAACATAAGCGTATTTGCCGTTAGGCGACATAGCCACATCAGAAGAATTATTTCCAACAGGTATCGTTACCGTAACCTTGTTCGTAGCGGTGTTTATCACAGAAACCCAATTGCCGCCAACGACATAGACGTATGCGTTATTAGGCGACACAGCTATACCGTTAGCATCGTTTCCAACCGGTATCGTCGCCGTCACCATATTTGCAGCCGTGCTAATCACGTAGACCGTACCATCGCCTTTATCAGTTACATAGGCGAATTCGCCGTTTGGCGACACAGCCACCTTATCAGCATTCATTCCAAGGGTTATCGTCGCAGTCACATCGTTCGTTGCTGTGTTTATTACCAAAACCGAACCATTGACCCAATCATAGTCAAAGTGGTAGCGGTCATTTGTAACATAGGCGTATTCACCGTTGGGCGACATAGCCACATCATCAAGATTATACCCAACAGGTAAAGTCGCTGTTACATTGTTCGTTGCCGTTTTAATCACGTAGACCGATTCACTGCCAGCAACATATGCATATTCGCTGTCGGGCGTTATAGCCACACCACGAGGCCAACCTAATGGGGTTATCGTCTTTGTCACGGTATTCACGCGTGAGATTGGAGTTGTGGTAGGGTTAGGAGAAGCATTCGCGGTAACATTTGCAGTTAATGAAAAATTGCTTATTAGATGATATTCGCTTCCAACTCCTCCATTACCTCCGCTGAATCCAAATCCACTATAAGTTCTATCTATGGCCCCCTCCCATTGAAGGACTAATCCTTGGTCAACATAAACGCTAACTGAAGATTCTTGAACTTGAACAGAAACGTGATGCCAAGCATTGTCATCAACTCTTGGGTCATTAGCAGTATAGGCTAAGTGATTACTGACTGAATCCTTTATTAATCCAATATAGGCACCAGATGGGTCACCTGTTGGAGGGTTTATTGTACCTCCAGCTATGTTTAGGAAATCTGAAGGCCAGTTTGCCCAACCATCAAATTCGATTCCATAGCCGGGAATAGGATTGTTATCAGGAGTTTGGAAGCCAAGACTTCCACCGCCGCCCATACTTGTATACTTTTGTTTGTAAAAGAACATTGTGAACCCATCCCCCGAATAGCCCCCACCCACTAAGTAACTGAAGGAAGCTGTGAAAGAGCCATAGACAGGATAATTGAAAAAAGCAACTCCTGCCTGATTGTTCGCGGGGTCTGTTAATACTATATTCTGGTTTGTTTGGTTTAGGTATGCGTTCCCAAAATAACGTCCATAAACCTGAATCTTTGCTGAAATTATCCGAATATGATTCAGTAGACTGCTGTTGAGCTTTTGCTGTTTGGTGGATAGGCCCTATATATAACAAGCCTGCAAGGAAAAGAAGGAGAAGCAATAAAACGTGAGTCTTTCTGAAATGATGCATATTAACATGTGTTTAACCGTTTTAATAAAAATCTATTCGTTAAATATTCTTGACTGGGATTAGTCAAACTTTCTTGACGGGAAAAAATGAATTGCACCCGTGAAAAAGAAAATTATCAACGCCATTTGCGCGATGTCACCTTAGCTACCAGTAAGTTTCGTAAAAAAGTGGCAATGTGTTTCGATGGAGAAAACTTGAAGTGGTATAATCACTCACGCTGATTACCGTACTAACGTACATGCCCTTCTCAAGTACAATGATAGTATACAGTACTGTGTGGCTCTCTGGCAATCTGTCAAGTTACTTTTTAAAAAATAGCGCGACTTAAAAGTTAACTGAATATCTTTTGAACATTTGGAACTATTTGGAATTTTAACGGATTTATCGGTGGAGCACGAACAAATTTAGTTTATCTGTTGCTTAGAAGTGCCGTCACCAAAAGTGATAGTAAAGTTAAATGAATTTTTAGTGTTCATAGCCGCTTGAATATTATGTATTCTTTGTTCTATAGTTGGATGAGTATGAGGAATTAATTTAGAAAGCCAACTTGTTTTTTGTGGACGAAGCCTCGCCAGGGCAGATATCATGGCAGCTCCATTAACGAACTCGACGGCACTAAGGTCAGATTCAGTTTCTTGTTTTCTAAACCATTTAGCGTTAACATAATACGAACCAAACAAAAAGAAAAAGAAAGACAGAACCACTGCCGATGCAATGAACAGAAATGAGGCAGAGTTAATAAAAAACAGGTAACCTATCACAACAGCAAGCACTGCAGCGGGAAGAACCGTTCGAGGTAACCTCTTTGCAATATGCCTTTTTGCTATGTGATTAAATTCGTGGGCGCCAATGGCAAGAACCTCATCAGGCGAAAGCATTTGGTAATAATTGGAGTTAAAGACAAGCGCGTCAGAGTAGGCTAAGCAAGGAATGGGAAGAATACTCGATTTGTAATAGCGGTGGAACCTATCTTTTTTGAGGATTGAAGTTGCTTTCATACTCTCTGCTAGTGTGTCAAGTGCTTGCATTTCAAATGGTTGTGCTCTAAGCAGCCGCACCATAATGGAGCTTATTAATCCCATTTTCTATCATCCAAACGATTGATGGTTACTATAAAGGGCTTGACTTTTAAGAGCGTGCGTGTGTTGGGACCCTATATGAGCAATAGCCAGGTGATGGTGAGCGCAAGTTTGTCAGGTAGAGAGACCAAATATCATTTTGGGGAAAGAAAAGCAGACCGTTTCGAGTTAAGCCCGTCCGATTCGTTTCAATAACTTGGTGCGCCGCACAATGAGCAAGATCATTTTTCGCACAAACACATCAATAGACGAGTTCTAAAGTTCAGCGATTTTGTATACATTAAATCAGCAACGACGATTAGTTTAGTTGTAACCGCTTCCCCAAAAGATAGCATAAATCTAAAGCGCCATATTCTTATTAATCCAAAATGAGCCAATAATCCTTAATGTTACCTGTAATATTTGCAGCAGCTGCTTACGACGTGGCTTATGGTGGTCTGTATTATTCCCTATCAGCTGCAACAATAACTCTGCTCTTTTGCGCCATTTTCATGTTGCTAAGAAGAAGGGCTAAGGCAATTGATCGCACCAATAGAAATCAAACAATCGGGATTTGTTTAGCTGCTTTGGGTTTTGTGTTGATAATTCTTTTTGGGGTCATATTAGATACATTGACAAAAAGTGGTTTTATCAGTGATTTGCTCTTTCAACAGATACACTTTCCAATATTCTACCTTGGAGGTGCATTGATCTTATTTGGAATTGACTCGTCCATTGTCACAGTTCAGCAATCGAAGTTGTTCACAAAAAAGCACACAGCCAACCAATTAAGAACCTTTCAATGGGGTATCTTTGTTTTAACGATAGCAGTATCAATCTTTTATCTGTTAACCTTAAGCGTAGGTTCTACGGGACATGTGGCTCAACAGCCCATACTCTTCCTTCCGATAATATTTGTAATATTAGTTGGCATGATCGAGCTGCCTATAATGTCATTTATGAGTAAAGGCTTTTTGCGGAAGCACTTTGTTTGGTTTAGTTTAACAATATTCTTGATATTTATTGGAGCACTAAGAGAGGCTACAATAATTCCTTCCACAGGTGAACCTTGGATAGACCTGCTTGTTGCGTTTGGTCCATTTACGGTTGCAAGTTTTTGTCTTTTAATGGCTGCTAGATCACTAAAACCTAATCTTATGAACTCTCCGAAAGCAAATGCATAATCTTTGAGCGCTCACCGATTATTGTTTTAATTATTTTCCCATCTTCCTAAACTATCGAAAAGCATACCTATTTTGATGTCGATTCCAAAATTCGTCCCCTCGACACCACCATCTTAACTTTAAAGGTGCATAAGTTTTTTAGAAAAAGCCATATTAGCTCTAACAATAATTTATGAAGCGATGCTAAAATGTACGAGATGTACCTCTACATAATTATTTCAATTGTCTTTGAATCAGGAGGCGGTATGCTTTATGGAGTTGCTGTTGGGTTCAACCCAGTATTTGTTTTTGCAACAACCATGACTATAAACATGATAACTGTTTTTGCCTCCATAATGATAATAGATAAGTTGATGGAGTGGAAAAAAGGCATAAGAATTTGGCTTGAAAAAAGAACCACGCGAGGTCAAAGATTCATTAACAAATATTGTCACATTGGCATTTTAGCAGGTGTATTTGTACTCTCACCAATACAGGTAGCAGTTATTGCTCGTTTGCTTGGGGTTAAGTCAAACAAATTTTATCCTTCTTTAATAGGAGGAACCGCACTTAGCGCAGTAGTTTCTTTGGCAATAGCATTAGGCATCTTTAAGTTAATACTGCGGTGGTAGTCTCAAGCTAGATTTATTTATTTGATTTAGAATTGCTAACATGAGGATTATTTTATGGAACTTGACGCTTGTATCAAAGATAGAAGAAGTGTAAGGTGTTTCACAAAAGAACCTGTTTCAAAAGAGCAAATTGAAGCCATTCTTGAGGCTGGAATCTGGGCTCCGACTGCAATGGCTAGAGAACCATGGAGATTCATCATCATTGAAGATGAAAAAATGCTCAAGTATGTTTCTGAAGAAACCAAAGTTGCAGTTCAACAGATGATGCCCCCGCTAGCGGAGCGATTCAAAACAAAAGAAGATATTATTTGTTACAATGCCCCTGTGCTCATTCTAATTTGTGCAGAAAAAGATGCCCAGTGGAACACTATGAACCTGGTAGATTGCGTTCTTGCAGCTCAAAACATGTTTTTGAAGGCTTGTGAACTTGGCCTAGGGACATGTTATATGGGTTTTGTCAGTTTACTGAACAGCAAACCAGAAATCCTGAGGAAGATTGGAGTCCCAGAAAACTATGACCTAATGGTTCCCTACATTTTGGGTCATCCAAAAGGAAAACAGGGTGCAGGGAAAAGAAAGAAACCGAATATCCTGAAATGGATTAAGTGATTAGGTAACGCATCAGACGAATTACTTGTGGGCTTCCAAGGGTTAAAATTCAACAAATTCAACCTTTGCTCTTGACCGCTATTTTTTTTTTACTCTCTATACATTGATGATAGTGGTCAGCAAGTTACGTGAATTATTGCCACAAATTTCTTTTGTTCTTGCTCAATTTCACATATGACTTTTGGCGTAGGTAGAATTATTGCATTATATTTATCCAATATTTTATGAGCTTCAGGAGTTATAGGCAAGGCAGCTTCATGACCTATTCCAATATACAAAACTTCAAATTTTTCCTTTGAAAGAAAATCTAGTTCACGTTCAGAAAGAGGCGTGTGACCATAAATTGATTTCAAGTCTTTGGATTTCTTTTTTTCACGTTTTGTAATTTTTCCATTAGAATGAATCACTATATCCTTTTCATACACGACGCCGTCAACTTTCACCCATCCAAACTCGGCTTCCATGGATACAAGTTTCATAATTAACACTGAAATTACTGTGGCGTTCCTAGAATTTTGCTTTTTGCCCTAAAACTCTATTTAGCCATTACCGTTAGGTTTGCAAACTTATTTGTAGATCTGTGCAATATTGTGGGAAATCCTTAAGAAAGACGCCGTAAACCGCAATTGCTATGACTCTTAACCAGAATGCTACACGCATCATAATTTAACGGACTTGACGTAATGCCAAGATCACTTTTTGATTCATTAAACAATTTCATTCGTAGGCGGCACAAGTGGATAATTGTAGCTTGGGTGGTTGCGGTATTGCTTTCGCTTGTTTTGATTCCAAGCTTCTTTTCTGCTGTTTCATATGATTTGACAGGTGGGTTTGGAGCACCTTCCAATACTGAGTCGGCTAAAGCAGCAAAAATAATGGATGCTCAATTTCCGAGTATCAAGTAATGATAGTAGTGGAGCTAGCATTTTAGTTGTAGTACAATGGGCTCAAGTGTATTCTGACTCGTTAAAACAGAAGGTGCTGGCGCTAAATGATACTTTATCAAATGACAAAATGTTGGCAATTACACTGGAGAATCAAGCCTTTATTCGTTAGAAGCCAGTTTGCTTAACTCCTCTGTACCTGCTATACTTAATCAAACGGCAAATCTTCAATCAAACATAGTCACAATTAATTCAGGGTTGTATACTTTGCAGAATAATCTGTCAGTATTGAGCATGAACCTTTTTCAGTTGCAAAATGGCATTAACCAAACAGCCCAGCTTGTATACGGTATACCGCAAGCATATGTAGGTGCGTGGCAGGGAATCATGGCTCAAGGTATAACAGACCCTTCTACGGCTAATATTGCAGCGAACACAACTGTTTACAGTTTAACATTTAATTTTGGAGACGACGCTCAATCAATCGGGTACTACTCAGCGTTTTTTGATGCATGGATGGCTAGTTTTCAAGCTCTTCCAAACACTACATCTGTGCTTGACCGTGAAGCTTTTGCAATAAACCAGTCGGTAACGGCAATGCTAAGCAGTGCACTGACTTGATGCTCAGACAAGCCAAATGATTAATACAGTTGCATCAGGTTTGAACGTTAGTAAATTGGAACCAACCTGACTGCAATTGGCCAACTTGACAATTTCAACTTTGGCATCAAGTATTCCCTCCAGCCTCTCATCATCACTTGGGAACGTCACCATCTACTGTAGTAAATCAATTATACAATTTTGGACCTTCACCATCGAATTCAACACTTGGCAACTATGCAATAACACTTTTAGAAAACAGTTATAGTAACTTGACAAGCGCCGATGCAGGTTTTTCAGTTTCTGATTTGATGCATTCCACTTATCAGCTTGGAGCATCCCCTAACGACAACCAAACATGGAACTTGGCATGCGATTTAATTTCAAATGCTACCCAAAGCACCTTTGCAGATTCCCCACTATTCACCATAAACGCATATCTCTTAGCAATCTCTTATCAGAACTTTCACCAAACACAACAGTAGCCGACATGAACCTTGCCATAAACAACTTAATTACAACGCAACCATTCACTAATTACCCGTATGTTCCCTCAACTGCCTTAACCGGACACTTTGTTAATTCCCAAAATAACACAATGCTAATAATTTTGGGTTTCTCATCTGATCCCAGACCAAAACACAATTACCCAAGTTGAGTCAGATGTCACAAAATTCTGGATTACAAAACTTTGGCTCAGTTTATGTGACAGGAGGATCAGTTTTAAGTAAAGACGTGCAGAAAGCATTCGTACCTGCCCTTGAAGTAACCATTGGACCAGGTATCGCAATTTCACTTTTAATTGTTGGTCTTCTATTTTTTGCGCCTGTTGCTGCTTTGATTCCGGTTCTGCTTGGAGGAATTTCAGTTTCGGTTGCGCTTGCAGCAATTTACGAAGTTCAGTTGTAAAAATCGGTCATGGAAACTTGACTTTTCTTACGCCAACATTAACCATACTTTTGATGTTGGGATTAGCCGTAGACTATTCTGTTCTTCAGCTTAGGCGTACAAGAGAGGAGCGATTGAAAGGAAAATCAATCGAGGAAAGCGTAGGAATTTCAATAAAGTGGGCTGGACAAGCAGTTCTAACTGCAGGCATAACTGTAATTGTTGCATACATCGTTATGGCAGTTGCCAACGTGCCCATTTTTAGTGATGTTGGAACAGCAATAGCACTTGGCGTTTCAATTTTGCTTGCGGCGTCACTTACCTTATTGCCTGCACTCGAAATTGCATTAGGCGACAAAATATTTTGGCCAGGACTAAACAAGGCAAAGCAAAACAAAGGTCTGACCCAAACCAGAAGTATACTAAGACGATTGTGGCAAAAGCCACACTCAAACGTAAAGTACCAATTATAATTGTCATCAGCATTGTCGCATTAAGTGCCTTTGTCGTAATGTATAATGCGCCAACAAACGAAGATTTTCTAAAGCTTATTCCAAACTTCCAAAGCAATCAGGGACTCACTGTTTTAGCTGACAAGTTTTGGAAGCGGAGCAACGTCTCCAACATCTATCGTTGTGACGACTCCAACCCAGGTAACGTATGGAAATAACCAGTTTAACCAAACCTTACTGAATCAGATTGAGCAAATAACAGCTGCCGCGTCGAATTCTAAAGGGGTCGATACAGTTACAGGTCCAACTAGACCCTTTGGAAATTCATTCAATTACTCTTCTGTGGAAAACATGTCTGCTCCATTATCCATGCAATATGAGAGCCAAATGTTTTCAACAATTGGAAAAGACAACAAAACCGTAGTGATTACAGTAGGTCTTTCAGATCCAGCAGAGAGTTCAGTCTGCTAGTAATGCTTTACTTGGAATGGAGAAAAACATTAACCAGGTGCCTCTATTGAATGGAGTAACTGTTCACTTTGCAGGGGAAACTCAGTCAGCATATGACAATCATACATTCATGGTAAGTCTGATTCCTGAAGTTGTAGCAATCTTGCGGCAGCAGTTTACGTAATTTTATTTGTACAGCTTCGATCAGCGTTCACACCTATTCGATTGATAATCACGATCCTTTGCAGCGTTGTTTTCTCTTTAGCCATTATTTCAATCACATTCTATTTTGCGCTTAACCTGCCAATCTTAGACTTTGCACCATTATTCGTAGTTGTAACCATGCTAGGCGTTGGAATTGACTATGACATATTTTTTATAACGCGCATTCGTGAAGAAGTTCTCAACGGTAAAACAGACAACGAAGCAATAGTAACTGCCATCGACAAAGTCTGGGTAACTATCCTTGGTTTGGGACTTGTACTTGCCACTGTGTTTGCTTCGCTAATAATAACTAATATTGCTCTGCTTCAAGAAATCAGCCTCGCTGTCGCCTCAGCAATTGTAATAGATGTTACTGTTGTAATTCTTTTCTTTGTACCAGCATTGATGGGTTTAGCACAAAAACTCAACTGGTGGCCCTACAAGCTCTTTAAGAACAAAGAAAGCGAAAAATAGCTTTATTTGCGGTTTTTTTCGCCTCTTGGCATTACAATTCCATCAGCCGCGTTCCCATAAATGACGGCTTCTCCTTCTAAAAACAGTTTTCCAACATAAGCACAAGTAACAGCATCAAGTTCATGATCACTCATCTCATTCTTCAAACCATTTATCCCCAATTTTTCTAGACCTGCTTTAAGTTTATCGAGTCCTTGCTGTTTTCTAGGAATCCCCAAGACATCTTGGGCACCTCCAGGATAGACTTCAAATACAACGAAATGTTCAATCTCAAGAATTGTTTTCAAGCGCATGCCGCGAGTCAGTTAATTTTCTCATTGGACCCAGCGTAATAGGGAAAAATCGTATGCCTTTTTTCTCAACGTTCTTTATCGCATTCCCTTAAATGGTTGCCAGTTTCTTTCCTCAAGTGATTTTCTTCCAGAAGGTAGACTTAAGAGGTGCATCGATGGCGACTATTCTTGGCTTGGTCTCTTTAATTTTTGAAAGAATTTCGTCGTCTGTGTAAACTAGGCAAGTTTCTACGTTCATGTCAACAAGTTTGCAGAAACCTGTTGGTCTGCTTTCTACTCCAGCGAAATCTAAGCCAAGAATAGACATTGAAATTCACTAAAACTTTGTTTGTGGCTAATAATATCCATTAACAAACCAATTCACGATTAAATTTAAACTTTCACCTTTAGTTTTCCTACCGCAATATGTCTTTATATGGCTTACTTGTTTTGAGAAAAAGAACTGTTTTTTAACATTTTTTACCATCAAAAAAGCCCTTTTTTAGCTGTTTTACAGGCAAGCGATAGAAAGTGTTTTATGTTCATACATATGATACGGTGAACCATAGGGATAATAACCATGGCAAAATGCCCAACTTGTGGAAAAGAAGTTAAAACCGCTACAAAAACTTGGAAGATGGCTGGCAAACCAGACAAAAAAGGAAAAAGAACTCAACTTACCATAGCATTGTACAAATGCTGTGATAAGACTTTCCGCGAAGTCTTAGATAAGAAAAAGATCTAAAAAAATTCTTCCATTTTTTCTTTTTCTATTTTAGTTTGTTCTGCTTGTTTATGTTGTCATTGCTTAACCGCTACAACAAACGTTCAATTGCTTAACTAATATATCCACGATACTTTTTGTGAAAGCTAATCCACTTTTGGCAAAAAAAGGTTAGCCATGTATTAATGTGCTGATAGCCTGTTTTCCTTCTAAAATAGCCTCAACACGCTCAGGAAACAATCCATTAACAACATAACATTCAATCTTTAATTGTAAAAGTAGTTTAGGCATAAATTTGTCAACACTTGTTCGCATATTCATTGCTAAAAGCTCGTTGGCAGATATTTTGTCAATCAATTTTGCATCTGGAAACTTTTTAGGGTCAGATGTAGTAAACTCCATCAACATCAGTTATTAAAACAGCTTTTTCCGAATGAAGTTTTCCCGCAATGTAAATTGCAATTGAGTCTGAGGTAACATCCCACGAATTCTTCAAAGAGATATCATTTCGCAAAAAATTTGAAGGCAAGAAAACAGGCAATTTACCTTAGTCCAAAACTTTCCTTGCGTTTTCAAGTTTATTTATTAACTTGCGCAATGACATCAAATCTGAAAGCAAAAAGCCATATTGGTCCATGCCTAAAATCGCCATTTTATGCGTGGCCTTAGACGATAAATTGAATCTTTTATCTAAATCTCTGATTACGTCAGCAAATTCGCCGCCGCCGGGCAAAACACAAAGTTTATGATTCTTGGATGCTTCACATAATTTTGCACATAGCATTCGTAGCTTTTCAGGGTACAACGCTAAGCTGCCGCCGACTTTTACTACTGTAGCCTTCATTTGATGGGTTCTCCTTCAAGTTTGTTGGCAGCCATCAAGGCAACGCCAAACGCTGGAGTGGCAACAGCAACATTGTTTTGCATTAAAGTGTCTAAATCAAAAATATCAGATACCGCAATTTTTTGAGCGGCTTTCCTAGCAATAAAATCTTTCCCAAGACCAGTAACGACCACGGGAACAGCAGTTGAAGCAAGCTTTTTCGTATAAGAGTAGACTTTGTTTAAACCCTCTGCAACTTGCTTGATTTGCTGGTCATAAATGTAATCTGCCAAGCCAATAATTTCTTTTTCAGACAGCATTTCAGTGTCGGCGCAGACCACTCGTGCTAACCTTGCAAATGCTTCAGGCAAAGTTTTTCCTCGTCCATCAGCAGTTTCACACGTATATTCCTTCACAGTGATATTGCCTAACACTAAGTGAACATCAGCAGATAACGCAAAAAGTTCCGAAGCGACATTTGCAATTCCATTCTTAACTGGAACAGAATTCACAATTGCAGCAACATTGGTTCTTAAACTGCCAGTATAAACAAGCTCTCCACACAAGAGCTTATCCAAATCTGTTTTACCCTTCGCTGCAACTTGCCCATGTACAATTGGAATTATGCTTGAACTTGTGCTTCCGACATCAACAACAACACAATTTTCAACTCGTTGTGCAACCAACCAGCCTGTTGCAGCCCAATTTGCCGCGGCAACTTCCAAGTGGATTCTTTTCAGCGGTGCTTAGAGGCTCTATTTTTGCTCCAGTGGTGAGAACATAAATAGGAACATTTGGAAAAGCTTGTTTAACGCAAGATAAAATTTGGTGGACGCCTTCACGTTTGGTTTTGTAAGCATCGGATAATTCAGCAGTCATAGTTACGCCTAAACCATCAAGAGCGTCAGATGCTTAACCGATTTTTAAGCGCTAAAAGGACATTGGTGAGTTTTTCGGGTTCTTTCCAAACTGGAAAGTACTCTACTGCAACCTTGACCTCTTTCAGCTTTCCTTTTTGTGTGCTTAGAAACGCTGCTTTAGTGTTGGCGCCTCCAATATCATAAGCCTAACACATTTACCAAGCTATTTTCCTCTGCAGATAATGCTAAGAACATGCTTTTTAGCTTCTTCCAACCGCAATTTTGCATCCTCCAATGAATTACCATTACCAGCAACTAAACCGTAAGCTTTTGGATTATCGTTTAGGGGAAAAGGCGGTGAAACAACTTCGCTTAATTTGGCAGCCTTCTGGAAAGCATTAATTGTTGGAGAGGGAGTTTCCATTTTTGAAAAACACACGTACCCATTTTTTTCATATTTTGTTGGAAGATCATCGTTCAAAACCGCATCAACTAAAGCTTCTGCAACATTAAAATTGGCAATTCGGCTTAAGCCAACATAAGACGTTGTTAACCTTGGATTAACATCTACCACGAACGGTTTATCTTTTGCCAAAACCAAATCAACTCCAACATATCCCCTTAAACCAGGAAAACATTTAGCAACCTTCTCGGCGACTGCAAATGCTCCTGCTTAAGCGGGTGATCAAATGGGACAGCGCCGCCTTCATAACTTGAAAATCCCTCGGGGGTAGCAACATTTATTGTCTGTTGGTTTAGACTGATTGCTACTGCTTTGTTTTTCGTGCAAATTAGGCTAACGCTTGCGGCTTCGCCTTCAATAAATTCTTGAACAATAAAATGTTCGTTTGCTGATTCTGCCTTTATTTTGGCAATTGCTTTTTCCACTTGATCATCATCTTTTACGATGGTTAAGCCGCCGCAGCTGACGCCATCACAGGCTTAAACACCACAGGATAATTTAACTTGCTTTTGATAGATCGCTTAACTTCCGCTAAATTATCATTAACATTAAGCACTAACGTTTTAGGTATTGACAAACCATTCTTCTCTAAAATTTGATAAAGAACCATTTTATCAGAAACTTTTTGGATGGCGCTGGATTCACAGTTAAGTGAAACTTTACCTGTTTTCTCCATCAACTCTACAAGAGAATGTAGGGTTTGCCCTGTTTCAGGGGCCACAACGAAAACCGCGTCATTAATTTTTGCGATTTTACAGAGCACATTTTTAAATTCATGCGGATAAAAAATGGGTACAATGCAGTCGGCGTTTAGCGGCGGGTTTAATTTTGAAAGCCTTCCATCAAGTAAGACTGTTAATTCATGGCCTGCCGCTTTAAAATCAGACGACAATTGTGCGCAGCATTCCGAATCCTTCTGCTAAAACACTAGGTGAAATCGGCTGACCTGCGTATCCCCCGCCGGATACATGCTCATAAACTATAATCTTCAAGATTAACGCGCCTTCTTGGATGAAATGGCTCTAAGCTTAAAGCTTTTCGATTTATCAATTACATTTTAGTTTTTTTATGTGTTGAAAAATGTTAGGTTCCGTCTAAGTTTTACTCATTTTTTTTCCTTTCAGATACTACCAGAAAATTACCAACAATGACTTCAAAACAACAATGGCTGTTTCTTGTCAATTAAAAATTTTACGGAAGTTCTAACTCACGTTACGTTTATTGGATAAATTTCTTCTTCGCCGGCAACTTTGGAAGCATAAAGCAAAACTGCACTAATATCGTCTTTTGTAAGATGAGGGTAATCTTTGAGAATTTCTTCATAAGATAATCTCTGAGCAAGTAGCCTCAAAACAAGTTCCACGGTGATTCTAGTTCCCCTTAAGATAGGTTTTCCTGCTATAATTTTTGGATTTACAACAATTCGGGCTAACAACTCATCTTCAGTTTCCGTTTAGCATCGCCTCTCGTGAACTAATGGTCAATATACCCTAATAAAATATCGCAGTTCAAACTATAGAAATCGTTTAATTATTTTTTGTTGCATTCAAACAAAACTTTCAAAAAAGTTCTGATATGACGCTTCTTTACATGGGGCATTATTACAAGTCGGATGCAATCATAACGTGGAATATACGAGACAAACCAGCCTTTAGCCCAAAGTTTTTCTGCCAGCTGTTTGGTACCATAGGTACCGCTGAAAGCTATAATGTTTAGCGTTGGCTCCACAACAAGATTAAAACCTGAATCCTTGAGCCCATCACTTAACAGTTCAGTATTTTTACTGCAGGTATTCACTACTTTTTCGAAACCATTCATTCCCAGAAGCCTAAAAACTGCCCATGCTGATGCGGCAGAAGCGCCTGATCTTGTTCCAACAAATGTGTATTGGAAGTTATCCGTTAAGTAAGGTGTTTCAGTTTTGATAAAATCTAATGATTTAGTATCTTTGAAAATGATTCCTCCTGTAGGGATTGCGGCCATACCCATCTTGTGAGGATCAACAGTTATGGATTTTACAGCTTCAATGCTGAAATCAAATTTATGCTTCGCACCTTTTAGGAAGGGAATGACTAATCCACCGAAGGCAGCATCAACATGCAAACCAATATTATGCTTTAAAGCAATTTTCGATAGCTCCTCAATGGGGTCAACAACTCCTAGTTCAGCAGTTCCAGCTGTGCCCACTATGGCGACAGTATTTTTGCTTATGCACTTTTCAACCGATGATAGATCAGCTCTAAACGAGTTGTCTAAGTCTGCATAAACGGGTTTTAAATTTAATAGATTGCAAATTTTTGTGAAAGAGAAATGTGCGGATTGAGCCAAAACAACTTCAGGTTGACTGATTTTGCCATGTTTCTTGCAGCTAAAAGAGCCAGTAAATTTGCTTCGGTTCCGCCTGAAACAAGGAATCCAACTGAGTTTTCCCCATGAAGAAGCGTAGCAAGTTCTTTTATTACTTCTTTTTCGAGTTGAACGCTTCCAGGGAAGAGCCCTGGGTCACCTAGATTGGAGCTTAAGTAAAGTTGGTAAGCTTTTTCTGCTATGGGATGTGGTTTGGTGCACATTGAACATAAAATTTTGCCGTCATCGTATGCCTTATCTTTTTGATGGATTCTTTTAAGCTCGGAGAGCACTTTTTTTTGGCTTAACCCCTCAGGCTGCAAAGGCTAAGCCCTCTTCTTGGCTTGCATTTCCACTTGTTTTATACATTGAACTAGTTCACGGACTTGTTTTTCCGTAATTTGTCCTTTAACTCGGTCATTATTTGTACAAGCTGCCCCTCGTGAACCTGCAATATCAGCTCCTAAACCATAGATTACAGGTAAATCTTCTTTTCTTAAGGATCCTGCCAATGCAGCCTCTAACCCAAATTTATGGGTTGAATTTACAAATTTCTCAAGTTGGGCAATTGTTAAGAAATTGAAAAGATTTTTGCCGTCTTTGACTGCAGTGTCAAGCATAGCAACGTCAACTTGAGCCTTACTAGCTATTTCGGGAATAAGCAACGGGTTTAATGCGCCAACTCGTTCTGCATCTGCGTAGCCTGCAGCAACCACTTTGATATTAGAATTGCATTCTTTGGCTGCCCTGTTGACATTCTGCAACAGGCAAATTGCTTCTTGAGATGTTTTGAAGCCATGTAATCCCACTTTGATATAATCAACTCCCAGCGATGCTGCGCCTAACGCAGCCAACGATATGGAGCCTGGCAGGTTTGGAACCTCTCCAAGAGTGCAGCTTACCTTGATTGTTATTGGAGTTATTTCCCTTATTCGCTTGATAACCCATGGAAAATTAGCGCCCAGAGCTCCCTCCTGCGGGTTTTTCACATCAATTATATCTGCGCCGCCAGCAATGGCTGCAGAGGCTTCTTTTTCGTTCATGGGACTTATGAGGAGCTTCAAGTTGGCATCATAAACATGCGCATTGATGACGCCTTTAAAACTTTTGCTATGTTGATGGTTATGTTTTTCTATTTGTTGATAGTCAATTCAAATGCAAGGTGTGAGCTTGAAGGTTATTCCTGTAATTGACATTTTAAACGGCATAGTGGTTCATGCTGTCAGAGGAAGAAGACGAGAGTATCAACCACTGCAAAGCACCTTATGCAACTCGACTCAGCCGTTAGAAGTTGCCAAATCATTCCAAACGCTTGGGTTTAGCGAGCTATACATTGCAGATTTAGACGCCATCACAAAGGCTCAGCCAAATTTTCAAGTCTTCAAAAATATCTATGATGAAACAGGGCTTAAGCTAATGGTAGATGCTGGGGTAACTGACCTTGTAACGGCACAAAAACTGCTTGACAGCGGGGTTTCTAAGGTTGTTATTGGAACAGAAACATTGCAAACTAAAAGTTTCGTCGGAAAAGCGGTTACGGCTCTTGGAAGTGATCGGGTTATTGTTAGTTTGGATTTGAAGGGCGATAAAGTTCTTGTTAAATTAGGGTTTGCTGGTTGTACAGATCCTATGTGTCTTCTGCGTGAGTTCAAGGAAATGGGTGTTTCAGATGTTATTGTTTTGGATTTGGCTAGGGTAGGTAGCGGTGAAGGAGTTAATGTTGATTTTTTGAAGAAGGTGCTTAGAAAAAATATGGATGTTTATGTTGGTGGCGGAGTGCGAGATATAAAAGATTTAGTTGAATTGAAGGATTTGGGCGTTTCAGGCGTTTTAGTTGCTACTGCTTTACATTCGGGCAAAATTTCAGTTGAAGAATTAAAACAGGCTGGATTGCTTTAGTTGAGCTATTCACGTTTTGCTAAGCAAACAATTCCGCCAAACTGTGTGACACGTTTACCAGCGGTTGATTCAGACTTATTACACGTGTTTTAACCCCTTTGTTCGCCGCAATTTGCATGAGTCTTTGAACTCTGTATTTTTGCCGACTTTTCGAAAGATATTCATCGGTTAGCATAAGGTATTCTGGCTTAGGTTTTCCTTCGACTTGTGTATCAAAGATAAAGTGTTCTGCTTCTTGCAGGGAAAAAAGCACTAGATTGTCGGTTGCGTTTAGTCGTTTTTCAAGGATTTCAAGTAGGTTCTCTGTTTCTTCTGCTGTGGTTTCGCTGATTAATTGTTTAAACAATTGTTTGTGTTAACGCTGCTACTTGCTGAGGAGTACTTGCTGAACCTGTTATTGTTGAGAAAACTGTTTTATTTGCTCTTTGAAAAAGCCAAGAATGATGCCCTTTAATGTGATTTAGAAATTCTTGTCCATAACTGGTTCTTGCTGGAGAAGCAATTATGATGCTTCTTATCCCTTCTTTGAATATTGGTCTTAACGCATTTATCACTGATTCATGAAAGTTGTAGAGGGCTTTGGGGTCATTTCTACCACTCAAAGCAATGTTTTCTTGGTGTTTAGCAACTTGGCTGAAAACTTGCCATAGGGCAGCATGATTTTGCTCTATTCCTACAAGAACTGCAACGGGGTACCCGCGTTTGTAAGATTTCGGAGACATGTTTCTTTCCGTATTTGAATTAGCGATTAACAGTATTTAGGTTTCGCATCAGATTTCTTGACAAGCAGGTTAAAAACGGCATGTTTATGAAAGCGTAAAACCGATTTAACATGA
The DNA here is from genome assembly GCA_963750605.1 of Candidatus Bathyarchaeota archaeon. Taxonomy (GTDB): domain Archaea; phylum Thermoproteota; class Bathyarchaeia; order Bathyarchaeales; family Bathycorpusculaceae; genus Bathycorpusculum. The sequence continues at coordinate 129,785 of CAVVRN010000019.1, forward strand.
GAACATATGATAGAAATTGACGTAAAGAGGAGTTAAACGACATATTAGAAAAGACTGAGAAAGTTCTTGTTTTGTTTTATGCTTCTTGGTGTCCGTACTGCGCACATTTTGTTCCTGTCTTTGACAAGAAAATACGAGGTATCAAGGTTGGCAATGTCATTCATGTTCTTTTAGATGACTACGACAACCCACTATGGGATGACTACGACATCGAGGCTGTTCCAACCGTAATATTTTTTGAGAAAGGCAAGGTTAGCAAGCGGCTTGACGGAAGATCAGGCGTTGGCTTAAAAGAAAAACAACTAATGTTTGGCTGGAAAACTTCATGTCCCCTTAAAGTGAGCGCTAGAGCTTTCGCAAGTGCTCATTTGTTTACGTTTAAAGAATCTATTTTTTAAATTTATTTTGAAAAAAAAAAGAAAAAGGGTTTTTTAAGTTGTGGTGGCGGTGGTGGTGGCGGAGAAGACGAAGGTTGCGATTCCATGTTGATTGGTGCTTTTCCTACTTGAACAACTGTTGTTCCTGCCCAGCGATCGGTTAATTTTTGACGTTTGTCCGGTCCTGTTGTTACAATTGCTATTAACCAGTCAAGAAACACTAAAAGCGGGTAAATTTTGCTAATGTTGCGTATAAATGATTGGACAAATGTTACCTTTGCACCTTTTACTGTTTGACTTGAACTTGTAATCCCATGACTCTTTTGCCTATTGTCGCACCCCAAACAACGTCTAAGACGATAAAGTACAGTATTGAAAGTAAGCCGAAAAGTCCAAAAGTAAGCAAATATCCACCGTAGAAAAAGTACGCGCCTGTGGTAACCGCTGTCACTGCTACGCTATCGCCAATATAATGCCTAGTATGACTGTTACAACGAAAATTATTATGCCGTCGATGATGAAGCGATTAATCGTATTAGCCAAAGAGAGAAATCAAGCTGCCCTTAGTTTGTCCATTATTTGTCATTGATAAAAACCTCTAATTAAATTGTTGTTAAAGTGCTTATTATCGTTTATCTGATACAGCAAGTTAAGCGCTAAAAAAGAGACGGATATATTAGGGTTTGAAACCTATTAAAAGCGCTATTTCCAGCCATTTCCAGTAGCAATCAACATCAGTAGAAACCTATTTGCTCTTAGCCATTGAAGTTGTGTTTCAACATCTAAGAGCTTGTTTGATGGGTCTTCGGTTTGGGCGTGAGGCCTGTTGCTGCTAAAAACTTAAGATGCAGATTCTTTGTAGATGAAGAGACATGTTCTAGATTGCAGAAAACGCCTTTTGGATTTAACAAGTCGAATATTTCTTTGTATAGTTGTTTTTTTCTTAAGTCAGTTAAATGGTGAATAGCTAAACTGGAGACTACGGCATCAAAATGGCCAAGTTGCTCCGCTGGCAATGGAGAGCTAAAGTCATGTTTTACAATTGTTACATTTTTGTCTTGAGCAAACCGTTTTTTGGCTTGTTCAAGCATAGGTTCGGAAAAATCTAGTGCAACTCCTTCAACATCTGGCCTGTTTACTTTAACGAGTGCTAGTAGCCTTCCGTCTCCTGTTCCTAAATCAAGAACACGTCTAATGTGAATCGGAATTTGGTCTAGCAACGCTCTTTCGCCTTCTGTTCTATGCGGAAGTTTATCTGCCCTTGCCAGATATGCGAGTGCATGTTCAATTGTTTGCCATTCACTCATGGGTTTACCTTCTGCTCCATTTTCATTCTCTGCTTAAAGAGAGGCAATGTATTTAATTTGCGCTTCAATTAACATAGAAATTTGTTTCTTTTCCCCGAATTTTTGTTTTTTAGAGAAAGAATGCTTATATCCATAATCTGATTAATTTGAAAGATAATATTCGTGTGGGAGTTCTCTTAAATTATGGAGTTTTGTCCAGATTGCGGTTGTCGTCTTGAACCTAAAAAAGTTGAAGACGCCGTTGTGCTTGCATGCACAAAATGTAGTTATGTTAAACAGGCTGAAAGCAACAGGGCACAAGCCAAAGTAGTTAAAGTTATTCAGCCTAAATCTCAACCGTTTATGACTGTCATTACCGAGGAAGACCAAAAAGTAAAAACTATGCCAACCATCCACATGAAATGCGAAAAATGCGACAATACTACAGTTTTTGTTTGGCAAGTTCAAACAAGAGGCGGCGACGAAGCATCAACTCAGTTTATGCGTTGCACAAAATGTGGTCATACGTTCAGAGAATACACTTAACTTGCTTCAAATTTTCGAAAGTTATTAAAGGCTTGCCCGCTACATTAGAGAGTGGAGAATAAAAATGCCGAAAAAAGAAAAACCATTAACTAAAAAAGAGAGAGATGAAAAAAGAAAAGCAAAAAAAGCAAAGGAGAGCAAGACACAGACTTCTTAGAATTTTAAGACAAGTTGCTTAAGCCTTCATCTTTTCTAGTTTTTATCATTTATTTTTCTTATAGATTTTTTTGTTAGTTGAATCCAAACGTTTGGATTTTCTTTTCTTAATTCATTTGATTGTTGGTTTAAAAAAGAGGGTTTAGGGTATTATTCTTGTGTTGAATGTTTGTAGGTATGTTTGGTGGCTTGTGTCGTAGGGGTAGCTTTCATTTGATGGATAGGGGAAGCTGGTCATTCCTTGGAATGGTAGTGGAGCAACGGTTAAAGGCACGTAAGGTAAACCATTTCCTTTGAACACGCAGTTGGCAACTACAAAGTAGTCTCGTACCCAGCCTGCAGGAACAGGGGGAAGGTTTGCTGGAAACTGTAGCGTAACTTCGTCTCCTTGTCGTCCAATAACAAATTTGTTGTCGGCTGATTGCAAAAGCGATGTTACGTCTCCATATTTTGTGAATGCTCCACTAGAGTTTGAATTTGTAGTGAATGCTTGCTCTAAATCTGCAGATGAGGGCAGTATTGTTTGAACAACTGTGTTTTGCTGGGGTGTCGTGTCTACGCCTATGTAATCAAATTGTATATCTTGGTAGTGTTAATTCTTAATTCATAATCGTTGGTTGGAAATAGACCTGTTAAGTTAACTACGAAAGTGTTATCTGTTACATCTGGCAGCGGAAATTCTCGGTTGTCAGGTACACGAACCCAACTGCCATTTACTGCTTTAACTTCCATGTAAGGTGGAGGAGAAGGCATTACACCTGGTTGAGTTTGGTACTTTAGGAAGTTGCTGCCTCCAGCTTGAGTGGTTGGCCAAGTAATCTTGCCGGCAACTACAAGGTTAATGTCTTTTGCGCCTGATAGGTTGCCAAGATTAAGGGTTATGTTGTTCCATCCCCACTGGGTTCCAGGAGTGTAATTTCCATCTAGCTTAGAGATTAGCGGTAGAACATTTTGTCCTTGCCCATTTACTGCCGAAACTGGTGTGGCTGGGTTATTGCTTACGGTGTAAATTGTTCCAGGGTCAGTAAGGTTGTAGAGGAATGTGCTGTTGTAGAGTAAACATTTGTATTTGCTGGATGGTCCACTGCGATTATTTTGGCTGAATCAAGATAGAAGATTTCGTCTGCAAGTTCAGCGATTTTTAGGTTATAGATCCCATTAAGAGGCTGAAGTTGTGTTGAATCCATTTTTATGTAATCATATGGGTAATTGTAGGAGTAAACCGCAGTGCCGTCAGGATTGAAGTATTCTAGGTACCCGAGCCATCCTGAACCATCAGAAACATCTGCAACATAACCATAGCCCGTTCCATTCCATATGTATAAGGCTGGGCATGAACCTTGGTGAATATAAGTTGCAATTTCGTAAACCTCGCTTTGGACATTTATAGTTTTAGTAAGGCCGCTAGATCCATCTCCCCAACCGGAAAATTGGAATGGTACCATACCCCAACCACCTACGAGCAATGAGACACTATCTGGAGTAACAAGCGTATGTGGTCCAACAGCAACAAGTTCGGAGTATGTTGTAGTATGAGATACACCATCCAAAGTGAAGGGAACTGGGTGATTGGCGATGTAATGCAACGTGTGCATGCCTGTTTGAACTATTGAAATAGTGTTAGTTTGTCCAGCCACATTTACATAATAATAGCCCATATCCGTCTCAGTTATTGTTGCTGTTACTTTTTCTTTGACTCCTGGCCCAAGTTGAACTAAAACGCTTTGAGCAATTTGGCCATCCACAATGAAGGGTAAACGATAGCTGATATTTGTGCTTCCCCCATTATTTACGTCAACCGTAATGTTAATTGGTTGATCTGGCCAGGCTTCAATTGGACTGATAAACATGTTACCTACACCAAGTGTGGTAGGCATAGGGATGGGCTTAGATGACACGCTAAAAAGTCCAAATATGTCGCCAACTGTTGCATTGAAGGTACCTTCATTTGTTTCATTTACGTTAAAGGTCACTGTTTCCGATTCGTTGACTGAAAGAGGTACAGTTTTTGTTTCGACCGATGTATCATTAATTTTAAGGCTTAATGAATCAGTTCCTGTGTTATCTCCGACATTAGCTACGCCTACTGAGATGTTTACTTGTTGATTCGGAGTTGCAATATCAGGATTTATAGTCAAGTTAGCTACCTGAAACGATGTTGATACTGAAGAAGCTGAACTAGGACGCTGTGTTTTGAACATAGAAGTAAGCGCTTAACTCGACTAAGGCGCCAATTGCTAAAACACATATCAGAATTGCACGCGATTTGTTAATGAAGGAGTGTGAAAACATGCTCTATTCTTTCCCGTAGATTTTATAAAAATATATAACAATGTTTAATTTATCCTTATTCTTTTCCGCGATTTTTCTCGTCTGAGAAATCAATTGGAGTATATTGTTCAAAGATTGCTTAATTTCCAATGTGAAAAAACTTGAAGTTGTTCAAATTCAATGTAGGCAATTTAAACGATTTTTTGATAGTTAGGAAAGTCTTATTTAACTAATCATGCAAAATAGGGATATTAAATTTTCATGAAAGGAGCCATAACAGAAATGTCGAAACTAAAAGAGTATTCTTGGATGACAAAAAATAAGTTTATGACGTATACTTTTTTTGCGCTAGTAATACTCGCTGGTGTTTCTGCGATTTCATATTGGCCAACGGGCCATCATAATATCAGTGATTGCCGTGGCAGTTGCTGTTGCGCTTGATTATTTACTATCTCGAGTAATGAAAAAGGTGGGCCCAGTAAATACGATGTCTGCCGCTGTTTTTGGATTGATCGTTGCTCTTTCGTACTCTTTAGGATTACCTGCACGAAACACCGTTGAGATATTGCCGCTTACTGCTCCTCAAGCATATTATTACGTTGCGGTAATTTCGGCTTTTGGCATTATTGTTTTAAAGAAGGGGCAAAATTTGCTTGGGCAGAAAATATGTAAATCCTGCAGCAGCTGCAAAGCTTTTGGTTTGTTTCCGTTTTTAAGTTCGATTTTTCTTAGCCAAAGACCACTTGTTAAGCAGTTTTAACGGTCAAGGATTACCCCCGTTAACAAGTGCAATCGGTTACAGCGGGTCAGGTTCTTTTGCTTTCTGGATACAGTCATGTTTAGGTAACTCTTCAGCATAATCAGCTCCCAGCAGCACAGATGTATTCTTCACTTATGTTATTCAGAAGTTTCACGGGTGGGTAGGCGGCGCTTCTGCCTTAGCGGTCATCATCGTTGGATTGGCATTGTTTGTGGTCTGTCGCAAATATATCAAATGGAGAGTAACTCTTGCGTACTTTGTGAACAGTTACAGTTATGTCACTTCTTATGACAGCAGTTTATGGTGGGGACCCACTTCTCAGATTAGGATTTGAACTGTTCATTGGAAGCTCAATTTTCCTTGCATTCTTCATGCTTACCGATCCAGCCACTACTCCATTAACATACACCGGACAAGCCATATTCGGAGTAGGCGTAGGCATACTCACCGTACTTATTCAAACATACATGAACTTTCTAGGCGGCTCAATTCTCGCACTTGTCATAATGAATCTAACCACCCCCTTGCTTGATAACGTGGGATTACGCAAACCAACTGCAGAGAAGAAAACACCTAAGCTTCCAAAAGCCAAACAATTTGAAACCGAAACAACAGTGGAATGCATCAGATGCGGCGAATGCATGGTTGTCTGCTGCCACAATTTAAGCCCAATACTAATCAAAGAGGCATTTGACAAAAACAACTCGAAAAAACTCACTAAGCTTAAAGCGGATCTTTGCGACGGTTGTGGACACTGCAGTTATGTCTGTCCCGCACGAATTGATTTGCAAGGATCAGTGCTGCGAGCAAAGTCATCGATACGCAAAACACCTCCAACACAACAGCCATAGCATTTTCTACCAAATCATTTCCCCCTTTAATTTTAAGGGTTCTGGTTAGCTACCAATTTTAATGAGAAAAAAAATTAGTAATGCGCCAATGAAGACAATTGCACGAAAGTATTGGAGTTTCAGCTATGCTGTTTCTCCAAAGATGACTGAAAAAATAATTGGTGTCTGAGGCACTTTTTACCAGTTAAGCATGACAATGTTAATTAACAATCAATTGACCCTAATTGCGTGATTATAATGCCAAAGACTTGTCCATTCTGGTTTATCAGAGATGGCGAAAAACTAATTCAATGCAGCAAAGATGATTTTGACAAAGCTATCATTGAAGGAAAAAGCGTAAAGTACCGAGGCTACGCTGACAAAAAATGCGAACGCATTGCCGAACAGTTGGAAGCGTCAAGAATGGAGTTTTTAAGTAAGCCTGATTTATCCCCAAAATTTCGGGCGGCAATAACAAATCCAAGAAATGTTGTTGAAGTTGAGGTAATTTTGGTTGATGACCCTGAATTTTGGAAACGAGAATCCAAACGTCCTAAGTACGCTTTAGAATAGCATGCCGTTGTCTGTTTTCGTCATTTCAAGTATTGTATAATAGAACAGTTTTGGGCTGGAATTATTCGCCTCTTGTATCGTTTCGACAACATTCCGATTTTGGTCTATACTCTACTTTTTTGGTCCGCTCTTTATGGTGCTTCTCGCATTCTTTTACTCTAACAAGCATCCATTCATTTTCGTCGTAAACACAGCCGCAAAGCAAAGTCTTAATCGTCAAAACGTCACTCCCCAACAATGCTGCCTGTGAATCAAAAATAGTCATCGTACCTCATAATGATTCCGATAGGACCCTTTGCAAGCAAGAGCGTTTTATTTTAGAATTAAGGAGATAATAGCAGGTCAATATTTGATTTTCATCAGATAAACCTAATAAACCATTTATCCTTATCCAACTTTCACCTTGAACTTTGAAAACGTAATATTTCCTGATTCTATTGGCTTTCGATGCAAAAACTGCGGAGTTTGCTGCCGCATGCAGCCACCCGATGTGAATAAAGCAGAACAAAAAAAGATTGAAGCAAAAGGGTTTAAGGATTTTTTAGAGCGCCCTGATGGAACAGGAATTGCTTGGATCCGCAGAAAAAAAGATGATAGTTGCTATTTTCTTACAAAAGATAATAAATGTGCAATTTACGAGGTTAGGCCGGCAATTTGTAGGCTCGAACCATTCAACATCGTGGACTATGATTACGAGGAAAATAAAATCGAGCTGGAATTAAATTTTCCATTTTCAGCCTGCTGCAGTGGTGTCTGTGACGGCGAAAAAACGTTGCCTGTTGAAGAAATCGCCAAGGCTGCGCAAATTCTTGTGCAAAAAATTTTAGTTATTAACTGCCAAAGACCTTGATCTTCCAATAACTGATAAGAAGGTTCATTGTGAAACACGTTCAAGGTTACTTCGCAGATGTGTAGAGGCGGCTGATCTGCATTTATAATCAATTTTTGATTTACTAACTTTGTTGATAAAAATTTAAAAATTAAAAAAGAAAAAGGATATTGATAAACGAGTAAAGATGATTAGCTTAAAAGCTTAATATCTTCGTGGTGGTCTTCGTTTTGCGTAGCATTCTCGGCAATATACTGGCCTGCTACCGTCTGGTTTGAAAGGAACATCACATTCTTTTCCGCAGTCTGCGCAGGTTGCCTTGTGCATCTCTTTATTTGCATATGACATATCTATTTTTCACTTCCTCTTATTACTTTGCAAATTGCTTTGCAGACTTCAGTAATGTGAAGCTTGCTATAAAGCTTATCTGTGAACAAAAAAATGAAGCCTTCATCGTTATAGGAAAAAATTCGGGGTCTTGGCTGTAAGCTTTTAGAGGTTTGCCATGTTCACACTCGACAAGATTTTTAAAGTCTTACTAAAAGTGAATAAGAGCATACTAGATATAAAGCATAAAATCCTATTGTCTATGGAATTTTGTCAACTATCTGTTTGAGCTCTGTTAAATTGAAGGCTCTCATTGTTGTAGTTTCTTGGTTACCTGTTTTTGCAATAGATAGAGTGAAAGCGGCCGCAGTGTAATCATCTGGGAATTCAACTTTTGCTACTGCATCGTACTGTCCCATTGTAAGGTTCCAATCCAACTGTTTCCCACCAAACTTTTCAATGGTTTCATGAGCTGCCTGGACATCTTTAAGGAAATTTTTCGGATTGGCTAATCCTTTTTGAGTTGCTTTCATTAAAACAATATACGTTGGCATCTTTTCTATTCACCTCCAAAAGGTTAACGAGTGACAAATTCTCTTAACTAAATCTGATTAAAATACTTGTGTATGAAACTTTTTTCGCAGTTAATTATATGTAGATTTTCTCCTAAGTCCACTGTGCTCAGAGAACTTCTTGACAATTGTATTGGTTTTGATGGACATTATTTGTAGTTCACAATCCTTAGGTGCGAAAGATTATGCTCTGCACCAAAGTTGTTTGGTACCTGCAGTTTTCTTTGTGATGTAGAAAAAACATAAAGCCGCATTAACATGGGTTTAGATTATTGCCACCAATTTTTTTTCGGTTCAATACAGAGAACTTCGTGATTCTCTGATAATTCGCAAACCTTACTGAAACCGTATTTTTCAACTTTAGCTTCATAAACTCCCTCTGCAAGCTCGGCAGTTACGTTACCATTATTATCGGTATTCATCGAGAGCATCAACCTTTTAAATGGAGTTCCATTTTTGAGATTTTCAGCCCATTGTGTAAGAGTTATAGGTTCCTTTTCTAATCTGAAAATTTTGACGTTAACATTTTCGATTGGTTTATTATTTTTAAAATTAACCACCCTTACAACAAGTGTGCAAATCTTTTCCGAAACGGAATCCACTTCTTAAGTCTCCACTATAAAGACCTGAATAACTTTAAAGATTAACCAGGCACAAATAATAAAAAAACATCGTTGCATAAACAATTTCAAAAGCATCAGTACTCTCTGTCTTTTTTCCAGATGTTTAGGGAGCATTGCCCCCAACAGTAACTGCTTGCTTTGTACATACAACTTCCACAATTTGGAGAATCAAAATATCTTCGATAAATCACAAAATCATTCTCAATAACAAATATAGCAGACATGCATTTCTGTGTTGCCATATGTTTAACTTTAAGATAGGGATAAGAAAGAATTAAAACGAAAAAGAGTAAAATAGGGCTGGTGCTGGTAGTAACCCGCCTACAAGCTAAGTTCTTTTTACGTATTTGCTCACTCATTTTATCCCTATGTTTCAATTGTTGATATCTAGTTATACGCTTTCTCTGAACAGTTAATGAGCTAGGTTTCCATTTTTAAAATTGACAGCGGTTAAAATATGGCACTTGACTTTCAAGGAAACATAGTTTCAGCTATTCAAATCATCGCATTAATCCTGCTTGTAATAGGAGTTTATCCCTACAGAATAAGAACTAAAAACAGAAACCTCATAATGCATGGCTTTCTAAGCATTTTAGCGCTTGCCCTTAACCTTGCTACAACAATTTCGGTAATGATTCCTGTTTTTAGCACAAGCATCACCCTCATCATTGGATTACCAATTTTGCAGTCAACAATTGTCTGGCTCCATGTTGCCTTTGGCGCAGCCGCAATAATATTGGGTTTTGTTATCATTGTTTCATGGATACGTCATCCCTTAGGAGAACTCGGATGTTCAAAAACATGGAAACTAATGATACCCACTTTCTTAATTTGGGCTTTCGCATTGGTCTTGGGGTTAACTATACACATTTACAATATAGTATAAAACGCTAAAATGCCTAAAAAATGCCCTTTCTTGGGGATATTGGTTTTTTGGATCTTCTGTTGTCTACCACAAAAAGGAAAAGCTGGTGTGCTGGACGTAACCCGCCTTAGGGTTAAGTAATTTTCATTGTTTTGGGATTTTTCCTCATTCATTTTATATCCCTGTGCCACCTCTCTCTCCTTCGGATATTTCGTTATTATAGCGATTGTCTTAATTGGAGTCGATTTCTTAGTGTCTTCAATTCTTAGTATACTCTTGAGAAGGCAATAGCACATTCGTTAATGCGAAAGAAAGTGCTTTGAACCAATTTGATGTTTCTGCTTGTGAGTTTAGTTTTGGGAATTAAATTATGTTCGAGGGCTTGAAATTGACTTAGTTTTAAATAGCTTCAGCAGTAATACGGAATTATGCAATATGAGCTTATTCCCTTTCCAATTTCCATATTATTTGTAGTCGTTTTTGTGGTAGCTGTAGTTGTTCTTTCGTGGAAGCTTCGCAGGAACGCCAAAATTTATCGTTTTCTTTTCTTTGGGTTTATAATAATTGCTGTTTTTTTGTTTGTAGGCATTACTTTAACAGCAGTGTTAACTCCGCCGCCTATTCAAACTCGCCCAGGTTTATTGGAAACCGAAATTGCTACAGACAAGCCTTCATATTCTTTGGCTGAAACAGTGCATGTCTCCGTTTATGTTAACAACACCAATGATTGGGCTGTTTCCGCTTCACCCTTATTAACGTATCAAATAAGCGATGGGCGATACGCAGTCACTGCTGTTGTTCAAAATAATTACCAGTTTTATGCTGCACACTCAAGCACACTTTTACAGCCCTAAAACCTGGTTTAACACTTCATCCCAAATAACACTAATACTTACCGCTTTCATCCTGGCAATTACACAATTACCGTTTACTTTGGCAGCAATACTATGGCTAGTCCAAACGCATCTTGCAACATAACGCTTCTTTCAAATATCTCATAACTTCGCCGTCTTTGAGCTTATCATCATTTTCTTTGACAAGTGTATTTGATTTGGTTAGTAAATTTCTTAACTTGTTTCTCTATTACAGCTCTTTGTTTGTGTTGGACTTTTGCGTTTGTATTGGACTTTTTGGGCTGGTGTGTTGGCCGTAACCCGCCTTCTGTTATTGTGGCATTCGGCTAATCGGGCTACCCGCGCCTTCAGGTAGAGACTTCATCGGCGACTGTTTGCCCTTTCCACTTGCAGGACGGCCGTTTCACCGTTTCCAAACTGGCACACTCGACATCACAAATGTCTCATAGCCAAGTCCAGTTGGACGTTTCGTTTCTGCTCCGTTGCCAAGGCTCTCGCGCTGTCCCAGAGGGACTGCAATTCTACATGTGGGCGGAGTTTCCTCAGACCCGCAATTTTGGGGTCCGACAGCCACACACCAACTCGCCAGCCCAAATATTTACAATGCAAAGGCGGAAGCAATAAGAATTTCCCAACCAATCAAATACACTTCATGAATAAACGCGTCATCCTCATAACCGGCACCCCTGCAGCGGGAAAAACAACCACAGCAAAACAATTAGCCGCCAAACTGGATGCTCAATACATCAACTTGACTGACTACGCCAAAACCTACGAATTAACATTGGGCGAAGACAAAGAAAGAAAAACCATCATAATCGATGAAGAAAAAATGCTGCAAAAAACTCGCTGAAACCATAAACTCTTCAGACAAAGCTAACATAATCGTTGACGGACACTACGCCGCGCCGTAACCCCAACGGAGCTTGTCACAAAAGTTTTTGTTTTACGTCGAAACCCCAAAGAACTCAAAGTGTTCATGGAAAAATGCGGTTTTGAAGGCATCAAAGCTTTGGGAAAACCTTTCTGCGGAAATCCTTGACGTTTGTCCTCATTGAAGCATTGCAATCTCAGCCGGGCAAGGTTTGCGAATTAGACGTGACTGGGAAAACAGTTGAAGAAGTTGTAGACTGAAATCTTGGATGTTTTGGAAAAAGGCAAAAAATGCTACAGCGGCATTGTTGATTGGCTTGGCATGCTTGAACGTGAAGGCATAACAGACCAATACCTGAAAGCCTAAACTATCGGAAGCTGCCTAGTTTCTGCTTAGTCAACAGCGTTAGTTTGCGTCTGTTGCAGTAGGATTTGGCGTGGTCGCTGAATTTTTCTCCAATCATGATGGGGCTGGATAAATCTACATCTTCTGATGAGGTATCCAAGTTGATTATGACGTTTACGCCGATGGTTCGGTTCCAATCTCTAACCCAAACACCTTGCTCTAAACGTCCTTTCTGTACAATAAGATCAAAATGTCTTGTTACGCCACTGTGACCCTCAAGCGTAGCGTTTTCACTGTTAACTTTGTATCCTTCCTTTTTGAAGTACTGAACTGCCAAATCCAACAAATGGGATCTTGGCTTAGGCTCTTCTTCTCCAATGCTCATAATTCGTCGCTCTTCTCAACTAACCCTTATCAACCTGTGTGTGGAAAAGCCTTTCTATTGACTTTTCCATATTCATTTATTCTTACTACTGACATTTTTACGACATTTGATTGCTCCATGCTTTGCCAAGAAATGCAGCGTAGACTTGATGTGTTTGTGTCCAAGTCTTTTATGAAGCAACAGAATATCTTTTGTATTTGCATATTCTTGGAGTGCCTCTTTTTTAAACATAGCTTGAAAACCTCTTTGGCTTCTTGAAACAGTGGTGTTCAACATTGCTGATTTTGATAACTGAGTATTCTATCCAGCCTTCTTTCCCTAACCTTAGTATATCTTCAACGGTTGTGGCGCTTGTTGTTTCAAAGGCCTTGTCTGCAAACTCAATTCTGCCAATGTACTTCATTGTGTTTTTGATTTGTTTATGTCCTAGCAGTTTTTTGACAGTTAATACGTTTCCGTTAGTATGATATGCAATCATTGTTCCCGCCCAAGTTCTAAAAGCTGTGAAGTCAACGGCTAATAGCCTAGGGTTTTTCTGGTTTTCAGCAGTTCTTTTGCGGTAAATTACAAAGCTTCTTAGCATAGCAGCGTAAGTTGTAGAGAAAACTCTATCATCTTTTTTGGGTAATGCCTCAATCATTGCTAATAGTCTGTTGGAAACATTAAGGGTTCGCGGGAGATGATTTTTTACTGGATAACGAATGCTAATTGCCTTATTGTTGAAGTCAACGTCTAACCATTTGATTCTAAGAACTTCTCCTGGGTCTCCGAATGTTTCTTTTAAGCATTGTAGAAAAGTAGATAATCGTTTAGATTTTGTTGTTGCGTTAATTAATGCGTCTAACTCGGTTTCGTCAGGTACAAAGGGATCGTGGTCTTCTTGTATGTAGGTTGGCATATCCCAGGGGATTTTAAGCATTTTAACAAAAGCATCATAAGCATAGCAGACTAGCATTTTAGTACCGTTCTTAGCATTTGTGCCGTCTTTTCGCTTCATTTGCCCGATTACGGTTTTAACGTGTTCTGGGTCGCGTAAGTTTGCTCCAAGAACCGCTAGATGCTTAACTTTATCAACGTAGTCGCTTTCAACGGAATATGCTTCTTTTTCTAGGTAAGCATAGAACTGTGTTAGTAATCCTTTTGTGTCAGCACTTAGTTTTGCATCTCCAGCACAGAATAGTCTTCCTTTTGTTTTCTGCACTGGCTCCAAATTTTTCGTCTCTGTTACGCATATTTGGCCTTTAGAATCTACGTTGGTTTGTGTATTTATTGACCATTCTTGATTTTTTTGTAATGGTTTTTCGGAGAATCGGTATGAACACTTTCTGCAAAGCCATCGTTGTACGCTGGAGCCGTCAGTTAAATATCGAAAACCATCTCGATACAAAATTGCAGATCCGCATTGAGGGCATGGGTGTAGGGGGCTGCTGATTGCAGAACCTTGGGCAGGTTCCGATTTACAGTTGCAGGGACTGGACTGAGAGCTCATTAAGCTACTTTCAATTGAATTTGCCTCTGAGGTAAGTTCAACCATTCCCTCCCACCCCTCACATGCGTTTTTACTGGCCCAATTTACCTGAAGAATTCTCCGTCCCGCACATTCTCACGTATTTTTATGAACCGATGCTTTTTGCAGAAATCATCAATTTTGAGCAGCTCTGGATCATCGCCATCCTTGAACTCTCTTTTGAAACCAACCCTCCCAGTCTGCACCCTAACCTCAATATTTCCATCATAACCAAGCACCTGGTAAAAACCAAGCTTATCCCCCGCATACTCAGCGAGGACTTCCCAATCTTCTATAAGATTAACCAATTGTTGACACCTAAACTATCGTGAAGCCTGAATTCAAAAACAATCTGGTACCTTCAAGGAAACTCCTTGTGACCCCCTTCACGGAGTTTCCTTGCGAGGGGGTCTCACGGAAACTACCCAAATATGTAAAAAAAGGTTGTATGTTTCTGAGATGATATGAAGAGACTTGCTTTAAAACGTGCAAAAAAATGATAAAAGTAAAATTGCGTTCTATAATTGGGTGCAAAAAAGTGGATTTGGCTAAGGTGAGAAATTGCCAAAAAAGGATAAAGTAGATCTGTTGCTTGATGATCTTAAAGAAGAGCTTTGCAGGATGGTTGATGACACCTTCGCAAGCTGGATACAGAGCTTCTATAACGAAGTTTACGAAGAAGGCATAAAGGAAGGAGAAATCATTCAAATTCTGCGACAAGAAAATCCTAAATTCAATCACTTGACTGAAACGGGACTCAAGAAACGCAGAAAGCTCAGAGAGGAAAGAGCTAAACTGCAAGTAGCTGAGGAAGAGAAGCAGCTTGGACCTGACCTCGCAAAGAGCCTTAAGAAAAGAAGTTGAGGCATAGGTAATTAGATTCGGGATCAACTAACTTTCTATGCTACCGTCTTTTTTGGTCAACAGCACATTTAGGAACGCTAGCAAAATATGAGCTGCTCCTTTTTCTGTTGCCTTGTCAAAGATGTCTTGCATTCTATTTTCCTCGAGAAGCATTGCCAGGACCGCTTTAATACATAATTCGTAGCTTGTTGGGGTGCCTTTCTGGTTTGGTTTTATTTCTTCTATAAGGCCTATTTCCGTAAGATTTCGTAGACGCTTGGTGAGGCTTGCATAATAGGTTTCTTCAAGTCCTTCGTATTTGGTTATTCTTTTTAGTAACTGTTTGATTGTTTGAGGGCTTTCGCTGGCGAGGGTATCAAAGATTGCGGCGTTAGCTCTACCTGCTTTGCCTTTGAATACGTCAAGTTCAGTGCCCCTGCTCTTGCTTCGTCTTTTAGGCGCCAAAGTTTTCTGCTCCCCCTCAAGCTTTGGAGGAAGAATCCTAGCGCTGAAACTATCTTATCACACTAACCCATGGTTTGCACCGAGTGTTGTCTGGGGCAAAATCTTGCTGTATACAGGAATGCCTTAGCGTAAAATTCAGAAGTGATTTTAGGCTTGCATAATTGCATTTATTATGTTAAAAGTTCAGAGATGCGGCTGGCTTTAAGATGAATTTTGCCGAGGGTCAAAAGGCTGATTCCTGTATACAGGAATGTTTTCACGGGTGCAATTTCAGGCTTTTCTGAGCAAACAAAAATGATGCGGGGGAAAAGCTTGACATTCTAAAAAAGACGGAGCTAAAATCAGAGGCTTAGTCTTCATCTAACTCTGTTAGCGTTATAAGAACTGTTTTATCTTTTCGGGAAACATCGATAGCTAAACGTCTGCCTTTAAAGGGTACGAAAAACTCGTGCGTTTCTTTGGGAAAATGAAGAGACACCTTATCAGACACATAGGTGTTTTTACCCTGCAAGTAGTCTCTTTTGCTTGTGCTAAATTGAAGCTTGATCTTTATTTGACGCAACTTAATTTCACCTGTGGAATCTTTGGTGACTGGTACAGTTTCATGCGTTGTTTTGTGGGTTTTTTGCATTCTGACTTGTTTGTTTCAGGCGGTTTTGGCGCAGGCGTCAAGGTAAACGTTAGCACGCCATTGTCGTCTTTTAGGGCAAAGTCAAAGTCTTGGTTAAACACAGGGCTGAGGATTTTGTTGTATTCCTTGGGAAAAACAAACTCTATATCCTCAAGCTGGCTAAACCACTCATTCTTACTAGCTTCTGAAACAGGCTTTCTAACTGTCCGTCTCACAATTAAAACAACCGTCTTTGCTCACCTCCACTTGCAACAGCTTGAACGATATTCTCAGGTTTGGATTCAAGCGGTACGCTTGCTTCATAGCTTTCTGAAAGGTTGGCTGCTTCAGGTTTTAGTGCTTTCAGTTCTTGCTCCAGTTGCCTTATCCGTTTTTGCTGGAAAAGCAGAATAGACATCACCATAGGCTCAAAGACTATTGGGCTAGTTGCACAGCTGCTTTCTGAAGCATAGGTTCTGCACATATCCATCAGCTCATCAAAAGCTTCCCTGTCAGGCTTGCGCAAAGCTCTAGCGAAGCCACTCCACCGGTTAATCTCACCCTCCAGAGCCATCCTGAAAGATTCAACAGTCTTACCCATAACTTGCTAAGCCTCCAAACAATCTATCTGAATTCTGTTTCATAGGAAATCACTTGGGGCACAAGCATCGCTCAAACTGCATATAAAACAAATGGAGAAACTAATTTCTGATAGCAGTGGAGGGTATGGTGAAAGTGAATAGATTGGTTTCTGAATTGTACAGCTATCGCATATCCTATACCGGGTGGAAAATACCAAGAGGACAACGGCTATGACTACCTTCAAAGTAATAGGCCCAATGCACTAGTCGCATATAACCCGGGATCTTTGGAAAGTTTCTTAAGCGTTAGCAAAGAAATAGGTGGCGCTACAGAAAAGTGAAAGAATGGTTTGTACTAGCCAAGCAATTCCAAACTGCAAGCTAAAGGGGAGTTCGGTCCTAGGCGATGCTAATTTTTTTATAAATATACTAGATAGCATTGCAATACCATTCATGAATAATCACGATACCTGGCATAATCGGTTCAATAGCTTCAAGGCAGAATTCGCTCGTATTCTCCAAAGCATTTGCACTTGCCCAAGAAATGGACGAATAAGCACCTCAGATTTAGTACATCAAGAAATTAATTCATCTAATGCTACCTCAGCATTAAGAAGGGAATCAATGTTTCTTAGTCGATTATCTAGTGAAATGCACAATATGCGGTATATGAACCAATGTTTAATGAGCTAAATGGCATAATTGATGCTAACGTCACATACCTCGCTACAGATGCGACCGCAAGAAACGCTATCAAGGAAACGCTAAGAACATCTCCTCAAAAAGACATAAGAGATCTTTGTAACAATCAAATCTCTAATGGGGGGCTAAGCCCAAGTGATTTTAGCTTAATAGCCGCCGCAATTACTCAATCTGACGCCAACGGAAAGACGTTTATCATAACGGATGATGAGGACCTGAGAAAGGCCGTGGAATACCTATACCAACAACACACAATTACTCTTTCGAATGGACAGTTGTCAACCAGAGAACTCTTTCCTTGGGGAATATTCAAATATTCCTCTTCCTTCCATCAGTGTTGCCTGTTCTCAAATGACTTGGAGCTAAGAATTATAGAAAACGTGGCAGCTAATGACGTATCTAGGGACATGAATGCTAACAAGAAAACACTTAAAAGTAATCATATTCGCGAGGCAATAGAATTGCTTATTCCAACTATAAACACAAAAATGGGTGTTGCTTAATGAGCAATGACAAGCGTGCAACTACAGATAGCGTTTTTATGAATTTCTTAAGAGAAATGCGTGCTGACATTAATTCTGAATCATTTAATGGAATGGCAGATCGTTTGATCGCCGAGAAGAGAGCAATGGCACTATTGTTAGGTCTCAGAAATAATGGCTTTGTTGTTCAAGAAACAATGGATGAATCAACTGGTTACAACTGCATCATACGGAGATTTACCGATGAATTTCTTGTAGTGTTCAGATATGAACTAAATTGTGTATTTTCAGAACAAGATCTGGTTAAGTTAAGCGATATGCTAAGGCTTAACTCAGTTTCTAGCGGTGTCATAGTTACCTGGCTATTGGTAGACGGCTTCCCTTCAATTGCGTTTACTAATTTGCAACTTACGAAGATTTTGAAAGATCAATCCGTTAATATTGATATGAAACAAAAATTAAAACCATTAAGCGACTGCATCGCCGAGGTATTCAAAAAGCCCTTTGGGTTTATGCAGAATATCAAGGGTCTTCAATCAAGCGTTATGATTGGAGATAAAACAGAGGTTAAGAAAATATTTGATGCAAATTTACGTGAGAGTTTTAAAGAACTAAAGGAACGAGAATTCAAACTGCCATATAAAAAAACTGCACTTAAACAGTTTTCGGATGAAGACCTAAAAGAAATTGAAGATTTTTCAACCTCTGTAATTGACCAACCTCTTACCACTAAGAAGCTTGGCGATTATCTGCAAAGGATCACTAAGGAGTAAATGACCGTGATAAAAAGCGTTAGACTGGAAAATTGGAAGGCTTTCGAAAATTTTGAAACCAACTTTTCTGATGGCATTAATTTTTTTACTGGAAAAAACGCTTCGGGAAAAACTTCTTTGCTTGAATCAATAAGTGTGGGCTTAACCGGATCGACACTCACAGTCCCGGACCCAAAGGCTCTCTAGGTAAGGGGATTGGGGCCTGCAAAAATAACTGTTGAATTTATTAAAGACAATCATAAATTTAGGGTTGAACGTTCTTTATCGAAACAGAAGTTTTTAGGGTCAAAACTATTCCGTGATGGTTCATTAGTGGAGCAAAATTGGAACAACGTTAGCGCTTATATCATGGACTTGATGGGTGTAACCAGGAATTCATTTGAACATGTGCTTTACATGTCAGAGGGTGCCGCTTTTCGGTTTCTAAATAGTCCCTTAAAAGAAGGAATAACAAAGGAAATCGAAGAGACCTTAAGGATAGACACGCTTGAACGTCTGCTATTGGAGGTTCAGGACGAACAAAAAAAATATGGTGACTTAGAAAATTCGATCTTAAATGAACAAAAAAGGCTCGAAGATTTCACTCCTGTAACTGAATCAGAGCGTCTGAATCTTGTAGAGCAACTTAAACAATTTGATCAGCAATTAGAAAATGCCAGAAAAACAGTTTACGATAAAACATCTCAAATTGCTGAGGCACGTGTTGATCTTTCAAGATTTAAAGATGTTGTAAGCCGCGCCGATCAGGCTAGGTCAATTATACGAAAATTAAGTGGTTCCGAGCGCTTTGATGAGGACTACTTTGCAGAAACAAATAGCACTCTTAATTCCCTTAACGTCGATTACCAAAATCTTCAAGAGCAAATCATGCAAAGGGCAAAAAGAAAAGGTATGCTGGAAGAGCAAATCTCCTCTTTGGAAAAAGGTATGCAGTCTTCTTTCTGGTGTTAAGAATAAGACTGATGCTGTCGCTTGCCCGGTATGCAGGAAAAATCTGTCACCAAATGAAGCGGAAACCATCTGCCAAGAGGACGAAGCAATTCTTTCTTCAGCAAAAGCGGAGTTGACCCAACTTGATTTTCTTCTGAGAAAT
Organism: Candidatus Bathyarchaeota archaeon; assembly: GCA_963750605.1. GTDB lineage: Archaea > Thermoproteota > Bathyarchaeia > Bathyarchaeales > Bathycorpusculaceae > Bathycorpusculum. Next base: position 149,314 of record CAVVRN010000019.1, read on the forward strand.
GAAAGAATAGAGCTTGCGAACAAACAAAGTGACTTGAATGATTTAAAGGGCATAAATTGTTCCTTGCGAGAAAGCGTTTCTTCTTTAAACATAAATCAACCTAGTAACCACTCTTTGCAGGTGCTTACAACTGAAGTTGAGCGAAAACTCAATCAGTTAATCACTGAAAAAACCGAAATTGAAAATAAAATACGCGAACTTGACGCAAATAGGATTTCTAACGCAAGACGGCTAGTAAAGGTCGGTTGTCATAGATGAGATTAAAAAGGCGGAAGATTTCGAAAGCCAACTAATACCAACTACGAAAGCGCTAATGGCGCTGGACATCCTACAACAAGCGGCAGAAAAGACCGTAAAGGCTCAAAGAGAACAGAGGATGACTCCAGTATATACCGAGATGGAAAGTATCTGGAGAAATTTCCTTAAAGAAGGCGATTTTAAGATAGCGTTTGATGAAAAAACACTCCCCGTTCTATACAGGAGTGGGCAGAGACTTGACGCGAGTCAGCTAAGCGGAGGGGAAAAAATGGCTATGTTCATCATCATGCGAACGGTCCTTTGTAGAAGATTTACAAATAGCAATTTTCTGATGCTGGACGAGCCGTTAGAACATTTGGATTCTAATAACAGGCAGCTAATCATTCAATACCTTGTTGAGTCTTTCGACAAAGGTTGGATCGACCAGTTATTTGTTACGACTTTCGAAGAGTCTGTTTTAAGAAAATTTGCTGATCGGGCTGAGGTTAACATTGTTGCTTTGTAGCATCTTTCTCGTTTTCATCCTAAAATAGGATTTTTGAGATCAGTACTGTTTCGAGAATAGTAATTGAGTACCTATTTGAAGGGATCATGCTCCTGTATACATTGAACATTAACCGAAAAAAGCGGAAGCAACATAGGCTGATGAAAAGAGTTATTCCCATTAATTAAGAGGAAAAATTTAGACAAGCTCTATCTTTAGTAACCGGTTGTATGTCAATGATTCACTAGACTCACTGTTTGTTTTATATACAAAGATTGAATCTAACCTATGAGTATGCATTCCGATTCAAAGGAAAGCCAAATTCCGGTAGGAACTCAGTTTAGCCCAGATTTAATTAGCTTGCCAGATTTCGTACAAATGATTGTTAGGCTATGTGGAAACGTTGAAGAGATGCATAAAACCGTAATTGAGAAGCCAGTTAGAATAAAACCATATCATTCTCCCCCTACACATCGCATGAAGGGTCTTCCGCTTGAGGCAGGGGTTCAATATGGCCTTTTGACCGAGCATACGTATCAGGCAACCGACTTATCAAAGGAATTGGCTACCCTCAAAGAGCCGGAAATTTATCAAGTCTTCGCTCGGCATATCTTACTTAATCTAAATGGTCTTCGTGTGGTAGAAGCCGCTCAGCAGATGGCTCAAGATCGGCGTGACATAACTGGAGATACGCTCTGCCAATATCTTACCGACCAAGGATTTCGTGTAACTGTTCACAATACTGCAATTAACACTATGCGTATGTGGCTTGCACTGGCAGGTTTATTCCCTAAAAGCAAAGGTAAAGACATGTGGATTCCCAATAGAACTGTCAAAGAAAACCTCATCGGACTTAGCGATGATATGATAGCGTTCCTAACTGGGTTTAGTGAAGAGCAGAGAGAGTTCATACGAACCTTATGTATTCTAAATCCAAACGGGTGGATTCCCGCAGCGGATGTTCGCGATATGACGGAAAATACCTCCGGGGTTCGTTTCGGAAGGGCATCACTACCTAAAGAAGTGCTTGAGCCTTTAAAGCAAGCTGGACTAATTGAATATGAAACTCCAGGAACAAAGAGTGGTAAAACATCCCAGTTGAAGGTAACGGAAAAATTCAAAACAGATATTCTCAAACGGTTTTTAGATTCCGCAGTTAAGGGTCTTGACAGTGCTCTTACAGCTTACTACCTGAGAAGGCCAGAAGATATTTTTGCGTCACTAGATTCAAACGACAAGTTTGTAAAGGGCCAAGCTCTTGAAGCCCTTTCCATCTATGTAATGCGTCTTCTGGGATTGAGGTTCCGAGGGTGGCGAAGACGAGCGAAAGATACAGGTTACAGTGAAGTTGATGCTCTCTTGTCAGGTCTGTTTGGTGGTTTGCCTACCGCCTGGCAAGTTCAATGCAAAAATACGCCGACAACTTCTGTTAGGCTGGAAGACGTTGCAAAAGAGGTAGGCTTACTGCCGCTTACTCACGCGACCCATATATTGGTTGTGTCAACTGGCAAATTTACTGAAGATGCGGAAAAATTCTCTGAAGCTATTATGCTCAATAGTCCTGTTATTATTTTTCTTCTGAATAAGGTTGACATTGAGGCAATCAAAGCAAAACCAACCTGCATAAGTTCTATTCTCAAGGCCAAAGCCTGGGCAATTCATGATTTGAGGACAAAAATGCCTTTGTGGGGTGGAAGTGAGGAAAAAGAAGGAAAAGTAAGAGAAATTACGCAACTCAAAGAGTTCTTTGAGACAGGTCAAAACGAAACTCCGAGCCCTTGAGGTATTCTTCGTTTAACTCAAAGGCAAGCCATTTTCTGCCAAGCTTCTCGGCTGTTTCTCCTGTAACGTTGCTACCTGCGAACGGGTCGAGAACTAAATCACCCTCATCTGTAAGGAAGTTGACGAAAAATTCAGGCAACTTTGCTGGGAACCTCGCCGGGTGGGGCTTTAGCTTGTTCTGTAAGCATGAGGTCAAATAGTGACTATTGGATTCGGTATTGGATATCTCAAGAAAATTAGGCGGTATTGACCCTTTGTTGTCCTTTCTAAACTTCATACTAATATTGTGACCTGAAGGTCTCAGCTTGGCCTTGTATCCGTTCTTCAACAGACTCTTCATGGAATCGCTGTAGGGTCTCAGAACCTTTCTGTTATCAGCCTTGGGATGCGGCGTTTTAGATAACCACCAGACGTATTCAATCGCATCCTTGACTCTAATTCTTCTGATTGTCACCCATTCTGCAGGGGTTGGTAGCGTTGCTGGCTTATACCAAACAAATTCCTCTGCAAGATTAAACCCCATTTTGCAGAGTTCCAGCAGTAGCTCAAACTGGTACAATGAGCGTGTTGGTTTGCCTTTCTCCCATCCGCCGCCTATATTTAGAACGAAGCTTCCGTTTGGTTTGAGGACTCTCAGAAATTCAACTGCAAATGGCGTGAACCATTTGACATATTTTTCTGGATCTGCGTTGCCATATTCTTTCTTTTTTCTCAGACCATAAGGAGGTGATGTTATTATCATATTGATGGAATTATCAGGAATCCCCTTGATTAATTGGAGTGCATCCCCCAGATACGCTCTGCCAAGCTTTGTCTCATAGAAATAATTCACATTTTCCATAACAGAGCAAATTTCTGACCCCTCAAAAGGAGAACAAGAATCCACTGTGCCTTCTGTCTTTCTTTCGCTCAAGCCCTGTTTCCTCTTACCTCTGATGTATTGATTCTTTTGAATTTGAATATTGTTAACACATACCTGTCTGGTTTTCTGTTATGTTAATCCTTATTTCACTTGTTTGCGGCTGATATAAATGATTTATCCGTTTTTCAGGCTATAGTCAACAAATTTGACTTTTTGTAGGATCGCGAGATTATTCCATAGGCGTTTTATCCATCCCTGATCTTTTCGAAATAGCCTCCGCTAAACAAAAATTTAATGGCTAAAAATAGAAAAAGAAAGAAGAAAATAAATTTTAAGATGTAAGGTCGCCGCAGGAACTGAAAGTGGTGGAGTTGGAGATGTAGATGGCGGTATTGGATCCGAAGTAGGTATTTGTTTTGACTGCTTCAGTGACGATGTCTTCTATTTGTGATAGTAGTTGGGTTGGAACTTCTTTGATGTAGTTGAGTCCTTTGCTAAAGAGTAGTCCTGCTAGTGCTGATGCGAATGGGTTGACTGCAACGTTTGCTAAGGGTGTGCCTGAGATGTTGAATCCCAAGGCTAAAGCAAAAGATGCAAGGACCAGTCGTAGGAATTTGGTTTCGCTAAACACTTCTCCGCTTAGTTTCCATGAGAGTAGTGCGGTGAAGATAGCGGCGGCTAGGGCAAAGAGTATTCCGTAATATGGTAAGATATCCATTTTTTACATTCACCTCCAAAAACAGTTAATTTTAAAAAAAGAAACAAGAATAGAGTCAAGAAGGATTGTTTCTTCGCTTCACCATTACAGAAGGATTTAATGAGGTTGCGTTCAGCTATTTTGCGATGACCCAGATTTCATCGATCCAGTAAAATGGATAGTCATACATTGCGCCTCGGCACCAAAACTCTGTAGTTACGTTTTGATTAACCGGGAAATTGTAGGCTAATCGAATCCATTTTGATATTGGCAGCGGTATAGTGCTAGGCTTCTTGACAACTCCGCCAACAGTTACTTTGATAGCATCATCATTAGCGTTTGCGTCATGGTAGATGTGATAGATTATGCGTGCTTTGGTTTCAGCTCCAGTATTGAGTGTTTTGGTGAGTGTTCCAGGACCATAATTGCTGCCATAGGAAGTAAATGACATCTGAACCGCTGCGGGCGAGGAATAGAAATGCGTGTTAACGATGGGATTTGCTCCGCCAAATCCTCCAACATATGCCCAGCCGCAGACATCATTTGTAAAATCAGCATGCTCAAGAACAGTCCAAGAAGGGTCACTGTGATCAAAGTGGTGAACGATAACGCTTAGGGTTTGGTTTGCGTAGGCTACCGAATACCCTGCATCGGTGTAGGCATCGATTCTAAAATTTAGGGTTTCGTCATACTCTCCTGCAGTCAAAGTTGGCTTAGCCCGAACGGGTGTAAATATGAAGAATCCGCTAGCGCCAGGCGCCAGTGATCCCAGGTTAGTTGATGAAACCGAGTAATCTGCAGGAGGCGTCACGATGGAGGCTTTAAAATAAAGAGTATTTGACGGGTGAGTGTTAGTTATCCCCAAGAGTATGTTTAAGGTAAAAGGAGTGGGCAGATCGCAGACGTCATTGTAGATATCTGGTTCGGCGACGTCAGCTGTGAAGCTAATTATCGGAGTTGTTACCATTATTCGACGGCCTTCTCAAGTTTTAATTCAACGTTTTCTCCAAGAACCAAAATCCCTCGCGCCCCAGCAATTATCTTCTGAGCTTCAGCAACATTTTCTTCTCCAATGATCTTGTTTTCTTTAATCATTTTTTCCAAGTCATTCACGTAGGCGTGAAGCTCAATAAATTGTACGTTTGTGAAGAGTTTCATTTTTTTAACCTCAAGTTTTTATTATGAATGCTACGGCGAAATATGGCGGAATCGCTGTGTGGTTACTTGGCTGGGTGAATCCGTGATCGTGTCCTGCTCCAGCGTTGGGTTCAGTTATTCCGTGGGTGTGTGCGGATTCGTTTGCAGGTCCCCAAGTTAAGCCGTGGTTATCGTGAGTATGGCCGCCTTGACTAGCGTGAGTTGCTGGACCTATTAGCGGTGAACCCGTCGAAGAACCATACTTGCTTGATGCAGTAGTATGGGCATCATGGGTGTGGGCGCCTTGGTTGCTATGAGTTGCTGGTGTGACTGCAGTAGATCCAACGCCGTGAGTGTGAGGAGATCCAGCGCCCGTGGAAACCCCTGAGACGCCACGAGTAACAGATCCGCCAGAATGCGTAAGAGTAATAGACCCTCCTGACTGAGTCAAAGATCCAGTCACGTTAGTTTTTGGGAACCCCTGAATCGTCTTGGGTGGCGCCAATTAGCATTTTATCGCGGAAATCGGGAATATTGAAATGCGACCCATCAGCAGCACCATAAAGCGTGCCAAGAGCCGCAAAAAGCGAGGTATAATTTGCCCGTAAAAGACTGGCGCCATTGCAAAGCAAGTACCCGGAAGGAATGTTCGCAATAGGCCCTGCAAACTGATAAACACAGCCTACAGGCGTGTCATCCCACTCCGGAGCTTCCAAATAATTATGGTGTCGTTTTCCATTTATAGCCACATCCAACTGATCATTAAAATGCCTTGTAACCGCAATCGGGATATCGAGGTTATAGTTAAAGTGCTGCCTAACCATGATTGCGATATCCAAATTATAGTTAAAGTATCTCGTAACATTTGCGATAACTATTTGGATAATCCCGATTATTCGTTTATATACTTTCAATAAGGGGAAAAAAATAGAGAATCTGAGCCTCCTGTGCTGAGAGACTTCGAGCCCAGAGCATCTGTTCACTAATGACCCCCGTTAACAAATTGCCCAAAAGAACATCAGCGGATCCAGCGTCAATATTTCCTGTTTGAGCCTGAAAATAGGTAAGTAATCCGCCGTTCTGTTGAAGCGGAGCTACATACAAATACATTTTAGATCCATCATAGACTCCAAGAGCAAAGCCTCGGCAACCAACGGGAGCCACTCCAGGATCACTTAGTAAATCATGCCAGGCGCCGCCAATATATACGCTAAAACGAATCTGCCCGTTAGTTCCATATTGACTCAGCCTAAATTGATTAGTTTTTGAGGCAATATAATTTCCATCTGTAACCTCGCTCGCTGGACTAAACCATCCGCCCACAGCAAACGCTGAAGTTCCGCCAACAGGAAAAGCTGCAGCAGGAATTGTTATGTAACCACTCCCAGCAAACGACAAAACTGAAATACCTGGGGCCCAGCCAACAGGACTCCAAGACCCATTCGTTATGGCTCCATTGTTACCGTTAATGCTACTATCAGTCGCTATAACTCCTGCGCCTTCAGTTAAGTGCCCAAGAAACTTTAGTGCTTGAAGCGAGAGAGTTGTTGGAGCGATCGAGCTTGGTTGAGGAGTATATGCAGGCTGATCTTTTGCTTCGTCTGTTTCAACCAAGTTAACATCATCCTGGTTTACGGCGATATCGACTTCAACGACTGTTTGCTCTGTGCGTTTTGTAATGCGCTGAATAATGTAGTTTCCACTTAAGGCGAGATCCTCTCGAGTAACAGTAACGTAGTTTCCTGGCTCCCATCGAGCGGCAATATTTGGCTGAATAATTAATTGAGTGCCTGTTGTTGGGTTGTTTAGGAGCTGAAGTTTATAGGCGGCAAGGGTGTTTAAGCTCGCTACGTCAGCGACTTTTTGATCGATAAAAACTCTTTTTGCTCCGCCTGAGCCTGCAGATCCTTGAATTTGAACGCCGTTTACGTCTGTTCCCTGAATGATAACTTGACCTATTTGTTTGCTTCTATCGACTCCATGCTTAGACGATACTTCGAAGGTAGATGGATCTGGAAAATATGTGTTTGAGTCCCTGGTTCCGATATAGATGTTTGAGCTATTTCCCCAGTAATGTAATCCAAGTGCTTTAGCTAAGGCGACTACAGCATCAAAAGGATTGGCATTGTTGAATTTGATGCTAACTAAGGTTGTGGGTGCTCCGCCATTGTAGATCTGAGGGATAAATGGATTTGTTGAGGGAGTGCAGAGGTTAACGATGTCCTGAAGAATTTGGTTAGCTGAAACTTGATTGTAAATTTGGTTTACTACGTTTGGAGATTGCTTCAGAGCCACATAAACGGGATTGTAGATTTTGCATTGAAGATTAATGTTGGTGTAGTCGGCTCCAGTTAATAATCCGATGTAAGTCCAATAGCCATCGTAGTTTACGGCTACATAGACGTTTTGAGAAATGATCGATCTATTGGCAGCAGTATTTGGCAGATTAATGATTACTTCTTCAGTTCCGCATAGTTCTTCAAGTGAGTGATCGAGTGTCGCTCCATTAAGATTAGCCCAGGAGAATCCGCCTAAGCTATATTGAAAAGTGAGAGTTGGCATTTTAGGTTCCTAATCGCTTAAGTTCCATGTTCCATCTTCATATTGGGTGACGATAATTTGTAGAGAGTCGCCTATGTTTAGAGCTGGATAGAGTGAAAACCTGAATAATTGAGCGCCGTCAGTAGTTCGATTAAAATAAACGTAAGGTATGTATGGAGAACTCCAGGCATCGTTATAAATTATAAGTATGAATGGAGTGCCGTCGATAGTTTGAGAGATCGGTGTAACTCCATCCATCATTGCTGAAGTCATGTGTGCATTTGAGCCTTCGTGATTACTAATATTAATCGCTCTTAACTGAGGTACAGAACTTGCGCTCATAGGCGTTCCAGTATAGCTTATTTGGTCGGATCCCTTAAGAAACGTGATTGTGTAGGTGTATCGTACATCTGAGCCTTCAGCGTCGCGTTTAAAGTCAGGTTGCTTCATAATCCAAGTCCCAGAATATTGGTTGTCTGGATCCATAATTTGAACAACCTGATTAGCTATTGATCTAAGAGGGTTCAGGTATGTTGCCTCTAACGTAGCATTTGAGACTCCATGAATCCATATACTTCCATCTAAGCGTAGAGTTCGTTCAGCAACATCAACACCGATTAAAATCGGTTTTTGCCCTGTGACTTTAAAAACTGAAATATCTGAGGGATTTTGGTCGTTGAATGTTTTTGGAGCTAAGGGCAAAACAACTGAAGTTAATGTTCCAATTATCGCCCATCCAGAACCCGAAATAACTGCTGAAGTGTAGGTTGCGTAAAAGCTAAGTTGCCAGCTGTATGGCCAGGGATATGCACCTGACATTGGATTGGGAAAACTTGGGTAAGTAGAGCATTGAACAGCATAGAAGTGGTTACTTACGCTAAGATCGATATAATAAAAAACGTATTCTGAAGCATGATAAGATAGCGAACCAATAGTAAGTATAGGCTGAAGGCGTAAAACTAATTGGAAAATCGATCCAGGCTGGAGAAGCGCCAATTCCGCTAACTTCTGAACTGGTAGCTAATAAGGCTCCTGGAGCGCCTCCAGCATCAGCGTAAATCGCCATTTTAGCCGATATCGTGCCTGAACCCGCTTGAATATACGCTGTGAGTTTAGAGATCGCTCCAACGTCTGCAGGAGCCAAAAATCTGCTTGCTGAGATCGAGGGGGTGCTTTCATCTGAGGAACTATCTGAACTACCCCCGATTGATGTATAACCAAAAGTTTCAGTTGTCAATTTATCGTCTTCTCCTAACTTTTTCTCCGCTAGCCTGCAAAATAGCAGTAACCAAAGAATCCGCTAACCCCTGACTAATAGCCGCAGTTAACGCAGAAATAATATCCTCAACACTCGTAGAACCCGAAATCGACTGAATATTAATAGTAGGATTCGCAGTAACCTGAACAGCTACATTCTGACTCTGATTATCCTGATTAACTACACTAGAGGATGAAGAATTAGAAACATTAGACGGCCCCTCCTGAAATATTAGTAACATCCCCATTCACCATGCCCTGGCTGACATCACTAAGCGCGCTCCCCATGTTTTCATCAAGAGGAATCACAGCTTCAGGACCGCTTTCACCAATCATCGCAATAGTCGGCTCAGTAACCACACCCCCCGAGGCAAGACCCAGCATTTTGCCAACACTGCCAAAAGCACCGCCGATAGCCTTCCCCACACCGCCAAGAGCATTACCAATAGTCCCAAGGATATCGCCGATAGGCTTCAAAACAGTATTATAAACAGTTTCCAGGGCATCAAAAACAGGCTTAATCAAATTATTATACGCCCAACTAAGCCCAGATGCAAACGCATTCCATTCCGCAAGTAAAACAGACTCGAAGAATTTTGCCAGCGGCGTCAAAACGTTATCCCAAAGCCACTTCAACCCATCATAAACTAGACTAACCGCTTCACCTAGACCATGCCACATAAGAATTGCACTTTGCAAATATGCATTGAAAACCGTCCCCAGAAAATTACCAATAGGCACAAGCACATTGTTCCAAAGCCATTCTAAACCAGCTTTAACATCATTAATAGCAGCAGAAAACGCTCCGCCAAGAACTTTTCCAATCTCATTAATTGCATCACGAAAAGGCGGACATGCATTGTAAGCCCAAATTAAAGCTGCAGTGATTGCAGCAATTGCGGCCACAACAAGCATAATCGGGTTAGCATCCATCACAGCATCTAAAACAGCCATAGCACCAGAAGCCAAACCAGTTGCCGCTGCCTGAGCACCCTCAGCAACAGCATCCGCAGCAGACGCCGCCGAAGACGCAACTTTCGCCAAAGTTCCCGCTTCAGTCAAAGCATTAAGCATAGTAATGGCACTGATCACAGTTGGAACAACACTGACCCCAAACATCATCATGCTATTGCTAACGTTACGTTGAGCTTCATCAGCACGTTCATGAGCAACAGTCAAAGCATCTTGGGCAGCTCTGCAGCTTATTTGCTGCATCCGTTGCCTGCTTGACTGTTAGCACCATATTTGGCAACAACTTCATTGTACTTTTCTTGGGCTGCCTGCACTGCATTAGTATCTTTCTCAAGCGTCACGTGCGCTCGATCCAGCGAAACCTCAGCATTCTCAACATTTTCAATGCTCATAACCATCGAAGCGCCAGAAGCCGCTAAACTGCTCATTCCCAAAGCCGTATTCTTCAAACTGCCCGTAGCATTATCCACTGTAGCAGGAAGGGCACTATAAGAAGCGTTAATTTCGTCAGCTTGAGAAGCCGCCGACTGCATCGTCTCACCTAAACTCTGAGTCGCCTCACTCAAAGCATAACTGCCATCACTTGCCTGCTGAAAACTCTCCGTCATACTACTAAGGCTACTATCAATTTCTTCGCTAGCGCTAACCAAAACAGAAGAAGCCTCATCTTGAGCTTGAATAAGAATATCAATTTCTTGCGACAAAGTTACTCCTCAGTCTTAATGATGCCAGCCCATTCAAGCCAAGCACACAAAAACCTGAAAACCTCAGGATTAACCCTCAAAAAATCAAGAGAATACTGAGGAAACTCGTGTAAAACAAAGCCAAGCCGCTGACTTACGGGGTTGTTGGCAATGTTTTCTTTGGTAAAAAACGCTTAGTCCGTTGACTCAAAATAATAGCAATTCGCGCAATCTTATGATCTGGCCATTCTTTAACTTGCTCAAGCGTCAAAGCTGGATAAGCTTTTTTCAACGTCAAGTACACGTAAGTAATAGTGCGTTCTGCTTTGCCGATGTCTGTAGAATTATCAATTTTCTCAAGTTCCTTCTGATCCTTAAAGTTCAATTCGCCAAAACTGAATCCAACCAAGTTGCTCATCATAAATTTTCTGAATAGCTTTAGCGGCTTCTGTAGTTGCAAACGGGTCAAAGTTGCCTAGTTCAATTTTTATTTTTTCTTGCTCAGCGAGAAGTTTTTGGGCTTCAGCAACAAGCTCATCCATAGTAAGATGCTTGATTTTTGTTCTTCCGGCATTTTCAAACTCTCCTAACTTACCAAGTGCTGTTTACTGGTGGCCCTGCAGATTCTAAACTCACTTTATACGTGGTTACTTTTTCTTGCTTAACTGTATCGCTGACATCAGAAATCAAGCAAGGAATTGTTATCTTTGGGTTTCCGCCGCTACTGCCAACAGGACCTAAAATCACAGTTACCGGTGCACCAGTTTCAAGCAAAACATGATAACTATTGTCAACATAGAGTGCGTCGACGTCAATTTTGTAATCTTTGTTTCCGCTGAAAGCAACGGCAGGCCAATCAGGATTTGTTGGTTGACAACAATATTCTTTCACGTTTTTCGCAGATTCTTTCGCAGTGTAACCTTGGAAATATCCAACAGTTGCACCGTTGATTTGAATTAAGCCTATACGGCCTATTTGGGGACTTGAATTTGTCAATTTTTTTACCTCCATAATTTATTATTTTTTGTTCTCATGAATGCACTTTAGATAAAAAGTGCAGATAATACGCCAAAACATCCGGTGCTAACTGTGCTTTAATTTCCTCAACAGCACCATCACTCAAACATTGAGGCGAAACAAACCACTGAGCTTGACACCAATACTTAATTTCAGCAGGAGTTAACGTTTTAAGCCAATTATCATATTCTTCTTTCGCAAGAAAAATCAGCAAGCCAATCCATTCGCGATAATAACGGTCATCATCGCCAATCGCTATTAGTAATTTCTGGGAAACTCTAAGCATCCTCAGAAAGTTGCCGTCGCCTTCAAATTTGCCAACTTCTTGAAAGACGCCCTGAGCAACCTCGAGGCGATAGGCTTGATACATCCGTTTATACATGGCATCCAAAATCTTGGTTTGCGGAAAAGTTGGTTCACGTTCAGGCAAAAAATGATCAAGCAGCCATACCGGGACATTGAGCAAAGTTTTTAGGAATTTTAAGCGCAGATCAAGATGCAAACTCTCTAACCCCGATTATTTGGAAGCTTTGTTTATGAAAGTGACCAACAAACAAATTGCGTAGATAACGCCTATTCCAACTAAGATACACTCAGAATATCTTATCCAAGCAGTGATTTTCATATAATTGAAAAGTTTGGTGTAATCCAGCGATTGTGTAAAATATCCAGCACATTACTAGAGAGCCGCCAAGCAAAGAGGAAATTCCAACAATATGAAAACCATAAGTTAAGCGCTTCTTTACTCGAGTAGTTCGATCAAAGCGCCTGCTGCCGAAATAATAAAGAACCCAGCCTATCAGAAAAATGAGGGCGAGAACTGGGCTAAGAAGAATTTTGATTATTCGTTTTTTCCTTTTCATTTTATAGCCCCGCGTAATTTATCCAAATTTGATGGAAAATCTCTGATGCTTGTTCTCTTGTGTCCTGGGCTGCTAATTGTAGGTAAGGATTTGGCTGTGTGCCCGGATGATTCACAACTGCAGCAAACACCATCCCGCCAAGTTGCCCGCCTGGAAAAGCCAAAACCCGCGCATTGCGTGGCCTAATTTGATGAGGTCTAGTGCCAAGAGAAACAAAAGCTGCATAAGATGCTGTAGGAGTAACTTGAGCAGTGTTCCCATCTACTTTTTTAGTAAGACTCATCGCTAAGAAGCCGCTGCGCCATGGTGCACGCTTATACGCATTATCTAAGCATGCATCAGCAAGGTTCTCAACAAATTCCGGAACAATTTCTTTGGGCATACTTTGCGCAAGATTCTCTAAAGTAACATTGATTTTGGTGATGCTGCAGCGGATGCTCAAGAGAAAACCCTCTATTTTTTAATTTGAAATCTTGTTCCTTTCAAAAGCCAAGCACTGCGAATCAGATTAGGCAACTCCGCCTTGACTAATTCATCAGTAATTTCAACCACTGCTTGACCAGAAACTGTAATTGATTAATCTGCACTGTGTCCTGGATCCATCTTGCAATTGTTTCCCGCGTTTGAATGGCTGTCTCAAGAGAAGTTGTGGGTTTAACCAGGAGATCTATGATGACAAGTTCATCAACTAAGGTAAATTCACGAGTTTTAGACGTGCTTTTAGTTGGCTTGGGCGGGTTATAGGTGCTAATAATGACGTTTTCCGCTATAGCGTCTAGTTGGCTAACGGCTTCGAATCGAGTGTGACTCCAGTTAACATCAGTTACAAGTAAACCCGTGCCAACACTGACCCAATTATTTTGAAGCAGAGTCGATATTAATTCTGTTAAGGGTAGGCTCATTTTGTTTCAATTCCTTAAGGTGAGAGCTCTGGTCCACTGTCATGAGGAATATGACGGGAAGAATGTGCTAATTTTACCACTGTGGAAACATTCATCAAATTAGAGACAAAACTTTGGCTGTAACCTTGAATCGCGATCTTTATCGAATTCGCATATGGTCCTGCTCTTTGCAGATGCATGTCTCCGAGGGCATAATCGTAAGCGCCAATTAGGCTGCCGCCGACAACCGTAACCAAAACCCCTAAGCATGCAAGATCAAGAGCGGCTAACTGTGCGCAGACATAACGAGGATCAGACGGATCCGAAAGAGAAGGCACAATTGAATAGAGGTATTTGTTGGCGTGATCAACCTGCGCCTGAACAGAAGCCACGGAAATTGTTAAGCCATAAACTGTATAGTTGCTTTTAGCGTCTGGTCCTGTTGCATTTAGGTGGCTAACAAGTTCCGATATCGAAGTAAAGGCAGGTACAGACATTTCAGAGCCTCACATTTTTGCTATTAAATTATTATTCACTTTCTTTGCTCGCTTCTCCAAACCGTAACGCTATAGCGAGCCAGCGTTTTGAATTTGGCCAAAAAAGAAAAAAGAAATTGGTTTAGCTTGTTAAGCAACCTGTGATCTTGGCGACGCATTCACCGTTGGTGACTATGGGTGAATACCGCGTTGTTAGCAATGGCTTGACGATTTCTTTGCTCTTGATTAAGTCTACATCAGTTGTTAGAGGTCTTCTAACTAAGAAGTAGCCAAGAGGAGCGTATGCTGCTGAGAGGTTTTTGCCTGTGCTTATGCAGTAGACTGTGCCTGCTGGGATTACGTTGCTCCAACAGAGTTCCCATTCGCCTAGCATCTGCATGGGTTGCTGAGTAATTGGGCTAGTTACTTCACTTAGTAAGCTGTAGTTTGGCAGGTTTTTGATGTCGCGTTTCTGAACTGGGTTGCAAAGGATAGTGTCCATTTGGAAGTCTGCTTTGTTGATTAGAGCCTCTGCGTTGTTGAAGTCTTCCATACCTGGAGTCTGAGCCTTTGTGAATTCGGTTCCTGTGACAGTAATTGTTTTGCCTGTGCAAGCGTTAGAGTTGGCTACTGGGCATGCTGCATCTATTACGCCTATGCAGTCAGTTTCAATTTGGAAGGCTAAACGTCTTGCGAGTCTTTTGAGTTGCTGGTTGACAACTGGTAGGTCTACGTCTTCAACGATTTCTTTGGGAATTTCTACTCCTTCACCTCGTTTGTATGGGCTGACAACTGCGTAGCTTAGTGGTGTGTAATCTACGGGTACTGCTGAGCCTGGAGCAATTTCGCTTATGCCAACGCTTCGGGATCCTGCCTCTTTTACATAAGTTTTTGTTCTGCCATGTTTGAGAACATCATCGACCAAAAGCCGTTTTACAATCAGGTTTGGCATGGTGAGTTCGAGCAATTGTTGATGTAGTTCGGGGTATTGAATTGCGCCTGTATCTACCCATGTTAGGGCATCTTCATTAAATGACATTTTTCATCATTCTCCTTGATTTATCCGAAAATTATTATGACTGTTGCGTTGTTGGCTCCGCCGATGATGACAACGCCTCTTCTGTTCATTTGAGCGTTAATTATTGCAGCTAAGCCGCTTGCGGTGATTACGCCTGTGCCTGTGTTTGCTGTGATTGTTGCTCCCACTGCTAAGTCAGTTGTTGGTGCAAGTTTTGAGATTCCGGCGTTTCCTGAGGTTACGACATCGCCTGCATTTAGAGTCACGCCTGAAGTGTTTTTCACTCTTAAACGATGGCCAAAAGTGTAGACGTTAAGTGCTTTATTGCCGCCAACTGCGATGCTTTGAACAAAGCCGATGAATGCTGGGTGTGCTGCGGTGCAGAGTGAAACTTTGTTATCTGCAGAGATGTAAACTGGGTCTCCAACTGCGGGTGCGGTATAACCTGAATCTGGGAAGAATGTTTGCTCTAGATCTGGGATTACTTTTACGTTTGAACCATCAAAATATGTCATTTTTAGGACTCCTCTTCCTCTTCGTGGGTTATGTCAGCAGTTAAGCCCGCCATCCTGTGGGCAGCTGCTTTCAATTCTAAGCCTGCTTTGTGCAGGTCGGCTTTCCTGGCGAACATGTTGTTGAGTTTTTGTGCATCATCCGGTGCGGCTATGATGCCTTTGCCAGTTGGTTTGGCTGCGATTTTTGGAAGCATAGCTGAGACAGCTGCTTTGACTTCAGTTGACAATTTTGCTTCAAGCTTTGTTGAGCTTTCAGCTATAGCTGCTTTGCAAGCGTTCATTATTGCGTCAGTGTTTTTTGTGAGTTCATCTTGCAATTGCTGATAAGTCAATTCGGTTCCGGCTTTGACTTGCTGCTTTTTTGGCTTTTTCTTCGTCAGTTTCTTCGATTCGGGGGTTCTTGTTTAGGTGGTTTTTCTGACAATTGATTTTTATCTCCTGTTTTTTTATCTTGGTTAAGTCCGTGTAAGTCAGACTGTACCTGTGATCTAAGCTGGGAAATTCCGCAAGGACACTTGGTTTTGTCTTGGCAACTGCATTTGGAAGCGATCAAGGCTTTTTGTTGGGCTTCATTCATGGCTGCTGCGAATCCTTTAGGCCTAAAAATATTGTTTTTATATGCTCCAACTGCAACAATGCTTAATTCGACACATTGCGGCTTATGCACAACTTCATAGGCGCCGGAGCAAAGGTGAATCATGCCTAAGGTTTCGTTGCGGGTTTTGTCGCCACATTTGCTGCAGACAATTTCGTCTGAGATAACTTTGGGGCTAACCATGTTGAGATATTTCTTCTCAATCTGAGTTAGCAAAATGGGATCTCCTGAAACCTCTGCAGAAAACAGGACCGTATCGCCGACTCGCTTAACGGTTTTAACGATCCCTTTGACATCTTCCACATTTGTGCCATGGTTAATTCGTAACTGCGAATTTTTCAGAGTAGACGCAAAATAGTCAATATCTTCAGAGGGCACTTGCCAATTATTTTCGTTAATAGACGTGTCGATTGCTTGACCTTCAATCGTTATCGTTTGCCTAATTTCATCTAGACTTGCTTTAACATCTATGTCATAATTTAGTTCCGTTAGAACCACCCATTAAGCGTCTCTTGTTAAGTAAGTCAAGAAACTTTGACTAACCGTCAGTCAACTTAGTCAAGAAATCTGTGACGAATAGCCTTTTATCGCCTACAGTTTCCTAATTAGCAAAGTATGGGTAAAATGGCAAGAACTTTCGCTCATGCTTTCTAATTCTAATTATCGCTATGTCATGCACTAACTATGGTTATAATCAAATCTACCAATGCTCTAGAGTCATAGCCAACCCATTCTACTCCACAATATTACTATGCAAGTTTGTAAATTGCCTCCTATACTTCAACGAACCTACAAATTCCTATACTGGTCAAAGTCAAACTCAACTTTCAATAATAACTCAATTGAAATAACGATTAAGAACCAACCTTTCGATTACTCAAACAACGGTATTACCTATCAAATATACTTTGAATGTTACTGCTGTCGTGACATGCATTTCTCAAACACAGATAACTGGACAGAAGTTTATCCGTTAGAAAACTTAACAAGTTCAAAGGCTAGCGGAAACGGTATTCCTATGCATGGTATTTGCTTTCTAATCGCCCCCACATATCAAATCAGGACTATACTACAATTGCATTCCCTGTTATTCCAACTGAGGTTTATGGGGCTTTCTGGCTATGATGTTTTGAGAGCAGACACAGGGCATAATGCTTGGTTACCTGATATTTCTTGATGCTATTCCAAGTGGTGCTAACTTGATTTCAAGTATCAGGCATTAGTTGGACATAATTCTACGTACTGGTATATTCAACATCCCTTTACGCCTACTTATGCTGGATATTCTGCTCCTGCTACTGCATATGATTCAGCAAGTGGATGGAGTAACTCACAAACAATAAGCAATAGGAGAAACAACTTCTAATTCACCAAGTCCATCTCCAACTGTTTCAGAGTTATCATTGGTCAGCAATTTTGCCAATGTTCTTTGCCTTGGTCTCTGTTGCTTTAATGCTTAGGCGTCGAAATAAGGCTAGTTACCAGTAAACATCATGATCTCTCACGACCAGGCAGTGACAGTTGGGATGCAAATTCACCGCAAAAGTGTCATCATCAAGCCATTCGCCCCAGGGAAACATATCTAAGAGCTCATCAGGGTCTTTCAGCTCGTAAGTGTCGGTTTTGTTGTCATCGCAGTTGTGGCAAAGATTAGGGCTAGGAGCTAACCCCTCAGTTACATAACGCCAAACAGTATAGCGAATTGCAGGGTTAACAATTGCAGCTCTAAACCCGATCTCGCTCAAAACAGCAGTATTAAGAAGCCCAGCAATTTCAACTGCTTCGGCCAGAACCGCTTCAGGAAGAGGAAGCGACAATTTCTGCGACAAGATAATTCTTTCCGTCCTTGGTGAAAGTCGCTTGATTCCCAAACTTGTTTCCTGGCTGATTTAATTGCGGCTTAGGTGCAGGTAGAGCATTTGAGTCTTGAGGCATCTCTTTTGGCAAGCCAACAGCAACACGCCATTCGCTGATTTTTGCAGCCTGTGCTTGAACAAGAGTCGCATAAATTGCTGACTTCTCCTGTAAACTTGGTTCCCAAATCGGCTTCCACTTAATATGCGGAACCTCTGTGCCCTCTCCAAATTTGGCTTCAACAAGCCGGGTAAAATGCATCGTCTCGACGTCGTCGCCCATAATTTCTTGAAGCATTCTCAGCCGGGTTACGAATTCCTGCATCACAATATCGGCTGTTGCACGGTTTGTCCCGCTTGGTTCTCCTAAGAAGATTTCAGGCACGCCCAAAATGGCTTTTCTTTGCCGCTCCAAGTAATTCATCCAGGGCTCAAAATTAAGAGTCCGTGTTAAAGATTGAATTTGGTCGACTGTGACGTCTCCGCGAACAAAAACATCTGTGTTAGGTCTGCGATCGCTAAAAGCTTCCATTAACGTGCCAAGTTGCGCTATCGTTAAAGGGGCGTTCCGGAGTTCCGCCTTTAACAACTAACATTGGCTTAAGATAAACGCCGATAATAGTTGCCATGTCCCGTTCATATGAATCAATATATGCTTGATTCAAAATTAATGGTCTAATTTCGCTTGTTCCGTAAATTGCTTCATACCAGTTACTTTTCGGTTCATTTTTAAAATGCATAATTTCCTGAGCAGTAAAAGGCACAGGCGGAAAAGTCAACAGTTGAATGTAGCCAAAAACATTGCCATATTCATCTCGGCGAACCCGCATATGAACTGGATCCAACCCTTTAAGCCACCAGAGTTCAGGAGGCACATTTTCGTCACTGCAAAGCTCTTGGTAGGCATTGCCATAAACCATCATATCCCAAGCGACTACTCGTAGGGTTTGGAGAAAATTATGTTTCTCGCACCAATCCATTAGCCAAGTGCGCACATCCTCATCGCCGCCTTCAAGTTCAAAACCGTTGCTGATGGCCATGTTAGCTTTAACTCGAATAGAAGCGGCCATGTATGGGACTCTTGTTGCTAAATCCTTGTATTTAGCCAAATCTTCAACTGGGGTAACTCCCCAGACTAGATCCCAAATTGCCGTATAGGGTTGAGAAACAAAGCCGGCTCCACTTGCAGGCTGTCTATATTTACTGTTAACGTAGCTGTAGAGTTGGCTATCAGTGCGCCAGCTGAAGGGAATTTGCTCCTGCATCTGCTGAGTACTAACATCAAGTGAAACGTTCCGATCTGTGCCGGAAACGGTAACACTAATACTACTGCGGGCAGGCATAAGAAAAATCACTCACTTATGGTTTAGGCGCATTTGAAACAGGCTTTTTAACTGTAATCAGCAGAGTATCCAAGACGTAATGTTCCAGGATATCTTTGCCATTAACGTAAATATGCAGGTCCGAAGGCTTCGCTGTTATTTCTACGCCTAAAGCTTGCACTATCTTTTTAGCAGGATCAGTTGGTCTATCATCTGCGCTGAAGAGTTCTTTTTCGTTTTCAGGAATATCCATAATTAATCACTGTGAATTTTTCATTTTTTGTACCAGGAATTGTGAGAATTCAAAAACTCTTGAGAACATAGAATGGCTTTGCAATCTGCAGCAGTTAGTACTTCAACAGTTTTGCCTTCACAAATAATTTTCATAAATTTTAATGTCTTATGAAGCCCACACATTTCCCGGGCGGAGCACTTGAATTCAAAATGTTAATGGCGCCACTGCAGGCATCAACTTGATCGTCATGTTCACCTTCAGGGAATGCTTCAGCTTCATCAAGAAACTCGCTGATCCAGTCGCCTCTCACCAAAAAGACATTGCGGTTTTCAGCCGCCGTACTGAAGGGTCCTGCTCTTACTTCTTTGCTTCCGGTCGGGCGTTCACTTCGAAACATGAAGCCTTGCAGGATTTCTCGGGCATAATAATCAGCTGCAATTTTGCCGCTTGAGCCGCCTTCCTCTTCCATCCAAACCTCTTGATCTCGGCCATCAAGCGCAGCAACAGTTTTGATCTTATCTGCAGTGCCCTTTGGTGTCTTCTGGAAATGCTCCAAACCAAAAATATAGTATTGACCTTGACAGACGCCGATTAAAGCGCCAGCCGTCCAATCAGGATCTTTGCCCTTCGCAGGTTCTGAGCTTGCTAAATCCCAATAACGAACCTTAAAGATTTCTGTTGGCGCCTGGGCTTTTTCAATTATTGTGAACCAAGATCGGTTAAACATTTTGCCGACTGCTGCATCCCAACTGCCCTCAAGCAGCTGCTTGCGAGTTGTTGAATCTAGGGCTTGAAGCCTTTTGATGTAGGTTGCCTGATCAATATGCGGATTATCCTGCAGACGGGCAGGAATAAAGACGCGACCATATTTTTCGCCTTCAACAATGAAGCGCTGCTTTACCCATGCATGACCTAAACCGCCAGGGTTAGAAGCTCCCCAAAGCCGCAGAGGCACAGGAAAACCTTCTGGTCTACGCAAACGACTATTCAGATATGTGTACTGTGTCTCGGTAAACTGAGTTAATTCGTCAGGCAATATCGCAATAAACTCTGCACCTTGATACCGATATTTGTCTGTTTCAGATTCAAGATATCCAAATTGTACTTTGGCGCCTGAAGGAAAAGTCCAACAATGCTGAATCTCATTCCAACGAGCATCAGTGTCTTGCAGCCATTCTTTGCTTCGATCCATTAATGCGCCGGGAAGAGCCAAATCTCGGTAAGTTCGCCTAAGAACCAATGCGCTATAATGCGGAACCTCAACATACTGCAAAGCAGCCATCAAAAGCGCAGAACTCTTACCAGGACCAGCAGCACCACCAAACAAAGCCTCAGTCGCATCAAGTAACAGGAATAGTGCTTGTTTTGGAGTTGGCTTCTGTTTTATGTAAGGGTTCTCCAGAATTGTCCTCTTGAAGATTTCCCTCTTGAGCTCGAACCGTCTCTCTGATGACTTGTTCGTATTCGGCAAGTAAATTTGTTGTTTGCTCAATTCGAATTGATTGTTGTTGTTGTACATTTACTTCCACACTCAAGTTAGACTCGACTTTTGGCTTCAAACAATTAATCATCATGCCACGAGCATTTATTGCGGCAACTAATGCCTTCAAATTAGGATGCTTTATGTCCTGCAGAGCATAACTGCGGAGCCAAGTAATATCTCGAAATTGCGCACGAATAAGTTCATCAGATAAGGTTTGAACTTCAGAACTTTTCAAGTCATAAAAAACTGTTCGCTGACTTGCAGAGTACCCTTTTTCCTGCAAAAAACTGCAAATTTCCTCAACAGTGTCACCGCGGACACGCCGCTCAAAAACCATTTTGCGACGCATAACCCGCTTAAGATCACTTTCAGAATACTCAAGCTCTTGGGACGGCTCTTCCTCTTCAACTTCACGGGTTAACCCTAAAGCCTCTGCCAAAACAAAGTCAGACAAACCTAACCCTTCAAAATCCAATACTCAAACAAAACCGTCAGCGCAACGCTTGCAATTGTGATGATGACAGGCTTCGAATTATCGACCCAACTTTTCTGCACCTGTTGCGCTTCACTAAGCTTCTCAAGTTTCTGAAACAAAGTGCGAATAACCCCGTTGTTCAAACCTGTAAGGTCTTCGCCTAAGAGAGCAATTAAACCGCAGTGAGTTTGCAGATTAACCTGAGTGTTCTGATTAATTTGAGTCAAATAAGGGCATTTGGGGTTCTCATAGGCAACTTCACATTCGCCCTGCTCAATTTCAGGCGAAGCAGCCATTACTCAGCCTCCATCAACTGCTCAAGAGAAGGCGACTCACCCAATGGAGAAGTCAAAACTTCACCATATTCAGCAAGATTTTGCGTAAAACCCAATCTGTCCTTCATTTGAGCCATAACGACTGTTTCGTTTTCAGGCGTGTAAACTGTCTCTGACAAGATATGATCTTTGAAACTGTACGTTAACAGAATGTTTTTAATCCGCCGTTTCTCTTGCTTGCGGAGTTTAGCCTCAACACTACTGCGTTTACCCAATGCAAAAGCCACCCAAAGACAACCTGCTTGATTAAAACCCCTGCATACTCCACTTTCTCTTTAAGAGCCCTGTGAAGCTGGATAAGGGTGTTGCAACTAATCGTTAACCAAGCAAATCTTTCTAATGCAACTTAGTCTGCACCTGCTTTTAAGCAATTGCACACCAAAGCTATAGTACCCCAAACTTAGCTGTTTAGTGCATCCAAAGGTACGTCAAGAAAGTTTGACTAAACCCAGTCAAGGTTCCTTGTCGATAAACCTTTTATTGCTAAAGCATCGCAAGAGTAAGCATGGATAAAAAAGCACAATCACGGACTTGCTTATTTCTCTTTCAAAAAGTTATTGGTGTGAAGACTATCCTTCTTGCCTTAGCAATTATCATGGTTCTGTTATGTATTGTTCCAGTGTCAGCCCAACAAACGCAGGTTGACCAAGGAAAAGGTCGTTTGGTTATGTCTAGTGTAATTGGTCTTGACTTAACAAAATACAATGTAACAATGATAAATTATCTCTCTGACAATCCTGCTATTTATGGTGGCATGCAGCATGAAGTAATGCTTTTTAATCTCACATCCTCACAAAATTCGCTTGACGTGATGTGCCAGTTCATCAACAATTCATTGGCTTTCTATAGTTTGTACCAACGTGAAGGAGCCTCACCAATATACGCTCAATCTAGCCCAAGCACCATTACTGAGGTAACCAAATATGCTCTGCAAAGATATTTCACTTATTCTGGTTTGCAAATTGCCCAAGACGCACAAAACACACTAGACAACTTTGTCGGCACAACACCAACAAACATAACCCAAGGCAACTTGGAGTTGAGGGTTACAACACCAGATAACTATAATTCAACCCAAATTGATTGGCTCAAAAACATCAATGGAGCAGATTATCCTACTGGCTTATCAATTCATTTCAACCAAAAAAACACATTAGTTAATTTTAGTGACCTTTCACGCTTTTACTCATTGGGCAATACGAACCTCACAATCTCAAGAGATGACGCCATAAACATAGCTAAAAAAGAAGCCTTCAGCAATAACAAAATGAATATTACTTCGTCTGATGGGTACTTAACCCAAGTTACTCTTGAATTACCTTCTCAGCCTCAGGTTGTGCAATTAAGTACTGCTTGTAGGCAACCCCTAACATATTCTCCAATATGGCAAATTCAATTCTACTCTAACAATCCTATAGGTGGAACTAACGGTTATCAAGTAGGGATTTGGGCAGATACAGGAGAAATACAATATAGCCACTTGACAAGTGGATTAGGAACCAACAACTACATAGGTGCTACAACTAATCCTGAACCCACATTTCCATTGCCCACTCAGGATCAAACATCAACTCCTAACCCAACAATAACACCATCCGTTCCAGAGTTCCCATGGTCAGCAATTCTGCCTTTGCTTCTTTCCATATTCTCAGTTGCTATGATAATTAGACATCGAAAAGCTACAAAATGCGATAAGAACTCAACTGAGTGAACATCTCAAACTTAAAAAATTGCCTCGTTCAAAAAAATTCTGCTTGTCCGCGAAAGACCGAGATGGTGACGGTAACGTGAAGGTTTAGGAGAAAGTTACGTGCTTCTTTGGGTTGTTCTGCATCTTCATAGAAGCGTAACTATATTTAGATGCTTGTTTGTGCTCCTAGGCTGTGGATTTAAGAATAATGCAGTAAGTGAAGAAAAAGAAAGCAGTTGTCAATAATTTTGGGTTTGGCTTTTAAACTTAATTAAAAGAATTTTGTGGAGCACTCACATGCTTACTGGCTGCTGCACCCTTCGGCGCTAAAACAAAACGCCCAAAACACTTCTTACAATAACCCGTCTTGTTCTGAGTAGAAACCTTACAACCGCAACCCTTGCAGCATTTAGGTATAGTCGACATCTCCTGCGCAAAATTTGTGTTTGGGCATGTACTGCAGAGAAACGCTCAATCGACGTCGACTGTTAGCCTTCACCAAGCCCTGGTTAATTCTTCCTCCAGTTCCTCCTCTGCTTCCATGGCCAACACGTTTCACCTTCCAATGATCCAAGTTGCCGCGGACAAGCTGAGGATTACTCGTAACTAAATAAAATGGGACCGCAGGCAACTGCGAAGTATAATGTTCAGCAATAAAATTCAAAAGCCTCTTCCCAACGCCGATGCCCTGATAATCAGGTAAAACTACGAGGCGGCTAACCCTGAAATAATTACTAAGCATCTTTACATGAGCAACAGCGATAAAACCAACAGGTTTCTCGCCAAGCTTAGCAACA
Organism: Candidatus Bathyarchaeota archaeon; assembly: GCA_963750605.1. Taxonomy (GTDB): domain Archaea; phylum Thermoproteota; class Bathyarchaeia; order Bathyarchaeales; family Bathycorpusculaceae; genus Bathycorpusculum. The sequence continues at coordinate 173,542 of CAVVRN010000019.1, forward strand.
TAGCAGCGAACACCTGCACCGAGTTTTTCAGTGTTCAAATAATGATGCTCCCTAAACGCCTGCCACATGGATAAGTTGCACTTATGAATTGAGAGTTCAATTTCTGGGTGTTTTCGTTTTTTTTTAAAAACTCTCCTGTATCCACGTTATAGACCCAGTCAGGTTCAAGCCAATCAACAACGTCAAAGTGGCAAGTAACCGCAACGAATTGTTTACCTGATTGGCGCCGTACAGCCTTACTAATGGCGTAGGAACCAACCTTAGCAACCTCCCTGTCAACTACAGATGTAAATTCATCAAAAACAATCAGCGGCTTATCCAAAAGCAAAGCACGGGCAATATCGACACGCATCTTTTGCCCCTGACTAAGTACCCCATAGCTCTTTAGCCAACTGGGCGGCTCAGCAAAACCCGCACTACACAAAGCTTTTTCAATTTCAGCCACCGGAAGGTTCTCTGGAAAATCATCAAGGAAACAAGCATGCGAATATTCAAATCCCTTAATGTATGCCTCAGGAAAAAGTTTCTTTGCAATACTTGTTTTTCCGCTGCCGCTTGAGCCAACGATAACGGCGATTTTCCAAGGCCAGCCTTCAAGAGGCAAAGAACCCTTAAGATGCTTCTCCAACTTAACATCTAATAGGGTATAGGTTCCAACAATGCTCTGTGCACGGAAAGTCTGAGGCGCCAACCAATTATGCTTAAAATCAAAATCCAACTTAAACAACTCCGCCGTTTTTAGAAGTCTTATCTTTTTTCCAATCCTGCCAAATTAAATAGTCACGAGTCAAAGTAACTTTCCAACAAGGCTCTTTATTTTTGATATCGCAGGTTTGAGAATAATTGCAGCGTTTGCATTCAACTTCAAATGCTAAAAATAAATATACTGACTTTTGTTCTTCGGTAACTTTTTCGGATACTTCAATTATTTTAGCAATTTCCTGTTCTGAAAGATTGTTTCCCATCTAAGTCAACTCACAGATTTAGAATCCTAACTTTTTCTCCTTGGGCGGTATATTTCTCGAACTTTGCCTTCTGGTCCGCTTCATCCTTGCACTCAATAATGAGCTCGTAACTTTCAGGAACCACGCTAGAACCTGACCGCTGGCCGCCAAGCTCCTCAGGCAACTTCTCCCCAACCGAATCAAGCAACGCCTTCAAATCATCCTTTTCTCCAGCCCCAATAATGCGCTGGTAATCTTCGACATCAAGTTCCCGATTGTGCTTTCCCTTTAGCTTATTAGCGATTTGCCGAAACATACGGCGGTCAATATCAGAAAATTCTCCTCTAAGAACAGGCGCAAAAAATTCTTTATGCTCAATACAAACAATAACGCGTTGCTCACCATCAGCGAACACTCCGTTCAAATCTGTCTGAATTGGATATTTCCAACCGTATTTTTGAAGGCTTTTCCATAATTCTTCTTTCTGCTTATTCGTCATTTTGTTAGGGTTGTTTCCATCGGCCTTTAGCAAACGGATATCTTCCAAAAGAGACATATAGGCTTCTGGAACTTTCAAAGTAGTTTTTTTCTCTTCACTCATAATTCATCACCAAGATTCTTAACCATCCTCACTCCAGCCAATCTGAGCATTAGCCAATCGCTCCCAATGGTCTGCACAAACAGGAATTTTCTTTTTAGTCAAAAACACCACGGGCTTAAACCTACATTCAGGACACTTACGAACCTCAGCCAACCGCATAGGATTCAAACGCCTACTAACGTCGGCACCACTGTTTTTCAAGGGCAAAGAAGGCGCTAGACCTCGGTCTTCAGCGGTTATATATCGTTCAAGAAAATCCTCAAAAACAACAACTTTTCTATGAAAGTGGGGCTTTTTAACCATCTGCGTGTTAGAATCCTCCATTTTCGATATACAAAAAATAAGCAAAATTTGATATCAAATAGACTAAGTCTCTACAGCGAACAATAAATTTGCTCCATGAAGCCAATAACCTACCCTTTCTTAACATGCTAATATGGGCTACCTGCTTTAGAAGCGCCCCTTCATAGCGGCAAAGCATGGAAAACATTTGAGAAAAAATCAAGAAGACGCCTCCGAAATACATCTCTCCAATCCGTTGGCGCAAGCCGAGCAACTGCGAAGTTCTAAGCAAACATTCGCGTAGTGGCTGCATTTACCTCTAAGTTTCCAAGGACATTTACGGCAAGGACAATCAATAGTGACTTGAAGAGACAACTCTAAGAAGCCTCCCCGAGAAAATCTTTAATCTGAGCCTTCACAATTTTCAAAGCCTTTGCAGTCAACGGCGGATCGTAAGGAATCCGCAAAACATCCCATCCCTGCAGCTCCAGCAGATTATCGATTTCTTCATCTCGCCTTTCGGCTTTGTCTGAAGAGTGCACTTGTCTGCCATCTAGGTAAACAACTTTGTGCTTTAGTGGCCAGCAAAAATCGGGGACCGTTGACTTCAATATAATTGGATTCTGAGTAAGTAATCCCCCAGTTAAGCCCTCTGCACTTAACGCTTTGAAAACCTCTATCTCGGCAGCGCTAATTTTGGGGTGCATACGTTCTCTAAAACTCATCTAACATATTCTCCCAATCTGCACTGTTTCTCATCAAATTTCTTAGAATCGTCAACATCGCCAAGCCTGCTCAAAGCATCGTTAATCCTGTCAGCACTAAGAGCCAAAGTTTTGGCTGCAGCCTCAAACTTCTGTACCGCTGCCTCAAAATTATCCAGCTTTTGCGCTGGAAACTTACTTAATGTTTGATAAACCGCTTCTGTTAACCGTTCAACCTGCAGCAACCGACTATTATTATACTTTAGAGCCTCAGAATTCTCCTTAACCTCCTTATGCAACTCAAAACTTTGCTGCGCCGACTCCATATCTTTAAAGCCTTTAGCGATTGCCTCCTCAAACTTGTTAATACTCATCGCCTTGGTAACCTTGCGCTCCCTGCGAATTAGCGACTCTTCCTTTTGATACGTTCGATCAATCATACCAAACAAGTCCCTCTTCGTTATACACTGCACGCCATCGATGCGGACGCCATGGTAATCCTTATTCATCTCAAAAGTAGTCAAAACCAAATCTGACAACCCAAAACCCAACTTTGCCTCAACCAAATCAAACCAACGGTTAAGTGCAAAAAGACAAGCATCGTGACTCATTCCACCAATATCACAAGCAATATAACCGCTAACCTTCCGCCGCTCTGAACCAAAACAAACATGCAACTTAACTCCCCCAACAAACTCATCAGTTTCCCAATGCTTGATGTCTTGGCAGACATTGGATTGAAGGCTAATGTTATGTACGCATAAGGGCACGAACCGCACCCTGTAGGTGAGTTTATTGCAGTAGCTTCCAGGGTAAGGCTGCAAAACCAAGCCTTTCTGAAGCAACTTTGTGCAGACAACCCGAACGGTAGTATATTGCCCTGGAGTAATTTCCTTAGGCTTCTTATGGGAATGGATCATGCGGGCAATTTCGACGGGTTTTAGTTCAACTTCGGAGGCATCAATTATGTGGTAAGCACGAGATTCTATGCCTCGGCACTTATCCGCTAAACTGTTTAAACAGGTGTTACTCTGGGTGTTTGTGGGGTTATCGGATACAGCCATCCAAAAACCTCTAAGAAATCTCCTTCTTGTAAAGATCCAGGTCTTGAATTTTCACGTTCTTGGTGTTTTCTGAAAAAGCTCTGCCGCAGTTAATACAACGGTATTTAACATTTTTACCTGAACGAGTTGGTATTACACCTAGCTTTGAACTAATTGAACCGCAATCAGGACACTTTGGGTTAGAAAGATTATGTTTCACCATTAGCGGCTGCCTCCAAAACGCTTACGCTCAAGACCTGCACGTTTAGAACAGGAACCGCCACCATGCGTACAATTCCGATTACCAAAACTGTAGGCCTTACAGGAAATATCGGTTCCGTCAGAGAGCTGCAGCTTGGCAAATTTGCAGAAAAACAAATCCTTAGAGCAAGCATCCATTATTGCGCAGTCTTTAGATGATGGATTGCTTAGGCAGGGATAGTATCCGAGAAGGCATGGAGGCTTAAACGAATCAGCGACGAAGCTCATTGGGAGCTGCCTCCTCTGGGCTGAAACTTAGAACAAGCACGACTTGAAGCTAGCTGATTGATTGTTTTCCTAAAATTCAAAGAGGGTTTAGAGCAACGGCCACACCAAAAAGCGCAGTCCATACAACGAAGCTCTTCAGCCGCCTGGCTGCCCAAAACAAAAAAAGAAAAAAGGGATTTATGCGGGAGATACAAATAGGCGATATGACGTAAAGCCTTTCGGAAGCAACCTGCAAATGGGCGTCACAATAATCGTAAAATGCACAAAATGCGGCGGTTTAATGTTGACTGCGAAGGGGCAAAAAACAAAAATTTGCCCATATTGTGGAACAAAAGTAACATTGATTGGCGCCCAAAAAGTTGCTGCAGCAAACAATGCATTTGAAGCTTCAGAAATGCTGCGTAAATTAAAAAGTGAAGAAGGCTTTAGCCAAAAACCTTAGCGAACATACCGTAGCATCTCGCAGCTCTTGCATAAATCAGCTGCTGCTGGCTCCCCACATTCGGTGCATGTCTTGAATTTTTCCTGCTTTGCCGTCTCTTCTAAAGCGGGTCTTAAACGTTCGATGGCTTTGAAAACAGTAAATTTTGTTCCTGCATGCTTAGATTCCATATGGTTTAGCATATCGCGGATGTCATTGCGTAGGGCTTCGGAAGCGTAAGGGCACGGAGTGTCTTGGAACTTGATTTTTTTGACGTAAGCGTAGAGGGCGCTTTCGTTTTCTGGGATTTCGCAGAAAGGCTTGATCTTTTGCACAAAAAGCGGATGCACCTCGCTGGTGACTGGTTTTTCTTTTGCTAATCGCATAACATCACCGTGGAAAATATTCATCAGAACCGTCTGCACTTCATCATCCAATGTATGGGCAGTGGCAACCTTTGTTGCTTTGACTTGTCGGGCACCAGTGTTTATTGCTTTTCGCCGCAGAACACCACAGTATGCGCAAGCAGTAAGTTCAGTTTCTCCTTTGCCACGGACTTGAGCAACTATTTCATCCAGGTTGAACCCATAAAGCTCTTTAAATGAGACAATATGATGAGGAATTTTAAGCAGTTTACAATTTTCAGCTGCAATCTCTAAAGCTTCATTACGGTACCCTTCAATTCCTTCATCCACTGTAACAGCGGTAAGTGTTGTTTTTGGGCGAAACTGTTTTAATTTTACAAGAATGTGTAGCAAACTCAAGCTATCTTTACCGCCTGAAACGGCCATTGCTAAATGATCATCAAAACTTAGCATTTTATAACGTGCAATCGTTGCTCTTACCTTTGCTTCTATGGATTGGGTGAAACATTTTTTGCATAGCGTCTCACCGGAATACTGCCTGTGAAAGAAAGCTTCACGGGTTTTGCAGTGGCTACAAACAGGAGCGATCATTATATTTTCACGATTATCATTTACTTGATTAAATTAAATATTCAAAAAAGGGGTTATCTTCTGCATAAACCTTCCCTCTTTTTCTTTCTCTTTGATTGGACATTGAATTATTCAAAATAATGATAGTGGTAGAGTTTGTAATAGTAAATGAAGAACAAAAACAAGCAAATTTCAGCAAAAATTAAAAATGAAAAAAGAAAAATTGTTGGATATTATTCTGGGCCTATCATGAATTTGGATGAGAACAGACTATAATTTGTTACTTGAACTTTTCCTTTAATTAAGTCTTGGATTTCGTTAATGGTGTCAGCTAACACGCCCATTTCAGATGCCTTTAATGAATCTACATCTTTCCAAAACGTTAAGATTGTTGCTTTATTTGCGTCATCATCTGGCAGCAAAGTCATAAAGCCCCGAAACCCAGGAGTACGTTGAACTGAATGTTCTAGAATATGATCTATCTTTGGAAAAGCTTCTACCCGTTTTCCATCCTTAAAATGCCATATTGACATCCTAACCAAATACAATCGAATTCACCTACAACATTTTTGTTGTGCCTTTCTTATATAGCTTAATCCGCAAAAAATGAAGGCAAAACTGTTCGGGAAAACTAAAAGAATAATTAATTTGTTGCCGATTTGCTTTAAAACTAAATAAAGAATGGTTACTAACTCATTAAACTGGCAAGAGTAAAATGGCTGTTAAACCCACAAGATCTTCAGATTACAGAGAAATTACCTACTCGGCTGTTAGATGGCAAGTGCTGGAAAGGTTGAGGCGTAGAGCGGTTGAAATAATGAAAGTTTTAGAATCATCCCATTTGAACTCTATAGTTCATGGAAGCATAGCAAGAGGTGATGTAACTGAGGGCAGTGACATCGATATTTTCATCCCTGAAGTTCAGAACAGCTTCCAAATAGAAACTGCCATCGAAAAAGCACGCATGACCATCAATACACGCTTACTTGTTCAAGCCACGCCAAACTGTGCCATGAAGGCCCACATTGAAATCGACGAGGTAACAACTGTAACTTTTCCACTAATGGAAATGCGTCGAGTGGAGAGAGAATTTTACCAGTTTGGAGGAGAAGCAAACCTAAACCAACTCGAGAAAGGAATTCGAGTGGCAGGCGTCGACAAACGGCTAATGCTTATCGAACCAACAGAAAAGGGCCATTTGGAAAGCAGCATAATAGGCAAAGAAGAATCAACGGCAAAAATCTTAGGCATAGCAACTGAAACTGTACTCAGATAGGGTCCATACTCTTCTCAAACGTGACACGGTTGGTAGAACAGGCATTTTTATTAAAAAAGAATTGACAACCGATGAAACTTTTGAGTTAGGACTCAAAAAGCTTACTGACGCTAATCCGGCTGTCCGCAGAAGAATGAAATCACTTATTTAATTTCAGAGAGGACTTCTCGCAAACGAACTATGATGGTCTTTGATTTCGTCAAGACATTATGGTTATTTGTTTGACGGTTGGATTCGTCGTCTATGCACATTGTCTAGTTTATCAACGTGTTTTAGATTGCTTTTTTAAAACAAAGCTTGAATCCTTTGCAGGTTGCGTCTAGATTTGTCCCAATTTGTCTAGAAATGTCTGGATTTGTCCCAAAAAGGCCCGAAGAAAAGTGAAGAAAAATGAAAATTAGTGAAAAAAGTGAAAAAAATTGTTAGCCTAAACAAAAATGCGATGTTGAAGTCTAAATATGGAAAAGGGAAAATGAGGTTAAGGAGTAGTAGGGTAGTAGATGAGTTCTTTTTCTTCGAGCAGAGCCTGTATTTTGTCGACGGCTTCGAAAACTTGCTCTTCTTTTTTAGCACCAACGCAGACGAGTTTTCCAGCTGAGAAGATTAGGAACACAACTTTGGGTTCATCCATTCGGTAAACTGCGCCTGGGAACTGTTCTGGCTCATACATGACTTTGTTAAGTTTGTAAACTAGGCTTTCAAGGTCAATTTCGCCGCCAAGTTCAGCTGAAGCAACAATGTTTTGGATCATTACAACGGGTTTTTCCGTGATTTGGATTCCTTCGCCTCGCAGTTCTTTAACAACTTTTTCAACTGCACTGCGAGATTCTTTTTCTGATTTAGCGCCTGTGCAAACCATTTTGCCAGTGCCGAAAATTAAGGTGGCTGTTTTTGGTTTTTTTAGTCTGAAAACTAACCCTGGAAATACGCTTGGGTTATATTCGGTTTGTGGGAATTTTTCGACGATTTTTTGTAAGTCAATTTTCTGGTTAAGAGAGACGGAAGCTACAATGTTTTGTATGTTAATGATTGGTTTTCGTTTACTCATGTCAACTCACGCAATTGAGTATTTAAATAGAACAGGGGGTATATAAAGCATCTATTTAAAGGTACTCAAATAGTTCAACTGAAAAAATTTTGATGACTGTTAAACATAAAATGCGAGTTCAGGTTTATTTCGTTTGAGTGTCTCGGTAGATTGGGAATCGTAGCAGAGCTGCAATTCCGCCTAAAGCCAAAAGTTTTGAGCCTGCCTCATGCTCAGTGCTGACTACTGTTACATTTGCTCGTCGCTTCTCAACATCTCGCATAAGCGCTTCAAGTTTTAGCCGCTGCGTCTCTTCTGCATCGCGAAGTGCTGTATCAGCAACTACTAATTTCTCAATAGCACCCATGTTGGCAGCGTTTTCTACTGCGTCTAAACCATAAGTGACTGTTCCTTCTCCTTTGCCTAAGCCGTTTCATAACTTCCTCAATAGTTTCTGTTTCATCAACAATACGAAGTTGATGCGATGGCTCGCAGCAAAACACCGGAACGTAGCGCTTCATAGATGCCTGATGTGCCTCCGTTGTTAACGCTTTTCACATCTGCAACAGATTTGGCCATTTCCCGGCATTCCTCTGAAAGGTATTTTGCGAAATCACTCTTAACAAAACCAGCGCCAATTATTACGATAGGATTATGGTTTTGACTCCAAAGTTGCTGCAGACTGTTAACTGCACGGCGAAAATATGCTTTTGTGCCTTCTACCCGTTTATCAGCTTCATGTTTACCAGGAAGTTTGGTGCGTTCTTCAACTTTGATTTCTACGCCATACTGTTTGGTTTCTGCAATTGCGAAACCTTCATCGTCAATCGAGATAATTAGCATGGGTTTTTCAGTTTCGCTTGCTCGCTCAAGCCTATCTAAGATATGTTTGGGCCATTGTTTTTTCACAATTGTTACTGGCTGATTCAACGCTATACTAAGAGTGTGATGTGCACCAGTCGGAATGATATCAGGCGCATGACAAATTAAACCATGAACTCGCAGTTTACCAAGAAATTTGTCCCAGCTAACCGAGATCACTTTAACGCCCATAAAAGCTGAAACCCGCTCACCACTTTTGGGACGCGACGCCTCAGTATCGCTTTTTATAGCTCTTGAACTGTAAGCATAAACCTCATCGCCAGCATAGATGATATTGTACAAGTGCCAAAGGTCATCTGGCGAATCAGGAACCACTTTAACGAAATCTTGCTCGATATTTTTTTGAACAATTTTCACTATTTACACTTCTTAACTAATTGCGACACCAAGAAATAAAAACATACCATAAGGCCAAAGCGCTGGACGGGGATACTGCTACTATTGCAAGCTCCTTGAAATAGCTATTAACGAAATAGAAAATCATGGTTCCATCACGCTAAACTAAATGAAAACCGCTTACAACGTCAGACCGAGTACGGGTTATGGCTTTATTACAAAGATGATTCAAGAAAAAACGAGATTGCAGATAGAAATAGCAAAGAATACAAAGTTAAATACCGATATTGGAAAAGTGATTCTAACACTTGAAAGATGAAATATAGCAAGAGTTTTTGGACAAGCTCCCAAAAAGGACAAGAGACAGTATTTTACCCCTCAGAAAGATAGGTAGCTATTATTTATTGACCTAAAAAAGTAAGGTAATTCTTAAGCTTTCGCAGCACTATTGTTAAGTCCTCTAAGAATCCTCTCATCAGCTTTAATATTCCTGATGAGTATTTCGTAAGGTCTTTTACAAAGCGCCATTCCTGAGCCAACCTTCTATTTGTTCAATACTATATTTGCGAATTTCCTTTTATAAACTTAATTATCTTCAACTCGTCTTTTTCCTTAAACTCTGCTCCATTCATTTCAAGGAAAGTTTTTGTTACTTCAAAAGCTGTTCTATGATGTCCATCTTGAAAGATTCTGGTTGTAACTATTCCTTTTAACAGTATAGCAGCTTTAAGATATAATCCTTCGACTTCTTCTGCTTCTTTTATTATGTTGTGATAAGGTTCTATGCCTAACTCAAAACCCGACCAATAACCATAACATTCAATCATTATATCATGTGCCCGAATTAAGAAACCGTCTGGGGGATACCAAATTTCGCCTTCTTTAACCTCACAATCGGGAAGCCCAATGTATCTTTTTAATGCATCTTTGTTTGGTTTTACTTTCTCTATTTTGTGAGACATGTGTAACTATCCTAATTGAGTCTATAAGGTAACTTAACAGTATTCTGGACAGGCAAAATTTAAATCCTTTCGCTACTTGACTTTAAGTATTAACTAATTTTTAGGTGATATCGATGACACAAAAATTTGAAGATTTCATGTGTAAATATATTCAAAACCAAACAGGTATTTTGAAAAGGTATCTTTTGGCCGCCTCAGAGAGCGAGGACCAATTTATCTGTTACTTAGATATGAGTTTAGGCACGCCTCTTCCATCTATGGATATTAAAAACTGCGAAGTTTTAACTGATGCAGGTCTATTTCTGGAAGAACTCAAGATGTCAAGAGACGGGCGTAACCGATACAAACTGTTTTACTTAACTGATTTAGGCAAAGAAATGGCGGAGCAAATTAAAGAAAATAGTTATTCAGACGAAATGCCTCAAAGCCCACAAATCGCACCATCTTAAAGCCTGCATTTAATTCAGATATTATAAACTGGGAGTTTTACCTCTTCCACATTTTCAAGTCTTTAACCGAGAGCAAGCCGCAGCTTCCAAAGCAAAAACATTAAGGTATCATAATTCGAATAATAAATATCGGCGAAGATTGTTTAGAAGATGGCAACCAATCCCACAACTTCAAGGCTTCAGCGCTTTATGTTCCAGCAAACTGCGCAGCATTACTCACAGACCTTCTTAACGGCTCATTGGTAACGGTTATTTGGGGACCACAAGGCACTACCACGGGGTCGGGAACTTCAAAAATCACGTTAAGCAACGTTGTCTTAACAGCATATAGCGTGAAAAACGGGCAGAAAGGCACCATTGCAAACGACATAAGCGGTGAAGCACAGAGCGTGGCTACAAGCACATTCTAACTGTCTTTTAATTTTTTCAATTTTTTAAGGTTTGAAACCTATACATCCTTAATTCTTTTCTTCACAGCTTCAGCGTTGCTTTGAGTCACTCCACCACCATGATGATTCTTCGAATGAAGTATAACATCATTCATAATGTCATCATCACCAAACGGCGATGTCACAGTCCAACCGCAGGTAGGGCAAGTAAAAGACCTCATCTTCTTAGTCTCGCTCGTCTGCGTTCTGTCTTCCAAGAATTCACCCTCCAACATACCATTCGAGTTCAGAAAAAACCAAAGTTTAATCTTACTTTTTATGGGATAAACAAAAAAGGAAAAGAGGAATCAGTTTGTTTCTGTTATGCGTGCTTAAGTTGCTGCTAATCCAGCCGCTGAACCGGCAAATGGTGTCGTCGTGCTCGTTGTAGTCACGAGTGTTAAGTCTCCATCTGCGTGCACTTGGAATCCTGTAATGTGATTTCCGCAGAGCACGTATAGGAATTGACTGTGTTCGCTGAAAGCCAAGTCAAGCGATGGTCCACCAGTAACTGTTGCAGCTGCACTGCTTTCCAAGGTTAACGCGCCCCAATGCGAGATCGAGAAAGCCGATATAGTTCCAGCGCCGCCGTTGCCCGTGTAGGCAATAGGTGTTCTTGTCATTTATTGCGACCCAGCAAGGTGTAGGTGTACCAGTAGGATTAACAAGTATGTTACCGCTAAGAGTTGTCAAGAGACCTTTATAAGAAATGTCATACGAGGACACTGCAGCAGGAGATATCTGGCTGACAACCAGTGTGCCTTTATCTGTGAATGCAAATCCATAGGGTCCCGTACCGGCTGATGCTTGATTGTTCGCGGCGTCAGCTACTCCATTCCAGTCAACTGTGAATGTATCAATAGTGCTGGTACCTTTGTCTGTTACGACAAGCAGGTTTCCTTCAGGATTAAATCCTATTTGCTCCGGAGAAGTGAGGCTTAGAGATTGTTTCGACCCAGCTATGTAGGTTAACATGCCGGTCTTGCTCAGCTTAAATCCTGCAATACTTGGTGTTCCAGAATTCAACACGTATACCCAATTATCATTAACCGTTAGGCTTATTGGTGCAGTTCCTTGGGAACTAGTTGATGATGAAATTAATACAGGTACTCCGTTCCATAGTAATTTGAAAACTGAGATAGTGTTGCTTGCAGTGTTGACGACCAGCAAGAAGTTTCCGTCCTCTGTGAGGGCTACTGCCCCTGGCTGTGAAAGGGCGCTCCTGTTCCTGAGCCGCCAGTATCGACAGCCCCACCAACTGTTAGTATTCCATCTGATGCTCTGTTGAAATATAGAACTTGATTTGTTGCAGCGTTACTGATGGTATAAACTGTTCCTTCGCTTCCAGTTTTTGCACTTGCAATGCCTGCCAATGAAACTGTTGACATTACTGCGATTACAATACTCAAAATTGCTAAAATTTTTCTATTCATTTTTACACCACTAACTCGTCTAAATTGCTAACGTATAAAGAAATGTTGTCGGCAGGAAACAACAACAGATAGTTTCTTCAAAAAGAAACGTGGACGGGCTAAACCTCGAATTAAATTTACTACATACTGAAACACATGTTAATAGTAATGAGGTGATTTTATGAGTGAAGAAAAATTTGATGTTGTGGGTTTTGAGAAACTTAAAACTGCATTTGATGAGTATGAAGCTTACAAGAAAGAGCGTTTCAAAAACTTTAGCGTATGCCTATTGAAAAATAGTAAGGTTCCGCAGGAGGCTAATGTGCCTGGCGCCGGATGGGTCAAAGTCGTATTGCTTACCCACAACGAACTAAGCGATTTAGCTAAATTCTACAAGGATGATCAGCGCGAATTAGAATTGCAGTCGCTTAAAATTTTCTTAAATTGTAAGTTGCAGCCTTAACTAAAATAATTTTGTTTTAGGAAAGAAAAAGGTTTGGGAAGAAAAAACTTCCCGAGTTTTGTTGCTTAGATGAGGTGTAGCAGGTTTATGAACAGCGGGATGAAGACGATTGATAGTGTGCTGAGCAGTTTTATGAGTACGTGAAGGCTTGGTCCTGCTGTGTCTTTTAATGGGTCGCCGACTGTGTCGCCGACTACTGCTGCTGCGTGTGCTGGGTGAGCCTTTGCCGCCGTATTTGCCTGTTTCAATGAATTTCTTTGCGTTGTCCCATGCTCCTCCGCCAGTGTTCATGAATAGTGCTAGTGGAACTGCTGATAGTGTTGCGCCGATTACGAATGCGCCTACTGCTTCAGGTCCTAAGCAGGACACCGACGATTATTGGAACAATCACAAGGATTAGTCCTGGAAGCACCATGCCTTTTAGCGCGGCTTTTGTGCTGATGTCTACTGCTTTGCCATAGTCAGGTTTGCCTGTTCCGTCCATGATGCCTGGGATTTCTCTGAATTGCCGTCTGACTTCTTCAACCATTTCTGCAGCTGCTTTTCCTACTGCGCTGATTGCTTGTGAGGAGAAGAAGAATGGCAACATTGCACCGATGAATCCTGCGATTAGTACTGCTGGGTTAGAGATGTCCACGACAAAAGGTTAGTCCTGTGCGTGCTGTAACTTCTGAAGCGTATGTTTGGAATAGCAGTTGCGCCGCAAGTAGGGCTGAGCCGAGTGCAAATCCTTTGGTTAATGCTTTTGTTGTGTTTCCAACTGCGTCTAATGCTTCCATGGTTGATTCTGCGCCGCCTTCACCTGACATTTCAGCTATGCCTGCTGCGTTGTCAGCGATTGGGCCAAAGCCGTCTAAGGCTAATACCATGCCCATGACTGCAAGCATACCCATGGTTGCAAGTGTGGTTCCGTAAATTCCGCCTATGAAAGGTGTAATTTGAGCTGCATGTGTGGCGTTCCACGAAACTGCGAATTGTGTGCCGAAGTAATAGGATGTTACGAGAGCAATAACTAGCGAAACTATTGGCAATGCTGTTGTTTCGAGTCCTACTGCGAAGCCTGTGATTATGTTGGTTGCGGCGCCTGTTTGGCTGGCTTTAGCGATTCTTCCAACTGGTCCTCGGTCACTTCCTGTATAGTAGTCTGTGATGTAGTCGATTGCTACGCTTGCAGCTAAGCCTGAAAGCAAGCAGAAGTACAGGTAGAAGAACGTCATTGAGAATGTCGCCGTTGCCTAAGAGGAAAATTGTTGCGAACAGAAACAGAATGCCTGAAACTATTGTGGTTACCATGAGACCTTTTCGTAGTGCTTTCATTGGATGCTTAGCTTCTGCTTCGTTAAGCTTCACGAAGGGCATGCCGATTAAAGTTGCAAAGATTCCTAAAGCTCGAGCAATAAGCGGGAAAACCAGGAATAATGAGGTTTCCAGTGGCGATGCTGATTAAGCCACCGATAATCATGCCACCGATGTTTTCCCCAGTGGCAGATTCAAATAAGTCTGCGCCTCTTCCAGCCGAGTCACCAACGTTGTCGCCAACGTTATCGGCGATTACTGCGGGGTTGCGTGGGTCATCTTCAGGAATGCCTGCTTCAACTTTACCCACAAGGTCTGCGCCGACGTCTGCAGCTTTAGTGTAAATTCCGCCTCCAAGCTGGGCAAATAAAGCAATTAATGAGGCACCAAAACCCATGCCGACGATGCCGCTTGCTGCTGATCTGCCCAAGTGTTGCAGCGTCAGTGACATCTTAGAGTGCTGAACATGGCGTTGTAGCCGCCATAAAGCAAGAATAGAAAACTTACACCTAAAAGAGATAAACCGACAACAGCCATACCCATCGTGGCGCCGCCGTAAAACGCGGTTTTAAGAGCTTTTTCAGCGCCATTCTTTTGCTGCTGCAACCGTGCGAACGTTTGCTTTGGTTGCGTTGTCCATGGCTATGTAGCCAGCAGCCAACGAGGCAACTGCGCCTACCAAGAAGGCTGCTGCCGTGCCTACGCCAAGAGATCCGCTTGGCAAAGCAACCCACAGCAGAACAAAGACAACTACTGTGATTATGGCGATTGTTTTGTATTGCCTTTTCAGGAAAGCATATGCGCCTTCCCGAATGGCATTTCCGACTTCAATTGAGCTTTTGGTCCGCCGGCGCTCATTTTGCCTATATGGCGCATAAGCAAAAGTGAAGCAATAACGGCGATAACACCTGCAATTGGTGCAATCCAAAATACAAGTGGAGATGGTGATTAACTGATGATGTTGCTAAAGCTTGTAAGGGTATGAACATGTTTAACAAGCCATGCCCATTTTCCTTATATATTTTTCTAACAAATTTAGGCAATGTTATGGTATAAATCTGAATTTTAAATGAATAAAACAAAATGTTATGTGTGACAAATTTGGTTGCATTTTTAAGGAAGTTCAAACATATCTCAATAAGTCTGTACTTTAAAAGTGATTAAGTGATGCCTTCAAGATTAATAGTTGTCAAAGTTGGCACAAGCGGCATAACAACCAGCGAAGGAAAACTTGACGAAGAAGAAATGCAGAAACTAACCAGCCAAATAGCCGCTGCAACCAAACAAGGCGACAAAGTTGTTCTTGTAACTTCAGGAGCGGTAGCTGCAGGCATAGCGGAACTTGGTATACCCCCTAAACCCAACGATGTGGTTTTTCAGCAGGCAGCAGCGGCAACTGGACAAAGCGTCTTGATGGCGAAGTACCGTGAACTTTCAAAGACACATGGATTAAAAGTTGCACAAATCCTGCTTACCGCTGAGGACCTTTCCAACAGGGCATCATACGTGCACACATGCAACGTGTTAATGATGCTTCTGAAAATCAGGCGTTGTCCCAATAATCAACGAAAACGACGTAACTTCAGTAGCTGAACTTAGACGAACAGAAGGTTACAAAGTAAACTTCAGCGACAACGACATCCTCTCAGTTCTCGTTGCAGGAGCAATCGGCGCAGACATGATAATAATACTCTCAGATGTTGACGGATTATACACAGCTGACCCCTCAAGAACCCGGCGCAAAACTAATAAAAACAGTTGATGCTATAACTCCTGAACTGAAAAGCTCACTTAACGGCAAAAGCAAGTTGGGCAGAGGCGGAATCCAAAGCAAAATCAAAGCTGCTGAAATCGCCACTTCATGCGGCATCCCCGTTGTAATTGCAAACAGCAGAAGAGAAAACGTGATACTTGACATTCTTGCAGGAAAAGATGTTGGCACATACTTTAAGCCTCAGAACCCAATGCCTGCTGTGAAACGTTGGATAGCTTACGGCGCTGCAGTTAAAGGTCAAATCCACGTAAATGAAGGCGCAAAAAAAGCCATTCTTGAAGGCTCAAGCCTCTTGCCCGTTGGCGTAACGCGGGTTGTTGGCAACTTTAACGTTGGCGACGTAGTCAGCATTAGTTGATGAAAACAAGGTTGAGTTTGCAAAAGGCAACCCCAACTTATACAAGCGGCGAGTTAAACCTAATTAAAGGATTACAAGTAACAGAAGTACAAAAGAAACTCGGCGCAGATAAACCTAAAGAAGCTAGTGGAACATAGAAATATCCACTTAATTGAGGAAGAAAAATGATAAATGAAATATGCCAAAAAGCCAAAGCAGCCTCAGTTGAAATGGCAAAGCTTTCAGCGGACGCAAAGAACACGGCGCTCTGCAGAATGGCAAACGCTCTTGAAGCGAACGCGGAGAAGATTTTGGCGGCAAACAAAGCGGATGTGGAAGCTGCCAAAGCTAAAGGGCGTCAAAGCGGCATTGCTTGACCGTTTAGCGTTGGATCAAAAGAAAATTCAAACCATGGCTAAGGACATGCGGGAAGTTTCAGCCTTAGCCGACCCCATCGGCACAATCATAAGCACTTGGACACGCCCCAACGGCTTGATAATCAGCCAAGTCCGAGTGCCATTAGGCGTTGTAGGCGTAATTTACGAGTCACGACCCAACGTAACCTCCGATTCTGCAGGAATCTGCATCAAATCAGGCAACGCCGTTATTCTTCGAGGCGGCTCAGACGCATTAAACTCCAACGTTGCCATCGGCGAAGTCCTGCGAGATGCTTTGGCAGGAACAGATGTGCCTGTTGACGCGATTCAAGTGGTGAATTCGCCTGACCGCAAAGTTGCTGAAGAACTGATGCGGCATGCGACAATACATTGATGTGCTTATTCCCCGCGGCGGCGCAGACTTAATCAAAACAGTGGTTGAGAACTTCACGTATTCCAGTTATTGAAACAGGAACGGGCAACTGCCACATCTACGTTGAAGAAGACGCAGACTTGGAAAAAGCAACGCCCATCGTGATAAACGCTAAATGCCAAAGACCCGGAACCTGCAACGCCGCAGAAAAACTGCTTAGTTCACAGCAAAATCGCCAAACACTACTTGCCCATTGTGATTGCTGCTCTGCGAAAAGAAGGCGTGGAAGTTAGAGGCGACGAAGAAACCCGCAAAATTGTTCCCGACGTAAAAGCTGCAACTGAACAGGACTGGTACACCGAATACTTAGACCTAATAATGGGCGTTAAAGTCGTGAAAAACCTCGACGAAGCCATAGCGCACATCAACAAATATGGCACCAAACACTCAGACGCCATCCTCACAGCAGACTTCGACAAAGCCATGAAATTCATACAAGAAATCGATTCAGCCGCAGTCTACTGGAACGCATCCACACGATTCACCGACGGCAACCAATTTGGGCTTAGGCGCAGAAATCGGCATCAGCACCCAAAAACTTCATGCACGAGGACCCATGAGCGCCCAGCATTTAACAACAACAAAATACGTTATTTTAGGCAGTGGACAAATCAAGAAAATAGCAGCTTAACTACACATAGGTATTTAACAAAGTTCTATTTTTTCATTTCATAAGCGCATATAAAAACAAAATTTATTCAGTTATATTCATGATCAATTTCGGCTAACATTCAAGAAGTTTAAAAAGACCCTTCAAAAGCGAGTTAATTGTTTAGAAATTAAATTAAAAATGAAGTTTTTGTAGCGTCGAGTTTTAACTTATTATTTCAAACAATTTTTTATATTGTCTTTCCTAAGTGAGGCTAGATTAAATTTAGGAGAAATTAACTTGGGTAACCGATTCA
The DNA here is from genome assembly GCA_963750605.1 of Candidatus Bathyarchaeota archaeon. Lineage (GTDB taxonomy): Archaea > Thermoproteota > Bathyarchaeia > Bathyarchaeales > Bathycorpusculaceae > Bathycorpusculum. The sequence goes on from CAVVRN010000019.1 coordinate 191,318, forward strand.
TCAATCGATGGAAAAGTAAAGAACAAGAGAACCATCAATAACATCAAAAATTAAAAGCATCGGCAAACCTGCACGAAAATGTAAAAGACCAAATCAACATGGTTATTCAACGCATTAGACGTCCAAACCAAATCATTGGATGCCGCGGTACAACGTTTTCAAAACCGTGATGCAACCATCTTTCAATGTGTTGTAAAAGCCATGGCAAACAGAGATCAGGCACGAGCAAACATTCTATGCCAACGAACTGGGGAAATACGCAAAGTAGAAAAAATGTTGATTCAAGAATCTCTTGCTTTGGAAAGCGTATCTATGCGTCTTAAAACTGTTTCAGAAGTGGGCGACTTAGTTACAATTTTAGGTCCAGCAGCAAGTGTACTAAACACCGTTCGTTCTGGGATGTCAGGTATTTTACCACAGGCAAGTCAGGAACTTGAAAGCATCGGAAGCCTGCTAGGAGACATTGTGACACTCAAACTAGCCAATCTTCAGAAACACCTGTAAATATTGGAATATCAGCAAACGAGGATGCATTAGAAATTTTGGAGGAAGCAGAGGTAGCTGCAGAAAAGAGGGTTAGTGAACCAATTTCCCGAAGTAGGCTACTGGAGTTGCAGCCAAGCAAAAGGACAAGCATAGAACTTTAGCTAAATAGAATAAACCAACAAAAATCTTATCCCTAACTTTTTTTCAATTTTAATTTTCTTACATAATTTAGTCGAAAAATAAAGAAAAGTGAGCATTGTCTATCGGTGTTTTGTTACTCGTATTGAGTTTCAGGTTTTCTTAGACTACGTTGGTATGATTGTTTGAAGTTGGTGTACGACGGGGTGAATTAGGTTCAGACGATGTTTGGGAACAAGCCTAAGATTATCAGTGTGACAGCTAAGATGAAGATGGGATAAGTATTCGTTTTGATTCTTTTATTGAGGTTTCGTCTTTGGCTTTCTTGCCGTACATGACATAGATTAATCTGAATATGTATGCGGTTTGTAGGACACTTGTTAAAACTCCGATAACTGCTAGCCAACTTAGGTTTGCTTGTATTGCTGCTGTGAAGACTAAGTATTTACCTATGAATCCGCCGAAAGGTGGAACACCTGCAAATGATAACCCAGCCATCACCAAAGCTAAGCATACAAGAGGCATTTTCTTGCCTAAGCCTGCGAAGTCATCCATGCTTTTGAATCCGTGACTGTTTATGATGCCGACTGCCATGAAAGCAAGTGCCGTGGTTATGCCGCCGATTAGGAAGAAGTAAAGGTTGCCAAGTAAGCCAAGTGAAGATACGCTTGATATTGCTACAAGGTTATAGCCGACGTCTGCAACGCAGATGTATGCTATTAAGCGTTTTACGTCGTTTTGTATTAAGTGCAAATAGGTTGCCGACTATCATTGATACTGCTGCCAAGGCGGCTAACATTAAAGTCCAATCTAACACTGCGTTTGAACCCTTTGGAACTACGATGTAGAGTAGTATTCTGATGAGGATGTAGTAGCTGCCTTGGTCTACGAGGGCTGAGAGGAAAGCTGCTGATGGTGCTGGTGCTGCAGTGTATGCGTCTGGTAGCCAGAAGTGGAAGGGTACAATTGCGGCTTCAATAGCGTAGCCAGCTGCAATGAATATGAATGCTATGATTAGCAGGTGATTATTGGCTAAGATGGGCTAAAGCTTGCCCAAGTGCCAAGATAGTTTAGGGTTCCTGTTAAGCCAAAGACAAGTGAATACCCAAAAAGAATGAATGCTGAAGCGATGATGACCATGATAAGATACTTTAGTGTGGCGTTGAGGGAGAACGCGTTTTTCTTGTAAAGCATTAAGAAGGCTGCGCCTGCTGTTGCGGCTTCCCAGAATATGAAGAATGTTAAGAGGTCGCCTGCGAGAACTGCGCCAAGAATGCCTGCGGTGGTCATCAGCATAATGGCGAAGTACCGTTCTGATGGGCGCTCGTTTGAGCCAACTGCAAACACTGTGTAAACAACAACTACAGCGCTGATGGCGACAATGATTATTGACATGTAAATTGAGATGGCGTCTATCATGAAGGCGCTTGAGAACATGTGAGTAGAACACTGCTTAAGCCTAAGTTAAGAATGCGCCGGTGATTAAGCTGTACTGTAATAGTTTAATGCTAAGTTGGCTACGGCTGCGCCTGCAATTGCGAATACAGCTATGAACCAGCCAAGAGTCAAGGCAGTTTTGTTGGTTGCTTTTTCGTATTAGTCTGAAAACTGGGATAGTTAGCAATGCTGCGATTACTAGAGTTATTATCGGTAATATGACGTCTATAATTTGAACCATTAGATTATGTGCCTCCGAATGTCACTGTTTGAATTAGATTTATGAAGAACGTTGGGTAAATTCCAACAAGCACAACCAAAACCACCAAGATAGCTAAGGATAGCTTCATGCAGTTGGATACGTCAACGATTTTATGTGGCTCTTCGCCTTCTGCACTACAGCTTCTTCAGCTGCGGGTTGCCCAAGGAAAACTTTTGAAGTGAATCTTAGCATGTAAGCAAGCGAAATCACTGTTGCTACGAGCATAAGAGCAGTGGGTATGATGTAGAAGCTGTCAGTTTTTATTACTTGGAAAGCTCCGACGAATATTAGAAATTCACTGATGAAACATGCGAATGGTGGTGCTCCAGCAATGCTTAAGGCAGCTATTGTTGATGAAACCGCTGTGAACGGCATTTTGCCTGCTAAGCCGCCCATTTTGCGGATGTCTCGTTTTTCTGTTTGATGCATGACCCCTCCTGCGGTAAGGAAGAGAAGGCCTTTGCTTAAGGCGTGGCTAACAATATGCAGCACAGTTCCAGTTATTGCAAGAGATGACACAAGAATAACGGCTGCTCCTGCTGCAACGTTTACTGGGAAAGAGTGAAAGCCCGAACATTATGTAGCCCATGTGGGCGATGCTTGAGTATGCGATAAGCCGTTTAATGTCGGTTGAAACCAACGCTATAAGTGACCCAAAGAACGCAGAAAGTACACCAACTATTGCTAATGCATATAGGAAATTTGTTCCGAATGTTATTCCAACGGCTGGAAAAACCATTCCAAGTGATAGACGCAGAATTGCGTAAGCTCCTGCGCTGATTATGACTCCGCTTAAGAGCGCGGACATTGGTGCTGGAGCTTCTGAGTGAGCGTCGGGAAGCCAAATGTGGACTGGTATAACAGCCATTTTAACGGCGAATCCAGCGGTTAACGCGATAAGAATCCATTTGACAATGCTTGAGGCATGCAGCATGCCATCAAAGCTGTTTGAGCTGTAAACATGTCAGTTTGTCCGCCTGTTGCAACAGTAGATTGCTCCGATGCCTAAGAGCACAAAGACGGCGCCTGCATGTGTCCATATGAAGAGTTTGAAAGCTTGTTTGTATGAGTCTCTGTAGCCCCATTCGCCAACTATAAAGTAAGCTGGAACAAGCATGAGTTCCCAGCAGAAATAGAACAAAATCAGGTTAGATGTTAAGAAAACACCGACTAAACCGACGGAGAGCATGCATAACAGTGCATAGTAGGCGGCCAGGTGTTTTTTGCCAGCCATGTAAGTTATTGAGAAAAGCGATGCTACCAAAATTAAGACAAGGCTGATTAGGGCGATGGAAACGCTGATGCCGTCTGTGAAAAGCGTGAATGATGTATTAATGACGCTGATCCAAGTGTAGGATTCAATGTATCTGATGGACTTGAACTGTTAAGAACTGTTGGAACAGTTGTTAAAACCAAACATGATGTTGACTAAGGCAATTAAGGCGACAAAGATGGCGGCTGCTTTAGGCGATTTCTTTCCGGTAAGATAAACAAATGGGATGCTTATAGTTGGAATTGCAAATACTGCTAGAAGAGCTGGAAACATTTTGTTAGACTCCTATCCTACGGTTAATATTATCAGCACTATGATCAGTATGAAACCGACCACTGCTGCGGCAATGTAGTTTTGAACAGTTGTGGAAGGCACTTTCTTCAGTTTTGAAGCGGCTGTCACGACTCCTAGCTGCAAAGTTGGTTGTTAATAGATTTGCTGAATCTTCAACGCGTTTAACGCCGTCAGAGAACTTTGTTAAGTCCTTTAACTAAGACGCCGTAGAAGTCGTCAAAGAAGTAAGCGTGTTTAAGCATTGTTGCAATTGGGTTTGATCCGCCGCCAACATTTCGTATGCCATAGACGTTCTTGTAGTAAGCCATAGTACACAAGCAAACCAGTGGGCACGAGAATTGCTAAGAAGATTGGTGTTTCAATGTCAGTGAATGAACCAAGAAGCGAGAGTCCAAGGCTATTTAAATGCATAAAGTTTGCAACCAACGGTCATGGATAAACCCCAAACAATGCATAAACCTGCAAGTATTGCAGCTGGGATAAGCATGACTTTTGGTGCTTCATGCACGATGTTGCTTTTGCTAAGTGTTCAGATTCTTTGCCCATGAACACTAAGCTGAACATGCGTATGACATAGGCAAATGTGATTGCTGCTGTGGCGTAGAGCAGAATTGCTTGTATGCAGCGCTGTGCTTACAGTCAGTTACGCTTGTGATGATTAAGCCTTTGCTAAAGAATGCGGCAAACGGCGGCAAACCGCTTGTGGTTATAACCATTATACCCATCAAAATGAAGGTGATTGGCATGGCTTTTCTCAAGCCACCCATCAACCGCATGTCTCGTGTGCCAATGGCGTGTATGATGCCTCCTGCAAAGAGGAATCCGAGGCCTTCGAAGAAAGCGTGGCTTACCATGTGGAATAAACTTGCGAACCAGCCGATAGATGCGGCTCCTGTAACTGCTGTGCCTAAGCCAGCCATCATGAAGCCGATTTGGCTGACAGTTGAGTAGGCGAGAACTCCTTTGATGTCGGTTGTAGTTATGGCCAAAGTTGCGCCGACAAGTGCGGTTAAGACGCCTATCCAAGTAACTGTTGCAAACCAGTATTGGGTGCCCAAGCGCCGCAATCAATGGGGCTGCAACTGAGGCGATGAGTATGAATCTTGCAAGAAGATAGACACCTGCTTTAACCATTGTGGCAGCGTGTAAGAGGGCGCTGACTGAGGTTGGTGCCTCCATTGCGCTGTAGAGCCAAGTGAACAATGGAAGTTGAGCGGACTTTGCGATTGCGCCGCCTAAAACCAAGAAGAAAACAACAACCAAGAGGTTCAGTGTTCAACGTTCCGGCTTGCGCTGCAGCGTGTGAGAGCCGCGATTACGCTCGCGGAAACTAAATGATCCAATGGCTTGACCGTTAATGAGTGGACCAGCATAAAGTATGCCTATGGCTGCGAGCAGGCATATGTCGCCGATGCGGGTCATTATGAAAACTTTAACACCTGCGTTAATTGATTCAGGACGTTTATACCAGAACGCAATCAACGCGTAAGAGCAGAGACCCACCATTTCCCAGAAAATAAACATTTGAAGCATGTTATCAGAGATTACAAGGCCAATCATGGAGCCGATGAAGAGCATGAGTAAGAAGTAGTATCGGGTTAATCCTTCTTCACCTTTCATGTAGCCCCAAGAGTAAACGGCGATGATTAAACCGAAGAAAGCAATAAGACATGTGAACAATACGCTGAGAGGATCGATGAAGACTCCAGCGTTGAAGACCTGGAATCCAACTAACTGATGATGATGCTTCAACTTGACCATTGCCGAAAAAGACGCCGGGCACCAATGAAAACGCCAAGGCTGCGGTAACGGCTGCAATTGCAAGACAAAGTAGTTTCGGATTTTGTCGCCTTTTTTCGCGACGACTGGGACGAACAAGCAGGCAATGAGTGGGAATTACCCAAACAAGCCATGCAGCAATACTATCATAAGTCATTATGCTTCAGCCTCACTTTCAACATTTTCTTCTGCATCTTTACTATTTCACTGATGTCACTTGTTCCATACTTTTTGGAAACGATAACAAGCAACGCCAAAATTACTGCGCTAACCGCTGTATCTGTTGAAAACGCCAAAATCAGAAATGCTTGCGCCTAAACCTATGCCCATAGAAGAAGCAAGCATCACGAAATTCAAAGTGGCAGCAGTTGCGATTAACTCTACGGAAATGAACACTTTTAGTAGTTGACGGTTGGTTAGCAAACCATAGACGCCAATTGCCAGCATCACCAGAGACAGAATAACAAAGTCCATTATTTCCCACCTTTCCTTACTCTCATACAAGACAATGGCGATTCCTATCGCCACAGTTAAAATAACCAAAGCTTGTAAAACAACATCCAATGCCTCTCAGGTTCCATAAAGCGTCACCAAAAGAAGAAGTGTCAGAAGTTGTTCCTGTTGAACCTGAAACTGAAAGGAAAATCGCAGGCAATGATAAAACAACTCCTGCGCCAATCAAAGCGCCGATCTTTGTCGGCGAAGTTTTCTTGACAGGTTTATCGCCCAACATTTCTCCTGACAAGAAACAGGATTGCTAATGTGCCTACGCCGACGGCAAACTGGAAAATAGCTGCAAAAGCTGCAGCCGTTTAACACGTAAAGTAAAGCTGTGAAAAAGAAAGTTCCTGATAAAGCAGCAACGGAATAAACCATTTCATCGAGAAACAGGGCCAACAGGCGGAGATTATTAAGCCTATTGAGAGGATTTCAAGAATCATTTTTTTGTGCCTTCCTTAGCGTTTGGTTGAGGTTTTATTAATTAAAGAGGATTTGTCAGTTGTAGCTAACTCATAGTTGTTTGAGCCTTTTATTGCATTTCTGGGGCAACTTTCAACACATTGATTACAGAAAATGCATTTGTTAAGATCAAATTGTGGACGTTTTTTGCCATCAACTTCAACAATTTCAATTGCATTTGCTGGGCAATCTCGTGCAGCACACAGTACAATTAGTGTTGACGAGTGACCTGAACATCAAAACCTAATTCGCGTTGTGTACCACTTAGGTCAATCATGTTACATGATTTAATTGTATATTCTGGCTTTGCCTCGGTAATCTTCTGGAAGAATAGGTTTAACGAAAGGGTACTTTGTAGTTGCTGGTTTGGTAAAGAGATGTGAGAATGTTCGTTTGAACATTGGAGATATGCGTGATTTCTTTGTTTTTGTTTTCAGCCATCTTTTTACACCAACGGATAAACCCATGTTACCAACGCCACAGTTAGCATAAGCGACAAGATTGCTGCAGGTAACAATATCTTCCAGTTAGCTGACAACACCTGGTCAATGCGTAGCCTTGCAAACAGTGTTGTTATGTATTCAGTAATTACTACGACTGCCAACAGCTTTAGTACAAACCACAACGAATACCAGAATGCTGGCAACCGAAGAACACTGGTCCATATGGTCCGCCAAGGAACAACTCAACCACTAACGCCGAGCCAAAGACAATTTGTACGTCGCGTGTTAAATGAAGGAAAGCTAATTTTGCGCCTGTGAATTCGGTTTCTAATCCGCCGACCAATTCGCTTTCTGCATCTGGAACATCAAAGGGATCTTTTTCCAGTTCTGCCTGCATTGTTATTACGAACAAGTACAAAAGCCCATGGTGCTAAAAGGATAATTGGGATAGTTTGGCCTGAAGCTAAAGTTACGCCTGAGGCTATAGTGAATATGCTTAAGCTTCCCACGATGAATGCTGGTGTTAAAGCAATTAGGAAAAGCGGTATATCATAACCAAGAAATTGAGTTAACACTCTTGCTGAGCTGATGGTGCCGTAAGGATTGCAGGATGCCCATCCTGAAAGGAACAATAGAAAACTGGCAATTGTTGAGAACGCCAAAATAACAATTAAATCACCGCTAAAACCACCTGTTGAAAGAACACTTGCGCCATCAATGGGTAAGAAACATATCGCAAAAACCATAATTGTGAAAGCTACAAGGGGTGCAAATTTGAAAACTGTTTTTTTCGCGTCTCTTGGCTCAATATCTTCTTTAGTTAATAGCTTTATGAAGTCGGCTAATGGCTGAAGAATACCCGCTGGTCCTGCAACTATGGGACCAACGCGGTTTTGTATGCGGGCTTCAAGTTTTCGCTCCACCCAATCGCAGAACAAAGTTAACAGTAAGATGAATGCGAAACCTGGGAAAATAAGGATTCGTAAGATGAGCCAAATGTCAATCATTGAGATCACCGGTCAGTGCATGAGAAGCATGGGTCTAAGCTAACAAAGTTTGGTGGAACGTCTGCTATGTTTTCGCCTATTGCTGTTTTTAGGAATGATGGGATGTTAGCGAATGTTGGAGTGCGAACTTTAACTCGTTCTGGGAATGGCTGTTCCGTTGCTTTTAACGTAATAGAATAGTTCGCCTCTTGGTGCTTCATTGCGGCTAATGGCTTCGCCTGCAAGCACATTTCTTGGTGCATCAATTCGGAAAGGTCCTGTTGGCATGTGGTCAAGTGCATATTGGATTATGTTGATGCTTTCTTCAACTTCATCCATACGAACATTCATTCGTGCCCATGTATCGCCTTCAGTGTAAACTATTTTTTTGAATGGAATTTCGCCGTATGCTTCATAAGGGTCATCTTTGCGTACATCAATGTCATATCCTGATCCTCGAGCGACTGGACCAACAACGCAGAGTTTTATTGCATCTTCTCTTGAAAGTGTGCCGACATTTCTCATTCGAGCTTTTATTGAGGGTTCATTTTCGTAAACTTGTCTGTAGAAAGGCAGCTTCTTTCTTAAATCTTCTAAAGTTGTCTTGATTTTTGGGATGTCAGTATCTTTTATGTCTCGTCTTACGCCGCCGATAGTCATGAGTGATGCGTAAACGCGGTTACCGCTGGTTAACTCGATTAGATCCATGATTGGTTCTCGGTCTCTCCAGAAATACTGGAACAAGGTTTCGTATCCGATTTCTAATCCTGCGTGACCTAAAGTTAGCAAGTGACTGTGTAACCTGTTAAGTTCTAAGGCTACAACTCGCAGGTATTTGGCTCGTTCTGGAACCTCAGTTTTTAATATTTTTTCCACTGCTGCAACAAAACCGTAAGCATGGCAAGCGTTGCAGATGCCGCAGATTCGCTCAACCAAGTAAACATCTTGGATGTATGTTCGAGATTCAGACGCTTTCTCGATTCCTCTGTGAACGTAGCCGATTCTGGGCTCAACTTTTGTTACGGTTTCTCCGTCGACAGTTACAGCAAATTTTTCTGGTTCCAGCAACGCAGGATGTTGAGGACCGATGATTATTTTGACAAGTTTTCCCATGTCAGGAGCTTTTTCTTCTACTGGTGCTGGGTTTAGTTTTACTTCGGCGGCTTTAACATCTTTCCTTAATGGATAAATGCCTTCAGGCCAGTTTTCAGATAATACAAGGTGCCCTTTGAGTTCATTTCCTACGAAGATTACGCCTAAAAGGTCTGATACTTCAAATTCATGAAATGCAGCGCCAGGAATAAGGTCAACTATTGTTTGGATTTTAGGGTTATCTTTTGGCACTTCAGCACGTATTGTTATAAAAGCATTTGAAGTGTGAACATGATATAAAACGCCTAAGTTAGCTCCAAGATCTACACCGCTTATGGCAGTTAATGCCGGTTTTCTCATCAGCCTCAATCATGGCTTTGAGTACATCTCTATGTAAGCCATTGCTAGTGTTTATGGCAGCTGTGCCAAGTTGACCTAATTGAATTTGGACTTTATCGCCAAGTTTGGATTTTACTACATCTAATAATATCTATTTTACTGTTTGACAATTGATTTTTCCTCCTCAATTACAGGTTTAGCTGCTTGCGTAGCTGCAACCACTTCAGGTTGGGCAACAACTGTTTTTGCCTCTGCTTCAGCTTTAAGTGCTTCAGCTTGTTTTTCTTGTTTTGATAATTTTTTGGGTTTAGGCGGATTTAAAGCGTTTAAAAGTTTGACAACACCATCTAAGATTGCTTCTGGACGCGGTGGACATCCAGGTATGTAAGCTGTGACTGGAATTACTTTGTCTACACCGCCGACTACGTTGTAGTTTCCTTGCGAAAACTCCGCCGCTGCATGCGCATGCACCGATGGCTACGACGAATTTGGGTTGTGGCATTTGGTCATAGACTCGTTTTAGTCGTTCTGCACATTGTTGTGTAACGCATCCAGTCACAAGTAGGACGTCTGCATGTCTTGGTGAAGGCTCAAGTTTTACTCCGAAGCGTTCAACATCGTATTTTGGTGTTAGTAAAGCAACGATTTCTATGTCGCATCCGTTGCAGGCACCTGAGTTAAAATGTAAGACCCATGGCGATTTTACTCGTGCCCATGTTACTGTATTTGTCATTTATTCTTTACCTCCTTCTAAAAGAACCAAGCCTGCTGCAAGAATTATGCCAAGATAAAGGATTAAGAAAAGCGGGTTTGTTCCTGCTAATGCGAAAGAAGCAAAAGCAAGAACTAATACAGCTGAGTCAAAGATTACAAAGTAAATTAGATATTTGTATAAGGATACGTTAATTTTTAGTCCTATGGAATGATGCTTTTTCTCCACAAGCGTATGATGCTTGCTCGTTTTCGCTTATGGTGGTTTTAGGTGCTGACCTTTTGCCTAATGCATAAATTGCGTATGTTGAAATGAAAATTAATACAAATGCGATGAGGGCTTCAAGAAGCAATTGACATCTCTCCATTAATGCCTTTACTTTTTATCATTAAAGCTTCCTCAAGAGTATGGTCATATTTGCAGTTGTTATATTCAGAAGCGTTGCTTTGAACGCATATAAGTTTATCTGCGCTGAAACTGTGTCAAATGCGCAATGCAAGTAATAACGTGCGGATTGTCGTCTACGTTAAAATCCATCTCTGCAAGACTGATTGCAGGCTATGCTCTCCCGTGCAGCTCCTTGTTCTCCCATACTACCCCGAGCTAAGTTTCCAATAAAGCAACATTCTTAGATTTAAATATTAAGAACAAAAACAAAGCAAACGTCATGTTTCTCTTAAAGATAATGAAACAATGAAAAAAGCGCTATTCTGTTTCGCTGGTTCCATGCCATCTTCTTTCCAAGTAAAGAATCAAGCTGAAAAGTCCCTACTGCTTATAAATAGTCTCAATAATGCAAATTCTTGATAATTCTAACTGCAACTGTACGTATGATTTCGGCCCCAACGAAAAAATTGAAATTGGCAGGAAAATGAATTTATCAAATTTTAGACGGCGATTTCTTCGGTTAAACCAGCCTCAGGATATGAAAACAGATGTGCTTTGTCAAGGGGATAAGTTATTGTTACTTCTTCACCGATTTCAACCACGTCCTCAGTTAACGATGGTCTGTTAATTACTAAGCGGTCTCCATTTTCCAACCTAATTTCATAACGAACAAAGGTGCCTTCAAAAGTGATTTTATCAATTTTACCGAACAAGGCATTTTCAATGGAGATGTGACCAGTTTTCATTTCGCATGTTTCAGGCCGTATAGCTAAAACTATTCTTTCGCCCTGCTTTTATTTCCGTGTTTAGGGCTTTAATTTTCAATCCATCTCGTAACTCTATTTCAGATACACCATTTGTCTTTGTGATATAGCCCTCTAAAAAGTTGGATTCTCCTATGAAATGAGCAACAAACAAAGCTATTTGGATGCATGTAGAGTTCCTGTGGAGTACCAATCTGCACGATTTTGCCTTTCTTCATAACTGCAATCCTGTCTGAAATTGACATGCTTCTGCTTGGTCATGTGTAACATGAATTGCGGTTAGTTTGAGGTCTTTAGCCATTCTTCGAATTTCATACCTAATTTCATTTCGCACTTTTGCATCCAATTGTCCCAATGGCTCATCTAAAAGCAAGGTTTTGGCGCCTGCAGCTAACGCTCTGGCAACTGCTATTCTTTGCATCATGCCACCACTAAGCTCGCTGGGATAAGCATTTAAACGTTCGTCAAGTTTCACAAGCTCCAAAACTTCGTGCCCAATCGTGTCTGCTTGTTTTTGATCGTAATTTTTTACTTTAGGACCATAAATGACGTTGCCCCATGCAGTCATATGCGGAAATAGGGCGAAGGTTTGGAATACAAATCCAATGTCTCTGTCTTCAGGCGGATCTTTATCAACGCGTCTATCGCCGATGTAGATTTCGCCGCTGTCAGGCTCAATAAGTCCAGCAATAAGCCGCAGAAGAGTTGTTTTGCCGCATCCGCTTGGTCCAAGCAAAGAAAAGTATTCTTTATCATGTATAGTTAAGCTAACGTTGTCTAAAGCGTAGATTTTTCCGTATTTTTTTGTTAAGTTTACGACTCGAATATCAGGCATAAGTTAACTCTCCATTTGAATCTGTTTCTATGAATTTATTAGTTATCATTCTAAACTTTTCCTTTTCTAGTTAAAAGCCTCAAAACCAGCAATATTACGAAGCTTAGCAGTATCAAGATACCGCAGGCTAAACCAACAGTTAACGAGTTAACCCCTGGAATTGGTGCGGTAACACCTCTAAGAGAGTTAACCCAGTTGACAATCAGTACAGGCGCCGTCTGCAAGTTTGAAGAAACAGCCAACGTTGCACCTGTTTCACTTACACTTCTGGTGAAAACGATTATTGCACCTGAAAGAATGGAATATTTTGTAAGTGGCAGCACAATTGATCTGAAAACTGTGAGAGGCTTGGCTCCTAATGTTTTTGCGGCTTCTTCCATGTCAACGGTTATTCTCTCCATCGCTGCAGACATGGACCTTACAAAGTACGGGTAGGTAATGGCTAAGTGAGCAAAGACGAGCAGTAGAAAAGCAGGCATGCCTGGGACTCCTTGCCAGAAAAATTTCAGAGAGACGCCTAAGGCGATTGATGGCACGATAATTGGGATGTTGATTAATGAGTCAAGGATTGCTGAGGGCCATTTGCCAAATGTTTTACGTGCAAGCAGTATTGCCATCGGTATGCCAATAATAATGCCTAAAACTGTCACAATGGCGGCTAAACCGTAAGACAAAAACAGACTTTGCCAGAAACTTGCCCATATACCTGCTCCAGTTAAAGCCTGAATTAGTGGGGTTCCGTTAGCAACTGCTTGGAAAGCTGGCAACGCAACAAAAAGTGAAGGAATCAATACTAAAAATATAAAGACAAATAACGCAATGCCGTTTCTTGACCAAGCCGCTTTTTTGTAGCTGAGTTTCTTCTCAAAAACAGGTAAGCCATGACCAAATGGCAACTTTATTTTTTGACCCAAAACACGTATTAACGCAAAAATTGCAAGCGAAACACCGATTAATATTAAGCTTGCAAAAACTGTTGCGCCTTCATAGGTGCCTGATGGATATTGTTCCAGCTTTGAATTCATTGCTGATGTGTTGTAAAAATACAGGTCCATTCATGAAACAGCCCCTGCCACAATGAATGTTGCGCCTGTTTCTGAGAGTGACCGGGCAAATGCTAAAGAGAACGCTGCAATCAGAGATGGCTTTGTGATGGGAAAAGTAACTGTTCTGGAAGCGGTTAAAGGTGGAGCACCAAGTGTTCTTGACGCACGTTCATATTCCATCTTGTAATCAAGCATCGCTCCAACCATTATGCGGACAACAACAGGGAAAGAAAAAGTGAAATGCAAAAGCATCACGAGCAGCCAACCGGGAGAAACAAGCGACCCACCAAAAAAGGCGGATATGCCTCCGCCTGAACTCCAAAACAGCAAAAGCGAATAACCCAGGGCGGCAGTCGGAACAACAAAGGGTAAGTCAGCCAAGGTGTCGAGGACACTTAGCCATCTTGATTTTCCACGGGTAATAAGCCAGGCTAAAGGCACTCCCGCGAGAAGGTCTAATGCGGCAACGATTAAACCTATACTAAACGAGTTGGAGATTGCCCCTAAAGCCGTATTCATTAATGCAGGTTGGCTGGTGATGTTACCAATTGTGGGCACTTTTATTAAGATCCCGATTATCGGTGGAATAAGAATTATTGCAAAGAAAATAATGATTGCGGAGAGATAGAGGGTGTACTTTAAGGGTTTTTTAGAGGACAATGCATTGAGCTTGTTCCACAGTTTGCTAAGCACAGTGCCGCTCCTTTATCCACGAGTAATTTTTTGTTAAGTCCAAAGTTAATCGACTGTTCAAGTATATTAGCTGTTATCTTGATGCAGCCTTTTTTCTCCATATTTTTCTGCTAAAATATATAGTTTAATGACTTGAACAATAAAATATAGTTGTTTGCGTTTATGAAGCAAGTCAACTATATAGAAGGCTTTATCAGTGTTAAAATTAAAGGTTTAAATGGTGAATTTTTTGGAAGAAAAACATAGAATTATGAAAAAAACTTTTGAAACAAAAATGTTCGTAGATGGCAAAGAGTTGCCTTTAAACAATTTTGTCCAAGAAACAATCGGCAACATTATGGCAGGATTTTCCAAGTCACTGAAAGGAATCGATGCTGAGTCAGAATTGATTGAAGTAAAAATTAAGAGATTGCATCAGCCAGTAGATGTAGATGCACACATTTACCCTTAACTTACTACTTTTCTAAATTGATAAAGTGTTGCACTCAGTGTTATGACAGCAACTAGTCCGATTACGCCCCAAGCAGGCAGTATTGTACTCCATTCGTAACCATTGATCATTAGTGCTCGAGTGGCGATGACGCAGTAGCTTACTGGGTTAAACATTGAGACCGTTTGTACCCATGACGGCAGGAAACTAAGAGGAAACAACGCTGGACTTAAGAACAACAGTGGGAAAGTGATGACTCCGCCTATCGCGAAAACCGTTTCAGAACTCCTCGTCTTCATACCCAACGCTAAAGAAATTCCTGACCATGCAAGCCCAAAGAAGGCAAGCGTAAAAAAGATGAGCAAAATTCCAACAACACCAGTGGTTACGTAAAAGGACGTGTTTTCCGCAACGCCTAACGCGTATCCTAACCCGAGAATTATTGCCGTTTGGATAACTACCCTAAATGCATCGCTGCTTAACCTGCCGAGCAGAATCGCAGCACGACTTACAGGCGTCACTAGCATTTTCTGCAAATACCCCGAGTCGATGTCAGCAACAATTGAGTTCCCTGACTGCAATGCGCTTCCAAAAGCGTTTTGCATTACAATTCCCGCAGCTGCAAATTCTAGATAACTCACTCCTGGAGGTAATATACTTGAAAGCAGGATTAGCGAGCCTCGTAAGAAGCTGTGTGAATAGCACTAAGAAATAAGATAGGTTGGAAGAGAGAAAAGAAGAGCAGAATAGGTGTTCGAACAAGTTTCGTGAGGTACCTTATGAATATGTATCGGGTATCAGAAAATAGAGTCATTTTTTTATCTCCTTGCCCCGCCCCACATAGCGCTTCGGGCTTTAACTAGTTCTTCGGTACGGATTCTTCTGCCAGTGTGCTTCATGAAAACATCATCCAAAGACGGAGAGGCAAACGTCACTGACGCAATCCGAATGTCGCTACTGTCTAATGCCCGCACAATATCGGCTATAAGCAGACCAGCGTTTTTGGCGAAAACTGTGAGGCATTCTTCGGAATCAATTATTTCAGTGACATCTGTCATGCTTTTTATGAGTTCTTTTGCTTTTGTGTTGTCTTTTTGGCAGTTCTCAAGTGAGATTCTGATAGAATCGGCGCCAATTTCATGTTTTAGCTCAGTCGGGGAGCCGCTTGCAACTATTTTTCCAACATCAATTATTGAAAGTCTTTTGCATAACTTGTCGGCTTCTTCCAGATACTGAGTTGTTAAGAAAATGGTTATTCCCTCTTCTTTGTTTAGTTTTTCCAGGTAACTCCAAATGGTTGAGCGCGATTGTGGGTCTAAACCAGTGGTTGGTTCGTCTAGAAATAGGATTTTGGGTTTATGAACAAGAGCAGTGGCTAGGTCAAGACGTTTTTTCATGCCGCCGGAGTAGTTTCTGCCGCGTTTGTCGGCAGCTTCTTCAAGCCCGACTAGCTGGAGAAGTTCATCTGTTCTTTTTTGAATATCATTACTATCCATCTGGTGAAAGTGACCTTGAAGCACTATGTTTTCTCTGCCGGTCAAGTCTCCATCAACAGTTGTTTCTTGGCTTTGAACTCCAATGATCTTACGAATTGCAGCTGCTTGCTTTTCAACATCGAAACCTCCGACATTAACGGTCCCAGATGATTTTCTAAGAAGAGTAGTTAAAATCTTAATGGTTGTACTTTTTCCAGCGCCGTTTGGCCCTAGAAAACCGAAAAATTCTCCTTCCTGCACATTAAAAGAGATGTCATCAACAGCTTTTGTACCGTCAGAATAAATTTCAACAAGATTCTTTACAGTAATAATGTCTGGCATAAGATTCTACTAATAAGTTTTGTAATTAATAAATTAACTGTATGTGATTGCTAACTAGCAACAACAGAGGCAAATGAAAAAGAAGCATGTGTTTCGCAGTTTGCTGAAGGGAAATTTAGATTATACAGCTTCTTTGGAAGCAATCCTATGTTTATTAAATGGGCAAAAGACTTATTCAACTACTGCTGGGAAATGGCAAACCAGTCATCAATATGTAATCTCAACATCAAAGATTTAGAGTACATCAATTAAAACGAAGAGAGATTATACAAGAAGTGACTTAGAATTAGCAGAATACGGTACGAAAACTTTTTTATCAATACTGTCAGATATGTAAGAAATAAGCGAGATTATGTTGGGCGTAAAAGACCTGAACTCAAAAGACATTGGAAGTTTTCTTTTAGAACTTTACAGAAAAACGTTAAGTCTCCATGAAAACGAACTATATGAGTATTTTTTGGATCATGCCGTCTCGATAACTAAAAGTAAGATTGGATTTTTCCACTTTGTCAACGCCGACCAAAATACAATAGTGTTAACTTCTTGGAACAAAGAAGCACTCAAGAACTGCACTACAAAATATGAAACCCATTACCCGATTGAACAAGCAGGTAATTGGGCGGATTGCATTCGTCTTAAACGACCGGTCATCTACAATAACTTCTCAAGTAGCCCAAATCAGAAAGGATTGCCAAATGGGCACGTTCAAATAAACCGATTATTGACAATTCCAATAATAGAAGAAGATAAAGTATATGCGATTTTTGGAGTCGGAAATAAAGAAAAGTTGTACAGTAAAAATGATGCAGTTGAGCTTAATCTCATCGGAAACGAGTTAAATAAGATAATGAAGCAAAGATCAGCGGAAACTGAGGTAAGGGAATCAAGAGAAAAATATCGTTCTTTATTTGAAAACATGTTAGATGGCTTTGCCTTTTGCCAAATGATCTTTGATCAACAAAACAAACCTGTCGATTTTGTTTATCTTGAAATTAATAATGCTTTCGAAAAGATAACTGGACTAAAAAGAGAAACAGTCGTTGGAAAAAAAGTTACAGAGGCAATACCTGGATTAGAAATAGACTAATCCTGAATTGTTTGAAATCTACGGTAGAGTTGCACTTACCGGCAAAGAAGAGAGGTTTGAAATATTTTCCAAACCCTTAGAGCTATTTCTCTCTATTTCTGCTGTATTGCCCAAAGAAGGGTTATTTTGCAACTGTATTTGAGGATGTTACAGAACGCAAAAAAACAGTAGATTTACTGCGAGAAAGTGAGGTCAAATTCCGCACAGCTGCTAATTTCACTTACGATTGGGAGTACTGGATTTCACCAGATGGAAATCTGATTTACGTTTCTCCCTCATGTAAAAGGATTACAGGCTATGAAGCGAACGAGTTCATCAAAGATCCAAAGCTTCTTACTAAAATCATCCACCCTGACGACAGATCAATTGTCGGTAAACATTTTGATTTGACAAGTACAGACGAGTTTCACGCTGTTGATTTTCGAATAATAACGCGTGATGGAAAAATATGCTGGGTTTCACAT
The DNA here is from genome assembly GCA_963750605.1 of Candidatus Bathyarchaeota archaeon. Lineage (GTDB taxonomy): Archaea > Thermoproteota > Bathyarchaeia > Bathyarchaeales > Bathycorpusculaceae > Bathycorpusculum. The sequence goes on from CAVVRN010000019.1 coordinate 209,042, forward strand.
TCATGCAACACTGTTTTTGATGATAAGGGCAAATGGATAGGTCGTCGTGCCAGCAATCGCGATATAACTGATCGAAAACAAATGCAGGCAAAACTTGAAGAATATAGCAAACACTTGGAATCTTTGGTTGCAGAAAGAACCAAACAACTTAAAGATTCTGAACGTCTAGCTACTATCGGTGCTACTGCTGGGATGGTTGGACATGACATTCGCAATCCACTGCAAGCCATAATTGGTGACTTGTACTTGGCTAAAGGAGAGTTAACTTCACTTCCTGATTCCGAGGAGAAAATAAATGCATCCGAGTGTTTGCATGAAATCGAAAAGAACATTGATTACATCAGCAAAATCGTGGCTGATTTACAGGACTTTGCTAGGCCGCTTAACCCTCACACAGAAGAGACCGACCTAAAAATTATAATTGATGATTTGCTGAAAAAGAAAAGTTTGCCAGAGAATGTTAAAGTAAGCGTCAAAATAGAAAATGATGCAATGAAGATCAAGGCTGACTCGGCTTACATAAATCGGATAATGTACAATTTGGTAACTAACGCTGCCCAAGCAATGCCCGATGGTGGAGAAATAGTTATACATGGCTTTAGAAAAGCAAACGACGCATTTATAACAGTCAAAGATACGGGGGTTGGCATTCCGGAAAACGTAAAAGGGAAATTGTTCACCCCAATGTTCACAACTAAATCTAAAGGGCAAGGGTTCGGCTTAGTCGTAGTCAAACGCATGACTGAAGCATTAGGCGGAACAGTGACTTTTGAGAGCCAAGAAGGAAAAGGAACAACATTCAGCATAGATTTGCCTCAAGACCAAACGAAAAAGCTCAAACCTTTTTATTGAAAATCATAATTATTTTGAGTGGGCTTTTAGAACTCGAAAAAGCATTATGTTACTCTGAATGTTATCAATGCAAAAAACTTGTTGCTGTGATACAGCAGTCACATCATTATTTAACATTCAACAAATATGTATGCTATTAGAAAGGTTAACTTTAAAAGCGGGCGAATGATTACCCCCTCTCTCTTCCGATTTTTGTCTGCCTTTAGGTTAACCCTCTCTCACGCTTCTGTTAAACCCGCAGAATTTTCAATGCTGCATCACATAAAAAAGTAACGACATCTTATCGGTATCTTGGTTGTTAAAAATTGACCTGATTAATTAATCTCAAATCAGTTTTGGTTACTTGATAATTAGTGACTTACTAGCGATATCAAGTAAAAGAAGCATTTAACATCAGAGAGAGTTATTCGTTTAAATGAATTTTGCCTTAAACCATTTTTTTTAACGAATTACCTCATTGATATTGACGAATTTCTTGTTAATTTATTCGAAAATAATTTAGGTCAAATAGATTTTTGCAACATCGAGATTCTAGCTCGGATAGCTATTTCTTGATTAAGTTTTTTCAGGCGTTTTCCTATTTCCAATTTGATTTCATAATCGCTTTCTTTAGATAAAGCTTTAGATAATAGTTTTCTTGCTAAAGGAATACTTTCCTCACCGAATAGTTTTCTAAAAGTAGAGTGACCACTATACAATCTCTCAGATAATGGCAACACACAAACAAAATTCAGCGGATAATCATTAGATAAATTCGAATCAACGACCACAAAATGGACTTCCGTTTTCGGGTTGTCAAAATTCCTCCCAACTTCTTTTTTAAATAAAATCAAACGCGGCTTCATAAAAACCATATCCATTAAAAACATAACATTTGTTTTGTTTTTGGACCTTATTTTCTTAACGACACAATACATGTCAATCGACAACCACTGTAAATCGCAATTTTTAGAAATAAATGTAGACAAAAACAATCTTTCAAATAATTTAGAGAACGAAAAAACCAAATTCTCCACAATTCCTTTTTATATTAAAATTACATTGACCATCAGAGCGACAATTTTTTTAACTAAACTATTAGTTAATTAGTGATGTCAAAATTTTTTGCTATGTTCAGAGAACAAACTTACAATATATGTCTCTCGCGAATTTCTTTCTTTTTCTTTGTCAGGAGTTTGGTTCATTCTTACAACAAGCAGCATTAGAGACATGAAAACCGCAGCCATTATAGAACCTGCAATGCTCCTTTCCAATGAACTTTCGGCCTTGCAAAACCAAATTGCAAAGAGAATTTCTGCCACCAAAAGCATCAATGCAAGCAGTGAGTAGGGTCCGGATATTTTGGCTGGGTCAATTCTGTTTCTTACAAACATAATTTTTTTCAAGCTTATCTCACCTTATGAAAAACAGGAAATAAAGGTTGCTTATTACATTAATTGAGAGCAAAACTGCCGTTTTGATTCGAGGCAAAATTTTTCGTCATGCAGAAACGTCTTGGGTAAAAATTTTATGGAGACCCTATTTATTCAAAATATGTGTTCTTATGGATCAAGTCTTATGCAAAGGGATTTCTTGGGGTGTTTTTGAGGGGTAATTTTGTCATGCCGAAACGTTTTGTCGGGCACATCTTCCTTAATTATATTTATAAAATGGCTAACTGAGTTTATTGCGGCGGGCGATTTCACATTAGACAGAGTCTAATTGCTCTAACTTTTTATAACGAAAGATGATTAACGAAAAAAAGCCGTCTAAATTAAGATTGTTTGCCTTCAGATAATGATATGTTGAGGGCTTCATCTTTTTTTGAAATGTTTATTATCAGTTTCTTACCCTGGAAGGATTTTAGCAAGTTATAATATTCTCTGGGGAAAACAAGCGTTATACGGTCGTATGAGTAGATTTTTCTGCCGTTCTTGTATCTTCTTTTTGATTTATCAAACCGAAGCTTCACCATAAACAATCACTCAGAATCGTCAGGAAGACTTTTTTGTTTTTTATCTCTAATTGAGTCGTAAATTAATTTGGTTGTGTAGCCGTCGAAGCTTAGCATGTTTGCTGCGGCTGAATAAAGAAGCTGTAAGTATTTTTCGGTGTCAGGTTCTACGCCTTTCTCAATCAGCTGAGCAGCTTTGACTCTACGTTCATGGCGTTTGTCTTTTGAATGCGTGAATAGAAACCTTACACTGTTCCCTGCATGTACCTCCATGCCCTGTTTGATTAGTTGTTTTGCAGCGATAACTTGGCTAACGTGTTGATGGTATTGCTCCGGGTTTTTTGACATGCGCTTGGATATGACCAAATCCTCAATCAGCACTTCACCATCCAACAATTTTTGTCGGTACTTTCTCACGATGTCAAGAGCGTTTGGAATTTGCTTGCGTAGCTCAGCAATATTGTTTGCCGTGGCCAGTGTATTGATCATTTCTGTTTGGACATCAAATACAAATTTGGGAGTGTCTCTTTTTCTGATTTCTAAGCCGCGCACTTTGATTTTGCCATCTTCCATTATACCATAGTACCGGTTTAGGACGCCAACTCGTGGGTGAGTCTTTGAGGGCAAAAAAACGATCCATTTGTAGCGACCCTCAAAACTAATCGGTATTCCAGACTGTTTAGTTATTGCTTTACAAAGGTTTTCGTAGTCTTCTAAACTTGCATCTGGCTTTTTGAGCCAAAGAGAATCCACAATACCGTGAATAACTTCAAACCCAGCGTCTTCTGCAGTATGCGACGCATTAAGAAGGGCTTCTCGGCCAAACGCGCACACTCCAATGTGACCGTCAACTGTGCCGAATTTGGCGTTCTTGTAACCTAAGTAGCCAAAGCATGTGACTAAGATCCATTTGAGAGCTATCTGTCGATTATCATAGACTTCTCTGAGATGCGGATCAGGAGATTCTTTTTTCATTTTCTTGTAAAAGAGACGTTTGTCAACAACGAACCTTAGGGTTTTTGGAACAATTCCTCTGCGTTTAGTGCATATGTTGTAGTTTAATTCAGGAATGCGTAATGGTGAATCTGGGCAACACTTGCACAGAACAGTTTCCGCGGATATGTTGTTGTCTGCCATAATGCTTGGGTACATGCTGCTGAAATCCACTTCACCTACAAATTCGTGAGCGCCAACTCTAGGCTCATATACCATTCCGCCTCGGTCACCGACAAGCAGATCATATGCAGATTTGAAGGCTTCCGGTATGCTTTTGTTTCTTGGAATAAGTACATCATCTTTTATTGCTTGGTAGAATTGAAGCGAGGACATGCTTGAGCCAATAGAGTTTCTTGCTGCAGTGTGAAGTGGCACTCGGCAGGTTCTAGCAATCTCGATTAAGCCATCGAAACCTGCTTCAGATAAAACAAATGTGTTACTTTCATCAATGTGAATTCTTCCATACAACCTGATTGTTCCAGCCCGGTAAAATGTGCGACCATATGAAAAGAATGTTTTACCAGACGGCGTTTTCGAAGAAAATAGGGTTCCATCTCTGCTTAAAGTAAACTTGTCAATCACGTCATTTATTGTTGCTCGCTCTGTTAAGTAAGGAAAAAGGTGCGAATCTCCACCTGAAGTCACCAAGAAATCTGGATCAAGCTCTTTGACTACTTTAACAAGCTCCTGCAGTTTTTCTATTTCGTCTCCGGATTCTATCAGTATTTCTTTTTGATCTTGATTCACTAAGATTGTGCCTATAGGGTCATTGAAGTCGGCAATTTTGTTCTTCTTAGCAACTTCTACATTTAATTTCATAACTCTGAAAGGAGGAATGGCATAGTCAGTGCTGGCTACCGAGTCAAGCAGGTTGTATTGAAGGCCAGTTTTTTCGACCTTAACCTCTATGAATGCAAGGGGAAAAATGTCGTGACTGAAAAAGTAGGCTCGATCTCCTTTCAAATCACAGTTAGAAACCTGATAGCGCATATAATCACCCATTCGTAGAATGTTGTTTGTCAGATTCGTGGTTTTTCTGCAGTCCCTAAGAGAAAGCTCCAAAACCTTTGATTTCTCTGAATCGGTGGGCTGCGCATACTTGTAGGCAAAATTCCATTTGGCTACGTCAGGATTGTTATAAAGCCGTCCAATTAACGGATCAATATTCTCTTGTTTTGAAGAAACATAAATTTTGGGTTGAAATTTGTCAATCAAGCGGATTCTTTGACCAGCTTCGCTAATAATCCAAACAGTGATTTCTCCCTCGTTTGAGGGGTAAGCATCAAGTATCCAGCCTTTAATTTTGCAAGGACTAGTAACGGTAAGCATTCAATTTCCTCCACGCATTTCAGAACTTATTTTTTATACAGTAAACCAAAGGACTTGCGCATATTCTCAAAATTCTTTAAAAGAGATACGTCGAAACGACGTTCTTGGTCAGTGGAGACGTCGCTTAAACTGAAGCGAGTTTCAGGCTAAATGGTTGAAAGTGATTTTCGAGTAAAATTAAAATTTATGATTTATGAAGCAAGATTATTTTTGGAATACAAAAAATATCTATGACACCCTTAGATAGTGTACTAGTACTTTAAAGTACATTCCAATTCTGGTTCCATAACAATTATAATAATGCCCCCAACAACATTCATAGCCTCTCGCTGATTCAGTTCGCTTCCCATTATTTTCGTGAAGAAAAACAATTACTCGCTCACCAGAATGTAGTCCTCTTGTAGCGACAGTTGCCTTAGCAATAAAGGGTCTTCCTTCAATTTCCGTCTGCAAAGAAAGTTCACCTTTTGCATGTAAAGAATCCCATGTTTCATCAAAATCGCAATCTAATCTTACCGTTCCTTGATGGGGTTCAAACACAAATTATCACTAATGCAACCTCTCTGTACTAGAGAATATTTAGGTTTTCAAAGTAAGTAGAAATTACTTGCAATAGAAATTAACTCTTATACGATTAATTTTTGATTACGAAGTGTGAAAGAAAACAATTCGTACGCGGTCGTAGTCCAGTTTGGTCAAGCACTCGCTGTCGACATCAACACTAACTTTTAATCGCGTTTTTGCGTCTCTCTTTTGTATTTATTCAGGAGTTTCTTTTTGTAGACTGAAGTTAATGCTAAACTAGCCGGACCTGATGATGCAAATGCTATTAGAGTTGGAAATTCCGGAATTGAAGATGATACTGTGAACACGATTGATACTTGATGTATGCTGAAATGGGTTGTATACCACACGTAGTAGTTGTTGTTGTCTTGCGTGTAACCTTGGTTTGAAGCAGGCTGACCGTCAATGTAAATTGTTGGTGTTGTTCCGTAGGTCACTGCACTTTTTGGAATAGTGACATTACTGAAGCCTATGGTGCCGCCTTCGCCTGTAACAGCGAAAGACACCGTTGTCGACGTGGCAGATTGGTTTGTTGAAATTTCAACGTTTGAGATCTGGGTGCTAGTTACGTTTCCACTGATTGTAAGGTCAACTGTTGAGCCAGCGTCTGTCATCGCGGGTAGAGTTGTTACTGAAGGAGATGAGGTAGGAGTAGATGTAGCTTCAGATGTTGGTATAGATGTAGACGGAGTCGTTGGGTTACTGATTATGATTTGTATCGGCGTGGTCTTTATTCCGTATGTTGGACCAGTTTCGCCAACTATATAGTAAGTTCCCGCTGAGACTAAGATTCCATTAACTTGGGGGTTGAAATTGCATGTTTGCTGCCAAGTGAAGTTGGCCGATCTGCTTTCCCCAGAGGGAAGTGGTACAATAGTTATGAATTGGGCTATGGCTTTAAAATTTGACCATTGATAGATCGTGTTGGTTGTGTCGTTGTTGACTTGAAAGTCAAAATCTAAGCCTGAATGCGTGTAATCTATTGTTTGATTACTAATGTTGGTGATTGTTAAAGTTAGATTGATAGGTTCGTCCAAACTGTATACGTTTTTGTCGATTGTCATAGTGAGGTTAAGATTGCCACTTTCTCCAAACGCTATTGTTGAAGCAGGAGTTGAAGTTGGCAAATTGCTCTGAGCGGTGCTAAAATGTAAATCGCCAACTAATGCCAATCCGCTAGCCATAAGAACTATCAATAATGTTGTCGAGAATAATTTATTTTTCAAACAGACCCTAACAGTGTTTCTTAGATCTCTTAACCTTTAAGTTTTGTTATATCCTAGGAAAAAAATTTGATGAGTCACAAGTTTAATTTGCTTATTGCGTTATGGCTAAAAAGTTATGATTGCCTTGGCCAAGGTGAAAAAATACAAGTTGATATAGCAAAAGCATTACGCCTAAATAAAAATCGAATAGTGTTTAACGTATTCATAGGCATAGTCAAAGAGAGAGCCAAAGTTAGTGCTTAACTGTCGGTATAGAAAGCAATAACAACTTGGACTCTTTTTGGTGCTCACCAAAATACTTAAACAAATGGATAAGCACCGACGAAGAAGAAATCAATCCAGTAAACGATGGCATAGTGCTCACAGGGAATACAAAGAGAATCTCTAATACCTCTTCAAAAAACAAGTCAGTTCAACCATAACAATAGAACACGATTTAGCAAACCAAAAAGCACATAAATAGCTCCAGAGTCTGAAACAGCGATGACACAACACCAAGGATTAAATAATGCCAAGACGAAAACCATAGTTTATTAAGAAGAATTTAGATTGTTGCGTTAAGTCACTGCATGCGGTAATAGTACAGCTTGGTTAGTACATAGGCTTGCCAAGTCTAGGACCCGGGTTCAAATCCCGGTTACCGCACCACAACCACTTATAATGTTGGGCGACTCACCGGGCTGCAGCGACGGCCAACTTCTGGTCCTCTCATCGCCTTCTTTGTTACAAACGCTATGGTCTTAGAGACGATTTCTTGATAATGAAAAGCTTCGGTGTTCTAGTGAAAGTGGCCAAGGTATTCATTCAACCATCTGAGGCCTAGGACGTGTTTAGGACCACAGCGGCGCGAATAAGCGCTATCAGAGCCTCCTCATCAACCTTGTCGCCTTCGTGAAAATCGATGGCTCGCCTAGAGCTACCCTCGAGACAGGAATTAAAGAGACCTGAGGGGTCATTCAACGAGGCTCCGTTAGGGAATGTCATCTTTACTGCATTCTTGTAGACCTCGCCGGTGCAGATCAACCCGTCGTGAGACCAAACCGCGACGCCCAGCGGATTGGATGGCTTTATCCACTTTACTTCCTCAACGACTTCAGGGTCGGCTTTCTTGATCAACGCACGGATGCGAGAAAGCATCTCTCCACGCCAGTCGCCTAACTCCTGAATTCTAGCGTCTATCAGTCGAGATGCATCATCAACTGCTTTATTTTGCGGCATCTTTTCACCAATATTAATTTATCCGCACATTGATAAATAAGCTTTGGACACTGGTTTTCAGATGAACACTTATTTTCGTTTTGTTCCGTGGCGGATTGCCAAAGGAAAAATTAACTGATGAGTATCTAAGCCGCTTTGCCAATTGGGTCAAGGATGTCTCAAAAAACTTGCGGCTTGGAAACAGGCTTAGTTCGGAAGGCAGGATAATCTCCGGCAAGAACGGCGAAAAGGTCTTGAATGTTGAGTTTAGTGACTCTTTAGTCGGAGGATATATTGTGATAGAAGCTGACGACTACGATAACGCCGTTTCAAAGCTTAAAGCATGTCCGATTTTCGAGAACGGCGGTTCAGTAGAGGTTCGTGAGGTACTGCTAGCGCAGGTTTGACGCATCTGTATTTCCCTGCTGTTACATTTGCCTTTTTCCAAGAAAAATAGTTATGGAAATATTCATTGAATTGATTAATTCATGAACCTGCAAGCGTCTATGATTGCAGAATGTTCAAGACGTTGCCATCAGGATCATTGACGCTGAAGAATCTGCCGCCCGGCGGATAAGGCATGATTTCGCTGTTTGGTTTAACGCCCTTTTCTTTAATTGACTTGTATGCCGCTTCAACATCCGGCGTTGAAAGATTGAAAGTTCTTTTTGTATCGAACTCTTTTACTTCGGACATAAAATCAAGAGCAATGTATGTGCCGCCGCCAGGAGGAACAACAAACACTCCGCGGTTTCCTTTTCCCCACTTGGTGTCTTGAGTCGCTTCAAAGCCTAAAACATCAGTATAGAACGCTTTGGCTTTATCCATGTCACGGACAAGCAAATGGGTCAGAATTATTTTATCTACAGTTTTCAACAAAATTCACCTTGTTATGTTTTTGGACAAAATTACGGAAGGTATATTTCATAATAAGAAGATTTGTTGTCTCAACTAGCCAATCACACACGACTAAAGAACTATAGTTTAATGTAACCTTTTTAGTTTTAAGTGCTCCTTCCTGTGCTTTCAGTAATTTTTCCAAGGTTCTCAAATTTCTTACTTGAAAACTCGTCACTTTTGATTCTACATTCCCAATTTTGTAGTCTTCTTGATGGATTATTCATTCTTGCTTCAGACCCAAGACCAAACACATCTTGTACAGAAATTATGCTCAAATATCAGACTTAAGCGCCAGTGCCAATTTAATAAATTTATAGCTAATTTCTTTTTTGACACTTGTCAACTCGAGAAGGGTTCGGTTTGAGTGCAGCTGAATCACTATGGAAAGGTGTTCCTGTCGTGGGAAGAAGTGTTGGAGGTATCCCCTGCAAATAATCAATGGAACAAATGGCTACTTGGTTAACACAGTTAACGAAGCTGCAGAAAAAACAATTTATCTACTCAACCATAGAGAAGAAGCGACCCAAATGGGTACAAAAGGCAAAGAGCACGTGAAAAACAATTTCTTAATTGTAAACGATTTAAAGGATTACCTCAAATTATTCCTCGATCCCACATGATCATGACTCATCAAAAAGAATAGTAAGCATCGAAGCGGCCTTACGGCGTATGGCAGGAAAATCGTGAGGGATTATTGTTATTTCTGAGCTTAAAATTACCCGTTGGTGAAAGAATATAAATTGATTACTTTAGATGTCGAACGCAATTTGGGGGGGTCTACCAGTTCGATTGAGCGTCTCACTAAATAGTTTTTCAAGGTTTTGAGTTGCTCACTTTGCAAATTTCGTAAACTATCATATGAGGATGCTTTAGGAAGAATTTGTATAACTGGGGGTTTTCTTTTTCTAATTCTAAACTGGGATCGGGCTCATAAATTCTTGAGATTGCTAATTGGTTCTCGCTAAGTGCTTTTGTCATTTCGTCAAGCGTAAACCAATGGTTAGGATTACCTTTAAGCTTGTATTCGATTTTATATTGAGGTAAACGTCCGCGAAAATATCCGCCATTTGATAGAGTTATTCCTTTAGCGAGTTGACCGAAAAAAGGATGCGCCTCAATAATAAAAAATCTGCCCTGATCTTTCAAAATTCTGTTGATTTTGCTTAATGCATGGGTGAAATCCTCATGGTTATGTTTCTGTCTGGAAAAGTCAAAACTCACAATTGTGTCTATCGCTATAATATAATCAAATTCTTTAGGTCTCACATTTGTTGCAAAAACAAGAAAATCTCCTTGAAAAAACTCTATGTTCTTAAGTTCAAGTTTTTGTTTGAGTTCGTTTGCTTTGTAAATTAGAAATGCACTTCTGTCTATTCCGGTTACTTGGGCTCCGCGTTGGGCCAAAATCGTGGAATAATATCCCGGTCCACATCCAAAATCGAGGATTTTTTTTCCCGCTATTTTTTCTTTTGAGAAAAATTGGGTAACGAAATTGTTTACGCAATGTTTGTAATAGTTTCTGCTTTCAGGTCGTATGTCCGAAACGTCGTCATAAAATTTCTTTTTGAACCATTTTTGCATAATTTCCGTTTGCTCAGGTTCTTCCGAGGCTTGCTGCTCTGCTAACATGGCTTTGTTGAAAGCGGTAACAACGATTTCTTCTATTTTCTGGATAAAGGCGGCATCCTTGCCTAGATTGAATCCCGTTATTGGAACGATCATCAGCTATAATTTTCTCGCCAAAAGCAGAATTTAACCATTCTTTGTACTCGGGCACCGTTTTTTCAACGACTTCATGTATTGTTGATTGCAGTTTCCCATAAATTTCAGGATCCAATTTTTTAAAATTTGGATTTTCTTCTAAAAATGCATGTGGGCGTTCATTTTGCTTCTCGGTTAGTCTTTTTTTTGAACCAGCTTCATTTGATTTTTTCTTAGAAACAGGTTTTGTAGACGTTTTAGAGAGGGCTTTGGTTGCTGATTTATCTTTTGACAAAAATAATCGCACTCTATTTTTACGAAATACCGCTATTTATGTTTATGAGGGTTTACAGAATTTTAATTGACTCTTGAAAACATGGTTAACAGAAATTTCCCTAAGTTTTGCCCTTCAATATCAGATTTCAGTGACAAAAAAGCAAAGGAGACATTCCTTGTTCAGGAAATTTGATTCAGTAATAAGGGACGATTATTTTTACGGGATTATTTGTGGCTGGATTTATTGTTTTTAACTTACTTAATTGCTTCCAGGCTGCATCTAAGATTTCATATCGATTGCTTTCTGGTCTAGGAGAATACATATAACTGTAATTAAGGCCCATTTTTCTTTTAATAACTTCAATTCCATATTTTTGTGGGTTGAGGGATATTTCTGAATCATGCAAGATCCCAAAACGTGAAATGCTGACTTGATCAATGTAATCTTGATTCTGCCGTAGGAAATCAATGGACTGTTTAAAATCGTTTGATGTTTCTCCTGGAAAATCTACTATCATAAATATTAGAACTCTGATGCCGCTGATTGCAGTATCGTGGATAACTTTTTTCGCAATTTCCAAATTATATTCTTTTTTCATTTTATCCAATATTCTTTGAGACCCAGATTCTAGGCCATACCATAATCCTACGCAACCTGCTTGACGCATTTTCATAAGCAATTTACCAGTCATTTCAGGTCGAATTCGAGCATTACCCATCCAATGCATTCCTACGTTATCTTCAATCAATAAATTACAGAATGCTTCTAGCGATTTGATATTACAATTTATCAAACTGTCGTTGAAGCGAATCGTAGAAGTTCCATATTTTTCTTTAATATTTTTGAATTCAGACAGGATATTTTCTGGTGTGCGCATCCGATAGGTGTTGCCCCATAGACGTTTTTCAACACAAAAAACGCAGTTTCCAATGCATCCTCTAGAGCCGACAACTGGCATTATAGGCATCCCAAACTTATTTTGAGGATATTCTTTTAAGGGTAAATCATCGTAATCGGGAAAAGGCACGGCATCAAGAGATTTTATCATTGGGCGGTCCTCATTGGTGATACTTTTGCTTTTCTGGTTTCTGTAAGAAATTCCCGTTATTCCTTCTATTGATTCCAAATTTCCGTCATACGAATTGGCTATTTCAGAAATTGTAACCTCACCCTCCCCGCGAACTATTATGTCAATTTCTGGATGGATGCAGAGAATTTCCTCCCATGCAACGAATGCTGGACCCCCCAAAACTGTCAAAATTCTGGGCTGAACTTTCTTGATTTTTCCTGCAAGAAGTATACTCCACAGCAATCCAGTTTGACTTATCACATGAAATCCCACAATGGATGGGTCTGTAGAATAATTGGCAACTTCCGAAAACCAATTGTTACAAATTTTCCAAACATCCGAAATTATTGCCTGCTTCAATTCTTTGCCAATATTATATCTGGACTTAAAGCTTGAACAAGAGTAACTTAATTGATCAGAAGCCTCTTCTAACATAATTTCTTCGAAAATTTCTTTGCTCTCTCTCATGGTCGCGTATAGACTTACCTCAGGAACTCGTGTCCATTTCGCACCTGCTCCATTATTTTTATGTAAAATTTGTCCTCGCTTAATTTCAATGCCTTGGTGGAAAAGCGTTAAATTAAATGATTTAATATTCAGATCAAAAGTGTTAACTTTTTGGTTATTTGATTTTAGACTACTTGTTAAGTATGGAATTGCTGGATAGGGAACTAATGAAGAAACTGGTGGGATGCAGAAAAATACGGGCATTTTGTAACTCTTATTTTGCATTTAAAAATGAGGCTTCGGACCAGCTTAACTGGTCTTGCCTGTGGTGGTTTTTAGAATAGCTTCTTATTTGAATTGGTCTTTCAAAGCTTGACGAATTGCCCCAATCATAGCTTCGTTAACAGCTGAAGTAACAATTTCGTTAACATAACTATTTGGTGTTGGACAATCGTTGCCGCATGAGCTACAAAGGGGTGTGGGGCAGTCGTTTCCACATGAACTACAGAGCGGCGTCGGGCAATCATTTCCGCAAGAGCTACATAAGGGAGTTGGACAGTCATCCATTGCCATAGTTTTGTCAACCCATTGCTGATATTCAGGTAACGCTTTTGACACGGCATCTTGTATTGCTGATTGTAGTTTCGCATACATTTTGGGGTCTAGTTTTTCGATGGGCGGCATTGTAGCCAAAATTGTTTGTAAACGTTTACTCTGGGCTGAAGTCAGTTTTTTTGTTTCTGGAGCACGGGTAGGTTTTTTAGAGGAAGAATTAGGTGTAGATTTATTTTTTGACAAAAACAATCACTATATTGATGTATGAAGTATCAATTATTTATATTTATTGCAACGTTTATCTGGGGTTAGATTAAGTAGCATTTTTGACGTTATCGGTCTTTGCGAGGTTTTTTTGAGAGTTTATCAAGAAATTGTAGGACAGAAGGAGCTTAAGTATTTCATTCTGAAAAGTACAGAAGTAGTCTTCTTTAATGCCTAGTTTACCAGTTTTAACGTAAATATCGTATGCGCATCCTCCGCCGCAGATTCCAAGGGCGGGACACCTCATGCAATCTTTATTTTTGAGTGTGCCAATTTCCAACCATTTGTAAAACAATGGTTCTTCTGGAACTTTCAAATTAGCTTTAATTGGAATTTGATATTTTCCTGATGGATAGAACGCGTGGCAAGGTCCTACTGTCCCAGATGGCGAAAAAAATATTAGTTGACCAAATGCGGGGCAATCGTACAAATGAAGTATTTCTTTGAAAAAATAGCTTGCTCGCCTGTTGCCTATGCGATCTTCAAACATATGCAATTCATTTGCTTTTAAGTAAGCTCTAAAAAGATGATGTGCGAGTTGTTTTGGGTCTGGCACTTCATATTCACTTGGCTCTTTGAGTCTAGTTAACAAATTGAAACCAATTGTTCTTATTCCCAATTTTTGGATAAATTCAACTATTTCTTCCGCGTATTTGTAGTTCTGCTTAGTGATTGTACATGATATTCCTGTATTTACATCGGCTTCTTTAAGGAGAGCTAGAGCTTTAAGTGCAGAGTAAAAGGTTTCTTTTCCATTAGTAAAGATACGGTTTTTGTCGATATTGACCCATCCGTCTAGCGATAATCCTACTGTAACGTTGTGTTGTTTGAGTTTTTTAGCCAACTCTTCAGTTAATAGACTTCCATTTGTGACGCAGGAAAACTTGAATCTGGTGGATGCTTGCTCAAGTTTTTCAATTATGTAGAAAACGATCTCGCTGTTGCTGAATGGTTCTCCTCCATAGAATGTGACTCTATACTCTGGGACCTGTTTTGCTTCATTGATTAGAACGTTTATGACTTTATCCGCTAAATCCTTGGACATTGATATGCTTGGTCCTTTTAGGGAGTTTTCTATGAAGCAGTATCCGCATCTGAAGTTGCAGTAGTCAGTTACCAAAATGTACGCGAGGTTGGTCAAAGGTTTTTTTCTGAGCACACTGTTTGAAATGCTGTCAAACACTTTTTCCTCATCAAAACCTTGAGGCACTATAAAATTCAGTTCGACTAAACTTTGGACATCTCTACTGCGGTTTCCTGTACTTAGATCTGTTAAAACCTTAGAGTACTTATCATTGGTTAAGTATACTTTTTTTAGAGTTAAAGAATTGAAAAGGCACTTCGTCGTTTCATTAATGTTAAACAGATGGATGAAAGGCGAAATTATTAATTGGGCAGGTTTTTGATGGTCCAACTGCTCAGTGGGACTGGTTTTTAAATGCAAGGGCATTAAGATCCTTGGGTTGTTTTTTGCTGAATTTAGGCACTGAAAAAGAAACCACCTTGAATGTTTTAAACTGATAAATTATTAAAGTCTTTCCTAAAATTCTGTTGGTGGTCATTCTCTAATAGCAGCCAAGAAAATAATCAAGTTGATATATTGTTGCTTATTTTCTGCTTGTTTCCTGCTATTTTCTTGCTTCTTTCACAAAGAAAGGGAGAGGCAAATTTTCTTTTAGCTTGAGTTCGAAACTTCAGTTACACAATGAGATTGAACTCAGCAGGTTCAAATCCCATAGAGACACAAACCGATTCAAACTCGTCCGATAATTAATTTTTTCTCTTATTCCATCTGCGGTTACCAGGTGGTCCTATAAGAAAATAACCTATTATCATAATAGCAATGGTTACAACGATAATTATCACAGCTGTTAATTCAGTCGTTACTCTCACCTCCATTTTTAGTGTCCAAATCTAAATACGCTATGGTTTGAAGTCATGTCAATTCAAATTTAACTTTTGGGGCTGAGCCCAACTCGACTCATCCTTAGCCTCTTTTTACTTGTAAATTGGAGCTATAATGAGACAAAGAGACTTAAATCCGCTTCAACCTAGTTATACTGAGGATGAAATTGTGAACAAAATCTATCTGTTATTAGTCATAGATGACAATAGGGAAATTGATCTCGAAGAATACTCCAAAACAGGGCATGTACATAAACTCAAAGGACACGTAGAAGATTGGATCTTGAATGAGGACATAGGAATTGATACTATTAGCGGTTTCAAATTGACTGAAGAAGAAGCTAAAAGTTGGGCTTTGGAAAGATGCAAGCTTGGTGAAGAATTACCTGACAAAGAAGTTTCTGAAAAAATCGTTCCCTTCGAAAAATTAGTCTATGTTGATCATCAAACTGTTTTGGTTGAACCCAATAGATGGGAAAAACATGTTAAGTTCAAAGGATATAGACGAGAAGATTTGGAACTTCCTGTGTTTGGGTATATTGAACTTCTTGAAACGCCAGAAAAAATGACCAACAAAAAAAGCCACAAATAATCTTGATCTGCCTATTTTTGTTAGATTGTCCAATATTTTCTCCATGCTCAATAAATTCAACCAAATCACGGTCTACTTTACTGTTATCCTTGGGTGTATTCTTCTATTTTATTCTTAACTGGTCATTATTTGGCTAAATTGGTGCGGAAAAAACTCTGATAGAATAATTAAATAGACTGGTCATTCAAACTTGAAGAATATTACATGAAGGTTTCGGTATGCTAGAAATGTCCGCTAAAAGTGAAAACTCTTATTTTTCACCTACGACCCATCACAAGTTAATGGTCTCGAATTCATTGGTTCTCAGAGTTTATTCCAATACTCATCCACAAAACATGAAAATAGCCGATTTACAGAAAGGCTTGATTCTATCATATAATGGAATTGACGTTATCGGGGAAGGAACAGGATTTGGGGTCCCGATTGCTAAATACTCTGATAAAACAGTCTTTTCAGGCTCATCCTCACTTTATGTCCGTAAGCTGGGAAACAATATAGAAATTCGAAAAGAGTTTCTCATGGATCTGGTAACTAAAGATCGACTAAGAAGTTTCAAACTTAAAATTCCCGCAATTCGAATATTATCTGACTTTTTTTGCTTGCAGTATCAGAGGCATAAGCGTCTTGTTCAACCAGTTTTAATTGTCAGAGGCTTGTTTTTTAAGTTTGGAATTAAGTCAAGTTTTATGAAAAGCTCTCACAAAGGCACCGTTAATGTCACTTACATTATGGACCGAAATCGAATTCGGGTAAAAATGAACTTTAGTCAACTTGAGCAAACCAATCTTGCTAAAGTTTTTATACTAAATGAACAAGGTGCGCATTTCTTTAGGACTTACTCTGATTCAGAAGGTTTGAGGCTGGTTGATGAGGAAATCGGCGCTTGGGACAATGTCACTGCACAATCGGCGAAAATAGCAAATGAACAAAACAGAATTGGGTTCCGTCTGAAGAATATAGAAGGAAGCAGGTTGAAACGAGGAAGGGAAATGATGGAAGGTTCTTTAGATTGGATCGGTCTAGATTACGAACTTGACGCCAAATATTGTAATTTTGAGTATGAAATTGAACTTTTTGGTTGAAATGCAAATGACCGCTGTTCCTTTTAGTTTATTTGTATTTCTATCCTCAAGTTAACTCATAGATCTGATAAAATTAACATTAGCCGTGGAAATCAAGCATAATCTTTTATTTTTCAAATCTCTTAATAGTAATCATGGAAATTTTTCTTTTTGTAATGGGAGTAGTTTTCATTGTTATAGGGTTGCCATTTTGCCTTTCATGTCAAATTCACGCCCTTTTGGAAAAGAATTCGAAGGTTAATACAAAACGAGCAAATCAACCTTCATATCAACATGGGAAACGTGACAGAAACATTGGTTTGCTCTTAATGATTATCGGAGTTTTGTTAATTATTTTCAGTTTTGCAGCATCAGCAATGTAAAAGACTTTGAATATCATTTAGGGTCGGCAAACAAAACATTATTTTAGATATGACCGACAGTTAAGCTACGTAAGGTGTAATGTGATGACGGCTGATGGTAAAATTGAGGAATTGATTTTGCAAAAAAGAGTTTTTTTAAAAGCATCTGTGAAAGATTATTCGGCTGGCGGTAATGATATGCTTGATGATGTTGAAGCACTTTTGCAAGAAGCTAAGGAAGAAATTACTCACCGTTTGGAACTGGTTAGCATTGTGAAGGAAGACTCTGGTGAAGCGGCTTGGCGCAAAGAATGCCTTTCAGCGTTTGAAGAATGGTTCGAAAAATGGTTTTGTACATCCTTAACAATCTAAATTAACTTTTGCTTTTTCATTTTTTTGTTTAATTCATGTAATTACATTACTTTATTATGCAGTTATTTATCAATTATTTAAGAATCTATAGTTACTTGTTATTTAAGCTAATTTTTGATGGTTATAGGTGTTAAAATGATGTATAAGCTGATACTTTGATTATCGATTTTTTACGTGAGCATGACTGCAATTCAATTAAAGTCACCGCAGTATAAAGTGTCATTTGCGCGATAATTTCATGCGAAGACGCGAAGCAGTACTACTTTTCAGAGAGATATGCCAGTATATACCAGACGCGTTCATAAGTAGCATTTCCTTAAGTCCAAACAATTTTTATAAGAATGAATTTGAGCTTAGAATAAATGTGGTTTTAGACGCGAAAAGTCTTAAGGATATTCGTTCTGTTATTGATAAACATGGGTTGATTTTGAAAGAAGATAATGGAACGCTATTCATCTGCGGACAACGAAAATATCTTAGTGTAATGGAAATAGTGACATAATAAAGGGCTTATTAGACAGGTAAGAAATCTGCATGTACAGTACGGCTTAGTATAATTGGTGGACAAAAGTGATTTGGAAAGATTTATGGCAATTACGTTAAGCTATGCTGTTTTTCGTCGAACGATGGAATAACGAACATTTGTTGAGATTGCTTGTTAAAGTCTAAGCGTAGAAGCTTATGTTTACATTTGGTGCTTTTGCACCCATACAGCATGAGATTTGGATTGTTATAATTAATTGTTAAAACATCGCACGTTGACTTGCAACTTTCACAACATTCAGCTCTAACTTGATTATTCAAAACATAACCATTTGTCAAGAATACACTCAAACATTTATCTTTAACAGAAATCAACATCACAAAACTTCCTAAAAAAATATTGCGTCGTCACATTATCGATTGAGGCAGTACTTTGCCGCATCATCATTGTCATTGGAAGTTAAATGGTTTTGTGACTGGTAAATAGCTACAACTACTTTTCAAATTATTTAAAAAAAACTGATTGTATATAATATCCTATTTTACGCTTATTCGTTAACTTTTATAATAAAAAAGTGATAAAATTAGATGTTTTGTTTTATTACTTATTTTGAATTCATAGATTGAATTCATAAGTTAGTTAAATAGCGCTTGCTATTTTGTGATTATGATAATTTGGAGAGAAAAGAAAATGAAACAAATTGCAGAAAAAGATAGAAAAGAAATAGAAGCAAAATTAGCGAATGTTTTCCAATCAGAAATCAACGGATTGACGACAGAATTGCGTGAAATATTGCTAGATGACATGGTTACAGCATTCGAAAATAGATTAAATGTGTTAAACCGAGTAAGCGATAAAGCTGATAATTAACATGCTGCATATGGACTTAACCATTTGATTACCACTACATAAATGATTTATATTAAAAACATGAATATTGAAGAAAAAAGAGGAATATAAATTGCGTCGTTCAAAACTAGAAATGTATATTGACATCCTTACGGTCTTGGCCCACAGAGGACCACTAAAGCTAACGCATGTAATGTACAAAGCAAACGTTAATTGCAGTGTCCTCAAGGAATACCTTGATTTCCTCATAAAGCAAGGCTTGGTTGAAGAGCGTATAGTTGGAAAACGACGAGTTGTTTACGCTGTTACACAACGAGGGATAACAGTTCTGAAATACTTCAAAGAACTAAAACAAGTCTTACCTATAGTAGAGGAAGCACGGAACCAAGCACCTGATTCCTCTACTAAACACTTTTTCTTCCGTAATTTTGAATAATTTTTATTTTAATTATTTTATTAAATTAACTTTTGATTTATGTTATTGATTTATTAGTATCTTTAAATCAATATTGTTGTATCGTAAACTTAATAAACAGCTAAGTACATAAACCAACTGTACACCTGCAAAACAAATCGGGGGAATTCGTGATTAAAGATCAAACAATTCAACTAAAAAGCCCTTGAATATTCTTGAGAAAATTGAAGAAAGCCTCGAGAAATTAAATGATAAAATGGAAGTAATGATTGAAATTCAAAAGAACAGCAGTGACAACCACAAGATCTACTCCTGCATTGCCCGATGCATCACTTGATGTTATGACCCTTCTCTCTATGCCTGATCACCTGCGAAAAACAGCCATGAGCATTTGCAGATGCGCAAGAGCAACAGCTGAAGAAATTGCTGCTCAGACAAAACGTGCCAGAGCAGTAGAAAGCGCATATCTTAATCAACTTGTAATAATGGGTTACCTAAAGAAAGAGCGCAAAGGTAGAAAAGCCTACTTTTACATAGATAGGGAAACACCAGAGTTGAAGATTATGAGCAAAATAATTGCAGTACACTCATACAAAGGCGGAACAGGAAAAACACTTCTATCAGTAAATTTAGCCGCAACATTTGCTAAAGATGGCAAAAAAGTCTGCATTTTCGATCTTGACTTTCGAGCTCCAAGCTTATTTGCAATACTGAAAGCTGAAAACTCTGAAGTCTGGTTTAACGATTATTTGAACAACACGTTGCGAAATCAGCAAAGTACTTGTGGATTTAAGCAGCAAAATTCCTGGCAACGGCAAGTTCTTCGCTGGTTTAGCAAATCCATCAACTGAAGCAATCCGAGACATGTCTTCAAAAGATCGAAAATGGGAAATGCGTGCTTTAGGCAGACTTTTGGCACTTCGAGAAACATTGATTAAAGAACAAGGATTCGATTACTTATTCTTTGACACAAGCCCAGGATTACAGTACTCCTCAATAAACGCTATTGTAGCAGCTGACTTCGTAGTAGTAGCAACAACTGGCGACCGGTCAGACGTAGACGGAACAAAACGCATGCTAAAAGAACTCTACAACCTATTCGAGAAGAAAACAGGTTTAGTGCTAAACAAAGTGCTTGATCCTTCTGCAACAGCAAAGAAAACAGAAATCAGCACAAAGTAAAAACTGACTACCAAGTTCCAATGCTGGGGATGGTGCCATGTTTCTGCGAAATTCTACGAGCTGAAGGCAACCTGATTTTCGTTCAAGATAAACCTGACCATCCATTCACAAAGATACTTGGCTGAAATGGCAAGAAAAATAGAAGAGTAACGAAGTAAACTAGCAAAAAGATTCTTTCTTTTTATATTTTACAGAACGTGATTCCGAAGCTGATGGCAGAGACCTTGAAGCAGGTTAAATCACTATTATCGTTTTGTATTCTATTTTTGAGAAATGGAGAATTGAAAATAATGAAGTATTTTTGTATGTTATTTTAACTTGTTTTGTAATTTAAGGGTGGAGACGTTTGCTGTTTGGATAAATCAGTTATCATTTTAGCTGTTGATCGCAACCAAGTTCGAGGAAGATAAAGGACTATTGAAATTGGATAATAAGCCCTTGTTGAAGTCATGTTGTTGAGTCTGTGAAAGGAATTGCTGAAGAAGCAATTGTTGTCACAACTTCGAAAGAACGAGCAGATTCGTATGCCAAAATTGTTTCGCCTAAAGTTAGATTTGTTTTAATGCTGATGAATCAAAGGGGATTTTGGGGCTGCTTGGCAGGTTTTGAAGCGGCCGAGGGAAAATATTCGTTGGTTTTGCCGTTTGATTCCCCATTTGTTTCCCAAGATGTGGTGACTTTGCTTTTCGATTGTGGCATTGGCAAATCAGCAGATATTGCAAGATCGCCTGATTGTGAGGTTGAAGCTTTGCATGCAGTTTATAATACAAAGTTGGCTTTGGAGGCGGCCAAAGAGGCGCTGGCAAAAGGTGAGCTTGATCTTGGAAGCTATTGTGAATAAATTGCGTGGAGTTCGTTATATGTCCACGATGGTGATTGAGCAGTTGGATCCTGATTTCAAAACATTTTTCCGCGTAATTACTCCGTTGGACCTCAAGAAAGCCGTTGTTATGTTAAAACCTAGAACATCAGCATCAAAGAAAGGTGCTGCGAAAGCTGCTCTTATGCCCATTCGAAGACCTAAAAAACCATAGTTGTAACTTGTTGTAGTGCTAGTACAGTCACATCGTTTTTTATTGCAAAGCCTGCAGTATAGGTGTAATAAGCGCTCAGCATAGGAATATCAAAAGCGGGTGGCAAATCAACGATTACAGTTGTGCAGGCGACAAATGTTCCCTCTCTTTTCCGAATATTTTATTATTTTATTGCGTTTTCGTGTGCCAAAACATTCAATTAATTGATTATTTAATAGTAAGCCTTAATAATTGAGAGGTTGTTTTTTGCTAAAGGCGGATGTGTTGGGTCTTTCAAGAGCGGAAATTTACCTCGCCATAATTAATGTGTTAGACAGTTGGGATCTGATAACACAAAAACAAATAATGCTAAAAACAGACCTCAAGGTAAGCGATCCAAAGCAACACCTTGATTCTCTAATAAATTTGAACCTAATCACTGAAAAAACCGTTGGAAACAAAACGGTATATTCAATTACAGAGAAAGGACGAAAGTTATGCAGATATTTCAAATCAAAAAATGATGAATCAATTTTTGGCGGAACAAAAATAAGCCGAATTGACTAAACATCAAATGTGTGGATCGAAATTTTCCTAAAGATTTGCATGTTGCAGAAAACAGAGCAATTTAAAAATATTGTTTAGGCATCAGATGCAAACACGTATTTTTTCAAAGAAAGTTCATAATGAGGCTAGCTTAACACAAACACATAAGTTAATAGCAAAGAGTAAGACTCGATTTAAAATTGGAGGTGAAATATTTTTGTCTGAAGATAAAAAGAAAATGTACTATTATTATGGTGGAAAAGAGAAGAAAGCTAGTGAAATAAAGAAAGGAACACAAGAAATGGCACCGTACGCTGTTCAACAAGATTTTGATAGGATGATGGATCGTTTCGAACGTGAATTTGCAGATTTCTGGGCTATGCCGCCAAGATGGAAACAGTGGATGCATGAGAGACCATTTTCCGATGATGCCGTTTAAACAAATGATGATGCCATCCGTGGATGTGGAGGATCGAGGAAAAGATTTTCGTGTAGCTGCGGATTTGCCGGGTTTTAACAAAGAAGACGTAAATATTGAAGTCAGCGACGATTCAGTTATGATTCATGCGAAAAAAATGCAGTCAGAAGAAGAAAAGAATAAAAATTATATCCGCCGTGAACGGGCTGCACAAACTTTCTATAGAAGAATTCAATTACCTGAAAAAATCAAGTCAGACGATGCTAAAGCAAATCTAAACAATGGTACCCTCGAAATCGTCTTGCAGAAGAAGGAACCGAAAGAAACCAAAAAATTAACCAGTTACATAATACAAGACATTTTTCTTTCTTTCTAAATTTTCTGAAATTATTTGCTATTTTATTAAGGTATGTTCCTCATTTTTTCGAAGCTAAATTATCAAGGACAACATTTTCCGTAGAGCTTTCAATCTAGTTGTTTTCGAGCCAGAATTAACATTGCAAAGATAGAAATAACAATTAACGCGAGCAGAGTCAATGCAGTATAACCTAATCCAATGTTGACCGAAAGAACCTCATATACCCCGACTAAACCAAAAATCACAAATATTGTTGCTGAAAGCCACTTAAGAGTTCGCTCTGGAATCCGTTTACAAAAAACAACTCCAACAACTATCCCAATACCATCAGCAACCAACATGCCTATGGTTGCACCTACAAAAACACCAAGTACATTGTGGTATTGTGCAGCTAAACTAATTGTTGCAAGTTGAGTTTTATCACCGAATTCTGCAATGAAAAAGGCTATGAAAACAGTTGCAACTATTCCAAACCTTGACAATTTTTCTTTCTCGACTTTTTGTTTGTCTCCTCTGATGGTCCATAGACCAAAACCGATGAATGAAAGTGAAGCTAGCTAAAGAAATGATGTCTATGGGTACGATAGTTGTTAGGAATTGACCTATGGCTCACTGTTATAGCAAAATTTGCTATGATTGCTAAGAAAACTCCAAGAATTACTTTGTAAACATTGTGTTTTGCAGCAAAGGACAGGGCTAAAAACTGGGTTTTATCACCCATTTCCGCTAAAGCGATCAAAACAAACGAAGCAAAAAAGGCAGCTAAGCTAAATTCAAACAAATATTTTCATCTTAAATTGGGGGTTTACCGATTTTTTTGTTATTTAATGTTTTCATCCATTGCATAAACTCTTGTGAAGGAGGATAGTCGCGGTAGAGTTGTTTGCGTTTGGATTCTAAGAAAAGGTTTTCGTTGTCCATGTATTCTGCAGCTGTCATTATTTTATGCCCAGCTTTTCGAAGCATGCTGATAAACTGTGCTTATTTTTTGTTTCCATAATTCATCTCTTAGTGCATGATGCTCTAAAATTACTAATGGCACGACATCGACGATACTCTCCAAATTCTTTAATCCTTGCTCCAACTGAGCTAACTCAACTCGGAAACCTCCAAGATAAAATGGCGGTCCACCCAACATAATCATGGTTGGGGCTTCTTTCAAAATCAACTCAAGCGTATGACTAGACATTGGCCCTTGCACATCAGGCGCAAACATAAACCGTTCACCCTCACATTCAACGGTTACCATCGTTACCCAACCCAGCATCGAATCTTCCGAGCCATGCGCAACAGCTTCAGAAAAACGCAGCAACGTTTCCCCATAACTAAATGCTTTGCCATCAGCAGCTTCCAGTTTTTTGGCGCATTTACCGCCTGTTTTTTGAAAAACCCACGCCCGCTGTCTCTGACTCGTGTTAATTTTTTCTTTTGGATTTTTCATCAACACGGTTTTGTTTTGGTAAATTTGCCGTGCAGTTTCGTTTTCTTCTGTCCAATTTACTAACCAATCCTCAAATGAAGGGGTATGATGGTCAAAATGATAGTGGCTTATTGTTATGACCTCGGCTTTTTCTGCGGCTTCTGTTATTTTTTTGCGAAGTTTGCTGATTGTTTGAAACTCAATTGGGTGAGGCGGCAAACTGAAACGGTAAGGACAAAGTGAAATTCCTGCATCCAAAAGCACGGTTACATCAGCTGTTTGGACTAGGGTGCACATAGAGCGGACACCAAAGCTTTCTGCTGCCAGCGGAGTAACTTTGATTTTGCTTAAGGGATTATTGTGTTTTTGCTTGTCCATTGTTGCCATCACCTCAAGAAATATTTGTTATTTGCCTAATGCTGCAGATAGTAAAATGGATTCCGCTGGCTTAAGCCATTGGTGACCTGCCAACACATTTTAATATTCACACTGGCTCAATTTTTTAGGTGAAAAAATGGACAGCACAACGCTTTTTAATGTACCTAAAAACGACTTAAATAAGGCCCGTAAGGAAATTGCAGTTGAATTTCTCAATTTAATTGCTTCAGGAAGACCCAAGGATGGGCTGCGATTTTTTGCCTCTGACTGCATAACTCATAACCCATACACCGCTGGCGGCATAAACGAGTTAATTGATGCGATGATTGCTGTGCAAAAGCAAGGAGCACAAGGAATCATTAAAGGATCAACTGCTGACTTTAAGCTGATCGTCAGGCAGGTCCTCGCCGACGGAGACCTTGTTGCGGTGCACACACAAATCTCAAGTTCTGAACCGAGTAAAGGTGGCTTAAGGCAGGTGCATCTTTTCCGATTCGGCGGAGATAAGATTGTTGAGTATTGGGATATCACCCAAATGGTGCCTGAAAACGCGCCTAATGCTGCTGGAGCATTCTCTTAAAAGATCAAATAACGAGGCATAAATCATTCGCTTGGTGAAAAAACCTTAAAAATAGTTATTGTGTCATGCCTGCCACAAACAATTAAGTTCAAAGCCACCAGCATTACAAACAGGCATTACCTGATTTTTAGGAAGATGAAAAATGAGCCAACAACCTATCGATAATAAAAATTTGGAAGTTGCAACACTTGCTGCCGGCTGCTTCTGGTGCACTGAAGCCGCTTACAGTATCATTAAGGGCGTGGAGCGAATTGAGCCTGGCTACACTGGCGGAACAGTGTCTAACCCATCATATGAACAGGTTTCTTCGGGTACCACGGGGCATGCTGAAGCAGCACAGATATTTTATGACCCCAAAATAATTAGTTACAAAGAGATTTTAGAGATTTTCTTCACGATTCATGATCCTACATCGTTAAATCGTCAAGGAGCTGACGTTGGAACGCAATACCGATCAGCAATTTTTTTCCATAACCCCGAACAGAAAGCAACGGCTGAAGCATTAATTGATGAGCTTACCAAAGAAGCAATTTGGGACAAACCAATAGTTACCTCCGTTGAACCCCTCAAAGTATTCTACAATGCTGAAACCTACCACAAAGACTACTACAAAAAACATCCCAAAGAACCGTATTGTCAAGTTGTCATTGCGCCAAAAATTGCAAAGTTGCAGCACCGTTTCTTTGATAAAATCAAGGTGCCTCTATGATAACGGAAAAACCGTTAACAAGTGCTGAAAAAATTTTATGTGAAATTGAGAAAACGGCAAAGATAGATTTTCTTCCAATAATAGGTGCAAATAAAGGAAAGTTTTTGACTTCAGAAATTCGAAAGGCTAAGCCCAAGCATGTTTTGGAGGTTGGTACCTTAATTGGTTACTCAGCAATACTGATGGGCAAAGAGCTTGATGAAAAAGCAGAGATAGTTACAATAGAAATTCACCGGGAAGAAGCTGAAGTTGCAGGCGAAA
The DNA here is from genome assembly GCA_963750605.1 of Candidatus Bathyarchaeota archaeon. GTDB lineage: Archaea > Thermoproteota > Bathyarchaeia > Bathyarchaeales > Bathycorpusculaceae > Bathycorpusculum. Next base: position 235,257 of record CAVVRN010000019.1, read on the forward strand.
ATATTCTTAAGGCAAACATACCAGCCAAAGTTAAAATTATCACGGGTGACGCCTTAGAGGTCATCCCCACGTTGCATGGTTGTTTTGATTTCGCATTTATTGATGCTGAAAAATCTGAATATTTGCAATACCTTCGTTTAATGGAGAATAAACTGCCTAAAGGCACCGTTGTTTTTGCAGATAACGCTGGAATCTTCGCCCAACAAATGAGTGAATATTTAAATTACGTTAGAAACTCGGGAAAGTATCAGAGCAGATATGTGCAAGTGGGCGATGATGGAGTAGAAATAAGCGTTAAACTTTAGCCCAAAGTTTTAATGATTGGCTTAGTGTGTCTTGTTTTGGGTGGGCGATGACGACTCTGGCCCCGAAGACTATCATGGATGATGAGGATCTTGAGTGCGTATCTTGCATTTGATTTTCAAGTGCACGCCTAAGAGCCCACCTAAATGTCCACATTTGTTTAAAACATTTAAAAAAAAACGATATTTGTTTTCCATTGGCATTTTAACTTTGGAGTTTATCAGAAAGATTTTGAGAGTCTTTTTTTATTTCAAGAGCCATTTGTCTTGCATTTACGGTTATCAGACAAATAATCATTATCAGCGGTATCCAGGAAGGTGTGTAAAACGGCGTTGTGTCACCTGAGCTTACAATCATGTTCAAGAAGCCCTGAGCAGCTCCGGGATAAAATACTATAGCGTTTAAAGCAACAAACACAATTATCATTGTGGTCAAAGCATTTCTGAGTTTGTTTTTGTTATAGAAAACAAAAAGGGGCAAAGCCAAAATGGCAAATCGTGGATCAAACGCTCCAATCGCAAAGACTACTCCTGAGAGGGTTGCCTTACTCTTATAGCCTAAGTAAAAAGATAAGAGCAAAAGGAAAGTGAGTAGGATTTTTGCTTGGCCTTCTGCCCAACTCATAAAATAACTCACAGATAGACCTCGACTGGGCATTGGATAAGGCAACAGCACTACAAGCACAAGTACTAAAAAAGCTGGAATTGGATTTTTGTTTTCCAGCAGTTTGTATAGTAACAAGGCGATTAATGGCAGTAGGATAAATTGGAAGGCGTCAAAAACCCAAAACGCCTGATAGTAGCTTAGGTTCGCAAGCGGCGAAATTAAAACAAGAAATGATGGCAAGTATTTGAAAGGTGTTAACGGAGGGTAGATGACTGGTTCGCCGTCTTTGAGGGATGCGGTATTGAAGATTTGGGAAGGATTATGAAGCATTCTCCAAGCGGCTATGTAGTAGACAGAAAAATCTCGCGGTAAGTCTGCTCCGCCAAAATTGAGAGGGCGGGTCATTGTGGGGTAAGCGACAGAGAGAGTGTAGAGGTTTAAGCCAACTATTATGATTACTGCTAAGGTGAACAGTCGCTTTTTTGATTTAAGATAGCCCATCATAGCTTAGAGCCTTTGTTAATCACTTTTTAGTGGTATTAAGTATTCTAAAGTATTACCTGTTTTCAGATCTATTTGAAATTCGGCAGGAAGAACCGCATCATTCAACCGCATAAATTAGAGCCAATATTTCGGTTGCATGTTTTCGTTATCAAGTAACGAAGGAAACAAATTCAGAGGCCAAGCTTTAACAGGTTTTGATAGAAAAGTGTCCATTATTTCCATTCCTTTAATTTGCCTAATTCTTTGAATAACATCAAATCCATGCTCGAAATCCTCAAGAATAACGGCACAGTACAAATCATAACGACCAATAAGCGGTATCATTACAATAACGTTTGGAATTTGAAGCAACTGAGAACAAAGCTCAGACAAATTTCGGTTCGAAACTTTCAGGAAGAGATTTCCAAGCGCATGATACCCAAGCTTGCTTAAATCAACCGTTATAGTAGAAAGCGAGAGCAAACCTAATCTAAGTTTTTTATACCTATGCATTACAGTTTTAGGAGATAAATCAAGCTCTTTTGCAATTTTATCAAAAGGCGTTCTCGAATTTTCCGAAAGAATTTTAGCAATTTTTCTGTCTGTATCATCAATGTCCAATGACATTTGATCCTGATTAGTTTTGGGAAGTATTTTTATTAATTCATTTCCAGGGTCCAAAGGTTTGATAACCAAGTTTTGAGGGTATTCTATGTGTACTGCCCTAGCCCATATTAAAGGGTCAATATTTTTAATAAGGCAATTATCCTCCAAATCTTCAATTATCTCACGTAACTTGGTGAGGTCCCGCAGGGCCACTTTTCCATAAAAATTGTATCGTCCAAACGGACCAATTACCTCAGAAATATAGGGTTTAGTATCAAGAAACTTCATAACTTTTTCTTCATCTTCAACCGAGCACTCAATTCCTAAATCAACAATGTGACGAAAGCCCAAACATTGAGGGTTCACTAACATTTTTTCCCCGTTAATTACACCCTCATCCCACAAATGTTTGTACCGCGCTCGCACGGCAGCAACAGTAATTTTACATTCATCAGCGATCTCCGTAAAACTGGTCCGAGATTCAGCGAGAAGTATCTTCAAAATCCTCGCATCGACTTCATCGACCTTAACAGTACCAGTCATCAGTAAACCTTTGCCCCCGAGTATGTTGTCAAACTATGCATAAATAATTTCTGGATTAATCCGTAAAAATAAAATTACGGGACACTAAACTGAGACTAACAGACGTTACGATAACCTGAAACTTTTCTCCATTACAATATCTCATATTTTTGAAAAATTCTAAAAAAGATAATGTTTTATGTAAATATTTATTGTATGCATTAGGATGTAACAAAAAAGTCCTTTTCAACTCAAAACATCCACTTCTTAAATATTTAAGATACTTTTAAATATAAATTTAGGAATTATTAGCCTGCAAATTACAGGAGAAAAGAAAAATGCACATTAAAAAAACAAAATCAACAGCTATTGTAATTGCAATATTCTTAATGGCTTCAATGATGGCTTCAACAATGCTAGTACCAAACACTAGCGCACTCACCACCATGGCAAATTCCAACTTACGCCTACGTCACTGCTAATCCTAACCCAGTCGGTATCAATCAGCAAGTCCTAGTCGTAATGTGGCTCGATAAACTTATTGACCCAACTACAGCTATTGTAAATGACTGGAGATTCCATAACTATAACCTCACCATCGTGGCACCCGATAACTCTATAAGTACAACAATTTTCGCCAATGTAACAGACACAACATCCTCACAAACAACCTATTTCACCCCCACACAAGTCGGAACGTATACATTATACTTCAATTTCCCAGGGCAAAACTATAATGATTACAGCCATAACCCTGCATCGACACTGGTCAACGATACTTTCTTAGCTAGTAATGCCACAACAACACTAACAGTACAACAAACACCATTACCTGGACCAATAAGCAGTTATCCGCTCCCAGCAGACTACTGGACACGCCCAATTTACGGTGAAAACACAGACTGGTTCTCTATTGCATCTAACTGGTTAGGTACAGGCGCACCGCCAATTTCCTCAGTAGGATCAGGAACAGCGGGTTCTGGCGGCATCAACGCCTTCACAGGATCAGCACAACTCAACAGGTACCCAGGTGACGCGGTAGGACCACAAACACCCCACATAATGTGGACAAAGCCACTTCAGCAAGGAGGAGTAGTTGGAGGGAATGTTTTTCCAGTTCCAGCAAACACCTACTTTGAAGGATCAGCCTACAACCAAAGATACACCAACCCAATAATAATCGACGGAATACTCTACTACACCGAACCAGTATCCTTCACAGGCACAACCACTGGACCAACCGATGCAGTAAATCTCCAAACAGGACAATTAATATGGTCTCGAACAGACGTACCAGCACTATCATTTGGCTACATATACGATCTTGAAGATCCTAACCAACACGGAGTCTTCCCACCAATATTATTCACAGCTAACTACGCTCGTGCTTTTGACGCATACACAGGAGACCCATTGTTTAACGTAACTGGCGTACCGTCAGGCATGGAAGCTTTAGGTCCACAAGGTGAACACTTACGATATGTCATTGCCAACGCAGGCACCACTGCAAATCCAGATTACCGTTTAGGCGAGTGGAACTCTTCTAAAATTTGGACCTACACCCTAAACCCATTCACCAATGCAAGCCTATTATCACCAACAGTCTACAACGCATCAACAATTGTTAGCGGTGGCATAGCACAAAGTCCAGCCATACCTGTTCCCGCAAACCAATTCAACGGCAACAACAGCAATGTCTACATTGTCGATGGAAGCATTTCAAACCCGGCCAACCCACTGGACCGATACGATTGGAACGTGACACTACCACTCTATAACAGCTTGACCGCAACCCAACTTGCTAATGCTGCAGTACTAGCGGTATTTCCAAACAATATGATGCTCATACGAGTCGGCGCTTACCCAGTTCTTAGCGACGCATCAACAACAGCAGGTGTATCCGCAACTAATAACATCATAAGCTCAACATCACCCTACACATACTATGGAATCAACCTCAATGCGACCAATGGCGCAATTGGAACGACACTTTGGAGCAACACAGTTAATGCACCAACAGGCAACGTCACAGTTACTTTCGGCGGAGCTGACCCAACAGTGGGAGTCTTCGTTGAAGGTACTAAAGAAACAATGCAATGGACAGGCTACAGTTTAACAAACGGTCAAAAACTTTGGGGTCCAGTAGGCAACCAATCACCATGGGACTATTATGGTAACCCAATCTACGACTACGCATCAGGACAAGTTGCTTATGGTAAACTATACAGCAGTGGATACGGTGGAATAATCTATACTTACGACCTTAAAACTGGAAATCTACTATGGACATATGGTAACGGCGGAGCAGGCAACAGCACTAGAAGTGGCTTCTACACACCATACGGTGGTTATCCAACTTTCATCAACGCAGTTGGAAACGGCATACTCTACTTGGTGACTACTGAGCATACAATTGAAACGCCAGTTTACAAAGGTGCACTTGCACGCGCCATAAACGCTACAGACGGAACAGAACTTTGGCAACTCTCAAGTTACACTGGCGAATTCTCAGCCATGAGCTATGCTATCGCAGACGGCTACGCAACATGGTTCAATGGCATCGATAACCAAATTTACGTTGTCGGTCGAGGATCAAGCGCCACAACAGTAACAGCACCAGATGCAGCTTTACCATTTGGAACACCAGTCGTCATTACAGGCACAGTAACAGACACGTCAGCAGGCACAAAGCAGAACGCACCAGCAGCAGACTTTCCACACGGAGTCCCAGTTTCATCAGACGCAAGCATGAAAGATTGGATGGGCTACGTTTACCAACAAAAACCACTACCAACGAACTTTACAGGCGTTCCAGTGACTATCAGCGTAGTTGACTCAAACAACAATTGTAGAGTAATTGGCACTGCAACAACCGATACAAGCGGCATGTACAGCTTAACATGGACACCAAACATCGAAGGTAACTACACAGTTATCGCAAACTTCCAAGGCACCAACGGTTACTGGCAATCCAGCGCAGAAAGCGCATTCAACGTAATGCCAGCAGCAGCAGCAACCTCAACACCAACAACTACATCATCCTCATCAGCAGCAACAAACACATACGTTTTAGCATCAGCAATCGCCATAATAATTGTAATAATCGTTATTGGCGCTTTAATTCTGATGATGCTAAGAAAACGACCATAAACTCAAGAAGCAAAAACAAAATTTCCCTTTCTTTCCTTTTTTTATAATAACCAAAGATTCGATGCAATTTTATTCTTTAAGTTATGTTTTTTTAAGAATTAGATATTATTTTGTGGTTGATGTCCATTCAGAGATTTTAAGGTAAATTGGTAATTTTCACTCAGGTTTTAGTTCATGGAGCTAGTATAAGCTTTTTAGATACTTCGCTGAAACTTATCAGCTAACGGTTGGGCGGTATGAGCAAGCTTGGCGGCTTCATTAGGTTAATGCGACCAGTCAATTGTATGATAATGGGTTTCGCCGTTTTTGTAGGCGCAGTTCTTGCCAGCCAATTTGGCGGTCTAAATTGGATAAACATCCTATTTGGTGTCCTGACTGGTTTCACTTTTTGCGGTGCAGCCATGGTCATAAACGATTATTATGATCGCTCAATCGATGCGATAAATGAGCCATCTCGGCCTATTCCAAGTGGTTTAATAAAAACCCGTGAGGCTTTAGCTTTTGTAGTTTTGCTTTCGTTGGTAGGTTTTACCTTTGCTTTTCTGGTAAGTGTCCTATGTTTTGTTGTGGCCGCAGCTTCTTTGCTCATAACTGGAATATACATTACTGTGGGCAAACGAAGTGGGTTGCCGGGAAATTTTCTGGTTAGCGCATGCGTCGCTATTCCATTTATTTACGGCAGCATTACCACTGTTGGTTTTGTTAAACTAAACGTCGTGCTGTTTGCATCAATGGCTTTTCTCTCAAACACGGGCCGAGAAATTACCAAAGGAATAGTGGATACAAAAGGCGACAGCGTCGAAGGAATCAAGACATTAGCTGTCCGATTTGGAGAAAAAAAAGCTGCAATAACTGCAGTGCTCTTTTATATTTTTGCTGTTGCTTTGACGCCTGTAACGTGGTTTTTGCATCTTGTTGGAGTCTGGTTCATCCCATTTGTTCTAGTAACTGACATTGGACTCGTAGTTTCCTCAACGCTATTACTAAGAGATTATTCACGTGAAAATTCCAGACGAATCAAAAATATAGTTCTACTTTGGTTCATAATTGGCTTGTTGGCCTATATTTTTGGCAGCATAAAATAAAATACGCTCAATTTTTTTTCATATATATACCTGCATGTTAGCAACAATTAAAAGCGCCTTATGATGAATCAACATGCAAGAGGATGTTAACATGTCTGAACGATTTGCTAAAAAATGGGAAGGCAAAAAAGATGAAGGAACATCATTTGGTAAAGCAATTCATGATACGATTCAGCCGCCACCACCGCTAAAAACAGCATTAGATGCAGCCGTCAGAAAACTTGACTTGCAAATCAGCAAGATGGACCAAGCTAACGAACGTTTCCAACAAAAAGACAAAGCATTATTCGCCAAACTGGTACAAGCTTATACTAATCATGATTCAGCCCACGCAAACATTTACGCCACCGAACTAGCTGAAGTCCGCAAAATGTCAAAAATGGTAATGAATGCAAGACTAGCACTAGACCAAGTATCACTTAGAATAAAGACAGTATCCGAGCTTGGAGACGTTGTTTCAGCATTAGGACCATGCATTGGAGTACTACGCAGTGTCAGCGCGGGTCTTGGCGGTGTTTTGCCTGAAGCAGAAGGCGAATTATGCGACATCGGCAACATGCTGAGCGGTTTAATGTTTGATGCAGGAACAAGCAGCGGAATGTCACTAAACTTTGACTCAGTTAACGAAGACGCAGCAAAAATCCTAGATGAAGCAGCAATAGTTGCAGAACAAAGAGTAAGCTCAAACTTCCCCGATTTACCACCGGGAATGTCAACTGGCACAGCAAACAAATCAAAAACCTAAAAACCAAACAAATCTTCTTCTTTTTATCCACAATCTTTTTTTCTTTTTTCATTCCTCTAGAAATTTTTCACTTTAAATCCAAAAATAGCTAATCTGTCTATTGGCAACATCAATCAAGAATTTCCTTCAAGCAACAGTAATATGGGAATAACATATCTATTGATTTGATGATGAAATATGGCTAAGGCACCTCTTTGCCCCACATGCTACATAAAAATGAAACCGGTACGTAATAGTAAAAAACAAGTAATTTATCACCGATGTCCAAAGTGTGGGGTTCTCATTTTGTATGCTCACTCTGGACATTAGTTGATTTGTAGTTTAAATTGCAAAATGCCTGTTCTAATGATTGGACTTATAGGCAACAACGTTTTATGTTCTGTGAGGGTCAGCCGGTTGAATGGAAATGACGAAAAAGAGCTTGAATACGCCCTACGAGGCAAAGCGTGGAAAGTGTATTGGTTTCTTCTAAAGAACGGCGACCCAGTTGGCGTCCGCGAAGTTCAACGTGCTCTGCATTTTAGCAGTCCAAGTATCGCTTTTCATCATCTGGAGCAACTTCGCGAGTTAGGTTTAGTTCAAAAGGAGGAAATTGGCGGCCACTACACACTGGTTAGCGAAGTAAAGATTGGTGTGGTAAGGCATTACGTAAAGCTTGGTAAACTTCTTTTTCCAAGATTCTTTTTTTACGCATTGTTTTCCACTGTATTTTATATAGCATATTTGACGATTTTGTTTAACGGTTTTAGTCGCGATAACCTGTTCATAATTTCATTTGGAGCGATTGTCTGTTCAATATTTTGGTACGAGGCTTACCGAATTTGGACAATGAGGCCATTCTAAATGGTAGAACAGCTTGTTCACAGGCGTACACAATACAATATTTTAATCTTTGTAAACGTTCTAATTTTAGCCTGTAGCTGAAGTATCGTTTTGGACGTTTTCAATAACGGTAATCTGAGTATTATGATTATAAAGACAGTTGAAAATGTAACTTTGATTCTCTTGAAGACTTAGATAAAGCGGCGTATTATTCAAAATATGCAATATTTTTCCGTCTGAGAGTTCAATCACACTGTCATTTGCATTGACGACATTTTTTGAAACTATTAAGCCACTTTCAGCTGAAGGTATATGAGTTAAATCACTTTGCATAATAAGAACAACTACACCTGCAGTTACAATAGAAATAACAATTGCAAACACTACTGTCAATGTTAAAGCATCAATCTTCATTGTCAAATCAATGTCTTTCTTATCCGTTCTTGTTTTTAAGGTTAGTGGGGCACAACACTTTACATAGTGCTGGCTTTAGCGTAAACCTCAACTTCAACATTTTGAGCAGTTTTCCCTAAGAAATCAGATAGGCTACCTCTCCATTTTGGGTTAGAATTTGCCGTGAAGCCGACGGTTTGAGCTATACCTCTCCACAGCAACGCTTTATCGTAGTCTTTGGCGTCTTGGGGCATAAACTCGAAAATTGATCTGCTGGCAATTATTACAAGCTTCTTTTTCATGCGGGAAATGGCAACGTTTATGCGATTTAAGTTTAGCAAAAAGTCGCTTTCTGCACGTACATAGTCAGGGTCACTTACAGTTGAAGATATGATTATAAGTCACCTTCTCCGCCTTGATACCGCTCAACGGTGTCAACCCGCACATTTCGAGAATCCATCAAGTAGCAAATTTTTGACAACTCCCCGCTGCGCATTATGCGGAGTGACAATACCTACACTTTCAGGTTTTACGCTGCGTACTAGCGCTTCAACAATCTTTGCTTCAGCTAAATTAGATTGAAAACTCTCCTTCTCGTCATGAACTATTAAAACAAAAATGTTTTCAGGGTCTAAAACAACTTTCAAGCCCTCACTGGATGGCACTGAAGAAGAGAGGGTCTGGGTTTGATCAGAGCGAAAATCAATCCCGTCTTTATGATATACCCACTCTCTTAGAAACTGGGCGACTACTTGATGGCATCGATGAGTTTCACTCAAGCGTTCAGTTGGAATATCGGCCTTATGTAGCGATTTTACATGCTCAATTCCCAAGTCTTCTTGCCGGAGTAAGCGTAGAAAATCCATGGCTGACAAAAACGAAGCCATCTCCTCAATTGTTCGCCTATCCTCTTTTTCCCAATTATGCGCTTGAATCGGAGGCAACTGACGATGGTCTCCGGCCACCAAAATCTGCGCATTTTTGTTTATAAATGCACCTGAAAGTATCAGCTCAGGGAGCCTCATCATGCTTGCCTCATCCACGACCAGTAAGTCAAAGTAGCCTTCGTTCCAAGCTGGCTCTTTACCACCAATCTTCTTCATAAGCCCATACAAACCAGGAGGAGTAACGCATAGAACCAAGGGGAACCCGTCAGTTGAGTTAGAAACCAACTTATCTTGATTAGATAAGGCATCCTTTAATTCTGTAACTGCGTCTTCGTCCTCATTATAGTTAACGTAATTTATACCATCATTGCTTTTTGTCGACAAAATATGATTATTTACAACTCGATAAATTCTCAGATCGGCTAAGTCGCTGTTACCATCTTTGCAGTAACTTCTCCATGACTTCGCCAGTTTAGTGACAAATTCATGGATTGCTTTGTGGGTCGGTGCAACCATCAACACCCGACACTTACTTGTGGCTTTGTGAGCAGCAATATGTGCCAATACAGCTAACTGAATCGTTTCAGTTTTGCCTGTACCGGGCGGACCTTGAAGCATAACAACCTGCTCTTTGCCAAAAACGCGGTCGATGAAGCGGCTTTGTTCTGGTTTAGGCGGAAGCTTTGAGCGGTTAGCCCAATCCAAGAAAGCCCCAGCACTTTGTTTGCCTAAGGCAGTACGCTCTGAAAGCTTATTTGTTCCAGCCAAAAAACCTGCAAGCAAACCATACAAGGCATTGTCGACTGCGTAATCAAGACATTTAGCTGCGCGTTCCGAAATAATATCATCAGCTAACTCGTCTAAAATATACTTGCGCCCCACTTCAAAGAGCTGCATGTGTTTGCAATTTGCCGCTTTTTCTTTGTCAGTTGTAGGAAGATCATGCCAAGTGCTGTATTTTCTGCTCTTGCCGCTTGGCCAACTGACAACTTTGATGGTTACCTCCATTTTCCGTAAATCAACTTTTTCCACAATAACCCGGGCAGATCTTTCCACATGAGAAGGCGAGCGTTGGTTAACTTCTTCAAATTGTCCCTGCTCATTTACTTTTATTTCGGTAGCAACCATCCAGTCGCCAGATCCTGAATCATCTGCGCCTTTTACTCTGCAAGCATTAACAATGCAATCAGACTTTGGAAGCCCAAGCCCTTCGTAAATCAACTTGCCCCTTACGACAAAATCCTTGTCAAACTCTTCCGCACTTAAACACTCAAAAATTAATGATTTCCCATTGGCAACGCGTTGGCATGGAAGCAACGCATAATGTTGATACATTTCTTGCCGTTTAGTAAAATATTCTAGGTCTAAGAATTCTCTGCAGCTTCTTTCTAAGTGTTGAGCATCCCAATGTGAATTCGGTGATTTTTGGAATGTTGATTGGTTTTTTGCCTAATCTTCGGTTGCGTATTTTAAGTGAGCGTTCGATGGTTTCAAGTGCCAAACACAGCTGTTCTCCCAAAAGCATTAGGTCTTCGTCGCTGACTCTTCGAGTTTTATTTGGGTAATCACACCAGAGGCGTTTTTCAACCATAATTCTTTCATGACCCTCTACTTGACTAGTATCAAGCCGACCTTTCGCGCCCCAAATGTACTCGATTGGAATTTGGTTTCCAAAGCGCGCTCTTGCTGGATAATAACCGTCTTTGCGTCTCATATCATCAGAGCTAAGTATGAATGACATTGCCCCTGAAGGAACTCGAGCATACGGCATTTCAAAGTTGAAAAAGCCGTCACGGAAAGTTAAGCGCATATCTAAACGTGACCCATCTTTGCGATTAACGGTCCATTGGTTAGAATCGAAAAAGCAGCATTGTTTGAGAACAGGTAAGATCCCCGTGCTGTGGTACCCAACTGCTTTTCTCAGCATGATTTCGTCTTGAATGATAGAGAACATAGGTTGATCAATTGCTTGTCTTAACCCCAGAAGGTCTTGTACTGCATGAGCGGTTGTCATGTAAAGGGAATGGCGGCGGACTGCTTCCATTAGGTGATCACGTTCTTGTCTTGTATAGAAGTAAAGGTGAATTGGCGCTTCATCTGGGCTTCCAACTTCAACAGCAACTTTGTTTATAGCCTCAGTAAGGTTTATGAAAAAAGCTTCAAGAAGGTTTTTTTCTTCTTCAACTGCTTCATTTTGTTCTTTGGGAAGAATATTAACTAATTTTGAAAAGGTTATTGGATTTCCTCTGTATCGAGTGCAGCTGACTCTAGCGCTAATCATCGAAATTATGTTGAGGAGGTAATCCCATTGAATATGAAAGTACACTCGAATCATGCCTTCGGGCCTAAAAGAAATTGCTGTATCCTCGCCTTCCTGTGGGCTGTCTTCTGGCAAAGTACCATAGCCGCTACCTGTTAGCCAAGGCATATATCTGACCTGGTTAGAAAATGGGCTGTTTGGCCGCACTGTGTAAAGCATGAATTGAGCTCTTTGGATTAATCTGTCCAGTTTGCCGCCAATTACTGGATCAGAAGACAGCAACTGGACTATTTTCTTGTCTATAGCTGGAATTTCTTTAAAGTTGTAAGGGCGCAAGTCATCAGGTTTAGGTACTGCTTTTAGCCGTGCAAGATCTTCCAGCTGATATATTCCTTGTTGACTTAGGGCCTTTTGCTCGCCTCTTGTCAAGTTAAGCAGGGCAACACTTTCGTTTTCAACAGCGCAGATAACACAACACTCGTTATAACCGCAGTTATCACACCGCCAAGAAAGCTGGTATTCCACTTCTTTTAACGGTTTGTTGTGAATTCTGTAAAGCTCCCCGTTTCCGCTCAGCAGCCTTTGAATATCCTGAATTAACGGTTCAAGCCTAAACGAAGGTAGCTCTTGAGGTTCAAGCTTTTCTAAGTCTGATTCTTTGTTAATTACTCCGCCTTCAAAATCGATTTTAGATGCAAGTTTTCCCAAGGCTTTTGTAAGCAGCAGTACATATATTGCAACTTGTATACGGTGGGCCGTCTGCTCTCTCCACGAAGATTTTATTTCGAAAATGCGAACCTTAACTTTCCCATCAACATTTGGCCATATTGCGATTAGGTCAGCTATGCCTTTTATATCCCATAAACCGATATGCCCCATCATAGGCGCTTGATAAACCAAAACGGGCTTGTGCTCAACATCTGCTTGAGGAGAAAAAGCATTTTCAACAATTTCTATTAGTATCTTGCGAGATTTTGGCCAAGCTTCATCCCATTTGCCCACTTGTTTTTTAGGATCAAAACAGGTGAAGTCTTGATAATCTGCTGCTTTAGTTTTTAAGCCCTTTCACTGTTTTTTCTTCTAATTGTTTGCCAGCAGTAAACAACAACGGACTCAGTGGCTTATGGAAGGCTTCAGGCCATTTTCTATGTTTCTCTTCAGTGTCTTCAAATCTGAGTTTGAAATATCTGGGGCAGCAGTCGAAACGGATATACTCCGCAATTCCAGAAGCATCGAGAGGAGGCATGTTTTCAATTAAGTGATCAAGCGAGGAGTTGCTTTTTGGTTTAAGAAGTTTAATGCCTTTTGAATATGTTGGACTAAATTTTTGTGAACTTGAATCACCTACTTTCTCTTTCAAAATGGATGCTCCTCTTCTCCGTGAACAAATGTATGTTGCTTAAATGTTGTACTTATGTTTAAAGGAATATCTCAACTACTGTCAACCTGCATAAGAATGAAGTATTGGTAGTGAATCATGTTATTGTTTGATTCCAGTAATAGACCTTAGTATAATTTTGCAGTGTTGGCCCAGTTATCTGGGAATCATCGTAAATTATGTTGAGCTTGGAATCGTATTTTGCGGTTAAGAGCATTGTATCGTTCCATATTTTAGAGGAAAGGGCATCGGTTGGGAATAAGCCCCAAATTGTGTCATCTGCACTACGGAAGCCAAACCCATAATCTTTCGGAATCACATAGGCTACTTCTGCCTTCGTTGCTGGGAAACTGTTTGGATTCTTGTGGATATTATTCCAGAAATTCTGTAATGCCTCAAAATGTTGTTCAGTTAAAATTCCGTAGCCAGTGTCATAACTGGCATTGTCAGAGTAGCTGAAAACCACCTCGTATTTGGCTCCTGCGCTGTAAGCCAAGGACAAGTCACTGTACAATTCATTGGCAGACTCTAGAAATGGCGGTTGATCATACTTCCAATTAATTATTACTCCCCAGTCCTTTCCAAAAGATTCCGCTGCCCCTCTGTCTAGGGCGATGATGCGTTCTCTGGTTTGGTTTCCAACGAACTCGCCGAAGACAGTTGTGTAGTTAGATTGGTAATCGAACCAGTAGAGTCCATAATCTGATGTATATATTTGCGGAGCGCCATGCACGAGGTAATAGTTGATTATTATTGAAAGGTTGCCAACATAGTTTTGTCCTACTTGAGTGTAACTGTCGCCGTTTTGAATCAACTGGTAGGTTCCGATATCCAGTTGGTTGCCGCCTGGTTCATCAAAGCGGTATATGCCAAGAAATTTATCGCCATACGTTTGCTTGGCTTTAATCATCCAGTCAAAAATACTGTCATTCTCAGGGTAACCGTTTGATTGATTGTACATTGTGCTGCTAGTAAATAAAACAATAAAACTTAACCCTGCGGTGTAGATATAATCAACGGATTCATCCAGCGCCGTCCTGTTAAAAGTTAAACCTGGAGAACCCAAAACCAAAAGATTCGTGTAATCCTTAACTTTATCCACCAAAGCCTTAACTTGCTCATACTGGTTGCCGTATGCAAATTCAACACCTAAATAAAATGGTCTTGTCGACATTGGTTTGTTAGAGGAGTTCAGAGCGAGAAAAAGCGAAATAGAAATCAATGCGATAAGTAAAATGGCGGCTACTGTGAGGTTTTTGCGATTCAAAGCTGATCAACCGACCGTCAATATCTCATGGCAAAACTATTTAACATTTGAATGAAAATAATGTGAAAAAGGTTTAGCCTCACAATTTTCTACGCAGATTTATCGACTATACAAACCAATCAATTCGCCTTTAGCTACAATATGATTTTGCATGGCTTTTTCAACATCTTTCTTTTTTGAGCCGATACCTAAAGTGAGTGCTGTGTCTAAAGCGTAAACTTTAAAAAAATATCTGTGCGTGCCTGAGGGTGGGCAAGGACCCATATACCCCTGCGCTTTTGCACTATTCATTCCTTCCATTCCCGGAACTGTGTTTTCGCCAATATTTGCCATTGAAGCTGGAATATTCCAAACAACCCAATGGTCAAATGTGCCGCTTGGGCGCATCAGGATCATCCACAATTAAAACAAGAGTTTTTGCTTCTTTAGGTACTTCTTCAATTTTCAATGGCGGATTAATTTCTTGACCATCGCAACTGTATTTCTTTGGAATCGGCTGGTTTGCTTCAAAAGCTGGACTCTTTACTATTAGTTCTTTCATAAAACATCACTAAAAAAATAATGTTGACCTGTTAAATAAAATTGCCGAATCCCTTCTCCATTAATTCCAACAAGCAAACAAAACCACGCTAACGTGCCTCGGTGTAAACTTCAATTTGAATGTTAAAAAAAGGCAAGAAAATACAGGGATAATAAAGTCTTATTTTATGTCTCGGCTTTTTTAAGAAGGTCATTTGCCATGCCAATGTTTATCCTGTAGAAAACAACTGTGAAGACCACGGAAATTATTGCGCTGACTATAAGTGCTTCGCCAAGGCTGTAAGAGATTGTGCTTGCGGCGCTCCCGAGAAAAGAGAGGATCACGATTGGCACTAAAGGCGCCAGCACGGCTCCACCAACCAGAGCGCTGACTATTAAGCCGATCAAAGACCATTCTTGACGTACCATTCTTGCTCTGACGAGTTTGAGAAAAGTCAGGACCTTTGAAGCCCACTGCAAGAGAAACGGACCCTATTGCTAACACTACAGGAATGTTTCAATGAAGCCTGCGATTGCCTCAGCAACCGTCGGATGATAAAATAATATTCCAATTATGCCACTTACCAATAATATAATTGTTGAAAATAGCACAACAAAGAAGTATTTGCTTTTAACCAAGATTTTTGCCAGAAATTGGTGAAGCATAAATTCGCCAAACCGACTTGTCCTTCTTCACCTATCAAAACCTGTCCCAGCAACATAGCCATGAAACCAGCTGGCAAAAGAAAGATAATTGCCGATAAAAATCAATGTTGCTTGACCTGTTGGCGCTCCATTATTTATCACACCAAGTGAATTGAAGAGTGGAATAATAATCATGATTATAGGTGCAATGTAGATACTGATTAATTCTCTACGTCTAGTGAATGCTCGTAGATCTTTTCGTATTAATGCTGCTTCAACAGTTGAGAAGCCAAACTTCCCTAAAAATCCAGCTTTCGGTACGTATAAAGCCGCTTTTTTGAAGTGTTATTGCTGGTGGTTCGTAGAGTCCAAATCGCTTGTTTAAGTCTACTGCAAGGTAGTATAAGCCTGCAATGAAAAGGGCGGATAAAGCTAAGAACAGGGCAGCTTGCAAAAATAAACCTTTGATAGCGTATGAAAGAAGAAGGGCTAGCCAAATAAAAGGCACATACCAAGCAGCGTTCTGAGCAGTTGTTAAATTTGTAATAAAAGAGCTGAATCCTGAAGTTACATAGAAATAAAATATGTAGAATATTATGAAGAACAAGAAGTGTACCAATGAGTCTTACCCATATGGCGCCTCTTCCACTTGACTTGTAGACGGCTCCTGTAAAGCGAACTTGTATTATTCTTAGGATTTCTGTTATGGAGCTAGCCATGAAAGCAGCTGCAAACATGATTAGCTACGGTTAATAGAGCTTGAAGAATTAGCCCGTTTAAAGCTGAAAAAACAATTATTCCTGCTGATAAGCCTGTAACTAATGCAACTGGCCACCCTAGCAGGTTAGCTAAGATGGAGGCTAAGGTGTGTTCTTGCCAAGTTACAGGTAGCCAATACATTACTTGACTTGAAGCTTTGAGGCCAGCCAACTGGATTTGCTGCAATAAGGTGAATATTAAACTGGCAACTAAAACAAAGTTGGGGCAACAGCGAAAAAGACTGAATGTTTCTTGTCCAACTGGTTGCAACCCTGAAGGTACGCCCTGCGAATAAACCGCGGCCGCAATAAAGTTGCTAATCAATCCGCCTACCACACCAATTATTGCCGCTGCCCAATAAGGCCAATAAGCGAGAAAAGTAGTTTTCTTTATATCTTGTGGCTTTTATTCCTCTAATTAGCCTGCCAGATTTGCGATCAACCTGTAAGCAGGTAGAGGACGTTTTTCCAGTTCATCTGCGTAAGTTCCTCAACAACTGCTCTCAAATCTTCTGTTCCAGTCAACTTGAGGAAGATATCTTCTAATCCTGAATTTGGCATGCTGGCTTTTTGGCGTAGTTCATCCATGTTGCCAAGAGCTAAAATGTTGCCCTTGATACATTATGCCGATTCGGTCGCAAATTGCTTCAGCAATTTCAAGAACATGCGTGGACATTATTGTGGTTACGCCTTGCGCCTTTAAGTGCATGAAGATAATCCTTAACAATTCTTGCCGAACGGGGGTCTAAAGCGTTAAGAGGTTCATCAAGCAATCAACAGCTTGGGTTTATGTAGAAAAGCTGAGATTAAACTGATTTTCTTTCTCATGCCATCCGAATAACTGTTAATCATGTCACCTTCGCGTCCTTCAAGCTGAAGAGCTTTCAGGTACTCGGTTATCCGCTGCTGTTTCTCAGCAGTTGGCACACCATAAATGTCCGCAATGAAATCAAGGTATTCAATTCCTGTTAAGAACTCGTAAATGTTTGCTGACTCTGGAACATAACCAACACAGCTGTTTAACTTCCACTGACTGTTTTTGAACATCTAATCCTAAAACGGTGATTGATCCAGCAGTAGGTTGAACCAAACCCAGCAGCATTTTGAGGGTGGTTGATTTTCCTGAGCCGTTGGGTCCCAAAAGACCAAAGATTTCACCAGTGCCAATGGTTAGGTTAAGATTGTTAACTGCTACTATTTCGTTATACCGTTTTGTTACGTCTTTTAATTCAACTGCATACGGACTACTACATACTATACCATTGCCCTCGACTTGCAAATAGAAAAGACTCTATATTTAAGGCTAATGCGTAGTTTCCAGCCTCTTCTAAAGCAGCCAATGGATAAACACAAAGTATTCCGATTAAATTGAAAGATGTTTGTTTGCTTTTGTTCCTAGCAAATTCTCTCTTTCTCTCTTTTATAATTGGGCAGGTTCAACGTTCATACTATTTGTTGATACATTTTGTAAATATAATTTAGTAAACATTTTATTTGAAGTACTAAAAAAAGAAAATTAGGTTTAAATTTTTATTTAAAATTGAGTTCAAAGCTTATTGGAACTGCTTCGCCCCAAGATTGCCTAATCGGACAAATCTTCTGAGCCATTCCATAAACAGTATTGGCTTTTTTGCGTTCTCGTTCATTATCAGTTTGCAAAGCCGACATTCATCATAAAATGTACGTTAGTGAAGATTAGTTTCTCCATGCCTTCAATATTCATTTTCACGTTTGCTTTTGTTTCCAAGTTTTTAAGTTCTAATTGACTGTTTTTAGCAATCAAAAGAAACAGCGTGTTAATGCATGAAGCTAAGGCTGCTGCAAAAATATCTTCTGGTACGCAGTAGCCTTCTTTTCCTCCAAACATTGGCGGTGGACTAACGGTAACGAGTTCTTTCCCTTTCACTGAGAGACTGCATTCTGTTCCGCCTTTCCAAGTGGCTATTCCTTCAAAATTCATTTCTGGCATAAAATCACTATTAACTGATTTGTAAACTAGAAATTTTAATGTTACGGAAAACATTAATTGTATTTTTTCATAAAACGGGTCAAACTAGTTAAATAATCCTTAAATCTCCCTTATCTGTTCCAATAGCTGAAAGAGAAATACTGAAAAATGACCCCCGTCATTGAAACCCACCAATTAACAAAATCGTATGGTTTGCTTAAAGCAGTTGATAAATTAGACATATCAGTGGAATCAGGCGAAATCTTTGGGTTACTTGGTCCTAACGGCGCAGGAAAAACCACAGCAATATCGATGCTTTGCACAATTCTTAAGCCAACTTCTGGCTCTGCTACAGTTAACGGCTTTGACATTGTAAAAGAAGCCAATAAAGTTCGAAAATCAATCGGGATTGTTTTTCAAGAACCAAGCATAGATGACAGGTTAACAGGCAGAGAAAACCTCTACATGCATGCAAATCTCTATGGGGTTCCAGCGTCTGAGCAGAAAGATCGCATAAACCGATTTTGAAACTTGTCGAGTTAGAAGACAGAGCGGATGATTTACTTCGCACATATTCAGGCGGCATGCGACGAAGACTGGAGATTGGCCGCGGCTTAATTCATTATCCAAAAGTGCTTATTCTTGGATGAGCCAACAGTTGGGTTTGATCCGCAAACAAGAGATCACATTTGGAAATATATTCGCGAATTAAAAGAAGCCGAGGACATAACAGTGGTTTTAACCACTCATTATATGGATGAAGCGGATAGGCTTTCCGACCGCATAGCGATTATGGATCATGGTAAAATTGTGATTTTAGATTCCCCGCCCAAACTTAAAGAAACACTTGAAGGAGACGTTGTAGCTGTTAAAGCAAATAATATCGATGCATTGTCGGATTTGGTAACTAAATGGTTGGGGTTTGAGAAAAAACAAATAGTTGATGGCGCGCTTGAAATTACTGTTCGCAACGGAAAAGCAGTCATGCCCAGAATCATGGAGTTAGCAACTCAAAATAACATTTACGTTGAATCTATAGTTTTACGTGAGCCAAACCTTGAAGATGTATTTCTTACATTATACTGGAAGAACAATTCGGGAAGATTCAGGCAAAGAACTCCATGGTATGGCAGCTATCCAAAGGAGAACAATAAAATGACTGAAATCCGAGGTTTCTACACTCTCTGGCTGCGAGAAATCAAACGGTTTCTACGCGACAGAACAAGACTCGTCAGCATGTTTATTCAACCATTGCTTTGGCTTGTCATTTTCGGCGCTGGCTTTGGCTTGCGGTTTGCAATTCCAGGCTTAAGCTATCAACAAGTGATTTTTCCAGGAATAGTTGGTCAAACATTGCTTTTTACTTCAATGTTTATGGGCATAAGCGTGCTTTGGGACAAAGAATTTGGTTTCATGAAGGAAATTCTTGTTTCCCCAGTTTCACGTTTCACAATTTTTATTGGAAAAATGGTAGGCGACAGCACATCCTCGTTTATTCAGGGCATAATGGTGTTTGTTATAGGCATAGCAATTGGAGTATCAATTGATCCAGTAACTGTCATTTACGCTCTGCCAATAATGTTGCTTATAACTTTTGGTTTAGTAAGCATCGGCTTAACAATTGCAAGTTTGATAGGCACATTAGAATCGCTTTGGCGCTATCCAGACATTCATTAATTTGCCCTTGTTTTTTTTAAGCGGCGCATTGTTTCCACTAAAAGGACCAGGAATCAGCCTTCCAAGCTGGTTAACAACTGTTGCTGCATGGAACCCGTTAACTTACGGCGTTGATGCTTTAAGAAACGTAATTTTGGGTACAGCTTGGACACCTCTCTTCAAATTCAGCCTTTATGGATAGACATAGGAGTCGTAGCCTTGTTTGATGTAATAATGATTGCAATTGGAACTTGGGCATTCAGCAGAATGAAATAAAAAAATAAGCTGACAAAATTTTTGATTTTTTAAAAAATTAAAAAAGAACTGAAAATAATTGTTTATTCTTTATTGGTCATTTCGTTGATTTGTTGTTCCATCGCGTGTCCACGGCAGAAAACAATTGCTTTTTTGACGCCTGGAACAGATTTTGCTGCGGCTTTGATGTCAGCGGCAAGTTTGAAGGCTATTGGGCAGAATGGGCTTGTCGGAACGAATTCAACGGTGAATTCGCCTGGCGCTGTTTCTTTTACGCTTTGAATCATTTGCATTTCGGCGAAGCTTTGTCCGGTTTCTGGGTCTTGTACTTTGCCTACTTCTTCGCGTACTTTATTTTCTAAAGTCGCTCAATTTTTTAACCTCTAATTGAGTGAAAGAAATATGAAGTGCCATTCATATAAACTGATTGCAAATGAGAAAATAATTAATGGTGGCTCGGATTTGGCGTTTGATGAATCATGTATATTCTGCAAAATTGTTCGTAAACAAGCTCCAGCAAGCATCATTTATGAGGATGAAACTATGATGGCTTTTCTTGATATTCGACCATTAAACTTGGGGCACACACTTGTTATACCCAAGGCTCATTACGTTGACATTTTTGATATTCCAGCAAACGAATTAAGCAATATTCACAAGGTTGCTAAATTAATTTCTTCCGCTATCAAAAAAGCAACTGACGCCGACGGCATTAGCATTATTCAGCAAAATGGCAAAGCGGCAGGCCAGGACATATTTCATATTCACGTACATGTGGTTCCACGATTTGAAGGGCAAAAACTGCCGAGTTTTAGTAGCTTAAAAGAGGTCGAGAGAACCAAACTCGAAGATATGGCGGAGAAAATTAGGAGGCAACTCTAAATTTCTTTTTCTTTCGAACAGGTCAGAAGTTTTGCGCCTAACAATTAGAGATAAGTCCAAATATAATTGTGGATATTTTTATTAGAATGTATAGCTTTGATTATTATAACGAAGTTTTAGGCAGGTGTATTTTTTGGCAAATAAAAAAGGCGACAAATACGAATGTGAAGACTGCGGACTAGTAATCTTAGTTGAGGAACCATGCGGCTGTGAACAAACTGAGATAGTTTGCTGCGGCGAGCCTATGAAAGCTGTAAAAGCAGGTAAAGCGCGGAAAAAGCAAAACCTAAAGCAGCTTCAAAAACAAAGTAAATAAGCCCTCACATTCACCTTTCTTTTTTTTGTACCTACAATTAGTATATCTGCATAGTTTGCATTTTTTGAAACACTAAAGCACCTTAAAAAACGATTCATCACTTATTTTTTTCCGAGTAAATATCCGTCAAAGCCAATTATTTCAAGAAGATTTGGGTAAATTATCATTCGTTCCAATTGGCTGAGACGTTGTAGCCTGGGTAGATTTCTTCCACACTAATCAGCGATATGATAAATTGGATGCCGCCCACACAAAGCAAGGTTCCAACGATTTTTGAATTGTTAAAAGGAATAATTAAAAAAACTTATTTTAACTTGATTTTAATTTAAAAAATAGAAATTCGGTGTAAATTACACCTTACTTGTTTACATTGGTTTTTCCATGGCGCCCATCTTTGGCATTAACACTTTATCTATGGCATGACAAACTCCGTTATCTACGACTAAGTCTGGCTTGATGATATTTGCATCATTAACTTTCATGTTTCTATGTAAGTGCCACATCTTAGCATCTATTTTTAATTCTCCACCTGAAAGCGCTTGCAAATATTCATGTTCCTTCAAATCTGCAGCCATCATTTTTCCTTCAACCACATGGAAAGTTAGAACTTCCTTTAACTTCATTGGGTCTTTCATTAGCATGTCCATGTCTGCTTTTGGTATTTTATTGAATGCTTCATCTGTGGGTGCAAAAACCGTGAATGGACCTGGACCCTTCAAGTGTATCAACGAGTCCAGCTGCTTTTACTGCTTCTACAAGTTTTGTCATACCTGCTGCCATTGCAGCATCAACAATATCTGGCAAAAATTCACCTCCACTATACAATTAAACTTTAGAAATTCACTGCAAATACAATGAATTAAATATGTTTTTAAACCTTGCTAATCTAAGAGTTTGCAAAGCAAAAAAACTGTCATGTTAGTGAATTCAAAATATTTTTTGATTGACATTTATGCTGGAGGTCTTTTTTGAGCGTATTGGTATCTGCGTGGTTTTCCAATGCGTGTTAGTATATTGTCTTTTACTAGGTCAACTAGTGCATGAGCTACAGCTGTGCGGTCATAGTGAAATCCTTTTCTTGCAAGTTCGGTGTGGACATCGTCTAAGCCACGTGGCGTGTTGAACCAATTTTCTTCCCAGAGTTTTTGGATGACGCCTTTGCATGTTTCTGCTCTCGGTGGTTGCGCTGGGCGTTCTGCCACTTGCGCGAGATTAGTATTTTTGAGGCGTTCAGTGACTGTGGCGAGTATTCTGTCTACGGCAGTTTGGATTTGGTCTGGTTGGGCTTCAATTTCGAATTCTATGTTGCCAACTTTCATTTTTACGCGTATTGGTGGTTTTTGCTGTTTTTCTGTCAAGTTCTCACTTATTGTATATTGTATTGTGCAAGATGTACATGCACAATATTTAAATATTTCACCAATAAGGATATTGAATATTGGTGAATCATGGTGATTGAACAATATACAATTACTAACAAATATAATTTTCCACAACCTTCTATCGACACAATCCTCCCACAGCGGTTTTTAGAACAAAGCTTAAGCTCACTCAAACAAGTGCAACATCAAGCATTCCAACTAAACCCTCAAAACTTTCATCAATTAAATTCACCCGAACAATATCCGTCAAACCTTCAAATCAAACCAGACCTAATTCGCATAAAACCAGACCACCAAGAAACTCTAGTCGCAGCAGTAGATACATCAACAATAAAAATCGGTGAAACAAGCACCGGAATGATAATTGCCATCCGAGGAGCAACAACTTGGAAACAAAATGGCTCTTACAAATACACTCGTCTCGGTCCATTTATTTTTCACATAACTGAAGAGAATAAAAATCAACTTTTCAATACTCTGGAACATGCTTATTTCAGCACAACTTACGGCAGTAGCCATCAAGCGGCACCAAACATCATGCAAATGCCCACACGTCTTGCAAATTTGTTAGAGCGTTGGATGCAAACAATGCTTGCCAAAACCATAAACCATGGCATATTACTCTTTGACGGCTCCTTAACTTCAGGCACCATCGACACGCCAGTCTTAGCGCTTAAAGGAAATTCTAAGTTATGCAAGAAGAAACAATAGCACCGTACTTGCTTTCTCAAAAGCAACCACATTGAGGGCAAATGGAATCTTAATAACTGAGCAGCTTCCAAACCATGACCCGCCTTACCTGCTTGAAACAACAGGTTTGCATTCTAAGCCGCCAATAATTTTGCTTGGAGATGTTTATGTGGCACGGTTAAACAAATCAAACTTTGCGTTTCGATTAGATATCGACAAGGAAACAACAGTGGCGCAGAGAATTGATGCAATGCAGAAACTGCTTGGCAATGACCTCTATACTCAAAGTTACCCTGAAACTCTACGTTTATCACATATCCTCTGCACATTTACTGCCAACGAGGTCTTAGCTATGAAACACTTCATCACCCGCAAACATGGCATACAATTAATTAATCGACCAGATATGCACCGACTTCTCTTTGGATTATTTGGTAAAGGTGAAATGTACTCATGAAACTTTACAAAAAAGAAGGTAACATCCTGCAAATCATCAGTTTTCCTACTGAGAACGCGGAAAAAGGTGATTATTTGCTTGTTGAGGATCAAGATGCAGGAAAAGCCTTGATTGCTCAAGTCATTGATGTTCAATTTGCTGCTGTGCCAGGTGTGCTTGAGGAGCTTTTGCGAACGTTGCCAGATGGTGGCGAACCTTTGCAAGGTGAAGATATCGACCCCATGGAAATCGCTCCCCATATCACCTACATCCAAGATGCCAGTCTTTTGATCTGCAAAATAAGGGCAACCTTGGAAAATGAGAATCTAAGTCCAAGCAGCAGTTGGCTTCCCAGCCGTTCCCAATCGACAATTAAGAAATTATCCATTCCTATGCTTATGAAATTGGCAAAACATGATGGAAAACTTCCAATCATGTTAGGCGGCACCAAAGATTCTCACTGTTAACAATTGACGCTACAGCTTTGGACGGCACATTAAACATTATAACAGGTAAGAAAGGCTGCGGCAAATCTCACCTCTCTAAACTGCTAATGGTTAATCTCGTCGGCTACAAAGCAACAGTCGTCATCTTTGACTTAAACGGCGAATACTCCAGCCTTGGCATGACAAACGATGGCAAAAGAAACATGTATTACGATAAAATCCACACTTTAGCACCGTCACAGAACTTCAAAGTGGCCCTCGAGCAATTGCCTCTAAACACGGTAATGGGTATACTCGTAAACGCGTTACATCTGCCCGGCACTTCAGCCGGGAGTTTAGGCGATTGTGGAAAATGCTCAAAGAAAGGGAAAACTCAACATGCAGGAACTGGGCGAGGCGATTCGCGATTTAAACTGCAACCAGCATGTTCGAGATGCTTTAGCTTCACGGTTTCATTCGTTTGCTAACTCTGGCTTTTTCACTGATTGCCCAGGCGAAGCAACATTGCTAGATGAGAGTATCTTGAAATCCAAAGACAAGGCGGCGCCATAGTCATAAACCTAAAGAACACATCAAACATCGACCGCCAAATCGTGGTTGAATATGTCTTGGGCAAACTGGTTGATTCTCTTTCAAATTGGAAACTCAAAGCTGTCTTCCTATTCGCTGAAGAAGCACACCTGTACCTACGCGAAACCTACTGGGACGACATCGTAACCCGCATGCGCCACTACGGCATATTCACCACCTTCATCACAAACCAACCTGACACCATCCAAGAAACCATCTACCGCCAAGCCGACAACATCTTCCTCTTCAACTTCACCAACGAACATGACTTAGATGTTGTTTCAAGGGCTGCCCGTGTTGATGCAGAAACGGTACGTTCAATCGCCCGAGACCTACCACCCCACCACTGCCTCACCCTAGGTAAAGTTGTAAGCGATTTCCCCATAGTAGCCAGAGTTAGAGCCTTAGACATCAAAACACTAGGAGAAACAAGACTATTCTTTACAATAAGAATTAGATTTTTCCAGTTTTTCCCTGTTATGCCTAAAAAACAAGCGAAAAGACGCTGTTAAATTGAGCTTTTCAACTTCTTCAAAGGGCACCCAACGCAGCTCCACGGCGTCGCTTGCAGCTTGGCAGTTCCCTCTTTAACATGCACAAGATAGTCGATGATTACATAATGATATTTTACTTTGCCTTTTTCATCCAAGTCAACGTTGCTAACAACGTCAATTAAGATTGGGTTGTCAACGTCTAAGCCAGTTTCTTCTTTGGCTTCTCGGATAACTGCTTGTTCTGGGCTTTCAGCAAGTTCAACTAAGCCGCCTGGAATGGTCCATTTACCTTTGCTTGGTTCGTTTCCTCGTTTTATGAGGGCAATTTTGCCTTCTTTGATTATTACTGCGCCGACGCCTACGACTGGCTGGTCAGGATACAACCGTTTCACAGGTTAACTCCTCTGCTAGGTTCTATTGTCTATTCGTATCTTAAAGCTTCTACTGGCTTAAGTTTAGATGCGCGCCAAGCAGGGTACAATGCGAAGATTACGCTGACTCCGACACCGAAAGCTAAGGCGCCGACAAGAACCTCTGGAGTTAACAATGGCGTTACTTTGAATCCGCCGCCTCCGCCGAATACTCCTGAAGCCAAAACTCTTGCAGTAATGTTTGCTAATATCCAGCCTAGAATGATCCCTATTACTGCGCCGATTAAGCCGATTATAACTGATTCACCAAGGAAAATAGTCAGCACTGTTCTGCTTTTCATGCCTAACGCTTTAAGAATGCCGATTTCTCGTGTACGTTCAATCAACGAAACTATCATGATGTTCATTATGCCGATGCCTGCAACCAAAAGCGAAATCGCTGCAATGCCGCCGAGGAACAACTGAATAGTGCTGAAAATGGTTGAAAGCAAACTAAGAACTGCTGTTGAAGATATGACGGATGACTTGACCGCCAAAGTGATCAGTTATGAGCTTTAGAAACATTGCTAATTGTTGCGTTATCACTGTTTTTAAGCTGAACAATTATCATGTCACATTGGTTTGTTCCAAAGAAGCTCTCTGCTTGAGTCAGAGGCATGTAAACGCCTGTGTCTGAAGGTCCACCGAGGCCGAAACCTCCGATTTTTTGAAGCACACCTGAAACTTGAGCTGTATAAGTTTCGTTAACTGACTGGCAGAGTTGTTGCGTTAGTCCATACGATACCAACGTTGTCGCCTGCATTAAAAAGTATTGTTCCATTCTGTCCAGGATCATTTACTCGTGTTCCAACAACTATCTCGTTATCAGTAGGGTTTAATGGTATGGTTCCAGATGCTGCAACGAAAGTTGTTGCTGATACTGCTGAGCATACTGGTTGAAATCTACGCCGTAAATAGTAACTGAACTGTTTAATTCCCGCTGCTTCAATGTAACCTGTCCGTTGTATTACAGCAAATGACATGACTGATATCTGGCGACAAAGCGTCAATTTCGCTTGTATAATTAACGTATAAATTGAAACCCTGAACCTCGCATTGCCGCCTCCAAATCCGCCTGCACCGCCGCCAACCTGTCCTCCTGCCACCCAAACCGCGACCTGATGCTGCCACCGCCATTTGCTGCATTTCCTAAAGCGACTGCTGCCTGGAGTAACAATTAATGTGTTGGCTGATAGTCCTTGGTTAAGTGAATGAGTTATGGTAGCCTGCAAACCCTGAGTAATAGAGAGCAATGCAACTATGGCAGCGATGCCTATGATTACACCCAAGGTTGTTAATGCTGCACGTAGCTTGCGAAGTTTAATTGCGCTAAAAGAATAACCGAAAATATCTATTGTTTTCATTGTTGATTCACCACTTCAGATGTTATTTGGCCATCAAACATTTGAACGGTTCTTTTTGCTTCTCTTGCCAAATGCTGGTCATGAGTAACCATGATAATGCTGACGTTGTTTTCAACGTTGAGTTTTTTGATTAAAGTCAATAACTTCACTTGCAGTTTTGGAATCAATGTTTCCAGTTGGTTCGTCAAGCAACAAGAAATTTGGGGTTATTTGCTAAGGCTCGTGCAATTGCGACACGTTGCTGCTGTCCACCGCTAAGTTCAGCAGGCTTATGGTTTATTCGATCTTTTAAGCCGACTGTTTCAAGAAGCTCTATAGCTCTTTTTTTTCTTTCAGCTTTGCTCACGTTCGCAATTGACATTGATAATTCAACGTTGTCTTTTGCGGTTAATCTTGGAATTAAATTGAAAAATTGGAAAACAAAACCGATTCGCATTCGCAAATCGGCTAGTTGGTTATCATTGAGTTTTGAGATGTCAACGCCGTCGATTAGCATTGTGCCTGAAGTTGGCTTGTCTAAGGCGCCGATAAGGTTCAGCATTGTTGATTTGCCGCTTCCTGATGGTCCAAGGATGGAAACGAAGTCTCCAGTTTCAACTTTGAGGTTTACTCCTCGAAGTGCTTCAACTGGGACTTTTCCAAGCATGTAAGTTTTTTAAGGTTTATTGCTTCAACGACGAATTGTTGTTGACATTTTTTTCGCTTCTTCTAATGTTGATTTAATGGAATTGGCTTTCTTATAAAGGATAGCTAAATTATAAAAAAGAAAGTGTATTTCCCTATTTGTTCAGGTATCTCCATGAGAGAACAACGCATATGGCGGTAACAACGACTGCAAAGATGCCAACGTATGCAAAGTCAAGTGGTAGAGGTCCAAATCCGTCGCTGAACACCATCAGTCTTCTTACTGCATCGATTGTGTATGATATTGGGTTTACGTTTGCGATTGCTTGAAGCCAACTTGGCATTTGAGCGATTGGGAAGTATGCGCTGCTTGCAAACATCAGGGGTAGTGTTACGAGTTGGAAGATTGCTTGAGGCATCTCCATTCTTGTTGCTCTCAATGTTAAGGCAGTGAAGAACGATGATAATCCAACGCTGATCAGGAATACTATAGCGAATATTCCAAGTATGCTGTACCATGCGAAGTTGGTTCCTGTGCTGAGTCCTAATGCAAATGCTACTACCGTTACGATGGCTGCTTGGAAGATTGCTCGAACACTTGCAGCAAGTACTTTTGAAGGATTATGGCTGATCTTGATACTGGTGTGCTAAGGACTTTATTCATGAAGCCTAAGCGTTTATCCCAAACTACTGACATACCAACGAATGCTGTTGTGAACACGACGGTGAATGCTACCATGCTCATTGCCATAAATGAGAAGTAATCTGCGTTCCAAATGTGTGCATCATAACCTGTGTTAGGATCTATTCCTGGAATGCCCGTCACGATGTTGCCAATGTTCATTGCTTTTCCAAGCAGAGCTAACCATAGAATCGGCTGAATTATTCCCATTGCCAAAACGAAGGGTTGCTGATACCATTTTTTGAGTTCCCGATTAGTTAACGCCCAGAGCCCATGCATTTGCTTTTTGAATACTTGAGTTTCTTCTGGTTGCTCATGTCGTGCCCTCCTCATAGCCATTCTCTGCTGCATAACTGCCTTCCCGTGATTCTTCAGCGTCACGCATGGATTTTCCAGTGTACTGCAGGTAAACTTCGTTTAGGGTTGGTTTTGTCAGTGAAAGTTTTGTTACAACGTGGCCGTTTTTTCTTAATGCTTCAATGATTAATGGTGCGGTTAATTCTCCGTTTGACAGATTTTATCATGTAGGAGCCGTTTTCTTTTTTGACTTCTTTGACATGTTCAATTTTACTGATTAATTCTGTGATGTCTTCGTCTTTTTGAATGCTCAGAGTTATGATGTCTCCGCCTAAGCTGTCTTTGAGCTCTGTTGGGCTGCCGATTACAACGATTTTTCCATGGTCAATTATGGCTATGCGGTCGCAGAGTGCATCTGCTTCTTCAAGGTAATGGGTTGTTAAGAAAAGGGTCATGCCGAATTCTTTTTTGAGCATCTTAACATAGTTCCATGTTGCTGCTCGGGTTTGCACGTCTAAGCCTAATGTTGGTTCATCTAAGAAAAGCACTTTGGGGCGGTTGATTAAGCCACATGCCAACTCAAGTCTTCTGCGCATGCCGCCTGAAAAAGTTTGGACACGTTTGTCTTTGAACGCTGTTAACTCAACTAAGTTCAAAAGGTCTGCAGCTCGTTTTTTTGAAACTGAACGTGGAATGCCGTAGAGGTCAGCGCATAAGAGTATGTTTTCAATGCCGGTTAAGTCTTCGTCTGCAGTGTATTCTTGGGGAACAACGCCGATTGCACCTCGTACATCCATGCTTTGTTTTGCGATGTCGCCGCCTAGAATGGTGGCTTTTCCTTCGGTGGGTCTTATGACTGTTATTAGCATTTTGATGGTTGTGGTTTTTCCTGCGCCGTTGGGTCCAAGAAAACCAAAGATTTCTCCGTGTTTAACGCTGAAGTTTATGTGGTCTACAGCGGTTAGGGTTTTGTTGAAAACTTTGGTTAATCCTTCAACTTTTATGGCGTCTTCATTTTCACTCATTTTCATTTTCACCTTTTATTTTGTTTCTTATTTCTTCAAGTTTCGTTGAGGCTTCATCAAGAACTTTTAATGCTTCATCGAATTCTTTTTCAGAATAGTTTTCCCTCAAAGCTTTTGCCAAGTTTAATTGATGAGACAAAGAGTCGTCTCATTGAGCCTCGAATTTGATTTGTTTTTTCTTCAGGTATATTGCCGAAGAACCTGTCAAAGAAGGGGCTTGCCATGAAAACCTGAGTCTTGACGTGAATTTTTCTCGGATTTTTGTTTGTTCTTCAAGAAATTCTTTGCCGCTTTGCGTTAATTCATAGCGTTTGAACCCGTTTTCGGTGGGCAGTTCTTTTACATAGGTGTTGTCTTGGAGCCAAGCGAGAAGTGGGTAGATTGAGCCTGGGCTGGGTTTCCAGGTTCCGCCGGTGTGTTTTTGGATTTCCTCCATTAGTTCGGAGCCGGACATTGCTTTTTGGTTGAGTGCTTCAAGTACGTGGTAGCGTAGGAAGCCTTTTGGGACCATGGCGTTGTGGCGTAGCCAGTTTCGCCTGTGGAACATCATGTGTTTTTCTTCGCGCATTTGATGTTTAATTGCTTTTTATTCTTCTCTTTCTTCTTTATCCATTAAATATCACTATTGATATCGTTATTGATGTCACATGCGATATCGTATGTGATATTTAAGGTTGCCGCCGTTTTTCCAAGCAAATAGACAAGAAAAAGATTTTTTAAGAATTACTACAAAATAAAACATGTCATGCTGATTGCGAATTAATAGGAAATTTGAGCAAGAATCTTGTGCCATTCGCTTTTTCGCTTTCAAAAGTTACAGTTCCACCCATCACTTCGGTCAATTTCTTAACTACAGCTAAACCGAATCCTTGTCCTTTGGACTTTGTTGTGAACAATGGGGTGAAAATCTTTGGTTTGAGGTTTTCAGGTATACCAACTCCAGTATCGGCGATGCTAATTAACACTTTACCCTCTTCGCAGAAGACTTTAACAATTAGTTTTCCTCCATTAGGCATAGCCTGGATAGCATTTGAAATTAAATTTGTTAGTATCCGCCTCAAATATATAGTATCCAGATTAAGAAGAGGAGTGTCCTTCTCAAAAGAATAAGAGATATTTATGTTCTCGGGAATTTTAGCATCTGAGATTATGTCACGAACCAGTTTATCTATATCAACTTCGGTCATTTGCGGGGCAGTAGTTCTCGCGTAATCTTGTAGGTCCGAGACAATCTTGTTAATGTACTCAACATTCTTTCCAATCTCATCCAAACTCTCTACAATATTCTTTTTTCCTTCACTATCTGGACATGAAACCAAGTCTGTCTTCGCTAAGTAGATATCACTAATTATTGCTTGTAGCGGGTTGCGGATGTCATGTCCAACCATGCCCGCTGTTTTACCAATAGTCGCCAAAACTTCATTTTGGGCCAGCTTGTCCGCTTGCACCTTAACTTGATGTGCTAAAGTCTTTATTTCGCTGATATCTGCAAATGATAAAACGGCACCACCAATTTTTTGATCTTCAGTTATATATGGTCGAATACGCATTTGGAACCAGCGGTCTTTTTCGGCGCTGATTTCTTCTCTAACAATTTCATTCTTAGTAATTACCGTTGCAAGAGGTTTTTCCAAGCCTTCCACTGGAATGCCCAAGCGAATCGATGCAATTGAATGCCCAATATCCTCAGGTGTAAGTCTTAAGAGCTCTTGAGCGGAAGCTGTAAAACGTTTAATCTTATAATCGTTCCCTGCAATAACAACGGCGGTGTCAATATTGTTCATCAGGTTATCTAGGTCTTCGTTTAATTCTTTGAGTATTTGATTTCGTTGTTTAAGTTCATCATTTAATGTTGTTAATTCTTCGTTAGCTGACTGCAGTTCTTCTTTAGATGTTTCTAATTCCTCATTTGTACTCATTAGCTCTTCATTGCTCGATTGCACTTCTTCATTGGCTGAACGTAACTCTTCATTTACTGCTTCCTGTTGCTCAATAACGCTTTGCAATATTTGCTTGGTGGAGTCTAAATCTTCGCTGAGCTCTCTTATTTGTTGATCTTTAGCCAACATTAATTTGTTGCTTGAAGAAACGGTCTTAGTTGCTTGCTCGTCAAAAACGTGTTTTTCTTTTTCCTCGAATAATATGAGGAAGAATGGTTCTTCATAATTGGGCAACTTTAAGGGTTTAACTTGAAGGCTAACTGTTTTTGTATGTCCTTCATTTTCAAACGCGTACTATTTCCTGAACGTCTTTTCCAGTTTTCTTCGATCTATATAAAGCAGTTTGAACAGTAGGTCGCAGTTCTTTCCTTACAAGTCTAGCAACACTGAAACTCGGAGTTCCAGGCTCTATTGCAACGAAAGGATTAATTTGCCCGCGAATAGCAAGAATATCTGAGTCGTTATTAACTAATAATGTTGCAGGAGCAAACTGTGTTAACAGTAGCTGGTCAACTTCATCTTTCAGGAGCGCTTGAGAATCAGCCTTTTTAGGTAATTTCATGGCTATAAATTCTTTAGAAAATGGATCAGACATTTGCAGTGGCAATTCGACTTTTGGTTGACCTATTTTTTTCTTAAAAATTACGCCTCTTTTTGTTAATGGTTCAAACAGCGTTCGTGAATTTTCCAATACTTTCAGATTCGCCCAAAACAAGATAACCATTTGGTTTTAAGGCGTAATTAATTGTGGCCATTATTCTTTCTTGTGGTGAAGTCTCGAGATATATGAGTAAATTGCGGCAGACAATTAGGTCCATATTAGAGAAAGGCGGGTCTTGCATGATGTCATGTTTTGCGAAAATGCATTTGTCTCGAATCTGCTTGATTACTTGATAGTTTCCGTTTGAACTGGTGAAGAAACGTTTCAATCGCTCTTCGGAAACATTGTTTTCAATAGTTTTAAGATAAATGCCTCGCCTGGCTTTTTCTATGTTTTTTCCATTAACGTCTGTTCCGAAAATTAATATTTGAAGGTCCAAGCTTTTTTCTTCTATGAATTCTGTTAATGCTATGGCTATTGAATAGACTTCTTCGCCTGTTGAGCATCCTGGAATCC
This sequence comes from Candidatus Bathyarchaeota archaeon, assembly GCA_963750605.1. Classification (GTDB taxonomy): domain Archaea; phylum Thermoproteota; class Bathyarchaeia; order Bathyarchaeales; family Bathycorpusculaceae; genus Bathycorpusculum. The sequence continues at coordinate 268,220 of CAVVRN010000019.1, forward strand.
AAACCCTTATGGCTTGGTGGTGCTTTTTTCAAAAGTTCTGGAAAAACTTTTTCTTTCAAAGCAAAAAAAGTGTTTGGTTCTCTGAAAAAGTCTGTTACACTAATCAGCATGTCATCAAATAATGCTTGTTGCTCTTCGATGCGTTTCTCAGGTATGCAACGTATTTGTTTATGTTTTCCATGTTATTTAATATCATTCGGCGGCTAATCCGTCGGTTAATTGTCGTTTTTTTGTAATTTGCAAAATCAACGCCAAATGAACCTTTAAGTAAAGAAAATATTGTTTGCAAGTCATTTTCTTCTTCTTGAGGTTTGGATTCTGCCAGCTCAATTTTGTGACGAATTATCTCTGGATGCTTGAGATATACTGCATAATTCTTCAGCAATCTGTTCTGGAGAAAGCACAAAGTCCACAGCTTCTGCAGCTATAGCGCTTTTGGGCATATCTGGGTATTGGGCTGAATTGGGGTCTTGAGCGAAAGTGATTCCGCCTTCAGCTTTAATAGCTTTTAACCCTTCAGTTCCGTCATTACCTGTTCCTGAAAGTATAATTCCTATTGCATGCGTTTTCTGCTCTAAAGCTAAGGAACACAAAAACTCATCGATTGGTTTTAGAGATGTTCCTTTTGGTTGAAGCTTCAGATGACCATTTTCGATTGTAATGATTTTTCCGGAGGGAATCACATAAACTTGGTTTGGTTCCATGACCATACCCCCCTCAATTTTGTTAACAGGCATTTGGTGGAACGAGCAAGAATTTCCGGAAGCATACTTTCTTGGTTTGCAGCAAGATGCTGAATCACTACAAAAGCTAAGCCAGTGTCTTGAGGTAAATTTGTGAGAAGTTTTTGGATAGCATCTAAACCGCCCGCAGAAGCACCTATACCAGCGACAGGAAAAGAACGTTTAACCTGGCTGGCAAGAGCCAATTTTTCTTTACTGCCTGACCGTTCTTTAGTTTCACTCAAAAGAATTCCTTAAAATTTTATAAATAAATGTACGCACTTACTTAACAGGTGCGCTTAATGAGTTTATATGATTTTGGGTAAGCATTCAAATTTTTCAAAAGTAGCAGATTAGCTGGAAACAGATAACATATGTCCCTGTTAATTGCAAATCTTCCAAAGAAAAAATGCTTCAAAATGTTACTTGACCAAATTTGAAAAATTACTGTTAACTATAAAGTAGAAAAATAATTCAGAAAACGACCAAAACTAACTGATAAGTGTTCCAACACTCTCGCCATTAACTGCGGCCAAAATGTTCTCAGGCTTAAAGCCGCTGACAACAACCAGCTTAACTCGATGACGCTTCAGAACTTTGATGGCTTCAGGATCAATAATTTGATGAATCCCCGCTTTATGCACACTTCCCTCAAAAACTTTATTCAAATCATCAAAGCTTAAGTGGTTAAGTTTAATGGCATCAGCATGTTTTCTGGGGTCTTTATCGTAAATTCCTTCTTGGTCGGTACCCTTCACTAGTAAATCTGCATCTACCCGTTCAGCAACCAAAGCTGCAACCGCGTCAGTTGTGATTCCAGGCTTTAGTCCACCCATTACAACAATTTTGTTCTCATTTAGGCATTTTGCAGCATCATCAAGCGTTATAGCTACTTTACTACACCCAGCGATCGCTTAACTTTTTTAGAAATAGCTGAGCATACAAACGTGAAACAGAAATCGCAACTTCATCCTGCCCTTGCATATCCAAACCCAAATCCTTGGCAATTTTGATAAATTCCCTTGCTAATACTCCACCACCCAGCACCACAGCCACTTCGTGCCCTTGAGCTTTTATTATTTTTATTAAGTCAGCATATTTGCTCATCAATTCAGTATTAACTGGTGATGCAACCACTGAGCCACCTATCCGCACAACTAAACGCATAAGCACCATCTACTTCTCGGTTAGAATACCACTTTAAGTGAATATTTAAGGGTAATATTTTTCTTCTTCAGAAAGTAACTTCAGATCCATACTCGTTTGATTTCTGGTAAACAGTCAAAATGCGGGTCATCTGATATTATTCTTGCATGATTTAATAATGCTGTTGCGGCGATAATGCAGTCACCCATAGGCAAATTCTTGTATTGTGTCTTGTAGAGTCCTGCTTGTTTTGCAATTATTGGGGTAAGATTTTGGATTTCTAAATCGCTTTGAATTAGAGCTTGGTAGCGGCTTTCTGCCATATCTTTTCCTCTTATTTCGCAGGTAATTTGAGTTATTTCCGCTATAACTATCGTTGGCAGTATGCCTTCGTTTTTTGCAATAAGGGCATTTAATTTTCTGCAGGCTTTTTCTTTTATTTCAGCTTGACTGGAATAGAAATATTCTCTTAGAAACCTTGTGTCTAGGACTTCTTTCACGTTAGTATTCTTCTCTGAGCTTATCGATCATTTCATTTATTTTTTCAGGTGTTGCGTATTTTGCGTCGATTCCTGCCATATCCAAAAGTTTGGGTATTGGCTTGAACAGTATTCCTTTTTCAGTGACTTGTACGAGTAGTTTGTCGCCTTCCTTGATTCCGCATTGCTCCCTCATCTTAACAGGAATGGTGGTCTGTCCCCGTCGGGTAACCTTTACTATAGTAACTTCTGCTAATGTTTCCATTAGTTACACTCAAAATTAAAGTTATTATCCTACTCTAAAAAATGTTCCTATCTATCATTAGAATAGGAATTTTGGTGCAACTCCAAATTGGCTTAAGACCGTTCAACCCAATCACTAATTTGAGAAACTGTTAATTATCATTTTGTTAATCAATGTTTAAGATGCAAATATCATTGAATACACTTTTTGAGGATGAAACAGAATAACATTTATTGAAAGTTTTACATTTCAAGCGTTGTCGTCCTTTCGATTTTGATTTGACCGCTCACATTTTTAGCTTCGGCGACAAACAAATCCGAAGCTACTCAAACGGTCAATTCATACAAGTGCTAAAAATTAATGACAAACTTACCCAAGTTAAAGTAACGTCTATTGGAACTGTTGATCAGCCCAAAATAAGCGTTGAATTGAAATCAAACAAGCCCTTAACAACAAAGGATAAGGAAAAAGCAGAGAAAATAATTGAATTTATTTTCAATTTAGACTTTGACCTTTGCTCTTTTTATCGTGAAGTAGAAAACGACAGTATAATGCGCCAGATTGCCAAGAAGTTGATTGGATTAAAAAATCCGACGACGCCCACAGTTTTTGAAGCCTTAGTTGATTCTATTATTGAGCAGCAAATTTCTCTTAAAGTAGCACACACCTTGGAAATAAGGTTAGTTAAGAAGTATGGTGAAAACCTGACGTTAGACGGCGAAACCTACTATGCTTTTCCAACACCCGAAAACATCGCAAAAATTAACGTTAGCGACTTGCAAAGCTGCGGATTAAGCGAGCGAAAAGCCCAATATCTCCAAGGAGCCGCTCAATTAATTGTTGATGACAAACTTGATCTTGAGCGCCTAAAAACATGCGAAAACTCTGAGGAAATAATTTCGGAGCTTGATGCAGTAAGAGGGATTGGTGTTTGGACTGCTGAGTTAACGATGCTTAGGGGAATGCAGAAGTTGGATGCGTTACCAGCAGATGATTTGGGTCTTAGGCGCGTGATTTCAAAATATTATTGCAGCGGTAAATCAATTAAAACTGCTGAGGTACGAGAAATCGCCAGAGCATGGGGAAGATGGAAAGGGTTAGCTGCATTCTATCTTATAATTGCAGATGTCAAAAACATTTATGTCTAATCTCGATTTAGCTTGTTAGTCGTTTTTTCATCAAGTTTATGCTCAGTATAAAGAAGAATATTGTGACTATAATTATCCATGTAAAACTTATTAGAAGTAGATTTGTAGGATTTAATCCAAGAATTGGTTCAAGATGCCCCGAAATCACGCTTCTTGTTATATTTACGACTTGAGTTAAAGGCAAAACAGCTAATGCGGTTCCTTGTGCTGCAATGGGCAATGATGTTAACGGGAAAGAATGTGCCGCTCAAAAAGAACATTGGTGTCAAAAATAGAAATGTGGGAAAATTAAAAAAGTCGATGTTGGGTGCCGCCGCTGTGAAGCACATTGCGATAGCACCAAACATTAATCCGCCAAAAAACGCAAGGGGGACGACCAGCAAAAAGAGTGGGCTTGAAATTAAGCCGAAAGCGGCAATCACTACAAGTACTATTGTTGCGTTTATTGTTGCGCGTGTTGCTCCCCACAGAAGTTCCCCTGCGACTACTTCTTCAACGCTTACAGGTGTCGCAACGATTGCATCGAAGGTTTTTTGGTAATACATGCGTACGAAAGAGGCAAAGGTGCATTCAAAGAATGATCCGTTCATTACTGCAATGGCTACTAATGCTGGTGCAATGAATTTAATATAGGGTTGACCTTGAATGCTTGGGATGAAACCGCCTAATCCGAAGCCAAAGGCTAACAAATATAGAATAGGTTCAAGAAGCGAAGGAAGAAAATTTGTTGCGATAGTTTTGGTGAAAACATCGAAGTTTCTTTGCCATACCTTCCATACTCTGTAAGTTAATTTTGGTATTGTGAAGCGTGCTGGAGACTTGCGAAGATTCGGGCTTGTCATTCTTCTCTGAGTCCTCTTCCTGTCAATTTAAGGAAAACATCTTCAAGATTCGCGTTGCGTATAGCCACATTTTGGAAAGGGTGATCTTTTAAGAAGCTTTCAAAAACACCATGTGGCTTATCAGTGAAAATTTGCAATCGGTCGCCCAGCCGCTCAAATTCTGCATCAGGAAAAGCCTCTTTTAATGTCGGTAACAGTTTCTCGTCATAATCTAACTCAAGCACTTCTTCACCTGCATGCTTTTTTACTAGTTCTGCAGGTTTCCCTTCCTCGATAATTTTGCCCTTATCCACAATCAAGATGCGGTCGCATAAAACAGCGGCTTCATCCATATAATGCGTAGTTAAAATTATGGTAACTTGTTTTTTCTTTAAATTTCGAACTTCGTCCCAAGCTAGATGTCGCGCCTGAGGGATCCAGCCCAGTTGTAGGTTCATCTAAAAGAAGAATTTGAGGCTGATTTATTAGAGCCCTAGCAAAAATAAGGCGGCGCTTTAGACCTCCCGATAGGGCAGCTATGGGTACATCCCTTTTTTCTTCCAGTTGAAAAAACTTGAGCTGTTCATTTGCCCGTTTAAGTGCTTCGTCTTTTGGGATATCAAAGTAACGACAGTAAACGGTTAGATTTTTTATAACTGTAAAGTCGGGGTCTAAATTGTCCTCTTGTGGTGCAACACCTACCAAATTTTTTATTTCTCTGCATTGCGAATTGACGCTGAATCCTGCAACTTTTAATTCGCCCGATGTTGGAGGTAGAAAACAATAGATCATGCGAACAGTTGTTGTTTTGCCTGCACCGTTGGGTCCCAAAAAGCCGACGCATTCACCCTTGTACACTTTAAAATCTATGTGGTCTACTGCTGTGAATTCGTCAAATTTTTTTGTTAATCCCTGTGCTTCGATTAAAACTTCTTGAGACCCCATAAATAATCAAAAAATAGTTCTCGTTCAGTAACTTAAGATTAACGCTTCAGATTTTTTATGTTTCACGGTAACTGCACGATGAACTTTGTTCCTTTGCCCTCTTGACTTTCAAAGGTGATTTCGCCATTTAATGCCTCAACCAAACGCTTGACAACGGCTAAACCCAAACCTTGCCCCTTAGCTTTGGTTGTAAACATAGGCTGGAATAGTTTAGGCTTAACGTCCTCAGGAATTCCAACTCCAGTGTCTTCAACAGAAAAAACCATGTGCTTACCCGTCTGATAGCCACGTATAGTTAACTTTCCTCCGTTTGGCATCGCCTGAACCGCATTATGTACTAAATTTGATAAAACACGTTTCAACATTGAAAAATCAGATGTAAACTCAGGCAAGCCATCTTCTAAATCGATAATAACTTGAAGGTTATCGGCAATTGGCACAATAAGCATAACCTCAGCAATAACCTTCTCAAAGCTAACCTTTTCTCTAATCGGCGCCATCACTCTGGCATAATCCTGCAAATCCTCAATAATCTTCGCAATATACATCAAATTATCTTCAATGCTCTTTACACTCTCTTGCAAACTCTTCTTCGTAGCACCTTCTTCCAAAGTAGCAACATCAGAATCGATCAAATACAAGTCGCCCGCAACAGCTTGCAAAGGATTACGAATATCATGGCCAACCATACGTGCAGTCTCACCAATACCAGCCAAACGTTCAGCATCTTTAAGCTGTTTAGTCCGCTCCTCAACAACCTTCTCCAAATTTTTACTATAAAGCTCAAGTTTACGCTCATTTTTCTTAAGTTTAGTAATATCAGTAATAATAGCGCCTAAACCGTAGATTTTTCCTTGAGCATCATGTAAAGCGAATTTGTTAGTAGTTAAAGTACGAAGCTTGCCATTTATTAGTAATTCTTCAATATATCGCAAAGGTTTTCCTTCAGCTAAAACTTTTTTGTCCCAAATAGCAATTTCATCTGCAACCTCTTTAGGATAAACGTCATAAAGAGTAGTTCCCAAAGCTTTCTCTTTAGAAAGATTATAACTTTTAGCCAATTCATCATTAATCAGTATCAGCTTTCCTTCAAGGTCTCTAGCTAAAATTCTTGAATCAGAATTATTAATAATATTTGACAACAATTCACGATTTTTATAAAGCTCTTCTTCATCTTTCCCGCGCTTGAAAGGCAGCTTTTCTTCTGTTTTCATGGGAGTTTATTTGTTAGTTTCTAATAATTAAATTTAATCATTTGAAATTTCTAAAGGAATATTACCGATAATAAAACATTTAAAAGGTTTAAAGGCGAAACTGTTCTAAGATATTATTGGCGAATTTCCTGTGAAAGTGTCTTTTTGGCTTCTGGACATTAACCCCAAAATTGACGGCGCATAGTTGTGAGTTGTGGCTTTGGGGAATTGACACAGATGACAACCGAGTGCTAGTTATTGAAAGAAATTTTACTGCTTACTTTTATGTTGTAGTCAAAGAGGGATTGTGATCCGTCGAAGACTGCAGCAGGAAATCATGAATGCTTATCCGTCATCAATAGTAAAGACGGAAGTTGAAGAACGTAAATTCTTCGGCAAGCCTGTGCAGTCAATAAAAATTTGCTGCAAGGTTGCAACCGAAACAATGAAGCTTGCAAAAACACTTCGAAGCTTCGAAGGAGTAAAAGAATGCCTCGAAGACGACATTCGTGTTGCAATGCGGTACCTAATTGACAATAATGTTGCTCCGTGCGCTTGGCACGAAGTAGAGGCAGAGGAAGAAGAAAAGAAATCAGGTATAAGGGTTGACAAAGTTTATGCCGCAAAATCCATTCCAAGACAACTTGATCGCGTCGACAAACCTAAGCTTAAAACTCTCAGTTTTTCAATGATTAGTTACAGTCGCGAAGGCTCTCCTAAACCCGACAGAAATCCCATAGTAATAATATCCACTATAGCCAGCAATGGTGAAGAAAAACAGTTCTTGCAGGCGAAGACAAAAACGACAAGCCCACTCCTTCAACAATTCATTGCTTATGTTTGCCAATTTGACCCGGATGTCATTGTTAGTTTTGGAGCTAACGCACGAGATTGGGATTACCTAATAAAGCGAAGCCACAGGACTCCAGAGAACGTTTGATGTTGACCGAGGCAAAAAAGGAACCGCACACCAGCATTTACGGTCACGTCTCCTTTACAGGCATTGCAAACGTTGATCTTGCAGATTTCATGGATGTTTTCCCAGAAGTGAAAGTTAAAACACTCTCCAACTTGGCATACTACTTAGGCGTACTAAAAAGCCAATCAGGCGACGAAATTGAAGACGTTGAATTTCCAGATTACTGGGATGACCCAAAGAAATGTGAAGACTCTCAAAGAATTCAGCTTGAATAACGCTCGAAAAATTCATGCGTCCGCAACTTTGCTTCTTGATTTTGCAATGCAACTATCAAGTCTGGTTAGTTTGCCGTTGGACCACGTAATGACTGCGGCCGTGGGTTTTAGAGTTGAGTGGTTTTTAATTAAACAAACTCGCAAAATCGGCGAACTTATTCCCAGACGAATAGAGCAGCCATATCGGCCTTACGCTGGCGGGTTAGTACTTCAATCCAAAACCTGGTTTGCATGATAACATTGCGGTTTTAGATTTCAAATCAATGTACCCAAACATCATGATAAGATACAACCTTTCTCCAGATACATATGTTGCGCCAGATGAACCTGAACCGCCCGAGGGGGTTTATGAGGCACCCGAAGTTAAGCACCGATTCCGCAAGTCACCTCCCGGATTTTACAAAGAAGCATTAACGTACCTGATAGAAGTAAGAGGAAAAATACGGGCACAAATGAAGAAGTTAAGCCCCACCACAGTTGAATATAGTGTTTTGGACGCAAGGCAAAAAGCAGTAAAAATCATTACAAATGCTGCTTACGGTTACGCAGGTTGGGTTGGCGCACGATGGTACATTAAACCTGTAGCTGAAGCAGCGTCAGCGTGGGGCAGACACTCGATTTTAAGCGCTACCCGATTGGCAGAAGATAAAGGTTTAACAATTATTTATGGTGACACAGACAGTTTATTTCTTGACCAATGACGAAAAAAAGCTTCAAGAACTCAAAGTAGAAATTGGGGAAGAATTAGGTTTAGAGGTTGAAGTTGGCGAAGTTTACAAACGCATTTTCTTCACTGAAGCGAAAAAACGGTATGCGGGCTACGAAAAGATGACAGCTTAGACATTGTGGGCTTGGAAGTTATTCGAGGAGATTGGGCGCAGGTAGCAAAAAAAGTACAGGAGCATGTGCTTGAAATAATTTTAAAGGAGCAATCGCCCAAAAAAGCAGTTGACTATGTGCATACGATTATAGCAGAGTTAAAACAAAGAAAAATTCCTCTCCATGATCTTATAATTTGGAAAACTCTAACGAAATCGCCTGAACAATACGCTATTCGTGCTCCACATGTTGAAGCAGCAAAAATGCTTAAAGAAAAAGGTTGGCGGCTGAGCGGCGGCGACAAAGTTGGTTTTGTTATACTTTCAGGTACAAGGGCGTTTTTACAGCCGAGTGAAACCCTACATATTCGCCAAGTACGATGAGATAGATGTTGATTATTACATAACTAATCAGATAGTTCCTGCGGCATCTAGAATCCTTGGATTTTTCAACGTAACCGAAAAGGAACTCACTAAAAAAGAAGCAAAAGAAAGTGAAGAAAGCAGAAGCTTAATGGATTACGTTTAAGCTTGGCGGAATCGCGTCTTGGAAAGTTACCAATTCAACGTTTAATGCTGGCTTTACTGCTTCTGAAATGCGTGATGCAACAATTCGTCTGATGTTTTTATCTGCTGCGATGTCAACGATTCTTTGCGTGATGATGCCGTCGAAAACTACTGTGTCAACTCCCGTTACTTGCTGAAGTTTTTCGGCTAATTGGCTTACTGGTAAACGCTCAATGAATTCAAATTTATCGTTAAGTAGAACTGCTTCAAGTGTGCCTAGCAATGCTTTTGCTGCTTGACCTACAGGTTCTGGAACTTCAATTTTAATGTGATGCGGTACTGGTGCTGGTGGTTCAGGTTTTTTAATCGGCTTGGCTGCTACGGCTTCTGCTATTGGAACTTTATTTTCTATGGCTTCAGCGATTTCTTTGCAGTTGCATTCCTCGATTTCTTTGCCTCTTGGAGCCCGACCAACAAACTTTACGTTTGTAACTTGCATGTAGCTCTTTTAATATCAAATCGCCGCCTCGGTCGCCATCTAACAGTGCTGTGGCTGTTTTTTCTTTAGTTAGCTTCTTTATTGATTCAGGAACTTTAGCGCCTTCAAGAGCAACAGTGTTAAAGATTCCGCAACGCATCAGATTAATAATGTCTGCGCGTCCTTCAACAACAAAAATTTCTTTTGCACCGTCTAACCCTGGACCAGCAGGCAAGTCTTCTGGACCGTACTTTTCGACTTTGCCGACTTTCATGGTTTCAGAGATTTCTTTGTAAACTTCATCGACGCTTGGCATTGACTCAATGGTCCATTTATGGAGGATTTCTTTTGCTCGGTCAATAATTATTTTTCTGCGTGCTTCTCGGATATCTTCGATTCTGATCTAAGCTAACTTTTGCTGAGCATGGACCGACGCGGTTAATGCTTTCTATGCTTGCTGCAATAAGAGCCGTTGAAACTCGGTCTAAACTTGTTGGAATAGTTATTGATCCTGTGGTTTGATCGTTTTTTGAGTGTAAGTCGATTTCGATTCTGCCGATGCGGCCTGTTTTCTGAAGTTCTCTTAGATCAAGTTCTGGTCCAAAAAGTCCTTCTGTTTGACCGAAAACTGCGCCTATAACATCGGGTTTTTCAACTACACCTTCAATTTCAAATCTTGCGTGTATAACGTACTTTATCGTAAATGTTTGGGATGTTCCCGTAAGTGTGCAACTCCTATATGATTTATTATTTAATTATTTAGTTAATCACATAAAGCGAGTATTTCCCGCTATGATGAGATTTTTAATTATTTTATTAGTTTGATAAATTTAGGTGCATTCTGTTTAATATAACTTCTGTTTTGTGACAATATATCCCGACTATACGTTCATTTTCCTTTTTTCGTTCAATAGGTTGGAAGCAATTTTTTTCGGATTTTTTTAAACCGTAATGTCATAATTTAAGCGGAAACAGAATCTTTGCGGTTAATTGCATGGCTAGTTTATTACAAAATTTCAGAGGGGGAAGTGCTCAGATTTTTACTTTAATCGTGCAGTCTCAAGGAAAAAATATAGTTTTGAGAAACTGCATCACGATTAAGAATCTAAAAATGATGGAAATATAGAAATAATGAAGAGAAAAATGGCTTTAAATTTCAGGATGCACAACAAATCAAATTAAATAACCTCAGGCTTAACTTTAGAGTTAAAACACGTAACAGTGACCCTTTCTATAATATTACATATTTCGGAATAAGTATTATTAGTAATTTTAATCAAATAACGATAGCAAGGAAAATGACCCCTCAACCCTTCAGTTGAGCGGGTTTGGCTGCTAACATGAAACGGGCGTATTTTGAGGTTTTGCGCCACTTCAATGTTAGCACATGGCTAAATCCGCCTAACTTACATATGTTCTCTTGTGGTTGCGGTTGCGCAATTTTTGGTTAGTCCTTAATTAACCGCCAGTCTTCAACACAACTTTCATAAAATGCTTGTGTACTCACGTTTATTAAATTGAAAATTGAAGCTTGGAAAAACCTCAGATTTAAGTAAAATGATGCGGTAATTAAAAAGCCGCTATATTTTTCTGCTTTCACTCACATCTCTGCTGCACTAAAATGTCGTTTCAACATTTGTTTTATAAGTCATTTAGCCTCAAAAAGCGACTATTTTTGAGGGATATGAGAATCAAAAGTTTGGTTTGGCGAATCAACCTGCTTAACCTGTGCGGCATTTAAAATTTAGGAAGAGCGAGGAGAGAGATTCTTCGCACCTTGTGGTTAAGGATGATTCGCCAAACGTGCTACGCGGGTTTTATTGCGCATATATATTAGATTCATGAAAAAAATAAAAGCGTATGTTGTTGTATCATGTAGCCAACAGTTCAAAACTGAGCGTTAACCCGAATGCTCCATCAAGATACTGACCCTTTACCTTTAAATAATAATGACATCCAAAAGGGTAAGTATCAGCTAACGGCGATACACATGAGTTTACGCTTAAACCCTGAATACGAGAAACTGCTACCGAAAATGTCTGAAGAAGAATTCGCAGAGCTCAAAGCATCGATCCAAGAAGAAGGTCAACATTACCCAATAATAGTCAACGAGGATCTGGAAGTTTTAGATGGACACCACAGATTCCGCGCATGCACTGAACTGGGAATTGAACCCGATTTTGAAGTACGCAAATTTGACGATAAACTCATAGAAAAAAAATTCGTAATAGAGGCAAACCTTAGGCGCCGACACCTAAACAATTTTCAACTAGTAGAGTTAGCCGTTCCGCTTCTGGAGATTGAGAAAGCACTTGCAAAGAAACGACATGCAAAAGGTAGCAAAAACGAGGGAACCCCGCAGTCAGATTTAACGCCGGAGGAAGAAGAGATGCCCGAGTTTAAGACTAAAGCAACCGAGGCTGTAGCCAAAAAAGCAGGAGTTTCAACTCGAACCTTTGAGCGGGGCAAAAAAATATTAGAAGAAGCCAGCGAGGACGAAAAACAGAAGCTCCGCGAAGGAAAAGCCAGCATAACTAAAGTTTACAGTGAAATTGTGTCAGGCGGAAACATGCAAACACAAGACGCTTCCGAACCCGTCGCAAAAATGGAGACTCCCCGTGACGTGCAGAATAAAGCTGAGTTACTGGCACTTTTGGACCGGATGATAAAGCAGGAACTGTTTTGCCCTTCCTGTGGAAACTCAATGTTTGAATGCAGCAAATGCCACAAGACGTTAAAGACGCTGCTAAAAAACAAGAACTCAGAAGACACTTAGATTTAACCAAAATAACAAAGAGACGTTGACAATTGAGTTCCTAAACTTAGCTACCGTTTGGCAGAAGTTTCCTGAAGATTAGCTGTCTGCTCCTTGAGAACAATGACAAATTCCTTAAGAAAATCGACAATGGAAGCCAACTGCAAAGATACACTTCAATTTAGTGCCAAAGCAAGGCGCAGCGTTCGCGGTAATTTATCAATTTTAGCTTAAGTTTGAACGAAGGGGTAACACATACCGATTCTATGGTCATTGATTTATCTTGATGGTTTTTCGATGGCGTCTATAAATTAACAGAATAATACTGAATGCAACAATTACCGCTATAAGCGCAATTATTAGAATTTGTTCGTTAACGGTTATCATGGTCGGACTTGGTGTGGGACTTGGTAAAGTTGTTGGTAAAGGGCTTTGTGACGGCAAAGGCAAAAACGAAGCAGTTTTCATTAAGTAAATGTAACCCCATAATCCTTGAGGACTCAACTCGGGGTCTGCAATACCCAGACATGCAAGTGCTCCATCTGATGTTTCAACGATGGAAAATATTTTAAAAGGAAAAGTGATAGTGCCATTATAATAATTTGCAGGACCTGAATAAGTAAAATTTTCAATCCATTGCGTATTGTTATTCGGATCGGTTTTCACAAGGGTAGGAAAAACGTGGCAGTGGGCGGATTTAAAACAGCATTTGCTGGTTGAAAATAAGCGAACCCACCATCGCTCGTTTGAATATTTGATGAGACAACGGCTAAGTTTAAAACCGAACTTGTATTTTCATACCATTGAATATCTCCTTTTGAATTCAGTTTTATGAGTGTCGGTGTAGTCTGATTGATTGGCTCAGTAGTCTGATAAATTATGCCGTATGTGTTCCATTCTCCTGCTATTTCATATCCGCCGTCGCTGGTTTGAATGAGGTTTGAAGCGGTAAATAAATTGATAGTTTTATTCCATTGCATGTTACCTGAAGAATCAAGCTTGAAGAGAGTTGAAGGAATAAAATCGTGTTGTTGGTAGGATTTGCCGCAATCTAAAAAGGCGTATCCGCCATCACTTGTTTGAATCAAGTTAGAAACTGACTCAGTTTTTCCTGACCCATATAATTTTTGCCATTGGGTCGCAGGAGGCGAAGTGCTGCTTGAACTTGGAGAAATGGTAATTGTCTGTGTGTTGCTCCAACCGCTGGTTTGACCGACGAAAAGCCACGGCGGTGAAGGATAGGGACTCACCTCTTTGTGGGCATAACCTATCTGTGTCTCAACTTGAAAATCGATTTGGTCACCAACAGAAATCCCATTTAGCGCGGAGTAATAAACACCATAGAAACAGCTTTTGATATTGTAGCTAGCAGGTGGCTCCCCAGAAACCTCTAAAGGAAAAGGAATAACAGTATAGTCAGAGTTAGAGGGAACTGGATACCATTCGTCAAGTGCATAAACGTCCGTCCAATTTTCTAAATAATGCTCTTTCAACCGAACATCGTAGGATAACGCCATAAATTGACCATTTTCGATAAAAGGCGCAACAAATGGCTGGTTTTTAACTGTCAGTTCTATAGTGTAGTTTGAGTTATTGTCAGTTGAGATGCTTATTGTTGACTCTGGACTAAGGTTAAGCCAGTAAATCGTTGGCAAATCAGAAGTATTAACGAGTTTAACCGTGAATTGTGGAACAGATGGCGTAGGAACAGAAGAAATTGTAGGTATAGAGGTCTGGCCACTTGCAGGTTTAATCACCAATAGATTTAGACTTGAAATAGCCATTATTAAAATTAGAATTAATGCTAAACTCTTACCTGAAATTCCCATGCTATCCCTTAGAACCTGTTTGCTATAAGAGGCTATTCGTAAAAGTTTCTTGACTGGCGTTAGTTAAACTTTCTTAACTCATTTGAGTTAGGGGTTTTTCGATGTTTCAGAATAATTGCTACAGAGAGCATAGAAAGAAACAAAGGCAAAATCGCTAATGGCGGAAACTCTGGAACAGTTGGAGATGGTAAAGGTGATAGAGATGGGATTGTTGAATTTGGTGAAATTGATGTAGTTGAAGTTTGTGAGGGTGAAAGGGTGGGTAGGGCAATAACTGTAATATAAAGTGCGCCCATAAATGTTGCAAGAGTAGTTTTGCCTAAAGAATCGGTTATTCCAAGAGAAATATGATAAAGACCAGGAGTAGATTTAATGAATTCTAATTTTGCAGATGTAGCTCCCTGTACCGGTTGGTCATTAACGTACCATTGGTAAGTATATGGCGGTGTGCCTCCACTGCATGTTGCAGTTAATTCAACTCGTTGATTAACAAAAGGAGTAAATGACCCATAAGTGACTTCAACATCCGTTGATATTCCTTGTGCTTTAACTGTATAAACCCCGACAGACATTAAAGTTAAGAACAAGGCAACAAGCACTAAAGTAAGAGACTTACCCCAGCTAACCATACTTATTCTTGCGTTGTTTTGGCAATAAAAGGTTTATCGACAAGAAATCTTGACTGGGGTTAGTCAAACTTTCTTGAGGGTTTTTCGATGCCTTCTAAAAACAAACAAAGAGACAACTAAAACCGATAAAAATACAATCACAACTCCTAAAACAGCCACATCAAGTGAAGTGGGAAAAATAGATGAAACACCTGATTCTGCGGCAAACTTTGCAAGCCAAATATTGCCGTTTAAACCGCCAACTACCGCATATCCTCCATCCTCAGTAGTCACAATTGAAGAGGCACCTGCATTGGGAGCCCAGCCGTTAAATGTTTGGTTCCACTGTAAATTGCCTTGGTCGTCAGTCTGAATAATTAAAGCTGCAGGATAGTTAACGTTCCCGGAATTGGGAAATGCTCCCACGGCAACGTACATACCGCTTGCAGTCTGAACCGCTGAACTGAAATCGGCGCTAATGGTATTGTCATTAGCGTATAACCGATTCCACTGCCAATTTCCTTTAGAATCAAACTTTACAAGAAAAGGTGCGAAGCCTACACCAGCAAGAAGACATCCCCCGTCTTTTGTGGCAACGACAGAATTTACATTTGGAACAGCCGGGTTGTCTTGTTTTCCAACGTCAGGAGGCAAGCTTTGGCCTGCTATTGGATTGTAGCTGTAGGTTTTGGTGAATTGCAGATTTCCGTTTGAGTCTGTCTTGAAAACCCAAAGATTGGGGAAATCTTTTCCTATTGCGTTGGTGAATGTTGAGCTCCAACTAGCTGTCAGATAGTCTCCATCCTTGGTCATAACTACATTAGAAATATGTCTATCAGTTGGGGCATGTGGATCCACAGAAAAAAGTGTAGTATTCCATAGCAAATTCCCGTTCCCGTCGACTTTTATCAGCATGCCGATTTCTTCATTCATTCCAGCAAGCACATAATCTCCACTAGCGGTCTGGACAGCTCCAGATATTGTAATGCCCACGGTTTTGTTTGACCGGATATTTCCTTGAGCGTCCAACTTTAAAAGGTACGTGTCGGTAACTGCAAAATATCCTAATTCTTCCGTTTGAAAAACTGCCAAAGTATCGTAAAAAGCTGAATCTATTTTCTGCCATTGTAAGTTGCCTGAAGTGTCGGTTTTTATCAGGGTTGCTGAAAGATTGTCCGCAAATCCTCCGTGTGGTGCCCAGTAAACGTTGTCTTCAAGGTTTCCAGCTATTAAGTAACCGCCATCTGAAGTTTGAACAAAACAGGAGCCCTCATCAAAATGGGAAACACTAGCGTTAAACATTGTTCTGGGTTCTCTAGGAAAAGTTGTGCTCCATTGCAATTGCAGCGTTTGAGAATCAGCCTTGACAGGTCCAGAGCCGACAATGCATGAAGCTATTATTGTGACGAGAAGAACCAATAAAGAAAAATTTCTTAAGCTACTCATGCTTAGTCTTGGAGATGTTTGTGATAAAAGGTTTTTCGTCAAAGTTTGTTGACTACTTTTAGTCAATGTGTGTTGACTACTTATGACATTTGAAATACTACTGTTTTCTTTGATTGATTTTCGTATATAGTGATATTCCTTCAGTTAAAAATAGAATCATTGCTATCGCGGTCATTACTGTCAAGAAAAGGAAACTAACCTCAATTACCACACCTATTACGAGGTAACTTAGCAGGATAATTGCAATTTCAGCGCAGAACGCGCCCATGAAAAAGAAAGAGTATAACATCAACCGTGGAACGAGATTTCTGCCAACCCTGACATGCCCATTGATGTTTTTTTTCTCCTTAAGGATATAAAAAAAATTGGGAAAAACTGGGCAAATCTAAACAATGACAAAAGGAACAGAGGTGAACCCACCGTCCAAATTTGGCATTAATAGGATAAATTGTCGGAATAGTTAGTAACAGAAAATCTATTGCTTATTCAAAGTAGCATAGAAATCCTTCACTTTTTGTGAAGCAGCAGGCATCAAAGGTTGACCATGTCCGCTAAGCAGGACCTCAAAGTCAAATGATGATATTTTGCCTATTGAAGACTTTGCCCTCTCCAGGTCTAAACTAAAATGTTCAGGCGGACCAGTAATTTTGCCATTCATAAACCTAACTGCATCTCCAGCAAACAAAACCTTTCTCTCGCTGTCTAATAATGCGATGCTTCCTTCGCTATGCCCCGGCGTATTAATTACAGTCAACCTTCCGACTTTATCATTATCTTTCAAACGCAAATCAGGCTCAACTGGAGAAGCTTTAACAAAGGAGCTAAAAGCTCTAAATACTAAATTTTTAGGTTTAGGCGGAGATGTCTTTCCAGCAACTATATCCGCATCAAACTCGCCAACCGCAACTTGTGCATTGGTGAGTTCCTTCATTTTCTTGAGGCCTCCAACATGGTCAATATGGAAATGCGTTATTACTATAGTTTGGACATCTGTTGGCTTACGACCTAAACCTTCAATGTATTTCACTATTTTTTTGTCACTTCGAGAAAAACCAGTATCAATTAAAATCAACTTATCTTCTTCTTCAATAAGATAGGTATTGCAATTGGTTCCATCTACCTGATGTATTCCTTCGGTAATCTTCATAGCTATCTCCTAGAAGTTAAATGGCTTAAGCTTAAAAATCTATCAGAGCTCAAACAAACTTTATTTGACTTATGCCACAATTAAAATTTTAATTTTCGCTTTTTGAGTATAACGGCCAGAAGAGGGAGAATCATTAGGGCTAGTAGTACAGTGAACATTTGGATGCTTAATTCTGGCGCTTGTGGTGTTTCTGATGGTTTAGGTGAAGGTGTTTCAGTTGTTGGCAAGTATTGAGGTGAAGAAGGTATGATTGTTGGAGTGGGCGATTGACTTGGACTTGGTGAATACGTTGAAGTTGGTGAGTTGATTGGAGTGGTCGAATCGGATGGAATAGGTGAGTTTGTTGGGGTCGATGATGGAGTTTCCGTTGGACTTAGAATTGGTGTTGGTGAAGGAGTTACAGTTGATGAGGGCTGCGGAGTGATAAGATTAATTGAACTGTTAAAAGTTGTTATCATGCCGGCGTTGTCCTCTATTTGGCAATAAACTGTTTTCACGCCATCACCGCTGGTTAACGGCCAACTTACTGATGAGGTTGTATATGGTGTCCAGGGAACTTGATCCCATATATCATTGTTGCTAAATCTTATTTGATTGATGCCCGATACCGTATTATTTGTGGTCACGTTAAGCGTAACCAAGGTAACGGAGGTTGAGGTATTACGGTTATTTATTTGGAGTGCGCCGGTTGGAGGCGTTGTCTCAAGTTGTATTCCCGTTATTACTACGTGTTGAAGCTCCATGTTTCCGGTTCCATAAACATTCCATGTGCCCCAATATTCAAGTGTGTTATTGTTGCCTTCAGTCGTTATAACTGGTTGACCGTTTGCAGTAACATTGTAGACTGGTCCATTATTAATTCTGTAAAATGACTCGTTAATATTAAAGTCTGGGATTAAATTTACTGTAAGGTTCTCAGTGTGCCATCCTGGGGTATAATCGTTGGCTAACTGTTGGCAAACGAGTAATATTAGCACAGAAGCTGGACGTGCCGTCGTTTAATGTAAGTGTATGCTGCCCTGCAGATGTTATTGGCACTTGCACGGTTGTATTGAAGAATCCGTTCTCGTCAGTTGAATCATTGCCCAAGTTTGTTGTACCATCCCAAAGCAAAGACACGTTACCTGGGCTAAACCATTCACCGGCAACACTTATTGATTGGTTATTTTGAACAAAATCAACTGTAGATAGGTTTGTGTTGTTACCAAATAAACCAGTTGCAGTATCGTCGCCTATCTGAATTAAGCCCCTTCGCCATTCCATATAGGGAATAGTAGTGTTATATGACCCGCCGGTGCCATTGTCTTGCACTTGGAAAGCGATGTTATCAAATAACGGTTGGTTATCCCCTACTGTGTTGTTTTGCAGTAAGTCTGGCGCGTTAAGGGTATAAGGGAAGTTTTGTGTGGAATTAATTTGAACATTGTTAACTAATGGAACCCAAGATGAATTCAAAGGGTTGAGGTAAGAAATATTTAGAAAATCATTGGCGGCAAAGCCGGTTGCTTCAAGTGTGATTGCACCACCGGCTGGACCCGAAGTCGGTGAAACGGTTAAGATTGAATTAAAATTATCTGTCACTGGACTACCTAACCCAGTAACCATATCATAGCCTTCACTTGCGTTATAAGTCCCGCTTGATCCAGAGGTTATATCTCGAAAATACGAAGAATACGCTAATTTTGCTTTAAAATAAAGGTTAACATTTGAAGCTGAGAAACCAAGAGCTTGAATCGCTGCCCATTGGGGTGCGCCCGCACTTGTCCCGCCAACTACACGCCAACCCGAATTATACAATACCCAAACCCCTGTCCCTGGGTCGGCATTGTATGAAACATCCGGAACCAAACGTTTAGAGCCATGTAAGACCAAAAATAGCTTGGTAACTGGGTATAGGCTCATAGGCGCTTACTCCGCCGCCGCTTCCGCTCCATGCAGTTTCAGAAATTAATGCATTATTGGTAGTATTAAGATTGAGTGTTGTTCCTCCAACAGCAACCACATTTGGCGAACTAGATGGCCAAATAACTTGTGAGCCATTGTCTCCCGAAGATGCAAAGAAAACTGCGCCGTTGCTACTCACAAAATTCGAATCGAGAGAAAGCTCATCTGAAGATGAGGAAAAAGCTGATTCAGGAACACCCCAACTCATGGAAACCGCAGTTACATTCGGCTGATTTGCAGCGTAATCAACCGCTGATAAAAGGTCAGTGGAATCAGCGGATGTTGCCTCAACTAACAATATTGTAGCGTTAGGCGCAATGGCGTGAGCCCACTCAACATCAAGAGTAGTTTCTAAAGACCAATTGCTATCAGTTCCAATAGATGTTGACATTTTGTGAATCTCAAAATTGCTACCTAATATTAACGGTGGCAAACTGAAGTTTTGGGAAAAGACATTAGAATCATTTGTTATGTTTGGTGTGTCATAAGCATCTATTATTGCGATTGTTGCCCCATCGCCTCCTGTTGACGGGAGCCCATAAGCTGCTTTTATCTGGCTTGGTGAGTAGCCTGAGAAAGAATTTAAAGGATCGGCAGGTGCAGCAATATGCATAGGAGTTGCTATCAACTGTTGTTTTTCCTGTGTAACTGAATCGCCTAATCCGATTTGCGGAATATAGCTCATTACAAATAGGAAAACAACAAAGAGCCCAAGTATTTTAGATAAAACTGAGTGCTTCACAGTCTTCAATCGCTATTATTCATGAATTTTGTATGTTATCTCATGGGTGTTTATTATTGTGTCGGTAATCTTTCAGTTTGCGAATTTTAGATACGAAACATGAGTTTGTCTCTTTTTGAAGTCTGATTCATGTTCAAAAACAAAAATAATAAGACACACGTGTAGCCTGCTATGAAAAGAAGCTACGAACATAAACACGTGTCTTCATAATATATGGTGTAAAGACAATCGTCAGTATGGTTCCTATGGTTGCGAGTACAATTATGTCGCCGAAAACCCAGCCTAAGAAAACAGTGAAAAACGCTGATTGAGGAATGCTTCCAAATGCCACGAGAGCGCCGACACCGAAGATACCTGAAACAATGCTAGCTAAAAAAACACCGACTGTTAACCAAATGACCCAAGTTTTATGATCTTCAAAAGCCGCTTGAGCAACTAAAAAGATGATAGCTGCTGCGAAAGTTGCGATAAAAACCGTCGTCATAGAGAGGACGAGTGCTACCGCAGATATGACGATATTTAATGCCAGAAGACTGTTGAACCCATAGGTTAGTTTAGGACGCTTCAAGGTCAAGACAGGTTTCATTTTCAAAGTCCTATAGATTAAGAGTGGAACAAATCCTTCAAAGAAATCTGCCAGCGACCAAACAAGAACAAATTCAAGTGAATAACCCGAGTATAAACCCGTAAAGAAACAGCTAAAATAACCGACAAGACACCCCCAGACGCCAAACCAGAGCCCTAAAGGCACATAGATGGCAGCTGCAATGTAAAGTCCAGAAACCCCAGGAACCGAAGAGCCCCCAACAGGAACCGCAATAACAGCCCAAATTGCCAAAACCGTGGATAATGCTGTGGCAATTATAAAGAGAAAAGGGCGTCTCCAGGCAATTCCTTTGCTAAATGAGGCAGGTAAATTTTCAAACATTAATGTTGGTTATTGCGTGTTTTAAATATAAGATTTGCTTTAAGCAAAACATCGTTTTCTATTTACACATCGATTAGGCTAGCAGAAAAGGTTCTTCAAAATGATAAAAAGATTTCAGTCAACTTTCAGGTTTACTCTGTTATTGAATGGTACCAACTGATAATGTATTCTGGCAAGTTTAAGCCTCTTTCTGCGAGCCGTTCCGCCAGTTTAACTGGCAATGGGCTTAAAACAAATGCCGCCCTTGTGTAGAATCGCCTTGGTGCATATGGTTTTACATCTTCGGGAATAATTATTTGCAGATCAGATTTCTTAGCTAATGTGGAGGTATTAAAACCGGTGATTGCAAGCACAGACCCATTAAACTTCTTCAAGGCGTCACACCATAAAAGAACAGGCTTCGACTCACCCGAATAAGAGAATAAGATTGCGACGTCTCCTGCTCTCGGACGAGGGGTGTTCACTCCTCGTGCCATAAACACGTTATCGCCCAAGAAACTTTTGATGTGAAAAAGCCGAATGCCAGTCATTTTAGCAATTTCTTTGGCTGTTCCCTTTCCACCTAAAAAAACGTTCGTTCCTCGTTCCAAAATATCTACTAATTGAACATAGGTTTCTGACTTGGAATTTTGGTCGATTAGATTTCCTATTATTTTGAATTCTTCTTTACATAACTTAAGGACATAATCGGCTTCAAGATTTCTGTACATGGCTTCAATCATCATATTTAATAATTCGAGGGTGCCAAGCTCGAAGATGTCGCCCATCATCCCAGTTTCACTATAAACGGTTGAAGGTTTTGATTTTCCTCGACCTTTAACTTGAATGATATTACCATATTTGCTTGTGACCTCAGCTAAAGGTGACTCTAAACTAGATGTTAGTAACCCCATACTAAACCGGTTGCTCTTTTTCTCTTCAATGTACCTCCCCAAGTCTTGAGCCATAACAAGCGGATCGTTCGAGTAGCCACTACCAGAATTCATAAGCAAAAGTGTCTTCTTGTACCGATTTTCAAAACTTGAAGCAGCGTCATACATATTTTTTCCCGGAAACCCAGGATCATCAGGCGTCAAGACGACCTTGTCTTGGCAGCCCACTTGGCTCAAAGCCAATAGACTCATCGCCGCGTTAAGTGAATACAGCGATCGACCTGACCCACTACAAATGATGCAATCAGCTTTTTTCAGCTCTTCATAGAACGGTTCGAGGCTACTTTTCCTTATTGCTAAAACATTATCTCGAATTTTGTTTGTGAAACCCATATTGCTGATTTTACTTTTCAAATCAACAACACCTCAGTGTGAAAGCATCTGATTTCGCCCATAATTTGTTTAGCATCTTCTCTTCTGTGAAGCAACGCAGCGTTAATACCTTATAAGTTTTGTTAAATCAAGTATTACTCGGTTAATTAAGCATAAACATTAAAGCTAATAAAAACAAGATGAAGAGCATGCCAGGATCATATTCGCGTTTACTTGGTGTCGTTGGAAAACCTAACACGGGCAAATCCACATTCTTCAGCGCAGCAACCCTAGTAGCGGCTGAAATAGCCAATTACCCATTCACTACAATTAAGCCAAATAGGGGTGTTGGTTACGTTCGTTCGCCCTGTGTTCATGAAGAATTCAAAGTTAAAGATAACCCGAGAAACTCGCTGTGTCTAGATGGTGTGAGACTTGTCCCCGTTGAACTAATTGATATTGCTGGAATTGTTCCTGGTGCTTGGGAAGGACGAGGGTTAGGCAACCAGTTTTTGGATGAAATACGTAGAGCAGATGCGCTTATCCATGTAGTTGATGCTTCGGGTGGAACTGACTGTGAAGGCCGTTCCTGTAAACCAGGCGAACATGACCCGCTGGAAGATATCAAATTCCTTGAACGTGAAATCACGATGTGGATGGTGACCATTCTAAAGAAGGATTGGTCTAAAATCGCAAGAACTGCGGAAGCAGATAAAAAGGGTTTTGTTGTGCCTCTTGAAGATCGTTTAACAGGTTTAGGCATAAAACGTACACTTGTTGGTGAAGCCATCAGAAAAGCAAACTTAAACATAGATACACCTACTACATGGTCCGATGACGACTTTTACCGATTTGTCGACACTTTAAGAAAAATGTCGAAGCCTATGTTGATAGTTGCAAACAAAATTGATTTGCCTTCTGCTGAAGCTAATTTGAAGCGCATGAAGGAACTTGATTACATGGTTATTCCATGTTCTGCTGAAGCGGAATTGGGCTTGCGGCGTGCAGCAGAAAAACAATTAATCGATTACAAACCAGGGGACAGCAACTTTAAGATAAAGCAGGCGGAAAAACTATCGCCGGGACAGATTAAAGGATTAGAAGCTATACGTGAAAAAGTGTTACTTAAAAATGGTTCAACAGGTGTTCAAGACGCTTTAAACATGGCTTACTATAAACTTCTTGACATGATAACTGTTTATCCTGTCGAAGATCTTGAGCATCTCTCTGACCACAACGGAAGAGTATTGCCAGACACTTATCTTATACCTAAAGGAGTAACAGCAAAACAATTCGCCTACATTATTCATACTGAGCTTGGGGACAATTTCATTTATGCTATAGATGCTAGGGACAAAAGGAGAATTGGTGAAGACGCCGTACTCAAAGACAGGGATGTAATATCAATAGTTAGCGCAAAAAAACGTGCTTAACTGAATTGCTTCTCAGAATCTTGTCTGAATATGCCAGTATTAAGTAAACTAGGATACTGCTAAGTTAAGTGACCTGTAAGTTCTCAAAGCGTATGGATGTAAACTATATAGGATAAATTAAAGAATTGAAATTAATAATACACAATTATGATAAAAATAGTTAGAAACGCTATTCTCCTAAATGTAGGACTCAGTTTAATTTACATTTATTCGAGCATTATTACATGGTCATATGCAAATAATCTGTCAACAAACAAAGGTTGTGGAACTTATTGGGACCCACTACTTATCAAACCCTGGCTAGGAGGTCCCCTTAATTTGGCAGTCCCTGCAACTTTTAATCTTCCATTCTTAACATTTTGGCTATTTCCTATTGCAAACGCGTATGTCATAATAAGAATAATGAAAGAAAAAGCATCGGTAGAAAGCAATTCAAAAAAACACACTTGACCGAACTGCTTTTGTAAACTAGAAAACTTTAAGAGTGGTTCATTACAAAATTCTTACTGGTTAAAAGATGGAAACGGAAATTGTTGTAAAAAAGAAAGGTCAAACTACGATTCCTTTCAGAATTCGAAAGAAGCTCAACATAGAGGAAGGCACACGTCTCCAAGTAATAGAAACAGAAGAAGGCATATTGTTGAAGCCTAAAAAGTCATTTTGGGATATGTTGGGGGCATACTCAGAGTTTGGTACACCAGAAGAAGTAAAAAAAGAACTTGATAAGCTCAGGCATGAAGATGAATAAAGCAGTCTTTGATACAAGGTTCTTTGCAGACTCCTATTATTCTAAAGATCAATTGCTGCTAAAAAAAATAAGAGCGCAGAAGGCGCGAAGAGAAAAGTACATTTCAGCAGTTGTAATCCATGAAGTCTACAACCTTGCCATATCGCGCGAGGGTCGAGAAACCGCAAAAATTAAAGTCGCTAACTTGATAGAGGATTTTAAAATAGTTCCCGTTGACGACCAAATAGCCCAAGCATCCGCTGAACTAAGACATAAATATAATCTGTCAATGGGAGACAGCATGATAGCTGCCACAGCATTCATACTTAAGGCAGTCTGCATCACAGACGACCCCCACTTCAAACAAATCAAAGAAATCCAAACAGAATGGGTCTAAAGCAACTCTCACAAAGTAGTTACATATGAGAATAAGGAATTTTAAATGAGAGGGGTAACCTCTTATGGGTAGAGCTGCTAATTCAACTATTTTTAGACTCCAAACCGACGTTTACGTTGCTGGAACGTTCTAATGGCTCTTAAAAGCTCTATAAACCGAAAGTCCGGCCAATAAACATCCAAAAAGAGAAGTTCACTGTATGCGGCTTGCCAAAGCAAAAACCCGCTGAGCCGTTCTTCGCCAGAAGTGCGTATTATCATATCGGGATCCTGCTTATCCATATGTGAAGTGTAAAGGTATTTTTCAAAGGTAGTTTCGGTGACGTCAGCTACCTCTAACTCGCCGTTTTTAACTTTCTCAGCAATGGTTTTAGCTGCATCTACGATTTCGGCTCTCCCTCCATACGCGAAGGCAAAGTTCCAGAAGTAACTATCATAACTCGCCGTTGCTTTTTCCACGTCTGCAATGCTTTCTTGTAAACTTTCAGGAAGAAGATTAACTCTGCCAATGACTTTCACATGTACCTTGTCTCGATGGATGCGTTCGTCTGTTAAGAGCTTACGGAATCTTTCCTCAGCAATCTGCATAATCTTTTGTACTTCATCCGATTTTCGGGAAAAGTTTTCTGTTGAAAAAGTGTAAAGTGTCACATATTTGACATTAATCATATGGCACCAATCTAAAAGCTGCTCAACCGTATCGGCGCCATTTTTATGACCCCACTTATCTTGTAACCAAGGGCTACTTTCCTGCTCATTGGCCCATCGGCGATTACCATCAAGAATAATTGCTATGTGCTCTGGTTTGATGCCATTTTTAACTTGAAGCCAAAGCCATCGCTCGTACAGCCTGTAGGCACCAATGAAAGAAAGCATTTTTTTAAGCATTAAGCATGACCTCTCATGATAAACGCTCTTTCAAACATAAGTTCTCGGTAACCCTTGCCATTACAATTAAAACCTTTATAGTTTCAATTAAGTCTTGCCCTAATCCACATATAAAATTCAGGAACAATTAGTCTTCATCTTTCTTCTTTTCGGGTTTTTGGAAGAAGTCTTTTGTTGACCGATTAATGATGAAAATTAATAATATAGAAGCAATGCCGATTAAAACGCCTACAACGATTGCGAAGATGAAGCTTGAAAAAATTGCATTGTTAAAGTCTGCAATTGGCCCTGACTTATTATATATACTGTAAACTATATTTGCTGTTCCATCAAGAATCCAACGGGACCATCCAACTGAAACTATAAGAGCAGCATTTCTAAGCAGTCTTGAATCTCGTTCAAAGTATAAACGGACACTTCGCCCAAAAAGAACAACGATTATACCGACTACTAAAAGATCATTTATGCCTTTGATGAAAAAAGTAATTATTTTTGGTATGGTTGCAACCCATCCGGCTAAGGCAGTTGGAAATGGCGCAACGTTTGTTGTAACGCTTGCTACTCCAAGGTAAACACTTACGGCAATGCATAAAATTCCCGCGAAAATCGTGTAATTTGAGATTTGCATTGGTATTGGAGGCGGAGTATAATCTTTTGCCCATGTAACAAGGTCTTTAGCTGACCTGTCAACACCAAAACCCTTGATGAGCAAGTAACCGCCTATAACCATGACTATGGCAATTCCATAATAGTAAATTGCACCTGGATAAGCGAAGTTAACTGCCCAGAGAATACCGAAAATAAAAACAAGTAAGCCAGGCAAACCTAGTGCCAAGCGGGCGTACCGTGGGTTATCAACCAGTAGCTTCATGTATTTGCTGAAAAGGGCAGCAGTCTCCTCTATGGATTCGCTATGCTTTATTACTATTCGCCGTACAGACGAAACAGGCACTCTGGATTCAACAAGAGGTAAAATTGCTTCATCAGAATACCCGTCGGAAACCAGAATTACCTCGTTTGCACTAAAAGAATCTAGCAAATTATTTAGTTCAGTGACTAATTTTCTGTCAGCGCTAACTCCACCTAACTCAGAACCTGATATTGTAGCGACTTCAAAAATTTCATCAGGGGTTTTCTCGTTCTGTAAATTGTCATGGAGACGGATGGCTTCAAACATGGCGTTGGCATCTGGTTCTTCAGGGTCTTTTAAGGCTAAAGCAACTGCGCCATCTAAGTTTGCAGTTCGTCCAAGAAGCGGTGTTTTTACTCCTGCCTTTACTTCTAGATCACCGTCTCTATCGACGCACAAGATTAGGATACGCTTTTGCGTTTGTTCTTGCGTTCCTTTTTTAGCCATCTAAATTCTCAATTCCCAATATATTGCACTTAACTTTAAGCTTGTGTTTCAGCATCGTCTTCTGCATCGTCACCCATAACTAGCTGAAATTCGTTCCAGCTCAGTTGTTCACCTTTTTGAAGTTTTACCTTCGCTTCAGCTTCAAGTTTTTCTTTAATGGCTTGCTGTTTTCCCTTTATTTCTTGCTGTTTATCTTTTGCAGCAAGCTCTTTTTCTTTATTGGCTTTTTGAGTTTCCATTTGGATTATTTTATCTTCTTCATATATTGAGGCAGTCAAACCTTGTAATTGTCCAGTTAATTCTGCGATTTTCACAGACATGAGAACAATATCTTCTTTGGTTTTTACGAAAGCTTGATGTTGGGCATCAGCTTGAGCTCTGCTAATTTTGGCAGCGTTTACTTTTTCAATCATAGTCGAATGTAATGCTTGACTTTTGTTTGCCAAATCAGTTAATTCTTTGTGGAAAACATCAGCTTGGGCTTCAAATACTCCACGCTGGGCCATCAAATCCTTAATTTTGTTTCTTTGAACATCAATTTTTTTGTAGCCTCTAAGTTGGATTTCAAGTTGCTTTACAATTGCGATTAACCCTTTTTCCTCTTCCAAATCGAGAGAGGTTGTTTGTATCTTCCATTCAATCGCATCAAGCTCCTCTTGCAAATCTTGCTGATTCTCACGCGGTAGTTTCTTTTGAAGTAAAGTTATTTTATCCTTGATAGCGTTTATTTGTTCGATAACTGGTTCAGATTGTGCTCTGATAGCGTCTCTTTGCTTTTTAAGCAACTTTACTTTTTCATTTATGCTATCGCGTTCGCTTTTTTAACACGGCAATTTCTTCGCGAGCTTTCTTGACTTGCTCATTTAACTCGTTTCTATTTTCGATAAATTTGCTGATTTTAGCATTCGCCGTGTTAGCTTCGTCTCTTAGCTTTTGGATCTGCTGACGAATATCGTCTTTTTGACTGATTTTTTCTTGCCTTGACATCAGTTAGCCTCCCCCTCTCAGTTAAGCTACAGTTGATATTGTCTTCGAATTAATAATGATTTTCTGTTTAAGCTGAGGCTTTATATGGGAAATGACGCTTTCGGATTATAATTTTTAAATATATGGCTTCACAATGACTTAAGATGGTAGAGTTATGACGTATAATTATGATGACTTATTGAAGAAGGCATGCGCCCAAATGCCGGAAGTTTCCACAAAGCGCGAACGATTGGAACTTCCAAGAATTATGATTAACACAGTTGGTATGCGAACCATCATTTACAATTTTAAAGATATAGCGGGTGCGTTAGATCGTGACCCCCAACACGTTTTAAAGTTCTTGACGCGAGAAATGGCCACTGCAGCCACCTTTCAAGATTCAAGAGCAATCTTTCAAGGAAAATTCCGCGGCGACAGCTTTGAACGATTACTTCAACGATATTTAGAGAATTATGTAGTTTGTCCAGTTTGCAAACGTCCTGATACAAGAATTGTTAAAGAAAAACGCTTAGCTTTCCTAGTTTGCAATGCTTGCGGCGCAAAATCATCTATTAAGCAGTTGTGAGCGGTTAAAACTTGGAAGTCTACGTTAACCTCAAGCAAGTCGGCAGAAATGTGCTATTGGCTGTTTGCGACTGCGAACTGCTGGGCAAGACCCTTCGAGAAGGCAAAATAGTCTTCCACATAAAAGACGAATTTTATAATGGACGGAAAGCAAATGTCGAAGAAGCCATCAGAATGATTGATAATTCAACCATAGTTAACCTTGTAGGCAAAGCATGTGTTGAAAAAGCTATTGAAAACGGTTATGTACATCCCGACGCAGTTCTGAATATAGAAGGCATCCCTCATGCTCAAATAATGAAAGTTTGACCATACTTTGGGACAAATAATCAAACTTTTTGCTTACTTTCTCTTTTTGAAGAGTTTGACTCCATCCATTTCAGTAACGTAGTCGAACCAGCTTCAATGAGTTGCAATGCTTCTGTGACGTTTGTAGCGACTTTGCCATCGAATTCTTCGCCACTTCTTGAGTAACATGCTATCTCTAAGTCGATGTAGATTAGTGTGTTTTTGACATCGGTGTGTCCTAAGAACTTAATAACGTATAGGATGTCTCTTGTTTGATGGTAAAATTGGGTTGCTTTCCAGTGCCTAAAGGTATGATAGTGTATCTTTAGTATGCGTGGGTTCTTTACTTTTTCAGCTAACCTTCTTCTTGGGTGCGCAATTAAGGCTTTTTGACGCATGAGTAGCTTCATATGCAGTTTGGGGTCTTCGTGACCAATCTGAGTCTTTGGACTGCAAATGAATATGTACTGTTTAACTTTTGGTAGGTTCTGCAGCATCTCAACAAGCTGAGCGGATATTTTGAAGATTCTTGGTTTGCTGTTCTTTTCTGGGTGATTGCACACTAATGTTCGGCTTTCTCATGTCTAAGTCTGTCCATTCGACTTGCCATGCTTCTTTTCTTCTATAGACCGCTACTATCGGCAAATTGACTTAAGATATTATCTATGCTGAAAAGCCAAACGCTACTTTCATCCATGTCTTATCTGTCTCAAGTGTAGATTGAACACTTTGCTTATGAGTCCTATGTGTTCTTTACACATTTTCTTCTATCCCTCATTTCTCTCAATAGGAAGCGTTGACACCAGTAATGCATCGATTTTTCTTTGCCGAGTCCTAATCTGTTTCTGCTGTCCCAGAAGCACACTCATAACCATCGGCTCAAAGAGCATTGGGTTACATGCGTTGCTTCCAGCCATCGCTTGATTTCTGCATAAATCAATGATTGAATCAAAGGCTTGTTTCTCTTCTTCACTTGTTAATTCGTCTCGGGAGCTTTTCCAGTGGTTTTGGATTGAGAGTTGATTGTGATGAAGGAAGGTGTCCCAGATTTCCAAACAATGTTGGAGCGTACGCTGCGTCTAAATAGAACTATTAGCTTGCGCTCTTCCCTACGTCTTCTACTGTGAAAGATATCAAATACAACTTACTTCAATGCACTTTGTGGAGAATAGACTTGAATAACAAAACCATAACGCCCGCACTCGTCATTATTTTAGCGCTGAGTATTCTGAGTCCGTTTGGTTATTTGGTGGCTGAAGGTCAGACGGCAAGTGGCATAAATATTTGCTTTTCTCCTAACCCCGCACCAAATTCACCTATTCTAATCACTGCCTATGTATATGGAAACAACCCAACTGGCAATATTACTTGGAGCACCAACAGTGACACTGCCGTCTTGATCTTCACCTTAACTCCGCTCGACAATGAAACTTTTTCTGCAACGACAACTTTTACAGATACAACCGCTGGCGTTGTTACTATAGGCGCGAGTTACAGCGGTGATTCAAACAACTACCAATGCGCCGAATTTACAATTTTAGTAATTTACTCTTCAACTTACAGAATACCCACAAGTGTATCAATCTTCTTCTCGCACGACATTTCAGTTGCCAATTCACCTGTTGTCTGCACAGCCACTGTATCTGGATATTATCCAACTGGCATAATAGACTGGAGTTCGAACAGTAGCACTGGAGTGTTTAACTTTAATTTACGGTGCTGTCCTATGGGTCGCTGTCCGATAGTTCTTCGTCAACCACTTTTACCGACTCTAATCCAGGCACAGTTGCTATCAATGCAAGTTATAGCGGAGACTCGGTAAATCTGCCTAACACAGGAACAACGGTTATGACACTCGTGAACGCAAGTTCAGTGGCAAATCTTAGTGTACTGGAGTCAGGCACCCAGAAAACGGCGTTCACCGTCGTCAACGGAAGTACGTTTGCTGTTGATATCTGGGTTGACAATGTGTCAGCAATGTGGGGTTGGGTGCTTAATGTGGAGTGGACACCTGGGTTTTTTAATTGGTAAACGTTACGGAAGGACCTTTCCTGGACCAGGAAGGCAGCACGGGATTTCCTTTTTCCCCGTCACTTATTAACAACGCGGTTGGCTCGGTTGATGGTGGACTTGTTGATGGATTGATGAGTCTCGGACACAGTAAGCGGTTCCGGCGTGTTAACTACGCTTGTTTTTCGAGCCGTAAGTGTAGGCAACGCTATATTAACATTTTGGCTTCTGATTCTGAGTTGGCTGGTTCGCCCATTGGTGTTGGGCAAATTCCACAAATTCCCTTTGGTTTGTCAAACAGCGCTGTGTCTGTGGTGGCGCCTCCATGGACTGTAATTGACTTCTATCATGAAGGCAAAGTTGACGCCAGCGACTTCTTCTACTTCGTCGATGCCTACATACAATACAACCAAAACGGCATCTGCAACCTTCCCTGCGATTTGAATCATGATGTCAAAATAGACGCCAACGACTTCTTCCAATTCATGAGCTACTACATTGCACACGGGCAATGGATGCAGCAGCAGGCAGGATAACTTGTATCACTCATTTTTCCATTAACAATGTTCATGCTTTGAATGCTGCCCCCATTCTCGTGAGATTTTTTAACATATATACTATGCTTCTCAAGTTCCTGAATCTATTAAGCAACTTTCGGACTCAAAGGATTCGGAGCGTCACTTGGCTAAACCAGCGTTAGTATGTGAGTTATTTATCAAGAAGTTACGAGAGATTGCAGACTGAGAGCACGGAGATTTGAGAGAATAAGGATGGATAAGAAACCGAACGATGTACCGCAGAGTAGTTATGAGTCCAAGCTTATTATTCATAGTCCTTTTTCGATTGCTTCTGCAAATCTTTACCCACAGAGATAGTTCGATAGATGAAAGTTGAATGGATAAGCTTTGACACATTTGTAATATAATGGTGCGATGGTAGTTAAGTTCCTCTGTGAACAGTTGTCCAGAGAATCGTATTTTTGTTATTATTTATAGTTTAAAAAAAGTATTGGCGTTGCAGGAGATAGATGTCGCCACTTTGTTGCTATATGCTCAAATTGTAAAGTCTAGGCTTCTTTGACAAACATGAGCAAATAGGCTATATTAGTTGTTTGATAGCAAACTCCTTTATAATAGATGCACGTTTATATTAGAGCAGATCGCATTATCACTCTTTTAACCTTAAAGTTGCATTAAGTGATTCAGTGACGATTCTGAACAAGTAAATTGAGATAAAAATATGAGATAAGGAAATAGTATAACCCAAGAAGTTCCAAAACCGCCTAATCATTTAGCTGATAAGTGCCCTGAATGTGCAAGCAAAAATCTTGTTCATGACTATGACACAGGGGAAACAATCTGTGGTGATTGTGGTCTTGTTTTTATGAACAAATGATGGATAAAGGTCCTGAGTGGCGCGCTTTTACCCAGCAAGAAAAAGCCTCCAGAAGCCGCGTCGGCATGCCCACATCATATTCAATTCATGATAAAGGATTATCCACTGCAATTAGCCAAGTTGACAGAGATGCCTTTGGAAGAAAATTGCCCCTTTCCACCAGATTGCAGATGTGGCGTCTTAGGAAATGGCAAATACGCAGCCGAGTCCACTCATCCACCGACCGAAACCTTGCACAGGCAATGGCTGAACTTGAGCGTTTATCAGGCAAAGTTTGCGTCTCACCACCAATCAAAGAAAAAGCGGCTGTTATTTACCGCAAAGCATTGGACAAAGGCTTAGTTCGAGGAAGATCAATCAACTCTATCGTCGCAGCTTCACTTTATGCTGCTTGCCGCAAAAGCGGCGCACCCAGAACCCTACGTGAAATCGCCGAAGCCAGCCTTGTTGACAAGAAAGATGTTGCTCGGTGCTATCAGACTGTTATTGCAAGAGCTCGATTTTCACATGCCAATCGCTGACCCATTGACATACATTTCAAAAATCGCGGAGAAAAACGAAATTTCAGGCAAAACACAGGGTGCGGCCATATCAATACTTGCGAGAGGCTAGACGAAAAAGACTTGCAGCAGGAAAAGATCCAATGGGAATGGCTGCAGCTGCACTCTACATAGCTTGTCTTCAGCATAACGAAAAGATAACTCAAAAAGACATCGCAGAAGCTGCTGGAGTCACCGAAGTCACGGTTAGAAATAGATACAAGGCATTAAAACGCAGTTAAACCTCGAAATACTCGATCAAAAAACTTGTTTTTAGCTTGCTCAAACTTAAACAATCGTTACTTTTCTTATTAGTCCGAAAAGAGAGTAAGAAAAGATTAAAAATTAATCTTTTTCCCTCTCTCTTCCTCTCACTAACTACTACTGACTACTTCTCTCATCTAACTACTCTCCTACTCTCTCTCCTTTAGCACACACAAGACAGAAACAAAGACAAACAGACAGACAAAAAGATAGAAACCACTAGTCATTTGGTTTTGGGTGCCAAAGAATAAATGCAACTAATCAGAAACAAAACACACAGATGCGCATGTGTTTGCATTTATTTGAATGCGTTTTTGAGGGGCTCTAAACTTCTCTCCAAGATTCTGGAAGCCGATAATTTTAGAAGATTTTTTCGCTATCTCTTCTTCTTTGCTTCCGTACTTAGAGCTATTCTAACGGTCTTTTTGGTGATACAAATCATTGGTGTATCCGTATTTCTGAAAAGCTCCATCTTCTACGGCTTCGATAAACATCATTTGATTGCTAAGCAAGGTCTTATCTTCGTTCTTTCGTCTGACAAAATCTGCAGATATTGACGACGCCACTCCGCCACGCTTTTAGATACATGGTTTGGAGCGTAATTTAGTCTCGAACGACAATCCAGCCTATTTGATTGTTTAGTTTCTTTACCTCTCTTAAATTTTCGATTGCGTCTTTCAAAGTTCTTGATGTTAGTCTACTCTTGACTTGTATTACAAACGACATCTTCTTCATTGATATTACTAGTCTCCGCTCGATAGTGGTTTTTTCCTTTTTCGTAAATGATACGTCGCTTCTCGACTCTTTTGTCCTTTATGGTCATATATCACCTGTTTTACAGAAAGAGAATCGTCAATGAATCTGTCGACAAAGTCCCTTACTAACGCCTCATAATAATCGCCTTGAATCTTGGGTTGCCTTGTTAATGACCTAAGTTGTTCTCGTTTTGAGAGCAGTTCTTTCTTCAATCCTTCGTAAAAATCTTCCATAGTTATTTCACGCCATTCCAATCTGTTCCAATTCTTGGTTCCCAGCAACTTTTCTCTTTTACCAGATATTGGCAAACAATAATGCTTCTTCACTAATCAAAGTATCAATAGTTTGCCTTTTTCCAACCTTGATTCTTTCAACATTAACCATGCGGTCAAAGAAGGCGTTTAAATCTTCAGCTAGATCTGTCAGTCTCGTACTCTTTTAGATGTATTTTTTTGCCCATCTTGAGATGCATCATGAAATCGGCTACGAGCACAAAGTCTTTTTTTCTGAGTTTTTGGCATCGTTCAATCAGGAAATCGTCAATCAAGTAACGATAAAGCTCTTGGAAATCGCAAACCAAACTGGGTTTGCCATGTTGGACAGAGTGCAAGAAACCTAAATACGGTTCTAATTTCGCCTTCAATAACGCTTTGTGTACTCTGCACTCTAAGACATAGTAGGCGAAATTGAATACGTTGTTCAATCCATCATAAGCCTTGTATGTCATTCTGCTTTCAGGTCTAATCTTTTCAGGAAACAACTTGAAAATCTTGGAGAAATATCCTTTAGCGTTATGGGCTTCAATAGCCATCAGTTTTCTTCTTGTTAATTTTAGATTCTCAAAATGCAGGTTTTCTATTTGGCTAAGGTATTTTGAGTTTTCAACGTAATCTAACTTGTATTTCTTTAAGACCACACTTTGACCTTTAATTTTTGCAATAACAAAATTTTTAGCTATTTCCATACATTTTTCATTATCAAGAACTGCTTATATTGGCTAATCGAGTTGCAACATGAGAATCATCTTCAACATTCTTTAGAAATGCAACAACTCTATTTCTCCTTGTCATAACACATGTATCAATATTCCAAAGTGCTAAATCTACTAAAGCATCAACACTAACATAAGAACCACTTTTTAGAATGCATTCACCGATTTCTTTCTGGAAATGCGGATAACGCTTTTTCTTTCCAGTTTTTTCTCTTAATTCAAAACAGCCTTCTGCTCTACCCAAATATGAACCGTAGTCTGACAATTCAATTTTCTGAGTTTTAGAACCATGAACCATAATTTCACTCTCTATTAACTATTATTAATTTTTTTATGGTCTCATCAATGTTGATATTATCAATAATTTTTGTTTTATGCAAAAATCAACCAAATTCTCAATTAAATAATTATATGTACTCTCCACAAAAATTTCTAAGATGCCGTTTAATGCGTCTGGGTCAGTAATAATAAAATTTCTTTTTTGAATAAAGTTAAGAGTTATCACTTAGACTTGTATTGGTTAAATCATTAATCATTTCTATCGCATATGAAAGGTCTTTTTTTTCCTGAAGTGAATTTCTAACAGCTATCCATGAAAGATTCTATGTAAGTGAGTTGAAACATCATATCTATCGATATTGGGTTTGCTCTGAAATTATTTTGGATAAGGATACTTGCTTGAGTCAATTTTAAATTCTACCAATTTTTCTTTTACAAATTTTTTCAAGTATGTGTTTAATGTTGCTGAACTTCCTACGACTTTAGCATTCTCAATCTCTATTTTTTGATGCCATTCTCATTTGATAAAAATCGTAAGATAGCAAATTGGGCTTTTAATTTCATATTTTCATTACTTATCCCTCGATTGATGCTTTTGCCATGTTTTTTTAGGGTAGCCATTCTTCATCACTTATTAATAATTCATTACTTATTCATAAATGACTTCACGCTTATATATATGACTTCACGCAACAAAAGTCATAAGTAATTCTGAACTTTACATTAAAGAGGTTGCGTAAACGTATGGAAAAGCAAAAAGGAAACGGCGAACAGTTTAGTTGCCAAACGAATTAGATCAGAAAGCTGAACAAGTAAGAACGAGTCTTGATCTGGGGCTTTCTGTGGATTTTACCGCTTCGCCATAATCGAAATAATCAAGCAATTTCAGACCAAGCAAAACAGAATTATCGAGCGAAGGAGGAAAACGAAAAAGTGAGCCAAGCAACAAAAGGTCAGGAACATCGTCATGAAATTGCAGAAGCCATTGAAGAAGACCTCAAAAAGTTGTGTCCTGATACGCTCGATAATTTAGCTTGCAAAATTGCGTACTTAGAAAATCTAACACCTGACACTGTAAAATACAATTACCTAAAAATGTTCAAAGTTGTAGGTTTTATTGTTCCATGCGGTAACGGCAAATACGAATTAGCATTAGAAACAGAAAAACACAATTCAACCACCAATGAAGAAGAATCTTTTTTGGAATATGCAAAGAAGCATCCACACAAGAATATTTGTAAAAATTGTGATAAGCCGATAATTGAAACTCTGACTTTTTGCAGTAAAGACTGCACAGAAAAATACAAGGAGAAGAAAGCAAATGAGAACTAATTTTAGAATAAAGAAATTTGGGCATACGCTTTTCGTTCTGTTATCTGAAACTCAAACTTGTGAAGGTGTTACATCACTTCAAAAAGATGGAAAACATACGCCTTTTTTTGATATAGAAAATTGTTCTTTAGAGGAAGCTGAAGAGATGTTAATGAAAATACAAGTTTCTTATGGTTTATCTGATATTTTCATAACTTCAGATATTGATAGAAGTTATAGAGCATTCTGTTATTCAAAAGTTGGTTTTACTGATTATCTAAGAATACTTTTAGATGCTGTAGATTCTGGGTTGCTTGATTATAATTTCTTTTATTGGACAGTTCAAAAAAGCAAGGCTACTCTAAGAACGAGTGTTAAGAGGAATAGAGAACCTCAAAAAGTTGTTAGTGTTTTAAAGTCTTATTCTGTTCCTGTTCCTGAAAAATGTGAAAGGGTAGTTTATGACACTGGTGTTATGAAAAGAGGTTTAACTGTTTTTCTTGGGGAAGGAGGAAAAATAATTCATGCCTGACCGATTTCCAGAGGCGTTTAGAAGATTTGAAAAGGTTGTGTACGTGAATAGGTTTAAGATTATCAGCAGTTAGCTTATTCGTTCAGTATTTGGGCTGGAAATATATGGAGAGATACTTACAAACAGAATTTAGCTCTAAAAAGAGAAGCTCATAGAATCGGACTTGAAGGTGAAATACCTGCATATTATAGAAGACAATACCCGCTTCATTTCCAAAGGATAATGTGGAAATACGAAACAGTTTTTGTGAAAGGCAAATCTGAAACTCGATACCGAGACATTAAGACAGGGCAATTCATCAAGAAACCTTAATCCCCTTTTCAGGTTTTAGCAGTTCTTTCAAGTAATCATTGTATTGGAGTGCAAACAATTTATTCCTTGGAATACAATGAAAGTATAAGATGAGAGCAGAGACACGGCAAAATGGATAAAGACAACGAAGATAAAATGCAATTCATTAGTAATAGAGACGGATATCTCTGGGCTTTTTATCGCTTAAAAGTTGGCTTGGACATTATTGATAATTTGAATGAACAAATTCCGCGAATTATGGATATTGGCGAAACATATGGATTAATTAAGAATAATTTGGAGGTCGAAGGATTTAAAAAAGCTCAAGAAAGATACAGCGCGAATTTGAAAGAAGTTAGCGAGCAGGTTAAGAAAGATGGCTTGAAGGATGTTTATGTTTCATTAAACTCTAATGATAAATTTGAAAAATATTTCTTTGAACGCATAGTCCGAAACCAAGTGGTAACTATTATCTCAAAAATGAGCATAGTATATATTGTGGCTTTGTTTGAGGATTTTCTTCAGAAAATACTTGGTATTACTTTCAAGAATAAACCAGAAATTCTTAAAACTTGTCAAAAATCTGTTACTTACGAGGATTTAATTGAATTTGGAGATTTTGAAAAAGCCAAGAATGCAATAATTGAAAAAGAGCTTTTAGTAATTAATGAAGACATTGAGGAAATTAAGAGTTATATAGTCAAGAAATTTAACATTGATATTTCTAAGTTCACCGATTGGAACATTTTCAAAGAACGATTTTATAGACGAAATATAATTGTTCATAACTCTGGAATACCTAACTCAATCTACAGAGAAAAAACAGGGTACAAAGGAGAAAACGTAGCTCTGGATACTACACAAGAATACTTGAGAGAGTCTATTAGTATCTTTTTAGCTATACCCTGTCAAATGAAACAAGCTTTCGAGACAAAAATGGTTCTCTAATAGTCAGTTCTCTCCCTTTCTTTTTTGTCTTTGTCTGTTTGTCTTTGTTTCTGTCTTGTGTGTGCTAAAGGAGAGAGAGTAGGAGAGTAGTTAGATGAGAGAAGTAGTCAGTAGTAGTTAGTGAGAGGAAGAGAGAGGGAAAAAGATTAAAATTTAATCCCACACACACTGACCTACCTGCAGTTTAGGGTATTGGCTAAAGAATAATAATAACAATAGTTAGGTATGGGTATGAAGAGTAAAAAATATAGTAAAACTTACCCCTCGTAAATTATTTAACAAATACTCTTAGGGTAAAAAATAATAGAAAACTACCAAATCGTTTTTCCAGTTATGTTTCAATCGATTGCCAAATCCCTCGCGATAAACATGTCACCTTTTTGGGGAACTCGAAAACGATGGCAAAAAAATTATCTCATTTACCAAAAATACAATAGGAATAGCACTTTCAATCATTGGGATTGCGCCGTTCAATAGTCCATATAAACTATTGACTATCCATTCTAAAAGCGCCGATTTGAGCCGTAGCTATTACTAATCCTATAGAATTTCGAATACTATAACGGCTATGAGTTTTTTTGAAAATATGAATAGGATCTTGTTTTGGATTTTTTACTCTTGAATTGAGTTTTTCAAAACGAGCTTCAATTACGTAATGCTAGCTTTAAGCATCGCTTCGCGTCTTGCTTCTAAGATTTTTCAAGTTCAACTTTTTTCATTTCAAGTGTTGTGTCAGTTTTAGTAAGTAAGTCTTTCAGAACTATTACTTCTTTGAAAGTCCCAGAGAAAAGGCATTTCAAGCAAAGGTATTGATCCTTTTCAGTTAGTGTCATTTTTTCGTTGCATCTTGGGCATTTCTGAAATCGATTTTTCTTATTTAGAAACTGTCGGTGTAAGCTGCGTAATTTGAGATTTTGGTCCTCAATATTCTCATCTAGAAGATACGTCGGATCTCCATCTGTTATAGCCCTTCTTCGATTTTCAGTTAAATCATCTATTTCCTCTTTTCCGTCTGTGATAATGCAATCTGCTTCTCGAATTATCCCCTTGAACTCAGTTATGTTCTCGAAGGTTCCTGCGAACTGGCAGTAATTGCATTGATAATGATCGTCTTTTGTTGAAACAAGAATGCTGCTGCAAATTGGGCATTTCATGCTTCTTCCCTCCAGTATTTCTTTTGAAACCGAAATGATTGTGTGTAGATTAGATTTTCATCAACAGGGCATAAGCATCCGTTATAGATTCTGTAAACAGGTATATCCTTATTTAAAAGTAAATTTATGCCTGTTCTATCGTCATATTCATCAAGGTAAATATGTAGTTGTGTACCAATTTCCAACAACTTTGACGCACATTGAAAGCACGGTGACAAAGATGAGTACGATATAATAGGATTGTATTTTCTAAAATTCGACGGCAGATTTAGAATTGCTTGCGCTTCTGCATGAATGCAAAATTCTTTATGGAGCCATAAAGGAATGCTATCCTCACCACACTGTGCATCGTTGCCATTTATACCTGTTGACAAAATATTATATCGGGTTTTTGCTTGCCACACAATTGCTGCGCTCACATGTCTCTCTGGGCATCTTGATTCAATTGATATATCTCGTAAAAGTTTCTCCATAATTTGATTTAAAGAACCAATTGGGGGAACCGTTGGAATTGTGAAAGGATTTTTGTTAGCCCAGAAGTGGGCGTCCAAGTCTCCCAACATCTCCAAATTCCTCGTATTCTATATAACGTTATATATGTTTATTACCTTTTTGGTATTTATATAGTGCCATAATTTTACAATCATCTATTGCAGCTTATGAGATTATTAATTGTTAATAATAATGATGCATATTCATGTAGCAATTGTTAAAAGTGTGAACATCCATATTATCTTAATGTCTATGGCGAGTTTCAATTGTCAATACCCGAAGAAAAACGAAAAATATGGGCAATCGGAAAAAGCAAGAAAAGCAGCGAAGGAGAGGGCGAGAACGGCAAAAAAGGTCGGAAGGGTACATTTGTAGTATCGCTTCCTGCCGAATGGTCTAACGATGCAGGCGGAGAAGGCGCTGAGATAATTGTTTCACATGGTGAAAATCGTCAACTTATTTTAAGTCCAATCGAATTCAGAGTCGAGCCGAAAAGCTTTACACTCAGGGTTAAAAACCAAAATATTAGTTTTTTAAGATATAAAATAATAAGTGCTTATCTAAACAATTATGAAGAAATCAGGGTTATTTCAGAGACTGAAAACGAGGATTTTACTTCAGACTTGACTGCAGTTTTTAAGGACCTTACTAATAAATCGTGGGGGTTTTCATACGCAAATACAGGGAAGAATGAGACAATTATTTCGATTAGCACAACGATCAAGCCTGTAACAGAAATACTTCAGAAAATGCATAGCCAAACTCAAATGCTACATGAAATAAATCAAGAAGCTTTCGATAAATTTGAGAAAGCCAAAGATTCAGCTGAAAAAGTAGAACAAATTGAAACGGATATCGATAAGTATAGTTATCTTGTAAAAAGACTTTTTTGTGTAGCTGCAGAGCAACCTAAAGAAGTCGAGCGTTTAGGAATCATAGGTTTAGATAGACTCATTTATTGGGAGTCATTGAACATAAACCTTGAAAGAGTCGGGGACATCCAGCACGAAATAAACTTAAAACTTCAAGATTATAACAAAGAAAAAATGAAATGTGCTGAATTGTGCACTGATACGTATGGTTTCAAAAAATACCACATGGCTGCCATGAAAATGGTTGACGATGCATATTACGAAGATCTTGACAAGATAGACCAAGGAAAGATAACTAAAATACTCGATAGCAAGAAATCTTTGGAAACCGAGGACGTGTTACATAGGGAAGGCTACATATCTTTAGATGAGGCGAAATCAATTAAGAACCTAATATCGAATAAACCTGAATTGAGATGTTTAGATCAAAGAATGTGGGGGCTAGCTGGTTGCGCAACAAACTTAGCCGAAGCGTGGCTCAACATGGCGGGTCTTAAAGAGGATAAAAGAAGACGGAAAAACTTTAGTTCAAACTCCTACGACTTCGCCTACCATTCATTCTTAGAAATTCTTTCATCATGAAGTATTGCCCAAACGTAAGCGGGACCTCTTACTAAGTTTATAATTATACCGGGTCCGTCAATTGGAACTAACTCATATGCCTTGGCAAAATCCGATTTTGAAATGTTATACTCAGTTCTGCTCGGACACAAAGAATTGCCCTTTATCCTATAAGTAAAAGATAAGTTGGAAATAGTTCTGAATTATTGGCTTTCACCATCAATTATTCTCT
The DNA here is from genome assembly GCA_963750605.1 of Candidatus Bathyarchaeota archaeon. Classification (GTDB taxonomy): domain Archaea; phylum Thermoproteota; class Bathyarchaeia; order Bathyarchaeales; family Bathycorpusculaceae; genus Bathycorpusculum. The sequence goes on from CAVVRN010000019.1 coordinate 309,825, forward strand.
TCCAGATTTCATCAAAAAAAGGCTTCTGTATCTTTTCACCACCATATGCATTTTCTAAACTACCAATCATCCATTGACTAAAGCATCTTATATCCTAAAATGTGCATCACAGCTCTTATCACATGTGTGTGGGATTAAAATTTAATACATAAGCAATACAAGTCCGAAACACTCTAGTATTACTATTGTCATGAAGACGATAAAAATTTTGGGCGCTGGTCTATCAGGCCTGTCTGCCGCAATAAATCTCGCGAGATCAGGGTATGCAGTTGAGGTTTATGAAAAGAACAAAGATGTGGGCATGAGGTTTAACGGCGACCTACAGGGCTTGGAGAACTGGTCCGAAAAGAAAGACATTATCGCAGAATTGAGAGAGATGAACGTAAACGTTGATTTTGAGTACACTCCTTTTTACAACATAATTCTTACAAATAGCGTGAAAACTAGAGAAATCCATTGGAAAAAACCTTTATTCTACTTATTAAAGCGAGGTTCATTTCCTGGCTCGATCGACTACAGTCTAAAGGAGCAAGCGCTGAAGTTAGGTGTGAACATTCACTTTCAAGAAACTCTTGCCCAAAATGAAGTAAACATCGTAGCGATTGGTCCCAATGTCAAAGAAGCTGTTGGGCTGGTCAAAGGAATAGTTTTTAAAACGGACATCAAAGATACTGCAATGATATTGTTTAATGATAAATTGGCTTTCAAAGGTTATTCGTATCTACTTGTCTTAAAGGGATATGGCTGTTTGTGTACAGTTGTAAGATTAGATGATGCACACAGAATTAATAGCTATTTTGAAAGAACAAAAGAATTCTTTTTGAAGAAAATTGGCTTCCAAATACGGCCAATCAGAGAGGTAGGTGGCTTTGGTAGTTTTTCATTAAAGAATGTCAAGAAAGGGGTTACATTGTACGTAGGTGAAGCCGCGGGGCTACAAGATTTTATTTTGGGCTTCGGAATGAGATTTGCCCTTGCTTCTGGCTACCTTGCGGCTCAAAGTATCATTTATGGAAAGAATTACAAAGAAATTGTAGATGACCATTTTGGAAAGCGGTTAAAAGCTGGAGTCGTTAATAGATGGTTATGGGAAAATGTTTTGTCGAAAAATAACTATTCAGTTTTGTTAAACTTTCCTCAGCTTATTGAAAATAGCTATTTAATGCGTAATTATTTATTGCAACAAACAGTGTATCCTTTAGCCCGATTGAGTTTAATGAAAACGTATTCTGAACTTAAATCTTAGCACACGTTTCAGAAGCGAATTATCAATAATTTAATTAACATTGGCTCTTTACATGTACTTCAAAACTGCCTGAGCCACCAAAATGCAAACAACCTCAAAGATCACAATCTCAAAACCCGTAATTGCACTTTTTCTCGTAGCTTTGCTTTCCCTATCAGCATTTAACATCTACTTGATTGTTAACCAAACCATCAACCAAGCGAATGGCGCTACACCCTACAATTTTATCCTTTCTCAAAATGGCAATAATTACCAATTAAAGAATATGTTAACAGGTTCATCAAAAACTATCTCCGGGGACGCCTCATCCGCCATTAATACCGCGTTAAATCAGGGAGACTCCATTTACCTCAACACTGGAAATTACACGTTAAAACAAGATATTGTGATTTCAAACAAAATGAACATAAAAATTGTCGGTAACGGAGCCACACTGATTGGGAATGGTCATAAAATAATTTTGAGCGGTGACAACTATACTGATTCTGAATATGCGACAATTTCAGGCTTAACTATAATCAACGGAACCATTCGAGTGGAAAATTCTTTTGGAACAACAATATCCAGCATTATTTTCGAGAACACTCCAATTGGAATCGAATTAGCTAACACAAGATCTTGGAGTGAAAATACACAAATTGAAGATTGCCGCTTCATCAACGCAACGGAGGGCATTGCTTTTAGAACCCCCGTTGGAAACGCCACAGGTTCTTATGAAAGTACTGAAATCGACCGCTGCTTCTTCAACTTAAAAGATAACTCGGTAGGCATCAACGTTGAAGCATGCGCTCAGTTTTCAGACAGCCAACTGCAAGACGTCAGGTTCTGGCTCGGCGAAGACGGAGTAACTAACCAAACAGGAATTTATGTTAATGGATCAATGGATCAGACTCTTCTTTCTAGCGTCGTGTTTGAATCGTTTACAAATAACCCTGATGACATGTTCGCGGTGGATATTGGCCAAAGTTGTAATCCCGCGCCAATTCTGGATACGGGCGTCACTTTTCTTGGCAACTGGTCGGCAATAATTCATAATCCATTTAGCAAATGGATTTCCGGGGCCAGCACTGCTTTTGAAAAAGAAGGCGTTAATGTTCCCGTCGGCTTAAACAATCAGTACAACGGGAACGCAAGTATCCAAACGCTTCCGTTAAAGATTTTAACTTTCAAACCTGAAATTAACGTTGAAAACCTTGGTCCAAACGAGGCGGTTACAGTCAGAATCCGCTTTGAATACATCGACGACTCAATGTCTAACCCCGTTGTCAGGACATTCACAAACAATGGTGCGGTATGGTTGACTGATGACGAAATGATGCAACTATATCCCTCGCAAAACATAATTTGGGCAGTCTTGGTTGATGCTAAGTCAAATTCAACTTCATCTAGCGCCTTGGTTACTCTCAGTGGCTACGGCACCGCAGGATAAAGACGAGATAACTTTCACACTTTACTCGGCAAATAACTTGGTGAATAGCTAACGTAAAATTAACTTCTTAACAACGTGGATTGTTAAGGTTAGTTCAGCTGACAGAAAAACTTATTCTGACTTTTTCAAAAAGGATAGCGGTAAAGGTTTTCAACAACTGGCGTATAGCGGAGACCTATGTGCGGGAAGGAGAAATAAAAACAGGATCATTTTGATAGTGAAATGGTTAATTAATCCTGCGAAAAAATAACCTCTCAAAAACCTCACTAATAGAAATTTAAACTGTGAGTGTAAACAGACGACTACAAAGTTTAAAATAATAAAAGTCAACAAGCATTTCATCGAGTTTTTGTCGAAAAGAGGTTGATGGACTGTGCAAAAAATTGTTCCATGTTTATGGTTTGATAAAGAAGCTGAAGAAGCAATAAAATTCTATATAGAGATTTTTAATTCCGCGCCTAAGAGTCCTAAAAACTCGGTGATAGTAAGCATTCAACGTTACCCAGAAGGACCATCGAACATTCCAGGGAAGGGGATGGAAGGGAAGATTCTAACAGCTATTTTTGAGCTGAACGGACAGCGTTTTATGGCTCTCGATGGAGGTCCAATATTCAAGTTCACAGAAGCAACATCCTTCTATGTGGAGTGCGAGGACCAAGAAGAGGTTGATTATTTTTGGGAAAGACTATCCGCGGTCCCGGAGTCTGAGGTATGTGGTTGGCTGAAAGATAAGTATCGTCTCTCATGGCAGATTATTCCGAAGCGAATGCGCGAACTGCTATCTGACAAAGATAAAGTTAAAGCAAAAAGAGTCATGGATGCAATGCTTAAGATGAAAAAGATTGTCATCAAAGATTTAGAAAAAGCGTATGAAGGCTAGAGAAAAATAAAAACTTCAATGAAAGAATCTTCTAAGCCGATGGACAAAGCGGATGGCGAAAGTGACGTGCTCGCGTTGATTGCCGCGATGCCGGGGCCAGACCGAGCAATTGGCGAACGGCTCCATGCCATCATCAAAGCCAACGCGCCAGCCCTCTCGCCGAGAACCTGGTACGGGATGCCAGCGTATGCCAAGGACGGCAAAGTCGTCTGCTTCTTCCAAAGCGCACATAAGTTCAACACGAGGTACGCAACATTCGGTTTCCAGCATGAGGCAAACCTCGACGAAGGCAACATGTGGCCGGTCGCCTTTGCTGTGAAAGAGTTGACTGCCGCCGAAGAAGCAAGAATCGGCGCGCTCGTAAAGAAAGCATTGAGCTAAGTCATAACTTTTTAAAATAAGAATTTTTGATTAAGATACGTTCCTGTCAAGTATTTCTTCTATTCTTAGGATATTTTTAAGCTGCACAAGAATTATCAAGGTTTGATTCCAACGCGATGTGCAGATTAGAGAACATCTTTCGCGTTTCACCGACATACTTCAGCACATCCTATCGGTATAGGCAACGCAATGCTCTAGAGAACCTACTCATTGAGAAGGTGCCATAACCGAAGATCATATGAACGTGCCAAGGAACGTGTGAAGATCAAAAAGCGTAGCTCAAGTATGCCAAAAGCTAAATTCAACATTTGTATCCACAATTTTGGTTGGTTGAGAATAACCCCATTGAACAATATTAGCGTAAACAAGATAATAGGTTGCACCCGGAGCAAGCGTTGCATTAATAAATCCAGCACTTTGCTGTCCGCTGTCGTAATTGATGGGCAATCCAAATCCGCTGACAAAATCAGTTGAATTGACAACAATACATCTAATTGTGCCTTCACCAATAACAGAGAAATTACCTGATACGTTTACGTCAAAAGCGCCCGAGGGAACTGTAAATTGGATAAAATATTCATAGCTAACGGTAATATTTCCATTTATTAAAGTATACCCACCTGGCGCTGGAGTATCTTCAGGATGAGGCAGATTGTTTGCAGATCCCCAAATGTAAATGCCCGTTGCAATCATTAAAGCCAAAATGACTAAAATAGCCACAGTGATAATTTTTTTCATCGAATCATTACTCTACTTCTTGACCTCTAACCACAATTGACTGCTTTGAGATTTAAATGAATCAGGTTACACATCTTTCTTACTTAGCGTATCATCGATATATTTCAACACTTAACACCAAGTATAAAGAACCTTAGAATCATTCCTTAAATTAGGGCTTCTTCAGCTATTTGTTTATTTTTTGGTTTAATTAGCCAGTGATTGGACTTGGATAAAGTTAAGTTTATCAAGCTTTTCATCTAAATTTAGGTTTATGCTTTTTCAAAATTGAAAACCCAAAAGAAACATGAATTACTAAACTTAGTCTTTTTCAAAACACACAATTTTTTTGAGTTGCGCGATTTTATTTTTTCATGAATAGTTTTTCTTTTAGGGCTTCAATGTTAGGCAAGATATTTGCAAGTTGTTCAAACTGACCTTTGGTTGGATGAAATTTTGCTTGTTTATTCCTAGAATTAATTTTTAGGGTAACTTTTCGCCAGCGAGAGTGAGGGTCATTTAGGGTGATGCTACTTGTTTCATCATAGTTTATTGCGAAGTTTTTGAAGAAACTTTTCAATTTATCGTCTAAGTTGAGGCTTTCAAATTTTTCCTTCCGTTCTTTTTGTTCTTTAACTAAATCCTCATCGACCTGTTCCAACATTGAACCAATTAACCCACCGATGCCTCTACCACCAAAATAATTTTTTGAGTCGATTACGACTATCCTTCGGTCAGTAATGTACAAATCGTAAATGCTCATGGGGTCATCTGTAAGTAGAATGTTGTTGATTTTTGCAATTTGGTGTTCTGAATTTTGCAATAACTTCCCGAGCTATCACTGCAGGAGAGCTGCTTAAAAATTCTTCCTAAAGCCGCTATTATTTGGTTCTTGACTGAGAAAAAAGGTTGAAAGTGGGAACAGGGTATTATTCGAAGTTTGCTATGTTTAGTATCTTATTTTGTGGTTTTTCGATGCCTAACAATGACAACAACAGAGAACACGGAAAGAAGCAAAGGCACAATTATTAACCAAGATAACTCTGGAACGGTAGGACTTGGAGACGGAGAGGTACTTGGTGTAGGTATTTGTGTCGAGCTTGGCGATGGAGAAGTTGAAGATAGGGTAGTATTATCCACAGTAAAACTAACTATCTGAGATAAGTTTGTTATCGGGTAGTCATCATCATAAGAAGAGTCATTAAGCCAAAGGTCAGCTTCAACCCAAAGCAGATGATTGCCATTAGGTACGTTTATTGTGGTATTATAGGTAGAGGGAAATGGAGGTAAAAAAACATAATATCCATCAGGGATGCCACCTATAGAAATGCCGCTTCCACCATGATAGCCTGTTTGTCCATCAAGATTGCACATGAAAAGGACTTGTTGGAATAGCGATGCATTAATTGATTCTATGTCCAAAGTGAAGTTCAAGGGGATGTTATTTGTTTGATAAGTCTCATTTTGGATAGGTGACGAAACATGGACTTTGACTTCGTATCCTGATGGTTGACCTTTAACAAGCAACGTTGAATTTGTAAAACCCAGACCAAGCAGTAATAACAAAATCAGAATTAACGTGAAACTCTTGCTAAACTTAGCCATACTTTACTCTTGCGATGCTTTGGCAATAAAAGGTTTATCGACAAGAAATCTTGACTTGGTTTTAGTCAAATTTTCTTGACCAAATCTTGCCAGTAAAAGCTAATATTTGCATCAAGATAAATTAGAATAGACAAGCCATGAGAAGAAAGATTAGCATTGCCTTAGTTTTAATCGGAGTTTTAGTGGTTGCAAGTATAGCTATTCTTTATTTTACTGAGGCATCGGTCAATTACTCACTCTATCCCTATGTATACCAAAAAGTTGGCAACTATTGGTTTACTGCAACAGACTACTACAATCAAAGTAACCCATTAATTAATGGAACATTCACCAGAATAGAATGCCAGAACAGCGGTTTATTTGATGCAAACTTCAATATTGAAATAAAGCTCACTAATGCAACCTTTTCACAACAAGAATTTTCGCAGTCAGAATTCAAAGATACCAATACAGTCTTGTTATCTTATAATTTGCATAGCCAAGAAACAAAATTAACCGATGTTAACTTTTCAATAGACAATGACACGGGATTTGCTATTTCAATGAAATTCCAACCAAATCAACTTTTTATGCGGCACGGTTGTATAAATTGGGGAGGGCAAACATACTTTTCATATAGTAATCTTGGCTATTACGAGAACCACACCTTAGCACCTGCATTAATTTCCTAATGCCTGTTTGGATTGGCAGGTTAAAGTTTCTTGACCAGTTTGTGATGCTTTCTATAAACAAGCAGCAGGGAAGCAATGAGAACTGCAATGACTGCAACAATTGCAATTATGACGAGGGTTTGAGTTGTAACTGGCGAATTGACTGAAGTTGTTGACAGTTTAACATTGAAGTTTGCTTTTTGAACACCCATATTTCCAAACGTATCATTAGCGTAAATTGCTATGTCATGCTGACCGTTTGTTAAGTTAGTGATAGTGAAATTGCTTGATACAGTTGCATTTGGTTGCCCATCAAGACTATAACCTATCCAAGAAGTTGCCTTATCAACCGTAAAACTCAAAGTTACATTATTTGACGAGAAGTTTTGATTTTCTGAGAACAGCAGTTGAATCTCTGGCTTGGTCGTTCTAAACAAGTAAAGGTTGTAATCAAAAGGTGCCAAAAGAGGATAGTTGTCCTTATTCTGCGAATCTATAACATAGGAGACATTTCCTATCCCAGAATCGCCTATCATTTGAGCATGTGGATATTTGGTTTGGTAGTCGCTCCAGTAGTTGCCACCGCTTGGATAACCATCATCCCAAAAGTTAACAGAGCCTGAATCAGCAGCCTGTCCTCCAACGCTAATCCTAAAGTTATTGTGGTAGATGGTGTTGTTCGAAGAATCGCCAAAAAAGACTCCGCCGGGTTCACTGTATATGTTTTCAGAGTTAGTTCCACAAGTTACATTGTTGCCGACAATTAAGTTATTTGAGGTATCTTGGAAAACCATTCCTTGCATATTATTTACCAAATTATTTCCAACAAAAGTATTTGACCCGCCGCCTTTAACGTAGATTCCGGTAAACGTCTCAGCGTTCATTGCTATAATGCTCCAGATACCTGTTATAGAATTATTGGCAACAATACTGTTTAACGTGTCAACCAAAGAAATACTCTCAAAGGGACCTATTTCTGTTGTTCCAGCAATCTTAAAATTTTCTATTGTCACGTTTGTAAGCTGATTTAAAGATACTTCGCCTTGCATTATTTCATAATTATTTCCATTAAGCACAATATTGCTTCTCTTTACAAACAGACTTTGTTGTAGATTACCTGTCAAGGTGTAGGTATCACCTGTTTGCTGGATTGGTGCAGTCGAAGGGTCAATACTGCCATCAACATTTATCGTTATAACGCCTTGAACCTGCGCCTTAACAGAAGGAAGCAGAATAACTAAAGATATTATGAAAGTTATAACAAGCAATAAAGCAAAGCTCTTACCACAACGGCCCATACTTACTCTTGCAATGTTTTGGCAATAAAAGGTTTATCGACAAGAAATCTTGACTGGGATTAGTCAAACTTTCTTGACTGATGCCACTTCAGAAAGATGTTGTGCGTGTAGAGTATGCTACCACAAACTTTTTAATAACTTATTATTCTTACTATGTAACTGCAAGTAAGTCTATCCGAGGCAATGATGCCCGCACTTGTGAGATGGGAGTATTAGGATGGGGATCGCAATTCTATTTTCTCCAAAGAAACTTAAATGCAGCAACCTTATCCTCAATTATCCCAACGAACTCGTCGTTTCCATGTGTTGCTTTGAGGTGTCAGGCGCCTGTTGACTTTTTTTGCTACGCTGGTTGTGGCGCTGGCGGCATTTCAGAGTCAGGTAAGCTAAGCGTAAACTATTTTTAGCTCTGTAGTAGAATACTCTTAGGGCTATTTAATGGGCGAAAAAATTACGTTTTCAGCAATAATCTGGAATGAAGGTAAACTGCAAATCGCTTGGAGTCCTGAACTGGATATAGCCAGTCAAGGCAAAAACGTAGAAGATGCTTTAGCTAATTTGCATGAGGCAATCGACCTGTATTTTGAGGATGAAGACGCCAAAATTCCAATAAATAAATCGCCAATTCTCACCACATTGAGCGTTGAAACCCATGCCAAGGCTGAAGCCTGTATCCGGAATTAAAGTAGTCAAAGCTCTGGGAAAAGCTGGTTTTCAAGTAGTAGGCAGAAAAGGAAGTCATGTTAGACTTAAAAAGAAAACTCAAAATAGCTTCTACATAGTTATCGTTCCCCTTCATCCAGAAATAAAGAAAGGAACCTTAAAATCGATATTACGTCAATCCGGGTTATCTGAAGAGGAATTTACTGTTTTTCTTGAAAAATAAACAGTTCATCCTTCCTTTGGTCGCTTGGTCGATCATGAATTGGCAGTACGCTTTTAGGCTAAGAAACAACTAAATTTCCCCAAACAAAAAAGAAAAGGGGCTGCTACTGCTTGTTGACTTTGTTCTTCCAGTAAAGCAGATCGCGCCCGTCACAGTGGATGCTAACGCAGTCGCCGGCGCCTTAATCTCCAGCGGAATCGGCAAAGAAGCAACAAATGTAGTAGCAGCGCCCACAACTGTGCCAGCCAAAACGATCAGGGCTTCCTTATTCTCAGATACCTCTATCTCATCAACCAACCAAATCACCTCCAAGAAGCATTAAGAGGAGAAAATCGCGAAAATAAAATTCAGAATTCATTTTCAGGTATAAAGAGCGCAGCAGACCAGCTTGCCCACAAAAAAAGATTCTACCGAAAAAAACCCTAAAACAACAGCAAAACATAAGAAAATTTAGTCAGAACTTGGATAAAGTTAAGTTTATCAAGCTTTTCAGCTAAATTTAGGTTTATACTTTTTTCTTTAGACTTGATTGGTGGTTTTTCGATACCTGAGTATCACGGCAATTGAGAGCATTGACAAGAGCAAAGGCAGAATTATCAACCAAGATAACTCTGGAACAGTTGAGGATGGTGCATTTGTAGGGGTTAGAGATGGAGATGCTACTGGTAACGACTGAACAGTAACAACTATTCCCATCGGCTGAAAAGACTGGTATTCACTTTCTCCATTTGAATCATTTATCTGCAAAGAAATGCCGTATTTTCCAAGAGTGGACTCAGAAAATTTGAATGTTGATGTATTGGAGTTTGGTACAGCAACTGTACTCCAGTTCTCAGGTTGCAAAGACGGGTCTAAGTAAGTGACATACCATTGGAAAGTGTATGGGGGCATCCCACCTACTACGTGCGCTGTGAACTCAGTTTGCTGGTTTATTCCAATCGTTCTCCACCATGGTTGGTCTACTGTCACCGTTGGGCTAGGTGATGTCGAGGGCTGTGGCGTATTCGTTGTATCAACTGTGAAACTGACTATTTGAGACAAGTTTTCAACCACAGTTGGGGCGTATTTGGGAAATTTTGATGTGTCATTAACCATAAAATCAATTTGAACCCAAAGCAAATGATTGCCATTAGGCACGTTTATCGTAGTGTTATAGGTATTGGGAACTGGTTGAAAAAAATCATCAGGCATGCCACTCATAGAAATTGCGGTTCCGCCAGTATAATCCCTGTTACCATCAAGATTGCAAAGAAAAGAAGCCACACTATAAACGGATTGATTCACAATGTTTGTATCCATAGTAAAATTCAACGGAATAGTATTGGTGGAGTAAATTTGGTTTTGAATTGGTGAAGTAACATGGATACTTGCGTAGTAATATTGGCCCTTAACTGGCAATACTGGGTTTGAAAAGCCAACAGCCAACATAACTAACAGAATTAGAATTAATGTGAACCTTTTGCCGATTTTATCCATACTTACTCTTGCGATGTTTTGTCAATAAAAGGTTTATCGACAAGAAATCTTGACTAAATGCAGTCAAATTTTCTTGACCAGAAAGGCTTGCTTTCTATTCTTTACAATTGCAACAGCAATTAAAGCATGGCTCCAATGATTACTGGTGGTTGCGTTAGATGTGCTCTTAATTGAGGGCAATAACTGTTATACGGGGTAAATTTTTAAGTTACGGGTACATTGTATTATTGAGGGAATATTTATGTCCGTTGTGGAAATCGACGAGCGAGGAAGATTAACTATTCCAAAAAAGTTAGGTTTAAGAAAATCCAGAGCAATAATCATACCCGCCGGCTCCTTTTTCGTCACCATACCCCTCCCAAAGGTTCCACAAAAAGAAGCAGAAAAATGGCTTCCCACAAACAAAGAACACAGAGACCTCAAAAACCTTGCTGAAGAATCCGCAACAGAAGACGCAGTGAACCGAGCAAAAAGGCGACATCAACTTTGATGATTGAAACTGACATGCTATATGCATATGTCAAAAAAGAAGACTGGTTAAAAACCGCTGCAAACAAACTCATATCAAGAATTATAAAAGGAGAATTCGGCACAGTCTACGCCTCAAGAGAAACACTCCACGAAATATACTACGTTTCAAAAGCGGAAGGCGTTTCCTCAGATGAACTCATAGCCAGAGGAGCAGCCCTCACTGCCATAGATAACTTGACTTTTCTTGACACAACCTACGAAATCGACCTCCTTGCCTTGGCATTGATAAGACAATACGGATTTACATCGATCTTTGACGCTTACTATGCGGCGACAGCACTTAACCAAATTGAAGATCACATAATAATCTCAACAGATACCGCCTTCGACTGCATTCCTGGCATAAAAAGAATGGACCCCCGAGAAATCTAAGTTTGAACAATTTTTTTTTCAAAACCACTAAAACAAAAACCCTGTGACAACTAAACTTCGTTCAAGATTTTTAAATTGCATAAGAGCAATTATCGTTTAGTGGTTTTCCGATGCCTTCTAAAAAACAATAAAGAGAAAGAAGGTATTTTGGAATGAAAATTAATAGTAACCATAGATATCTTTGATTGTTGTTTTAATCCACGTACAGTTAGCTGGTAATTGGAATTGGTTATTTTGTGTTGAAGGGGTTGGAATTTGCCAATGGTCGATATAGACAGAGCCACTTGGCTGTATATTTCCAGCGGCAGGAAGGGAATAATTATCTACAACAACTGAACCGTTGTTAAATTGCAGCCACATGTTATAGTCGATTATCACATTGTATATGGGCTTTGTTGTATTATCTATAAGAGTTATTGAGTAAGGCCCTGCATGGTTTGGCATGTAATTGTAAAGAAACCAGTTTTGTTCCTCTGGAGATGAAGAACGAAAGAAAGCTTTTGTTTGGTTAGAATTTGAATTTGAGGTCGAAATATTACCGCTCAATAGAATATACCCTGCTGTTACTCCAATTATAAAAGCGATAACAAGTCCAATTATTAGGTATTTTAACAACACCAATATCGCCAATTTTCTTGTTGATTGATTTCTCTTATAAAATTTTAGGTTAAACTTTGTTGACTGATGCCACTTCTGAAAGATGTTGTGCGTGTAGAGTATGCTACCACAAACTTTTTAATAACTTATTATTCTTATTATGTAACTTCGAGTAAGTCCTATCCGAGGCAATGATGCCCGCACTTGTGGGATGGGAGCATTAGGATAGGGGTCGCTTACGTTTTAATTTGAGAATTTAAAGTGTGTAATGCTTAAAAACAATTTCTTAATATATAAGATATGTGGGACAATCATATGGAACTCGGAAGCCAAAAAAGGCACCGCAAAATTCTTAAGCCAACGTGTACCACAGAAATACATAGAAGGATTCTGAACGTGAAGCCTTATCCCATTCCAGACCTCGAAGGGCATGCGGCCCGTGCATTTGAAAAACAAATTAGGGAACCCCCTACCGATGTTCAAAAACAGATGATGCGAGAAGGCGCTGCTGTTTTTGCCAAGACAAAAAGACGAAAATAGAAACTGGGATAATTCGTAGAAAGAGCCATTAAATGTCATCTAACAAATTTAATTTAAGCGATTTTTCAGTAAAAAAACTTGATGCACAAACAGATCTTTCAGGATTCGAATGCAATAATAATGATGAACTTGGCTTAGATGAGTTTATTCACAAAGAGGCATTAGAATACCAAAACGAAGGCATGGGTGTTACCCACCTTTTCTTTAATGATGACAAGATTGCAGGATATATCACAGTTGCCATGGGCTCCATTGGCGTTAGGATGACTAAATTAGAAGTAGATGTTTATGACAAGAAACGTTATCCAGCACTTTTGTTAGGAAGGTTGGCAGTACATAGTAAGCTTAGACGACGCGCCGTTGGAAAATCCATGATTCTTTGGTGCATAGGATTAGTTCAAAGGTTAACAGATGAAGTAGGGTGCCGATTCATAGTTTTAGTTACAAAAGGCGAATCCCGAATAAGGTTTTATAAAGAATGCGGTTTTCAAGAGTGTCCTATTGACCTGAAAGAAAAAGATATGAAGATGATGTATTTCCAGTTGTTCTGAGAATCTAATTGCCAACTGAAAGTTCATTATGTCGACGATGTCACTGGAACTGAGGTTGGTAGAGTTTGCGATGCCGCTGTAGAGTCTGAAGTAATTATTTGTTTTGCTGCTTCTGTAACGATGCCTTCCATTCGGGATAGTAGTTGGGTTGGGACTTCTTTGATGTAGTTGAGCCGTTTGCTAAAGAGTAATCCTGCTAGTGCTTATGCGAATGCGTTGATGAAAAGCCCTGAGATAATATTAATAGCAAAGTAGACTTTGTTTATATTCCTTAAAGCGTTATCTTTTTTCTCCATAAGTACTTGAACAGGCCGACTTTTCCCCCGATTATTTTTATATATTTCATCGTTTTGGTGTTCATATTTTTGGAAATAGGCGCCCGCTACGGTATCAGCTGCTTAGAGGCAAGGTTCTAATTCAGATGAAACATGCTCAGAAGAGATGGCGTCTGATGAAAAGGCAGCTCCTTTTTCGGATAGCAAATAACTTGCTTTATTTTCCACGCAAGCGTTGAATTCCATTATTCTCCAAGTTGGGAGGCTTTTGTCGAAAATCATGTGTACTTTGTTTCCTGCTGCGATGTTGGGAAGCAGGGACAACATTATATTATGAACAACACTCCAATTATAAAGAACTGTGGGATCTTTTCTTAAATTAGAGTTCACACAAGCTTTGTTCATAACGACAACTCCCAAACTAACATCTAATTTAGCTATCTTTTCCAGAACATATTTTCGGCAGTAAGCGTCCATGCGAGAGAACTTAAGTTCATTTCTCAGAACCGAGTATCTCTCCTTCTGGTGAAGCTGTTTTAGGAGGCGCCTTAACTCAGTTTGTAATCGTAGATGCGATTCACATTCTATGTAAGCTACCACGAAAAACTTGGTTGCCTTCTTTGTGAAGCCAAGGTCTCCGGACTCATCAACGAATACGTGCATCTGTTTTTGTCGCCTAATCTTAGATTGCAGTCAGATTAGGAAAAGAAATACATTTCGCAGACATAATCTGCATCATGGATTCGTGGTTTTTCGATGCCTTCTAAAAAACAATAGTGAAACAACGATAACCATTAAGACAACAATGACAGCGATTATATGAATCGGTAAAAATGAAATCAAATCACTTATTGTTGGAGAAGGGACTGGAGCAGAAATGTTGACTTGTTGAGTAAGCGGATGATGGTCAACGTTATTTTGGTCAATTACATATGCTCCGTTACTATTGTAATCGCTCCAATAATTGTTATTCCAAGTATCAGTTGAAAATTGTAAAATATAGTTCTGATATTCAGGTGGTATCCCCTCATTCAATTGCCAATTTATATCATTTATTTTTTGGTAGCTTTCAGTAGTCAGCAAATCTTGGGCTTGTATCTTATTACCAAGCATATTATTTTCAAAGAAATAATTGTTGGATGAGTTTACAAAGTTTATACCAGCAGAAAAATTGGTCATAGTGTTTGCAACTATAGAGTTGTTTGAGCAGAATTGCAGGCTCAGTGCAATTCCATCCATTGAAGTACCAGACATAATATTGTTATAAATAATTGAAGAGGTACAGGATGTCATACTTATAGCTGAATTATTACTATTATCAGCAAATTTGGTCTCTGCAACGACAACACTGCTAGAGTTTGTTAATAGTGTTCCAAAATCACTATCCAATATAAATGCATGCGTAATATTCACTTTTGAAGACTCAAACACATTTATGCCTGCATCAAAACCTGAAAGAACAATATTTTGGATAGTTACATTATTTCTGTAAAAAATTTCGATACCCTGAGAACCTGACCCAGCAATAGCGTGATTTGCACCATCAAAAACTATGTTATCTTTTTCAATTACAATATTGTACATGATACCGTTAGAAAGAGAGTCAGTTACTGCTGACAAGTTTTCAGTTAAAAGATACTCATTGTTACCCACATTTATTATAGGTGAATCTGCAGGTTCAATACTGCCATCACTTTTAATGTAAATAGAAATTACTGTAGGGTGAACCATGGAGAATGCTTTACATAAATTAATATTTGCAACTAATAACACCAAGCAAAGCATTAACAATACAGCTAATACTTTCTTCATCTTACCAAAAAAACTTATGATTAACTATCCCTAAAAGGTTTTCAGTAAAACTCTCTTGACTAAAATTAGTCAAGCTTTCTTGACCCGTCTGGCTGATTATTTGGAGTTTTTCGATGCCTCAGAATCACAGCAACAGAGAACAAAGACAAAAGCAAAAGCACAATTACCAACCAAGATAATTCGGGAATGGTTGTAGATGGAGTTGCCGTTTCGGGTGTTGATGTTTCATAAATTATATTAAAGTTAGCAACACCGCCAGACGTTATGTTAAATGAGTAACTATTTACTACATTCATGTTGGCGTATTCTTTAAGAAAAATAGGGTCTTTCAAAGCCATTGAGTCGATAGAGGTATTGTTCCAAGTAAGGGTTAGAGTCCCCGCTTGGTCAATGCTGTAAATATCTAGCCGCCAAATAGTGCTCCCATTTGAAGGAACAATATATTGTGACAATGCAGTTGTAAACGTTGAAGATTGATTATAATAGTAAAAGTAAGCAAGAATACCTGATGCTTGGTAAGGTGATAATGAATCATATTTGGCATCGTATAATGTACTTGAATTATTATTAACCCCAAATACACAGGTCGATGAGTAGTTATTGACTGAAGCTGTTATGCTTATCGCAAAATTTGATGGTTCATATTGAGCTAATTCAAAAGAGAAGGAATTGAGAAAAGAAACAATTGAAACTAAAATTAATGCTGTAAGGAACAAAGCGTAACTTTTCTTTAAGCTACTCATACTATCTCTTGCGATGTTTTAGCAATAAAAGGTTTATCGACAAGAAACCTTGACTGGATTTAGTCAATGTTTCTTTACTTGGTGGAGTTATTGAGAAAGTGAATTGTGTTTTGTCAAAATTCACTCCCAACTCTAATGTTTTCACCCAATCGATTTAACGGACGGCTTCAAGTTAACTTGCAGCACTTTATGCTTATTCTGAACTCATTTATGAAAATAAGCTAAGTTTGTTTAAAATTTGACTGCCCCGTATAATAAAGTCTTTCACGCAGATTTGCAGATTCAAGCCCCCTGCAAAGTAACAGTTAAGATTTAACATTATTTAGAGAAATCTTAATACAAACAACCGTATAAAATAATTGAGGATTTGAGTGACCAACAATGGTTGAAGTAGTTTTTACAGATGAAGACAAGAAAAATCTCAAAGTAATAGCGGATGAGCTTCCTAAACTTCGCAGTGTAGTCGAAGAGCTTACAGAAACATTAGAGGTCTTAAGTGACGAGAAACTAATGAAAAGCATTGACAGGAGCCAAAAAGACCTCAAAGAAAACAAGGTACTCAGCTACAAAGAAATGCTGGAAGAACTGAAAATCGATGAAAAAGAGCTTTGAGATTATTTTCACTTTAGAGTTTCTTAAGAAACTCAGGCACTTGGATAGACAAACCCAAATTCGAATTCTGAGGGAACTCAAGATTCTAGAAGAGAAACCATTAACTGGTAAACAGTTAGTGGGGCGTCTAAGTGAACTTAAATCTTTCCGAGTAGGCGATTATAGAATAATCTACCAACTATATGAACAAAAAATTGTTATACGAACTATTGGTCACCGCAAAAAATTTATGACAAATGACCCTGAACCCTCGAAAAATTTTGCAGATCGAATCCTCCTTGTTCGCTTTTTGCATGCTTTCCGCTTCGATCCATTGGAGTTGTTCGCGCAGACGGCAATAAGTCGAGTGCTAGTTTTTTGGCTTCTATGAAGAAGCAAACAAAGAAAAACTCAACTTCACCTAAACCTTCAGGGTAGCTCTTGGTCTTTCAGCAAGCACTCAGATTCCTTTTGAGTGACATAATTTTATT